>CAWIQF010000007.1:0-183989 GCA_963838205.1 Terriglobia bacterium | reverse complement strand
CCGTCCTCGGGCACCTCAATCCCGCTCACATCCATGCCCAGTGCCAAAATAGGTATGGCTGCCTGGATCGTTCATGCGGACGCCATTGACGTCGAGCGCATAGTAATGGAAGCCGGCAACCAGCGGCGGAGTAACGACGCTCCACACGCCGTCCTTGTCACGCGTCATGGGATACTTCTTGCCGGTGATGTCTACGTCCACCGACTGAGCGTCGGCGACTTGAACTGGAAAGCCACGCTATGATCTGGCAGAACGCGCGGATACTGCGCGCCCAATACGTTGGTGCTGGCCGGCTTGGCATCTTCAATCGACGAGGCGCGCACGCCCTCCGGCGAGCGGCGCCAGGCGAAGTAGGCATCGAGAACCTTTGAGCCCTTCCGGATTGGGCAGAGGCCCGGTATGCGCGGTTCCAGAGAAGTACATCAACTCAGGTTGCTCATCGCTGAATGCCGGCCACTCGGGCATTCCCTTTCCGTTCGGGTCGCCGTACTTGGCGAAGTTTGTCCAGTAGGTCGCCATCGCGTCGGAGATCACCAGGTCGGTTGCGCTCGGCTTTCCCGAGGGTCCGCCCGTTGGATGCCCGAAGACGTATTCCACTTCCATGCCGTGCGGAGAACCATGGCCGGCCTGCGGCGAATCGGCAGGATAATCCGGGTGCTGATCGAAGTAGTAATAGAAGGCCTTGGACTTTCCCAGGCTGGTCTGCATCCGCGCCCATGTCCAGGTGCCCCACCCGAAAGGCCGCATCACGGGACAGGTCCCAGGACGCGGAATTTCTTCAGCGGCTCGGGCCGGAAAACACGCGCCAGATCGTCCAGATACTGGTCGATCGCGGCGCTGTCCTGCTGCAGCCGGCCGATCGTCTGGTACGGCGTTAGTGCGAATTTTTTGAGGTGATAAATGTCCAGCAGTTCGCCCGCTTCGCTGGTCGGGAGATAGGTGCCGCGCGCGCCGAAAAACTTCAGCGCGTTCCACTCCGCGGCGTTGTGGCTGGCGCCGATCGAGATGCCACCCGCGGCGTCGAGCCGGCCGATGGAATGCTGGATGACAGGCGTCGAAACCACGCCCAGATCGATTACGTCGTGGCCCGTGGCGAGCAGACCGGCGACCACGCCCTCGCGGATCATGACGCCGCTCGCGCGCGGGTCCCGCCCAATCACCACCTTGCCCGGCGCATCGAGCAGCGTGCCGAAAGCGGCCGCGAAATCGAGCACCTGCCCCGCCGTCAGGCCGGGCCCAACGATGCCGCGCAGTCCGACCTGGGAAATTCTCAGAGTGCCTTCCGCCGCCACGCCCGTTACTCCCCTAATTGCAGACGCCCGAAGGCTTCCGGCACATGGAACGTTTCTTTGCCTGAAGGCCGCCAGCACACCGCCTTGCGGTCCGGCGGCGGGCCCTGCATGCGGAAGAAATTCAGGCGGAACTCGGACCCTTTCGCGGCCGGCTTAGCGGTAATCGAGACGATGGGAATGCGCATGGCCGCATACCAGATTTTCTTCGTCGCGTCGATGCGCACGGCATGCGTGAAGTTCGAGTTCCACAACAAATCATGGTCGCCGTCGAGGTGCCGGCTGTCGATGTCCAGATCGACCCACTCGTTTTGCGGCGAAACCTCGAACTCGCGGTAGCGCCAGATCTGGTCGAAGTCGGCGCCGATGAAAACTTCGGCGACGTCGTAGTCCCACAGCTTGTTGGTTTCCCCGACCGCGTCCGGCGAAGGCTTCAGGTACAAGGCCTCGTAGGGGCAGGTGAAGAGGAAGTAGAGTGCCTGCGGAGTCCAGCGGACCTGGACCTCGGTGCGGTGCCCGGGCACGACCTTGCCGTCCGGGGCGCGGTCGAACAATACCGCCGGCGCGTCGCGCCATAGCCCCGATTTGGGATCGGTATTCAACGCTTGATCGTGTTTGAGACGCGCGGCGCGAAACGTGTTAGCTTCCTGCGCCGTTGCACTGAGAGTGAGGAGTAGTAGGGACATCAAAAACCGCATCGTATCTTTTATCATACCGGCCCTGAAGCGCCGGTATCAGACGGCCCGCTCTGCCGGGGTCTTCCGAGGCCCACTCGATCGCTTGTGTGGCTAGAATCTCGCTGGCGTCTTGTGGCCCAGACGGATTCTCGGTTTGTATTCTCTTGAAGTCTCCTGGGTTTGTCATGAACGCGCATGGGGCCAGTCGTTGGATGAACATCCCGTCTACCAGTTTCAGGATTGAGTCGCCGATCATCTCGGCGCAGTCCCGAATCAAGGCACCCCTCCGGTCTTATTCCAGCCGGACACATAGATTCCCTTAAGTGAAAGCCCAGGCGGCGGAGCTAGTAGACGGGCTAGGCGTGTTCACGCACTTCCACGCGGCTATTTCACGCCGAAGACTCGTTCCGCGTACTCACGACTGCGGCGCAGGTTTTCGCCGAGGTCGCGGGTGAATTGGGTGTTCGCGTCCCAGGCTAATTCGACGCTCAGCCAGCCGCGGTATTTCAACTTCCTCGAGCTCGGCGGCCACGGCGGAGTAATCGATGTCGCCGTCGGCGAGCTCCTCCAGCCAAACGCCGCCGCGGGAGTTGCGCAGGTGCATATCGCCGAGGCGCGGGCCGGCCTCGCGGAGGATCTGCATGACGTCATCGCCGCCGCGGTAGACCCAGTGCGTGTCGAGGCACAGGCCGACGTTCTTGGCGGTCGTGTTGTTCACGAAGTAGCGCCACTCGCGCGAGTGATTGGCCATTTCGGGGGCGTGCTGGTGCACCAGCAGGCGCAAGCCTTCGCGGCCCAGCGCGGCACCGAGGCGCTCCAGCGCCTGGGCCTCGACCTTCAGTTCGGCATCGGTCTTGGCGGTGTGGTCGGGTTTGGGATCGCAGTTGAAGCTGATCGCTTCGACGTGCTTATGGGGCTTCACGCGGGCGGCCAGGGCCAGGGCCGCGTCGATGGTGGCTTGGGCACGGTCGTCGTGCATCGGTCCGCCAATATAGCAAATGGGCATGATCAGGCCGTGCTGGTCGAGCAGGGCCAGCGTGCGCTCGGAGCCGCTGGCGGGGAAGTAGCCCGACATGAGCTCGACGGCGCGGTAGCCGGCCTGTTTAAAGGTGGCGAAGATGGCGTCGACATGATCGATAGTTTTCTGATTGCGCTTGGCATAGTCCTGCTCGAAGACGTAACAGGCGCAGGCAATGCGCGGGGCGTAGCCTTTCGTCTTTGCATTGGCCGTGGCCGCGGCGAGCGGCGAGGCGGCTGCGAGTGTCATCCAGTCTCTGCGCGTCATGGACATCGAAGATTCTCCCGCGGCCACGCTATCACCGCGAGGCGGCCCGCCGCAACGGGGCGCGGGCGCGGCGGGTGGTGTGCGAAAGTCGATTAGAGTCGCTGGTCGAGCGGCGGGCGTTGCGGTTGCGGCGCCAGCGCGCATTTCTCACAGGGGCGAAGCGGGCGTCCTCGAACGAGGGAGTGATTGAGCGGGAGGATCCGAGGTATGGAGCGCAGGCTGTTTCTGTTCGAATGGCAGGCTGAGGCGGCCGAGAAGCGTGCGGCGGCGCTGCGCGCGGCCGGGTGGGCCGTGGAGATGGAGTGCGAGGACGGCGCGCGCGGCGTGCGGCGCGTGTTGGACCAGCAGCCGGCGATGGTCGTGCTCGACCTGGCGCGGCGGCCGGCGCACTCGCGCGAGTGCGCCGCGGCGCTGCGCAATTACCGCGCCACGCGGCGGATGCGGCTGGTGTTCGTCGATGGCACTCCGGCGGAGCAAGCCAAGACGGCCGAGCGCATCCGGGACGCGATCTTCATCGGCTCCGAGATGCTGGTGGTGCGGCTGGCGGGCATCGACGGCTAGGGCGGATGTTCAAAGAAACGGCGATTGGCGACTGTTCGAAGTCACGGCGCATTGCGGCATATCAAACCGGCCAAACGGGATTATGCTAGGGGCGGAGCGGCGTGATGCGATGGCGCAGGATGTTGCTGTATTCCGCTGGAGTCGTGGCGGGGTGGCAATTCGTGTCGCGGTTTGCGAGAGGGGCGAGGCTGGCCGTGGAAGATCCGGTTGCGGCGCGAGACAAGATGGTTCGGGAACAGATCGAGGCGCGGGGCGTGCGCCACGCGGGCGTGTTGCGGGCGATGCGGGCGACGCCGCGGCACCTGTTCGTTCCAGAGTCTGAGCGCAGCGACGCCTACCGGGACTGCCCGCTGGCGATCGGGCATGGACAGACGATTTCGCAGCCGTACATCGTGGCTTCGATGAGCGAACTGCTGGACCCGCAACCGGGCGACCGGGTGCTGGAGATCGGCACGGGGTCGGGCTACCAGGCGGCGATCCTGTCGCAATTGGCGCGGCAGGTGTACTCGATCGAGATCGTGGAGGGGCTCGCCGCAGCGGCGCGCGAACTGCTGCCGCGGCTGGGTTATCCGAACGTCACGGTGCGCTCCGGGAACGGCTGGCTGGGCTGGCCGGAGCAGGCGCCGTTCGAGCGCATCATCCTCACCGCGGCGCCGCCGGATGTGCCGCCGGCTCTGATTCAGCAACTGCGGCCGGGCGGGCGGCTGGTGGCGCCGGTGGGGGACGAGTGGCAGGAATTGGTAGTCATCGATAAAGACCTGTCGGGAAGAATCCACAGTCGCAACGAGTATCCGGTCATGTTCGTGCCGATGGTGGGCAAGCCGAGATAGGGGCGTGGCTTAGGGTCGCGTTGGGAGCGTGGGGACACAACTGCGGCGTCCGCGGCGGACGCCTTGGTGTCGCGCCGCCAGTTTCAGAGCCGCTCGCCGTCAGGGAGCCGGCCCATGCCTCGTGACGGAGCCGCGGCTGAAAGGAGCGGTGTTCGGTTGTGTCCTCGCCGAGACTACTCGTTTGGGCCACCGCTCCTTTCAGTCGCGGCTCCGTCACAACACAAGACCGCTCCCTGCGGTCCTTCGCCTTCGGAATTTTCAGCGCTCGCGCCGGGTCAATTGGGCAATTTTGCCCAACTCGGTTTCTAACCAATTGATTCTAAAAGGGGAAAAATGACAAATTGGGAAATCGTTGCCCAGTCGCTCCCGGCCGCGAGCCATCCGGCATCTCTTCCTCGCAACTCGTCACAACGCGAAGAACCGCTCCTTTCAGTCGCGGCTCCGTCACGGTCGCGGCGTGGTAACAACGATGGCCGCGCGCTCCCCGTCTACACGCGTGCAGGCGTGGCGGAGGCCGATGCGTGAGAGCGGGAGTGAAGAAGGGAGAGGGCTTCAAAACACAGCGGGCGTCAGAGTTGCGCGGGCGGGTCGAGGGTCTTGCGGACGTGGGCGACGTAGCGGCTGGGGGTGGTGCGGTTGCCGCGCTGGTCGCGTTCGAACCAGGAAATGAAGAGGCGGCTTTTGGCGCGGCTGACGGCGACGTAGAACAGGCGGTGCTCCTCGCTGAGGCGGCCTTCGCGTTTGCTGCGTGAGCTGGGGAAGTTGTCGTCGATGGCCATAGCGACGAAGACGACGGGGAACTCGAGGCCCTTGGCCTGGTGGACGGTGAGGATGGCAAGCTTGTCGTCGAGGGCGGCCTGACGGTCGAGGTCGGTGGCGAGGGTGACGTTTTCGACGACTTCTCGGTAGGCCATTTCGCACGGGAGCAGGGGATCGTCGAACTGCTGGCAGAATGCGACGAGCTGCTTCAGGTTTTCCACGCGCATGGGCTCGCGCCGGTCCTGCTGATAATACTCGGCCAGGCCGGATTCGTCGAGGATTCGTTCTAACAGTTCCGGAGGACGCTCGACGCGCATGCGCTCGCGCCAGCGCTCGACCTTGAGGGCCAGCGGCTGAAAGCGGGCCGCGGCTTCGCTGACAGCGGCGCGGCGCGCGGGCGCGGTTTCTTCCAACTTATGGCACAGCACGTCGAGCAGGGCGGCGGTGGCGACGACGTCGGAGTGGGCCTCGTGGGCGTGTTCGAGGCCGAGTTGGAAATGAGTGCTCAAGGCGCCGAGGTTGTAGCGTTTCAGATCGCGGAACAAGCGGCGGGCGATGTCGAGCGTGTCGAAGCACAGCGGCGGCGGGGCGTCGATTTCGAAGCGGGCGAGAGCGCTGCGCAGGAAGTACACGTCGAAGCCGTTGACGTTGTGCCCGGCGAGAACGCTCGCGCCCGTGAAATCGAGGAAAGCGCGCAGGACCTCGGCGGGCGGCTCGCCGTGGGCCGCGAGAAACTCGTCGGAGTAGCCGTGGATCTGCTGGGACTCGCCGACGGGCCGGGAGATGCGCAAATAGCGATGGAAGCGCAGTGGGGCTTCAGCCGAGCCGGGCGCAGCGGGGCGCAGGGCGGCGATCTCGCAGATCTCGTCCTGGGAAGGATCGAGGCCGGTGGTTTCAAAATCGAAGACGGTCACGCGGCCGTCGTGCCAGGCGTCGAGCAGTGGCGCGTAGGGCTCGCCGCATTCAAAGGTTGAAGGGAAAAGCAGGTCGCCGAGGTTGAGGCCGGCGTCGCGCGGCGCTCCGCGAAGGGCATGCAATGCCGCTTCGCCGATGCCCTTGGGCGGGCGTTCGAGGAAGCGGAGAATGCTCTGGGTATCGTTGCGGTTGAGCAGCAGGCGCAGGTGCGCCATGGCGTCCTTGACCTCGAGGCGTTCGAAGAACTTCACGTTTTCGACGGGGAGATGGGGAACCTTGAGGCGCTGGAAGTGCTGGGAGAGGTCGTGGGCGTTGAAGTTGCTGCGGACGAGAACGGCGCAGTCGGACCAGCGCACGCCGTCGCTGCGGCGCAGTTCCTCGATGGTCGCGGCGATCCAGGCGGCCTCGTCCTTCAAAGTCGCGCAAGCGTGCAGGGTGACGGGCGCACCCTCGGCCGTGCATGGCACGATCTCTTCCGTCACGGCTCCCTCCAGGGCGTGGATGACGCCGGCGCAGGCGCGCAGGATGGCGCGCGTGGACCGGTAATTTTGATTGAACATGATTTCACCGATCGGCGCGAATTCTTTGCGGTAGGCGGTGAGGATTGCGGCAGGCACCGAGCCCCGCCATTCGTAGATCGTCTGGTCGACATCGCCGAAGAACGAGAGGCGGCGGTGGGGCAGGGCGAGGGCGCGCAGGATGCGGTACTCACTGAGGTTGGTGTCCTGCACTTCATCGACCTGGATCCACTGGAAACGGCTCTGCCAGCGGCGCAGGGCAGGCGCGTGGAACTGGAACAGGCGGTTGACGCCGATGACCAGGTCGGCGAAGTCGAGGGCGTGGTTTTCGCGCAGGGCATGGACGTATTCGGCGTGCAGGCGGGCAAAGCGGAAGCCCGAAGGAATGCGCAAGCCGGGCGGCGCGCCGCGGGCGCGAATGTCGGCGAAGTGCTCCTCGGGGTCGCGGCCGGTGCGGCTGGAAAAAGGCGCGAGGCGGACCTCCTGCAGCGCGTTCGAGAGAAAAAGGGCGAGAGGTTCGCGGCGGTCAGCGGCCACGCTCATGCGCGCGGCGATGGCCGAGGCGAGTGAGCGCGCGTCCTCATCGTCGAAGATCAGAAAATCGGCGTCGATGCCGAGGGCGCCGGCATCGGCGCGCAGGATCAGGGCGCACAGGGAATGGAAGGTGCGGGAGGTGACGCGGCCGGCCTCGTCGCCGAGCGCCTCGGCGGCGCGGGCGCGCATCTGGCGGGAGGCCTTATTGGTGAACGAAAGGCAGAGGACGGCGCGCGGGTCAACGCCGTGCAGCAGGGCGTTGGCGGCGCGCCAGGCGAGGACGCTGGTCTTGCCGGTGCCGACGGGGGCCATGACTAGCAAGCACTCGTCCCAGGCCTCGACGGCCCGGCGCTGCTCGGCGTTGAGCTCGTCCCATGGAATGCGCGTACTCACGAAGCACTCAGTTTACATGCTGGGCGCGGGAACCAGGCCTGTTCCAACCGCCGGGAACACAGGGGATGGCGGTTCAAGTCCAACCGGAAAGCGCGGCCTCGCGGTTTTTGTTACAGACCGTTAAATCGTTCAGGATGAGAGCGCGGCGGGGGCAATGGGAGCGATAGAAACTTTCGATTGCAGGGCTCGCGGGACGGACCGTATGCTACAGGTCGGAAGCAGTATGGCAGCGAGCACTATGTCTAGCGAACCGAAAAGCAGCCAAGTGGCGATTCTCCACAAGATCAGCAGTATCGTCAGTTCCGAGCGCAGCGTGGACGAGATGCTGGGCGAGATTGTCGGCCTGACGGTCCAGGCGACGGACTGCGATGCGTGCCTGGTGTACCTGATCGACCAGGAGACGAGCGAGATCGTGCTGCGGGCGTCGCAGGTGCCGCACGCCGGCGAACTGGGCCATTTGAGCATGCAGATGGGCGAGGGCGTGACCGGCTGGGTGGTGGAACATAAGTCGGTGGTGGCGCTCAGCTCGAACGCGGCGGCGGATTACCGTTTCAAACGCTTCGATCCGCTGGTGGAGGACACCTACGAGGCATTCTGCTCGGTACCGCTGATCAGCGTCGGCGAGGTGATCGGCGTGATCAACGTGCACCACCGCGAGAAGCACGACCACACCGTCGAGGAAGTCTCGCTGCTGACCTTCATTGGCGAACAGATGGGCGGGGCGATGGGGCGGGCCAAGCTGCAGGACGAGAACGCGCGGCTGTTGGAAGAGACTCAGGAGATGAAGCGGCAGCTCGAGACGCGCAAGCTGGTGGAGCGCGCCAAGGGCATTTTGCAATATCGCTTCAACGTGACCGAGGAAGAGGCCTACCTGCGGCTGCGCAACGAGAGCCGGCGGCTGCGGCGGCCGATGCGCGATCTGGCCGAAGCGATCATTCTGGCGGAGGATCTGTCGCGAAAAACGAGCGATGGGTTGCCAGTGGACCGCGACGAGGACGGCGATTAGGACACGAAGAACCGCTCCGTTTGGTCACGGCCCGGAAACGACGCGAAGATCACGACGCAAGAACCGCTCCCTGACGGTCGCGGCTCAGAAACAACGGTCACAGCTCGGCAAGACGGCTCAGCAAGACCGCCCGGGAGGCGTGAGGGAGCGCAACCTCCTACAATAATGAGTTGGGCCCGTTTGCGCCGATTTTCCGCAATCCCCACATTCTGACCGTCGCCGGGAACTACTGGCGGCGGGCGATCGACGAGACGCATTTCCCAACGCGCAGCGTGCTGTACGCGACCGAGAAAGGCACGCGCGTGCTGGTGGAGGAGAACCGGCCGGCGGGGCGGGTGCGCGGCGAGGTGCTGCTGATGCACGGGCTGGAGGGGTCGAGCCGCAGCGGGTACATGGTTTCGATGGCGCAGCGGCTGGCCGGGTTGGGGTTGGCGGTGCACCGGATGAACATGCGGAGCTGCGGCGGGAGCGAGCACCTGACGCCGACGCTGTACCACTCGGGGCTGACCGCCGATATGCTGGCAGTGCTGAGGCGTTTTCAGGCGGAAGGCCGGGGCCCGCTGTTCGTGACGGGGTACTCGCTGGGCGGAAACGTGGTGCTCAAACTGGCCGGGGAATTGGGGGAGCAGGCGCGGGGCCTGATTGCAGGCGTGTGCGCGATCTCGACGCCGATCGATCTGCGGGCGTGCGTCGAAGCGATCGGGAAGCCCGTGAACCGGCTCTATGAACGGCGGTTTGTGAAGAAATTGTGCGAGCGCTACCGGCGCAAGCATGCGGCCGATGGCGCGAGTTTCCCATTGGACGGACTGGAGCGGGTGCGGACGATCTACGAATTCGACGACCGTGTCACGGCCCCGGCGTTCGGTTTCGGCGACGCGGCGAATTACTACCGGACGCAGTCGGCGATTCGCTTTCTGCCCGCAATCCGGGTTCCGACCCTGCTCGTGCAGGCGCAGGACGATCCGATGATTCCGTTCGGGATCTTCGAGGGGCCGGAGGTCCGTTCCAACCCCCATTTGCGCCTCCTGGCGCCGGAGCATGGCGGGCATTTGGGCTTCCTATCCCGGAAGCGGCCGCGATTCTGGGCGGATGAGGTGGTGGGGGAGTGGATTCTAAACCGCATGCAGGAGGCAGATGGGGAACAAAGCGGGCCTGTTTCTCGTCTGGAAGATAGATGAATTCTCGCGCCTCGATCGCGGAGTCGTTCAAGCTGGCTGTCAACTCGCTGCGCGGCTCCAAGCTGCGCAGTTTCCTGACTCTTCTCGGAATCATACTGTCGACCACGACGCTGATCGCGGTCATGGCGATCATCCACGGCATGAATGTGTACGTGGAAGAAAAAATCGCCGACATGGGAGCCGGTGGATTCGTGGTGGTGCGGTTCGCGTTTCTGGGCGACTGGGACCCCAAGAAGTTTCTCGAGTTTCTGAAGAAGAACCCCGAGCTGAACGTGGAGGAATACGAGTTCCTGAAGGACCAGGCCAAGCTGATCAAAGAGATCGGTATGGACGGCCAGACCAGCGCGAAGGTGACCTATAAGGCGTTGCACGAGGACAGCGCGGACCTGCACGGCGGCACGGAGAACAACGCGCTGCTGCAAAATGTCAACGTGGCGACGGGGCGCTACTTTACGCAAGGCGAGGACGAGAACCGGCGGCAGGTCGCGTTTCTGGGCATCGACCTGAAGGAGAAGCTGTTCGCGGATAGCGACCCGATCGGCAAGACAATTGAGATCGAGGGACGCCCGTTCGAGGTGATCGGCGTGGCCAAGCGCATCGGCAACGTCTTCGGCCAGTCGCAGGACAACTTCGTCCACATCCCGATCCAATCGTTCTTCAAGATGTACGGTTCGCGGCGCTGGATCAGCTACAACATGCAGGCCATCGACCAGGAGCACCTCGAGCAGGCGATGGAGGAGGTCAAGGTGCTGATGCGCGCGCACCGGCATCTGCCGCCCGGACAGGGTGACAATTTCATGATCCTAACTTCGGAATCGATCATGCGGCTGTGGGAGACGATCACGCAGGCGATAGCGGCGACGGCGATGGCGGTGGTCTCGGTGTTCATGGTGGTGGGCGGGGTGGTGATCATGAACATCATGCTGGCCGTGGTGACGGAACGGACGCACGAGATCGGCATCCGCAAGTCGCTGGGCGCGCGCAAGGTCGATATCCTGCGCCAGTTCCTGGTGGAGTCCGCGGTGCTGTCGGGCTGCGGCGGGTTGATCGGCGTAGCGATCGCGTGGGCCATCGCCGTTCTCGTCAGAACCGCCACGCCGGTGCCGATGGAGTTGCCGCGCACGGCCATTTTCGTCGGCGTGGGCCTGTCGGCCACGGTGGGACTATTCTTCGGCATTTACCCGGCGCAGAAGGCGGCCAAGCTTGACCCCATCGAAGCATTGCGGGCGGAGAAGTAACGGATGAGCAGGAGAAAACGCGAACTCGCGCTGCTGGGGGCTGGCATCCAACTGGCGTTGGACGCCATTCGGGGCCACAAGATGCGCTCGTTTCTGACGGTGCTGGGCGTCATCATAGGCACCGGCACGATCATCGGCGTGGGTTCTATTCTGACCGGCTTCGACTCCGCCGTCACAGGTGTCATCTCGAGTTTCGGCACAGACTCGATCATCGTGACGCGCTGGCAGGCCGGCGTGCATATTGGAGGCCGCGATCCCGAGATGGAGAAGCGCAAGTACCTGACCATCGAGGACGCGCGCGCCATCACCGAGCGCTGCCCCTCGGTCAAGGGCGTGAGCCCCTACCTGTTCGCTTCCGGCCAGTGGGATTTCATCCACCGCGTGCATTATAAAGGCAACGACGTCTATCAGCCGCAGATCGGCGGCACGGTGGCCGGGTATGTCGCCAACGGCATGGCCGAGATGAAGTTCGGCCGGTTCTTCAGCGAGTTCGAGGACCAGCATCGCATGCCGGTCGTTGTGATCGGCGAAGACGTCGAGAAGAACCTCTTTTCCACCGAGGATCCCGTCGGCAAGATGATCAACGTGGACGGGCACGAGTACCAGGTGCTCGGCGTCATGAAGCGCCCGGCCAACTCGTTCCCAGGCCAGCAGGACAATCGCGTGCTGATCCCCTACTGGACCATGCGCAAGACCAATCCGCAGGCCAAGGAGCACATGCTGACGGTGAAGATCATGCCGGGCGCGGACATTGCCAAGACCATGGACGAGGTGCGCGGCGTGCTGCGCCAGCAGCGGCGCGTGAAGTATAGCGATCCGGACGATTTCGGCCTCTCGACGGCCGAGAGCCTGATCGAAAGCTTCCGCTCGGTGATGGCGGTGACGGCGCTGGTGATGGTGGTCCTCAGCTCGGTGGGATTGCTGGTCGGCGGCATCGGCGTGATGAATATCATGCTGGTCTCGGTGACCGAGCGCACTCGCGAGATCGGCATCCGCAAGGCGGTCGGGGCGCGCCGGTTGGACATCATCATTCAGTTTCTGACCGAGGCGGTGGTGCTGACGTTTTCGGGAGGGCTGCTGGGGATGCTGCTGGGATGGCTGATTTCGGTCGCCGCGCGGCTTGCTTTCCCGAGCCTGCCGACCTCCGTGCCACTGTGGGCGGCGGCGTTGGGGATCGGCGTCTCGGTTGGGGTTGGGGTCTTCTTCGGGCTGTGGCCGGCGACGAAAGCGGCGCGGCTGGACCCGGTGGATGCCTTGCGTTACGAATAACAGGATCTGATAGTGTAGTTGCATGCGGCGATTGCTGGTGGCGGTTCTGGTGTGTGCGTGCGCGCTGTGCGCCGAGGTGCAGACACCGAAGAAGCGAAAGGCCAGGCAGCCCATCGAAAAGACCGTCGCGGCGCCCTACTGGTTCCGCTACCCTCAATTCACCAAGGCTGAAGTGCGGCTGGTGGTGAACTGGTTCCAGGATGCGCTGGAACAGGGCCGGCACCTGGCCGTGGCCGTTCCAACCGCGATCATGAGCCAGATTCATCGCGGGGCCAAGCTCACCGAAATCGCTGCGAGAAGCCTGGCGCCGCCCCCGCCGGAGCTGCTCGCCAAACTGCCGCCGATGCCGGAAGGTTACCAGCGGATGGTAGCCGGCTCGGTGATGTTGATCGTCAAAACGGACGAAGAGCTGGTGGTCGAACACGCTCCCGATCGCGGCGCGGTAGAGCGTTTCGCCTGAACGCCCGCCGTGGGGCGGGACGTGGGTGGCGAGGCAGGGAAGCCGCCGCTTCATCAGCGGCAGAAGAGCGGATGGCAGCGCCCCGGGTAAAATCGAATTCGTGAGTCCAGGTAACAGGATGGCCGTGCCGCGCAGCGCGCCGGTGCGCCCCGCAATCGAGTCCCATTCGGCGCCTCAAGGATGAGTCGATGAGGGCGGGCGTATTTGAAATCGGACCGTCGCTCGACCGCGAACTCGCGGCAGCGCCGGATCGGCCGGCCGTGTTCCTGATATGGCCGAAGGAGGGCGCTGAGCCGGCGCGGCCGTACCTGTCGCGAACCGGGTTTCTGCGGCGGCGGTTGAAGCGGTTGCTGGGCCAGGAGGGCGCGGCCTTGCGCCGGCTGAACCTGCGGGATATTGCCGGGCGCGTGGAGTACCGGCTGACGGCTTCGAAGCTCGAAACCAGTCTGCTGTTTTACGAGCCTCGCCCGGCGGCACTTCGCCGGCGATTATGAGCGCCTCGTGCGTCTCCGGCCGGCGCCTTTCGTGAAGGTTCTCGTGGCCAATGAGTTCCCGCGGACCACCGTGACCAACCGGCTGAGCGGATCGCGGGCCTGCCAGTTCGGTCCATTCCGGACGCGGGCGGCGGCGGAGCGCTTCGAACAGGAAGTGCTCGATTTGTTTCAAATCCGGCGCTGCCAGGAGGATCTGTCGCCTTCGCCCGAACATCCGGGGTGCATCTACGGGGAGATGATGCGCTGCCTGCGGCCGTGCCAGGAAGTGGTCGGGGCGGAGGAGTACCACAGCGAGGTGAACCGGCTGGTGGAGTTCCTGGTGACGGGCGGCGAGTCGCAATTGCACTCCATCGCCGCGGCGCGCGACCGTTTCAGCGAAGAGCTGCAGTTTGAAGAGGCGCGGCGGCAGCATGAGCGCTACCAGAGGGTAGAGCAGGTGCTGAAACTGAGGGACGAACTGGCGACGGAGCTGGAACATTTGTGCGGTGTTGCGGTTTTGCCGTCGGTGGACGCGGGCACGGTGGCACTGCGATTCCTGGCCGGCGGCGTGTGGCTGCCCGAAGCCGCGTTTGGCGTGGCGTCCGGCAGCGAGATGATCCCGATGGACCGGCGGCTGCGGGAGATCGTGCACGGCCTGCCGCCGGCGCACGCGACCGTGCGGGAGCGGCAGGAGCACGTCGCGCTGCTGGCGCGCTGGTATTACTCCTCGTGGCGCGACGGGCAGTGGATCGCCTTCCCGGATTTCGCCGGGATTCCCTATCGGCGGGTGGTCCGCGCGATCAGCGTCGTCGCGGCCGGCGAGCAGACGGCGCTGTTCTAGCGGGTCGCGGGAACGACGTCACGGAGCCGCGACTGCTAAGGAGCGGTTGTCACGCCGTTTCCCAACTGCCGCTGAGCCGCGCGCGGCAGCAAGCGGATTGGCGCATGGTAACGATTTCTCCGCGACAGGTCACGAGCGGCCCACGCAGCCCGCGATGATAGGATGTCCGCCAAGAGGATTATCCGATGGCCGCATCTGACACACGCCGATCGTTTCTCGAGCGCAGCCTGTTGCTGGGCGTTGCGCTGTGGCCCCTGAAAGGCCAGACCCGTTCTCGCGTCCTGATCGAAGCCGGCCACGCCGGCGCGCTGGCGCCGAAGGAACTGCTGCGCGGGCTGCTGTCGTTACGTCTGCCTTCTGAAGCGCGTCTGGCGGCGGGCGAGACTCCGCGTCCCGGCGACCGCCGCATCGTGCTGCGCATCGACGCTACCGGCCTGCCGCACGAGGAGAGCTTCGAGATCCGCGCCCACGACTCGACCGTCACGCTCCGCGCTGCCACTGCGCGCGCGCTGCTCTTCGCGGTCTACGAATTCCTCGAACGCCAGGGCGCGGTCTTCGGCATCGACGGCGAGAACTATCCTCCCGCGCCCGCGCGCGAACTCGTCGTGCCCGCGGACGGCCAGGCCTGGCTCTCCACGCCCCGCTTCTCCGTGCGCGGCCTGCTGCCCTGGCCCGATTTCCTGAATTGCATCACGATTTACAACGAAGAGGATTTCCGCGCCTATTTCGAATCCATGTTGCGCATGCGCATGAACACTTTCGGAATGCACGTCTACACCCAGGGCGAGCAGTGGGCGGAAAGTTATCTCAACTTCGAATTCGCCGGCGCCGGGCATCTCGCCTACCTCGACAACACAGCCTCCAACCGCTGGGGCTACCTGCCCCAGCGCACGTCGCGCTACGGCATGGGCTCGGCCAATTACTTCGACGGCGAAGTCTTCGGTTCCGACGCCACGCGGCTGGGCCGCGATCCGTGGGAGATCGCCGAGCGCACCCGGACGATGCTCGGGCGCGCCCTGGCTTACGCCAAGAAACTCGGCCTGCGCACCGGCGTCGGATTCGAACCGTACCAGATCCCCGACGAAACCTATCGCGCGCTGCCGCCCGAAGCCCGCTCCGCCGATCCGCGCCGCCGTCCGCGCTTCGATCCTTCTTCCTACACCGGCCGTAAACTTCTCGAGGCGCGCCTCGACCAGCTTCTGACCGCCTATCCCGACGTCGACCACGTCTGGCTGTGGGAGGACGAGGGCGCCAACTGGGACAGCCGCAAGGAGGGCATCCCGTTGCCCACGGCGGCCTTCAATCTGGCCCACGATTTTCTGCGCCGCCACGCGCCCGCCAAGCGCCTGGTCATCAGCGGATGGGGCGGCGTCGCGCGCCATTTCGCCGACTTGCATATGGTCCTGCCCGAGGACATCGTCTTCTCCTGTCTCAGCGACACGCTGGGATGGGATCCGGTGCACGAAGTCTTTGGCCAGCTCGGTTCGCGCGAGCGCTGGCCGATCCCCTGGCTCGAAGACGACCCGTCCATGTGGCTCGCGCAGTTCCACGTCAACCGCTTCCAACGCGACGTCGATCTCGCCGCCGGCTATGGTTGCCAGGGTATGCTCGGGATCCACTGGCGGCATCGCATCGTTGACCCGACGGCGACGTTTTTCGCCCGCGCCATGTGGGATAAAAACTACGAGCCCGCCGCGCACTTCGCGGCCTACGCCCGCTCGCAGGCCAGCGGCGAGCGCGCCCGGCGCTATGGGGAAATCCTCGCCGCCGTCGACAAGGAACAGAAGCTGCTCCGCACCGGCACGGACGTCATCAAAGACGGCCACGTCGTGACTAACGAGTTCTCCGGCGACTACGCCGAAGGTTTTCAATACTGGAATTCGTCGCATGTCTCGCCGGCAGTGCGCGCGTCGCAGCAACAGGTCGCCGCGGATCTGCGCGCCCTCACCGACTCCGCGCCGCCGGTGGAGCAGGACCGTCTCGAACACGTGACGCGGCATATCGAATTCATGGTTCACTATGCCGAGGCGTGGATTCACGCGCAGGCTCTGCAAGCCGTGTTGCAACGCGCGCAGGAGCTGCGCGCGGCCAAACAGCCGGCCCAGGCGAAATCGTTAATCGAGACGGAGGGCCTGCCCATCTGGCTGAAGCTCGCGCCGGAAGTGCGGCACGCCATCCTCCGCTTCCATGGCGCGGTGGCCACGCGCAACGACCTCGGTACGCTGGCTTCGCTGCAGAACAAATTCGTGCGTCTGGCCCTGGACCGTCTGCCGCTTTCGATGGCCGAGTTCCTCGACCGGATGCCCGCCGCGGTCGAACAATCCGTCGCGGACGCGATCGGCCCGCCAGACACCGAGACCCCGCTGCGCCTCATCGTCCCCGTTCGTCCGACGATGCTCGCCCGCGGCGAAAAGGTCCGCCTCCTGGCCATCGTTCCGGCTGTGGGCGACGTGTCTGGCGTCGTCCTCCGCACCCGCGTGGGTTCGGCCGAGTGGACCGAACGGCCCTGCGAGCTCCTCGGCCGACGAACGTGGGAAGCCTGGCTCGAATGCCCGGCCACGTCCGTCCCATTGATGGAGTACGCGGTCACCGCGCGCATCCGAGGCCAGCTCCTCCACGCGCCCGTCGAGGGCGCTTACCGCCTCACGCTCATGTCGTGATCATCCTTTGGCGGGCTAGAATGGCCTCGGATGCCTGAGCCGCCCATCGACCGCGCACTCCCGGCCACGCCGGCGCCTTCGCCACGTGGGCGCGCCTGGCAGCGCGGCATCCGCCACTGGTTCCGCGCCCGCGTCCGCGAGCGCGTCACGCTCATCGGCGCGTTGTACATCGTCGCGCTGCTGCTGACCGGCCTCGCCGCTTTCGCTTCGGCCAACAACCTGCTGTTCCTGATCCTGGCCGCGATGCTGGCCACGTTCATGGTCTCCGGACTCATCAACCGGCTCGGCATTGCGGGGCTCGAGCTAGATGTCCGCCTGCCCGAGCACATCAGCGCGCGGCGCACGACGCCCGCGCGGCTGCTGCTGCGTAATGCCAAGCGCCGCATCCCCTCGTTCTCCGTGCAGGTCGTGGGCGTGGAGGACAGCGTCTTCTCGACCGCGGTCTACTTCCCCGTCATCCCCGGCGGCGCGGAGTTGGAAACCACTCTCGACGTAGTCTTCGAACGCCGCGGCAGCCACGCCGGCGACAGCTTTCAGTTCTCCTCGCGCTTCCCCTTCGGCTTCGCCGAACGGCGCATCCGTGTGCTGATGAACCGCGAGGTCGTGGTCTACCCGTGCCTCGACCCACAGCCCGGCTTTGACCAGTTGCTGGCCGGCATCGCCGGAGAAGCCGAATCGTCGCTGCAAGGGCGCGGCCACGACTTCTACCGCATCCGGCCCTACGAGCCCTTCGAAAGCGCGCGGCACGTCGACTGGCGCGCCACCGCCCACACCGGCTCGTTGCAGGTCCGCGAATTTGCCCGCGATCAGGACCCGCTCATCGCCATTTTCCTCGACCTGGAGGCCGGCTTCGACCAGCGGCAGTGGTTCGAATGCGCCGTCGAGGCCTGCGCCTACCTCGCCTGGCAAATGACCGCCCGCGGCGCACGCATCCACTTCCGCACCCAGGACTGGGAGATCCTCACCCCGCTGGAGGACGATGTCTACGCTATTCTGAGGTATCTCGCGCTGGTCGAAGCGCGAGGCCGGGCTATCCCGCTGCAGCACGACCTTGAGCCTGCCGTTGCCATCGTCTTCACCGCGCAACCGGGCCGCCTCGACGAGCTGGCTTGGAGCTCCGCTCGTATTCTGCATCCTGGTTGCTTCCCCACTGCCGGCGCCCGGCCAGACCCCGCCCGCCGCCCCTCCTGAGCCTGTCCAGACCTCGATCACGGTCTCCGAAAACATCACCGCCGAATCGCCTGCGCCGATCACCGTCCTCGATTCGGACGCCATCGCGCAATCGCCGGGAGCGGACATCGACGATCGTCTGCGTCTGATCCCCGGCTTTACCCTCTTCCGCCGGACTTCGTCCCTGGTCGCCAATCCCACCACCCAGGGCGTCTCCCTGCGCGGCCTCGGCTCCACCGGCGCGAGCCGTTCGCTCGTTCTTTGGGACGGCATCCCTTTGAACAGTCCCTTCGGCGGCTGGGTCTATTGGACGCTCGTCCCGCCCGACGAGCTGGAGCGCGTCGAGATCTCCGAAAGCGCCGCCACCAGCCTTTTCGGCGACCGCGCCATGGGCGGCGCGATTGCCCTGTTCGACCGCGAACCGAGCCCGCTCCACTTGAGCTTTGCCTATGAAGGCGGCAACCGCGGCACCAATGAGATCGATGCCGGAGGGTCGTACATCTTTCACGGCCGTTGGGCGCTCTCCGTCACCAGCCGCGACTTCCTGACCAGCGGCTGGTACATCGTGCCGCACTCGATCCATGGTCCCGTTGACCGGCCCGCCGATGTCGCTTTCGCCGCCGGCATTGTACGCCTGGATTACATCGGCGCGCGCGACCGCGTCTTCCTGCGCGCCGACGTGCTCGCCGAGGACCGCAATAACGGCACCGTTCTTCAGAAGAACTCCACCGGTACCGGCACGCTCGCCGCCGCCTGGTCTCATCAATCCGACGCCGATACGTTCTCCGCGCTGGGTTGGTACACGATCGAGAACTTCCACGCGACCTTTTCCTCGATCAATGCGGACCGCACTGTGGAACGCCTCACTTCCACCCAAAGCGTGCCTGCCGAAGGCACTGGCGGCGCGGCCTACTGGCGCCATGGCGGCTCGCATTGGGACCTCCTCGCCGGTGGCGACTTCAGTCGCGTTGAGGGCTACTCCAAAGAAGTTTTCTTCCCCGGCGGGCCCAAGGTTGCGGGCGGCACGCTGACCCAGGGCGGCGCCTTCGCCCAAGGCGACCTCACCTTCGGCCGCGTGCGTTTTTTCGCCGGTTTCCGCGGCGAGGATGCGGCCAACGGCACGGCTTTCTGGAGTCCCAGCGGCGGCCTGACGGCGGGCTTCGGCCACCTGCGCCTGCGCGCCTCGGCCAACCGCGCCTTCCGCGCCCCGACCCTCAACGAGATCTATCGCGACTTCCGCGTCGGCAACATCGTCACTCTCGCCAATCCCGACCTGCGCCCCGAAACGCTCGCCGGAGCCGAAGCCGGCGCCGACTGGATCGGCCGCCGCACCAGCCTCTCCCTGACGCTCTACCGCGACAGCCTCCATGACCTGATCCTCAACGCCACCCAATCCGTCGCGCCTCTGCTCATCACGCAGGAGCGCGAAAACATTGGTTCGGCTCTCGCCCGCGGCGTCGAAGCGAAGCTCGCCCGCGACCTCGGCCCGCTGCGTCTTGAAGCCGCCTGGCTGCTGGCCGATTCCCGGGTCGCCACCGGCCAGCGCATTCCGCAGGTCGCCAAACAGCAGGGCAGCGCGCAACTCCTCTATCACCGCGGTCCCACGCTGCTCGCCGTTGGCATGCGCGCTAGCGGCCTGCAGTTCGAAGACAATCTGAACGACTACCTGCTCCCCGGATACGCCGTCTGGCACTTCACCGCGCGCCAGGCCCTGCCCCGCGGCTTCGCGCTCAACCTCCAGGTCGAGAACGCCTTCAACCGCGTGATCGTGGCCGGTTACAGCCCCACGCCGCTCGTCGGCGCGCCGCGCCTGGTCCGCGCTGGCCTGCGCTGGACTTTGCCCTAACGGCCGTCCCGCGCCCGACCTCGCGCCGCACCTGCGTTATGATCCGCGCCTGCGTTTCTGAGCCGTGCCCGCGTTATGGGGCCGCGATTGTGTTACTGAGCCGCGACTGTCAAGGAGCGGTTCTTCGGGTTGTTCGTGTTGTTACCGAGCCGTGACTAAAGGGAGTCGCGATGGACCTGCGGCCTACCGATAGAAATAAAGAACGACCGCGAAATGGCGAGTTGTTGGAGAAATTCGGGTCGTTCTTCAGGGAAACGGTTCTTGCGTTGCACTGCGAAAACCCCTGGAAGGACGGCGAACGCCTCGTGCGCGAGGGACACCGAGGCCCACTCACCTCCGAGCACAACCACCAAGCTCACAGCCCGAGGGCGACACCAAGGCGTCCGCCACGGACGCCGCAAGTGTGTTCCCGCGCTCCCACGGCGTCGCTAACCCCTGCCTCATCGCCTCACCTGCGTCACGCCACCTTGGACTTTGGCCTGACCTCGCGTTTGATGCGCGCAAGTCTCTCCTGCTGGGCCACGCGCAGGTCATAAAGCGATTGCAGTCCCATCCAGAATTCGGCGCTCGTCCCGAGATACCGCGCCAGGCGCAGAGCCGTATCTGCCGAAACACCTCGCCGGCCCCGGACAATCTCATTCAACCGCGCCGCATCGACGGCCAGCGCCTTGGCGAGTTGATTCACGCTCATTCCGAGCGGCTCCAGGACGTCTTCCTTGATGGTTTCCCCGGGATGAATGGGCGGTAGCATTCTTGGCATCGGTTTTCCCTTCAGTGATAATCGGTGATTTCAACTTCGTAAGCGTCCCCGTTCCGCCAGACGAAGCAAACTCGAAACTGATCGTTGATGCGGATGCTGTGCTGACCGGTCCTATCTCCGCTGAGCGCTTCCACGTGATTGCCCGGAAGCGCGAGATCCCTCAGGCCGGTGGCCCGGTCGACCTGGTTCAGTTTGCGGCGCGCGGTCCTCTCGATGGCCTGAAATCGCTTCGAGAACTGGTCATGGAACAACCGCTCGACTTTGGCGTCCCGAAACGAACGAATCACGAGTTTAGTGTATAGCGCTAAACGCTAAGGAGTCAACGGCCATCTGCGGACAGCACCCGGGTATCCGTGCTCCCCTCGATACCGTCGCGCCGCTGAGTCCTCTAGCGCGAGGACGCCGGCATAGAGGGACGCCCCCATTCCCCACTTCCGTCCCGCGACCGGCCGCGAGCGCTCCCCGGCCCTCCCAAGGTCACGCTATACTCTCAATCAATCTGGTGCAATACGCCCGCCGCCCCACCGGGCCGGCGCGCAGACTGGGATTCCCCCGCTGGGTTCAAACAGGCCGCGGTTCGGTGCCCGGCCACGGATCGGGATGCAGGTTAAAGGAGGGACTACAATGTTGGAGCGAAAAAAGGCGAGCGACTATCCACAGGAACTGCTGAATCTCTTCGACCGTTACGTGCACGGCGAACTCGACCGGCGCGGCTTCCTCGACCAGGCCCGGCATTTCGCCACCGCGGGCCTGACGGCCGCCGCCATCCTGGAGAGCCTGCAGCCGAACTATGCGTGGGCCCAGCAGGTCCCGAAGGACGACAGGCGCTTGAAGGTCGACTACGCAACCGTGCCGTCCCCGGAAGGCAACGGCAGCATCCGCGGCTACCTGGCGCGTCCGGCCAGTTCAGCCGGCAAGCTGCCGGGCGTGCTGGTGATTCACGAGAACCGCGGACTCAATCCCTACATCGAGGACGTCGCGCGCCGTTTGGCCGTGGCGCACTTCATCGCCTTCGCGCCCGACGGTCTCACCAGCGTGGGCGGTTATCCGGGCGACGACGAGAAGGGCGCGCAGGCCTTTCAGAAGGTGGATCGCGCCAAGATGACCGAGGACTTCGTTGCCGCCCTGCGCTGGCTCCAGGCGCGGCCGGACTGCACGCGCCAGGTCGGTGCCGTCGGCTTCTGCTTCGGCGGCGGCATGGCCAATACGCTCGCCGTGCGGATGGGTTCCGACCTCGCGGCGGCCGTCGCCTTCTACGGAATGCAGCCCGCCGCGGCGGACGTCCCCAAAATCAAGGCCGCGGTTCAACTGCACTACGCCTCGCTGGACACGCGCATCACCGCCGGATGGCCGGCCTACGAAGAGGCTTTGAAGGCCAACCATGTCACCTACGCAGGCTACGTCTACGAAGGCGCGCAGCACGGCTTTCATAACGACACCACGCCGCGCTACGACGAAGCCGCGGCCAAGCTGGCCTGGCAACGCACGCTGGATTTCTTCACCAAGAACCTGCGCGGCTGAGAGCGCCCTAGCGCAATCACTGCGCAATGGATCCGGCCGCAGTTGACACCGCACCGCCCCAAACCCAAAGCTGGTTGAATCATGCCCACCGGCGCTCCGGCCGCTCCCGTCCCCGAGCCGCACGTCCCTTTCGAGTTCGCGCGCCGCCTCGGGCTCTGGGATTCCACCATGGTCGTCGCCGGCTCCATGATCGGCTCCGGCATCTTCATCGTCTCGGCCGAAATGTCCCGCCAGATCGGCAGCCCCGGCTGGCTCCTGGTCGCCTGGCTCGTCACCGCCGCCCTCACCATGTCCGGCGCGCTCTCCTACGGCGAACTCGCCGGCATGATGCCCCGCGCCGGCGGCCAGTACGTCTACCTGCGCGAGTCCTTCTCGCCCCTGTGCGGCTTCCTCTATGGATGGACCCTGCTGCTCATCATCCAGACCGGCACCATCGCCGCCGTCGCCGTCGCCTTCGCCCGCTTCTCCGGCATCTTCTTCCCCGGCATCGGCGAGTCGCGTTACCTCATCGCGCCGATCCACATCGGCAGCACCTACGCTCTCTCGCTCTCCACCGCCCAACTCCTCGGCATCGCCGTCATCGTCTTTCTCACCTGGACCAACAGCCACGGCCTCGAATACGGCCGCATCGTTCAGAACGTCTTCACGTCCAGCAAAATCGCCGCGCTGCTCGGCCTCATCGTCGTCACGCTCTTCCTGGGTTGGAACGCCTCCGCCGTGCATGCCAACTTCAGCGATTTCTGGTCGCCCCGCGGCGTCACGCCCATCGCCGCCGGCCTCAGCGCCGCCACCGCCTTCGGACTCTTCGTCGCCTTGTGCGTCTCCCAGGTCGGTTCGCTGTTTTCTTCCGACGCCTGGAACAACATCACCTTCACCGCCAGCGAAGTCCGCGCGCCCCAGCGCAACATCCCGCTCTCGCTGGCCCTCGGCACGTTCCTCATCTCGGCGCTGTACCTCGCGACCAATCTCGGCTACCTCGTCACCCTGCCCCTCGCCGCCATCCAGCACGCCCCTTCTGACCGCGTCGCCACCGCCGCCCTCCAGGCCATCTTCCCCGGACTCGGCGTGCGCCTCATGGCGGCCACCATCATGATCTCCACCTTCGGCTGCATCAACGGACTGGTCCTGGCCGGCTCCCGCGCCTGTTACGCCGTGGCCCGCGACGGCCTCTTCTTCCGCCGCGCCGGCGTGCTGAACAAGGCGCAAGTCCCCGGCTTCGCGCTGCTTGTCCAGGGCGCTTGGGCCGTTCTGCTGATCCTGCCCCGCACCTACGACCCCGCCACGCACTCCTATGGCAACCTCTACTCGAACCTCCTCGACTACGTCATCTCGGCCAACCTGAACTTCTACATCCTGACCATCGCCGCCGTCTTCCGCCTGCGCCTCCTCCGCCCGCAGGCCGAGCGCCCCTACAAGGCCTTCGGCTATCCCCTCATCCCGGCGCTCTACATCCTCGGCACCCTGACCATCCTCATCGTCCTTTTCGTCTACCGCCCCGCCACCACTTTCCCCGGCCTCGTGATCGTCCTCCTCGGCATCCCGTTCTATCTCCTGATGCGCCGCAACGCCCGCTGAAGCGGCCTTGCACGAGCTGCGTTACTGAGCCGCGACCGTGAGGGAGCGGATATCCTGCTCCGCCGCAACGCCCACTGAGCCGGCCTCGCACGTCTGGATCGTGGGTCACTTCGAATTCCGCGGCAGTGGGCCAATTCCCGAAAACAACATTTGCCGGTCTGACCACTTGTCCGGCTTGCCGACTGCGCGGCCGGGTGAATGACGAGCAGCGCAAACCCACTCGCTAGCGCCTCCTAGAAGTTGCGGTTTGCCTCCAGGATCGGCATTGGCGCACCTGGTCTTGCATCGGCGTGCTCATTCAAGCCTTCGTTGCGTCTCTTAGGTAACCGTCCATGTGGTCCAGGCGAGCACGTTCGAGGGCTGCGCCCGGTAAGTTTCCAGACCAATCCCGCCGCCCCTTCGGATCATCGAACCGCAGCCGCACCCGCCTGACGAATTGACCCGTTGCCCACGTCTGCTATGGTGTAGGATTCTCCTCATGCAGCCGGACCTGCCCGACATTCTGGCTCGTATCCTCGCCGTCAAGCGCCTGGAAGTCGCTGAAAAACTCAAGCTGCGCAAGGGCTTGGAGCGCATTGCGGAGTTTCAGCGCAGCCAGCGCCGCCCGTTCCGCCAGGCGCCCTCAGCGTCCTGATGCAGGTCAAGGATGGAGGCCAGGCGGGTACTCGTGACTGCCTCGCTGACGTTGACGATTAGCGGCGAGCCAGTGCTTGGAGCCGCTTGAGGATCAGGCCCATTCTCGCCTGACTCGCGGCATCTGGCATGAGGTATCCTGGCAGCGCGTCTGAAAAGGCGTCTGTTGCGAGGAGCTTTCCCATTGCAGCTCGAATGTAGACGTGGAGTTCTTCCCCTTCAGCTTCGACCTCGGCCATGAGTGTGGGGCGTCCATCGACAACGGAGATGATGTCTTCGAGGTCCTTGCTGGTGCGGACATCCCCGCGCTGGCCGCCCTCAAACGCTTGGAGTTTCGTTGCCAGAAAGAGCGGCGCGCTCGTCGTGCGGATGACGAGATCGGGAGTGAGTTGATGTGGCACGGCCGATCGTAGTGCTGTTGGGTACCAGGTATTTGAAAAGCCTAGGATCTTCTCGTCCAGCGGCATGACATCAAGGATGCAATCTCCTTGCACCCACCGGCACAACGGTGCCCCTTCCGACGTGTCTTCTGAGAAGCCGAGCGCACGCAGCCGTTGCCCGAATTCTGCGTACTTGGCGTACGACGCGATCTCCGCGATGGCGTCCACATCGTGCGTCGTGCGCGGCTCGCCTGCCGCCTCGTCCGTGATCAGCAGGCCCGTCACCGACCCACCGACGAAGACGAGTTCGTCCAGCAACGGCTGCAGAAGCTTTGCCGTGCTGATCAGTTGCTCAAGATTCGCGTGACGCATATGCTGTCTTAAACCTCCGATGCAACTCTTCGGCGGCGAGTGTGCGCTCGCGGACGCGGCCATCGCGGAGCGCATCCACGAGGGCGAGGTACTCGTGAAAGGACGGATCGCGCAGCGCCGCCATCGGTGCAGTCTTGTACAGAGGAGTGAACGCGACGCCCCGCTGGGTGCCTTCCTCGTACGGCCACACCGGGATCGGATCGCTGCTTGGCTTGATCTTGGATCGGAGTGGTTCTGCGGCGTAGGAGGTTGGGACGCCTCTTGTAAGCCCGCCGCGCTCGGCTGGGAACACGTACTGCAAGCCGTGCAGGAGAAACTCCTCCAATGCCGGCAAATTCGGGCGTTGCTGCAATTGCGCGTCATGCAGGAGTCGGCTCAACTGTGCTCGCTTGACGCACGCGTGCACCTCTGATGGACTCATTCCCAACTCCATCGCCAGGAGCGAGTACGGCGCCCGGCGCGACCCGGCAGCCACAATCTTGAGCACCACAAAGACATCTTGGGGTTTGAGCTGCATATCATCATTCTATATTCGCGATTCGCGAATAGCGAATGAAATCTTCCGACTGGAAGCTCGCATACACAGTCGGCGTGGCGTTATCGGACAAGTCACGCCGCCGCTCGGATCATCGAACTGCAGCAGCGCCCGACCGACGAATTGACCCCTGGCCCACGTCTGCTATGGTGTAGGATTCTCCTCATGCAGCCGGACCTGCCCGACATTCTGGCTCGTATCCTCGCCGTCAAGCGCCTGGAAGTCGCTGAAAAACTCAAGCTGCGCAAGGGCTTGGAGCGCATTGCGGAGTTTCAGCGCAGCCAGCGCCGCCCGTTCCGCCAGGCCCTCGAAGCCGTTACCCCGGCCATCATCGCCGAGATGAAGAAAGCCAGCCCCAGCAAGGGTTTGCTGTGCGAGGATTTCAATCCCGCCCGCCTCGCCATGGAGTACTTCGCGGGCCGCGCGAACGCCCTCAGCGTGCTGACCGACAAGGAGTTTTTCCAGGGCTCGCTCGGCGACCTGAGAACCGCCCGTGCCTGCGCCGCCCTGCCCGTGCTGCGCAAGGATTTCACGATCGACGAGGTCGACGTGATCGAGTCCGCCGCCTCCGGCGCGGATGCCATTCTGCTCATCGCCGCTCTCTTGACACAGGCCAATATCGAGCGCTTCCAATCCCTGGCGGACTACTACGGAATGGATGCGCTGGTCGAGGTGCATGACCAGCCGGAACTCGAGCGCGCGCTCGCGGCCGGCGCCCGCATCGTCGGCGTCAACAACAGAGACTTGCGCACGTTTAAGGTGTCCCTCGAAACCGCGGAGCAGCTCGCGCCGCTCATTCCTGCCACGGTCCTGAAAGTCGCCGAAAGCGGCATCCACTCGCGCGCCGACGTCGAGCGCTTGCTGGCGCACGGCTTCCAGGCCTTCCTGGTGGGCGAGCACTTGATGCAGTCGAGCGACCCTGCCGAAGCCGTGCGAGCCCTCACCGGAAGATGACCGGCACAGCATGAACCGTGTTTTCGTCAAGATCTGCGGCATCACCAGCCTGGAGGACGCCCAAATGGCCGTCGCGGCCGGCGCCGACGCGCTCGGTTTCAACTTCTGGCCCGGCAGTCCGCGCCACATCGCGCCGCAAGCCGCCGCAACCATCACGGCCAAACTCGGCGCAAACACGGTGAAAATCGGTGTTTTCGTGGATCCGAGTGCGGTGGAAATCGCGGAAACCGTCCGCGCCGCGGGCCTGGATCTGGCTCAAATCCACGGCCCGATGCCCCCGTTGACGCTCCGTTTCTGGCAGGCGTTTTCGGCCGCTCCCGGACTGGAGGACGACCTGCGCGCCGCGCTCGCTGCGAGTCGCGCCGAGGCATTTCTCATCGACACCCCCGCCGGTGCCCAGCGCGGCGGATCCGGCCGCGCCTTCGATTGGAGCGTGGTATTCGGCCTGCCCGGCAAGATCGTTCTGGCCGGCGGTCTCACGCCCGACAATGTTGCCCAGGCCATTCGCGAAGCCCGCCCGTGGGGCGTCAACGCCTGCTCGCGCCTCGAAAGCGCGCCCGGCCGCAAGGACCCGGCCAAAGTCCGCGCTTTCATCCAGGCGATCCGGCAAGCGGAACTTCAGGAGGAATAGAAATCATGAGCACTAAATCGCGCACCCCCGACGCCGGCGGCCACTTCGGTCCCTACGGCGGGCGCTATGTTCCGGAGACGCTCATGGCCCCGCTGGAGGAGCTCGAACAGGCCTATTCCACCGCCCGCCAGGACCCCGCTTTTCAGGCCGAACTCGACGACCTGCTGCACAACTACGCCGGCCGTCCGACCCCGCTGTATGAAGCCAAGCGTCTGAGCGAAACCCTGGGCGGCGCGCGCATTTTTTTCAAACGCGAGGACTTGCTCCACACCGGCGCGCACAAGATCAACAATTGCCTGGGCCAGGTGCTGCTAGCCCGGCGCATGGGCAAACGCCGCGTCATCGCCGAAACCGGCGCCGGCCAGCACGGCGTCGCCACGGCCACGGTCTGCGCGCTGTTCGGCCTGGATTGCACGGTCTACATGGGCGAGGAGGACATGCGCCGGCAGCGCCTCAACGTCTTCCGCATGCGCCTGCTGGGCGCGAAAGTCGCCGCCGTCGCGAGCGGCAGCCGCACTCTGAAGGACGCCATCAGCGAGGCCATGCGCGACTGGGTGACCAACGTCGAATCGACCCACTATCTCCTCGGTTCGGCGCTCGGCGCGCACCCCTATCCCATGATTGTGCGCGACTTCCAGCGCTGCATCGGCGACGAGGCCCGCGCCCAGATCCTCGAGCGCGCCGGCCGCCTGCCGGACGCGGTCTTCGCCTGTGTCGGCGGCGGTTCGAATTCGATCGGAATCTTCACCGCCTTCCTGCCCGACGCGGGCGTGCAATTGGTCGGCGTTGAAGCCGGCGGCCGCGGCGCAGCCCTGGGCGACCACGCCGCCCGTTTCGCCGGCGGCAGCCCCGGCGTGCTCCACGGCGCTTACAGCTATCTCCTGCAGGATCAACACGGTCAGGTCTCGCTGACGCACTCCGTCTCGGCCGGCCTGGACTACGCTCTGGTCGGCCCGGAACACGCCTGGCTGCACGACCAGGGCCGCGCCGAGTACGTCTCCGTCACCGACCGCGAGGCCCTCGACGCAGCTCGCACTCTGGCCCTTACCGAGGGCCTGATCCCGGCGCTGGAGTCGGCCCATGCCGTCGCCGAAGCCATGAAACGCGCCCCCGCCGCGCGCGACCGGATCTACCTGATCAACCTCTCCGGACGCGGCGATAAGGACACCGATATCTATCGCGAGAATCTGCCCGAACTTGACCATCCGGCCTGACACGCGGCGCGTCAGACCGCCGATCAAATCACCAGCAAGCCACCTCCCAAACGCCATGTTTTCACCGCGCCGGCAAAGCACGGTGCAACCAAACTCCGCGCCCAACCGCTCTGTGTGATACTCAAACTCATGACTTCCGCGCTGGCGGTTCAGGCCCGCGCGCCGCTGCCCGCGAACGGCGATATACTCTACGGTGGAAACGTACCCAGGAAACGCCACTAGAGCGTCAAAATTGGTCATGGAGGAGCTGTGCACCAAAAAACTGTCTGGCGGCAAGTCTGTTCCCACGTTCGGCTGAGGATTGCTCTCTTAGGCCTGCTTTTGGCGCTGATTGCGGCGCCTGGCGTGAACGCACAGGTTTACCCTAACTGCGTGGCCGGGCAAAGTTGCTCGCGGGAGTTTGTCTTTCCGTGGATCCCGGTAGGGAACCAATTCACGGCTCGCGTTACCTTTTTGGATAACCTGCCCAACGATCAATCTGGCACGACCCCCGCTGTGGCCTGGTGGCTTACATGGCATAACCTCACCCCGGACGGGGTGGTGCAGTGGCAATCATCCGTCAGCGTGAGCGAAAACGGTGGGACCGCCAGCCCAGAGGGGCTTGTATTTCTGGCACAACAATGCACCGCCAACGGGTGTACGGACACGCTGGATCTTCTGGCTCCCGTCTGCGCCTATCAGGATCCCACCAGTACCAATTGTCCGAGTGGCGGCCCTCCGCCGCCAGAAATGGATCTCGCCGTTGAAGGGATGGCGCAAGTAGATGCCTCCCCCAATGATCAATACGGGAATCCAGTTCCCAACGGCTTACTCTCGCTGACGCCCCCGTCGGTGCATGTCATGTACTGGAACGGCGCAACGAACACGGTGTCTTGGGACGATACCTACCCCGCGGTTTGGATTGACCAGGCGTATCCGTCCTGGCACGCGCCCGTAGTGGTCGGCGGCGGTGGCCAGCCGGGGTGGTTCAAAGACTGCGCCTTCGCGGTAGTGAATATGGATCCGACCGGCGCCGGCACCACCATCACCGTTTCGCTGGAAGACGTGGCGGGCAACGTCATCGACCAGGAAACCATTCCAATCATGAGTCAGCAGTACCAGAACACGGCCTATGAGTGCTCGGCATTCTTTCCCCAAGAGGCTAACCTGCCTCAGGACAAGGGGACCAACGCCAACCTGGTCTTCAGAGCCTCGCAGCCCATCATCCCCTTCGTCAACCAGGTATTGGGCGGCGGCGGCCTGGGCGGAAACATCGCCAGCGTGACCGTGTTCCAGGACGTGAGTCAAGTGGGGCCCATCCAGCCCCTGCCTCAGCCACCACCTGCGCAGTAAGCCACGACTCGGGGGACTTGGAAACGGACTGTCGCTGTACCCGTTCCCCTTTCTGTCCCTACCGTGAAGCACCGTGCACGCAGAAAACGGCGTTTCCACGGTGCGGACATGGTGAATTCATGGTGAAATCATGGTCCGCGCATGGTAAAGACATGGCTCGCGCACGGTGGATCCACGGTGAAAACACGGTCCGCACATGGTACGCCGCAGAGTGTTTTCCCCGCGGTGTCCCCATGGCCCGCTTGCTGGCCCCGGCGCGGCGCCTGGATGTCTCGATCTGACTTGTTCAACGCCGACGACCTGGGCGACCACCAATGGGAGGGGTTCGCCAGGCTTTCTCAATAACCGACTTCAGATAGGGACGCCAATGCGTCTCGATCTCGCGCCCGATGATTAACTCGTCAACAATCCCCTGATAGTAGAGATCGCAAAACCGGAGCAGGTCAGACTTGCGGGACGTCCATTGGTCCTTACCATCCAGCAGCACAACGTGATCGACGTGATGGCCTGTGCGCCTCTCGAAGTCACGCAGCTCCCTACCGACGAGCGCACATTCATATACGGCATCACTCATTTTGCTACCGCCGCTGGTGGTTCCCCAATATTCCTTGATCTCCCAGATCAGGATCGGGTTCAGGAGTCCTGGGACGGCGCCGTCGAGGTTGCGGGCCGTGACGTGCAACTTCTGCGCGACAAGCCAAACGCAGCGTGTTTGGGGATTCGGGTCTATAGCGATTCCATACTCCTGACAGACGGCTTCTGCCATGCGGGTTGTTGTCAGAACCATCGCCTTCGACGACTGATGGTGATCTTGATTCTTCGTCTGAGTAGTCTTCGGAGATTCCTTGAACGCCTTTACACAGAACGCGTTCGCCTCGGCCTCGGTGCGGAGCATCTTGCCGCGTGCATCCCACAGCGTCGTCCGGAACTCAAGGTAGGCGATAAGCAGCTTGGAGATCTCCGGCTCCAATTTCAGCTTTGCTTCCCCGATCTTCGCTGCGCTCTCGACTCCCAGCGCCTCGACAAAGCTTTCACGCTCCCCCTTCGTTCCGATGCTGAGAAAGTATCGGACCAATTCCCATACTGGGTGTTCCCACCCAAGACGCCGCCAATTGTCAAAGCTCATCGTTTAGGGTCCCCGTCGAATATTCTATAATTTAGTCTCTCGATCGAAGTTCCTCGTTTGTGTTCGAATTCGATTCTTAGCTGGACGAGCGTGGCGACCTTTTCGTCGATCTCATAGCCAACCGATCTTCTTCCAGAGAGGTGGGCGGCCAGCATCGTGGCCCCAGTCCCCATGTACGGGTCGAGAATAGTGTCTCCCATGTAGCTGAACATGCGGATCATCCGGAGCGGAATCTCTAGGGGAAAGATCGCCGGGTGATGTTTGAATTTCTCGGATATGCTCTCGATCCGCCACCACTGCTGGCTCCACACCCGCCACTCTTCCAGGGTGTACCTGCTCCTCTCCCGCAGTTCTTGCTTGACATGCCGCCTGCCCGGTTTGGCGAACACGTAGATGTTCTCGAAGTACACGTTGTTGTATACCGTCATCGGATACGGGAATGATCCCAACAGAGGGCCGCCCATATTCCGTGTGTAACCCTTGTCCCAGATGAACCGCTCGAGCAGCACGAACCCAGCGTCTATCGAGATTTGCAGCAAGTCGGGACCGAGCGGAACGCGCAACAGCGTCCCGAGCTTCGGGTAGCGGTACTTCGTGACGATGTCCCCGACGTTCAAGGCAAAACGCCCACCGGGGACAGTCACCCTGTGCACTTCGCGCGCAACCGTGCGATAGTGATCGAGAAAACCGCTATAGTTGAACTCTTGCCCCTCGTGGAATAGGGTCGTGATGTAGGGTGGGCTCGTGACGGTCAAATGGACGGAATCGTTCAGGAGTTCCTCCATTGCTTCCGATGAGTGTAAGTAGATGGCATGGTTGACTCCCGGTGCGGGAGGCTCTGGTCTGACACGCTTTGTGGAGTTGGCTTTGGCCATGATGCATGATGCTGACATTGAAGGATTTAGACCGAAACTAGAAGCACAAGCATGAGCTACACCGCATTGCAGTTCCAGTTCCCCTTCAAGGCTGAGCCCATCCTCAAGTGGGCGGGCGGAAAACAAATTATAGCCCGAACGCTTGTTGAGTTCTTCCCAAAGAAATATAGGCGCTACTTCGATCCCTTCGCGGGCGGGTGCAGTGTCGCGTTGGAAAGCGGCGCGACGGGGGGCGTCCTCAACGATCAAAACGAATGGCTGATCGACACGTATCGAGCAATCGGAGACGGCTGGCGGCACGTCGCGGACGTACTCGACACGCTGGCGAACACGGAGGAGGAGTTCTATCGCATTCGGCTCATCAACCCGAAGACGGTCGATTTGTGCACCCGCGCGGCGATGCTGATCTACCTGAACAAGACCTGTTTCCGGGGCCTGTTTCGGGTCAACAAGCGGAATCAGTTCAACGTCCCATACGGCAGGTACGACCGCCGCTACTACGACCCGGCAAACCTCGCCGCGTTCGAAGGGTTCATCCGCAGCCTCGAACTGCGCGTTGGTGATTTTGAGGTCGCGCTCGCGGATGCGACCTCAGGAGACTTTGTCTACCTCGATCCTCCATACCATCGGATCGGTGGCTACTCGGACTTCAACCGATACACGAGCGGCAAATTCAAAGAGATCGACCACCTTCGGCTGCGAAACGTCTGCGTCGATCTCGACAAGCGCGGCATTCAATGGGTTCAGAGCAACAGCAGCACAAAGTTGATTCGAGAGCTTTACCGGGATTTTGAAATCGCGGAGATCACTAACCGCCGTGAAATCAACTTGGACAGCCAGAGCCGCAACATCACGGAGCTAGTGATCAAGAACTTCTAGCCACCGGCCTTTTGAGGCCGCGGATCGAGCCCGCCACACGGCAAGAGGGGACGTCCCCCCGGCCCTGCAGCGCGGCCGCCATGGCGGGCGCGCGCTCGTGGGCGCGGGATCGCGGCGCTCCGTGGGTTGACGGATCGAGCTGCATTTTTGTCGCGCGGCGTGCCGGCTGAGACTGGCCTTTCGGCCAGCCGAAAGGGGTCAGGCCGCTACTAATAGCGGCCTCCATTTTGTAACACATTGATTCCATGAGGCTTATCAAGACGTGGCCGCTACGCTGTAGCGGCCACCCCTCGTCGAGGATCGTTTTTGCGCGGCGCTTCCGAGGCTCCGCGACGTCTGACTGACGCCTGACTGAGGTCGCGGGATTGAAGCGGAGAAAGCGCCCCGATTCGGACGACATGCGGCGTAGATGTTAACTTGGGGAGAACGATGGAATCGAGTGGACGTATCGCGCAACGCTTCGCGCAACGGAAGAGTGAGCACCGGACGGCGCTGGTGGCCTATCTGACGGCGGGCGACCCGCACCCCGAGCGCACGCCCGCGCTGGCGCTGGCGCTGGAGCGCGGCGGCGCGGACGTGCTCGAGTTGGGCGTTCCTTTCTCCGATCCGATCGCCGATGGGCCGGTGATCCAGCAGGCTTCGGACCGCGCGCTCAAGGCCGGCACGGATGTCGCCGCGGTGCTCGAAATTGCGCGCGAAATCCGCCGCGAAAGCCAGATCCCGCTGGTGCTGTTCAGCTACCTGAACCCACTGTTGAGCTACGGCTTCGAGCGCCTGGCGCACGACGCCCGCATGAGCGGCGTCGACGGCGTGCTGCTGACCGACGTGAGCGTCGAAGAGGCCGAACAGCCGGTAGCGCAACTGCGCGCCGACGGCCTGGACACGATTTTTCTGGCCGCGCCGACCAGCACCGAGCGGCGGCTGAAACTGGTGGCGGAATATTCGAGCGGCTTCGTGTACGTGGTCTCGCGCACCGGCGTCACGGGCGAGCGCGCGTCGCTGGCCGCCGGCGTCGAGCCGCTCTGCCGCAGGCTGCGGCAGTGGACCGATAAGCCGCTGGCAGTGGGCTTCGGCGTTTCCACGCGCGCACACGTCGAAGCGTTGGGAAGCTACGCCGACGGAGCCGTGGTGGGCAGCGCGATCATGCGCATCGTCGATGCCGAGGCGCCGGCGGCGGATCTCGAAGAACGGCTGGAGAGCTACCTCGCCCGCCTTCGCATGGCTACGGCGGGCAAGCCGGAGCGCGGCGAATGACGCCCGACCAGGCCCAGGCGGCGCTCGACAAGCTCCGCGCGGACATCGACGAGCTCGACCTGCAGTTGCTGGCGCTGTTCAACCAGCGCGCCAAAGTAGTGGAGGAGATCGGCGACATCAAGCGCGAGGCCGCGATTCCGATCTACGAGCCGAAGCGCGAAGAGCTGGTCTTCTCGAACGTGGCCGGACACAACCGCGGGCCGCTGCCGGACGACGCCGTGCGCCGGCTCTACGAGCGCATCATCGACGAGATGCGCACCCTGCAGCGGGAACGCATGCGCCGGGCGCAGAGCCAGGCCGCGCAGCAGACCGAAGGAGACAAGCCGTGATCATCATCATGGAGCGGGGCTCCACCGAAGAACAGGTGGAAGGCGTCATCGAAAAACTGGTGGATCTCGGCTTCTCGGTGCACCGCTCGACCGGCGCAGTGCACACCGTACTGGGCGCGGTGGGGCCGAACGAGGATTACGACGCGGCGGAGTTCGAAGTGCTGCCGGGCGTGAAGGAATGCCACCGCGTGATCGCGCCGTACAAGCTGGCCAGCCGCGCCTTCCGGCCCGAGGGCACCGTGGTCGAGTTCGGCCGGACGCAGATCGGCGGGCCGCGCGTGGCCGTTCTGGCCGGCCCGAGCAATGTTGAGGGCGAGGCGCAGATCGAGCGGGCGGCGGAGGCGCTGGCCCGCGCCGGGGCCACGTTCCTGCGCGCCGGTGCGTTCAAGCAGCGCATGTCGCCGTACGTGTTTCAGGGTTTGAGCGAGGAGTCGCTCAAGCTGCTGCGCCACGCGGCCGAGCGCCACGGTTTGCTGGTGGTAAGCGAAATCGTCGACGCCGCGCAGGCGCCGATGATGGAGCAATACGTGGACCTGCTGCTGGTGGGTTCGCGCAACATGCAGAATTATCCGCTGCTGAGCGCGTTGGGGCGGCGGCAGCGGCCGGTGCTGCTGAAGCGCGGGCCCGCGGCCACGGTAGAGGAATGGCTCACCTCGGCGGAGTACATTCTGACGGGCGGGAACTACAGCGTGATCCTGTGCGAGCGCGGCATCCGCAGCTTCGAACCGCCGGCCCACACCACGCTCGACCTGACCGCGATTCCGACGGTCAAGAAGCTGTCGCATCTGCCGATCGTGGTGGATCCGTCGCAAGGGACGGGACGGCGCGACAAGGTTGCGCCGATGGCGCGCGCGGCCGTGGCGGCGGGCGCGGACGGGCTGCTGATCGACGTGCATCAGGATCCCGATGGCGTGCTGGGCGAGGGTGCGCATGCGCTCAACCCGGCGCAGTTCGAGGAATTGATGGCGCAGTTGAGGATGATCGCGGAGGCGGTGGGGCGGAAGGCCTAGCGGTGAAGACGGCATGAAGACGGTTGCCATCGCCGGCGTGGGATTGATCGGCGGATCGTTCGGACTGGCGCTGCGCGCGGCCGGATTTGGCGGAAGCATTGTGGGCGTGAGCTCGCCGGCGACGATCGCAAAAGCAGTGCGGCGCGGCGCCATCGACGCAGGCGTGAGCCTGGAACAGGCCGCGGCCGAAGCCGACCTGCTGCTGCTGGCGCAGCCGATTTCGGTGATTCTCGAAACGCTGCCGAAGCTCGCGGGCAAACTGCGGCCGGGCGCGCTGGTGACCGACGCCGGCAGCACCAAGCGGCGCATTATGGACTGCGGGGCGCAGGCGTTGGGCGGCAGTTTCCTGGGCGGGCATCCGATGGCCGGCAAGGAGAGCCGGGGCGTGGAGGTGGCGGAGGCGGAGCTCTACCGCGGCCGGCCGTGGCTGCTGACGCCGCGCGTCGCGGAGGATCTGGAAGGCGCGCGGGCACAGGAGTTCCTGAGCTGGCTCGAGCGCATCGGCGCGCACGCGACCGTCTGTTCGCCGGAGGATCACGACCGCCGCGTGGCGCGCTCGTCGCACCTGCCGCAGATGCTGGCGACGACGCTGGCGCGCGGGCTGGGCGCGCGCGGGGATCGCGCAGCGGTGGTTGCCGCCGGGGGTCCGGGCCTGACGGGCATGACGCGGCTGGCGCTGAGCTCATGGACGATCTGGAAGGACATCCTGGCGACCAATGGCGACTATGTCGGCGAGGCGCTGAGCGAGTTCCAGAGCGAGTTGGGCGAAATGCTCGAATTGCTCAAGGCCGGGGCATTGGAAGAGGCGTTCCGCGAGGGCGCGGATTTTGCGGCGGAAGTGCGCAAGACGGACGCCGCTTCCTAGTCCGCCAGCCGTGTGAGGTGGTACGGTTGCGCAACGCGTCCGCTGCCTGACGGTCGCGGCTCAGAAACACGCGGGAACACGCGGCGTCCGCTCCCTGACGGTCGCGGCTCTGAAACACGCGGAAACACGCGGCGTCCGCTGCCTGACGGTCGCGGCTCAGAAACACGCGGGAACACGCGGCGTCCGCTCCCTGACGGTCGCGGCTCTGAAACACGCGGAAACACGCGGAAACATGCGGCGTCCGCTCCCTGACGGTCGCGGCTCTGAAACACGCGGCTCTGAAACACGCGGAAACACGCGGCTCTGAAACACGCGGAAACACGCGGAAACACGTGACCCGGCTGGAGCATCCTAAACTGGTAGGGTGCGATTGGGGAAGCCATCATTCATCACACGATCGAATATCGCGTAAAGGGAATGGACTGCGCGGAAGAGGTGTCGCTGCTGCGCGGGGCGCTGGCCAAACTGGACGGCCTCGCCAGCCTGAGCTTCAACGTCGTGCAGGCGCGCATGACGGTGGAGTTCGACACGCGGCGGCTGTCCATGGAGCGCATCGAGCAGGCGGTAGAGTCGACCGGCATGCATTGCGAGGAATGGGACGAGGAGGCGCCCCACGCGGAGCGGCGCGGCTGGACGCGCGAATCGGTGCTGACGCTCGTGAGCGGCGTGGCGCTGGCCGCGGGCATGGCGTGGGAGGCGGCGCACTCGGACAACGTACTGCGGAGCCTGCTGGTGCACGAGCACGGCCACCATCCGATCCCGACCGGGGCGCTGGTCTGCTTTGTGGTGGCGATCGTGGCCGGCGCGATACCGGCGCTGCCGAAGGCGCTGGGGGCATTCCGGCAACTGCGGCCGGACATGAACCTGCTGATGGTGCTGTCGCTGACCGGCGCGTGCGTGCTGGGCGAATGGACCGAGGCGGCGACGCTGAGCTTTCTGTTCGCGCTGGCCGGACGGCTGGAGCGCTGGAGCATGGGCCGCGCGCGGGACGCGATCCGGCAATTGATGAACATGGCGCCACACGAAGCGACGGTGCTGCACGGCGGCACGATTCACGGCCAGGCGGACGCAGGCGAGCACGAGCACCGGGTGCTGGCGAGCGACGTCGGGGTGGGCGCCAAGGTGAGAGTCCGACCGGGCGAGGCGGTGCCGTGCGACGGCGCAGTGGTGCGCGGCTCGTCGCTCGTCAACCAGGCGCTGCTGACGGGCGAGTCGACGCCGGTGGCGAAGCTGGCGGGCGACAGCGTCTACGCCGGAACGATCAACGAATCGGGCGTCATCGACATCACCACGACGCACCGCTACGCGGACACGACGCTGGCGCGCATGGTGCGGATGGTGGAGCAATCGCAGGCGCGGCGCGCTCCGGCCGAGCAGTTCGTGGCGCGCTTCGCGCGGATCTACACGCCGATCGTGTTCCTGCTGGCCTTCAGCGTGGCCGTGCTGCCGCCGGTATTCGCCCATGGCGCGTGGGCCAAGTGGTTTTACGAGGGCATGGTGATCCTGCTGATTTCCTGCCCGTGCGCGCTGGTGATTTCGACGCCGGTGAGCATCGTCGCGGCGCTAACGGCGCTGGCCCGGCGCGGCGTGCTGGTGAAGGGCGGCGCGTATCTCGAGGAGGCCGCGCGGGTGCGCACGTTCGTCTTCGACAAGACCGGCGTGTTGACCAAGGGCCGGCCGGAGGTGCGGCAGGTGGTGGCCGTGGGCGGCCGGACGGTGGAGCAGGTGCTGGAACGGCTGGTGAGCCTGGAGCTTTCGAGCGAGCATCCGATCGCGCGGGCGGTGATCGACTACGCCACGCGCAGCGGCGTGCACGCTCTGCCCGCGGCCGATTTCCGGATTGTCGAGGGACGCGGCGTCGAAAGCGGGGACGGCTTCTGGGCCGGCAGCGCGCGCCTGCTACGCGAGCGCGGACTGATGGACGGATTGCAGCCGCAAGTGGACCAACTGAGCGCGGCGGGCGAGGCGGTCTTCGCGTGCGGGATGGGCGACGAGGTGTGGGCCCTGGTGACGGTCGCCGATCCGATTCGCGAGGAGTCGGAGGAGGTGGTGCGCGCGCTGCGCAAGTCGGGCGTCGAACGCATTCTGATTCTCACCGGCGACACGCGGGAGAACAGCGAGGCGGTCGCCCGGCGCATCGGCGCGGACGAATTGCGCACCGAGCAGTTGCCGGGAGACAAGGCCGCGCGGATCCGCGAATTGCTGTTGGAGCAACCGCACGTGGCGATGGCCGGCGATGGCGTCAACGACGCCGAAGCGCTGAGCAGCGCCTCGCTGGGCGTGAGCCTGGGGCTCTCCGGCGCGGACGCGGCGCGGGAGATCTCCGACGTCGTGCTGATGTCGGGCGACCTGCGCAGCCTGCCGTTTCTGCGGCGGCACGCGCGGCGGACCATGCGCGTGGTGAAGGAGAATATCGGCTTCGCGATGGGCATGAAGGCCATGTTCCTGGTGGCGGCGATGGCGGGTGTGGCGACGCTGTGGATGGCCGTCGCGGCGGACATGGGGGCGACGTTTATCGTCACGCTGAACGGCCTGCGGCTGCTGCGCGCGCGGCGCGGCGAGTGAAGCCGTTCCACCGCGCGTCCCCAAAGTGTTGCAGAATGGCCGGGTATGCAACCTGGCATCCCAATCCGTTTTGTCCTGGCCGCGGGGCTGGTGCTGGCCGCGGCGGGAGCGATCGACGCAACCATGAATAACTACACTGTCCGGGAGACGAACGAGGACGGCGTCAAGCTCTACGTCCTGCGCGACGGGGCGAAGGACGTCGAGGTGAAAGTCGCGCCGCAGTTCGGCAACATCGCCACCTCCATGACCGCGCACGGCAAGGCGGTGCTGTGGACCCCGTACCCGAGCGCCGGCGAATGGGCCCAGCATCCGGCGATGGGCGGCGTGCCGTTCCTCTGGCCGTGGGCCAACCGGATCGACGGCTGGAGCTACTGGGTGAACGGGCGGAAGTACGCGCTCAATCCCGACCTGGGCAACCTCCGCGCGTCTCCCAAGGACGCGCCGATTCACGGTCTGCTGCTGTTCGCAAAGCAATGGAAGGTGACGCGCGCCGGGGCGACGGAAGATGCGGCGGAGCTGGAGTCGAGCTTCGAATTCTGGCGCGAGCCGGCGCTGATGGAGCAGTTCCCGTTTGCCAACACGGTCACGATGATTTACCGGCTGCGGGAGGGCGTGCTGGAGGTGGAAACGCGCGTGGAGAACCTGAGCAGCGAGCCGATGCCGGTCGCGCTGGGCTTTCACCCCTATTTTCAGGTGAACGACGCGCCGCGCGACGAATGGAAAGTGCGGCTGCCGGCGCGCGAGAAATTCATGCTGAACGAGCGGCTGATCCCGACCGGCGAGAAGCGGCCCAACCCGTACGCCAATCCGCAGACGCTGAAGGGCACGGCGCTGGACGACGTGCTGGGCGGGCTGGTGCGCGACGCGGACGGATGGGCGCGCTTCCGGCTGGAAGGCGCCAAAGAGAGCGTCACGGTGGAGTACGGAGAGGCCTATCCGGTGGCAGTGGCCTATGCGCCGCCGGGGCGGAGCTTCGTCTGCTTCGAGCCGATGAGCGCGCCGACCAACGCTTTCAACGCGGCCCACGACGGCTGGTTCAAGGAGCTGCCGGTGGTGGAGCCGGGAGGCGTGTGGAAGGGCGTATTCCGCGTAGTGCCGGCAGGATTCTGAGGCTCAGTTCGCGGCGCGCCGCGTAATATGATGATTCCTTCCTGGCCGAAAAGGATCGACTGCGGCCAGACGGAGAAGAGCTGTCAAAATGGCCGCCAAACCGGCTTCCGGTAGCGCAGAATCAAGTAGCGTTTTCGGCCAGCGACTCAACGCCCTGCAAGTTCGTGAGGTTGGCTCCAGCGCGGCGGCGCATATCCATCAGGCATGGCAGTTGATTTTGAAAAAACAGAGGAGGAACTGAAGATGTATATTCCGGAAGGCTACGGCACTGTGTTTCCCTATTTTGTCGTCAATGATGCGGCGCGCTTCGTCAACTTCCTGAAGAATGCGTTCGATGCGAATGAAGTCGGCAGGACAGTGGCTCCCAACGGCCGCATCGCCAACTGCAGAATCCGGATAGGCACGTCGACCTTCATGGTCAGTGAAGGGGATCAGGAAAACTTCAAGCCGATGGCGGCGGCCTACTACTTGTACGTCGAGAATGCCGACCAGACTTTTGCCAAGGCGCTGTATCACGGGGCAAGAAAAATCTCCGATCCTATGGACATGCCATATCAGGATAGGCAAGGAGGCGTCACCGACCCCTTCGGCAACATCTGGTGGATTTCAACGCATCTGGTGCCGGAACCCTACGACGCATAGAGCCAGACCACGACTTAACGCCGAAGCCCTCTCCAAGGGGAGAATTGGGTGGCGCAAGGCCACTTTTTCAGACTTACGCACTCCTACCGAAGGCTCACGGCGCAGTGCGCGGCGCTCCGGCGTTGGGACGGTGCGCGGATCGTGGCCGAATGCAGGAACGGCGGACACGAGACGATTCGCTCGTGACCGCCGTGATCCGGAACAGCGGGCGTTGGAAGCGGCGCGCCTAGTTCTTCGGCGCAGCGGCCGGGGCAGCCGGTCTCGTGCCGGCGGCAGGCGGCTTGGCGGCTGGGGCGGCCGGCTTGGCCGCGGGCAGCGTTGACGGACCACCGCTCACACCGTACTTCTTGTCGTAGCCCTCGACGATCTGAGTCGTGATATCAATACCGTTGGCGGCCCACAGCACCGGGCTCGTTTGGCCGGAAACGTCGAAGACGATGGCCAGCGTATTGGCCTTGGAGTACTCGTCAATGATAGCCACCATGCGCTGGCCGATCTCGTTGATCATCTTCTGCTCTTCCTGCGTCATTTCGTTCTGCAGGTCTTCCGAGTCCCACTGATATTTCTTGCTCATTGCGTCGATGTCGCGGCTGAGCTTCTCGCGCGCTTCGGCCGACATGGTGTTAGCGCCCTTATTGAGCTGGTCCTTCAGGCGGTTCATTTCGGCCATGCGGCTTTCCAGGTCCTTGGCTTTGGGTTCGAATTTCGCGCGGAGCGCGTCGCGTGCCTTCTCGCCGTCTTTGGTGGCGAGCATGGCGCCCTGCATATTGATAATTCCGACTTTACTTGGCGTTTGCGCCGGCGCGGTGGGGGCAACAAGGCCCAATGCCACAACGGCCATAGTGAAATGGACGCACTTCATAATCACGTTCTTCAGACTCCTGGGATCATTCAAATGGTAGCACGGCACGCGTTTCCTCCTGGCCCTAGAATGTCCGGCTGATGGTGAACCGGAACAGCGAGTGCCGCTCCTCGTACGGTGCCTGGCTGCCGAAGGTCTGTGCGGCGCTCAGGTAGGTGGCCTGGTTGGGGAACATCGCCGGGTCAAGGGTAATTGGCGCGCGGAGCGTCGTGGTCAGCGTGTCCAGGTTATAGGCCCAATACAGACGGAAGGGCGCGTTGACCACCGGCATCATGATCTGCAGTTCCGCGCCGGTGGAGGAGCGGGGCCTCTGGCTGCCCGGAACGAGCACGGCGTTATTCTCGAAGGCGGCGCTGGGGAACTCCCCGTTGAGATCAATGATGCGGTCCGGGTTCAGCTTCAATTTATTGCGGAAAGTGATGCGATTGACGCCGGCATCCACGAAGAAGGCTAGCGTCACGGGCCCAAATATCTTGAACCGGTATTCGAAATTGGAAATTCCCTGCGTGTCTCCGCCGGGGAAGACGATCTGGTAGATCGGGACGTTCATCGTGACATTCGTGAACTGCTCCACGCCGTTCACAATGGACTTCTGCATGCGCTGCGAACCGTCCGCGTTGAGCACGCTCACGGTGCCCGTACTCGGGATGTAGGCCAGGGGGCCGATGGTCCAGGTGTCGAAGCCGCGGACGTCCTGTTCGCCGCCCATGAAGATGCGCGCGAAAGGCGGAGGCGCGCCGCCGTCATAGCCGGCCAGCATGCGCCCTAGAATGCGGAAGCCGAACGTCTGGCCGGGCTTGAAGCCGTGGAACCAGCGGGTGTAGGTGACGGTCGGCTCGAGCTCCTTCACGTTGCCGCCGAGCGGACCGCCCGAGAAGCCGAGTCCCAAGAACAGGCTCTGCCCATGGGTGGGCGTGATGGGATGGTCGATGGTGTTGTAGGTGTAGGAGGGCGTGATCTTGCTGGTGATGATGCCGCTCAACGAGTTCGGGCCACTGAAGTTCTGGAAGCTCGAATAGTTGAAATAGGTCGTCGCCGCGGTGGTCAGCGGCGTGACGTGCGAGCGGTCGAAACCGTAGGTCAAACCGAGGCGGGCGAAACTGCGCCGCAGCGGGTAGCTGGCGAAGGTCGTGAAGCCGTAACCATTGGTGGTGTAGTTGAGCAGGTTCTGCGTCCCGAGAGCGTTGTACAGCGAGATCAGATTCTGTCCGGACAGCAGCGATTCCTCGCGCGCCTGGTCGTAGTTGAAGTGCTGAATGTAGATCGTGAAGCCGGCGTTGAGCGGACGATCGAACACGTATGGTTCGGTGAAGCCGAAGGTCGCGCTACGCGTGCGGCTGCCGAGCTGTGAATTGAGGCTGAGGGTCTCGCCGAGGCCCAGGAAGTTGTTGGTCGCGTAGCCGGCGCCGATGAACGTACCCGCGATTTCGGAGACGCCGCCGTTCAGGCTGATCGAGTTCTTGCCGCGCTCCTTCACCTTGAGGGTGATATCGACGGTGTTGTTCTTGGTGTCGCGGGTGATGCTGGCCGCCTCCTCGGCTTTCAATGCTTCGAAATAGCCGAGCTGATTGAGACGCAGAATGCTGAGTTCCCACAGCCGCGTATTGTAGATGTCGCCTTCGTCGATCATGATTTCCCGGCGGATCACCTTATCGCGCGTGGTGGTATTGCCGCTGAAATCGATGCGCCGGACGAAGAACTGCTTGCCTTCGTCGACATTGATGGTGAGATCCATCTTGCCGTCGGCCTCGTGGGGATCGAAGTCGGGCTCGGGCACGGCGTCGATGTAGCCGTAGGTGCCGTAAAGCTTTTCCAGGTTCTTGAAGCCCTTCTGCAGCCTTTCGGTGGAGAAGACGTCGCCCGCGGCCATCCCGAACATCGGGCGCATCAGCATCTCCGGCGTGCGGAACAGTTTCACGCCCACGAAATTGATCTTGCCGAGGCGGTATTGCCGGCCTTCTTCCATGGTCACTGTGATATCGGCGACTTTGCCGGGCTTGTTCGGATTGATCAGCGGAATGGTCATCCCCTTCGGGACCGTGTCGTGAATCGTCACCTTGTGGTCGATCGCATGCGCCGTGAAATACCCGTGGTCCATGTAGAACTGGCGGATGCGCTCCAGGTCCTCTTCCAGCTTGGTCGAATCGTAGGTGCTGGCCCAGAGGCTCTCGAAGAAGATGGAATGCGGGATGCCGATGGGCTTCGAGTTCTTCATCGCGCGGATGATGGCGCGCTGGGCGAACTCCTTGTTGCCGATGATTTCGATGCGGCCCACCTTGACTTTCACGCCCTCATCGATCTTGAACGTAATCTCCACCGACGAGGGTGGGATCTGGCGGATCTGGGGCGTGACGGTGGCGAATTGGCGGCCGTGTTCGGCCTCGAATTCCTTCAGCACCTGGACCGCGCGCGCCACGCGGCCCTGTTCATACTGCTGCTCGACCGAGAGCCCGACATGGCGCTCTTTGAATCGATCGAGAATGTCGGAAACGCTGAACGATTTGTTGCCCTCGTACTTGATGGCGCGGACCACGCGCCTTTCGGTCAGGTTGAAGCGGATGATCCAGCCCGACGTGCCTTTCTCCTTTTCCAGGACGATGTCGTCGAAGCGTCCGGTGTTCCACAACGCCATGAAATCGCGGTGCAGCACGTCCTCGTCGTAGGCGTCGCCTTTCTTGGTGAGGATCAGCGACCGGAGGGTATCCTGCGGCACGCGGCGCGCGCCCCGAAAGTCGATGGCTTCGACAACGTCGGCGAATTCGGCGGCGGGCTGTTCCGGCTTTGCGGCTTCCGATGGCGCAACCGGCGGTGGGGCGGGTTTAGCCTGTTCCTGGCCCTGCGGCACGGTTTGGAAGGGACTGGGCGGCTTGGTCTGATCGGCGGGTTTCTGATCCGCCGGCGGCTGGGCAGTATCGGTGCTTGGCACGGTCTCGAATGGGCTGGGCTTCTTCGGCGTCGGCGGTGGGGGACTCTGAGTCTGAGGCGCGGGTTGGGACTGCGGCGCTGCGCCGCTAGCCGCTGCTGCGCTGGCGAGGAAGATGACGGGGAGACAAATTAAGAGAGCGGCCAGGCTTCTCGGCCTGATGGTCATCGGTGGCAGAGCAGATCCTTTCTAAGGTGCGCCTTCGAAGAGACGTAGCCGGCTCGAAGGCCGTTGCAGGGAATCTCCCCGTCCTTCTGGCTCAAACCGTTCATTCTAGCGGATTGAAACACCGCAGAACAATCGACGGCCTCAGGAGCGGGAGCCGTTGTCCACCGTGGGGTCTGGAATCGAAGGGTCGGCGGCGGGCGTTTGGGGCTGCGATCCGAGCGGCTGTATCGCGCTCGCCAGCGGTCCCGCCGCGGCCCCATGGTAGTCCGCCAACCGACTGTAATAAATGGGAAACCTCGCCAGCGCCAGCAGCAGAAGCAGATCCGCCGGAAGCGTCGTTTTCCAAGCGAACCACAGCGGCGCGAAGAGACCCATCGCCGGCCACAGGCAGAAAGACGCAAAGGCGTGCAGCAGGCCGGCCGACAGTGCCGCCCGCAGCAGGGTTCGCAGCCGCGAAGCCGGATCCGCCAGCCAGCCGAAGATTATGCCGGCCAGGCAATAGTAGAGCAGCAGCACCGCCGCGCCGGACAGCGTGGCGCGGCCCAACCCGCTGTGGTAGACCTCCGGTCCGAAGAACAGCCCACCGGCGACGTTGAACCGGGACCACCAATACTCTTTGCGCAGTAGCGAATGGAGAATGAACCAGCCCAGGATCAACACGCCGCCACCAACCCCGCACTGCAGGCCGGCCCACAGCCGGCACCAGGTTGCGGAAAGAGCCGGGCCGCGATTTTCCGGCAGCGCTGCGGTGGGCATCGAAGAGGCCCATCGTAGCACAGCGCCGGCGCGGCGTTCCCAGGACTCTCTGTGGGCGCATGCCCGGCGCCACCGCCGCGCCCGTGAAGCGGTCAAGGACCGCTCTCTTTGGTCACTGCGCGCCACAACGCGAAGAACGAGCATTGTCGTGGCGGCCCGTAACAGGCGTGGGTCGGGAATACGACTGCCGGTGCCGCGCCTGAACCGGGAGTCCCTATTGCTTCTGGTGTTGTTGTTGCAAAAACGCGGGTGAGTCCATCCGCACGGAGGGCTGCGGGTCGGCAGGGTCCTTGGCTTTTTCAGGAACGAAGACATCCGGATCGGGCCGCAGCGCCGTGTAAGGCGTGAAGTCGGGTTCGGCGGTGAAGCACTCGCCCAGGTCGGCGGCGGTGGCGTCGTAGAGGTTCAAGGGCGGCAGGCCGAGCAGGCGAAAGACGGTGCGAAGCATGCCGGGGAAGCTCGAATTGGTGTGGGCGACGTAGTTCTTGCGCGCGTACGGCGAGAGCACCATGAGCACGGTGCGGTGCGAATCGACGTGGTCGACGCCGCCTTGCGCGTCGTCCTCGGTGACGAAGATGGCGGTCTCCTTCCACCACCGCGAGTGCGTCAGATACTCCACGATGCGGCCCAGCGCGTAGTCGTTGTCGGCGACGTAGGAGCTGGCGAAGGGGTAGCCGTCGACCGGCCGCGGCTTGTCCATGTGGTCGTTGGGCAGGTGGAGATAAACGAAGCGCGGCAGGTCCACGGCGGGCTGGTTATAGAGGCGCTCCAGTTCCGCGATCAACTGCGTGGCGCGGTACTGATCCGGGATGTTCATATTGAACTGCGGGTATTCGCGCGAAGTGTTGCGGTAGAGCGGCTCGGGCATGGGCACGTTGACCAGGTAGCGCGCGCCGGTCGGCATCTCGCCCGGCTCTTCCTCGACGCCGGCCAGTTCGAAGCCCTCGCCGAAGTTGCGGAAGCTGATACCGTGGCGGTCGAGATGGTGCCACAGCGCGCCGGCTTCGAGCTGCTCCTCGGGGTGCAGGCTGGAGTTGGAACCCGCGTTGAACAGGCGGCCGGGCGCGGTGGTCGGAAAACGGAAGTCTTTCTGGCCACCGTAAGAGGCCATCAACGAACTCTCGGTCCAGGCATTGGGATAGGAACCGACGAGCCAGTGATGGCCATCCACGCTGACCTCGGAATCGGCGTAAAAATTGTCGCTCATGGCGTAGCGCGCGGCCAGCGCCTGGTGGTTGGGCGTGATGTTGTAGGCGCTCTTGATGGCGCGCGCTTTGAGCGAGCCGGCCTCATGCCAGAGCCAGCCGCGCGGCCCCAGGCGGGCCAGATCGGGGGCGCCGTTGACCGCGCCGTTGGAGGCCTGTGTGGTGGCGCCGAAGACTTCGTCGAAGGTCCGATTCTCTTTCACAATCACGACCACGTGGCGGATCGCGGCCGGCAGCGCGGGCGGCTCCAGCTTGCGTGGCAGAAAGCCGCCCAGCGTGTACACGCGCTGCGTCAACATCGGCATGAGGTGCGGCAGGGGCATGTCGTAGACGGTCAGCATTCCGGTGCGGCGCTCGCCCTGAAAACTGTGCTCGAGCGGAGCGGTGCGGGTGGCGTTGGGGCCGGTGCCGAGCCCTTTGGCATTGGCTACGAAGACGCGGCCGCGGTCCAGCGCGATCGCTGTCGGAAACCATCCCGCGGGCAGGTGCGCGTCCACCTTATTGGTGGTCAGGTTGACCACGCCGACGGCGTTGATGCCGGCCTCGGCCACCAGCAGCCGGCCGTTGTTGAGGTCCAGCGCGAGGCCCACGGGCAGGATGCCGCGCAGTTGCTCGAGGCCCGGGATGCGCAGCGGAATCTGCTCGATCACCTTGAGGGTCACGGCGTCGATCACCGAGATGGTGTCCTGGTTGCCGTTGGCGACGTAAATCGAGGCGGGGCTGGCGACGACGCCGGTCGGGCCGCTGCCGCCGAGGCTCGCGGGCCCGAAGGGTTCGCCGGTCCGGACCAGTTCCTCCAGTCGCGCGTGGGCGGGGTCGGAGACGTCGATCACGCTCAGCGAGTTCGATTCCGGAGCGTTGGGATCGCCCAGGCCGGGGACCTTCACGGCACCCGCCTCGGTCTGCGCGGTGACGCCCTCCCAGGCCTCCTTCGACGGAAAGCCGAAAGCCGGGAACTGGATCGCCGTAGCTTGCGGACGCTTGCGGTCAGCGCCGGGGATGGCGCTGTATTGGAACATGCCGGTGTTGGTGACGTAGAGCCGCAGGCGGTCGGGCGAGAGCGCGAGGCGGAACGGGAGGCGGCCGGTGGAGACGCTGGAGACGAGCTTCTGATTGCGCGTGTTGAAGATGGCCACGCGGAAGTTGGCCTGATCGACAACGTATAGCAGGCGCCGCGCGGGGTCGTAGGCCAGGTCGCCGGAGAAGCTGTCGCGCCAGGGGCCCTGATCGAGGTTCAACAAGTTCTGCAAGCGGCCCGATGGCAGCGCGACCTCGCGGACCCGTCCGCTATTGCCCTCCGAGGCAAACAGGCGGCGGTCGGATTCGAAGGCCAGCCCCATGAAAACGCTGCGCCAGTCGTCGTCGTCGCGGCCGGATTCGCTCTTGTCTTCCTTGCGCTGCTTGGCCCGCAACTGCACCACCTGCCAGGTGTCGGAGGTCATATCGAGCACCGTGAGCGAGAAGCGGTCCGGGCCGCCGTTGGCCGTGACGGCCAGCTTGCCGTCGGGGCTGACGGCGATGCCGAAAGCGCCCGGACCGGTCTGGAAGGAGCGCCCCAGCGGTTCGACCATGCGGCCGCCCGGCAGCACGCTCTCGGCGCCGGGCCGGCGCGCGGCCGGGCGCGTTCCGGCGGGCGGGCGGAAATCGGCCGCGGGCAGCCTGGCCGCCAGGGCGGGTAGCATGAGTAGGGAGCAGAGTGTCAGGCGCGTCATCTGGTCGCAGAGGTCCAAAAGAGATAGCCTGTCAGAGCAGTGGCGCGAAAGGCAAACCGGAGATGAATCGAAGAACATTCTTAGCTGGAACGGGGGTGGCGGCAATGGGGATCCAGATGCAGGAGACGATCACGGCGAGCAGGCGCTATTTTCTGCTCGAGAGCTATCTGCTGAAGGGCGGCAACCAGGGCCCGCGCCTGGCGGCGTATCTGCAGGAGGCGCGTGTGGGCATGGCCGCGCGCCTGAAGACGCCTGCGCCGGCGCTGATTCTCGAAGCGCTGGTGGCGGCGCACATGCCGCAAGTGCTGACGGTGAGTTGCTACGATTCGCTGCTGGACCTGGACATGGCGAAACGCCGGTGGCGCGAAGAGGGAGCGGCGCGCGACGCTCTAGCGCGCTGGGAAGCGGGGGACGAGGCACCGTACGAGACGCGCAACGAGATCGTGTTGGTTTCGGCCCCGTATTGCCCGGCCTTTCCTCCGACAGCCATCGATGCGGCCAAACCGCCGCGCGTCTATGAACTGCGGACCTACCATTCGCCGACGGAGCGGCAGCTGCAGGCGCTGCACGAGCGATTTGCCGGACCCGAGATCAAAATCTTCCAGCGCTGCGGGATTCACCCGGTGCTGTACAGCTCGACCTACATCGGCCCGGACCAGCCTAACCTCACTTACCTCACTCCGTTCGACGACCTGGCGGCGCGGGAAAAGGCGTGGGCGGCGTTCGGCGCCGATCCGGAATGGGTGAAAGTGCGGAATGAATCGATCGCCCGCAGCGGACAGATTTCGAGCGTGATTCAAATCTCGCTATTCAAGGCCGCCGCCTACTCGCCGGTGCGCTGAAACGCGCGCCCGCGGCCCGCTCAGGAGCCCGGCAGGATCTTGGTGATGTCATTGTAAATGACGAACGCCACGGCCATCACCAGGAAGACAAAGCCCAGCTTGAACACCGTCTCCTTGATCTGCAGGCTGAGGTCGCGGCGGATGAGGATCTCGATCAGCAACAGCAGGATCATGCCGCCGTCCAGAATCGGGATCGGCAGCAGGTTGAAGATCGCCAGGTTCAGGCTCACCGAGGCCATCAATTCGATGAACGGGAAGGCGCCTTCGCGGGCCGCCTGGCCACTGAGCTGCGCGATGCCGATCGGCCCGGACAGCGACTTGGCGGAAGAGCGGCGCTCCACGATCGCGCTAAGAAACTGATAGATCAGCGTCGCGCCGCGGGCGTTCTGGTGGACCGACTCGCGCACGGCGTTGACGAACGGCAGTTTGACGTAGACCACGCGCGGAGCCAGTTCCACGCCCAGCATCCAGCTCGGCTGGCCGGCGAGTTCGCCGCGCACGGGGGTGAAATCCATCTCAAGCAACTGAGTGTTGCGGCGCAGCACCAGGTGCGCCGGCTGCCCATTGCTCCGGGTGAGGATCTCGTGGACCTTCTGAGCCATGCGGATCGGCTCTCCGTCGATGCTCACGAATTGATCGCCCTTGCGCAGGCCTTTGCGCTCGGCGTCCATGCCGGGGATGAACCCGCCGACCTCAACGTCGGTTTGGGGTATCCAGCCGACCGATCCAAGGCCACTCGCCGGCTCCGCTTCCGGCATCACCGCCATGTGCAGCAGCTTGCCGTTGCGTTCGACCAGCAGCGGCAGCAGGCGGTTGGCGCTGACCACCTCGCGCAGGGCCACGTCTTCCCAGGTCGGGTCCTGCTTGTCCTCGAGCTGCACCAGAACGTCGCCTTCCTGCAGGCCCGCGCGGGCCGCCGGAGAACCCGGCTTGACGTAACCCACCGTGGCGGCCTGGGTGGCGCCGGCCAGCTTCGGATAATGCAGCATGAACAGCCCGGCCAGCAGAGCGAAGGCCAAAACGACGTTCATGGCCGGCCCCGCCAACACGATCAACAGCCGCTGCCAGCGCGGCTTGACGTTGAACCCGCGCGGGTCGGGAGAGTCGGCAGGCTGTTCTCCGGCCATCCGCACGTAGCCGCCAACCGGCAGACAGCAGATCCGGAATTCGGTTTCGCCCCGCTGCCAGTGGAACAGCTTGGGGCCGAAGCCGATGCTGAAGGCTTCGATGTGCACGTCGCAGCAGCGGGCCACCACGTAGTGGCCCAGTTCGTGGATCACGATCATGATCCCGATCAGGACCAGCAGCCACCAGAAGTTATGCAGAATATTGTCTAAAATGCCCATGTTCGGCTGAATCCGCCTCGCGTCAGGATTGGGTTACCGTCACGCGCCGGCCGGCGCGCCGGCGCACGGCGTCGCTCGCCGCGGAGCGGCTGCGGCGGTCGATATCGAGCAACTCATGGATGCTCGTGGCAATGCAGTATGGCATGGCGGAGAGCGTATCCTCAACCACCTCGGCGATCGCCGGAAAGGAGATTTTCTCCTGCAGGAACGCTTCCACGGCTACCTCATCGGCGGCATTGAGCGTACATCCAGCGGTTCCGCCCGCCTCCTGCGCGTGATAGGCCAGGCTCAGCAATGGAAAGCGGCTGAAATCCGGCGTCTCGAAATCCCAATGGCGCGCCGCCGTCCAGTCCAGCCGCGGCACTGGCGCGGGCTCCCGGTCGGGCCATGTGAGTGCGTATTGGATGGGCATGCGCATATCGGTCGCGCAGAGCTGCGCGATCACGCTGCCGTCGTTGTACTCCACCATGGCGTGCACGGTGGACTGCGGATGGACCACGACCTCGATCTCGCTCGGCGCAAAACCGAACAGCCAGCAGGCTTCGATCACCTCGAACCCTTTGTTCATCAGCGTCGCCGAATCGATGGTTATTCTCGGACCCATCTTCCAGGTTGGATGCTGCAAAGCCTCGGCCGGAGTCACCCGCGCCAGCTTTTCGATGGGTGTGGTCCGGAACGGTCCGCCGGAGGCGGTCAGAATCAGCTTCTTGGCCTCGGAGCGGAGGCCCGCGCGCAGGCACTGGTGGGCCCCATTGTGCTCGCTGTCGACCGGGATCAGCTCGGCGCCGTACTCGCGCACTGCGTCCATCACCAGGCGGCCGCCGGCCACCAGCGTTTCCTTATTGGCCAGCCCCACCCGCTTGCGCGCCCGCAGCGCCTGGTAGGTGGCTTCCAGTCCAGCCACACCCACAATCGCGGACATCACGAAGTCCACTTCGGGCGCAATCGCGGCCGCCATATACGAGGGCTCGCCCCAGGCCAGATCCGGACGCGTCGAGGAGCTCATGCCGGCCTGCGCCAGCAGCTCGATCAAAGGCCCGATCGAGGCCTCTTCGGCCACCACCGCCAAGGCTGGACGGAACTCGGCAATCTGCCGGGCCAGCTCTTTGAGGTTACGCCCGGCGACGAGGGCGTAAACGCCAACCTCGTGGCGCTTCTGCCGCACAACATCCAGCGTGTTCCGCCCGATGCTGCCCGTTGAACCAAGGACCGTTATGAGTTTCATCCGACAGCCGCCATCATATCATCCAGCGTCGTGCCAGCAGCAGTTCGCTCATGCCTTGTCAAATCCACAACCGTGCGCGTAACTCTCGCTGCCTCGTGTGATTCTTCTTTTTTTTGGGGGTTGGATGCTTAAAAGGGGGCGCCAGGGAGGTGAATGCTTCAGGGGTCTTTTGAGGTTAGTCTCGCTTTGGTGGGAGTTGCCTCCCTGGCTTGATTTCAATGTAATATACTAAATTCTGAATTGCAAGAGTTATTTTATGATTTTTTGGATATGCTCTTGACCTCGACCCCCGCAATTTTCTCTAAGACCTTGATGGTACTGCACATATCCTCATCTGCATAACCCTCGGAGATGGCCACCTGGACCAATTGGCGAGTCAGGCCGGTCAGCGGCAGCGGCACGCCCAGCTCGGCCCCTGTTTCTAGCATCAAGCCGATGTCCTTATGCATCCATCTTGTTGAAAAATTGGTGGAAAAATCGCGCCGGAGCACATAAGGCGCCTTGAAGGAGATCATTCCCGACCGGGCCGCCGAGTTATTGAGAATCTCGATCATTAATTCTGGATCCACCCCCGCCCGGGTGGCTAGCACTAGCCCTTCGTTAAACGCCTGTAACAGATTGGAAAGGATCAAGTTTTGCGTCAGCTTGGCGTGCAGCCCCAGGCCTATACCACCACAGTAATAGACCAGTTTCCCCAACGGTTCTAGATAGGGCTTCAGTTTTTCATAGATCGCCGCGTCGCCGCCGACCATAATTGTGAGCGTGCCGCCCTCGGCGCCCGGTTTGGAGCCGGTCACAGGCGTATCCAGGAAGTGAGCGCCCTTCTCGGCCAGAGCCGCGGCGGCCCGGCGCGCGTAGGACGGCGCCACGGTGGAGCAATCGGCGACGATCGAGCCCGCGCGCACGCCGTCCAGAATGCCTTCCGGGCCCAGCGTGACGCGCTCGCTCATGGCCGTGTCGCCCACGCACAGGAAGACGATCTCGGCGGCCTCGGCGACTTGCTTAGGCGTGGCGCAGAATTCGGCTTTCTCGGCCTCGGCCAGGCGCTTCGCCTTGGCCGCCGTATTGGACCACACGGCCACCGAATGGCCGGCTCGCAGCAGGTTACGCGCCATCGGGTAGCCCATGATCCCGAGTCCCAGGAATCCCAGTGTCATTTCTTTGCGCCTCCAGTTTCGATGCGGGTCGCCGTCGCCATGATGTGGCGCAACCGTTATTGTATGCCCGGGTCGCGGGATGAGACAATCACGGGCGCCGGGACCCGAGCCTCAGCTTTGAGCAGAGAGTCCAATTGTGCAGCCATGCGTTCGCGTCGTCCGGCGCGTTGATCCCGAAGCGGCGGAGCTGTTGCTCCGCTACTGCAAAGTTGACAACGAGAACACTGTTGACGGTCTCACTCCGCCGTAGGCCTGACACCACTGGCGAGTGGGAGTAAGCTCGTGGATGCAGACTTAGTGATTCCTCCGAGGAGGCTTTATGGCTGACTCAAAACACCCCCGTATTGAACACCCGTCCACGGCAGTTCTGACGCGGGGCTTCGACCCCCGGCTCTCGGTCTGGTCGGCGCGGCCAGCCGTGTTCCGCACTTCGACCTACGTATTCCCGACGCCGGAAGCGGCGGAGCGGGCCTTCGACATCACCTCCGGCCGGGAGCAGTTACAGCCGGGCGAGAACTCGTATCTGATTTACTCGCGCTTCAACCATCCCAACGCCGAGATCCTGGAAGACCAGATGGTGCCGATCGAGGAGAACGCCGAATGGGCGCTGGTGTTCAACTCCGGCATGGCGGCGATCATGACGGCGCTGCTGAGCGTGCTCAAGCCGGGCGACTCGATCGTTTACACGATGCCGCTGTACGGCGGCACGATGAACATGATGCACCAGTTGATGGAGCCGCTGGGCATCCACACGCGGGCCGTCGCGGCGGGCCACAGCGAGGAACTGGACGAAGCGATTCTGGGCACGCCGAACCTGCGGGCGGTGCTGATTGAGACGCCCGCCAACCCGACCATGCGGATGACCGACATTCGGCGCGCGACGCTGACCGCGGCGCGGCTGGACCCGAAGCCGGTGGTGATGGTGGACAACACGTTCCTCGGGCCCGTGTTCCAACATCCGCTGACGCTGGGCGCGGACCTGGTGATTTACTCGGCGACGAAGTACCTGGGCGGATTCAGCGACCTGCTGGCGGGCATGGTGCTGGGGCGCGACGCGGAACTGCGCAAGGGGATGTTCGGCCACCGCGGGATGTTCGGCAACATCCTGCAGCCGGACGAGTGCTGGATCCTGGACGGGCGGCTGCCCACGGTGAGCCTGCGCATGAACCGCCAGAGCAAGAACGCGCAGCGCATCGCCGAAAGCCTGGTGCACCGGGCCGAAATCAGCAAGGTGCACTACCCGACGCTGTTCGACGAGCCGGAACAGATTCGCATCCGGCTGTCGCAGTGCGACTACCCGGGCGCGATGATGTCGATCGATCTGCGGGGCGGCAAGACGGCGGCGTTCGAGTTCCTGCGCCACCTGCGAGTGGCGCGCAACGCCGTCTCGCTGGGCGGCATGGAGACGTTGGTCTGCCATCCCAAGACGACCACGCACTCGGCGAGTCCGCCGGAGGAGATGGAACTGGCGGAGATCACCGACGGCCTGATCCGGATTTCGGTGGGCGTCGAAGACTGGCGCGACCTGCTGCGGGACTTCGAGCACGCGCTGGACACCATCCGGCCGAAGCTCGAAGAGGCCGGCGTACTCAGCGCAGAAACGTCCGCCAGGTAGTCACCAGCAGGGCGTGCGCAACCATGGCGGCGCGCACGCCGCCGCCTTTGCGGTAGGCCATGCCGTAGGCCGCGCCCGCGACGGCGGCGACGATCGCGAAGCGCCAGTTGGGGAAGTGCCGGTAACCCAGGTGCGCCGCGCCAAACAGCAATGAGGCGCACGCCAGGGCGAGCGCCGCGCTGCCGCTCCAATCCTCGAACCACTGCTGCAACAGAGCGCGGAAGAAGAACTCCTCGCTCAAGGCGACCACCCATAAAATGCCGAAGAACGTAGCGCCGGCGGCGGCGTATTGAAGCCACGTCGCGGGCCAGACGAAGTGCGCGAAGCCCGTCCAGGCGACGGCCAGCCCCAGCGGCGGCAGCGCGGCCAGATACCACAGAAAGCCCGTGCGCCAGTGGCGTTTTGTGGGCCAGAAACCGAAATCCGGATCGACGCCGCGCACGTTGAGCATGGTTGCGAGGCCGGTCTGGATCCAGAACAGATGCCCCAATAGCGCCGCGGGCAGCTTGGGCTCCGGTGGCGGGTAAATGGCCGCGAACCAGTTGAGCAGCACCGGCGCGGCCATGAGCGCGACGAAGCCGAGATCGGTGAGACGGCCGCGCGGCATGAAATGGAACCAGAAGGCGGCCACGGCCGCCAGAGCCAGCAGCGCGACCGGCGCGTGGGGCCGAAAAACGCCGCAGGGGATTGAGTAAATCAGCCACGGCCAGGGCGCGAACAGCAGCAGACGCGCGGGCGTCCACAGGCGCAGCAGCGCGGGGAAGGCCAGGCTGGCATAGGCGCAGAGTTGCAGCAGGCCGGCTGCGCCGAGTGCTACCGCGACGCCCGCGGGGATATGCTGAGTGGCGGCATAGGCGGAGCCAAACGCCAGACCGGCCAGGCAGACGATGGTGATGGCGATCAGATACGGCTGGGGCACTTTCGCGACGCTGGGCAGGCGGCCCGCGCGCGGTGGGCTCATCTTTTCCACGCTACTGTCCACGCTATTGTCCACGTTAACCTGTCCGCTGTTTCCAGCGCTGGCGCTGCGCGCGCAGGAGCCGCCGCCGGAGCTGACGCGCCGCGTCGCCGAGCGCGAATCGGCCAACGCCGAGGCGCGCGGCCACTATGCCTACCGGCAGGAAGTGCTGATCGAGGAGCTGCCCGGCCGCGGACAACCCGCCGGACGCTACCAGGAAACGCGCGACGTCATCTTTTCGCCGCTGGGCGAGCGCACCGAGCGCAACGTCGGCCAAGCCCAATCGACGCTGCGCCAACTGCAGTTGACGGCGGAGGATTTCGACGACATCCGCAACATCCAGCCGATTCTGCTGACACCCGAACTGCTGCCGCGTTACGAGGTGCGCTATCGCGGCGACGAAACGGTAGATGGCCGCGATTGCTGGGTGTTGCAGGTCCGGCCCAAGCAGATCCTGCAGGGCATGCGCCTGTTTGACGGCACGCTGTGGGCGGAGAAGAAGGGCCTGAACATCGTGCGCCTCGAGGGGCAGGCGGTGCCGCCGGTCTACGCCCGGGTGGGCGGCCAACTGAGCGAAAATCTGTTCCCGCACTTCGCTACGACGCGCACCGAACTGGACGGCCACTGGTTCCCCACGCTGACCCTCGCCGACGACACGCTGCCATTCCGCGCCGGCGCGCTGAGAGTGCGCATGACCATCCGCTACAAGGACTACAAGCGCTTCGGCGCCGAGTCGAAGATCACTTACGAAGAGCCGAAGCAGTAATAGGCCATGCGGGCACGCCGGTCCGGGGATCCACACTAATAAGTGGATGCGCACTGGCCTGCGTGCATCCAGCAACCGCGCTAATGCCATGGATTCAGCACGCGGATACCGGCTCCCGCGACGTCCGAGTCGTTGCGGGTGACGAAGGTTAAGTCGTGATGCTGCGCGGTCGCCGCCAGGAGGCCGTCGATCACGGGCACGGGCCTGCCGCGCGTCGCGGCAAGGGCCGCGATGGTTCCCCAGCAGTCCGCGATCGCTTCGTCGATCGGCAGGATCCGGCCATGAAAGCGCGAACGAAGTTCGGACGTCAACCAGAATTCAAGCCGGCCGCGACGCGCCTTTTTACCGACTGTCATGATCCCCTTCCTGATCTCACCGAGCGTGAGCACGCTCAGGAACAGGAGCGATTCCTCGGTATCGTCCACCCAGCGGACTACGCGCGCATCCGGAGCGGGCCGGATCAATTCCGAAATGACATTGGTATCCAGCAGAAAGCCGCTCACAGGTCGAAGTCTCTCCCGTAATCGGGCTGCCGGCCGAACTGGATCCCCGCCGCGGCAAGCGGCGACCGGGCGAAGAACCGGACCAGACTCTCTTTGCGGCGCCCCAGGTGGCACAGTCGCTCGTATTCCTCCTCTGGAAGGATCACCACGGCTGCCTTGCCATGCCTGGTGACGCGCTGCGGACCGCTTTCCCGTGCCAGGCGGAAGAGTTCGCTGAAGCACGCCTTCGCGTCCTGCAGCTGCCACTCGTGCCGCGGCGGTTTGCGCGCACTGCTGCTGGCTTTGGAGGATCGCTGGTTGGGCTTGGGCATCGCGCACTCCTTTCTGACCAGTCCGACTAGTCAGTATTATTATAGCGCCCTGCAGACGGAGTTCGACGCCCGGATTGTGAGCGCGGCGCTACTGGCCGGATTTTACCGCCAACAGCGCCAGCGCCGCCGTGGCGTTGTTGTCGCGCGCCAGGTCCAGCGCGGTCTTGCCGGCCTGGTTGCGCAGCGCGGCATCGGCGCCGCGTTTCAGCAACAGCTCGACGGTGGGTCCGCGATCGTAGCTCGCGGCATAGTGCAGCGGCGTCGCTCCGGCTTCCGTGTCGGGCGCGTCGATGGGCGCGCCGCGATCGAGCAGCAGTTCCACGACCGCGGTCTGGCCCGCCAGCGCGGCGTCGTGCAAGGCCGTGCCGCCCGAGGCGTTACGGGCGTCGATCCGCGCTCCATGCGCCAGCAGCGTCCGTACCACGGCGGCATGACCTTTCAGCGCGGCATCGTGCAGCAGCGTGCTGCCGCCGGCGGTGCGCAGGTTCGGATCGGCGCCTTTGTCGAGCAGCAGAGCGACCACGTCGTTCTGGCCGTGCAGCACGGCGTTCTCGAGCGGGCCGGCAACGTTCGCGCCCGGCGCATCGAGTTTAGCGCCGCGCGCCATCAGCACCTCGATTGCGGCGGTGTTGTTGAATCGCAGGGCTTCGTCGAGCGCGGTCGCGCCGGCCTGGTCGCGTGCGGAAACGTCGGCGCCGGCGTCGAGAAGTACGGCGACAACGCCGGCGTGGCCTTTGGCCGCGGCCTGGTGCAAGGGCGTGGCGCCGGTCTCCTGATTGTGGACGTTGACGCGCGCGCCGCGGGCGATCAGCAGCCTGGCCATGTCCGCGTGGCCGCGCCAGGCGGCCTCGTCGAGAGGCGTCGAACCGGAGTTGTCGGCGCTATTGGCTTCTGCGCCGCGGTCGAGCAGCATCCGGGCGATTTCGAGATGATCGCGGCCGGCGGCGAGGTGCAGCGGCGTCGAACCGTTGGCCGAGCGCGCTCGGACGTCGGCGCCGTGGGCCAGCAGGATCTCCACGACAGCCCGGCGATCCATGAGGGCGGCGTAGTGCAGCGGCGTCGAGCCCGCCTCTTTGTGCCGCGCGTTGACGTTGGCGCGATGCTCGATCAGCAGTTCGACGATCCGCGCGTCCCCGCTCCAGGCGGCGTCAAGCAGCGGCGTGCCGCCGAGCGAGTCGTATTCGTTGACGTCCGCGCCGCGCGCGAGCAGCGCGGCGACGGTGTCGATGTCGCCGGCGCGCGCCGCCGTGTGGAGGTCGGAAGCGAGAATGAAGCACAGCAGCAGAGGCGTCATAGGGCCGCCGTGGAATGCCTGTTCAGAGAGTACGCCGAAATGGCCGGCATACGCATGAACACTTGAAACCGCGGCGCGAGGAGACAGGAATCGCCACGCCAGGCCGAGCGCCGTTCCGAACTTGCAATGCCTGCGCCAGCGCCATACGGTCCGCGCTCAGACACTCTGCGGCTGCGGCGCCTGCGGAGCCAGCGCATCGGGCCGCAACGCCATCGGCACGTAATCGCGCACGCCGCTGCCGAGATAGATCTGGCGCGGGCGTACGATCTTCTGCTCGCTATCGGTGATCTGCTCCTCCCACTGCGAAAGCCAGCCGGGCGTGCGCGGGATGGCGAACAGCACCGGGAACATATCCACGGGGAAGCCCATGGCCTGATAGATCAGGCCGGAGTAGAAATCCACGTTGGGGTAGAGCTTGCGGCCGATGAAGTAGTCGTCCTCGAGGGCGATGCGCTCGAGTTCGAGAGCGATGTTGAGCAGCGGATTGCGCCCCGTGACTTCAAACACTTCGAAGGCGACTTGTTTGATAATGCGGGCGCGCGGGTCGTAATTCTTGTACACGCGGTGGCCGAAGCCCATCAGGCGCGCGCCTTCGCCGGACTTCACGCGACGGATGAAATCGGGAATGCGGTCCGCGGAGCCGATCTCCATGAGCATGCGCAGAACGGCCTCGTTGGCGCCGCCATGCAGGGGGCCGTAGAGCGCGGCGGCCGCGCCGGCCAGCGCGGTGAACGGATCGCAGTGCGAGCTGCCGATGCCGCGCATGGTGGTGGTGGAGCAATTCTGCTCGTGGTCGGCGTGCAGGATGAAGAGCACGTCGAGCGCGCGCTCCAGCGACGGGTTGGGCTTGTAGCGCAGCTGCGTACCCTTGAACATCATGCTCAGGAAATTGCCCGCATAGCTGAGCTCGCCATCGGGGTAGACGAACGGCATGCCGATCGAGTGGCGGTGGCAGAAGGCGGCGATGGTCGGCATTTTGGCCGTCATGCGCTCGAACTGCACCAGCCGATTCTGGGCGTCGAAAATGTTCTTGCCCTCTTTGTAGAACGTGGAAAGCGCGGCCACGGTGGAGAGGAACATGCCCATCGGGTGGGCGTCGTGCCGGAACCCGTCGATGAACTTTTTGGTCTGCTCGTGGATCAGCGTGTGCGACATCACGATGTTCACGAACTCGTCGAGCTGGCCGCGGGACGGGAGTTCGCCGAAGTAGAGCAGGTAGGCCACCTCGAGAAAGCTGCTCTGCTCGGCCAGTTGCTCGATCGGATAGCCGCGGTAGCGCAGGATGCCCTTGTCGCCATCGATGAAGGTGATGCGGCTCTTGCAGGCCGCGGTGTTCATGAAACCCGGATCGTAGGCCATCAGGCCGAAGTCCTCCGCGCCGGTTTTGATCTTCTTCAGATCCGTGGTGCGGATGGTCCCGTTTTCGATGGGGATCTCATAGGACTTACCAGTGCGGTTATCAACGACGGTCAAAGAGTCAGAAGGCATAAAGGCACCATGCAACCGGGATGACGAGCGTGTGAATAGCCTTGATTTTAGCCTATGTGAGCGATGCAGGGGCGATTGCGCCGCGCACTCGCGGCCGCTGCTCCGGTTGAATGCGAGCGCTCCTCAGCGCAGGGCCTCAGCGTGCTGCACGGCGTCGGCGGAGAGCCCGTACGCCTCCAGGATTGCGCCGGTCGACCGCAGCAGCACGGCCTTGGCCTTGGCGTAGGAACCGCGCGCGGCCAGCTCCGTCAGCTTGGCCTGCGACAACACGCTCTGGAATTGACTCACGCTGAAGGCCGTGCCCAGGCCCTCCTCGAAGCGCGCCTTCTCGGCTTCCAGCGACTCCGTCTGGAGGCGCGCCGCCTCGGCCGCGGCCTCATAGGATGCCTGCGCGCGGCCCAGCGCGATCACCGCATCCTGCACCTCCAGCCGCGCCTGATTACGGAACTGTTCCAGCCGCACCTCCGCCTGCCGCGAAACGATTTCGTCGCGCGCTTCATCGGCCTGGGCCACGCGATTGCGCAGCGGCAGAATCAACTGAATGCCCGCGCCGTAGATCGGATAGTTGCGTTGGAACACCTGCGCGAGAGCGGTGCCGTAGCCGCCCAGGAACGTCGTATCGGGGTTGAGGGCGAAGGGGCTGCGGGCGCCGGCCAGACCGGTGTTCTCGGCAAACGCTTGCAGGTCCAACTGCGGCTTCAGCGCGTTGCGCGAGCCTTCCAGAGTGATGCGCGTATTGTCAGCCTGCAGGCCGGCCTGCAGCAGGTCCGGCCGGTCCGCGAGCGCCTGGGCGATGAGCTTCCCGGCATCGAGGTCCTCGGCGCCGCGCGGCAATTCCAGGGCGTCGGTCGGCACGACGCGCGCGTTACGCACGTCCGCCTCGGCCAGTCCCTTGCGGAACAGGACGCTCTTGAACACCGCCTCCTGATCCTCCTCGAGCGCGCGCGAGTTGATCAGATCCTGTTTGGCCGCAAGCACGCCCGCGCTGGCCCGGGTCTGCTCGATGGGCGGTAGAACGCCCTCCTGCACGCGCGCATCGACCTCGCGCTTCAGCCACTCGGCCAGCTCGAGATTGCGTTGTTTCACCTGTACGTCCTCGCGCAGTGTGACCAGGTCGATGTACAGACGCGCGACACCGTAGACCGTGCTGACGAGCTGTTGCCGGAACAGCAGGCTGGCGATTTTCTCCTGGTTGGCCGCGATGCGGATGTAGCGCCGGTTCAGGCCGCGCCCGAAGCCGCGCAACAGCGGCTGGGTCACGCTCAGCGAGAGCCCTGAAGTCACGTACGGGCTGTAATCGCTCTGATTCGAGTTGATCGTATTGCGTGAATTGTCGAAGGCCAGCGCGGCGGTCGCGCCACTCGAGAAGCCCTGCTGGAGCCCGGCGTTGGCGTTCACGGCGCTGCTGACTACGTTGTTCGTGCCGTAGCTGGCGGGATCGAGTTCCTGGGTCGAAGTGTGCGCGTAGCCGAGCGCGGCGTTGAGCGCCGGATCGTAGTTCGGCAGCGCGGTCCCATTGCTGAGCGTGTTCTGGCCGAGCAGCGACAGGTTGCCCTGGGTCTCGTTGAGCACGCCCAGTTCCGAGGGATTGGTCGGGATACTGGCTCCGCCGCTGGACTGCGCGCCGAGGCTCTCCAGCAGCGGGCTGGCCGGGCCGCCGATACCGAGAGGCACCTCGTTGACCAGATATTGCAGGCCGCGCGTCACGCCGCCGCCCTGCGCGCGCAGGAGATCTTTGTGTGCGGCCAGGATGTTGTAGCGCTGCAGTTCGACGTCCAGGTTGTTTTCGATCGCGATGTCGATCGCGTCACGCAGCGACAGATACAGTTGCCCGGCGCGCAATAGATCGGCGTAGCGCGAGCCGTTGGTCCAATCAGGCGCCGGCACCCAGAGCGGCCGCCAGGGCGAGGAGAAGCGGCTCCAGCCGCTCTCGGCCTTCTTGGCAGTGCTTCCGTCCGGTGCGGGAGGGTCGGCGGCTGCGGCCGGCAACGCCAGCAGGACGGACACGATCAGAGCCAGGTATTTCCGCATACGCATGACTGGGTCCCCGCTCAACTCGCCTTCTTCGCCGCCGGCGCGGCCTGCGCCGGTGGGGCGCCGGCCGGACGCGGACGCAGGAACGGCTTGGTCTCGACCAGCACGCCTTCGCGCACGCTGTCGTTCGGGTTCACGATCACCTGCATGCCTTCCTGGAGCCCGGACAGAACCTCCAGTTCCGTCCCGCTGTCGCGCCCGACCTGAATAGGCGTGAAATGCACCTTTCCGGTGTGGTCCACGACGGCTGCCATGGTGCCCTGAGCGCGTGCCACCAGGGCTTCGGAGGGAATCAGCAGCGGCGGATTCTCGCGCGCGGCGTGCAGCGTCACGTTGGCGTACATTCCTGGCAGCAGATCGCCCCGCGGATTGGGCACCTGCACCTCGACCAGCATGGTGCGCGTGGCTGGGTCGAGCGAGCCGCTGGAGCGCACGATCTTTCCCGTGCGCGCCGCGCCTGGGCGCTCGCTCAGACTGAGCCCGGCCGTCTGCCCGGCCCGCACCTGGCTCGCGTTCACCTGGGGCACGTTGATGAACAGGCGCAACACGCCGGTCTGGGCCACGCGGAACAGCAGCGTGCTGCCCGTCGTCACCAGCGTGCCTTGATCCACGTTGCGCAAAGTCACCACGCCCGCGAACGGCGCGCGCACTTTCAGATAGCTGAAAACGTCCTTCAATCGGGCGAGATTGGCCTGCGCCTCGGAAACCATGTTCGTAGCCGCGGCTACGGCCTTGCGCAGGGACTCCACGGCCGCGTCGCTGGCCTGATACTGCGCCTGGTAGGTGTCGTTCTCCTGGCGCGACACGATGCCGCGCTTCTGCAGATTGCCGTAGCGCAGCGCGGAAACGCGCGCCAATTCGCGGTTTGCCTGCCCTTGCGTGAGATTGGCGTTGGCCTGCTCCAGAGCCGAGCGGGCCTGGTCCACCGCGGCGGCGGCCTGCTGCACTTGCTGGTTGAGTTCCGGGGCTTCGATCTCCGCCAGCACCTGTCCCGCGGCAACCCGGTCGCCGATGTCCACATAGCGGCGCTTGATGTAACCGTCGGCGCGCGCCAGCACCGGCGCTTCGGTGATCGGTTCCATCGTGCCCGGCAGAGTGACCACGGTCTCGCGCGGCGCCAGGCTCACGACTGCCGCCGGCACGATCGGCCGGTGGGCGAGCACCTGCGAACTTTCGGCGGCCAGCACCTGGCGCTGCCGCAGTTTGGGCAGCAATCCCGCCGCGAAGCAGACGGCGGCGATCAACACAAACGCGATCAGCAGGCCGCGCAGCAGCGCTGGGCGCGGGCGCGGGCGCGGCGGAGCGATGTGCGGAGTTTCGAGCCGCGCGGCCCCGTGATGCTGGCGCAGCGTCTCCACCTCGCGCTCGAGCATTTCGACTTTCCGCAGCAGGAATTCAGAATCCTCGGCGCCCGGCGCCGGGAGCCGTTCAGGCGATTCCGGTTTCATTCGCGTTCTTCCTTCAGAATCCTCTCCTCATGGTCGACCGGAGGCTTCGTTCGCAGCAGGCTATAGACCAGCGGTACCACGAACAGCGTGGAAACCGTGGCCACCAGCAGGCCGCCGATCACGGCCCGGCCCAGGGGCGCGTTCTGTTCGCCGCCTTCGCCGAGCCCCAGCGCCATCGGCAGCATGCCCAGAATCATGGCCGCGGCGGTCATCATCACGGGCCGGATGCGCACCGTGCCCGCCGACAGCGCGGCGGCGCGGGCGTCCAGCCCCTCGATCCGTTCGTCGTTGGCAAACACGACCATCAGGATGCTGTTCGCCGTGGCCACGCCGATGCACATGATGGCGCCCATCAGCGACGGCACGCTGAGCGTGGTCTGGGTGATGAACAGCATCCACAGGATGCCCGCCATGGCGCCCGGCAGCGGCATCAGGATGATGAACGGATCGAGCCACGACTGGAAGTTCACCACCATCAGCAGGTACACCAGGGTGACCGCCAGGATCAGGCCCAGCGCGAGGCGTTCGAACGAGCTTTGCATCGTTTCCACCTGGCCGCGTATGACCATCGATGCGCCGGGCACCAGTTTCGGGCGCAGGCGGTCCACCACTGCGCGCACTTTGTCGCCGACCGTGCCCAGGTCGCTGCGGTCGATGTTGGCGTAGACGTCGAACACCGGCTGGACGTTGTAGTGGCTGATGATGAGCGGAGAGACGGCGCGCGAGGTGGTCGCCACGTTGCTCAGCAATTGGGTCGCGGCGGGCTGGGCGCCGGGATTGCCGTAGGTCACGCTGGATTGCGCGGGCGCGGCGGCGAGGGAGGCGTCAGTGGCCGTCGGATTCGTTCCGGTGGCGGTGGAACCGCGGCTCTGTCCGCCCGCATCGACCGGCGTCCGCATCAGCTTGTCCAGGCTGGGCACGGCGTACTGCGGCGTCTGCACGCCAACCAGGTAGTTGACGCCGTTGCTCCAGTTCAGGAAGTAGTTGGGCGCCACCTGCGTGCTGCCGCTGAGCGAGATCAGCACGCTCGAAGTGACGTCCTGCTGCGTCATCCCGAACTGGGCGGCCCGGCTGCGGTCTACGTTTACGCGGATCTCGGGGTAATCGACGATCTGGTGAATGTGCACGTCCGCGGCGCCGGGAATATGCCCCACCTGCCGCTCGACCTCGCGCGCCAGAGCGTAGTTGGCTTCGGCGTTGCGGCCCATGATCTGGACGTCGATCGGCGCCGGCAGCCCGAAATTGAGAATCTGGCTGGTCATGTTGGCCGCTTCGAAGTAGATCGTCGCTTCGGGGAAGCGGGCGTTCAGCCGCTTGCGCAGCCGGTCCTCGTATTCGCCCGCCGAGCGCGCATGCTCGGGCTTCAGAGCAATGAGAATGTCGCCATCGCCCGGGCCGATATTGGGATTGTCGGCGTAGGCCAGGTTCGAGCCGCTCATCGGCAAGCCGATGTTGTCGAGAATCGTATCGAGATCGGCCGGCGGGATCACTTGGCGGATCTCGGCTTCGATGTCGCCGAACAGCACCTCGGTCTGTTCGATTCGCGTTCCGGACGGAGCGCGCGCATGCAACCGCAACTGGCCGGCGTCGATCTCCGGGAAGAAGTCGCGGCCGACGAACCGCCCCAGGCCCAGCGAGAGCAGCGACAATCCGAAGAAGCCGATCAGGACCAGTCCGCGGTGGTCCAGGCTCCAGTCGAGCAGGCCCGTGTAGGAGTCGCGAAAGCGCAGGAAGACGCGATTGAATTTGAAGTGCACGCGCCAGAAGATGTCCCGCTTGGGGCCGCCTTCGGCTCCCGCCTCGCCGTGTTCGCCGTGCTGGTACATCGAGATCTCACTGCGGAGCAGGTAGTAAACCAGCGTCGGCACCAGCGTTCGCGACAACAGGTACGAGGCGAGCATCGCGAAGACCACGGCCATGGCCAGCGGCGTGAACAGAAACCGCGCCGCGCCGGTCAGCAGCAACACGGGCACGAACACGATGCAGATGGCGAGCGTCGAAACGAACGCCGGCACGGCGATCTGCGACGCGCCGTCGAGCACGGCGCGCACCATGGGCTTGCGCATGGCCATATTGCGGTGCGTGTTCTCCAGTTCCACCGTCGCATCGTCCACCAGGATGCCGACGGCCAGCGCGAAGCCGCCCAGAGTCATCGCGTTGATCGTCTCGCCAAACAGGTTCAACACGACCAGCGAGGTCAGGATCGACAGCGGGATGGAGATGCAGACGATCATCGTGCTGCGCCAGCTTCCCAGGAACAACAGGATCATCAGGCCGGTCAGCAGCGCAGCCGACGCACCCTCCTTCACCACGCCGTTGATGGCGTTGCGGACGAAGATCGACTGGTCGAACAGGGCGCGAACCTCGAGCTCTTTGGGCAGCCCCTCGAGGATCTTCGGCAATACCGCTTTCACCTTGTCGACGATGTCCAACGTCGAGGCCTGGCCGTTGCGCATCACCGTCAGCAGCGCGCCACGTGTGCCGTCTTCGCGCACGATGTTGGCCTGCACCGCGAAGCCGTCGCGCACCTGGGCGACATCGCCCAGGTAGACGATGGCGCCGTTCACGGTCTTGACCGGCAGGTAGTTGAACTCGGCCACGGTGCGCGGGCTGCTGTTGACCTTGATCTGGTACTCCTTTCCGCCGAACTTCGCCGTGCCCGCCGGCAGGATCAGGTTCTGCTGGTTCAGCGCGGCCGAGATATCGGTCGCCGACAGGCCGCGCGCCGTCATCAGGTCGGGATTCAGGTCGACCATCACCTCCCGGTACTTGCCGCCGTAAGGCGTCGGCACCGAGGCGCCCTGCACGGTGGCCAGTTGCGTGCGGATGAAATTCAGGCCGATGTCGGCGATCGCCTGCTCGCTCAGCACCGGGCTGCTGAGACCCAACTGCAGAATGGGCACCGACGAGGCATCGTACTTTATAACGTTCGGCGGCATCGTGCCCGGCGGCAGAATGCGCAGCAGCGTCTGGCAGATCGCGGTCACCTGCGCCACTGCCATGTCGATCTTGACGTTGGGCTGGAAGTACAACCGGATGATCGAAACGCCGTTGTAGGATTGCGACTCGATGTGCTCGATGTCGTTGACCGTGGTGGTCATGGCCCGCTCGGTGATCGTGATGATGCGCTTCTCCATCTCCTCGGGCGAGATGCCGGTGTAGCTCCAAACCACGCTGACCACCGGGATATCGATGTGCGGGAAGATGTCCACCGGCATGGTCACCATCGCGCCGACGCCCAGCAGGATCATCAGGCACGACATGACGATGAATGTGTAGGGACGCCGGAGCGCCAGTCGGACAATCCACATAGTTGCTGGTCCTGCGAACTCGTTCCCGGATGCGGGCGAAATCTCGGTCCTTGCGGGGAACAGCCCCCACTTTAATGGGATGACACCAGAGCCGGCAGGCGATATAGCCCTTTCGAGCTACTCCGGATTACGCCGGGCCCGGCAGCGGCCTGGGAACGGACAGTTCACGGCTGCCCGGCGTCAGCAGGCAAACCTGGCCTGGAGGCTCCGCGCTGGCCGCGCTCATCGCTCCCGGACGCGGGAGCAAACCACGGTGGACTACCACTCCGCGCGACCGCGCGGCGTGCCGCTCACGGCAGGTGCACGATGCCGCGCTGAATCGCGGCCGTCGCGGCCTGCGTGCGGTCATCCACTTCCAGCTTAACCAGAATGCTTTTCACGTGGTTCTTCACCGTATGTTCGGCGATGTCGAGAACGTAGGCGATCTGCTTGTTCGCCAGACCCTTGACGATCAGTTCAAGCACTTCCACCTCGCGCGCGCTCAGGATCGGGCCGGGCGTCTCGCCCCCCAGCGCCGCCGAGAGGGCCTCGGGCAGGTAGCGCTCGCCTTGCGCGACCGCGCGCACGGCGTTCAGCAGCTCGTCGTGCAGCACGTCCTTGGTCAGGTACGAGGCCGCGCCCGCCATGAGCGCCCGGCGGACGTCCTCGTCGCCGCCGTAGGTGCTGAGGCAGATCAGCCGGGCCTCGGGAAACTCCGCCCGGATGGCGGCCACGGCGGCGATGCCGTCCAGCACCGGCATGCGCACATCCAGCAGCGCGACGTCGGGTCTCAGGCTTCTGTACAACGCGACCGCCTGCTGGCCGTTGGCCGCCTCGGCGACCACCGTGATGCCGGGCTGTGCATTGAGGATCGTCGTAATCCCCACGCGGGCGATCAGGTGGTCCTCGGCCACCAGGATCCGCAGCGGCTTCTGGTCCATCACGCTTCCCTCTTCTCTGCCCCGGAATAGGCTGGCCCCGAGCCCGGCGCGGCGTCCGGAATCGACACGCGAACCTCCACCAGCGTTCCTTCGCCGGGCCGGCTCTCGAGACGGAACACACCGCCGATGCGCTCGGCCCGCTCCTGCATGCCCAGGATGCCGAAATGGCCGGCCGCGGGGTCGAACGTATTCTGTGGGTCGAAACCCAGCCCGTCGTCGCGCACGCAGAGCGTCACCTCGTTGGTGCCGTAGGCCAGCCGCACCCACACGTTGCGGCCCTTGGAGTGCCTTGCGGCGTTATGCAGCGCCTCCTGCGCGATGCGCAGCAGATGCGGCTCCACTTCGTCCGGCAGCGGCATCGGCGTGCCCTCCACCTCGACCCGCGCTTTCAGAGCCGAACCCGCCACCCACAGTGGTGCGGCCGAGGCCAGCGCCTCATCCAGCGACTGGCCCTGCAGCACCGCCGCGCGCAGGTCCATCACCGACCTGCGCGCCTCGGTCAGACTGTGCCGGACCATCTTGCGCGCCAGGTCCAATTGACGATGCGCCTCGGCCGGGTTGCCGCTGGACAGCAGGGCCACGGCGTCGAGCAGCGCCGAGAGCCCGACAAAGTCCTGCGCCAGGGTGTCGTGCAGCTCGCGCGCCATACGCGCGCGTTCGTTCAGCACCAGCCGGAAGCGAGCCCGCAGCGTTCTCAGCCGCAGTCTGCCACGCGCCCCACACGAGACCTAGGATCGCCAGCACGCCGGCCGCGGCGAACCAGGCCGTTTGGTAGAAGTGCGGCAGAATCGTGAAGGCGAAAACCTTCTCGGCCGGCGGTCCTCCGGCGTCGGCCCGCAGGTGGAACCGGTAGGGACCCGGTCCGAGGTTGCTGTAGCCCGCCGTCCGCCGGGCGCCGGCGGCGACCCAGTCGCGGTCCACGCCGTCCAGCCGGAACTGGTAGCGCACCGCCTCCGGAGCGCGCAGGTAGATGGCCGCGTAGCGGAAGATCAGGCGCCCGTCGCCGGGCCCAAACCGCACATCTTTGGAAGACGCGAGCTGGGGCGACACGGGCCGGCCATCGAACTCCGTCGGGTAAACCTGAAGCAGGGGCGCGTGCCGCGGCGGCGCGGGCGCAGCCGGATTCAACACCGCCAGGCCCTGCGCGGTGGGGAACCACAACCAGCCATCGGAGGTCACCGCGCCGCCGCCCCCGGACGGGTAGGAGGGAGCGCATTGGGCGCTACGCAGGCCGTCGGACACGCCGAAGAACTCCGCCTGCACGCGCTTGGACCGGCCCTCGGCGAAGGCGTCCAGGCTGGACCGGGTCACCTTACAGATGCCGCGCGTCGTGCTGAGCCACAGATCGCCCGCCTGGTCCTCCAGAATGCCGGCGATGTTGTCGCTGAGCAGCCCTTCGGGGATGCTGCAGCGGTAGAACCGGCCGTGGCGGCGCCACGCCAGACCCGCGCCGAACGTGCCGATCCACAGCGTGCCGTCGCGGCTCGCGCGAATGATGCGCACCGGCTCGGCCGGCAGCCCGTCGGCGAAGGTGTAATGATGTGTCTGGCCGCCGCGGATCTCCCACAGCCCCGAACCGGTGCTAGCCGCCCACAGCGCACCGTCAGGCATCTCGGTGAGCGCCACGACGTAGTCGTTCAGCGACGCGCCACCGCCGGCGACCCGCACGCCTCGATCGCCTTCGAAGCGTATCAGGCCACTGGGCGCCGCGGCCCACAACCTGCCGCCGCGATCCTCCAGCGTGTCCAGCACCAGCCGCCGGCCCAACTGGTCGGGCACGCTCAGCGCACGGAAGCGGCCGTCCTTCCACTCCACTGCCCCTTCCCGCGTGCTGATCAGCAGCGCGCCGCCGGCCCCGTCGCGGATGCTGAAAACCTCATTACTCGGCAGCCCGTTTTGCAGCGTGTAGTGCAGATTCGGACCGGGCCGGAAACGGTACAGGCCGCGGTCGTGGAAGCCGATCCAGACAGCGCCGGCGGGGTCCTGGTGCACCACCGTCGGCTTGTCTCCGGGCAGCCCCTCGAGTCGCGAGAACAAAAGGAACCGGCCGTCATTGAAGCAATCCAGGCCGCTGCCAGTGCCGACCCACAGGTTGCCCTCGCGGTCCTCGAACAGGCTGCGGACCAGCTCCTGTTCGGCGCTCGCCTCGGTCGTCGCAGCCAGAAAGCGGCCGTTCTCGAAACGCGCCAGACCGCCGTTGGTTCCGGCCCACAGCACGCCGTCGCGGTCGCGCCACAGCACGCGCACGAAGCTGTTGGGCAGGCCGTCGCGCGTCGAGTAGCGCTGGAGCGCGCCGCGCGCCGGGCCTACGCGCAGTAATCCGTCGGTGAGGCCCGCCCACAACGTCCCGTCGGGATCGATCCGCAGGCTCGACGGCACGCCTCCGCGCAACTCCGCCGCCGGGACCACCATGCGGCTGCGCTGCCCATCGATCCGGAAGATGCCGCGGAACCCGGCTACCCACAGCGCGCCGTCGGGCGCGAATTGCACGACGCGCGCATCGCTGCGCGCCGCGGCCGGCTCGAACTCGGCCGCGCGGGCCCGCCCCGTCGAGACCTCGTAGACCGTGCCACTGGCCACGACCCAGACCCGTGCGTCCGCGGCGCCGGACGCGGTAGCGATGGAGAGAATCGACGGATCCGCCAGGCCTTCCGCGCGCCCCAGCGTGCGCCACACTCCGTCCTTGAACGACACCAGGCCGCCCGGCGTGCCGGCCCACAGCGTTCCGTCGCGGGCCACGGCCAGCGCCGCCACGGAATCGTTGGGCAGAATGCCGCCGCGCCGGTTGAAGGTCGTGAAGTCGTAGCCGTCGAAGCTCGCCAGACCCTCTTCCGTACCGATCCACAGGTAGCCGTCGGGAGTCTGCGCAATGGCCCGGACGGTGTCCTGCGGCAGGCCGTCCTCCTGGGTCCAGACGCGGTGGATGTACTGCGTGATGCGCCGCGCCGGGTCCAGCGCGCGTCCGGCCGGCGCCAGAGCCAGCGCCAGTGCCACAGCCGCCCATGTTCGTCGCGGCGTCGAACGCATCCTCATTGAAGTCTATCCACGCCGCGAGCGGATGGCCACAGTTCCTTCGCCAGCCGCGCCCGCGCCAAGGCCGGTCGGGAGCGGAGGCGAGAACTCGAACCTGTAGCCGAAGCGGATCGAGTTGTCGAGGTAGCGGATCCACGACGGCTGGAACTCGTACAGCCGGCTGCGCGCCTGCACCGCTTGGAAAGCCGTCCCCAACTGGAAATGAGCGCTGTAGGCCGCGGCGATGGCGCTGCGCCGCGCGCGGTCGCGCACCACGGAGACGCTGCCGCGCATCTGCACGCCACTGATCTCGCGCCACTGCTGGGTGGGCCGATAGATGGCCACCGCGGCGGCGGGATCGCGCTTGAGATTGCGGCTGTGCCGGCTGGCGGCGGAGGAGAACCAGAACAGCCGCAGGGCGTCACCGGTGAGGTAGAAGAGCGGGGCGATGTGCGGCGTGCCGTCCGCCGAGGTCGTGGCCAGCGCCAGCGTGCTCTGCTGCTGCAACAGGCGCGCCACGAGTTGTGCGTGCTTCAGCGCCATGATGCGGGCATCCATTTCAGACTGTGCTCAAAGCGGCGGCGCGTGGGCGCGACGGGCTCGCGACAGGTCTGAAAACGAAAAGCAAGGAACAAAGCCAATCTCGTGCAACCCCTTTTCCTGCTTGATGATACACCCGGCGTCAAGGGGCAAAGAGTTCGGTTATTCGGCGGGGCGGACGTCGCGGACGGTGACGCCCCAGCCGGCGTAGCCACGCTTGAGGCCATAAGCGTCGGCGTCGAGCGAGAGGACGACATCGACGCGGCGGCCGGGCTGGAGCTCAGCCAGGCGGGGCGCGAAGCGCCAGGCTTTGGCGAACTGGCAACTGGTTTCCGAGTACAGGCGCAGGCGCAGATGCTCGCCTTCGCGCCCGAACGGCTCGGGTGGCTGGCGCAACTCGGCGTTGCGGACGACGAACAACGGGGCGGGATTTCCAAGGCCGAAGGGCGCGAGCTGGAGAACCTCCGCGGCGGACTTATCGTCGAGTTCCTGGAGGCTCAGTTGGGCATCGATGGAGAGCTCGGGTTGCAGATCCTCGCTGGAGAGGCGCTCTAGCGCGGCGGCGTTGAAGCGCTGGCGGAGTTCCTCGACGCGGGACTCTTCGAGAGTGACGCCGACGGCCTGGCGGTGGCCGCCGAAGCGCACGAAGACGTCGGCGATGGAGGCCAGCGCGTCGAGCAGGTGGAAAGAGGGAATGGAGCGGCCGGAGCCTTGCACGTAGCCGGTGCGTTCGTCGCGGCCGAGCACGATGGTGGGACGGTGGTACAGCTCAACCATGCGGCTGGCGACGATCCCGACAACGCCGCGGTGCCAGTCGGGATTGTAAAAGACCAGACCGGCCTGGCTGGGCGAAGGCTCGATCGCGTTGCGGATGTCATTCACGACGTCGTCGCCGGCTTTCTGGCGCTCCCTATTGAGGCCTTCGAGGCGGGTGGCGATGGCGAGGGCGCGGCCGTGATCCTGGGTCATGAACATCTCGACGACGTCGCTGGCATTATCCATGCGGCCGGCGGCATTGAGGCGCGGGGCGATGCGGAAGCCGATGTCGGAGGCGGAGATGGACGCGCCGGGTTCGATTTCGGCTTTGGTGAGCAGCGCCTTGAGGCCGGGGTTGGTGGTGCGGGTGATGCGCTCGAGGCCGCGTTTCACGATGGTGCGATTTTCGCCGGTGAGGGGCACGACGTCGGCGATGGTGGCGATGGCGGCCATGACCAGGAAGGAGTCGGCAAAGCTGCTGATGCGATGGGGCGCCCAGTTTTCACGCTCCATGAGGGCTTGAATGAGCTTGAGGGCGACGCCGGCGCCGCACAGGCCTTTGTTGGGATAAGGGCAGTTGGGCTGGTTGGGGTTGAGGATGGCGTAGGCCGGCGGAAGGCCATCCTCGGGCAGATGGTGGTCGGTGACGATGAGGTCGATACCGAGCGAGCGGGCGCGGGAGGCGGGCTCGACGGCGCGGATGCCGGTGTCGAGGCTGATGATCAGGCGGACACCCTCGCGCGCGGCCTCGTCGATGATCGATTCCTGCATGCCGTAGCCTTCCATCAGCCGGTCGGGGACGTGGAAGGTGGCGTCGTGCCCCATGAGTCGCAGCATGGTGAGGACGAGGACCACGCTCGAGATGCCGTCGACGTCGTAGTCGCCGTAGAGCATGATGGGCTCGCGAGTGGCGACGGCGCGGCGCACGCGCTCGACGGCGCGTTCCATGCCGAGCATCAAAAAAGGATCGAGCAGGTGGCGCAGCTCGGGGCGGAGGAATTGGCGCACGGCGGCCTCATCGTGGAAACCGCGGGCCCACAGGACGCGGGCAGCGGGAAGGCAGAGTCCGCAGAGGCGGGCGAGGTTGCGGGCGGCGTCCTCCGGAACGGAACTGAGCTTCCAGCGCGTGAGACTGGCCATGACGTCTCAGTTGTTGGAGTAGTAGCCGCCGCCGTACGGCTCGTCTCCCTCCTCCTCGGGGACCGCGTCCTCGATCTCGTCGAGCACGTCGTGCCAGTCGTCATACCAGTCTGTGCGCAGCTCGAAGACATAGATGCGGCTGTCGAAATCGTAGGAGATTTCGAGGGCGCAGGTCAGTCCTTCATAAATCGCCAGGTCATTGATGCGCTTGTCGAGCGCGCGCTTTTCGTCGCGCGGCAGATCGCACTCTTCCAGGTGCAGCAGGGCCTCCTCGCGGTGGCGGGGCGAGAACTCGCGCACGTGCAGGTGGACCAGGCGCACGCCGAGCTGGAGGGCGCAGTCGAGGAAGGCCTTGTAGTCGGGCTGCCGCTCGGTGTCCCAGAAGACCATCGAGGACTCTTCCTCGGCGCGGCTCATGCTGTGGAAGACGAGGAAGTGCTCGGAGGCCAGGTACTGCTGGATTTCCTGGGCCAGTTGATCGAGGTTGGATTGCATGGGCATATCTCCGGCGGACTAGCGCTGTGCCCGGACCAGGATCTCGCCCGGAGCGGCGAGTTCGCGCGCGCTGGGGGTGACGATGGTGCGGGGTCCGATGAAAATCTTCTTGCCGTGCGCCAGGGCGGCGCGGACATCGCTTTCGCAGACGAAATCGACAATCACGACGGGCGGAGCGGGGGGCTCCACTTTGGCGGGAGCCGCGGGCGAAGGGGGCGCGGCCGTGGCGGGAGGCTGTCGGCCGCAGCCGCAGGCGGGCGCGGACGGCCGGGGCGCTTTTTGTTCGAGATACCGCTCGACCGCGCCGGCCACGACGTCGGGTCCGGCCGGCCGGGCGGGCGGAGCGGGCGCTGGCGAGCCGCCGGGGTTGGCAGCGCGCTGGGCGAGATAGCGTTCGACAGCGGCGGTGACGGCCTGGACGACGGAGTCCGCGGCTTGGCCGCCCAGGTTGCTCGGAGCCGGCCCGGCGGCGGGGGGATTGGGTTTGCAGCGGACCGCTGGAAGGGATTCCGGGTTCAGATTGTAAGCCATGTCAACGCCTCCACGAATTCAGATCCCAGGCGGAGCCAGCCGATTGCGGCGCGGGCAACCCGCGGCCGTGCGATCAAGCGTGGGACGGTTTGTCGTTCTTCTTTTGACCAGGGAGGATTTTCTCGACTTCTTCGTGCGGATTAGGGATGACGTGGACCGAAATGAGCTCGCCGACGCGGCGGGCGGCGGCTGCGGCGGCGTCCGTGGCGGCCTTGACGGCAGCGACATCCCCACGGCAGGTGACGACGACATAGGCTGCGCCCACGTATTCCTTGCCGGTAAGCCTGACATTGGCCGTTTTGACCATGGCGTCAGCGGCTTCAATCGCGCCTGTAAGGCCTTTAGTTTCAATCATACCCAGGGCTTCCATGCGACCTCCTATCGGTGCATGCAGATCGTATCCGGAAACTCCCACGTTATCACAAGCGCGCCGCGCGAGAGCTCCGATTGCAGGGGTGCGGCGGACGCTGGGTTCTATCGCCTTTTGTTCGACAAAAGATTAAGGCGCGTTTTTAGAAGCAGGAGTTATGCTACTATAGCTTTCATGCTTGTTCCGTAACCCTTCACAACTGGGTTGTGGGGCGGGACGTGCGGCTGAGGCAGCGCGCGGCCCAATCCCGACAGCCCAATCATTCGTGGCGGACCTTAAATAAAGACGGCCGTCCACCGAGAATTCCCCGATAAGAATTAAACGACATAGAGACGGAGGTATGCGTTATACGCATGACGAGATCTTTTTCGCGTGGTTTGGTCGTAGCGGCGGGCTTGCTGGCGGTGCCAGCGCTGGCCGATCCCGACCTGATACATGTCAAATTGACCCCCCGCGCAGACACTCGTTGGATTCTGATCAGGCAGTTCTTCGAAAAGAACAATTCCCCGGCGCATGAATACGCCAAGGATTTCCTGATCGCGGCGGACCAGAACGGATTGGATTGGCGGCTTTTACCGAGCCTTTCTTTGGTAGAGAGCGGCGGCGGCAAGAGTGCGCGCAACAACAACATTTTCGGGTGGGGCAACTGCAAAGTGCGCTTCCGGAGTACCCGGGAGGGCATTTATCAGGTGGCGGCCCGCCTGAAGAATTCCTACCTTTACAAGGGTAAAGGGAGTGTGAATGAAATGCTGTGGACTTACAATCCAAAGCAGGAATACGTGCAGCAGGTGATCGCGGTGATGAACCGCCTCGGCCCGGTGCTGCCGGTGCCGGCGTATTAGGAGCGCACTACGGGGCACGCCGAGGAAGGCGGGCAGCGGCAGGTGGCGCGAAACCGAGAGAACAAGCAAAAGAGGGGCGTTGGAAGACGCCCCTCTTTCTGTTATGACGTTGTCCTTATGCCGGTCAGGCGCTGAAGAAGTGGATGCCCCAGATCAGTCCGCCGAACAGTGCGATGGACACGACGGCGACCAGAACCCATTTCATGAGCCGCTCGCGCTTCGTGCTGGTCTCCTCGTCGTCGTGCTTCATGCGCTCGTCGAGGGTTTCGAACATAGAATCGTACCTCCCTTGGAACGGGTTGAAGGCAGCAGCCCTTCGATGCCGAGCACCTTCATTCTATGCTCGTTTGTCGTGCTTTGACAGAAATACTTTCTCAGCAAAATCAATGCCTTACAGCGGGCAAGGGATGGCTGCCGCCGGGCCCTGGTTGAATTGCGCCGGGGAACTGTGATATAGGCGCGGCGCAGGCTGAGGCTGGTCGGCGCGCCAGGGCGCAGAGGTCGCGCGGCGGCCTGAGAGACGAGATCGGGCCGGGGCTTACTCCTGGCCCATGCGATCAAGCTTGCGGTACAGGGTCTTGCGCTCGATGCCCAGGATGCGGGCGGCGCGGCTCTTATTGCCGCTGGTGGCGGCGAGGACCTTGCGGATCTGGTCGGCCTCGGCCACGGCCAGGGTTTCGCCGGAATCCGCGCCCGAGCGGGACGAGCGCAAAGCGTCGTGGACGGCCTCGTCCGTGATGCGGCCCGCGGGTGCGAGAATGACCAGGCGCTCGACGAGGTGTTGGAGTTGCCGGACGTTGCCGGGCCAGGTGGTTTCGCACAGCGCGCGCAGCCCGCTTTCGGTGAGCCGGGCGTCCAGAGCGTAGTGTTCGTTATAGCGCTTGAGGAAAGCGGCGGCGAGCAGCGTGACATCGCCGGGACGTTCGCGCAGCGGCGGCACCTGGATACGGACGACGTTGAGGCGATACCACAAATCCTCGCGGAATTTGCCTTCCTCAACCAGCTTGGGGAGGTTCTTGTTGGTGGCGGCGACGATCCGCACATCGACCTTGCGCGGCCGGCTGGAGCCGAGCGGGCGGACTTCCTTTTCCTGAAGAAAACGCAGCAGCTTGAGCTGGAAATTCAGGTCGACCTCGCCGACCTCATCCAGGAAGACCGTGCCGCCGCTGGCGGCTTCGAAGACGCCCACGCGGTCCTGGTGCGCCCCGGTATAAGCGCCTTTCATGGCGCCGAATAGCTCGCTCTCAATGAGCGTTGGCGCGAGTGAAGCGCAATCGACGGGCACGAAGGGCTTGGCGGCGCGCGGCGAATTCTTGTGGAGCTCCAGCGCGATGAGCTCCTTGCCGGTCCCCGTTTCACCTTCGATCAGGACCAGCGCGTCGGTGGGCGCGACGCGCGAAATCGTCTTATAAATTTCGATCATCGATGGGGACGAGCCGATCATGCCCGTGTCCAGCGGCTCTTCTGTATCGACCTCATCATCCTCGGGCTGGCCGGCGGCGTCAGCCGGGACGGCGCGCTGGATGATCTCGAGCAGGTCGTCCATCTCGAAGGGCTTGGCGAGGTAATCGAACGCGCCGCCGCGGGTGGCCGCCATGACGGTCTCCATGGAGCCGCGAGCGGACATGAGGATGACGGCACAGTGCGGGTCCGCGGCGCGGGCTGCGCCGAGGATGTCGAGCCCGGTGCGGTCGTCGATGTAGATGTCCGAGACGACGACGGGGAAACTCCGCCCGGCGAGTTTTTCGAAAGCCTCGCGGGTCGAGGATACAGCCTCGACGGCGTAGCCTTCGAGCTCCAGAAACATGGAAACGGTCTGGCGGACCGAATCGTCGTCCTCAGCCAGGAGGATCGAGGTCATCGGCTATTAGTCTATCCGTTCCGGGGCAGGATTACGGTAAATGCCGAACCCTCGCCCGGCCGGCTGAGCACTTCAATGCGGCCGCCGTGCTGGGTCACGATCTGATCGACGATGGCCAGGCCGATGCCGGTGCCGGTTTCGCCGGTGGCGACGGCGCGCTGGGAGCGGAAGAAGCGCGTGAAGAGGTGCTTGAGGTCGTCCGCGTCCATGCCGATTCCCTGATCGCGAACGGTGAGCGTCACGGTGTCGTGGCGCAACGTCGCGGCGACGTGCACTTCCTTCTCCGGCGGAGAGTACTTGATGGCGTTTGTGACGAGGTTGTAAAGAGCGTACTCCAACAGTTCGCGATCACCGGACAGGGTCAGGCCCGAAGGCGAAGCGGCGCGGAGGGCGATCTGCTTGCGGTCGGCGAGCGGGCGGGCGCGCTCGACCACGGTGGAGATGAGCGTGTCCAGCGGGATCTCTTCGCGGCGCAGCTCCATCTGGCCGGCGCTGAGTTTCTCCACGTCGAGGAAGGTCGAGATCATGCCGGCCAGGCGGCGCGACTCGCTCTGAATCATGCCCGCGAGCTGGCGCCGTTTCTCTTCCGGCAGATTGTAGCGGGTCAGCAATTCGCCCGAGCCCTGAATGGCGGTGAGCGGCGTGCGCATCTCGTGCGCGACGAAGCGGAAGGCCTGCTGGTAACGCTGCGAGGTCTGTTCCGAAGATTCGAGGCGGCGCCGGACGACGAGGAAGCGATAGGAGAACGCGCCCAAAAACGCCAGCCAGCCCGCGGCGATGGGAGCGGCGGCGGGCAGGACGATGTTCTCGCGAAAGGCCAGCCACGGCGCGAGATGGAGCTGCAGCACGATGGCCGCGCCGCCGATATAAGCCCAGCGCGGAGAGCCAAGGCTGAAGATCAGACAAATGGCCGCAGCGCCGAAAAGGGCCAGTAGAACGGGCCAGAGCAAGGGCGCGTCATTGAGGAACTGGTCTGAGAACATCGTCTCGAAGGCCTGCGCGTGGATCTCGACGCCGGCCAGCGGGACGTCGGTCGAAAGCGGTGTAAACAGACGATCGGCGGCCGACTGCGCCGTCACGCCGGTGAAGACCACGCGGCCAGTGAGCTGTCGCGCGGCGGAGGGGTCGCGCAGCAGGTCGCGCACCGAGACGTGAGGCAGCAGTGACGGGTCGCGATAGTGTATGCGCAAGGGGCGGCCTTCGTCCCAGCGCGAATCGATCACGATTGGGCCGACGACGATATCGGTGGGCGAGGCGTCGATGACGCGCGCGCCGGTGGCGAAGCGCAGCGCCTGGAGCGACATGGCGAAGCGGCGCACACGGCCCGCGACGCGCTCGAGGGCGATGCGGCGGTTGATGGCGTCGTAGGGACCGGGCAGGGCGTTGACGTGGCCGAGAACCGCGCCGGGCGTGAGGAAGCCGCGCGGCGGGTCCTGCCAGAGTCTGCCGTCGGGCGTCATTTCACAAGCCAGGACGAGGTGCGGCAGGCGGGCGAAGATGCGTTCCAGGGCGGCGTCGGCGGCGGGGTCGCCGCGTTCGGCCAATGTAATATCGACGGCCACGACGGCCGGCTGGGCGTCGGCCAGCCGTTCCAGAGCCATGGCCAGGGTGCGGCGCAAATCACGAATGCCGCCGTACTCCATCAGCGTGCGCTCGTCGAATGCGAGCACGGCGGCCATGCGCGCGGGAGTTTGCAGAGGATGCAGACGCGAGAGCCAGTCGGCGACGGTGCTGTCAAACTGAATGCCTAGGGAAGTGAAAGACACGAGGATCGCCGCCAAACCCGAGAAGAGGCCGATGGCGGCGTAAACAGCCCCGCCTGGAATGCGGCGTGTCATGCTCTCTGCCGACACTATACAGGCTGCGGCAGGCTCATCGGAAAGCGAGCGGAGAGCGGGCGCGTTTGCGGCCGGTGCGGCTGCGATAGACTCTGGGGCGGAGAGTGGCACGATGGACATGACACGGCGGACGATGATGGGCAGCCTGCCGCTCGCTGCGGTAAGCGCCGCGGCGGCGCTGGCGCGAGAGAATGGCAAGCCCAATACGAAGATGAAGATCTACCTGTCCTGCGGCGCGATCGGCGTGAAGGCGACGATGGCGCAGGCGCTCGACTACGCGGCCCAGTATGGCTTCGAGGCGATCGAGGCGGATTCGGGCTGGCTCGCGTCGGCGCCCGAGGGCGACGTGGCGCAATTCCTCGTACGGATGAAGGAACGCGAGATCGTCTGGGCGCAGGCGGGGCTGCCGGTGGAGTTCAAAAAGAGCGAGGAAGAATTCCAGGCAGGCCTGAAGACGTTACCGGCGACCGCCAAAGCGCTGCAGCGAGCCGGCGTGACGCGGGTCGGCACGTGGATCATGTCGGCGCATCCGACGCTGACCTATCGCGAGAATTTCAAAGCGCACTCGCAGCGGCTGCGCCAGGTGGCGGGCGTTTTGGGAGATCATGGCTGCCGGCTGGGGATGGAGTACCTAGGACCGAAAACGCTGTGGGCCTCCAGCCGTTATCCGTTCATCCACACGCTGCCCGAAATGAAGGAACTGATCGCGGAGATGGGCCGGCCGAACGTAGGCATCGTGCTCGACTCATGGCACTGGTACACGGCGGGGGGCACGCTGGCGGATCTGAAGACGCTCACGAACAAGGACGTCGTCAGCATCGATCTGAACGACGCGCCGCTAAACATCCCGCTCGATCAGCAGCAGGACGGGCAGCGCGAATTGCCGTGCGCCACCGGCGTCATCGACGTGGGCGGATTCCTGAACACGCTGACCGCCCTGGGTTGCGACGCGCCGGCGCGCTGCGAGCCGTTCAACGCGGCGTTGCGGGCCATGCCGCCGGACCAAGCCTTGCAGACGACGATCGCGGCGATGAAGAAGGCGTTCGGCCTGATTCGGGCATAATCCGGCCGGAGCCTCGTCATGGGCTCCGCCGTCAGGCACAATGACGGCATGAGCCTGAACCGACTGATCGAATACGACGCGGCCCCACCCGAGGTGCGGGCGATCTACGACGACATCCGCGCGACGCGCAAAACCGATTTCATCAACAACGTCTGGAAGGCGCTGGCGAACCATCCGCCCACGCTTGCGATGGTATGGGAGCAGGTGAAGAACGTGATGGCGCCGGGCGCGCTCGACCCGCTGACGAAGGAGTTGATTTTCATCGCCGTGAGCGCGACCAACGGCTGCGAGTACTGTCTGCACTCGCACACGGCGGCGGCGCTGGCCAAGGGGATGACGCCGGAGATGTTTGCCGAGACGCTGGCCGTGGCCGGGTTGGCGAATGAAACCAACCGGCTGGCTGTAGGCTGGCGCGTGCCGGTGGATGACGCGTTCAAGGCGGAGTTGGAGCCGGCGCAGAGCCGCTCGTAATAGGGACGCGTGCAGGGATGGACGCCGCAGGCGCCGCGGCACTGCCGCTAACCCGGATGTTTCACAGGCGCTGTGATTTCGTCGCCGCCGGCGTTTGCGTGAGGTTTGGAGGGCGCTGCGGCGGCATTCGGGCGGGCAGCGAGCCGGGATGTGGTGATCGAGGGGGCCTTGTGGCGTCCGATCGCCCTCACAAAACGCAATTCGGACGCAGTTCGACTGACCCGAAAAGTGCGAAATCGGGAAATCGTTTGTTTGCCGTGTCGCGATTTTGGCTCAGCAACGCAGCGCCGCCCACACCTGCCCAAACACCTGCTTCCAGGGGTAGCCGCTGCTCATCGACACCAGCACGCGCCGCGCGCTGAAACGAATCCGCGCGCCGATCTTGAGCAGTCGCAGCCGAATCGTGTGGACCTGGGCCTCGGCCAGCGCCGTGCCTGTTAGCGCCAGCCGCCGCAGCGCCTCCACGAGCACGTAGGCCGCCGCCGACAGATACAGCCGGAGCTGATTGGCGCGCATCGTCTCGGCACTCATGCGGTCGGCAAACAGGCTCAGCTGCTCTTTGATGCGGTTCTCCATCTCGCCGCGGGCGCAGTACAGATCCTCGTAGAGTGGGCGCGGTTGCCACTGCTCGACCGGCAGCGAAGTCACGACATAGCGCGGGTTCTGCTTGCCCGCGATCTGCTCGGCCTTGGCGATGACGCGCCGGGCGCGCGACCAACTCTTGCGCGTGCGGTAGCGAAACTCGGTGAGCACCCGCGCCGCCTTTCCCGTGCGTTGGGCCTCGCCCGCGGCCTGGCGCATGGCCTTGTCGATCCGCCGCCGCAGGCGCTGGTTGCGCGCCAGTCCGAAGACGTAGTCGACATGGTTGTCCTCACACCACCTCATCAGTTCTTCGCGGCAGAAGCCCGAGTCGGCGCGCAGGATGATCTGAGTCTGGGGCCAGCGGGCGCGGATCTGCGCGACGATGCGCTGGATCTCTTCGACGCTGCCCGCGCTGGCGTCCTGATTGGCCTCTCGCAGCCGCACGCCGACAATCTGGTCGCCCGCGAAGATGTACAGCGGCAGGTAGCAGTAGTGGTCGTAGTAGCCGTGGAAGAAACGTCCCTCCTGCTGGCCGTGCAACGGCGTATCGGTGGCGTCCAGATCGACGACGATCCGGGCCGGGGCTTGCGGGTGCGACTCCACAAACATCTCGACCAGCAGCCGGTCGATGGCGGCGGCATCGTAGCGGATCTTCTTGTAGCGGTCGGAGGCGGCGCCGGCCTCAGGCGTGCGTTCCAGGCGGCACAGCGTGCTCTTGCTGGCCAACGCCGCGCCGGGCTTGCGTTTACCCGCCAGCAGACCCATCAGCGGGTCGTCACGCAGTTGGTCGTGGTCGTTGAGATCTTCGTAACCCAAGGCCAGCGCATAGACGCGCTGCGAGACCATTTCACCCACTTCGTGGGAGATGTAAACCGGATTCCGGAAGTCGCTGAAGCAGCGCGCCAGGCGTGGCAGCAGGCCGATGCGCCGGTTAACCTGCCGCAGCAGTAGCGCCCCGGCGTCGGAAGTGATCGTGCCGCCGTCGAAACCCGCCACCACCCGGCGCGAAAAATGGGCTTCAAATTCGAAGCTGTCCTGGGTACACTGGGTCATAGCAAGAGCCGCCGCTTTCTGTGCAAAAGCACTTCGTGGCTGAAATGTTTATGCCAGAGAAGGCGGCTTTTGTACAGTGAGCCGGTGAAATATTCGGGCTAACAGCCCGTCGTAATAGTCGATGCGGCGCAAAAAACGGGGACAGCCACCGCTTTTCGCACGAAGCCACATCAATTCCAAAAGGACTGCCGCCGCGAAAAACGGTGGCTGTCCCCGCTTTTTGCCTTCGACGCACTTCTACTACAAGCCGCTAAGAGTGCCGGTAGATGTCCCAGCCCAGGTACTTCTCGCAGGCTTCCTCAATCGCGTCGGCGCACAAGCTCATGTTGGCGGCGACGTGGTGTTCGTAGCCGTTCTCGCAGATGAACTGCAGCAGCATCTGCATGTCGGGGATCTCAACCACGCCGGCGCCGCCGAAGGTGCTGAGCGGGTCGTCGGTGAAGCGGCCTTCGCCGACATAGGCGCGCACCTCGCCCAGCACGTCGTCGGTGGAGACGCGGAAGTAGGTCATGGGCGACGGCTTGACGCGGCCGACGATGGTGCCGAACGTGTTCAGCTTGCCGACCGTGCCGGCGATGATCTCCTGGTAGTCCATCTTCGATTCCGCGAAGAAGTCCTTGGGCAGGTTCGAGCAGTGGAAGCAGACCGCCTTGTTGGGATCCTCGCCGTAGTTGTTATTCCAGTCGAGCAGGGCGCTGGGCGAACCGGATGCGAGCGCCATGGCCTGCATCGCCACCACACCGCAGACGTCCACTTCGCAGGCGCTGGGCAGCAGGTTGTTGCTCATCATCGACATGATGGTGCAGGGCACGACGCCGAAGTATTCTTCGAGCGACGTCCAGCATTGCACGGCGCTGACGGTGCACATCGTCTCTTCCATCCAACCCGTGATGACCGCGCCCAGCTTGGCCATTTTGAGGAGCTGGGGCGCGGGGACGGACTCGGTCGAGGTGTAGGCCTTGATCGCGCCCAGCTTGGCCTGCGCGGCGGGGTCGTCGTCCTTCATTTTGTCGATGCGGCCGAGGATTTCAGAAAGATCGACGGTCTCTACATCGATGCCCGAGAGCGCCAGGAGTTTCTCGCTGTAGCGGACCGTGTTGAACGCGGCGGGGCGCGCGCCGATGGCGAGGACGCGGAGCTTGCGCAGGCCGTTGACGACGCGGCAGACGGCGGCGAAACGGTCTAGATCGGCGCGGAAGGCGGCGGAGTCGGGGGCCACGGTGTGCCGTTCAGTCAGCGTGTAGGGCACGTCGATCTGGCGCAGGTTGTTGCAGGCCGACATCTTGCCGCAGAAGCTGTCGCGGCGGTGCGTGATCAGCATTTTGCCGGTTTCGTCGGGCGTGGCCTGGACGAGCACCGGCACGTTGAGCTGGGCCACTTTCAGCGTCTCGGCGATGGCGCGCTCATCGCCGAAGTTGGGCAGGGTCACGATGACGCCGTCGATCTCGTCCTTGTGCTGCTTGAAAAGATTGCCGCACAGGTGTGCCTCCTGGCGCGACTCGATGGCGCCGACCTTGGTTTCGTTGACGCCCGGGATGACGACGTTGTAGTCGGCGCCCTCCAGCACCCGAATCATCTCCTCGCGCCCGCTCAGCGCGAGGTGCGCCGGGAAGAAACCGCGATTACCGACGATGAGGCCGAATGTCATTTTCCTGGTTTGTGGCATGAATAGGACTCCTGAATCTGAATCATACCGTCAACCGCGGGCGAGCGCTGAGCAACGCGCCCATGCACTGACTTCGCGGGTCCGAATCGGGGCTGCGCCGGCGCGTATTTCTCAAAGTGCGCAAGCGGGCCTCTTCGGGCGGGGATTCCGCGGACACCCGTTCCCGGAGGTTTAATCTACCTTTTATTGATAGAGATTGGGTAAATGAGTTAGACTAATTCGTACGGTTACTCATGTCCACCGCTCTCATCTCGCACTTGCGCTTTCTGGAGGCGGAGGCGATTCACATTCTGCGCGAAACCGCAGCCCAGTTTCGCACGCCCGTCCTGCTGTATTCCATCGGCAAGGACAGCAGCACGCTTGTGCACCTCGCTCGCAAAGCATTCTATCCAGGGAGGATCCCGTTCCCGCTGCTGCACATCGACACGACCTACGAGTACCCCGAGTTGATCGAGTTCCGGGACCGCTTCACCCGGGAAATCGGGGCCGACCTGCGGGTTTACACGAATCGGGCGGCGATTGACGGCGGGGCCAATCCGTACGATCTGGGGACGGCCAAATGCTGCCATCTGCTGCGCACCCGGGCGCTAGTCGAGGGGCTGAAGGAGGGCGGCTACGACGCGGCGATCGGCGGAGGACGGCGCGACGAAGAGCGTTCGCGGGCCAAGGAGCGCGTGTTCAGTTTCCGGGACCGCGAGGGCCGCTGGGAGCCGCGCAACCAGCGCCCCGAACTGTGGAATCTATACAACGGCCGGGTGGACGCGGGCGAGAGCATACGGGTTTTCCCGCTCTCCAACTGGACCGAGACCGACATCTGGCGCTACATCGAGGCCGAGTCGATCCCGCTCCCGCCGCTGTACTTTGCCGCGCCGCGCGAAGTCGTGGTGCGCGGCGAAACGCTGATTCCGATCGAAGCTAACGTGAAGCTCCTGCCCGGCGAAACACCGGTGACCGAGGTGTGCCGCATGCGGTCGCTGGGCTGCACCCCGTGCAGCGGCGCCATCCCTTCCGACGCCACGACGCCGGCCGAAATTCTGGCTGAACTGGCGGTTTTCCGGCGTTCGGAGCGGGAGAACCGCGTGATCGACCACGACCAGGACGGCTCGATGGAGCTGAAGAAGCGCGAGGGCTACTTCTGATGCACCGGATTGTGGAGAAGCCCCTGCTGCGCATTTCGACGGCCGGCAGCGTCGACGACGGCAAGTCGACCCTGATCGGGCGGCTGCTCTACGACAGCAAGTCGGTGTGGGAGGACCAGCTCGAGGAAGTGGACCGCAACCGCGTGAACCGCGCGGCCCGCGGACCCGATCTGTCGCTGCTCACCGACGGCCTGCGCGCCGAGCGCGAGCAAGGCATCACGATCGACGTGGCCTACCGTTACTTCTCGACGCCGCGCCGGAAGTTCATCGTTGCCGATACTCCGGGCCATGAGCAGTACACGCGCAACATGGCCACCGGCGCATCCACGGCCGACGTCGCCGTGCTGCTCGTGGATGCCCGCAAAGGCGTTCTGCCGCAGACCGTCCGCCACGCCACCATCGCCTGGCTGCTGGGCATTCGCAAGCTGGCCTTCGTGGTCAACAAGCTGGACCTGGAGGGGTTTCGCCGGGCCGTTTTTGAGAGCGTCCGGGCCGAGGCGCGGGCGTTGCTCGGCAGCCTGCCGGGAGCCGAAGCGGCCTTCTTCCCGATCAGCGCGCTGGACGGCGACAACGTGGTGACTAAATCCGCCCGGACGCCGTGGTACGACGGCCCGAACCTGCTCGAATGGCTCGAGAACGTGGAGGCCCATCCCGCCGCCGCCGCGCCGTTCCGCATGAGCGTGCAACTGGTCATCCGCCCGCACCTGGATTTCCGCGGTTATGCCGGCCAGGTGGCGAGCGGCTGCATCCTGCCCGGCGACGCGGTGCGGATCGAACCCGCCGGAACGGAAGCCCGCGTGAGGCGCATCGTCAGCTTCGACGGCGACCTCGACGCGGCCGTCGCGCCCATGTCGGTCACGCTCGAACTGGATCGCGAAGTCGATGTCTCGCGCGGCGATTGGATCGCTGCCGCCGGCCACAGCCTGTCGAAAGCGCAGCGCATCCGGGCCACGCTGGTGTGGATGAGCGAGCAGCCGGCGCGCGCCGGCGCTTCCTATCTGCTGCAGCATGGCACGCGCGTCACGCCGGTCCGGCTGGCCCGCGTCACGGAGCGTCTGGACGTGGTGCGGCAATCGAACGTCGCGGCCGCCGAGCTGCAATTGAACGACATCGGCAATGCGGAACTGGAAACCGCCGAACCGCTGGCGTTCGACCGCTACAGCGACAATCGCGCCACCGGCGGCTTCATCCTGATCGACCGGCTGAGCAACCTGACGGTGGCGGCGGGCCTGATCGTTTCTGCATTGGGTGACGAAGTCCACGCCCACGCGCTGAGCGCCGTGGAGCGCGCGGAACTGTTCGGCCACGACGCCTGCCTGCTCGATCTCTCCGTCCGGCCGGAGCTTGCGCCCGCCCTGGAGCGGCAATTGCTGCTGCGCCACTTTCATGCCGTCGTGGTGGAAGACCCCGGCGTCGACGCGCAGTTCCTGCTGCAGGCCGGACTGCTGGTCCTCAGCACGACCCACCGGCCCGGCGCGCCGGTCGACGCGCGCAATCTGCCTGCCGACGCCGCGCGAGCCGTCACCGCGCTCGTCGAACGGCTGCGCCAGGGGCGCGTGTTCGGAGCCGGCAACTTCGTGCAAGGGGACGGGATCTGACCATGCGCGATCCGCTGCTCAGCGCCCGCCAGATCATCGCCCCCGCGCTCGACGGCGCCGCGCGGCCCGCTGTGACCTGCAGTTTCCAGGCGGAAGACGTCGCGCTGGTGCATCTGCTGCGGCAGTTCGCCCCGCGCCTGCCGGTCCTGTTCCTCGACACCGGCTATCATTTCGCCGCGGTCTACGCCTACCGCGACCGATTGGCCGCGGAGTGGGACTTGAATCTCGTCAACCTGCTGCCGCGAGAGACCGTGGAACGGCAGGAGACCGCCCTCGGCCGGCTCTACCAGAGCGATCCCGGCGCCTGCTGCCAGCGCCGCAAGGTCGAACCTCTGATATCCGGGCTGGCCGGATTTGACGTCTGGTTCACGGGTCTGCGGCGCGAGCAGTCGCCGACACGCGCGGCTCTCCAGCCCTCCGAAATGCACACTTTCCCGACCGGCCTCGCGCTGCGCAAATTGAGTCCGCTGTTTGACTGGAGCTGGGCCGAGGTCAGCAGCTATCTGGTGGTGCACGAGATTCCGGAGCTGCCGCTGTACGCCGAGGGTTACATGAGCATCGGCTGTGAACCCTGCACGGCCAAACCCGCTGGCGACGCGCACGCGCGCAGCGGGCGCTGGGGCGGGCAGAAACTAGAGTGCGGTCTGCACACGGTGAGCATCAAGGTCGCCTGAAGCCAGGATTGATTCGACGCCCGGTCAATTGGCGTGAATGGTATTGAAATTGGAAGTACTGCAAAACAGCTGAGGTAGCCGGCAGGCAGATGGATCGACGAGCCATCTGAATTTTGAGGGGGATGGAAGGACCGGTATAGTCTGGAACATAGGAGCCAACTCTTCGTGCCGGAACCGGAATCCACACCCGCCGTCGCATTGCCGCCCGCCCAGCCTTCCCCCGCGGAGGAACTGAAGCGCGCGAGCAATCATTTGCGCGGCGCCATCGCCGCCGAACTCGCGAACGAGAATGCGGCAGTCTCCAAGCCGGTCGCGGCGCTGCTCAAGTTCCACGGCGCATATCAGCAGGACGACCGCGACCAGCGCAAGCGGGCGCCCGTGAAATCCTACAGCTTCATGGTGCGCGTCAGCCTGCCGGGCGGAATTATCGCGCCGCGCCAGTACCTGGCCCTCGACGCTCTGGCGGACGCGGCCGGCGACGGCACCTTGCGCATCACCTCGCGCGGCGGCCTGCAGTACCACTACGTCGGCAAACGGACGCTGCGCGACTGCATCCGGGCGATCAACGACTCCGGCGTGTTGACCTTTGCCGCCTGCGGCGACGTGGTGCGCAACGTGGTCGCGCCCGCCGCACCCTTCGAGACGCCCCAGCGGCAGCGGCTGGACGAATATGCCCGTCTGTTGAACCGCAGTTTTAAACCCAGGACTCGCGCCTACGCCGAGATCTGGTTGGACGGCGAGCCGGCGGCCACCTTCGAGAGCGAATCCGAGCCGCTCTACGGCGCCGCCTACCTGCCGCGCAAGTTCAAGTTCGGCTTCGCCGTCGAGGGCGATAATACCACCGACATCCATATTCACGATTGCGGTTTTGTCGCGCATTTCGAGGGCCGGGAATTGCTCGGTTTCACCGCGCTCGCGGGCGGCGGCATGGGCCAATCGAACGGCATTCCGGGCACCTACCCGCGTCTGGCCGGCCCGTTCTGCTTTCTGCCGCCCGCCGAATTGCTCGACGTCGCCACGGCCGCCGTTTCGATCCACCGCGACTTCAGCGATCGTGTCAACCGCAAGCGGGCGCGGCTCAAGTACGTCATCCAGGACCGCGGCATCGAGTGGTTTGCCGCCGAAATGGCCCGGCGCCTGGGCCACCCGCTGGCGCCGCCGCGCGAATTAAAGTGGCACCGGCAGGCGGATTACCTCGGCTGGCACGAACAGTCGCCGGGAGTCTGGTTCTGCGGGCTGCGCGTCGTAAGCGGCCGTCTGGGGCAGGCGCAGCGCGCCGCAGTGCGGGAGGTGGTTGAAACACTCGCGCCGGAGATCCGCTTCACACCCCAGCAGAATCTGCTTCTCTGCGGATTGAGCGCCGCGGCCCGGCCGCTCCTCGAGGCCATCCTGCGCCGGCATGGTTTCGCCATGCCGAGCGAGTTGCCGCCGGTGTTGCGGCACTCGATGGCTTGTCCGGCCCTGCCGACCTGCGGTCTGGCGCTGGCCGAGAGCGAGCGCGTTCTGCCGGAGTTGGCGGCGCGCGTGCAAGCTGAACTCGACGCGGCCGGCGCCGCCGGCGAAACAGTGTTCCTGCGAATGACCGGCTGTCCCAACGGCTGCTCGCGGCCCTACACGGCCGAGATCGGTGTTGTCGGCCAGAGCCCCGGCCTGTATTCGATCTACCTGGGCGGGTCGCCCCTGGGCACGCGGCTGGCGCAACTGTATTCCCACAACATTCGTTTTGAACACATCCCCTCGGTCCTGGCGCCGCTGTTCCGGGATTGGGTGGCCGGGCGCCAGCCGGGAGAAGCCTTCGGCGATTACTGCGGCCGCGCCGGGCTGGACCCACTGCGCGCACGGCATCTGGCGGCCCCGGTCGAGGTCTAGTCGAGGTCCAGGCGATGCAGCATCCTTTCCCCATCTTTCTCGACCTGAGCGGGCGGCTGTGCGTGGTTGTCGGCGCGGGTCCGCTGGCCGAGGAAAAGGTCCGCGCGCTCACCGACGCCGGGGCACGCGTGCGCCTCCTTCCCGCCGAACCCGGGGCGGACGAGTTACAGGGCGCATTCATGGCCATCTCCGCTCTCGAAGACCCTGCAGCCAATCAGCGCTTGTTTGAACGGGCGGAGCGGCACGGTGTGCTGTTCAATGCGCTGGACGATCCGGCGAACTGCCGCTTCTATTTCCCGGCGGTGCACCGGCAGGGCGCGCTAGTGGTCGCGCTCTCCACTTCCGGGCATTGTCCAGCATTGGCCGTGCGTCTGAAAGACGCACTGGCAAGCAAGCTCGGCCCCGAATACGCGGCCTTCCTTCGCCTGGCGGCGTCCGTGCGCGGGCGCATTCGCCACTCCGGCCTGGACTTCGCCGCGCGCCGCCGGCTGTGGTACCGGCTGGTCGACGGGCCCGCCCTGGCCGAGCTGCGCGCAGGCCGGGCCCAGCAAGCCGCGGCCATCTTCGAGGCGACTCTCGATGAGCAGATTCCGGCTGCAAGCGATGTGCCGGAAGAGATCCCGGCCGAAAACATTGTGTCGGACGAGATTCCGGCATCGAGCGAGGTGCTCCGATGAACTCGCGCATCTGTCTCGTCGGCGCCGGGCCGGGCGATCCGGAACTGCTCACCGTGCGCGCCGCGCGGCTGCTCGCGCAGGCCGGCGCGGTGCTGCACGACCGCCTGATCGCACCCGAAATCCTGGCCCTGGTCCGGCCCGGCGCGGAGTTGATCGACGTCGGCAAGGAGGAAGGGCAGCAGGATCTGGTCCAGCCCCGGATTTACGAGTTGTTGGAGCAGTGCGCCCGCCGCCACCGCCTGGTGGTCCGGCTGAAGGCCGGCGACCCGTTCGTGTTCGGCCGCGGCGCCGAGGAATGGGCCTGGCTGGCCGCGCGCGGCTGGAGCGTAGAGGTCGTGCCGGGCGTCAGCTCCGCGCTCGCCCTGCCGGCCTTGCAGGGCATTCCGCCCACCAGCCGCGGATTCGCCTCCGGATTTGCCATCGTCACCGGCCATCAGGCCGAGCCCGATCCCGGCTTCTGGTCGCGCTACGCCGGGGTGGATACGCTGATCATTCTGATGGGCGTCCGCCGCCGCGCCGCCATCGCGCGCGCGCTGCTGGCGTGCGGCCGGTGCGCTTCCGAGCCCGTGGCGTTTATCGAAAACGGCTCCACGCCGCGTGAGCGCGTGGTCGTGGCCGATCTCGCCGCGGTGGCCGCGGAACGCGTGGAAGTGGGTCCGCCGGCGGTGTTCGTAGTAGGTGAAGTGGTGCGCTGCCGCGAACTGCTATTGCCGGCGCTGGCCCGGATGGTGGCCTGACGCGCCGCGCTTGCCCGCTCCAATCCGCGCCGGCGTCAACCCCGCGTTCATCGCCGCGCAGTGGTCCCGGGTCGGGCTACGGCCCCAACTCCGGATCCGCGATCACTCGCACCAGTTCGCCGATGGTTTCGTAGCGCCCGTCTTCAGCCAGGTCCCACTCGCCGAAATCGGCATTCTCCGAGTGCATCCGGATCTGCTCGTGCTCCCAGCCTTCGGCGGTCTCGCGCTTGCGGCTCAGGTAGCGCTTGACCGTGAAGCGGCCCATCCCGGCCTCGTCGGTGATCTCGTGCACCAGCATGATCTTGCCCACTCTGCTCCCGCCCGCGTAGCGCCGGAACAGGCACACGCTGCCGTCGGGGATCTCGGGCTCCATCGAATGTCCGCGGATGCGCGCCAGAAAGTGGTCCCGGCTCAGGCGCACGCCGGCCACGTCGACCCACTCCTCGCGCTCCGTTTCGGGATTATCCAGCAGCGGCCCGGCGGCGGCCACGCAGCGCACCGGCAGGTGCGTCTGGTAAGGCTTGGCGGTGCTGCGCACCGAGCGCGCATAGAGCGTCTGGGCCGTGCGTTCGAGATCCAACGCCAGCGTCCGCTGCGGCTCGCCGCAGCGGAAAGTGTTCGACAGATCCCCGTCCACCCACGCCAGGAACGCCCTTACGCCGAGTTCCCGCGCCTTGTCCGGCAGGTCTTCGGCGAAGGCCTCCAGAATCTCGGCTTCCTGGCCCGCGAAATCCTCCCAGTCGCGGCGGAAGCGGAACGCCGCTTCGTTGGCGTCGGCGTCGGCCACCACCACTCCGCAGGCTTCCCCCAGGGCCTCGAAGACCCTGTATTCGGCCAGCCGTGTGATCAGCGTGGGCATCGAAAGCGTCCGTCAGCGTCTGTCTTAATAACTCCTCCGCCCGTCGCGGGGACCCGATCTTCTGGTGCTGCTGCTCCAACGCGCCTGTGCCTGCGCGCCGCTGCCTCAACCTCCGCTTAGCGTCTTACCTTCTTAACGTCTTATCGGCCCCGCGCCGCCTCGCCCGCACCTTTTCGCCGCAGCTGCAGATCGCACCGCGTCCCCGATCCGATCACCGTTCCGATCACCGTTCCGATCATGGAGTGCCGGGATAATATCCGTCGCGCGCCCGCACCTTCACGTTGGTCAGGCCCACCCGCACCTCGATCTTACGGTACTTCTTCGCCACGTCGGTTTCCGAAGGCACATACCGCAGCAGATACTGCAACTGGATCTCGCCCGCCGTGGCCGCGACGGCCTGCACGATGCCGTTCATGACCACCGAGGCGTAGCCGCCGGTGCCCACCGTGAGCACATAGTTGCCCGCGTCCTGGGGATGCGACAGGTACCCGTCCACGTCTTTGTAAACTCCCTCCAGCGGGTACACCACGCGCCCGCCGGTGGCCTCGGCCAGCTTTTTCAGCCGATCGTCGCCCTCCGAGTAGAAGCCGAAGGCCGTCGTCGAAACGCCGTAAATCGTCACCAGGTTGCGCTGCGCCAGTTCCAGCACCTCGTCCAGCGTCTTCTTGCTGGCCGTGTCGTGTCCGTCGCCGATGATCACGATCACGCGCCGCGGCTCGATCGGTTCGCCCTGGATCAGCGTCCGGCTGGTGCACGCCATGTGCACCGCGTCGTACAGCGCCGAGCCGCCGCCGGGCTTCAGCTTGCGCACCCGGGCCAGCAGGACCTCCGGATCGGCGGTCGTGTTGACCATCAGTTCGGCTTCGCTGCCGTAGCCGATCAGGTAACCGCTGTAGCGTTTGTCGGGCTTGCCCTCGGGCTCGAGCGTAGCTGAAATCAGGTCCTCGATCGCCTCCCGCAGCTTCTCCCATTGCAGCCGGTTAGTGTTGCTCAGATCGACCAGGAAGCCGATCACCACCGGCTGGTTGCGCTCGCGCGTGAAGTAGGTGATCGTCTGCGGCTTGCCGTTGTCGAACAACTGGAAGTCCCGCTGGTCGAGGTTGGTGACGAATTTGCCCTTCTCGTCGGTCACCGTCACCGGCACGATCACCTCGCTGACCGAGGCGTGGAAGGCGCCCGGCGGCTGCGCCGGAGCCGCTGAAGGCTGCTTCGGCCCTGCGTCGGCCGGAGTCTGCGGCGCGAGTGGCGCAGCAGCCGCGGCCGGATTCGCGTTCGGCCCGGCCGCCGGGGACGCAGTCTGGGCGCCTGCCGGGGTCGGGGTCTGGGCGCCTGTCGGCGCCGGCCAGCCTGCCGCGAGCAGGCCTGCCGCCAACAGGAAATATAATCGTGCAAATTGCATGAACGGGGACTCTAGTCACAATTATAGACGGCTGACGCCGGGTAACGCGTTGCACGATCGCGCAATTGGCGCCGCGGCTGAGTCCCGGCCCGCGTCGTCCCGGTCCTGATCTTCAACCGCCAGTCTGGACCTGCGCGCGACCGCCGGCCGCCTAGCGCTGCACCCGCCCGCTTCCGCCGCCTTTTACCAGCGCCTCGACCTCGGAGCGCGAGAAGCGATTGAAATCGCCTGGAATCGAGTGCTTCAGGCACGATGCCGCCACGGCGAATTCCAGCGCGTCGGTGTTTGACTCGAAGCCCGCCGTGCCCAGGTTCAACAACCCGTAGATCAATCCGCCGGCAAAGGCGTCGCCGCCGCCCACCCGGTCCACGATGTGCGTAATGTCGTAGCGCCGGCTGACGGCGAACTGCCGGCGGTCGTGCAGGCACGCCGACCAGCCGTTGTGCGACGCCGAGAAGCTCTCGCGCAGCGTAATCGCGATCAGCTTCACGTTTGGATACCGGTCCAGAACCCGCGCCGCCAGGTCCTTATACTTGTTCTCATCCAGTTGACCGGAGTGCACGTCCACACCGGCTTCGATCCCCAGCGCTTTCTGACAATCCTCCTCGTTGGCCACCACGTAGTCCACGTGCCGCGCCAGTCCCGCCATCACCTCGCGCGCCGTCTGGCCGTACTTCCACAGATTCTTGCGGTAATTCAGATCCACCGAGACCGTGACGCCCGCCGCGCGCGCCGCCTCGACCGCCTCCAGCGTCAGGTCGGCGCAGCTTTGCGTCAGCGCCGGCGTGATGCCCGTCACGTGGAACCAGGCCGCGCCGGCGAAGATCGCCGCCCAGTCGAAATCGCCCGGTTTGGCCTGCGAGATCGAGGAGTGGGCGCGGTCGTAGGTCACCTTGGAAGGCCGCTGGTTGGCGCCGCTTTCCACGAAATAGACGCCGAAGCGCCCGGCCGTGAGCCTGCACCGGCGCGACGTCTACGCCGAAGCCGCGCATCTGGTACAGGAACGCGTCCGTGATCGGGTTATTCGCCGGCAGCGCCGTCACATAACGCGCCCCCAGCCCGAAGTTAGCCAGCGAGACCGCCACGTTGGCTTCGCCGCCGCCGAAAGTGGCCGCCAGCAGTGGCGTCGTCAGAAAGCGCTCAAAACCCGGCGGGGCCAGCCGCAGCATGACCTCGCCGAACGTGACAACCGTCTTTGGGGACACATTTTGGGACATGGAATGATTACCTCTGTTGGATTGGGCGGCCGTCGCCGCCTGCTCCGCGCATGCTAAACCCGACGCCGCAGCGCGCACCGAACCGCTAGTTCCGGGCTCCCGGCGCCGCTATCACCTCGATTGCAAACGAGCCGTCCATCGACGGCAATCCCTCGAAAACCACCCCCAGCAAGCCCGCCGGGCCATGCGCCGGATTTAGATATTCCCGGCCCGCCGCGAGCGCCGTCTCGCCGAGTTGCCGGCTGAGCGGATAGAAGTTCAAAACCACCGCATTTTTCACACTGGAACCCGCGCTCTTGGCGGTTCTTTCCAGCCGTTCAAAAGCCAGCCGCGCGTCCGCTTCCGTGTACCCGAAGGCCATCTGCGCGCCCGTGAAAACCAGCCCGCCGCGCACCCCGCCCGCGCTCGCCGCCCGCGTTACGCCCTCGCAGGTCGTGCCCGCGCGGTTCGTCAACTTCTGCGGCTGGACGAACGCCACGCCTTCGACCGGCGTACGCCCTTCGAGCGCCGGCACATAGCACGTCGCCCGCAGCAACTCGCCCGTTTGCTTCAATTGGGCCACAGCCGCTTCGGCCGTCGCGCCCTCGGCCGTGACGAAGCGCAGTCCCTCGGGATTCACCGCGCGGCTCTGCTGCAGCGTAGCCTCGATCAGCACCTGCGCGTTTTCGAGCGGCAGCAACCCGGCCGCGACCGTCGTCACCACTGGCAGCGCCACGTGCTTGTCGGCGAAAACTTCGCTCACCAGTTGCGGCACCCGGCGTAAATCGCCGGTCCCGGCGACGAACGCGCGGACGCGGATGAATTGCGCGCCCCGCGCCTGAACAATCAGGGACCTGAGAGCCTCCCGCGTCTGCTGGGAAAGCAGGCCGCGGCCGCTCAACGGGGCCGCCACGAAGCTCAGCCGCTCCGCATCCGCCGTCAGCGCCAGGGGTGGCTGCGGCAGCTCCCCGTGGGCCTGCGTCGGCAACTCCTCGTTCTTGCTCTTCTTCTTGTTGATCACCGGCGCCTTCTCACCCGCGCCGATTTGCCCGGCGCCGGCGGGATCCGGCAGCAGGGTAATGCCAACCGCCGCCGCGATCAGCACAACTACGGAAGAAAAGGGCCTTTGGAACATGCAGTAACTCCACATCCTACCAAACGCCCGAGGTCGCCTTGAAAGAGCAGAAACCGCACTCCTCGCGCGCAGGCGGACCATCCGCAATCACGCTCCGACTCGAGGGTTCAAGTGGCGCGTCCGCCGGATCGGAGCCAAAATGTGGCGCAGGCCGCTCGCTCGCCTGCCCGCAAGTCTGCCGACCCCTGGCCGGCAAAGAGTGCGGGCGAACCGCCGCAGTTTCCCGGGGCCCCTACGTGGCGGACAAAATGGATTGAACCGGCCCATCCAATGTGGTACGGTGTGGGTAAATGCTCCGGCTGCCGAAACTCGATCCCGATCTCGAAGAACCACTCTATAGGCAGCTTTTTGATTTCTTTCATGAGGAAATTCTCGCCGGCCGCCTGCCCCGAGGGGAAAAAATCCCTCCCACGCGCGAGTTGGCGCTGCGACTTGGACTGAACCGGATGACCATCTCCTCGGCCTATGAGCTGCTGGAGAGCGAGGGGCTCATCCGCACGCACGTCGGCCGTGGCAGTTTCGTGGCCGCGCCACCCGAGTTGTTCGCCAACGTGCCCTTGGCGACCGGCGGCTCAGCCTTCGACTGGGAATCGCGCTTCGCTCCCTGGTGCACCAATGAGGTCGCCGCGCCGCCGGCGGCTGAGACCACAATCAGCTTCTCAAGCGCCCGCCCGAGCGCGGAGCTATTCCCCATCGTGGCCTTTCAGGAGAGCCTGCCGCGAGGTTCTTCTGAGCCCTGAAGTGGCATCGATTCTGCAACTTGGCTCTGCGCACGGGTATCCGCCGCTGCGCCGCCACCTGATCGAGGAGTCGCGCTCGCGCGGCCTCCTCACCGAGGACGACGACCTGCTCGTCACCAACGGCTGCCAACAGGCGCTGGACCTGCTGCAACGGCTGCTGGTGCGTCCCGGCGAAGGCGTGCTGGTCGAGGATCCGATCTACCCCGGGCTGCGCAACGTCTTCGCCCACGCCGGCGTGCGGCTGATCGGCGCGCCCGTCGGTCCGCAAGGGCTGGACGTCGATTCCACAGCCCGGCTGGTGCGCAGCGAGCGGCCGCGCCTGCTGGTGGTCACGCCCAATTTCCAGAACCCGACCGGCACGACCATGCCTGAAACGGCGCGCCGGCAACTGCTGCGCATCGCCCGCGACGCCGCGCTGCCGATCGTCGAAAACGACATCTACGGCGAGTTGCGCTACGTCGGCCAGCCGGTGCCGACTCTTAAGGAACTGGACGAGAACGGGATCGTGGTGCAGGTCAAGAGCTTTTCCAAGCTGGCCTTCCCCGGATTGAGGGTCGGCTGGGTGATCGGCCCGCGGGCGCTCATCCGCCGCCTGGCCGAGCTGAAGCAGTACACCGATTTGCACACCGACCACCTTTCGCAGGCAGTCCTGCTGCGCTTCGCCGCCTCCGGACGCCTGGAGGCCCACCGCCGCCGCATTCTGGAAGCCGGCCGCACGCGCCTGGAAGCCGTGTTGAGCGGCTGCGAGCGCCATTTGCCCGCCGGCACGCGCTTCACCCGGCCGGAGGGCGGCATGAACCTGTGGGTGCGGTTGAGAGAACCGCTGGACGCCGCGGCACTACTCGAAAGAGCCCAGCGCGAGGGCGTGTCCTATTTGCCCGGATCGGTCTTCGAAGTGGCGCTGCGCCAGCCCGGCGGGCTGCGGCTGAGTTTCGCCGGCTTGCCGGCCGAGCGCATCGAGCGCGGCCTGGCGATTCTTGGAAAAGTGTTTCAAACCGGACTGGAGCAGGCGCGCGCCGAGCGGCGCGAGGAGCCGGCTCCGGCTATCGTCTAAAAAGGGGCTAGAAAGCTATGAATTACCTGGATGAGAATTTCCGCGTGAAGGTCGGCCTGGCCGAAATGCTCAAAGGTGGCGTCATCATGGACGTCACCGACGCCAAACAGGCCGTGATCGCCGAACAAGCCGGCGCCTGCGCCGTCATGGCGCTGGAGCGCGTGCCATCCGATATCCGCAAGGAAGGCGGCGTGGCGCGCATGGCCGCGATCGGCAAGATGCGCGAGATCATGAAATCCGTCACCATCCCGGTGATGGCCAAGTGCCGCATCGGCCACTTCGCCGAGGCGCGCGTGCTGGAGGCGCTGGAGGTCGATTACATCGACGAAAGCGAGGTGCTGACCCCGGCCGACGAAGAGTTCCACATCGATAAGCGCGACTATAAAGTGCCCTTCGTATGCGGCTGCCGCAACCTGGGCGAGGCGCTGCGCCGCATTGCCGAGGGCGCGGCGATGATTCGCACCAAGGGCGAGGCCGGCTCGGGCAACATCGTCGAGGCCGTGCGCCACATGCGCACCGTGGTCCGCGAAATGAAGCAATTGACCGTGCTGGGACGCGAGGAGCTGGTGGCCGAGTCCAAGAAGCTCCAGGCGCCGCTGGAACTGGTCGAGTACGTCCACGAGCATGGCCATCTGCCCGTGCCGAACTTCTCGGCCGGCGGCATCGCGACGCCCGCCGATGCGGCGCTGTGCCGGCTGCTGGGCGCCGAGGCCGTCTTCGTCGGCAGCGGCATCTTCAAGAGCTCCGACCCCGAGGTGCGCGCCAAGGCCATCGTGAAGGCGTGTACGCACTTCAACGATCCACGCGCGGTGCTCGAAGCCAGCGAAGAGTTGGGCGAGGCCATGCCGGGCCTGGAAATCAGCAAGATTCCCGAAGGCGAACTGCTGCAAACGCGCGGCTGGTAGAAGCCGCTGGGGCGCTCGGGATCATGGCCCGGCGGCCACGCGGTTCATTGGCATTTACCAACTGAGAGGATCGTGCGTTCGGGAAGTGGAGCGCGGATGAGAGTTGGCGTTCTGGCCCTGCAGGGCGATTTTGAGGCGCACGCGAAGGCGCTCGAGCGCGCCGGCGCAGAACCGGTCGAGGTGCGGACCGCCGCGGAACTCGACGCGGTCTGCGGCCTGGTGATTCCCGGCGGCGAGAGCACGACCATGCTCAAGCTGATGGAGTATTACGGCTTGTTCGAACCGCTGCGCGAATTCGGGCGCGAGCGGCCCGTGTTCGGCACCTGCGCGGGCGCGATTCTGATTGCCAGTGAAGTGCTGAACCCGTCCCAGGCTTCGCTCGCTCTGGTGGACCTGGCGATCGAGCGCAACGGCTACGGCCGCCAACTCGACAGCCGCGTGGTCCGCGTGAAGCAGCACCAACTCGGTGGCGACCCGGAGTTGGAAGTAGTGTTGATCCGTGCCCCAATTATTCGCCGCACCGGCGGCGCCGTGCTGGCGACATACCTGGGCGCGCCCATTCTGGTGGACTACGGGCGCCACCTGGTAGCGACCTTTCACCCCGAGCTCAGCGCCGACACGCGCGTGCACCGGCTGTTTCTCTCGAAGCTGGCCGGCAACGGCAGCGGGTCGCAAGTCGGCGCAGGCTGACGCGGCGGCAGTGCACTTAGGCTGACATGGTCATAGTGTAATATCGATAACTCATGGCACCTGTTCGCCCCACGCGGGTTTTGTTCGTCTGTCTCGGCAACGCCTATCGCAGCCAGATGGCGGAGGGCTTCGCCAATCGCCTGGGCCATGACGTACTGGTCGCCGAGAGCGCGGGCCTGACTCCGGTCAACCGAGTGCCCGAGACGACGCTGCACGTCATGCGGGAGAAGGGCATCGACATCTCGGCGCAGTTCCCGAAAGACGCCGGCGGGTTGGACCTGAAGAGCTACGACCTGGTCGTGAACATGGCCGGGCTGACCATACCCGGCGCGCCGCCGGCGAGCACGCGGACGTGGGTCGTGCCCGACCCGGTGTGGGCCAGCGAGCGCGTGGCGCGCGAGGTGCGCGACGAGATCGAAAGCCTGGTCATGGGCCTGATTCTCGAATTGCGCAAACAGCGGGCCGGCGAAGAAAAGCCGCGCCTGCGCCCGAAACTGCGCGGCGTTTGAAGCCATCGGCGGCGCGCGCGGTCATAAATTTGACACGGCCGACAGGCGCTGGCGACAATGAGGATGGTCGCTCCACGTCGTGCGGATGTGGCGGAATTGGCAGACGCGCTAGATTCAGGTTCTAGTTCTCGCAAGGGAGTGAAGGTTCAAGTCCTTTCATCCGCACCAATAAGATTCAAAAGCACTCAAGAAAAGCCCGCGGCACCCGCAAAAGGGTGCCGTTTTTGCTGTTGCTATGGGCCGTCCCGCCGCGCCGCTGCAAGTGTGCCGTGAGCCGTTTGTGCATTCGCGTGGGACATCCGGCAACTGCTTCGCCGTTCTCGCTTCGAGATATCGCCGTTCATGCGTGCCAGACTCCCCGTTTTGTTCGCAATCGGAGAGATGCTGCCGCGAGCGAAGCCGCAAATGTTATACTCCCGCCATGACTCTCAAGAGTGCGGCGTTGTTCGCATTGATCGGCATGATTCTGCTGACAGTCCTGCTGGCCGTGGGATTCATCCGTGACGTAGTGAGTCTTGCGGCTGGCGTGGTTGCTGTCGTACCGGTGTTGATCTCGCTGATTCATTTGCTGGCCAGCCTCGGCCTGACAGTATTCCTGTACGTGTTCCACAATGCGCAATCCTGACTCCGCGGCGATTCGGATAACTGACGAATCAGTCGCCCGTCATCTGCCGGAACAGACGCATGCGGCTCGGCAGCTTAGGTGCGGGAAGGCCGCCGCGTGCGCCCGCGCTAGGGTCGTGCTGTAGAATCAGGGGTCATGGATTCGGGGCCGGCGGTTCAGAACTCTGCGAGCGTCAAGGCCGCCCGGCGCGTGTTTGTCCTGCAGGGTCGTTTCCGCAGGTTTTTCGCAAATCTTGGCCCCGGCCTGATTACCGGTGCCGCGGATGACGACCCATCCGGCATTGCGACCTATTCGGTCACCGGCGCCGCGTTCGGCTATTCGCTTCTGTGGACCGCGCTCTTCTCTTTCCCATTGATGGCGGCCGTTCAGCTCATGTGCGCCCGCCTGGGCATGGTCACCGGACTCGGGCTGGCCAGCGTGATTCGGCTGCACTACCGGCGCTGGATCTTATGGAGCGCCTGTGCCTTGCTGATCGTCGCCAATATCGTAAATATCGCCGCCGATCTGGGTGGCATGGCTGATGTCACGTCACTGCTGACCGGCGTCCGGTCGCTGTATTGGACTCCGGTCTACGCCGTGGTCATTGTCAGCCTGCTGTTCTGGACCAGTTATCGCCTCATTGCCAGAATCTTCAAATGGCTCACGCTCGCGTTGTTTGCCTACCTCGGCGCTGCATTCCTCGCGCACCCGGACTGGCACGCCGCCCTGCGTGCGACCCTGATTCCCCACGTGGAATGGACCGGCGCGTATTGGGCGACGCTGGTCGGCATACTGGGCACCACCATCTCTCCCTATCTCTTCTTCTGGCAGGCCGCGCAGGAAGTGGAGCAGGACATCTCATTGGGCAAGGCGACCGTCGAGCAGCGGGAAGGCGCGTCCCAGCGCGACCTGCGGCGTTGCCGCAACGACGTCATCACCGGCATGTTCTTCTCGAACCTGGTGATGTATTTCATCATCCTCACCACCGCCGCTACGCTGCACGCCCACGGCAAAACGAGCATCTCCAGCGCGCGCGATGCCGCCGAGGCGCTGCGCCCTCTGGCCGGCAAGGGCGCTTACTGGCTCTTCAGCGTGGGCTTGATCGGAGCCGGCATGCTCGGCGTCCCGGTGTTGGCCGGATCGTGCGCCTACGCCATCGCGGAAGCGGCCGACTGGGTTGGCTCGCTCGAAGTGCACCCGCCCCTCGCGCACGGCTTCTACACTGTCATCGCCATTTCGATGGCGCTGGGCCTGGGCCTGGATTATGCAGGGCTGAACGCCGTCAAAATGCTCTTCTGGTCGGCGGTGCTCAACGGCGCGCTGGCGCCGCCCCTGCTCATCCTCGTGGTGCTGCTCACCAGTAGGGAAGACGTCATGGGTGAACACCGCAACGGGATCCTGCTGCGCTGGCTCGGATGGACCTGTGCCGGAGTCATGCTGCTGGCGACCATCATCATGTTCGTCACAGCCTTCGCGGCCTGATGCACTGAACGCCGGTGCGCCGGGCCCGGCGTATCAGCGTGCGCGGGCGAGCACGACCATCACGTCATCCGGTTGTTCGGCGGCCGACAGCGTTCGCCGGACCCTCTTCCGGGAGGCCGGAAAAGCCTCCGTTCAAAAAGGGAAAAAGGGGACAGTACACATCAGGACGTCCCTTTTTACTTTTTACTTTTTATAGGGGCCACAGCCAGCGGCGCTTCCTGGCCGAGTTGCTTATCACCCCAGTTCCGTACCCGGGGGCCCGTGAGGAGGAGATACCAGACTGGCTGAGAATGGCGCAGGAGGTCGGGCTCGGGCTAGCCATTGGTGGGGGCCTCCTGCTCGCTCTGCGTCCGGGGAAGAGCGTACATAATCACGCGGAGCTAACAGCATGAATGAATCCTGTAGTCACGAATGGCGGCGGGACCTCTGGATGTCCGCTTACGTTACAAATCCAGGGGTCAGGAGGAAGGAAGATATCCTAACGGAGGCCCGACCAGTCCCGCTAGAGCGCTTTCGAACTTTCTATAATGCATAACCGCAATGGCGGAAGAAGGCAGCGGTGTGCTCGGCGGTGACTAAACGCAGGGCTTCGGCGATGGCTTGATCGAGGGCCTCAAGCGTTCGGGCGCGCAGGCATCGAAGTTTCTGTTTGACCATCGACCAACACGCTTCGATGGGATTGTAGTCGGGCGAGTAGGGCGGCAGATAGCGCAACTCCGCCCCACGCGCCTCGATCAGTGCGCGAACGCCCGCCACCTTGTGAGCACTCAGATTATCCATCACCACCACGTCGCCGGCGCGCAGTTGCGGACCCAGCACGTCTTGCAGGTAGGCCAGAAAAACGTCGCCGTCGGCGGCACCCGCGATGCTCATCGCCGCCTTCCATCCGGTCACGCCTACGGCCCCCAACAATGTGACGCTGTGCCAATGGCCGCCGGGGGCACCCTCGCGCACTCGTTGCCCGCGCGGAGCGCGCCCGTAGCGCCGCGTCAAATCGGTCGTAACCCCGCTTTCGTCCAGGAAAATCAGGCGTTCGGAGTCAATCTCCGCGATTTCGCGCCACCACTGTTGGCGTCGCGCCCGTCCGTCTGGAGTGTCCTGCTCGGCTGCGTGGAGCGACTTTTTTTAAGCCGCAGTCCCAGCTCTTGCAGCACCGTGCACAGCCGCGAAACGCTCACCGCCACGCCATGCTGCTCGCTCAACCACTGCCGCAACTCGGCCAGCGTTGCGTCGGGCCGCGTTTGAATCTGAGTGCTCAATGCGGAGCGCAACTCCGGCGTCAGCCGACTCGGAAATCCGCGCTTGGCACCCGCCGGCCGCTCGACGCTCCCCGTGCGCCGTCGCGTGGCGGCCACCTTCTGCGCCCAGCCGTAACTGACACCGAACAACGCCGCCAGTTTCTCCAACCCACCCCGCCCCTGGTCGTAGGCCCCCAAGAGCTTACGACGCAGATCGTCTGCGTATGCTTGCGGCATAACGGTTTCGGCAGAGAAATCGCCAGGGCACTTATAGTATGTCAAAAATTGCTCTAGAACGATGTCCGAAATGCGGGGCGATCCGGCTTCTGCCTTCGACGGAGATTCCTCCAGAGGGAAGCGGCCAGGTCTAAGGGGTGCGGCCTAATCGGGGAGGGCTTATGCGAAGTGACAGGGCGCAACGCTGCGCGGGGACGCAGACGCAGGGCACAGGGTACAGCCTGACCCGTGCCGTTTTTCGTTTTTGTTCTGTTTTCAGCACCCTTTGAGCGCCTGGCGATCATCCCGATTCCCCGCGAACCGAAGTTTGCGGGAACTGACACCACTGAGCAGATTCGCGATATTCTGAACATGGCCGGCTACAAAGGCGGTCTGCCCGTCCTTTAAGACGGACGTGTTAGGCAGACCTGGACCAGTTTTATCCAGTCACCATAAACAAGAGTCAGGCTTCGAGCATGAGCACATATTTCAAGGCACTCGACACGAGCGAAGGACAAGTGCATATCCTCACCAAGGCTCGATGGATGGGCTTTATTCCCATGCCACACACAAGCGTCATACCACACGGTGCGGCTGACCTTAAGCGTCTGGGCACGTTCATCAAGTGGACTACCAATGACCCCGCGACGCTGGCCACTCTTCACGACGCCATCGTGCGTTTAGTCGAGCAGGTCGGCATTTCCGGCTTAGTTGCGATTGGGAATAGTGTGAAGATGACAGCGCGAGCTGCGAAGACTTTCGGCGGAAACTGGCATGATATAGTCAGGCAGGCAGCCCAAGACGGAGTTGCTTTCCCCGTGCCAGATGATGTCCTCAGATACATGAAGGGATTCATGTGACGGTTTTGAGGTCGTCGCCCAACAAGACACTGCAAATAACAGCCGTCGCTGTAGGCTTGTCGCCATAATAGCGAGGATGCTAAGCTCGAAGAATGGGTTATATTCTCAAGCTGAACATTACCATTGACCGCAAATCGGCGATGAATGTAGAAGCCGATGTGCTGGACAGTGACCATTTTAGCAAAGACGCCACGCCGGAAACGATTGAAGGTGCGCTGTTCGACGCGACGCCTGCGAAGATTCAGGAGTTCAGATCAGCCAATCATATCAATGATATCAACGTGGGCTATCTGGGCACGCGGTATCGGTTCGTGAGGCTAGAGGAGGACGGGCGCTTTCAACTTCGCAAGTGGGCAGCGGGATGAGACAATGGTGCCGCGGGGACCTCGCTATTGAGCGTCCCTCGCAGGAGTTGAAACCCAATTGACCACGTCAAAACCAAAAGTCTCAGTAGAGAAGATGGCGGAAATCATCTTCGATGATGCGTTTGCGGTCAACAGGTATGATTCCGTACGGAAACAGCTCTCGACGATTGAGGATATTGAGCAGCATGTACTCCCTATCGAATTAGGCTGCCTAGTGGTGACTGAGGTTTATGTCTTGTGGATGTCGGAACGAGCTCAACGACTACATGGCGATAAAGCGTCGCAGGTCGTTCACCACTTCCTCTGGTACTTTAAGCGAGAACTGCAGGCAATGCCGTACTACGATGAGGACGTGTGCTCGAAACTGCTGGAGAATCGTATGCACACATACACCCTGGCCACAAATAACTGGATGGAACACCACAGCGAGAACCGTCCTGGCGTCAACTTGGACGTTGAGGAGTCCCTGGCTACATTCTGCGCCTGTGAGGGCAAACCCCCTACGCACCATCCAGCGTTTTTCCTGGCAATGAAAGCTTTTCTTAGTGACACCATCAAGGCAGTCCTTCGCCACATGGAAGAATACGAACTCTCATAGGCAGCTCAGATGCAAACCCGGAAGCTAGGGACAAGACGCAGGTCATTTTCCCGACCGCTCCGCTGCTCAACCGCACGCCGCGACGGCGATTCGCCGCCATCGAACAGGTCCGCCGCGCTGCGCACAACGCCGGTCCGCCGACCTGAACGCCCGTCATCCCAGCAGGCGCCGCAGGGTCGTCGCCGGGCCTGCCTCTGTATGCTGTTGATATCATTAGGATTATTTTTCGATGGTCGCTATTTGTAGCGGCCTGGTCGCTTCCGCCCCGCTTTGCGGCCTGCTCGCGCACCCGCCTTCTCGAACAGGTCCGCCCATTCCTCTGCACTGAGTTTCGCTCCGGCAAACCCGTAAAGGCTGCGTTCAACGCCCGCTGGATTCGATGACCGCGTTCAGCGTCCACCGGACTGCTGATCCAGCACGCGCTCAATCGTCGTCACGTCCACCAGACCCGAGCAGCCGTAGAGCACGGGCAGGAACGCCTGCGCGGAAAAACGCCGCCGCAGCTCGGCCACTTTCTCCGTGCCGGCGCGGTAGGCCGGCAGGTACATGCGGCCCAGCAGCGGGTGGCGTCCCCACGCGCCGGAGAGTTTGTCGGCGCGTTCGAGCGACACCAGAAAATCGTTCCGCAATGCCTGCGCCACTTGCGGCTGCGGAACATTCAGCCCCCACGTCAGATAGGAGGACTGGTTCTTGGCGTCATCCTGGAGCAGCGCCAGCAGCACGCCGATCTGCAGGTCCTCGTCGGGCAACTCGTCCACCTCGGTGACTCCGTGGGCCATCAGAATCGCGTTGTTCGCGATGCCCTCGAACAAGGCCGCGGCGCGCGTATTCATCGTCAGCACGGAGGCTTCAAAGCCCGCCGCGCCGCGCCAATACAGGTTCTGCATATAGGCAAAAGTCGTGACATGGCCCGGGACCACTTCGTGGCTGACCAGTTGCAGAAACTCCGGCACCGAGATTTCGAGCGAGGCGTTGATCTCGTAGGTCGCTTCATATTCCGGGGAGCCATCAGCCCGCCGCGCCCGGCCCAGATAGTTCATGGAGCCCGAAAACCAGGCCTCGCGGATGGGCAGGAAATCAATATTGGCGCGCGGGACCGAGTGGAGTTCGGGCGGGAGATGCGGCACGATGTGCTGCGCGCTCAGCCCGTCAAAATAGCCGATCACGGCCGCGCCGAGCGTCTTGATGGAAGCCATGGAAACGGCGCGCGATTTGCGCCATGCATCCACGGCCGCGAGCAGCTCGTCGCGGGTGCCCGGCGTGAATCCGGCGCGGCCCAGCAACTCCGCCACGCGCTCGCGTTTCGCGGCCGGGTCGGATGGCTCGGGCGTCCGGCCCGTCGATGCCAGCACGCAGCGTTCATAGGGCACGCTCTGGCCGCGCCCGATGATTTCCATCGCCAGATCCCACATCGTCTCGAAGCACAGGGCCAGCCCCGCCAGGTATTCTCCGCGCATTCCGCCCAGCGCGGCGGCCTCCGCGTTCAAGCCGCGAATCGCGCCGCGAATGTCCACCGCCGCGAGGTATGCGTCGATGGCCGCCCGGTCGGGCGTCGCGGCGGAGACGCCGCCGGAAGCGCGCACCGGCGCCGCGGCCGGATGGGTGTAGGCCTCCGGCAGCGGTTCGTCCGAGAACCAGGAATCGGCGATGAAGCGCCCGGTGCCCGAGGCGCACAGCACGTCGCCGCCCCACAGCGTGTCGATCCCCAAGATCGAGTTGCCAATCAGTTCCTGCAAATGATCGCTCATGGCTCAGTTTCCTCCTTGTGCCAAACCGATCTCCACCACAGGTAAGCGCACAGGCCCACGAACAGCAGGGCGGAGACGGATTGCGAAATCATTTCATTGCCGTAGAAAGGCGTGCTGATCCAGTCTTCTGAGAAGCGCGGGATGAGCCGGCACGCCGCGCCAAATACGCCCCCCAGCGCGCCGCCGGCCATGAGTCCCGAGGCGATGATCACGCCGCGCTCGCGGATGATGTTGCCACGCGCGCCGCCCAGCTTTTCCGAGCGTTTACCGAGGAAATGCGCCAGGATGCCGCCGACCAGCGCCGGCGTATTCAGCTCCAACGGCAGGTACATGCCGAGGGCGAAGATCAGCCCCGGCACGCCCAGCATCTCCATGAGGACGGCGGTCGCCGCGCCCGCGCCGAACAGGATGTAAGTCACCGGTTGGCGGCTCATGAAACCCTCAACTAGCGCTTTCATGATCGACGCCTGCGGCGACGGCAGCACGACGCGCAAATCGCCCGGTGCGGCCTCGCCGAACTGAAATGCCTGCGCCAGGACGACGATGGTCAGGCCCACCGCGACCGAGGCGGCGATCACGCCGAGGAACTTCACTTTCTCCTGCGCGGCGGGCGTCGAGCCGAGCCAGTAGCCGGTCTTGAAATCGGTGATGGCCTGGCCGGAGACCGACAGCGCGGTGCACACCATGCCCGCGATCGCCATCACGAAGAACATGCCCGCGGGGCCCGAGAGGCCGAAGCGCAGTAGCACGATGGAGGAGATGATGATGGTCAGCATGGTCATCCCCGAGACGGGATTGCGGGCCGTGGTGGCGATGGCATTGGCGGCCACCGAGGCGAAGAAGAACGAGAAGACCAGCGTGAGAGCCAGACCGGTCAGGATGACCACCGGAGAGGCGCTGAGATGACCGAGCAGCAGACCGACGCCGAGGGCGCTGACGACGACGCAGACGAGAATCGACAGGACCGAAATGTCGCGGTCGGTGCGTTCGCCGGTGGCAGCCTCTCCATGCCGAAAGGCACGCAGCGCGACGCCGAAACTGCCGGCGACGATGCGCATCGATTTCAAAATCCCGAAGATGCCGGCCGTGGCGATCGCGCCGACGCCCACATAGCGGACGTAGCCGCGGAAAATCTGCACGGCGGTCATGTGGGCGATGGAGATCTGGGCGGGATAAACGGCCACGTCGGGCAGGTGGCGGCCGATCAGCCAGATCAGCGGCACTAGCACGAGATTGGCGAAGACGCCGCCGGCGCAGAGGATCATGGAACTGCGCAGGCCCATCACGTATCCGAGCCCGAGGATGAAACCGATGGCGTCGAAGCTGACCGCGACCTTGGCGCGTTCGGCAAGCGTGCGCACGACCGGGACGAACTGAAAATCCAGGTACTCCTTCCACACGTGGAACGTTGTCGCCAGGAAGTCGTAAACGCCGGCGATGGCCGTGGCCTCTAGCAACAGCCGGGCCTGGGAACCGCCCTTCTCGCCCGTCACCAGGACCTCGGTAATGGCCGTCGCTTCGGGGTACGGCAGGCGGCCGTGCATCTCGCGCACGAAATAGCGGCGCAGCGGGATCAGAAACGCAACGCCCAGCGCGCCTCCGGCGAGACAGATGAAGATGGTCTCGACGGGATGCGGGTCCAGCTTCAAGATGTAAAGCGCCGGCAGCGTGAAGATCGCGCCGGCGACGACGGAGCCGGCGAGGCCGCCGATGCCCGTCATGATGACGTTTTCCAGAATGCTGGAGCGGCGCGGATAGAGCCGCGCCAGGCCGATCGCCAGGATCGAAATCGGGATCGCCGCCTCCATCACCTGCCCGACCTTCAAGCCCGAATAAGCCGAGGCGATCGTGAAGACGATGCACAGCAGCAGTCCCCAGCCGACTGAGCGCGCCGTCAATTCGGGCACTACCGCGGAGGCCGGAACTACCGGCTGGTACACGCTCCCGGGCTCGAGCGGCGTGTACGCATTCGAGGGGAGTTCCGTGGTTGGAGCAGTCGGCATGCGGCGAGTCTCCTCAAGTGAGTGAAACCCGTATCCTACTACGATCCCAATCGATGGGCCGGGGGGTGTGGCAGCGAGTTTCGCGGCAACGGCGGCACGAGTTCCCGTCCGCGCCGAAGGGCGGATTGCGGCCCCGCGCGCGACGGCGGGCCAGGGCACATCGAACTGGCTGTGACGCTATCGAAACGGCTCGCGTTCAAATCACGGGTCAAGCCGGATGGTTGTCGCCGCACGATTCCGGGCCAGAGCCGCCGGGCCGATCGATTTTCCCTGAAAAGGGAGGCGTTTGCGACGATACGCATAACGTATGAGCACAGCCACTCCCGTAACGACAAACGATGAGCGCGTGACGAATCTCGTGGCCGGCTGCAAGCTGCCCACGTTCCCTTCCGTTGCGTTACGTCTGATGCAGTTGATCTCGCAAGACGCCGTCAGCTACGAGCAGTTGGGCAGTCTGCTGCGAACCGATGCCGCTTTGTCGGCATCGATGCTCCGGGCGGCGAACTCGCCGTTGTTCGGCACGCTGGGTGAAATCCGGAGTATTCCCATCGCGCTACTCACGCTGGGCATGGACCGCGTCGGCATGCTGATTCTCAACACGGCGATGTGGCGCATGGTGCCGGGCGGCCGCGGGCGGCAGTCGATGCGGCCGTGGTGGCGGCACAACCTGGCCACGGCGCTGCTCTCCAAGCATCTTTCGTACAAGAACATGGTGGACGAGTACAGCTATATGTGCGGTCTGATGCATTCGATCGGGCAACTCGTGCTGTTCGAGGCTTTTCCAATCCAATACGGCAAGGTGCTCACACAGGCGTCGGAAGAGGGGTTGAATGTATTGGACCTCGAGCGGAACAATTTCGGCGTGGAGCACTGCGAGTTGGGCGCCGCGCTGCTGAAGAAATGGTCCATTCCCGGTGAAATGGTGGATGCCGCGGCGCACCATCACGATCCTGAGAACGCGACTAGCGCGACCACGCGGGTCGTGAGCATGGGATGTACGATAGCCACTCAGTTCGGTTTTGCAGTGACCCCCGCTCAGCCCAAGCCGGTGGAGGATTTGCCTTTACAGGTCCAGGAACTTCTCAGCGACGAGAAACTGCGCCAGGAGATCGCCGAAAAAGTGGAAGCCATGGAGTGGACTCTGAACTAGAGAGTCACGCGATCCAGGACGACAAGCACCAGACGCTAGAAGCACGGCCTCAGGAAGCACTGAGCGATGAGTTGTGTCAGTGTTCCTACCGGGGGGGCAGCGGCAGGAACAACCGGCGCGGCGGCAGGAATAGGACACAGCGTAGCGGCCCCAGCCTTAGTCAACTGCTGCACGCAGCTTCGGGCGGGAGCTTCGTTGGAAGAGCAGGCCTTTCCTTACCAGGTGTAGGAGACTATGGCCTGGGCGATCACGTCGTTGAGGACGCCGCCGATTTTAGATCCGACGTTGGGCGCGATCACCTTGTCGGGCGCGGCACCGACATAATCGCGCACCTCCAGCCGCAGGTTGGCGTGTGTGGTGAACCTGATTTTCACACCGACGCCGGCATCGCCCAGGACCAGTGTCTCCCGCGTCGCCGTGAGGGCCGCGTACTCGCCCAGCGGCTGGGTCGCCGATTCCTTGCCTGTGCCCACCAGGATGCGCACGCCGCCGCCGAATGAGACATACGGGCGGACCGCGGATGCCCGTGGCGCGAAGTACCTGAGAAGATCGCCCGTGATGATGTGCGTGTGCGCCCCGAAATCCACTTCCGTACCGCCAGAGGCGAGTTTGAGGTCGCTGAAGCTGTACATGTAGCGCAATTCGCCGCCCCAGTGTTCAGCGGTGTCTCCACCGCCGAGGACGCCGAGCGCGCCACCGCTCTTTATGCCGGTAGTGGCGCTCCCCGCGGGATTGGTCACGCTGAGGCCAGGGGCAAAGCCGTAGCCTCCCAACAGGCCGATATAGTAGGTTTGCGCACATGCGGCGCCGGCGCTGGCGAGTAACGTCAAAAAGATCCTCTTTAGCATTCTCTATACTCCCTTGATCCTCGCGCCGGACCGGCTTACGGATTGACCACGCGCACCTGCATCGAAGTGGAGGCGGCGCCCTCAGTGACGACCAAAACGGCCTGGGCCGCGCTGGCAATATTGTACGGCACGGTTACGTCCACGCGATATACGCCGATTTGGCCGGGATCGAGACCCGCGAAAGAAACGGTGAGGGTGACACCTTCCAGTGTCACCACAGGCGGTGTGGCCAGAACCGCCGCGGGATTCGACGGTGAGGGGACGCCAGGCGGCACAACCGGCACGGTCGGCCCCAGGCCGTCCAGGTAAATCGAAATCGCCTGGTTGGGATGAATCGGGTTGGTGAAGTCGACCGGCTGGCCGTCGTCGTGGCGGATGACCGAGGGCAGTCCGGTCTGGCCGTCGCCCACGGCAGTGTGGAGCACCGCCGGGGCGCTGGCCGCGATATCCAGAGTGAACGGGCTGCTGAGGCCACCGGGGGTGTGAATCACCAAGGTCTCGCTGCCGCCCACCGAGTTTGGCAGTTGCGCCTCGATCTGGGTCGGAGAGACCTGGAACAGAGGCAGCGGTATGTTGTCCACCATGACACAGGTGTCACCGAGCGTCGAAGGCAGCGGAGGCGTGCCGGCTACGGCCGAATCCGGCGCCAGGTTCGTGCCCGAGATGAGGATCAGGCTTCCAGGCGCAATGTCGGTTCCGCCGTCGGCGCTGTTGACCACGCCTGAGACGGAGGGCATGGCCAACGCGGCGTCAAAATCGGCCGGCAGCACGGTCAGGCCGGACTGGGTCACAAGGATGACGGAGTTCTGATTCGCGGGCACTGCCAGGGTGCGGGTGAAGGGCAGAATGGTCTGGCCAATCTGTCCGACAGGCGGGGTTAGCAAACTCGTTGCCGTGACCGGCGCCTCGGTGATCGCGGTGCCGTTGTAAGTCTGAAGATAAAACGCACTGTTGGTCGGATCAATCCCGAAGCGTTCCAGCACGCCGGGTCCCGAAGGGGAGGCAACGGTGGTGCGAAGCCCTGCCAGGACGCCGGCCTGCGGATCGGTCGCCACGCCCACGCCGGAAGAACTGCCGGTGGTGGACTCGAGTAGAGCGATCGGGGACAGGGCCTGGTCGAAGACGTGGTTGTCGGCGACGAAAAGATTGTCGTTCAGCGCGCCATAAGCGCCCCCGAGCGAGCTAAGATCCTGACGCGAGACGATCCAGAAACCGGAGAACGCATCCCACAGGACCACGTTGCCGTCCGGTTCGGCCAAGAAAATGGAGTTGCCCGACGGGGAGGATGCCAGCGCCGTACCAGGATCCACCTTGTTGATATCAGTATTGTCGTAGATGCCCAGGCTGGGCGGCGGAGCCGCATAATCACTGCTGAGGTCCACGCGGAACAGCCCCGCCGGATTACCTACATCGCGCACGACCGCCCAAATCTGCCCGTTACCCACGGCGATGGAATGCGGGTACGCCGAACCAAAAAAGATCGGGTCCAACGCGCCGACTGCGTCGGGGAAAAAGTCGGCGGTGGCGTGAGTCCTTCCGCGCTCGAAAATCCCGCCGCGCTGATCCGTCATACCAGCCGCATGTTTAACGCTGCCCGCCGACGCGCCGCCGCGGCTGCAATCCGCGCTCACGGAACCGGCGTTGGCCTGACCGGCGCAGGCGGCCGAAGACGAGGCCCCCGCGCCCAGCGCAGTCAGATCGAAAACGTTTGCAATCTGGGAATTGTCGCTGGTCACGATCAGCTTGGTGTCGTCTCTTGTGATGGCCATGCCGACCGGCGTGTTGCCGGTTCTCAGCGGAGGACCAATCTGTTGCAAGCTCCCGGTGTCGTACACCAGAACCTGGTTCATGTCCTGCCGCAGCACATAGACGCGACTGCGGACCGGGTCGGCCAGGATGTCCACGATCTTGCCCGGCACATCCACAATCTGGCCGCGCTGGTTCAAGTCGCGGGTATTGATCAGCAGGCGCACCGTGAGGGGTATGTTGATCGAATTGGCGGAGTTGATGGTGAGCGGAATCGTGGTTGTCCCCTTGGCAGTCTGGTAGGCGGTGACGTTGACGCTAATCTGCACCTGGGCTGGCGTCGTGCCGGAGGTCGCACTCAACTGAATACCCTGGGTACCCGACGGCAGCGACAGCGTGAACGGAGTGTTGTTGCCCCCCAGGTCGGCCACGTTGAGGGTCTGCGAAATCGAAGCCGAATTACAGGTGTTGGACAGGAATAGCACGTCCTCCTGCTGCGCCGCCACCTGCGGAGCCGTGGCCAACGATCCGACCGGAAGAATCATCACGCCTTCATCGGCAACTGCATACACCGTGTTCATATCGCTGCTAAACAGGGTGCGCCCGGCGATCATTTGCGGCAATTGAATGCGCTCGCGGACGGTCAGATTGTCGGTATCGAAAATGTGCATCACCGGAGTTTCAGTCGCGGTGACCGGCATGTCGCCGTAGATCACGTTGCGCGAGTAATCGTAAGCATATCCTCCCAGGCGGTAGTCGCCGAGCACATAAGGAACCTGCGCCAGGCTCGCTCCTTCGATGGCCAGGTTCAGATCGAACAGGATCCAGCCAGCCATCCACCTCGTACCGTCCTGGTTGACGCTGACGGCGCGCGGGCCGAAGGGGGGTGAGGCCGTCCAACTGAGCGTATTGACCTGGCCGCTCCCCACCTTGTAATACAGCATCGCGGTCACGGTTCCGGTCGCGCCCTGCCCGCCTCCGCCGCCTTGCGCGACTTCGGTCAGTATGATGATCGTCTGCTTGTCACCGGAAATGCCCGTCGAGGCATAGGTGATGTTGGCCGGAGTGGTCGTGAAGATGACCGGCAGGGACAGGCCGCCCGCAGGCGATACGCCCAGAACCTGCGTGCCCCCACTGGCCGGATCGAGCAGCAGAAACTGACCGCTAGCCGTAGTCGTCGATGTGCCGGATGGCGTGCCGCACGTGGCCGGCGTGGATTGGCCGGTCACCACCAGGGCCTGGTTGCCTGCGCCGAAGGCCACGGCCAACACCGGATTGCCCAGCACCACTTCGCGCTTCGTGCCAGCCTGAAGGTCGAAGATCGCATAGCCGCCCACTGGCGCGGGCGCGGCGTAGAGATTGCAGTACTCGCCGACCACGAGGTAGCGGTTATCGGGCGAGAGCGCCACCGAGCTGGGCGGACCGGCGACCGTCAGCGGAGTGCCGAAGGAGTAGTTCGACGTGCTCATCACCTCAACGCGGCCGGCCGTGAAATTGGAAATATAAAGATACCCGCGGCTCTCATCGAGGGCGATGTCGGACACGGTGCCACGCACCGGCACTGCCGTTCCGAACGTGGCGGCAAAGCATCCACCACACAGCAGCACAAGAGCGACTATGCCGAATACCAATCGGCGCGCCTTAAGAGTCATAATTCCTTCCTCTCCGGATGAGCGAACCAGCAGCCATGCGTGCACGCACTGGATTCATGATATCCCTAAACCTTCGGCAAGCAAACAATCGTCTGACCTCGCGGCCAGTATTTGAATCTTGATTAAGCTTCAGCAATTCCCGTGCATAGTTGCAATCCCCGCCATGTCACCTTATCGGTGCAGTTGAGGAGCGATCCGGTGTTTTTATTCGAGGCCGCTCGCAGGCCACCGTATTAGCCACCTTCGATCCGCTGGTCAGTCCGCGCCGGAGCGCAACGGAGGGCCTCAACGCTAATTCAATGAGGCTTGCAATATACACAAAATAAACAACTTTAGATCATCAACAGAGCCGCACCCTTCCGGCTCGGGTGGTGCGCCCCGGCCAATCGAAGTGTGCCCGGGACCTTCAACCTCTGGAGCTTCTGTTCGGAGATTCGAGACGTTTGAACGTCGCAATCCTGCCGCACAAGCGATTCTAGTATCGGGATATTTGAGGTCCCGTCCGCAGTGCTTGTGACTTCACCAGTATTACTAGTACTGCTCTCCCACGAACTCACATAACCGCCTGTTGCAGAAACCCCACATTTCCGCTTGTGAGCGACGCCGACGGCATATGCGCGCGAAAGCGGCACTGCCAATGCGGGCCCATCGCTAAAGACGCTTTCTACGCATTACGCGCGGACGAAGCCGGGAGCAGGACCGCTGGAGATGGAAACAGTCGGAAACGGGTGTCCGGCTGGCTATGAGGCTGAGAAAATGGCGTCCTTCGGCGGACTGATCTCAGGGCATGCCGCGCTCCGCTCGTTTTGTGCCGACGGGCGAGGCGGGCGGCAGCACCTGGAGCGGCGCCGGGGAACGGTGGTGGAGAATTGCGCCGGCTGACCGATAAGTCCGGCGTGATGCTGGCACAGCTTCGTGAGCCAATTGAGGACGGTCAAAGTTAATGGCGACTCCAGTATCACAATGTGAAGAAACGGCTGTGGCGTGTCCGGCGATCCTGCTGCTGGATGACCGGCCGGAAAACATCTCGATCATCGAGGCGACGCTATTCGGGCTCGACGTGAACCTGCTGGAGGCAACCTCCGGCCCGATGGCCCTCGAGTTGCTCGAGGAACACAGGATAGCGGCAGCTCTGATCGACGTCTCCACACCGGGCGCAGCGGGCTTCGACGTCGCGTTCCAGATGCGATCGCGGGGGGAGGCAGTGCCCATCATTTTCATCACTCCGCTCGATTTCAGCGTGCAATCCACCATGCGCGCCTGCTCGGTCGGCGCCACGGACTTCGTCTATGCACCGGTGGAGCCGACCGTCCTGCGGACGAAAGTCCGATTTTTTCTCGATTTGTTTCGCCTTCGCCAAACCGAGGAATTGAGGCTTCGCAGTTTGAAAGAGCTGAACGACGTACTGGCGGCAAATCAGGCCGAAGCGGAAAAGCTGGCGTCTGAAGTGGGTCTGCAAAGGGAGGAACTGGAGCGCCAGAATCGCGAGTTGACGGTTCGGAACAAGCAACTGGACAGCTTTGCACACGTCGTCTCCCACGACCTGCGGCAGCCGCTGGGCTCGATTCTGGATTACATCGAGTTGATCGAGGATTCGAAGGGCGAACACCTGGATGCGAACAGCGCGCGGTGGATCAAAGCCTGTATCGGCCTCGGCGCTCAGATGCGGCTGCTTATCGAGAGAATTCTCGATTTCAGCCGCCTGGGTTCCAGGGTGCCGCCCATGCGTCCCGTCGATACGGGCGCCGTGCTCGCCGCGGCGCTGGATAGCTTGCATGCAGCGGTGAAGGAGAGCGGCGCGCTCATCCGCTGCGATGTACTGCCAACCGTGCTCGGATCGGAACATCTTCTGACCTGCCTGTTTCAGAATCTGATCGACAATGCGATTAAGTATCGCGGCCCGGAGCCGCCCCGAATTCAAGTTCGTTGCGGGCGCTGCCGCGACGATAAGAAGATGTGGTGGTTCCGAGTGATCGACAACGGCCGGGGGTTCGAAGAGGCCGATCGCGAACGGGTATTCGAGATGTTCGGCCGTTGCGACAATGTGGGCGACACTCCCGGAACGGGCATCGGGCTTGCCATGTGCAAGAGAATCGTCGAGGCACACTCCGGCCGCATCTGGGCTAAGTCCTCGCCGCGCCGGGGCGCACAGTTCATTTTTCTTCTCCCGGATGCAGTTGCGGAGGCCGCGCCGGCCTGTTAGACCTCTTTTGAAGCTGGAGGAGTGACCATGTCTCAAAAACGAGTATTGATTGTCGACGACGACGCAAACCTACTCGAGGTGCTTCAGCTTCGGTTTGCCAAAACGGACTTCGACGTAATCGTTGCGGCTGACGGACGGACAGCGCTCCAGATCCTGCGCGAGTGCGAGCCTCTGGATCTCGTTCTTACCGACTTCATGATGCCGGAGCTGAACGGCATCGAACTGACCCGCGCCATCAAGGCCAATTCCAAGCTGTTCGATACGCCGGTCGTAGTGATGTCAAACAACGCCGATCCGGAGTTTCGACGGCGGGCTATCGAACTGGGAGCACGCGCTTATTTCCTGAAGACGGAGGGCGCACGCACTATCGTTGAGAAGACGATTCACATGATTACCGGCCGGGAGCCAGAGAGTTCAAGCGGCCGGACGCTGCCGGCATCGACCGCCCAGGTCCAGGCCATGCGGCAAAGCCTCTTGTCGCTGCTCCGCCTCACGGGGCAGACCGAGGGACTGCCAACGGAGGCCAGGAACGCTTTGATGTCGGCGGAGAAACTTGCGGAGAGTCTATTTGCCTCTGTTCCGGAGACCGAAACATAAGCAGCCGTTGCAGCGCAGTTGTCCGAGTGCAGCTTCGTGCCAATTAAAGGCGCTGAGCCGAATGTGCGCATGGAAATCGAGCCGGGAGGGAACCGCCGGTCGGACACTCCGCTCTGTTCGGCCGATCGTCAGGCGGTTCGACCCTCTGTCACAGTGTCATATGCTCGTGCTCCAACCCGGTGCCCGGCGGCCTCTGCCGCGCCCTAATTGGGGCGCCGCAGAAATGGCCATCTCAGGCTGAGCGCGACTCGCGCATAGTCGGCCGAGCTTTCAAGGCGGAGCGAGGGCGTATGAATCCAGCGCCTGCACAAAACAGGCTTGACGCTAAACGGCCTGCTCCAGTGTGATGACGGAGAACCCCGCGCCTTGCGGATCGGCCAGCATCGCGATGCGCCCGATGCCCGGTGCGCTGAACGGTCCGTGACGCACCGTACCGCCTAGCTCCCGCACCTTCGCGGCCGCTGCATCGCAGTCCTCCACCAGGACATAGATGGCCCAGTGCGACGGGATTCCTTTCCAGTCGTCGTCCATCGGCAGCAATCCACCGCGCGCCAGACCGCCCGAAGTGAATTCGATGTAGGAGGCCATGTTCGCGCTGCCTTGCGTCTTCCATCCAAACATGCCGATGTAGAAATCGCGCGCCTGCCCGGTATCCCAAGTCGCCAGTTCGCTCCAGCACACCGCATTGTTCTCGTTGAGCACCGCCGCGCCCCGGTGTCTCTTACCCTGCCACAAAGAGAACATCGCGCCGCCCGGGTCTTTGCAGATCGCCATCCGTCCCGCGTCCATGACATCGAATGGAGGTTGAATCAGGGCGCCACCTAGTTCGGAAACCAGCGCGGCCGACGCGTCAACATCCGGCGTGGCGAAGTATACGTTCCAATGTGCCTTAACACCCTGCTCAAGCAGCTTGGCTGGCAGTGTATAAGCCGCGCCGGCGTCGCGTCCATTCAACCTCAACATGGTGTAGAACTCGTCCGGCCCCATTGGGTAGTCTTGCGCCGACCAGCCAAAAAGCTGGCCGTAGAAATGCTTTGCCGCAGGTTGGTCCGTCGTACCGAGTTCAAACCAGCAGGGCGTACCGAGAGAGTAATCGGGAACATCCGCCATCGTTCAATCCTCCGCCGGGTCAGTTTAGCATGGGAACTTGGAAATTCAAGTCCAGAATCGGCTGCCAGGCTGTCACGTAGACAAATGTCTACATGGGCTTTGCCGTAGGCGCCTACCGGCCGACCGCCTCGGGAATCCCAGTCGGCCCGGCCAACTCTCAGTCCAACCGAATACCGCACCAAAGAAAACATTGCCCTTAACCGGCCCAGTCCCGATGGCGCGTAAACGACGCGGTCACGCGCACGCCTCGCCGTCGCGAACGTGCCGCGTCGCGGCGCCAAGAACTGCGTGTTCGCTAAGTCATTTATTATCAGAATATAGCGCGATTGCACCAATGAGAATATGGCTCCCGTGCCTCAGTTTGGGCAACAACTCGATGAATTGCCGCGAAATCCGGCGCCTCATTTCCGAATCGCAATTAAATTAATTTCTGAGAGAGAATCGTGCCCACCTGCACTCATTCAGCGGACCATGAATTGAGACCAGGTAGGTCTGCTGGCAGACAAGACGCGGCGCTCGTGCGCTGCTTCCTGAACGGCTCGATAGAGACTGCGGATGATGGTTCGGGCGGGCTGCCGAAAGTGGCGTGCGCCGCCGTGAGGGCATGCCATGCCTTCGGGTGTATTACGAATGCAATACAATTCATCTACCGCGGAAAGGCGTAAACACGGTCCACACCTGTCATTACAAATGAGTTATGGTGATGAAAGAAAATCGAAAAGAGGGGGACACAGTATAATGCAAAACAAAATACGTGAGGTTTGTATTATAGTTTCAAAATCAATAACTTACAGGTTGATCAGGCGAAAACTGATTGACATTCACCACACATCGGGCATACGATTTGGCTGACGAAGGTTCTAGTACTAAGGTTTCGTAAATTGAACGAATAGCGTTGCACTTCAGCCCTAGAGTTTAGAGCACATTGGGTTTTTCCAAAAATTGGTCTATTTTCAGACCAAATTGGCACCCTAAGTTGTATACGCTTGTCATTCTGTATTCTATGCAGAAAAACTTGCGACAAAGCGTCCGCGTTTGAATCGAAGGCCGCGCTGGAGTGCCGGGCACTCCGATGTCGAGGCAGTCGTTTTTCCTAATTCCGAGACAAGGTAAATGGGACTGGAAGGGGCGAAGCCTGCCTTTCTGAGCCCAAAACACAAGAAAATGGACCAGCTTTGTTGGTACGCGTTGCGAACGAAATCGCGCCATGAAAGGGTCGCGGAGGAATATCTCAAGGGCCGGGGAGTCGAGGTATTTCTGCCGCTATACAAGTCCAGAAGGTTGTGGAGCGATCGGGTCAAGATCATCGACCTGCCACTCTTTGATGGATACCTTTTCTGTAAATTCGCCGCAGGGCATGCGCTCGTGGCACGGAGTGCGCCGGGGGTGCTTTACATCGTGAGCTGTGGCGACGATCCTGCGCCGGTGCCGGAGGGTGAGATTGACGCGGTGCGGCGCATCCTCGGAAAGGGCCTGGTGGCGTCGCCGACGCCGTACCTTAGAGAAGGCATGCGGGTCAGGATCCGAGGCGCGGAGTTCGAAGGTGTGGAAGGCCGGTTGGAAAAGGTGAAAAGTCAATCCCGGCTGGTCTTGTCGATCCACCTCCTGCAGCGCAGCGTAGCTTTCGAGGTGGGCCCGGAAATGGTCGAGGCAATTAACTGAATGGCGCTCCTGATCAGGCGGAGCAAGGTGGTGAGTATTCGCGTGTCGGACGACGAGTTCCGGCGGCTGAAAGAGATGTGCATGGACACCGGCGCGCGCTGCGTAAGCGACCTGGCCCGTGACGCGATGTTCAAACTCATCCGAAGTAGAGATGTGAGCCCGGGGTCCGAGGATGCCGAGTTGCAAGCGCGTGTGCGGGAGCTGGACGAGAAGCTGAACGCGCTGCAAGGCAGAGTCTCGCGGCTGGCGATGCTGGTCCTGGAGGGAGAACGATGAGTACTCCATGGATCTCTACTTAGCAACCTCGGAAGTGCCTCGAGCGCGCGGCCCGGCAACTTTACGTACGCTGCCAGCGAAGCCGGGCTGAAGGGTGGTTGTGCCAAGCCATGGTTGAGAAAGTGTGTTGAATCATCTGCCAGGAGTCGGGTATCACTATGCGCGTGCTCTTATTACTGCTCTTTTTCACGGTTGGCGCTTCCTCTCAACAGTCGAATCCCAACCGGCCTGCAATGGTACCGGAGCTGGGCGCCAATCTGCCGGCACAGGCCGTCGGACCGAATGACCTGATTGCGGTCTCAGTGTACGATGCTCCAGAACTAAGCCGCACGATCCGCATTAGCGCCGATGGTTACATACGGCTTCCCATGCTGAAGACGCGCGTCAAGGCGGAAGGTCTCTACCCGGCCGATCTGGAGGTTGCTATCGCCAAGGCACTGCGTGAGGGCGACATTCTTGTCGATCCCTATGTAACTGTTACGATCGCTGAGTACCACAGCCGCCCGATCAGCATTTCCGGAGCCGTCAAGATGCCTGTGGTCTTTCAGGCTGATGGCCCGACCACGCTTCTCGAGGCGCTGGCCCGGGCGCAAGGGCTGCGAGAAGATGCCGGCCGCGAGATTCTTGTCAGCCACTCTCAGTCCGGGCCGGATGGAAGGCCAATCACACTCACCCGCCGCATTCTGGTGCGCGGCCTGATCGATGAGGCCGACCCCGATCTCAACGTCAAGCTCGTGGGCGGGGAGGAGATTCGAGTTCCCGAGGTTGGCAAGATCTACGTTGTGGGCAACGTGAAAAAGCCCGGCGTCTTTCCAGTACAGGATGGTTCCGACACCACCGTTCTGCAGGCGGTCGCGCTGGCTGAGGGTCTATTGCCCTACGCCAACCATCAGGCCTACATTTACCGTCGCGAGGGCGCCGGCTCGAAGAACGAAATCCCGGTTGAACTGGGGAAAATCATGCAGCGCAAGTCACCGGATGTTCCACTGACCGCGAATGACATTTTCTACATTCCCGAAGACCATGGGAGAAAGATCGGCATGGCCGCACTCGAAAAGATTCTCCTGTTCGGCAGCACGGCTGGCGCAACAGCCTCTAATCTACACGGGAGTCAGGTAAGTCGAAATCACTATGCCCAAGCCTGACGAAAAGGAAATCCGCGCTCTCGCCGCTCCCGATCCCGGCGGCATGGTGCCCGCGATTCAGGAACGCTACACCGTTTACCCCTCCTATGGCTACGAGCCGGAGGCCGAGGAAAAGAGCGTACCGCTCTCTCACTACCTTTGGATCCTGAAACGCCACAAGTGGCGTATCCTGTCTTTCGTCCTGTTCTCGGTAGTTGCCACAATACTGATCTCCTCACGACTTACTCCGATTTACGAATCCACCGCCAGTATCGATATCGACCGCCAGGCACCGACCGGTGTCATTGGTCAGGATGCCGCCCGGATGGCCCCCAACGATTCGGATCAGTTTTTGGCCACCCAAGTCAAAATCATACAGTCCGACTCAGTTCTGCGCCCGGTGGTGCTACGATTCAAGATTCCTGTCACTGAAATCACACCCCTTGACGGTGACCTGCCTACGACACGGGCACAGAACGCTCCCATCACTCTCAAACGTCTGAAGGTCTCGCGGCCGCCCAATACCTACTTATTACTCATCAGTTATCGCTCTCCTAACCCGGAGCTGGCCTCCGCGGTCACCAATGCAATCGCTCAGAGCTATATCGAGCACACTTACAACATACGTTTCCGAGCCGCGGCCGGCCTGTCCGCCTTTATGGAAAAGCAGATGGAAGAACTGAAGGCGAAGATGGAGCGCTCCTCAGCTGCGCTGGCACAATTCGAAAGGGATCTCAGCGTCATTAACCCGGAGGAAAGAACCAGCATCCTATCGTCCCGCCTTCTCCAGATCAATACCGAACTCACGAACGCCCAAGCCGACCGGGTCCGCAAGCAGGCGACGAATAACTCCGTGAAGGGTGGTTCCCTCGAGGCCGCGCAAGCCTCCAGTCAGGGTGAACAGCTTCGGAAGCTGGCTGACCGCCTGGATGAAGCCCGCGAGAAGTTCGCCGTGGTGTCGGCACAGTATGGCTCCAGCCACCCGGAGTATATCAAGGCACACTCCCAACTGACCGAATTGGGACGGCAGTTCGACGCACTGAAGAACAACATCGGCCAGCGCGTCGCCGTAGAGTACCGCGAGGCCGTCAACCGCGAGGAAATGCTGAAGAGCGCAGTAGCCGAGACTAAGGTTGAGTTCGACCGCCTGAACGCGCGCTCCTTCGAGTACCGAGCCCTGAAGCAAGAAGCCAATTCCGACAAAGGACTATACGAAGAACTGGTTCGCAAGATCAGAGAAGCCGGCATAAACTCAAGCTTCCAAAATAGCTCCATCCGCCTGGCCGATCCAGCGCGGCCGGCCTATAAACCCGTATTCCCGGACCTGAAACTGAATGCACTGCTGGCGCTTTTGTTTTCCACCCTACTGGCAGTGGGTGCGGCCGTCCTGGCGGACACGCTGGACAGTACGGTCCGTGATCCTGAGCAGATCCAGCAGGGCCTGAAGACCGAAGTCCTGGGCTCGCTACCGGTCGTGAAGCATTGGCGGGGCCGACTGATGCCAATGGGATCAAATGGAACCAATGGTTCCGATCTAGCCATCAGCAAGCGCGATGACCAGGCCTCCGCGTACGAGGAGGCAGTCCGAACGCTCCGCGACTCGATTCTGCTATCTGATCTTGCGCGGCGACCACGCACGCTATTGATTACGTCCGCCACACCGCGCGAGGGCAAGACTACCGCTGCCATGCATCTCGCGGTCGCCCATAGTCTGCAGAAGCGCAAGACCCTGCTAGTTGACGCCGACTTGCGCCGCCCGAGCATTCACGAACGCTTGAACATCGAAAATGAGCGCGGCCTTTCTAGTGTCATCAAGGGAGAGGTGGAATGGCGCGAGGTCATCCGAAAACCGAAGCCCTATCCCGACTTGGATGTGCTGCCTGCCGGCCCAGCGTCCCGCCGCGCCGCCGACCAACTCGGCTGCGTCCTACAGAAGGTTCTCAGGGAGGCGGAGTCGGATTACGATCTGATTGTCATCGATTCACCTCCATTGCTCGGTTTTGCAGAACCGCTCCAGATGGCGGCTATCGTGGATGGCGTCGTTGTCATCACGCTGGCCGGCGAGACGGACAAGAACGCCGTCGGCAGCGTCGTGAGCAGCCTGAGACGCCTCAAGGCGAACGTGATAGGAGTCGCGCTCAACGAGGTCCGCCAGGACATGAGCGACCGCTATTACTACTACGGCTACTACGGGAAATCTTACAGCAAGTACTACAAGCCTACGAACGGTTGAGCAGAGGTTTCTTGCTATTCGGAGAGGTTGAAAGTCAACAACAAAGCCCACTCGGCGGGTGCCAAGCGGACTCGACCAGCACCGGCGATCGCCGGAAGCTAAGGCGTACCCCATAAGTAGCTGGCCGCAAGATAGAGACGGTCCATATTTTCCCCACCTTAGAAAACCGTAGTTGAGGGGTCGGGGACAGAAGGCAAGGACCGTAGCAAGGACGGGGTCATTGGCAAGATCCACCACGCGGACCTGGAGTTGTTAGTCCCACATTGTCAGGAATCACTGATACAGGGAAATCACAGGTCGCTTGCTGCCACTCCTTGCATGGAATTTGGAACGCTGAGTGGCCGGCTGTCACAAATATCTATTGTATTGATGTCGCGTGGTTGTCCGCCAATTTGGCAATCAGGGCACGCCGATCTGAAGACGTTCCGACATTGATCCGTTTCCCATGTCGATAAAGGTCCTTTTCATCTTCGGTACCCGCCCCGAGGCTATCAAGCTCTGCCCAGTCATCCGCCACATGAAGTCCCGCCCCGACGACTTCGAGGTGCGTGTCTGCGTGACAGCGCAACACCGGGAGATGCTTGACCAGGTGCTTAACGCCTTTGCGGTCGTGCCCGACCACGACCTCGACCTTATGCGTCCTGGCCAAACCCTTTTTCAGTCCACTGCCCGCGTCATGGCCGCTCTGGAACCCGTTCTCGCCGAAGAGCGACCGGACATCGCACTCGTTCAAGGTGACACCACGACTACTTTTTGTGGTGCCTTGGCCGGCTTCTACGCCAACACTCCAGTCGGCCATGTCGAGGCCGGCCTTCGCACCGGCGACCCGCGCGGACCATTTCCCGAGGAAATGAACCGAGTGCTGACCGGGAGGATCGCCACCTATCACTTCGCCGCCACTCAAATCGCCGCCCAAAATCTTTACCGCGAGGGCGTGGACCCCGCAACTGTTACGGTCACGGGAAACACCGGCATTGACGCGGTCTTGCACGTCAAGGAGGCTCTCGATGCCGGCAATCTTCAAGGCCTGAGTGGATTCCGCCCTGACGATTCGAAGAAACTCATCGTCGTCACAGCGCACCGCCGCGAGAGTTTTGGCAATGGCTTTGAGCAGATCTGCGCGGCCATCCTCCGCCTCGCCCGGCGCGATGATGTTGAAATCGTTTACCCCGTCCATCCCAACCCGAATGTGCGGCGAACCGTAAGCCGACATCTGGCGGGGCAGCCGCGCATTACGCTCCTCGATCCTATGGGCTATGTCCCCTTTGTAGACTTGATGTGCCGGGCCTATCTCTTGCTGACCGATTCGGGAGGGATTCAGGAAGAAGCCCCATCACTACGCAAGCCTGTGCTGGTGCTGCGAGATAAGACCGAGCGCCCCGAGGCCGTGTCAGCCGGAACAGCCCGGCTTGTAGGAACCAACGAGCGCCGAATCGTCGAAGAGACCGAGCACTTATTGGATGATCCACAAGCTTACCGGCGGATGGCCCGCCCACACAACCCATACGGAGATGGCAGGGCCAGCGAAAGGATTGCGAACGCCCTCGCAAGCCGGATGGCCGAGTCCGCGGAGATTCGAATGGAAGATCCTGTTCCAGCAGGAACTCAGAATATTCTTCGCCGGTATGACCTATGATGATTGACCTTCCTCTCGCATCGATCCCTACTCAGAGACGGGAGGGCGGTCTACTCGCTCATGCAAGAAACGTCTTTTCTCAAAACGGTGAGGACGGCATAATCGCGGCGATTTTTTCCTTGATCGGTTGCACAAACCGAGTTTGCTGCGAATTTGGGGCTTGGGACGGTGTCCACTTTGCGAACACGCGAAGTCTTCTGCTTAATGGCTGGCGGGGTGTTTTGATCGAGTCCGAGCCTAGCCGCTTTGAGTCCCTGCAGGCGACCTACCGGGCGAATCAGCAGGTCGCTTGCGTCCAGGCGTTCGTCGATGACGGCCGAAACACCGTCGGATCGATCCTGAGGTCGTTGGGCATCCGCGAGGAACTCGACTTTCTCAGTATCGATATTGATGGTGAGGACTTTTACGCATTCAGCAGCCTGGACGTCAAGCCGCGCCTCATCTGCGTCGAGGTCAACGCCGGACACCGTCCCACAGACGGAGTGCTCCTGCCTCGGAATACGGCCGCCCGCAACGTCGGGCAGCCCCTGCAATGCTTCGTTGACGCCGGCCTGCGCCTGGGCTATCGCCTGGTCTGCTATACGGCCAATGCGTTCTTCCTCAGAAACGACATCGGCCATGTCGCCGAGATACCAACATTGCCCGCCGAAGCGGCTTACCAGCAGTTCCTCTGGCACTTGGACATTCGCGCCAGACGGTGGCTGTACATGGTGAACCAAGGCTGGGTTGACCCGTGGTTTGAGTACCAGAATCCCTATCTTTCAGCCTCTCACCTGGAGCTTTCCGCGGGAGAGGTATTGCGAGTCTATGTCACCGGACTCAACGAGAGAGTCAGACAAGAGGCGCGTTTCCGGCTCCTGCGGGTTTCTGCAGCACGGGCGCCAAAGCAAATCAGCGATGCAACAAATCACGAACGGGTCACTCTTTGATGAATGCGGCGGTAGGAAAGAGGCCGAGCCTCCGAAGATCACGGATCTTAGTGCTTTTCCGCAACTCCCTCTCGAGAACAATAGATCGGCCGGCCATGAATACTGTGCGGCGCCATTTCGGTTCCCAGGCCCGCTTACTTGCGTCGCAGAGCCTGTCTGCCTTGATAACCCAAGGCTTGCGCGTGGGCATAGCGCTGCTGATCATTCCTATTACCCTGACCTACCTTGGTAAGGAGCGCTATGGGTTGTGGATGCTAACCATGTCCACGCTTAGCTTCATTGGGCTTCTCGATGCTGGTTTGGCGCCAACGCTCAAGAACAAAATGGCAGAGTCCTATGCTCGGCAGGACGAACCCGAATTTCGTCACTACGCTTCTGGTGGATTGCTATTGGGTTGCGTGGCAGTCCTCTTGGGGCTCCTCCTTCTGCCACTTATCAATTTAGTTGATTGGTCAGCGTTTTACGGCGTTACGGGCCAGGTGCCTAGGGCCGAAGTACAGCGCCTAACGCTGGCCTGTTTTTCGATTTCCGCGCTCTCAGTCGCCCTTTCGTCTGTTGACGCTATGTTTGCGGCACGAATGTTGCTCGGTACGGTGTACCTTTACAACTCGCTTGCTTTGGTCGCCGGCTTCGCCGCTGTTTTGACTGCTGTTCATCTGCACGCTGGAGTTGCCGTCCTGGCAATCACAGCCTCCGCACCGCAAATCGTGGCGCGCATCGCACTACTGGTTCCCGCTCGCCGGCGCGGCATGATCCAGGTCCCCGCGTCTTCCCGTAGCATGCGATCGCTGTTACGCAGTGTCGTACCGAACTCAGCATCGTTCCTAGGCATCAAGTGCATCGAGGTCCTCATCGGAGCGCTTCCGAATCTTATTGCGTCCCGGTTGGCTGGCCTATCCGCCGTTGCGATCTTGGCGGTTGGAATGCGAGTTACGTTGCTGCCCTTGACCTTCCTTGCGGCAATTGTCCCGGTCTTCTGGCCAGCATTCACCATCGCTTGGGCCAAGGGTGATCTGGAACATATTCGCAAGCAATACGTCCCGCTAGTTGGAGTCACTGTAAGTCTCTTAGGTCTGTATGCGGTCGCAAGTGTCTTGATCGGTCCAATGGTTGTGAATCTGTGGCTTCATGGATCTCTCTTCGTGCCCCGGCCCATCCTGGGAATATTGGGCATTTGGCTCGTGCTCCAGGGCATCGCCCACTGGGTTAGCACGTTCTTGCATAGTATTACCGATTTGCGTTCGCAGTTGATCTGCTATACCGCACAGGCGCTGGTGGCTGGCGTGCTCGGAGCCACGCTGTGCGCTTCATATGGGTTGCTCGGGATTACCATCGGCATGACTGTTGCGTTGGCGCTGGCAAATCTCGCACCGTTAGGCTGGCGGGTGTATTCCAAACTTAGCGAATCGCCGAGGCGTGGATGATTTTTCGCGCGATTGCATACTGGCGTAGCACGCTCATCGGTTTCAGTCGGCTGCACTCCGTGCGTGCGAGAACAGTTCCATTATAGACCCCAGAATCGCGATGCCAGTGAATACAAGCAATTATCCAGCAGCGCCGGTTCCTTTCACCATCAATCAAAGACGACCTCCCGCAGTGAGACGGTTTCCCTACGTTATCTACGCCATTTGCATAAGTGCGGCCGTCACCTATTTAGTAAGCGCAGGCCACTACGCGCTGCCAGCACTGTTCATCCTTGCACTACTGATGCCGATCACCTTGACATTGGTGCCGCGGTCGAGACCGGACTGGAGGCAGCCCCTTACTCCACACAACATGGTGATCATCTTCTTTCTGCTGGAAGTATTTGGGGAGCCACTTAATCTTACGCTTTTCGATGCTTACTCACTTATCCCCAGGCACATTCATGCCACCGATACCGCGGTTAATAGCGTTTTGATGCTTCTTGGGTGCGCCTTCGTCGCTTATGTAATCGGCTATTCCCTTAGTGTGGGTCGTGCCCGCCAGCCGCGTGGGGATGGAGCAAGAGTCACCCAGCAACTACTTCGCGGCGAACTTGGAATCGTGGTTTGCTTTATTGCCCTCGGATGCTTGTCGCTGTACTTATATTATGATGGCATCTCATTGTATTTATACCATTTGTCCCACCCGGAGGGCCACAAAGAACTAGCAGCCAATCTGTCCAGCACGTGGCAGGGTGTCAGCGGCGTCTTACTGAAGCCATTCCTGACGTTTGGCATAGTCGGTTTTTGGTGTTACGCGATCGACCGTCTACCCAATGCGACACGTGTCCTAAGCGCTACGGTATTAACAGTGGCAGTGTTGCCTTTGATTATCCTCGCTTCGGCCAGCTTTAACAGGGCATCCATGCTGGTTCCCGTCGTCGGCGTCCTGACAGTGTTTTCCAACCGGATCAGACGCCTGCCGCTTCTTGCCTTCACCGTGATCCTTGGTGTGCTGCTGCTCCTGGCCGCCAGTTGGGCTACGTATCGTTCGGGCAAGACGGCCCTCGCAGAGTTCCAGTTGCTTGATCAACTGGGCAAGGCACCGACGTCACTAGAAGCCGAGTTGTCCGACATCCTTGTGACCTCTACGGCTTTTCACCGCTTAGACACGGCTGGTGAGCCGCCTTGTTGTCGATTTACTCTCATCGACTCCGTTCTGTCGCCCATTCCAGTCCTCGGCAAACGGTTCCGCGACAATAGCGGTCAAACTGTATACAACAAGCTGATCTATGGAGACGTCAGCGTTGCGGACCAGGTGATACCCTTCTATTTTGAATTGTTTTACAATTTGCATCTGCCCGGAGTTTTCATAGGATATTTTTTCTTAGGGAAAACAATATATTATTTACAGACAATGTACTTAGCAAGTAACAATACCTGCGCAATTAGAGAGTTCTCAATATTCATGTTATCATTTTGGGTGGCTTTATTAAGTATTTATTCAATAGGCGTCCTTTCTCAAATTCTTATATATTCTTTATGTCCCGCCTATATCATCTTGTGGATAACGCGCAAACACAAGACGCAAACAGGCAGTGCGGTAGTTAAGTATTGCCTCAGGATCCAGCAGCAAAGGGCCTGATAATGCACAATATGGACGACGTTTCAGCCTGCGACTGATCTACACGATTTAACGCGAAACCATATGCGCATTTTGTTCACTGCGCACAGCTATCCGCCCGATGTGTCCGGCATATCGGAGGTAGTCAGTCAGCTTTCGCGGCGTTTAGCGCTTCGCGGCCATGAAGTTCACGTTGCGACGCAACTTCGAGCTGGTACTTCATCCTTCGAGATATTGGACGACGTTTATGTCCACCGCTTTGCTGTCAAAGGAAATCGTGTTTTCGGAATGGCAGGCGCCGTCAGAGAATATGTCACTTTCGTGACCGCTTCTCCCTGGGATACAATCGTGATGCATTGTGCGCAAATCTGGACGACCGATGCATTGCTACCGCATATCAGCGCTCTCCCGGCGGCAAAAGTCTTTGTCTTCCACGGAATCTCGGCCTTTACGGACCCGGCTTACCAGCAATACTTTGGCCGCCTGGCGGACGTCATACGTAAAATGCATGCAGTCGTCAGTCTTTCAGAACTGGTTGAAGATACCAGGTTCTGTAATGCATTTGGGCTGCCCCCGCCGACCGTCATTCCAAACGGCGCCGATCTTGAGTGCTGGGCGAAGGAGCGTCAAGGCATCCGGAAACGATGGCAAATCGGCGACCGCCCATGGCTCGTGACCGTATCGAACCATAGCCCCCTCAAAGGTCATAAGGGGTTCTTTCAACTCGCCCGAGAGGTAAGGCGCGAGATTCCGCAGTTGGCCGCCACAATCATCGGCGGCAACTACCCGGCAGCAAAATACAATCTCGGCACGCTAGGCATAAAGGGAGGCTGCTGGTACCGCTGCTGCGTTCAGAGCAAGCTCCAACGGGGAGTCGATCTCCGTCAGGGCGCGCCGCGCGCTGACGTAATAGCGGCAGTGCAGGAGGCGGACATTTTAGTCTGCACATCATCTTGCGAGGCGTCTCCGCTATCAATCATCGAAAGCATGACGGCCGGCACACCCTGGGTGTCCTTTGACGTCGGATGCGTCCGAGAGAACGCCGGCGGTCTTGTAGTGCGATCCCTCGACGAAATGCGGTCAGCCGTCCTGAGTCTCCTCCACGATGCCGCGGCACGTCGCCGTCTCGGTTTAGAAGGCAGAGCACGAGTCTGTGGCTAGGCACGACTGGAATTCCGTGGTGTCCCAGCACGAGGATCTATACAACCGTATATGTCACACAATGGTGTCGTAATCCTACCGCGAACACAGTGAGAATCCTAAGCGTTGTCAGAAAACACTACTATGGTGCCAGCGGAGCCATTGAGCCCATGTGGCATTGGTTCACGGACCCGCTCCTCGATCTCGGCCATTCAGTACAACATTTTGACCATTTTGAGACTAACGCTCGCTACGGTTTTGACGCGTGTGGTGAGAAGTTCCTTCAGCGCCTGCGCTCCGGCGGCTACGATGTCGTCTTGTATCAGACCCCGGGCCAGGATCAAATGCCGCGCGCGGCGATCCGAGATGGCAGCAGACACACGGTTCTGGTTGCTTGGAACAGCGACGATGATTGGCAGTGGGAGCATACGATCTGCATGGCTCCCCTCTTCACTTTTATGGTTACCACGTATTCGGAGGTATATTCGTCCAACAAAAACGCTTATCCGAACCTGCTTGTCAGTCAGTGGGGCTGCTACGACCGCTTGGCCAAGTTTGCCTCTCCAAAAGATCACGCCTTTACGTTTGTAGGGCGCCTGTACGGAACACGGGTGAGAGACTGCAGGACGTTGTCGCGGAAGGCCGGCTTGAAAGTATTCGGCGCGGGCTCACGATTGATGAAACTGGGTATTCCCGAGTTTCCGGGTTCATCCCGCATTCCCTGGCTCAGCGGGCGGCCGCTCGCCTTTCAACAAGTGCACGACGTCTGGAATCGCAGCTTGATTTCCTTCACGCCCATGGAGGCCAGCGTTCCAAGCATGAGCTTGCAACTGAAAGGGCGTGCGTTTGAGATGGGGCTGTCGGGAACTCTCATGCTAACGAACAGCAACCCGGCGCTCGAGGAGTACTACACCCCATACAAGGAGTATGTTCCCTTTCATGACTTGAACGATTGTGCGGAGAAGGCGCGCTACTATCTTGCCCACGACAATGAGCGCCAGCGTATCGCTAACGCTTATCACGACAGGACATCCTCACAGCATTTGTGGCAACACCGCTTCCAAAAGCTATTCCGACAAATCGGCGTATGAATGCACCAATGGTGACGGTCGCGATTCCATTCTTCAATAGTGAGTCAACGATCGCCTACGCCATCGAGTCGGTGTTGGCACAGGAGTTCACCGATTTCGAACTGTTGCTTGCTAACGACGGTTCGACCGATGGCAGTGTTAAGGTTGTGAGGCCATATTTGGACGGACAACGCGTGCGACTGGTGGACGATTGCAGCAATCTGGGCTTGGCACCGCGGCTGAACCAGATAGCCGCATTGGCGCGCGGACGCTACCTGGCTCGAATGGACGCAGACGACATCATGCATCCCGCTCGACTCCGGAGGCAGGTCGAGTATCTCGACGCTCATCCGGATGTAGACCTGGTCGGCACTGGCGCTTACTTCATCGACACGGACTATTCTATCATCGATCGCCGGATTACTCGCCATGTACGCCTGTGCCGCAAGTTCTCATATCTCCAATTGTTCCACCCCACAGTCACGGGACGACTGGAATGGTTCCGCGACAATCCGTACAGTGGCCAATTCCTTCGCTGCGAGGATATGGAGTTGTGGCTGCGCGTGGGTGGCGGCCCCAATATCGCTTCTATCGACGATCCGCTACTGTACTACAGCCGGTTCACAACTCTCGACGCGAGTAAAACGCTCATGTCGTTGCGACAATACCGGGAAATCCTCCAGCTCCACTCTCACCGTACCTGCACGGTGTGTCGGTTGCGCGAGGTTGCCGTCACTAGAATGAAAGAGGTCATTTATCGTACACTGGCTACAGTTGGATTGTTGAGACAGGTCGTCCGATTCACGTGTTCCACTTCTAAGAGTGAAGTGGAGAGCGGTGCGGAACTCCTCCTTCAATCCATCCTGGCACGCGCCACGAAGAGTGCACAGGCAAATACGCGTAGCATGCCCGAAGCAGCGACTCCGTCGGACTCCGTTCAGGTGGGAATCAAACGGAACGCCGATCGGGGACTGCACTACCCCGAGTCGGAGTATTTTTTCTCGCCTGACGAGCATTATCCGGAATATCCATTCGCACACCTGTCGCCCAAGCCGAATCCTGTCTACCGAATGGTGCGGGAATTGTTCCGCGAAATGCGCTTGGATTTACCCCGTTATGGTACGGCTGACTGGAATCCTCTGGGCGAATGGATAAGGCGCGGCCAGACAGTCTTTACCCTGGTCAACTTCGTCACGGAGCGACGGCCGATGCAGAGCCGTGACGCTTTTGACGCGATGTTGACCCACCCCTCCGTCATACGCGTCGTCCTGGATTACATCATTATCGCAACGGGAGACGCATCTCTTGTTACCTTCGGCAACGCGCCGGTCCAGTCGGCTAGGATGGACAAGCTGACTGAGCAAAATGGATCCATTTGTTTGCGACAGTTCTACCTGCGCCATGCGGGCTGTGAAGTGGGACCTCGCGACCTGCGCTTGTATATATCGCGAGTGACTTCCCTCGGTGCCAAAGCGTCTGCTCGTGTATTGGATCCGCGAGACGAAGTCACATTCGACCTCGGCACTAGCAGTTTTCTCGATACGCTACCCGAAAGGGCCTTTTCAGACTTCCGCGTCGAGGATTACGGTAGCGATGCGACCAACATCTTCCATCGCAAAGGCAGCCACCTCTATAAGCTCCACCGGGACGTAGTGGACAGCGATGTGATCTTCCACGTGGCCAAGCTCAAGACACACGGAAAGGTGGCCATGACAGGCGCACTGAAAGGCGCCGTCGGAGCTGTCAGCCGGAAGGAGTGCCTCGCGCATCACCGTCACGGTTCAGCGCAACTCGGTAATGACGAATTCCGGCGCTCCACTTTGCTGACACGCCTCTATGCCGCTCTGGGCAATCGCGCCACGGTTGACTGCCCCAACAGCGTGCGAATCCTACACAAAACGCTTGGCAGGATTCTTGACCTAGTGCTCAAAATCGACATTAGCGGGAGTTGGCACGGAAACGATACGGCATGGCGCATGGCGCTGGACATCAACAAGTGCCTGATATACGGTAAACGCGACGGCAGTATTTCCACAACTCCGGTCCGCAAGATCTGCTGTCTTCTGGAAGGTATCGTCTCCGGTGAGGGCGACGGCCCCATCCATGTCCGAAGCCGCAAAGACGGCGTGCTGGTGCTTTCAAGCGAACCCTGTTTCGCTGACCTTGGGGCAGCGCTTCTAATGGGCTTTGACCCAGGCCTCATACCGCTAATCCGGGAAGCATTTCTGGCGCAAGACTTCCCACTGAGTTCTGCGCCTGCCGCCGCCGCTGAATTCCTTCTGAACGGGTCGCCCGCCACGGCAGATGACATCCCGGGGAAGGTAATTCCGCTGTTCCGCCCTCCACGGGGGTGGATCGGTCACATTGAGTACTTGGCGAGTCACAGAACGAATCCCCAGAGGAACCTTGTTGAATCGAGTGTTGGAACTGTTTCCGCCGGCGATTAGAGACGCCGCAGTGACCGCCGGCAGTACGCGCCTGCAGTTGTCGCGCCGGATGGGAGAGTACGCTCTCTGGCAAAGGCGCTATCGAGAGTGGCGGCGCTTAAGCCTTGAGGAATTGATGGAGTTGCAACAGAAGAGGCTGGACTGGCTTCTCCGATATGCCGCCGAGAATTCTCCCTTCTATCGAACCAGACTCTCGCCAACGCCCCGGCTTGTACTCAACGATATCCCCATTCTAGAGAAAGCCGAGTTGCAGGGTAATATCGACCAAATAGTCGTTGGCGAGAAAAGCAAGCTAGTCCCGTGCTTCACTGGCGGGACAACCGGCAGCGGAATTACGGTATACAGTCGCAAGCAGGACCTTCAGCAGCGATTTGCCATCCTGGATCTCTTTTGGGAAATGCACGGGTTCCGTCTTGGATGCGCCAAGGTCGCCTGGTTCTCCGGGCGCAATTTGGTCTGGGACGCCGATGCACGGGCAGGACGTTTCTGGCGCAATGACTGGTTGTACAGAATCCGATATTACAGCACTTTTCACATGAGCCGGGATCGGCTCGGCGCCTATGCTCAAGACCTCTGTCGTTTCAAGCCATCGTTCCTTTCGGGATTCCCCTCAGCCATAGCCGAAATGGCGCGGTTTATTAGGTCCAGCGGGATTCTCTTACCCTTCAGGCCCAAGGCGATCTTTGTTACCAGTGAAACCCTGACTCCGGATCAGCGCGAAGTGATGGAAGGAGTATTTGCTTGTAAAGTCCGAAACCAGTATTGCGCGGCGGAAGGAACTCCCTTCATAGTGGAGTGCCCTGCTGGGAATCTCCACCTGGACTTGTCCACTGGTGTCATCGAGGTTGTGGATGAGAACGGACGTCCCGCGGATGAAGGCGAAATCCTAGTTACGCCATTCTTTGCGACCGGCACGCCGATTATTCGCTATCGCATCGGCGACCGGATCAAGATGTCTCAGCAGCGTCGGTGTTCTTGCGGATGGAAAACGCCGATTGTGGATTCGATCCAGGGCAGAGCCACTGACTATATTGAGGTGCCCGAGCGAGGGAAGCTTTTCTGTTCGCAAATCGGCGATTGCGTAAAGGGCGTCAGCACCGTGCTGAAATTCCAGGTCGAGATGTCCGACAGCGCCCTGCAAGTATATCTGGTAGCCGATTCACAGGCATTTGCGGTTAAGGACAAGAACACGTTCTTGCACAAGGTTCATGAACGTATCGGTGAAGTACCTGTCGTGTTCCATTTTGTGGATGACATTCCTCGCACGCGAAGCGGTAAGCACACAGTCGTCAAAATACCGGCCGCCGCTGACCAAACGTGATGTCCAACGACCTTCTGAAGATTGTTCGTATCGTCACCCGTCTCAACATCGGTGGTCCTGCCATTCAGACGAGCCTCCTTACGCGCGAACTGCCAGCGCTAGGATACCACTGCGTCTTGGTGGCCGGCGATTGCGAAGATGGCGAAGGCGATATGAGCTACCTGCTCGATCCGTCTGCCCCGATCCGCCGCGTTTCAACGCTCTCTCGCTCTGTGTCTCCGGTCCGCAATCTGCAGGCGCTTTGGCAGCTTTGGCGCGCCATCCGCAACGAACGCCCCGCCATTGTGCACACTCACACCGCCATGGCCGGCTGTCTCGGTCGTACCGCTGCCATTCTGGCAGGCGTACCAGTCATCATCCACACCTTCCACGGCAACAGCCTGCGCCATTACTTCTCTCCTGCCGTGAGTGCCATCTTTCTCGCCATCGAACGCTTACTCGCCCGGCGGACCGATGCTATTTGCGTTATTTCTCGCCAACAATTAACGGAGTTGTCGTACGAACTGTGTATCGCTCCACGGTCCAAGTTTCGTTTGGTACCGCTCGGGCTGGACCTCGCTCCTTTCTTTCAACTGCCCCTACCTTCGCCGAGCAGTACGATCCGCGTGGGCTGGTTCGGTCGGCTCGTGGAGGTCAAGAATGTTAGACTCTTGCTCGAAACCGCGGCCTCTGTCCGGAAGAGCAACCACCAATTCGAGTTTCATCTTGCTGGCGATGGTCCCGACCGGCACCTGATTGAAGCCGCCCTGCCCCTTCTTGCGCCTCAGTTGGTTTGGCATGGCTGGCAACATGACATCACCCCGCTCCTGGCGGAATGCGATGTTGTCGTCCAAACTTCCCGCAACGAAGGAACCCCCGTCGCGCTTATTCAGGGAATGGCCGCCGGCCGGCCGTTCCTTTCTACGGCCGTAGGCGGAGTGGTAGACATGACTTGTGGCAAAGCTCACAACCTCACACCTGGCGCGGCGTGGTTTGATAATGCCGTGCTCGCTGAGCCCCATCCTGACACCTTTGCCCGCGCTCTCACCGAGTTCGCTCGTGCTCCGGAGCGAGTTGTCGAAATGGGTCAGTCGGCTCGCCTCTTTGCCTCGGCTCATTACCGAAAGGAAGCACTGCTCTCCAACCTGGACTCTCTCTATCGAGAGTTGCTGGCGCGTAAGCTGCCTCATCTTCAAACCGCCTGGCAAACTGTCTCAACGCACGCCTAAAGGACACAGTTATGAACGTACTCATCACCGGAGGTGCCGGCTTTATTGGCTCTCATCTGGCGGAGCGTTGTCTCCATGAGGGCTGGTCGGTTTCTGTGCTGGACGACCTCTCTACCGGATCCTTTGAGAACGTCGCCCACTTAAAAGGTCTTCCAAAGTTCGAGTACACCATCGACACCGTGTTTAACGCGCCGTTGGTCGCGGAACTTGTTGACTGCTGCGATGTTGTATTCCACCTGGCCGCTGCCGTTGGCGTGCGGCTCATTGTTGACAGTCCAGTTCGCACCATCGAAACGAATGTCCACGGTACTGAGGTAGTTCTGCGCGCTGTCGCCAAGAAACGAAAGCGAGTCGTAATCGCCTCGACCTCCGAAGTGTACGGCAAAAGCGTAAAGGTGCCGTTCTCAGAGGATGGCGATCTGGTCATGGGGCCTACGAGTAAAGGACGATGGAGCTATGCCTGCTCGAAGGCTCTCGATGAGTTTCTGGGCCTCGCCTATTTTAATGAGAAGCATGTTCCAGTCACTATTGTCCGACTGTTCAATACCGTTGGCCCTCGACAAACTGGGCGCTATGGCATGGTCTTGCCAAACTTCATCCGTCAAGCGCTTCAGAACGAGCCGATCACCGTGTTTGGAGATGGCACCCAGAGCCGGTGCTTCGGTTACGTTCTAGACGCAGTGGAAGCATTGATCCGCATCGCCAAAGAGGATGGTGTGGTCGGAGAGATCATCAATATCGGCAATGACCAGGAAATCAGCATCGCCGCCTTGGCAAGTCTTGTCCGCGGCCGACTGCACTCGCAATCCGAGATCATTCGTGTGCCATATGAAGAAGTCTACGGACAGGGTTTTGAGGATATGTTTCGCCGCGTTCCCTCACTGGTTAAACTCGAACGCCTCATCGGCTACCGCCCGACAACTCCGCTCGAAACCGTCATCGATGTTGTGGCAAATGAAATGCGCACCCACACGGTCGAGGCTTCAGCCAACCAATTGAGAGGCCGGTTTCCATCTCCGGTGCCACAGCCTGCGTAATGATTCTACGTTCGACGACCCAAGCCTTGGCCTTTCTTTCCGCGGTACTCTTGAGCTGCGGACTAACCTATCTGCTCGTTCGTTGGAGCTTACGACTGCGGCTCGTGGCCCAGCCCAGATCTGACCGATGGCACGGAAAAGCGACTCCGAACACTGGTGGTCTGGCGATATTGATCGCCTCTGCCTGCTGCTATCTTTGCTTCGCTTCGGACCACTACCGGATTGTCGCCGTGGGCGGAGCGTTCATCTCGCTGTTAGGCTTTCTCGACGATCGTGTGCAATTGCGTCCCTTGGTCAAGTTCGCTGGCCAATCGGTTGCCGTCGTTATCGTCATTGCGAACGGCGTTGTCTTTCGGGCCACTCCTTGGGAATGGGCAAATCTCGCCATAACTTTCCTGTGGATCGCCGGCATTACGAACGCGTTCAACCTCATCGACAACATGGACGGACTGTGCGCCGGCGTGGCCGTGATCATATGCTGTTCTCGGTTCGTTCTAGCTCTCCGGAATCATGAAGCAGGAGGAGCACTATTACTGGTGATCCTTGCGGGGTCGGTCCTCGGCTTCTTGATCTTCAATCGCAAACCCGCCAGGATCTTCATGGGTGACTGCGGGAGCATGTTTATTGGTTTTACCCTCGGGGCACTCGCGATAGCCAGCCCGGTGCCACACACGCGCGTGTTCGTTTCAACACTCTTTTATCCTGCCCTGACCTTCCTTTACCCTATTTTCGACACTCTTCTGGTCTCGGTGCTACGCCGCAGCGCCGGCAGGCCGATCTCTGTGGGAGGCCGTGACCATAGCTCCCACCGTTTAGTGTCATTAGGTTTGACCGAACGAAAGGCGGTTTGGTTGCTATGGCTGCTCGCCGCGCTAGGCGCCTCAGCTGGTCTGTTGACCTACTCGATGCCCATTGGAGTTCTTGCCATATCGGTCCTGCTGATCAGCGGTGTCAGCGTATTCGGGATTTTTCTAGCCAGTCTTCCAGCCTACGTCATACCTGAAACTGCCCCGCTCCGGGCTAGGTGGATCCGTAGATTCACCCCCAACCTGCGAGCTGGAGTTACTCTCGTCGTCGATACGCTTCTCGCGGGTGTCGCATTGTTGGGGGCGTTTCTCATTCGATGGGAAAACGCGTTTCTTGGCCCGCCGTTACACCAGTTCCTTTTCTCCCTGCCTATTGTCATGGGCTGCTACGCGCTCGCTTCCATAGGCTTTCGCACTTTCGACTCAGGTTGGAGATGGTTCGGTGCACACGATCTCTACGCTCTCGGTCGCTGTTCAATTGCAGGGTCCGCCGCCGCGGTCTTTGCGCTTTGGCTCTTGGGTATACGCGACTACTCGCGAGGTGTCATTCTGCTCTACGCTTTTCTGGTGCTCGCCTTTGCTGCAGGCCTTAGGTTGTCGATGCGGCTCCTTTGGCAGACTCTGGCCATGCCGGTAGGCGCGCGGAGGGCGGCCGTACTGGGCGCCAATGGAGCTACTGCGCTCACCGTCCTTGTGCTGCAACGAAGCGGACCTATGAATGCCGCTCCTGTAGCCGTTATTGATCCGGACCCGGCCGCCGATCGCTTGCATATTCACGGTGTCACCGTGCACTATGCCGGTGAAGACGCACTTGCTCTTCTTCGTAAACTGCGCGCCGATCTTCTGGTTGTGCCTTCCGGAGAGAGGCTCACGGATGATCATCGACGCATACTGGAACAGTGCCGCAAGGCTGGCGTGCCAATCGAACAAATCGAAATCGGGATGAGCACATGGCGCGAAGACTCGATTGCGGCGCTATCGGCGAGCGGCTGAGTCGGCGGCTGATTCTCCATTACAAATTGTCGCTGCGAAACCCGAGCTAGCCTTTAGGGAGTTGTGAATTTCACCAGTTATCGGAAACTGCGGTCGGATGCGCCGGTTTTCTTATGTTTGATGGGACCCTTCGATGCAGTGGACTGAAGCCTGCCTTGACCTTTGCGGCTTAACACAGAGGGACGTGAGACACACTTCGACCTGTGCCATCATCGGGGCGGGAATAATGGCCGGACTGGAAGAGTCGTAGTACATGCAAGTAGAGATCGCTTGGAAGGAACGTCGCGAGTGGCACATCCGGGTTCAACTCCAATCTGTGCCCGCGGAGATCTCCACCCCGGTGGTTGAACCCCTATCTCCCACCGGCCTGATTGACGTTCATAGTCATGTGCTGTGGGGGTTGGATGACGGGTCTGCCAGCATCGAAGACAGCCTTGCCATGCTTCGTTCCGCCAGCGAGCACGGTACGGCCGTGATTGTCGCGACGCCGCACTCCAACGCTGAGTACTCCTACCAACAGGAATTGATCGAGGCGCGGATCCTGGAACTGATAGCTCACAGCGGCGGCAATCCCAGACTCCTCCGCGGCTGCGATTTTCATCTTAGTTTCGATAACATCGACGTCCTGCTGGACCAACCCTCCAAGTACACGATCAACGGTAAGCAGTATTTGCTAGTAGAGTGCCCGGATTCCAGTGTTGGGCGTCACACCGAAAGTGTCTTCAACCGGCTCCTCGATGCCCGCATCGTACCCATAGTGACTCATCCCGAGCGCAACCCCATTCTGCAGCGGAAGCTGAGCCGCGTAGAGGCCTGGGTGGAACAGGGGTGCCTGGTGCAGGTGACCGCGCGCTCGATTACCGGCGGTTTCGGCCGTTCGGCCAAATCCGCGGCAGGGAAACTACTGGCGCGTGGACTGGTCCACATCGTCGCCAGTGACGCGCACGATCCGGCGAACCGTCATCCCCGCCTGGACGAAGCTTACGCGGTCGTTCAATCGCTATATGGCCAGGACGCAGCGGAGTTTCTCTTCTATGAGAACCCCCACGCCGTCGTGGAGGGTCTGTCCCTGCCCGGAGGAAAACAGGTCCTGACGCAGTCCGCTAGAAGCTGGTGGCCGTTCTGAAACTGTCTTAGTTTCCTCCACTCACTTTCATTGGTTGGATACAACCTTGAGTGGTATCTGAGATCTTGATCGAAGATCAGTGTTGAATAGGCGAATCCGATGTATTGCCCAAAGTGTAAGGCCGATCATGCACACCGTTCTCATCGCAAGCGTGTGGCGGAGCGGCTGGCAAGCCTGATTGCCTTCTATCCCTACCGCTGCGACGCGTGCCAGCATCGCTTTCTTCGCTTCCGTTATCATCTTCCCGAAGCGGTGGCGCAGGACGAGACCTCCGCGGCCCACATGCTCAAAGCGGCCCGGGCCTCAAAGCAATTGAAACGCAAGCGCCGGGAGTTTCTGCTTTACGGCGGCGCGCTCCTGCTTTTCGTTCTTTTCCTGTACTACGTTACCCGCGAACGACCGCCCGCCTCCGACGGAAGCTGAGTCGTGCGCGACAGTGCCATCCGCCGCAGAATGATATACCCCTCGATGCGGGTCGTCCCCGTAGCCCGCAGGTAGGTCAGCGCGAGACGGACGAACCGGCATCCCGCCGGCGCGACAAACGCCAGTTTGCCTTGCGCCTCAACGTCCGCGGAAAGACCCGTCACGTCGCCCCCTGCCTTTCCGTCCTCCCCCGCCTTCCCGAGGACCAGGCTGCCTCCGCCATTCACGTCCGTCAAGCGCCAGCTCAGACCGCTCCCGGCCGGTATGCCTGAAGTTTGATAGACGAACCTGAGTTCGAAGCTCTCCTTTTCCAAAACCGGCAGGTACTGGACGAGTGCCTCGCAACTCTCCGGTTGCCGGCCCGAAAAGGTCAGGCGCAGACCCGGCCGGTTCTCCTCGCGCGCACTGCTGACGCCCTCGACATCCGGTAGACGCCAGTCAAAGCCGCGCGACGTCGGAGCGAGCGCGAACTCGCCGTTGGTCAGGCTCCTGCCCTGTGCCGGATCCAACGTCCCAAACGGGATCCTGCCGTGGGCGGCAAGCTGATTCCAGATCGCAAGCGCCTGCCCCGGGCGCGCGTCTTCCACCATCCGGTCGCACGCCGTCATCAGCAGCGGCACGTCCACGCTCCGGTTTGCCTCCAGCACCCCGGCCGTCGCCTTGCCGGCCACCTCCACCCGCCCCCTTCCCACCAGATACGCCAGATAGGCGGCGCGCACATCCGGATCGCGGACCGCCAGGCGCTCCATCAGGCCCCCGTCTTCCACCACTCTGCCGCACAGTTGGAATAGCGGCATCGGGTCGCCGGGCGTCATCCGCCCCGCCGACGCGGCCCACTCCCAAAAGCGCTCCGTGTCGTCACGCCGGTAATAATAATTCGTCAACGTCCAGCGCGGCAGATACTGCTTGTCTTCCTCCCAAGCGCGCAACAAGCTTTGCTCAGCCTCGGCGTACTCGCCTCGCGCCTCTTGCCGCAGACCCAGTTCAATCCACGTCCGCGCGTCCGTGGGTTGGAGAGCCGCCGCGCGCCGCAGCTCCGCCTCCGATCTGCTCGCGTCTGTGTCGGATAACAGCAACGCCAGCCGGACGTGATACTCGGCCCGCTGCGGCATCCACGCGATGGCCTGCTCCGTTCCGGCCGCCGTCTCCAGCCCCGCCCATCCGTCCGCCACTCCCACCTTTACCGACCACACCGCCGCGGCCGCGAACGCGGCCAGCCACGCCGCCTGCGCCACGAATCCTGCTGCGCGTCTGCCCGTCATCGTTCCCGTTGCCGGATTAACCAGGCTTCCCCCGAGGCCAATGCCGCCCGGCTGCCGAACTCCGAAGTCCACCACACCACTCTCATCAGATTAGCGGAGCGCAATGTGAGATCCACTGTCCCCCTGGCTCCGTCCTTGGATGACCAGCTCATTCTAGTCGCTTTCTTGCCGTCTGGCTTGCCTCGGGCGTGAAATAGAACTTCAGGAAGAATTGCCTTGTCGGGCACTCTATATTTGGCACGATAATTCCCAACGAGATTCCCATTGTCTTCCACCAGAATGAATTCAATATACTGGGCTGGATACGAGCCGGCATCGGCCTTTTCTCCGAACTCGGGAGAATAGAACCAGTTTCCGGCAAATGATGGCTCGCGGCCAGCCGCCCCCGTCTGGACGGCCCCGCTGATCGATGCCGGCGCTTCCATCTTGTCCGGAATGGCAGCCGCCGCAGTCTCCGCCCCGGACGGCGCACTGGCCGCCCCTTCCAAACGCTGCGCTGTTTCGTTCTCCGCGCCGTCACCAGCCGGCGTTGCCGTGCTCTCCTCGACGCGCGCGGCCGATGCAGCATGGGCCGGCGCCACTCTTCTTAACGAACCCCGTTCGTCGCCCTGCGGCCCTGGCCGCGCCGGAGCCGCGGGTGTGTCCGCTGCGACCGCTTCCGGAATCGTCCGCGGCCCACTCTCCGTCAGCACCAGCTCGTCCTCGATATAGCGCCAGATTCCGACGCACGCCACCAGCAGTCCGCATAGCAGCAGCAGCAAATACCGCTGCTTCAGCACTACTCGCTTCCACCCCGCCCGCATCTCCGGCCGCCGCGTGAACCTCGGTCTCACGGGCCTCGGGAGCACTACGATCTCGCTCACCGGCCGTTCCTCGGCGGCCAGCTTTTGATCGTATTCGCGGCGTCTGTCGGCGTCGGTCAGCGTGGCCAGAATCTCGTTCAAGCGCGTCATCTGGCGCTCGGCCATGGCCCGCAGCTTCTCATCCACCTGACCGTCTGGATGCATCAGCCGGGCCAGCGTCTTGTATGCCCGGTGCAGCTCCTCGGTGCTGCAATCGCAACCCACGCCCAGCTCGTCGTAGTAGTTCATTCTGCCGGTTTGGACTACAATTCTACGCTCCATCGCACGCCGCCACCACGCCCCGCTTTCCACCTCCGCCCTGCGCTGCCGCCTTCGGCCGCAACCACCCTTCGGCAGGCGCCGTGATTCGTCTTCTCCCCTCTTCGTAAACCACCCCGGACAGCCTCCGCCGCGCCGTCCCCAGTCGCCCCATCGAGCGTCTGTTGCGCTAGTGGCCCGTCGCGGAGACTAGCGTTCCCGAGCCGCGACTAGTGTTACTGAGCCGCGACTGCCGTTACTGAGCCGCGACCGTTAGGGAGCGGTTCTTACCGCGTTCCCCGACCGCCGCTGAGCCGCGCGCGGCAGCAAGCGGCTTGGCTCATGGTAACGATTTCTCGGCGACAGGACACTAGTTACGGCGACGCTCCTCGTCCCCGCTCGCACCTGCTGGAAAATCGTCTCGTATTGAATACAGTGCCATCCTCCAGGGATTTGTTCTCATCCTTTGATCACAAATCCCACACTCCTTTCGACCTCGCCTACCTCCGGCCGCGCGTGGCTGCGCACTCGCCTCTCTGCCGCCCCCCGGTTGGCGCCTCGGCGGGTACCGGTTTCTCCCTCTTTCGGGACGCCCTCTTCGAAAAAGACGCCGATCCTATTTGTCCTACGATTGCGCTACGCTCTCGCCAGAGCGCCCCAGAACCGTTCTCCCCTCGAGTCGTCAAACCCTTTGCTCTTCGTCTCTTGAGAACCCGGGGGATTCACTCCGGATTCAAGAAAAAACCCCTCAGCAAACAATGCCATACAATTGTCATCCGATTTCTTAACCATTAATAACCCCTGACTCAAACTCTTCAGTTACATCGATTCTAATTCGCTCGAACTACTCCGCAATCCTTGCTTCGAGTCGCTAAAAGAAGTATTCTACCAGTGGGTCAGAGTGCGTGGAGGATCACAATGTTTAAAGCGTTCGTTCTCCTGATAGCCGGCGGCTTTTTGTTTGCGCTGGTTGCGGTTCCGCCGTCGATTGGAGTTGCTAACTCCAGCGGCGAATTCCGCGTTGACGGTTCCGCCATCCAAGGCAACAGCACGCTCTTCGATGGCACCGTGATTGAAACCGCCTCCGCCCGCTCCGTGCTCCGGATCTCCGGCGCTCAGGTGACGCTTCTGCCCGATTCCAGGGCCAAGGTGTATCGCGACCACGCGGTCATCGAGAAGGGGTCCGGCATTGTGGCGCACGCTCAGCACCTGCGAGTGGAGGCCGCCAGCTTGCGGATCGCTCCCTCGGCCGGCGATGGCCTCGTGCAGGTTGAAAAGACCGGCCAGGGCCAGGTCGTCGTCGCCACAGAGGGCGGCTCCGCCGAAGTGCGCACTGCCTCCGGCCTGCTCATTGCCAGTCTCAATCCGCACATGGCTTTGGCCTTTGATACCGGAGCATCTGGTGGGCAAACTGCCGCGGCCGCGGGTGCTGTGAAGCTCACCGGCGTCGTTCAGACGGACGGCGGGTTGTATTTCCTCACCGACTCGACCACCGGCGTCAAGGTCGAACTGCGGGGCGACAATCTGGCCCGCTATGCCGGCAAGACGGTCACCTTCAGCGGCTCCATGATTCCCGGCGAGACCCCCGCGTCCGGAGCCTCCGAGGTGGTCCAGGTGGTTACCATCGAGGTGGTCCGTAGTGCGGCTGCCGCGACTGCCGCGGCTGCCGGCGCGGGCGGCCACCTTGCGCCGGCGGCTCTCGCCGCAGTGATCGGCGGTGTCGCGGTCACCTTGACCTTGGTCAGCCTCTATTCGGTCGGCGAATTCACCTCAGTCCGGTCGATCAGCGCTCCGTAGTCCGCCCAGAATTGCGAGAATGTTCCTCTGGACTCTCGCATGCCCGTTATTCTGGCGGCGCTCTTTTTCTTTGCCGTCCTGACCCTTTGGGTTGGCGCTGATTGGCCGGTCACGGTCTTTCAGGTGGGGGCCTTCGCCGTCGCGGCGGCTGCGCTTTACCGCGCCCGCAAGGCCCCGTTCCCATTTGCATATCCGCTCCTGCCTTTGTCCTTCGCGGTCGCCTGGGGCCTGTTCCAGTGGCTCACCGGGCGCACCGCCTATGTTTTTGACACGCAGTTGGCGATCCTCCGCTGGACCACCTTTCTGGCCGTCTTTCTCAGCGCCTTCCTCCTCTTCCGCGAGACGCGCGTGCGCCGCTGGTTCCGCGCCGCCATGCTGTGGTTCGCCTTCCTGGTGTCGATCCTGGCCACCGTCCAGACCTTCACCTCCGGCGGCAAAGTCTTTTGGCTCTTCCCTTCCGGCTATACCGACAATGTGATGGGACCCATCCTGTCCCGCAACCACTACGCCGCCTTTGTGGAAGCGGTCCTCCCCATCGCCATCTACGAAGCCCTGCGCCGCGGACGCTCTTCCCTGCTCTACTGCGCGATGGCTGCCACCCTGTACGCCTCCGTCATCGCCTCGGCCTCCCGCGCCGGCACCGTGCTGGCCACGGCCGAGTTCGTCGCCGTCATCGCGATCGTGTGGATCCGCGGCGGCGTCAACGCCCGTCAGATCGGCGGAACCGTTTTCCGCATCGCCGCCTTGCTCGCCCTCTTCACCGTGGTGGTCGGCTATGAGCGCGTTTGGAACCGCTTCTGGGCTCCCGATCCAATGCAGGTCCGCCTCCAGCTCGACCTCTCGACACTCCACATGATCGCCGCCCACCCCTGGTTCGGCGTCGGTCTCGGCGCCTGGCCCTCGGTCTATCCGCGCTACGCCCTCGTCGATATCGGCGCCTTCGCCAATCAGGCCCACAACGACTGGCTCCAATGGGCCGCCGAAGGCGGTCTGCCCTTCGGCCTCGTCCTCGCCACCCTTTTTATCTGGTGCCTGCGTCCCGCCATCTCCTCCGTCTGGGGCCTGGGCGTCATCGCCGTGTTCCTCCACGCCCTGGTCGATTACCCCTTCTCCCGTCCCGCCCTCGGCTCCTGGCCCATCCTGATTCTGGCCATGCTAGCGGCCTGGCAAAGTGGCCGGGCTGGTGGAAGCGCAGGCGGAAGTGCAGGCGGAAGCGCAGGTGGAAGTGCAGGCGGAAGTGCAGGCGGAAGCGCAGGTGGAAATGCAGACGCGCCGTTGCCACCTCCGAATCCTGCTTCCGAGTTCTGAGTTGCAGAAACCGGCGTGCCAAACCGCTCGCTGGCGCACGCAGTTCCGTAACGATTTCAGCCGCGGCCGTGCGGGAGCGGTTGTGCGCGGATTGGCTCCGCGCCCGCTCCGCTTGGAATGCGGATCACTCGTCTTCTTCTTCGGCCACCGGCGGCGGCCCGGGGCGGCTTCGCCGGTGCGCCGAGTTGGCCGGTTCCGAAGCGCTCGGCTGGACCTCGATGCCTAGCTCGCCCAGCAGCGCCTCCGCCGCCAGCCGCCCGGACTCCATCGCCCCCTGGAACGACGGCGTGGCGCGGTGGTCGCCGCAGCAGTACAACCCCGCCTCCAGCCGTGGCGCCTGCTGCCAATCCAGCGGATAAACCACCGGATGGGCGTGTTGGATCCGGTACAGCCGCAACAGCCGCCACTCCTGCGCCACCAGCCCGTACCAGCGCCGTAGTTGGACCCGCACCGTGTTGATCAGCATCTTGTCGTCGCTCGTCGGCCAGCCCAGCACGGTGGCCGAGACCAGCCACTCTCCCGGCGGGGCATAGCTGGGCTGAACCAGGTTGGGCACGCACAGGTTGTTGGCCGGCCCGCGGCTCCCGCCGTTGAGCACCAGCATCGGCTCCGCCAGCGGCGGCTCTTTGGCCGCAAAGTACAGCACCGAGACGCTGCGCGAGTTGATGGTGTGACCCCAACCGAGCAACCGCGCCGCCTCCGGGCCCTCCGTGGCCACCACCACCGCCCGCGCCGCCAGCGTCTCGCCGGACTCCAGCACCACCTCCCGCCGGCCCGCCGACCGCACCCGCGTGTTCAGTTGAACCGAACCCTCCGGCAGATCCTTCGCCAGTTGCGCCGGGATGGCGCCGATTCCTTCCGCGGGCAACGCGGCATCGCCCTCGGTCAACATCTTGAAAGCCAATAGGAACAGCCGCGACGAGGCCGTCAGCTTGGAGTCGAGCAACATGCCGCCGATCAGCGGTTTGAGAAACGTCTCGATCATCCGCGCCGAAAAGCCGCGCTGCCGCAACGCTTGCAGAGTCGTGGTCTCCGGAGCCTCGAACAAATCCTCAATACTCACGTGCGCCAAGTCGTAGCGCAGTCTCCACAACCGGTATTTGTCAAATAACGACCCCACCGGCAAGAAGAGATTATTCAGCATCGCCCCCGGCTCGCGCGCCGGGTCGCTCAGCCGCAGGAAATGCCCGTGGTAGCGGATGATCGCGCCGGCCAGGAACGTCCGCAGCCCCAGCGCCTCGTAATCCAGTTGGTCCAGCGCTTCGGGATAGGCCGTCAGCAAGACCTGAAATCCGCGGTCCAGAATGAAGCCGTCCTGCCGGTCGCTGCGCACCCGCCCGCCGATGCCGTCGGAGGCTTCCAGGATCCTGAACCCGACTCCGTGCCGCTGCAGCGTTCGCGCACAACAGATCCCGGCCAGTCCCGCCCCTACGATCAATACGTCAGGCTCACTCATTCTGCCCCGCTTCCTTCCCTCCGCGGGCACCCGCGTCGTGGTGGCCGCGGCCGTGTCCATACGATACCACCACCCGCGGCGGGGACGAATGCGGTCCTCCAGGCGGATGTGGAGAAGCGGGGCTGCACGATCCCGGCCATCTCCACGCTGCCGCGGGTGCCGGGCTGTAGAATGGGGACGCCGAGCCGGGGCCGCCGCCATCCCGGACCATATGGACGCGGTCCCGGCCGCTTCAAATCAGGACGTGGAAAAGGAGCATCATGCTGGGCAGAAGAGAGTTCCTGGGGGGCGCGGCGGCGCTCGCGACATACGGCGCGGCGGCCGCGGAGCGGAGCTTGCGCTTGCGCGTCTTCGACGCCTCGGGTGCGCCGGCGGCGGCGGAGTTGGTGAAATCGCTGTTACTGATCGACGCCGCGGGCAGGCCGTTCGAGCTGCTGCCGCGCGCGGGTGCGGGCGGCCTCATCGAAATCGGCGTGCCCGACGGGAAGTTCGAGATCGTGATGACGCTGCCCGTGCGCGAGTTCGGGCAGGTCTATCTGTTCGCCGACAATGGCGGCCCGCTCTACACGTCGGCCGCGGCTCAGGGCGAGCTGCTGCTGAACCACGAATTCGCCCGCAGCCGCGCGGCCTGCGTGCGCCGCTATGTCGAGGCCGGACGCCAGGAGGGCATCGTTTTCGATGCCGCCGTGACGGGCCGCCTGGAGCGCGGCGAGTTCCACCTGCAGGCCGCCGCCGCTGCGCACGAACCGGATGTCAAGGTGCGCCTCGCCAACGCCTCGCTCGCCGAGACGATGTGGGCCGGCGAGAACGCGGCGCTGCAACGGGCGCGGCAGCGTATCGCGCGGCGCGGCGTCCGGCAGGGCTTCCTGTTCGGCTGCAACGCCTTCGGCTTCGCCGGTTCGGAGAATTATGCGCGCCGCTACACGGAGCTGTTCAATTTCGCCACCGTGCCGTTCTACCGCAAGGCCGCCGAGAAGATCGAAGGCTCGATCGACAACTCGATCGTCGATTCGCTGCTCGCGAAGATGGCCGGAAGCTCGCTGCTGCTGAAGGGGCATCCGCTGATCTGGATGCACCAGGCCGGGATGCCCGAGTTTCTGAAAGCAAAGTCATACGACCAGCAGAAGGAGAGCTGCCGGCGCTACATCCTCGAGCGCGTAGGCCGCTATCGCACCCGCATCCACGCCTGGGACGTGATCAACGAAGCGCACGACTGGGCCAACGACCTGCACCTCGATCCCGAGCAGCTCATCGAGATGACCCGCCTGGGCGCCATGACCGCCCGCGAGGCTGACCCGACCGCCTTCCGCCTGGTCAACAACTGCTGCATCGGCGGCGAATACGTCGTCCGCCGCCGCAGTTACTCGGGCCCGCTGGGGCGTCGCGCGCGTTCGCCCTACGAGTACCTGGAGGCGGTGGAAGCGGCGCGTGTGCCCTACGAAGCCATCGGCATCCAGGCCTATTACGACGAACTGAACCGCGACATGCTGGAGATCGAGCGGCTGCTAAAGCGGTTCTACCGATTCGGCAAGCCGATTCACATTACCGAGCAAGGACTACCTTCCTCCAACGAGCCCGCGCCCGGGAACGAGGTAGAGTTCCCCACGCCGAATGTCTGGCACGGGACCACGTGGAACGAACAGATTCAGGCCGACTGGGTGGAGCAGTTCTACACCCTGTGCTACAGCCAGCCCGAAATCGACGCGCTGAGCTGGTGGGACTTTGAGGATCCGGCCTTCATCCCGCAGGGCGGGTTGCTGCGCAAGGACGGCACGCCGAAACAGGCTTACACCCGGCTGAAAGGCCTCTTCGCCCAATGGCGTGCGATGGCGTAACAGCCCGTGGTAATCGTCGATGCGTCGAAAAAAACGGGGACAGCCACCGCTTTTCGCACGAAGCCGCATCGATTCTCAAGGCTCTGCCACAGCGAAAAACGGTGGCTGTCCCCGCTTTTTGCCTTCAACGCACTTCTAAGACGGGCTGCTAAGCCGGACCGCGGCGGTCGCGTCGAATCCGCGCCGGATGACTGCTTGTAATCATCCGGCCATTTCTAAGCCACTGTAGATAAAGACCTTAATTCGACGCGTGATTACTCGGTAGTCACTTGGCCCGGGTCCGCGAGGCTAGATCGACAATCCGAGGAAGCCGCGGGCATTGGAGTAACAGATGCCGCGAAGCATGGTTCCGACCAGCTCCTCGCGATCTGGAAGCAGCCCCTGCTCCATGTCGCGCCCCAGTAGGTTAGCCAGCACGCGGCGGAAGTATTCGTGGCGCGGGAATGACATGAAGCTGCGCGAGTCGGTCAGCATGCCGATGAAGTGCGCGAGCAGGCCGCAATTGGACAGCGCGTTGAGCTGCGTCTCGATGCCTTCCTTCTGATCCAGATACCACCAGCCGCTGCCAAGCTGGACCCGGCCGGCCACCGCGGCCTCGCCGCTGCGCGCGCCGACGAAGTTGCCGGCCATGGTCGCAAAGGCGTAGAAGTCGCCGGGATTCAGATTGTAAAGCACCATTTTGGGCAGGCTGTTTTCGCGCTCCAGCGCGTCCAGGTAAGCGCCCAGGGCGTCGATTTGCGGCCAATCGCCGATCGAATCGTATCCGCTGTCGGGACCCGACTGCATGAACCCGCGCGTGCTGTTGCCGCGGCGCGCGCCCAGGTGCAGTTGCTTGGTCCAGCCCTTCTCCGCGTCCAGATGGCCGAAAAAACGCATCAGGAAACCGGCGAAACGCTGCTGCTGCGAGGCTGAAGCGGCCAGGCCCAGACGGGCGCGCTGGAACGCCGCCGCCGCCTCCGCCTCCGTGCCGTCCACGGGCGGACAGACGGCCAGGCCATGATCGGAAACCCGGCAGCCCAGCGAGTGAAAGAAGTCGTGGCGGCGTCGCAGCGCCTCCAGAAAATCGGTGAATGTGTGGATTTCCAGGTTCGCCGCCGCGGCCAAAGCCTCGGTCCAAGTGTTGAACGCTTCCGGAATATGCACGGTCAGCGATTTGTCCGGACGGAAGGTCGGCAGCACCACCGCCGGGCAGGCCAGGCTTTGCAACTGCCAGTGCCAGTGCAGGTCGTCCACCGGATCGTCGCTCGTGCACAGGCACCGCACGTCGAACTTTTTCAGGATGCCCCACACCGTCAGGTCGTCGCCGCGCAGCCGGGCTTGGGTGGCCTCCCAAATCCGCGGGGCCGTGGTTTCGTCGAGCAGTTCGTCGATGCCGAAGTAGCGCTTCAGCTCGAGATGGGTCCAATGATACAGCGGGTTACGCAGGGTGCTCGGGACCGTCGCGGCCCATGCCAAAAACTTGTCGTAGGGCTCCGCCGTACCGGTGCAGAGGTTCTCCGGAACGCCATTGGCGCGCATCGCCCGCCATTTGTAGTGGTCGCCTTCCAGCCAGATTTCATGCAAGTTCGAAAAACGGCGGTTTTCGGCAACGTCGCGCGGCGAAAGATGGCAATGGTAGTCCAGAATCGGCCCGTCCGCGGCCCAATGGTGATAAAGGCGCTTGGCGGCACTGCAACTTAAAAGAAAATCATTATTAATGAAGGGCATGACAAAGACTCTCAATTCTACTTTGCCCTGATCTGAATTGTTCACCAACACTCTACTACAGCTTGTTCCCAAGCGGCAGTTTTTGCGCCGGCGGGGCGCCGTGGGAAGGCCGCTCAAAGAGCGACGAACGCCGTCCAAACAGGGTGATCTCACGCACCGGGAAGTCACGCGGAGATTTTCGCTAAGTTCTTTAGAAAACCACACATACAAGGTGACGCATGGTATTTGCTGGGAAATACGCGATGCGCACGCCAAAATGCGCGGTGCGCTATGGCTAAGTCCTTTAGAAAACCATGCTTACGCGGTGACGTGCGGTATTTGCTGGGAAACACGCGGTTGAATGGGTCTAAGTCCTTTAGAAAACCATGATTACATGGTGACACGCGGTGCACGCGCCACAATGCGTGGTGTAATGCGGCTAAGTCCTTTAGAACACGGCAGATGCACGACAACGTACCGCGCGCACGCTGAAGTTCGTGGTGAGCTGCGGCTAAGTCCTTCAAAACACGATAGATACACGTTAAAGCGCACGGCTTCATTCGCTAAGTCCTTTAGAAAACCATAGATACACGGTGCAGCTCGATTAAGTCCTTTAGAACAAGGTAGATGCGCGGCAGAGCGCGCCGGCGTGCGCGGCTTGATTCGACTAAGTCCTTTAGAAAACCATAGATACGCGATGACGTAAAATGCCCGCGAAAAACGTGGTTTCCCCGCGAGAAACATGGTGTTGTGACGGTGAATTCGCGCGCGCCGCACGGCGGAATCACGATTCCGCGCCCGGCGCGGGCCTGGCTTACTGCATCTTGCGGGACGACGCGCCAGCCCTCACCGGCGGCGTGACCGGCCGCGGCACGCCCGGAGTCCGGAGCCGGACGCTGGGGGATTCGGGTATCACCAGCAACGTCATCGAATAGGCCGGGAAGGTGGCGGCGACCCCGAGGTCGAATGCTGGGTTGACCGGCACGGACAGGTCGGGCTGCGGGACAATCGCGGCCAGGTTGGCGGCGCTGTACTGGTAGACGTGCACCGGGCCGGCGGGCGCGAAGTTATTCAAAGTGACGAACGTGCTCAGGTCGGTGGCGGTCTTGTTGATGACCATCAGCGTCAGTGCCTGGTCCGAGCGCTGGGCGGCGTAGATTGACAACTGGTCCTGATCGCCGGACAGGGCCGAAACGCCGATCTGGCCGAAGGCGCTGCCGCGGCCGTCGTAGTTGCGGTAGATGCGAAACGAGAAGCCGCCGGGCGAGGTGGCGGTGACGGTGTGGAACGGCCACCAGGTGGCGATGTCGAGACCCTCGCGCCCGAAAATGCCCAGCAGATCGGCCTGGGCGAGCACGCCGCTGATGTCGTCCTGCCCGCCCAGGTAATACTCCGTAATCGCCATTTTGGTGCCGGGGTAATACGTGTTGACCCAGCTCTTCATGCGCGGGATGAGGCACAGGCATTGCGGCCAAGCGGGGTTCTGGTTGCTGATGAGGTAGTCGCTGGCGACGCTGGCGGTGAACAGCGGATCGTTGTAGGGAATGAAACTGTTGTCCCAATACAGCCGCGTGGACTTGAGCCGCTGGGCGTTGGCGGTAGCGTTGATCAGTTCGTTGCCGTTGGAGTCGGTGGGATCGGTACCGGGCATGTAGCCGTGGATGTCGAAAACGTCGAGCAGGCGCTGGCCGTGCTGTGCTTCGTAGGTGGCGAACTGCTGGAGGTACCAGGCCGCGAAATCCAGGTTGCCGTGGGCCAGGCGGTCGGTGGGGTTATTCCAGTACATCCAATCCTGACCGCCGGCGACGGGCGAGCGGCTGCTCCAGCCGGATTGCAGATCCACGCGCGAGAAGAACAGATCCCACCAGCCGGCGGTAATGGGGCCGGCGACGGCGGCGGTGGGATCGGCGGCCTTTACGGCTTGCGAATAGCTGAGACCTTTGTTGGTGATCTCGTCGTAGGTGGAGTTATTAGGATGGACGCTCTGGTGGACGCCGCTCCACCACACCGGCTCGTTATCCATCTGCCAGATGGAGACGCCGCCCTCGGCGGCGGGCCCGAAGACGCCGACAACGTGCTGGACCCATTGGGTCATGTAGCTTTCATTCACGGGCACGTCGGTGTCCTTGGGGTCGTTGGTCAGAATAGGGACGCCGGCGGTCGTCAGCCCGTTGCCGCAGTCGTGGTTGCCGTAGGGATCCGTTTTCTGCTGCGCGCCGTACTTCTCGACGCTGTAGCCGCAGGTCTGGTCGGGGAAGTTGCCGGCCACCCAGCCGAGCAGCGGGATGGTGCCGATGCTGCGGGCGCCGTTGAGCTGATTCTGCACATGAAAGCGGTCGAAGGCGGAGTTGTTGAAAGTGACCGGATCGAAGGGCGGCACGGCGGCCGCGCCGGTCTGAGCGGAGACTTCGAAGTACCAGTCGGAGCCGGCATTGGTCTTGTCGACCTGCCAGTTATACTCCGTAGTCCCGTCCCCGCCCCAGCGGGTGATGGGGATGCCCAGGGCTCCAATGGTGCTGGGCAGGTCGAGGCCGTAGCTATTAATGCCGTAAACGTAGGGACTGATCGGATGGCGGCCGGCGGCGGCATCCACGGCCAGGTTCGGCCCCACCGCGGTCGAGTCGGCTGTAAGACTCGCCGCGTGCGGATTGCGCGCCGCGGGCTCCGGCTGGCGGACGGCGGTTTCAGGCGTGGCCACGGCCGCAGGCACGCTGGCATGGCGTTGGGAGGCATTTTGAGGGCGATCCGCGGCCGCCGGGACGGGCGATTGCGCGAACAGGGAAGCGAACAGAAAAGTAGAGATAAGAAGAGCAAAAGGTCTGGAAAGCATGAGAGACCCCTGACTGTAATTTTACGGTAATAACTGACCGGGCAACAGGCTCAAACGGTAGGCTCGGGCGCGTGGCGGGTCGATGATTAAGGTCAAAGAGGCGCTTAGATCGTCTGGGCCGGACTGTAATGAACAATCAATTTCCGCATCCCAAGCTGAGCAACACCCGAATTCTGCTCACCAGTGTCTTTGGACCGTACGCCTGCGACGACGAATTCGGCAGCCGCTCCTCGAATCCGATGGAGCTGTACCACAACCAGGTGACGCGCGAGCAGGACGCCTACTCGCTGCGCATGTTCCACCGCTCGTGGGGCATCATGTTCATCCAAGAAAACATCGCCGCGCCGTCGACGGTGCTCGATTTTCCGACGCGCGAGGCGTTCGAGCAGGAGCTGACGACAGGCAACTACGACGTGGTCGGCATCTCGTCGATCGTGATGAACGTGGGCAAGGTGCGGGAGATGTGCCGCATCGTGCGCCAGCTCTCGCCGCAATCGGCGATCGTGGTGGGCGGGCACGTGGCTGCGATTCCCGAGCTGAACCTGCAGATCGACGCCGATTTCATCGTGAAGGGCGAGGGCGTGAGCTGGATGCGGCGCTACCTGGGCGAGGACGCGGAGGCGCCGGTGCGGCATCCGCTGATCGTCTCCGGATTCGGCCAGAGGGTGATGGGGCTGAAACTGCCGCAGCAGATCGGGGCGACGTGCGCGACGATCATTCCGAGCGTCGGCTGCCCGATGGGCTGCAACTTCTGCGCGACCTCCGCGTTTTTCGGCGGCAAGGGCCACTCGACCACGTTTCTCGAAACGGGCGAGGACATATACAAGGTGATGGAAGAGGCCGAGCAGACGCTGCACCTGCAGGCGTTCTTCGTGATGGACGAAAATTTTCTGCTCAACCGGCGGCGGGCGATGGAGCTGCTGGAGTGCATGCAGCGCGGCGGCAAGAGCTGGGAGATGTACGTCTTCTCGTCGGCCAACGCGATCCGCAAATACACGATGGAAGAGCTGGTGCGGCTGGGCGTGTCGTGGGTCTGGATGGGCCTGGAATCCGAGCACTCGGAGTACGCCAAGCTGAGCGGCACGGACACGCAGAAGCTGACCACGGAGTTGAGGAAAAACGGCATCCGCGTGCTGGGCTCGACCATCGTGGGCCTGGAGCACCATACGCCCGATAACATCGCGGAAGAGATCGAATACGCGGTGAAGCTGGACACCGATTTCCACCAGTTCATGCTCTACACGCCGCTGCCGGGCACGCCGTTCGGCGAGCAGATGGAGCGCGAGGGGCGGCTGCTCGAGGGCACCGATTACGCCGACATTCACGGGCAGTACAAATTCAACTGGAAGCACCCGCACATCTCGCGCGACGAGTCGAAGGAGCTGCTGGACGGCGCGTTCCGGCGCGATTACGAGCGCAACGGGCCGAGCCTGTACCGGCTGTGCCGGACGACGCTGGAAGGTTGGAAGCGCTATCGCAAGTACCCCGACCTGCGGGTGCGGGAGCGTTTTGAGCGCGAGGCGCGGTCGCTGAGTACGCACTACAGCGCGCTGCTGTGGGCCATGGAGCACGACCTGAACAAGACGCGCCAGGACCTGGGCGAGCGGGTGCACGAGCTGCGCGCCGAGATCGGGCGCGAGTGCGGCTCGCTGACGTCGGCCGCGGCGTCGTGGCTGGCCGGACCGATGATGTTGTGGACCACGCGGCGCGAGCGGCGGCGGTTGAAAGAGGGCATCACCTACGAGCCGCGGACGTTCATCGAACGGCGGAATTGGGTCGAGGCGTAGGCGCGCGCAACGCTCGCTTCGAAACAGGAAACTGCTCAGGCTGAGCAGGTTGCCTGCGCCGGGCCGGGCTACTTCTTCGCTTCCTCGAGTTGATAGACGCGATACGAGTTGGGGCCGACGAAGACGTCGAACACCATCTTGTCGCCGCGCTCCTGCGGCGGGGCTTGCGGGAAAAAGCCGCCGCCGGCCGATTTCAGATCCGTCAGCCGGGTGAACTTTTTGTCGGCGACGATGCGCACGCGGGTGAAGCGGTCGAGAAACGACTCCACGATGAAGGTGTTGTTGTCGTAGACGAACAGACTCACCTGCGCGGGCGCTTCCACTCGCACCGGCAGGTCGCGCGTGAGCACTTCCTTGATCGAGGTGAGCACTTCCAGCGGCAGGTTATAAAGGTCGCCGGGATTGTCCGGAATCGTGAGCACGTACAGCGAGCCGGTGGCGTAGCCCGCCTGCAGGAGAATGGGGTAACCGTTGCCCTGCGCGAGGCCGCTCACGACCTCCCACACATCGTTGGTCGGATAGCGGATCTGCGGAATGAGAATTCCGGCGTCACCCTTGACCAGGGTGAAAAAGCTGAGAAAATCGCGCACCGTGGCCTTGCGGTCGGTGCACTCGATCTCGGCGATGTCCTCGATCCCCTTCCCTTGCAGGGCCTTCAGCAGGCCGCTCGTGATGACGACCGATTTGCCCGCGACGAGCTGGCGTTTGATCTTGTTGACGATATTTAAGTCGTATTTAGCGGCTTCGGTGAGCAGAATTGTTTTGGAATCGGCCGGGAATTGCGGAACCATTTCGATTGGAATTCCAGCCATTCCCAGATAATCATTGAGAAAATCCTCGCCGGAGGAGTGAAATGGCTTGTAGCTTTTCAGACCCAGCGGAGTCCCAAGCTTGCCGATGAAGCCATCCACCTGCTCGAAGGTGTAACCAGCCACGCGGCCGATCTCGGTGGCGGGCGTCGATGACCCGTCCTCCTGGCGGATCGGCTCGATCAATTGCCGATAATCGAAGAGCATGATCTCCGGCGCTTTCGCGAACAAAGTGATCCACAATTGTTCGGCGTAGCGGTTGAGCGTGCGCATGCCGCCGGGATCGACCCAGCCGCCGCCGTTCGCGCCGGGCTTGACGTTTTCGAGCCAGCGCACGAGGTCGTAGCCGAGATACTGCTGCAGGTGCTGGCCGCCGTAGACCGGGTCGCGCGTCTCGGTGCCGGTGTAGACCTTGTCGAAGAGCTTGGGCTCGGCCTCGACGTTGTAGCCGAGATACTGATAGTGCTCGTACCAGTTGGGGTACTTGATGATCAGCGTGACCTTGGGGTTCACGGCCCGCGCGGGCGCGACGATCAGATTTTTCGAAACCTCTTCCATGAGGTCCAGGCGATAGCGGGTCCAGCTCTTGCTGCCCTTGGCCTGGATGGCGGCCTCCGACTTGCAGTTCGTGAAAAAGAAATCGTTGAGGATGATCTCGTCGAAGTGGCGGGCGGCGTACTCGACGACCTGCTTGAGCTTGGCGCGCTCGTCGGCGGCGAGATAGCAGAACGACTGAAAACGGTTGCGCTCGCTCACCACCGTGGCGATGCCGGCCGAGGTTTTTATGCCGCGATCGGCGAAAAACTTTTTGGCCGCGGCGAGCGATTCTTCGTCCGGGATGATGCCGTCGCGGTGGACTTCGAGATAGACTTTGCCGACCTTAATCTGCTGCTCGATCGCGCTCCAGCGCGCCTCGAGCAACTTCTGGTCCTTCATTTCACGGACCTCATACGCCCGGACATATACCGCGACGCCGAAATTCTTGTACCCCAGCGCCATCGCCGTGGAGGCAGCGAGAGACAGGCCGGCCAGTAAAACCGCAGCGACCAACGCCTTCAGGAAGTACCGCATGCTGATTCGCCTCGAATTGAAATTGCGCGCAGTCCGGAGGATTTGCGCATGACGGTGAGTCCGCGAAATCGCGCCCGCGCCGCCGCTCCGCACCACACTACCACTTGCGGCTACAGGCCGCGCAGCACGTCGTAGCCGTGGTCGGGGATATAGGAGGGAAAGATTTCGCTGGCGTGGCCGTGCTTGGCGAAGAGCGCGCGGAAGTGCTCGACGACGGCCTCCGAGCCGCGCTCATAAAAGACCAGGACCGAGGGGCCGGCGCCGGACAGCGCCGCGCCGAGCAGGCCGGGCATGCGGAGCCGCAGCATCTCGCCGAGGCCGGGCACGAGGTGCTCGCGATAGGGCTGATGCAGACGGTCCTCGAGCGCGGCGTGGAAGGCGTCGGTGGTCTGGGTGAGCATGGCGGCGATGAGCAGCGCGGAGCGCTGGATGTTGAACACGGCGTCGGCGCGCGAGTAAGTGGCCGGCAGGACGGCGCGGGCTTCCGAAGTCGGCAGGAGGAAATCGGGCACGACGATGGCGACGCCGTAGCGCGCGGGCAGTTGCATGCGCACGGCGCGCGTGACGCCGTCGCTGTCGATGGTGCTGGCGACGATGGAGCCGAGGACGGCGGCGGAGACATTGTCGGGATGGCCCTCGATGCGCGCGGCTTCGTCCAGGATGCGGTCGCGGCTCCACTCCAGGCCCAGTACCTCGTCGGCGAGAATGACGCCGGCCAGCAGCGCCGCGGCGCTCGAGCCGAGCCCCTTGCCGATGGGGATGTCGTTGTTGACTTCCATCTCGACACTGGGCATCGGCCGCCCGGCGTGCTCGGCGACGGCGAGGGCGGTCTGCCAGATCAGATTGTCGGCGGTGAGCGGCATCAGCTCGACGTCGCGGCCGGCGGTGCGAATGACGAGCTTCTCGGCGGGGTGAAAACGCACGTCGAGATAGATGCTCAGCGCCATGCCCAGGGCGTCGAAGCCCGGGCCGAGGTTGGCGCTGGTGGCGGGTACACGGATTTCGGTCCAACTCATCGCGAATTCCAGCTTACGCGCCGAGCTTCACCGGCCGTCCGGAGCGGCAGGAGGCGTAAACGCCGAGCACGATTTCCAGGGCCTTCAAGCCTTCCTCGCCCGAGAGCAGCGGCGCACGGCGCTCGCGGCAGGCATCGCCGAAGTCGAGAAACTGGCGCTCGAAGGGTTCGATCGGAATGGCCATCGGATCGGAGGAGCCGCTCATCACCTGCTTCTCAACGGGCGCGGGCTCGCCGGCATCGTCGAGCACGTCCCACGAGGTCAGCTTGTCGCCGGTGAAGATGGCCGTGCCGAGGGTGCCGTGCAGTTCGATGCGCTCGCTGAAACCGGGCCAGAAAGCGGTCGAGGCCTGGATCACGCCCGTGGCGCCGCAACGGTATTTCAGGAGCGCGCTGACGATGTCCTCGCTTTCGATTTTGTGGCGCGCGCCGAGCTGCCAGTATCCGAAAAGCTCGTCGACATCGCCCACCAGATAGCGCAGCACGTCGACCTGGTGGATCGCCTGGTTGATCAGCGCGCCGCCGCCTTCGACAGCCCAACTGCCCTTGATGGGCCGCGAATAATACTCGTCCGAGCGCCACCACTTGACGTAGGCGTCGGCCTGCAGAATGCGGCCCAGACGCCCGCCGGCGATGGCCTTTTTCACGAAGACCGTGGAGTCGTCGAAGCGGTGCTGGCTGGCCACGCCGAGCACGATCGAGGCCGCGTGGGCGGTCGCCACGATCTGGCGTGCGGCGTCGAGATTGGTGGCGATAGGCTTCTGCAGTTGGATGTCTTTGTGGTTGCGGGCCGCGGCCTCGACGGCCTGCAGGCGGAAGTCGGGGAAGGTGCAGACGTCGACGAAATCGACATCGGCGCGGCTGCACAGATCCTCATACGAAGGGACGAACTCGCAGGCCCATAGCGCGGCGAACTTCTCGCCGGCCTCGCGGGAAATGTCGTTGCAGGCCGTGACGCGGTAACCGATATTGCGGTACGCGCGGGCGTGCATGTGGGAGATGGCGCCGGTGCCGATAATGCCGACTCGCATGGTGTCCTTTCAGTGTATCGATCCGCGGCGGCGGACTATTCCACGCCGTGGCTGGCGCCGCAGAGGGAGACGTCGATGCCCAGCGCGCGGAACATTGCCGCTTTGGCGGCGAGGGCCTTGTCGGCGGCTTCGGCCGAAGGGGCGTAGGCCACCTGGATGTGATTGGCCTTGTGGCGCGCCATGAACTGGTCGCGCGTGACGCCATAGAGGACGGCGTTCATCATGGGCCACTGCGGCGTGGTCTGGGCCCAACGGCTGGCGACTTCCTCCGCGGGCAGTTCGATGGAGCGGGCGCGGCCGATATCGGCGCGCAGAATGCCGGCATCGACAAAGACGCGGCTCCAGACCACTTCGCCGGGCTTGCAGACGCCTTTCAACGTGCCGCCGCCGAACGGGAAGAACATGCCCGGTTGGCGTTCGCTGACGGCGCCGGCGTAACCGCCGGCGATGTGCGCGGGTGGGACTGCGCCGGAGATCTGAAAGACCCACACGTAGTCGTCGCCGAAGGGCGCGCCGTAGCGCACGTCGTGGAGCGTGGTTTCGGGATCGTAGCCCAGATGGGTCCACACCTGGTTGGTGATGAGGGCATCGAGGCCGGCGCACTCGTCGACTTCGTTGAAGTGCGGCAGCGCCTTACCTTCATACAGGACGCGCCCGTTCCCGCGCGCGGTCACGGGCGGGCGATCCACGTTGTTCCACAGGCCTTCGGGCAGGTCGGAGGCGGGCGCGAGGTCCTTGAGACCCTGCTGGTACTGGATGCCGATGGCGGAGCAGCCGAAGTCGTCGGCGATGCGAAGGGCGGCGATGTACATTTTGCACTGGCCGAGAATCTGCTCGTCGGTGAGATCGGTGGCGGGGTTGGGGCCGGTGACGAACTTCAGGCCCTTGGCGTCGAGCCAGGCGCGGACGGCGCGGGCTTCCTCATCGGAAGTGGCGAGCATCTCGGCGTAGAGCGCGGACTGGCTGAGGCGCTCCTTAAAGACGCCCGTAGAGTGGAGCAATTCGTCGGGGAGAATGGCGTTGTACATGCCCATGCAGCCCTCGTCGAAGATGCCCATGATGGCTTTCTCGCGGCGCAACTTGCGGGCCAGCGTCGAGCCAATCTCTTCGGCCTGACGCGGCAGTTTCGTTGCGCCGAGCGGGCGCACGTGCGAGGTGTCGTGGACCAGCTTGCGGCCGCTCAACCAGCGCTTCAGGCCGTCGAGGAAGAAGGGATCGTCGAAATGCTCCGACCAGAGCGTGGAGTAGGGGACGCCGGCCTTGGTCAGCGAGCCGTTCAAGTTGAGCATGCCCACCAGACCGGGCCACTGGCCGCTCCAGTTGGCGACGGTCAGGATCGGGCCCTGGTGGGTAGAGAGGCCGGGCAGGACGTGGTGCGTGTATTGCCAGACGGCTTCGACCACGATCAGGGGAGCCGTCGGCGAGATGCGGCGGAAGACTTCCATGCCGTGCTTCTGCGAGTGGATGAAGCCGTGGCGCTGCGACTCGTCGTAGGGGTGGCCGCGCTCGATGGCGCAGCCGAGGCCGCGCACGGCGTTCATGACTTTCTCTTCGACTTCGCGTTGGGCCGGCCAGCACTCCTGGTTGGCGGAGAGACGGAGATCTCCGCTGGCGATCAAAACAACTGACTCTGGCATGCCGACTATTCCATCACACGGCGCAGAGGATTTGAAGTCCGCGGTGGAAAGGCCGGGACCGGGAGTGCGGCCGGCGCGGGGCGCGAAGCGAGTGGCGATTCAACGCGGGCGAGGAAACGGCAGCGAGACCGGAGCGGCAGATCTCCGCTGCGCCTCCGGAAAGCGGAGACTCGCATGGTAAACTCAAAGCAATTGTTGGTGTGTGATCGCAACACAGCGGGCCGGTAGCTCAGTGGTAGAGCATCTGACTTTTAATCAGAGGGTCGTGGGTTCGAGACCCACCCGGCTCACCAATAAGAACCAATAGATAAATTGATATGGGTGCCCCGCAGGCGAGTTCCTGGGCGGGTACGACGCTTGCTCGCCGATGCGGAGCCACAACGCTCGATCCGGTCCGGTTGGTGCTGATGGCGTGGACTCTGTAGCAGGCAACACCGGTTCGGCCGACAGCGGACAGGGCTGGGCCCGTTCTTTGCTCGCGGTGCGAATCTGCCAATCCTCCCTGGAACCACCCTCCAGGTGAACTCCCGGTGTTATCTGCGCGAGAGCGCTACTGGCCCTTTAATTCCGATTCAACCACCGTCCGAAACGCATCGAAATCCAGCGAACCCTGGTACTTTTTTCCGTTCACGAACACCGTTGGCGTTCCTTGGACACCGGCGCGGAGGCCGTCATTCATGTCGCGTTGAATGGTGGCTTGCGTTGACGCGGAGTCCAAATCGGCCTTAAACCTGACTTGGTCCAAGCCCAGTTCCTGGACCCATGCGAGGATGTTGGTGCGCGTGAGGTGGCGGGAATCGGCGTACATTTTGTCGTGCAGCGGCCAGAATTTCCCTTGCGCATTCGCAGACACGGCCGCCGCGGCCGCCAGTGCGGCGGTGGAGTGGATTTCCAACGGGAATTGCTTGAAAACCAGCCGCACGTCGCGCGGATACGCCCGCAGCAACTCGTTCAATTTGCCGACTGCCAGGACGCAGTAGGGGCATTGAAAGTCGGAGAACTCGACGATCGTCACCTTGGCCTGCGCCGGTCCCCTGAAGGGGGCGCCGGCAATCGGGATTTCCACCGGATCCAATAGAATCCGATTGCGCTGCCGCGCCGCTTTCGCGAAGTTCGACGCTGCGAGGATCTGGAGGATTTCCGGCTCGGACTTGCCTCGCTTGGCGGCGTCCAGCGCCATCGCGGCGAGGGCCTTGCTATGCCCGCAGGGGGGATCTTCGATGCGGCACTGAGCCACCTTCATGCTGCAGCCGCAGGTGCAGTCGAACGCGCGCATGGCAGTCAGGGCGGCCAATTTCTGATCGGCGGAAAGACCTTCCCAGGACACTCCCGGCAGATCGGTCGCCGTTTTCCAATCTTGGGCCAGACCCAGGGCGGCGGCAATCAGTAAGCCCGCAATGACTCGCATACTTCGATTATCGTGGACAATTCCGATTCGCGCGATCGTACCTCTCGCGTTCCTGCTGGGAGACAATGATGACATGCCAGCTAAAGTACGGTGGGGCGTTCTGGGAGCGGCCAACATCGCCCTGACGAAAGTGATTCCCGGCATGCAGCGGGCGGCCCATTGCGAAGTGGTCGCGATCGCGTCCAGAGACTACGAACGAGCGGCCGGTGCGGCGGAGAAACTGGGCATCGGCACAGCCTATGGGTCGTACAGCGAACTGCTGGCGGCGCCGGACATCGACGCCGTTTACAACCCGCTGCCGAATCATCTGCACATGCCGTGGTCGATCCAGGCGATGCAGGCCGGCAAGCACGTGTTGTGCGAGAAGCCGATCACGCTGACGGTGGCCGAGTGCCGGCGCATGATCGAAGTGCGCGACGAGCAGGGCGTCGTGGCGGGCGAAGCGTTCATGGTGCACTCGCATCCGCAGTGGTTGCGGGCGCGCGAGATCGCGCGGTCGGGCGAGATCGGCGACATGCGGGCCATCCAATGCTCGTTCAGCTACGACAACCGCGACCCGCAGAATGTGCGCAACGTCGTGGAGTATGGCGGCGGCGGATTGATGGACATCGGCTGCTACCCGATCACGATGTCGCGCTGGATGCTGGGGCGCGAGCCGCGGCGCGTGCACGCTCTGGTCGAGCGCGACCCGGTGTTCGGGGTCGACCGCCTGGCGTCGGCCGTGCTCGATTTCGACGGCTGCCAATCGACGTTCACGGCGGGCACACAGACCGCGCCGTACCAGCGCATGCAGTTCCTCGGGACGCGGGGCCGGATCGAAGTGGAAATCCCGTTCAACGCGCCGCCGGACCGTCCGACCCGCCTGTTCGTCGATATCGGCGGAGGCTTATTCGGGGAGGATGTGCGCACGGAAGAGATCCCGGTATGCGATCAGTACACGGCGCAGGGCGAGGCGTTTTCGCGGTCCATCCTGGAAGGCGCGCCGGTGCCCACGCCGCTCGAGGATGCACTGGCGAACATGGCCGTGATCGCGGCACTGTTCCGCTCGGAGAAGTCCGGGCGTTGGGAACAGCCCGAACCGTAAATCAGCCGCAGTGACGCGAAAAGCCCGCGAAAACCACGTTTTCCCCGCGCGAACAGAGTGGATCTCAGCGCGATACGCAAACCAACTCGGGCCGCTTCCGGGGCTGCGCCGGGCGAACGTCGTTTGGACTGCCCACGGGAGACGATCCGAGGCTACCTGGTCCGCTGCACCGCGGCGACCAGGCCCGGATATGGGTTAACGGCCTGCCCCATCCACCACACTTTTTCCGGCCCCAACTCGAAGATGGCAAAATGCAGGTGCGGCGCACTCGCATCCGCATTGCCCGACGATCCCACAAACCCGATGACGTCTCCGCGCGCGACCTGCATTCCCTCCCGCAACCCTTTCGCATACCCGTTCAAGTGCGCGTAGTAGTAGCAATACACTTGCTGTTCGTCGAACAGGTAGATTGTGTTGCCACCCGGCCGGCTGAGGAACAGTTTGCGGACGGTGCCGGAGACCACCGCCAGCACGGGCGTCCCGCGCGGCTCCATGATGTCGATCGCCTCATGCGGATGTCCGTTGTGAAGCTCATTGAACATATCCCGCAGATTCGCGAGGGCCAGTCCGCGGATGGGCGGACTCAGCTCGGAAATGGAAGAGCTCGCGCCAACAGCAGGCGCGCCCCCAGCCGGCGCGCGAACAGCCAGCGCACCCACGGCGAGCAACACCGCGCAAAGCCCGACCATGTAACCCCAGAGCCGCACTGCTATTGCTCCAGGATGACCGGTGTGCCCGGCCGTACCATGTGCGACAGATCATCCACATCCCAGTTCGTCAGACGGACGCACCCGGCCGATTCGTCGTGCCGGATATGACCTGGATCGGGCGTCCCATGGATTCCGTAATGTTCTTTTGTAAGGCCGATCCAGGTTGTGCCGACGGGACCACGCGGGCCCGGCGCGAGCACTGCTTGCGCTTTTTTCGGGTCCGGGTTCCAGAACAGATTCGGGTCATAGTTGAACCACGGAAAGTGCACTACCTTCGTGACGGCCCAATTACCGATCGGCAGTGGATCGTGGCTGTCGCCGATCGTGACCGGATACTGCGCCAGTAGCTTGTCGCCGACGCCATAGGCGATGAGCGTGCGTTTGGACTTCGACACCACCACGCGCAGCGCCCGCCGGGCCACGGCGGCGCGCCGCACATTCGGCACGCTGATCCGCTCGCCGGCCGTGTCCAGTTTCTTGCCGGGATTCAACTCGGCCAGCAGCTTGGGTGAGCAATGGAACCGCTCGCCCAGTTCCTCGCCCGGCGTTTCGAAGCCCAGCCACTTGAGCTTGGCCTTTTCCAGGATGTCGTCCGGCGCCTTTTGGAACGGGCCCTTCTCATCCGCTCTGGTAATCGTGTAGGTCACGAGAAGCGGGCCGGCGTCGGCATTGAGCAGGCCCCACGTCGCGGCATCGACTGTGCCGGTCGGCTGGAGATCGTGGGCTTCCTGATATCCCTTGATCGCAACCCCGAAATCGTTGCCACAGACGCCGTCGATTTGGCCAGGTGAGAAGTGGGCGCGGTCCAGAAGAATCTGCGCCCGCACCACTCGCGGCCCGGTCGCTCCCGGCCCCACCGCGCCAGTCTTCGTTGAGTCCTCTATATCATCCGCGGCGAGAGTCCGGACGGCCGGCGCGCTAGCGCGCTTTTTCACCTGTCCGGCGGCGTTCGCGCCGGCCAGCGCCAGAATCGAAGTACACACTACTAGCAGATAAGCTGTGCGCATACCTGACAGTTGGCACTTTGCAGGCCATACCCGGACCCATTGCCGTTTTCGCCCCGTGGCCTGCTTTTGCCCCGTAAAAAGCATTCGCGCGGGCGTGCGCGAGGGGATCCCGCGGCACAATCGCGGCGGCCTGTGCGGCACTTCTTGCCTGATGGACGGCAGGAATTGCACATCACCGTGCTTTACCGTGTTCGGACTGCGAAATCACGATGTTCTTGCGGCGGTGGCACGGTGTTCTTGCGGTGATGGCACGGTGCGAAGGGGCGATCGGGCGATGACGCGGGCGGGCGTTCACGTCGAGACGAGGAGAGCGATTGACCGGCGGGAGGTGGTTGCGTAAGATGCGGTCATTAGTGATCCCGCTTATGCAAAACGAAAACGCTTGTTCCCGTGGGAAGTTTTTGATGAGGCTGGGCCTCGGTTTGGGCGGCTCCGCGGCGCTGGCCGAGGCACGGCCAACCACCGCACAGCCAGCAGCCGCCATGGCGGATCAGCCTACGGACGCGGACATGGGATCCTTGTATCCCGACATCCTGAGGCTAGCCGAATCCCATGGTTACGAGTACTCGTTTCTCACGGATCGGTTCAAAACGCTGGAGCAGTTTCAAAGCGCAGCGCGGGAGAAGGTTTTCGACCTACTGCTATACCAGCCGCCCAAGGTGGACCCGAAACCCGAGGTCCTGGAGCGGGTGGACCGGGGGGAGTTCGTTCGAGAGAAGGTCGTCTTCTCCACCGGACCGCTGTTCCGGGTGCCGGCCTACGTGCACATTCCCAAGGGGCTCAAAGGCAGGGCGCCGGCGATTGTGGATCTGCACTCGCACGGCGGGATGTTCGTCTTTGGCAAGGAGAAGGTCATCGACTTCGGCGTGAACCATCCGGCGATGGTGGCCTATCAGGAAGAGAACTACGATGGCCGGCCCACGGCCACGGCGCTGGCGCGGCGCGGCTACGTGGTGATCACGATCGACGCGTTCATGTTCGGCGAGCGGCGGGCGATTCTCGATTCGGAACTGGGGAAGGGACGGGACCGGCGGGCCTATAGCGTGGACGACGTGCAGCGCATGAACCGGGAATGCGCGGAGAAGGAATCGACGGTCGTCAAATCGCTCACGTTCGCCGGAATGACGTGGCCCGGCATCGTGTTCCAGGATGACATACGGACCGTGGATTACCTGCTGACGCGGCCGGAGGTGGATCCGGCCCGCATTGGATGCGTCGGCATTTCGATGGGCGGATACCGATCGCTGTATCTGGCCGCGCTGGACCCGAGAATCGCGGCCGGCTGCGTGGCCGGTTTTATGTCCACGGTGAAGCCGATGCTGAAGGCGCACATCGACACGCACTCGTTCGTCCACTTCCTGCCCGGATTGCACGGCTTCCTGGATCTGCCTGACGTGGCGACGCTCACGGCGCCGCGGCCGCTGCTGGTGCAGCAGTGTTCGCGGGACGGATTGTTTCCGCCACAGGGGATGCAGGAGGCGGTCAAGAAGATTGCGGCCGGATACGCCAAAGCCCACTGCGGCGAACGGTTCTCGGGCCGGTTCTACGATGGGCCGCATCGCTTCACGCGGCGCATGCAGGAAGAAGCGTTCCAGTGGTTCGACCAGCATTTGAAGGCGTGACACGCCGGCGGGTCCGGCGTGCGCGTCCACTGCTGACGACTGCGAGATCCTTGAGCGGCGATGGTCAGCGCCGCTTCTCCAGAGACCAGAACTCGAGACCATAAGGCAGCAGCGTCCACGCGAGCTGGGGATCAGCCGGATCAAGCAGCAGATCGTCCTGTGGTTGGAGACGGACGTTTTCATCGGAGCCGGGAGCGGCCGCGTCGAGCAGGCGGCGCTTGATGACGAGCATGCCAGGCACGCCCGATGCGCGGAGCCGCACCGTGGCGGGCTGCGGCGAGTAGTTCCAGATCAACAGGCTGTACAGGTCATACGATTCGTCGTAGGTCAGGAAGCCGTGGACCGAGGGATCCGACGACTCGACCGCGAGCCGCTGGCCGAGTCAGACGCGACAGCAGCTTGAAGGTGAAGTAGGCCGGCCGCAGCGTGTTCTGATAGTCGAACAGACCGTCGTACTGCGGCATGCGGTTCCACCAGGCGGCCATGAAAGACGCGCCGTGGGGCGAGAAGAATTGCGCGAAGCGGTCGCGGTCCACGTGGTAATCGCGGAGGTGGTAGTAGCAGGCGTAGTCCAGGCCGGCGTCCTTCATCTGCCAGGCGGTTTCGGCGACAAAGCAGGGTTGGATGCGTGGATCTTGGGGCGGCGTCGTGAGCGCCATGTTCCACTCGTCGAGGATCGTCTCGGGATGCAGACCGGGACGCGTCATCAATAGCCGGTGAACGCCCGCGATGGTGGCCCGCACGGCCAGCGGATCGCTCGAGTAAATGTGCCAGGATACGAAATCGAGCGGCGCGCGGCCGGCGGCACAGAATTCGAGCAGCGCGGGCAGAATCGGCGAGCGCCAGGAGGCCAGCGCGGGTCCGCCCACTTTGGCGCGCGGGTCGGCGCGGCGGATGGCGGCGGCGGTGTGCTGGTAGTAGCGGACGTAGGAATCGGGCTGGAAGCGGTAGGGGCAGCCGCCGTCCTCGCCGATGTCGGGCTCGTTGCCGATTTCCCAATGCCAGCCGGCTCCGTTGCGCTCGCGGTAATGCTTGACGAGTTGAAAAATCAGCTCCTCCCAGGCGGCATAATCGCGCGGCTCCACGATGTCCTGGTCGACGACCGGGAACAGCAGTTTGGGCTTGAAGGCAATGGACAGCAGCGGGGTGGCGCCGGTGCGCAGGATCAGGTCAATGGATTGGTCCAGCGTATCGAAATGGTAATGGCCCGCGGCCGGCAGCAGATCGAAGTACTCCTGAATGAACAGCCGGATCACGCGCGGGTGCAGGGCACGCACCTCGGCCTCGCGCTGCTCCCACATGGGATCGGCGGAGAGGCCGCCCTGGCCGAGCGCGATGCGATCGATTTCCAGCGGCCCTTGCGGCCGGTCCAGAAACAGGCCGACGGAGACGCTGCGCGGCTGGGCCGCGACCACGGCGGCGACGAGCAGAGATAAGCAGAGGATGCGGCGCATGTTGCTTCACATTGTTGAACCACGGCACGCGCGGGTCAACCGGACCGCCGTCGTGATTTCCGCCAGCGGGTGGAAGACAGGGCGGAGAAATGTGTTGCCAGGGGCGCGTTTTCCATTGAGCCAGCCGCTATAATCCAGCTTCAGGAGATTGCATGCGCAGACTCAAGACCCTCCTGCTGCTGCTGGTCCTCGCAGCTTCGACACGCGCCGCCGGCACCGACCCGCTGGCCGCCCAGGTGACTATTTACCGCGATAACTACGGCGTGCCGCACATCGTCGGCGAGACGGAAGAAGCGACCTTTTTCGGCTACGGCTACGCTCAGGCCGAGGACCACCTGGAGCGCATGATGATCCAGTACCGCGACGCCCAGGGGCGGCGAGCCGAGGTGCAGGGCTTTCAGGCACTGGGCGACGGGTACCTGCATTTCATCCCCTATGAGTACCGTTGGGACGGCGACTACCTGCAGCGGCTGCTCAAAACGAAGCAGTGCGTGATCGAGAACAAGAGCAAGATCGACCGGGGAGTCTACAAGATTCTGGACGCTTTCGCGCGCGGCGTGAACGAGTACATCGCCCGCCACCGCGAGACTGTCCCGGCCTGGATCGACGGCATTACGGCCGAGGACGTGGAGGCGCTCGAGCGCAGCAATTACATGCGCTTCTATAGCATTCAAGACGCGCTGATGAAGCTCAGCGAGCCCACCTGGGGGTTCCCCGATTTCGGTTCCAACCAGTGGGCTATCGCGCCGCAGAAATCGGCTAACGGCCGGATCATCCACGTCGAGCATACCCACATGCCGTGGGCCAACCGTTTCCAGAACTACGAGGCGCACCTGATTACGCCCGGGAAGATGGATGTCGCCGGGATCAGTTGGTTCGGCAGTCCGGTTTTCCTGGACGGCTTCAGCGACCGCATCACCTGGTCCGCCACCTGGAACCAGCCCAACATTTCCGACGTGTACGAGGAGCAGACGAATCCGGCGAAGCCGCTGCAATACCGCTACGAGGGCGCCTGGCGGGACATAAGAGTGGAGCAGGCCACGTTTCGAGTGAAAGGCCCCAAGGGTATGGAAACGGTGACACTGCCGCTGTATTACACGCATCACGGGCCGGTCGTGAAATTCGACAAAGAGAAGCACCGCGCCTGGTCGGTGCGCCTGCCGAACTTCGACGGCGTGAACTACACGCTGGGCCTGTACGGCATCATGCGGGCGCACAACCTCGAGGAGTTCAAAGCCGCCGTGGCGAAACAATTGATGCCGCGCTGGAACCTGCTTTACTCGGACTCGACGGAGATCTATTGGGTGCATAACGGCAACGTAGCCCAGCGCGACCCCAAATTCGACTGGCTGAAGCCCGTGCCCGGCTGGACGAAGGAGACCGAATGGGGCCCGTTTTTCCCCTTCGCGGCCTATCCGCAGGTGCACAACCCGGCCTCGGGCTTCCTGCAGAACTGCAATAACCCGTACTGGGTGGCGACGCGCAATTCCGGCCTGAAGCCGCTCGAACCCGCGCCCTACTATCTCTCCTACGCGGTGAAAGTGGATGCCGGGGAGGAAGCGCTCAACACGCGCGGCGAGCGCATTTTCCAGGTGCTGACGCAGGCCAAGACGTTCACCCTTGACGAGATGATGGAGCTGGCCTTCGATACCTATGTTCTGGCGGCCGACGTCATTGTGCCGCTGCTCGAGCAGGCCCAGGTCCGGCTGAGCGGGAAGCCGCCCGCCGAACTGGCGCGGGCCATGGAGCAAATACGGGCGTGGGACCGACGCACGTCGGTCGCGTCCACCGCGTTCCCCTACATCTACTATTGGGCCAAGGCGTACCACGATCTGTTCGGCGCGGCGAAATACGAGCGCTTCAACGCCTACGACCGGCGGAAGGCGGTCGATATCAACTCCGCCGAGGAACAGGCGATGGCCTGGAAAGCGTTCGGCGAGGGCGTGGCACGCATCCAGAAGAAGTTCGGCAAACCGGAGGTCGCCTGGGGTGAGATTAATGTCGTGCGACGCGGCGGCACGTTTCCGATGGACGGGGCCGGCGAGCTGTTCGGCGTACTGCATCCGGACGAGGGTCCGGAGCAGGAGAACGGGCAAATCGACTGCAACGACGGGTGGGGCCACCTGATGGTAGTGCTGGAAGGCCCGCCCAAACAGGTCTGGAGCCTGCTGCCCTACGGGCAGTCCGAGGACCCTGCTTCGCCGCATTTCAACGACCAGGCGAAGCTGCACAGCCAACGCACGGCCAAGCGTTTCTGGCTGACGCCTGCCGATATTCTGGACCATACCGAGTCAGTGTGGGGCGATCGAGGGCGACTGGAGCGTCTCGCCGGGCGGTAATTCGGCGAAAGTTGACGCTATGCAACAGCAGACCCGGGCGCAAGCCATGGCGCGGACATTGATTGAAGCGCATCAGCTACGCGAGTGTGGAATGGCATGGAAGACATGCAGCGGAAGGGACGCCGGTCGGACGCGGCGATTTCAGTTTTCTTCCGCTGAGCGCCGCGCCGGGGTGTTCTCGAATGGATTAAGAGTTGTTGGGGAAATTGAACGTGGCGCCTAATCAGAGTTGAAGCGCTTATGGTAGCGTGATGGGAGCAGCATGGCAAAGATAGGTGATGTCGCCAAGCTGGCCGGTGTATCCACAGCCACCGTTTCGGCGGTCATCAACGGGGTGGATACGGTCAAGCCGAAGACCAAGCGGCGGGTACTGGCCGCGGTTGAGAAACTCAACTATCAACCCAATCTCTATGCTCGCAGCCTGGCCCGCGGCCGTTCCAGGATGCTCGGCGTCATCGTCTCCGCTCTCGATAACCGGTTCTTCGCCGAGATAGCTCAAATTGCCGAGACCAACGCTCTCGAGAACGGCTATCAGGTGCTCATTGCTTCCACCCAGTTCTCGATGGACCGGCTCAGGTCCGCGGTCCGGCAAATGATCGGGATGCGGGTGGACGGATTGATCATCATGACCAGCGAGTTCGACCCCGCTGTGCTGGAGATGCTGAGGTCGCGCAAGGTGCCGGTGGTGTTCGAGGACGTTGGAACCGTCGATCCGACGACCAGCAACATGCGGGTGGACTATGAGGGCGGAATCCAGCGGGCGCTGCGGACTCTGGTCGAGATGGGGCACACGCGGATCCTATTCGTGCAGAGCCATCTGGATGTCGCCGAGTGGAACCAGATGCTTTCGATCCGCTTGCGCGCGGAGGCTTTCCGCGATGCGGCGCGCCAGTTCCCCGAGGTCGAAGCGTCTTTCCTGGATGCGCCCGGCGTGCTGTTTGAGGCGGGCCAGGCGGCGGCGGCCGAGGCCCTGAACCGGTTCCAGTTTACGGGCGTGATTGCCAACTGCGACCCGATCGCACTGGGTTTGTTGCACGGCTTCCGGCGCGCCGGATTGGCGGTGCCGGCGGACGTATCGATTATCGGGTTTGACGACAGTCCCGAGTGTGAGTACACCGAACCGCAACTCACCTCCGTCCGCATCCCGCGGGACCTGATCGGCCGGTCGGCCGTCGAGACCCTGCGGCGCATGATTGAAAGCGGACAACCGGGCTGCGAAATCCGGATTCCCACAGAACTTGTAATGCGGGAATCGGTGGCCCGGCCGCGAGTGCGGGAAGAAGTGGCGGCGCGCTGAGCCAAATCCGCGGGCCAGGCTTTCTTCGTCCGAAGCGCCAGGAAAGCTCGATTTCCGGCGGCGGCCCAGTGGGCGCCCGAGTCGAGAGCAAGCGCGCGGAGTTAGCCCTTTACTTCCAATCGGATAACCATTTCGCCGGCAGGCTGGGAGTCCGAAGTTAAGCGTTTCAACTTATTAGTATGCTTTAACGTTACGTGTCTTAGCGCGAAACCAGTGCGAATATCCTTGACTGGTCTGCTCCGAAAGGCTATTAAGGTAACTAGGCTTCCTCTCTAAGCGGTTTGGACGCGAGGGGTCAATGTGTACGCTGTGCCAGGTTTTTGCCCGGCGAAATTCGTCGGCAGGCCGGCATGGGGTGGACTCGGGAAGCGTTGAAATGGGGGTGTATGTCTCGCAAGCTGTTCTTGCTACTTTTCATTGGCTGTCTGACAGCCAGTTTTTCTAACCTCTGGGGACAGGCTGGTGCAACCGCTACGCTAAACGGCACCATCCTGGACTCGACTGGCGCCGTTGTGCCCGGCGCCGCCGTCGTTGTGGTCAACAACGACACCAAAGTTGAGAACAAGACCACGTCAACTTCCGCCGGCTCGTATACGCTGCCGTACCTTGTCGAGGGCACGTATACCGTTTCCGTCAGTTCGGCCGGATTCCGCAAATCGATCGCCGACAACGTCGTTTTGCGTGCGGCGCAGATGCTGACCGTGAACATCACGCTCGAGGTCGGTCAGGTCACCGAGCAGGTGACCGTCAGCGACACACCGCCGCTGCTCGAAGCGGGCACGGCGGAAGTCGGCCGCTACATCAACGCGGAAGAATTCAAGTCCTGGCCCATTTTCACCTCCGACGGCCACCGACAGATCCAGGAATTCATTTTCGACAGCCTGCCGGGCACGACCGGCGGCACTTTCCAGGGCTCGATCAACGGCGGGCAGCAGTACTCGCACGAGATCATGATCGACGGAATGTCGCTTGGACGCTCCGACCTGATGGGCGGCAATAACGACGAAATGAGCCCTTCGCTGGATGCCGTCGGCGACTTCAAGTTGCAGACCGGCGCAGTCTCGGCCGAGTACAACGGCGGCCAGACCGCCGATGGCGAATTTCACCATCAAGTCCGGCACCAACGACCTCCACGGATCGGCCTATGAATTCCTGCAAAACGAGGACTTCAATACGCACGGTCTCGGCGCCAAGAAGGCCCGTTACCGGGACAACAACTGGGGCTACACCGCCGGCGGTCCGGTCTGGATTCCCAAGATTTACCGCGGCCGCAACAAGACCTTCTGGTTCACGAGCTTCGAGCACGACAAGCGCAACCAGGAGAATTTCAGCGGCTACACCACGCTCTCGCCCCTGGCCTACCGCACCGGCGACTTCTCGCAATTGCTCGATCCGACCTTTACGGGCGGCCACGTGACCACGATCTTCGATCCCCTTTCGACCTCCGGCCCGGTCAGCGCGCCCATCCGCAGCGCCTTCGCCGGCAACATCATCCCCGCCGCCAGGATCAATCCGGTCGCGACCGCCATCCTCGGCGTCGGGCTGGTGGCTCCGACCGGTTCCAGCATGGTCAACAACATCCAGGCTCTGGGCACCGGCCAGCCGTTTTTCGATGAGCACATCATCGGCATCAAGGTTGACCAGATCATCAACGATAAGAACCGCATTTCGGTTTTCTACAACCAGGGCTACCGCGAACGCAATAACGAGAGCGGCAGCAACTATCTGCCCGTCCCGGGCCCTCCCACCACCGGCTGGCAGGATCAGCTCACGCCTAGTGAACTGGGCCGTGTGACCCTCACCACCACGATTACGCCCACGTTGATCAACACTTTCGGGCTGGGCTACAGCCGCTTCCTGAATGCGAACGGCGCGCCGCTCTACACGGTCAACCAGAATTGGGCGCAAAAGATTGGCGTCCAGAATACCTCCGCCAGCGTCTTCCCCCAGTTCACCTTCAACGGTCCTGGCACCCTTAACTACCAAGGCGGTACGATCGACAAGATCGGCGTAGGCTGCTACGGCGCCGGCGCCAACGGCGCGGAAGTCCTGAAGGACGACGCCACCAAGATCTGGGGCCGCCACACCTTCCACTTCGGCTATCAGTACACGGTCTACCGTTACGACGAAGAGAATTACTCGGATTCGGGCTATTTCAAGTTCAGCGCGATCCAGACGGGTCTTCCCGGGGACCCGACCACGACCGGGAATTCTTTTGCCAGCTTCATGCTGGGCGCGGCCTACAGCGCCAGCCACGGTATCAGCGGCCTGTGGGACGGCTACCGCATGCCTTACCATGCGACCTGGCTCCAGGACGACATCAAGGTGACGCCCAAGTTAACCATGAATATTGGTTTCCGCTGGGAGATCATCAGCCCGTTCTATGAGCGATCGAATCGCATGTCCTACATCAATCTCGATGAGCCGAATCCGACCGCGGGCGGCCTGAACGGCATTCTCGATTTCGCGAACCGCCCGACCAGCACCTACTGGGGTGAGATTGGCCCCCGCTTCGGCGTCGCCTATCAGGTCAACAACAAGATTGTCGTGCGCGCGGGCTATGCCATGATGAACACTCCACCGATTGCCCAGAACTGGGGCTTCGGCGGGTTTAATACCGGCTACAGCGGCACCGTCAGCGTGCCGGCAGGCACCAGCCCCACCGGGTTCTCGCAGGACCCGGCGATGTACATGAACCAGCCTTTCCCGAGCCTGGGCTACACGCTGCCGAACACCGACCCGGCCAATGGCAACTTCAACGCCTCCCAGACCGCTACCCCCACCTCCAACCATCCGGGCTACGTGCAGAACTACAACTTCACGGTGCAGTATCTGCTGCCCGATCAGATGGTCGTGGAAGGAGCCTTCGTCGGCAACCACGGCACGCGCTTGTGGGGTTTTAACGAAATCGATGTGAACCCCGCGACCAAACTCGCACTGGGCGATACGCTGCTGGATAACGTCTCCGCGCACCCGCAGTACAGCCCCTACGCCGGATTCCCCACCGACCTCTCCGTCGCCCAGGCGATCCTGCCGTACCCACAGTTCTACGGTGTCTATAACTTCTACGCCTACAACGTCAGCTCGAACTACAATTCGTTCCAGTTGACCCTGACGAAGCACACCACAAAGGGTCTGGGCTTCATCGCCGCCTACACCTTCTCCAAGACGCTGGGCTTCCAGGACAGCAACGGAGCCATGGGCTACGGCACGCCGCAGGACTACATGAACCGTAAGCTGGACTACTCCCTGGCCGCCTTCAACCAGACACACATCTTCAAGTTCACCTGGTACTACGACTCTCCGTTCGGCAAGGGCCGGAAGTGGGACCTCAAACAGGCGAATTTCCTTCTGGGCGGCTGGCAGCTTTCCGGCCTCCTGAACTACGGCTCCGGTTTCCCGATCTCCGTCTACTACGGTGGCTACACCACTCCAACCGGGTTCGGCAGCATTCGCCCGAACATCGTGAGTTCGAACCTCGCCAACGGCGGCATACCGGGGCCTGGCTCCGTCAACTACCAAGCTGACCCCATCACCGGCAACGGCACCCAGTGGCTGAACCAATCGGCCTTCGCCCCCGTCGCCATGTCCTCCCAAGGCGTGCCCTTGACGGTCGGCAACGCTCCCAGGAACCTGGGTATTGACGGGTACATGTTCATCAACGAGAACCTGAAACTGTCCAAGTCGTTCCCGCTCTTCAAGGCCGAAAGGGCCAAGCTCAAGGTGGGCGCGACCCTGTCCAACCCATTCAAACGGCAGTCCACTGGTCTTATGGACACCGGCGTGGGCGATTCCAACTTCGGCCAAGTGCTGTCAGGCGGCGGCGGCCGTACCATGCAGTTGGAAGGTCGCATCGACTTCTAACTGTTAACAACTTTCCGGGAGCCGCGGCGTCTTCGCGGCTCCCGGCCCCTCATTCTCTCCCCCGCTCTCTGCTCCCTTTTCGATCAATTCCCTGGACAGGCGCAATGCCCCACCGGCGTGGGTAACGCGCTTGGGTGCGACCCCGCGCCGGCCCAGCCGCCAGCCACTTCCCGGGCGCATCCGCGAGGTGATCTACTGAGGCAATAGGATCCAATGCGAGCGGGCAGCGCGAACGCCGTGCGCTGCGCTCTGCGGATTGCCCGGAGTGAAGCGGGAGAGAAACGCTCTTCATATTATTCAGAGATTACGACGGCGGCTGCGCGAGCATGACCGCAAGGCGCAGGCAGGCGACAAAGAAGTCAGGGAGTTGAAAAAAGTGGCTAAGGATTACGACCTCACACCGAAACGCGTACCGCACATCGACACGCCATTGCGGCGCATTCAGACCGAGATTCCGGCCCCGGGCTCGCTGGCCGTGCTCGAAACGCTGGCGCGTTGGGAACCGCTGGCCATGCGCGGCCAGCCGCCGATCCTGTGGGATCATGCCGATGGGCTTCCAGGTTTACGACGCTTTCGGCAACTGCTGGATCGACTGGTCGTCAGGCGTGCTGATCACCAACGCCGGCCACGGCCGCCAGGAAATCCGCGACGCCATCAGCCGTCAGGCCGCCCAGAGTTTGCTCACCAGCTACTGCTTCCCCAACCTGGAGTCGCGCACAACTGGTGGAGCGCCTGGCGGGCCTGCTGCCGGAGCCGCTCAAGAAGGTGTTCCTGCTGACCACCGGCTCGGAAGCCGTCGAATGCGCGATCAAGCTGTGCCGCGCGCTGGGGCGTCAGCCACGGCGGCCGCGGTAAGAACATCATCGTCTCCTTCGAGAAAGGATTCCATGGCCGCACGCTGGGCTCGCAGCAGGCGGGCGGCATCCCAGCGCTGAAGGAATGGATCGTCAATCTCGACCCGGGCTTCGTGCAGGTGCCCTTTCCCGACGGCTTCTGGACCAAGGACACCTCCTTCGACCTGTTCGAGAGCAGCCTGCGGAACTCGGGCATCGACCCCGCCAACGTGGCCGGCGTGATCATGGAGACCTACCAGGGCGGCACGTCCGCGTTCGCGCCGCCGGCCTATGCGCAACGCCTGCGCGAATGGTGCCAGCGCCACGGCGCGCTGCTGGTGTTCGACGAAGTGCAGGCCGGCTTCGGCCGCACCGGCACGCTGTGGGGCTTCGAGCACTACGGCGTCGTGCCCGATCTGGCCACGTTCGGCAAGGGCATTTCCAGTTCGCTGCCCCTCTCCGCCGTGGCCGGGCGTCCGGAGGTGATGGACCTGTTCGGCCCGGGCAGCATGACCTCCACGCACAGCGGCAATCCGGTCTGCTGCGCCGCCGCGCTGGCCTCGATCGATCTGATTGTCGGGGAACACCTGGCCGCACAGGCAGCGCAGTTGGGCGCGCTCCTGCACGCGCGCCTGCGCGAGATTCAGAAGCCGCATCCTGAAATCGGCGCGGTGCTCGGGAAGGGCCTGGTGGCAGGTTTCATCTGCGTCCATCCGGAGACCGGGCAGCCCGATGGCGAGCTGGCCTGGGCAATCGTGCAGCGGTGCATTGAGAAGGGCGTCCTGCTGTTCAGCCCAGTGGGATACAACGGTTCCACGGTGAAAATCGCGCCCCCGTTGTGCATCACCGAAGAGGCACTGCTCGAAAGCCTGGCTGCTTTTGAGGAGGCTGTGACGGAGAGCCTGGTCCGGCCGGAGGCGGCGCGGTGAACGCGCTCGCTGTGACGGTCGTGGGCGGCGGGATGATCACCCACGATCAGATCCTTCCGTCGCTCTATCACCTGCAGCGCCAGGGCGCGATCGGGCAAATCTCCGTCTGCGCCCTGAATGCGCGGCCGCTGCGCGAACTGGCGGAGTCCGAACGCTTCGCCCGCGCCTTCCCCGGCCAGTCCTTCGTCCCATTTCCGTCGCTGGACACGGATCCCGACGCGCCGCATCCGGCGTTGTTCCGCCAGGTGATCGCCAACATGCCGCCGCGCAATCTCGTCGTGGTGGCCTTGCCCGACCACCTGCATTTCGAGGCGATCATGACCGCGCTGGCCGCCGATCAGAATATCCTGAGCGTGAAGCCGCTGGTCCTCAAGACCAGCGACGCGCTGGCGATCGAGCGCGAAGCGCGGGCGCGCAGATTGCTCGTGGCCGCCGAGTATCACAAGCGCTTCGACGATCGCAGCCTGATGGCCCGCCAAGCCTATCGCCAGGGATTGTTCGGCGAATTCAAGCTCGGCTCCTGCTGCCTGCTCGAGAAGTGGTATTACCGTCATTCCAATTTCCAGAACTGGTGTACCGCGGAGCACTCCGACGCGTTCACCTACATCGGCTGCCACTACGTGGACCTGGTGCACTTCATCACCGGGCTGCTGCCGGTCTCGGTCTCGGTTTACGGCGTGCGCGACAAGTATCCCAACGGCCGCGAAGGGTTCCTGTGGACCGATGCCCGCGTGATCTGGTCCAACGGCGCCTGCCTGAATGTGCAGAACGCGCTCGGATTTCCGGATGCCGCCCCGGGCAGCAATACGCAGGGACTGACCATGTATTGCGCGGGCGCGGACCAGGGCGCGCTGATCTCTCATTCGGACCAGTACCGCGGCCTGGCCTACTCCTACATATCGACGCCCGGCGGGCCCGGAGCGACGCTCTACGCCGAGCCCAGTCCCGACTATTTCCAATACGTCGATCTCGGCACTGGCGGCTTGACGCCGGTGGGCTATGGCTACCGTTCCATCGCGCACATCGTGAATACCGTCGTGCGCCTGGAGCAAACGTGCGACTCCGCGCTCAGCCGCCGCCAGGCGCTCGACGAGATCGATCGGGCCGGCATCATCGCCACTCCGGCCAACAGCGGCTACAACGAACGCGTGATCGAAGCCGGCCGCTGGTCGATTCTGAATGGCGCCCGCGAGGCCCGCATCGAGTACAACCGATCATAAATCGAAGCTGCTCCCGGATGGCCCCGGCTGAATCCAGACGCGGCCGGCGCGGGTTCCGCCCCAGGTGACAGGGTGCGCAGGCGGCTGCGGCTGGCCTCAGCCCGATCCACTATTGCCAGTTCCAATTCGCAGCGGTTGACACGTCAAACCACTGGCCTGCGCACGCCGCTCCGTAGCGACTTCAGAGCCGCAACCGTAAGCCGGTATCAGAGATTCTGCAACCAGACACCAGGCGTAAGCGTCTGGTTATGGCCGTCTGGAAGTAGGCCGGTTGAATTGACATCCTCGGGAGGGGCCGTTGAGTGGGGCCCCGGAGGGAGCGGATGGAGAGTTCCAGAGCGGCGGTTCCGGTCGTAAAGCTTGCGCCGATGCCAGAGGTAGAAGCAAAGCGCCGACGGCGATCGGTGCAGGAGCGGCGCCAGATTGTGGAAGAGACGTTGGCGCCTGGAACTTCCGTGGCACGCGTGGCGCGGGCGCACGGCGTGAATGCGAATCAGGTCTTCTATTGGCGCACGCTATATCGTCGCGGGCGACTCGGTGGAGCAGCAGCGGGAGTCGCACTGCTGCCGGTGACGATCTCCGAGCCGACGGTGAGTGAAACGCCCGCCGCGACTGCAAGCCCAGCTTGCACGGTCAAACACGAGAGCGGGCCGGATCCAGCGCGACGCACGGTCACGCCAGGCACGATCCACATCCAGCTTCCGAAGGCCCAATTGCGCATCGAGGGCACGGCCGACGCGTCCACGTTGCGTGCGGTCCTGGAGATGTTGCGCGGATGATCGCGCCGCCAGCGGGAGCGCACATCTGGATCGCGGCCGGTGTGACCGATCTGCGGCGTGGCTTCACGGGCCTGAGCGCGCTGGTGCAGACCGCGCTTGAGCAGGATCCCTTCTCGGGACACGTCTTTGTCTTCCGCGGTCGGCGCGGCGATCTGATCAAGCTGCTGTGGTGGGATGGTGACGGGCTGTGCCTATTTGCCAAGCGTCTGGAGCGGGGCCGCTTCATCTGGCCGCAGGCCAACAGCGGCACCATTGTGCTGACGCGGGCGCAGTTATCGATGCTGCTGGAGGGCATCGATTGGCGCAGGCCAGTGCGCACCGCCGCACCGCAAATGGCGGTTTGAGGGAATGACACGAAGGGGCGATTCTGCTTTTTGTTTCAAACAAATCGTCTGCACGATGGACGACGTCCGATCGAACCACTAGGGTGTGGCCGCCTTCCAGAAAACAACAAAAACACGCATAATTGTTTAATGTTTTCATGGTCTTGCAACGTGCGTATGGCACATTAGATCTATGGTTGCCGCGCCCCTCACGCTGCCTGATCTGAACGCTCTGGATCAGTCCGCGTTGAAGGCTGTGATCCTCGCGCAACACGAGAATCTGATCGCGCAGTACAACACATTAGTCGCGCAGCAGGAAAAGCTGACATCGCACGAGACCGCAATCGAGAATCTGAAACTGCTCATCCTGAAGCTGCGGCGGATGCAGTTCGGACGCAAGAGCGAGAAGCTCGACCATCAGATCGAGCAGCTCGAATTGCAGCTCGAGGATCTGGAATCGACGCAGACTGAAAGCGCACCTCCGCAGACCGAAGCGCAGAGCGAAGCAGCTTCAGCGCAGCCGCCCAGAAGAAAACCCGCACGGCGCCCGCTGCCGGAGCACCTGCCGCGCGAAACGCAGACGCACGCGCCCGAGCAGAGCGCGTGTCCGGAATGCGGCGGCGCACTGCGCAAGCTCGGCGAGGACGTCTCCGAGCTGCTCGAGTTCGTGCCCGCGCAATTCAAAGTGATCCGGATCGTCCGGCCGAAGCTGAGTTGCAGTTGCTGCGCGCACATCGTGCAAGCGCCTGCGCCGAGCCGTCCGGTCGAGCGCGGTCTCGCGGGGCCGGGCCTGCTGGCACACGTGCTCGTTTCGAAGTATGCGGATCACCTTCCGCTGTACCGCCAGTCGGAAATCTATGAGCGCGTCGGCATCGACCTCGATCGCTCCACGCTGGCCGACTGGGTGGGCGAATCGAGCCGTCTGCTGGCGCCTCTGGTCGACGCGCTGCGACGCTACGTGCTGGCGGCGAGCAAGCTGCATGCCGACGACACACCGGTCCCGGTGCTCGCTCCCGGAGCGGGCAAAACCAAGACCGGGCGCTTGTGGACTTACGTCCGCGATGACCGGCCGTCCGGAGATTCCTCGCCTCCGGCGGTCTGGTTTGCTTACTCGCCCAACCGCCAGGGCGAGCATCCGCAGCGTCATCTGAAGGACTTTCGCGGCACGCTGCAAGCCGACGCATTCGCCGGTTTCAACGCGCTCTATGAAGGCGCCGACTCGCGCATTTGCGAGGCGGCGTGCTGGGCGCATGTAAGGCGCAAGTTTTACGATCTGCAGCAGGCGCACGCCTCGCCGGTCGCGGCGGAAGCTCTGCGTCGCATCGGCGAACTGTACGCGATTGAAAGTGAGATCCGCGGACGTGTTCCGGATCAGCGGAGGTAGGTCCGCCAAGCTCGTACTCGGCCGTTGCTCGATTCCATGCACGAGTTGCTTCGGTCCACGCTCGCCAAGCTGCCGAAGAAATCGCCTGTCACCTCGGCCATCGGCTATGCGCTTGGGCTTTGGCCCGCGCTGCTGCGCTTCTGCGACGATGGCCAACTGGAGATCGACAACAACGCAGCCGAACGTGCTCTGCGCGCGGTGGCTCTCGGCCGCAATTATGCGCAGTCGCGGATTATGTACAGTTCGTAGGTCGTGACGCGGCCCCGCGGCTTCCTGGCACTCTCGGACTGCGCATAATTTCACAGCTCTTTAAGGAAGCGGAGCAGCCGATCAGGTGGCCTGTACCGGATCGGCGTCGTGGTCGGCGGCTGGAGCGCCTTGAGAGCAACTTCCTTCATCTTGAGGTCCGCTTCGATGTAGAGGTGGGTCGTAGCGGGACTCTCGTGGCCGAGCCAGAGAGCAACAACCGTGATGTCCACGCCAGATTGCAGCAGGTGCATGGCGGTAGTGTGCCGGAACGTGTGCGGCGAGATTCTCTGGCGGCCGAGGCTCGCGCATTTGCCCATTGCGGCTTGCACGGCCCGCCGCAAACGGTCAGTGAATGCCGACCGCGTGAGCAGGCCACCAGAAGAAGCCGGAAACAGCGGATTGTCCGGCGCGCGATCAATCCGTTTGAGCCAGCGGCGGAGTTGAAGCGACGTGGCAGGCCAGATCGGTACGACGCGATCCTTGCGGCCTTTCCCGCGGAGCCGAATGCTCGGGCTGCCATCGAGCGCAAGATCGGCGACGGTGATGTTGATGGCTTCAGAGACGCGGGCTCCCGTGTTGTAGAGCGTCGCCAGGAGAGCCTGGTCTCGTTGTCCGACCCACGTGGACGGATCTGGAGCGCTGATTATCGCTTGTACTTCTTCGCGCAACAGGAATCCAACCAGGGGCTTGCTATGACGCTTCATCGGGATGGCGAGCGTGCGCTGGATGGTAGCGATCGATGGCGGGTCCTTAAGAGCGGCAAAGCGCAGGAAGGAGCGGATCGCAGCCAACCGGGCGTTCCGACTGCGAATCGAGTTCTTGCGAACCTTTTCCAGATGATCCAAGAACGCCAGCACGAAGGGAGCATCCAGATCGGTGAGGGCGATGCGGTCCGCCGGTTTGTTCCGGTGCTCCCGGGCGAACTCGAACAGCAACCGGAAGCAATCGCGATAGGCCGCCACGGTTTGTGGACTGGAGTTCCGCTGGCGGATCAGACGATCGAGAAAGAACTCCTCGACCAGATTGGCAAAGCGGCTTTGCGGTGAGCTCTTCATCGATGGTCTCCCGATGAAAAACGGGAGAAGCGCTCCGAGGCGATGCCCATCAGCTCTGGGGTGGCGGAGAGATACCAGTAGGTGTCGGAAACTTTCGCGTGCCCGACGTAGGTGGCGATGGCATCGGCCACATGATCGATCCGGTTGTCTTGCTGGCCGCGCAGCAACGCCCGACAGATGAAGGTATGGCGCAGATCGTGGATTCGGGGTCGCGGATGTCCGCCGCGCGCTCGCCAACCCATGCGTCGGCGCAGAACATCGAACGTGTGGTGAACCGTTCTCTCGGGAAGAGGTCGGCCAGCCGCAGTGAGGAAGAACGCTGTAACTCCTGGTTGGCGCGGGGCGCCCGCGGTCGCCTTGGCGTACCGCGCCAGTGCTTCGACCGTGCTGGCATGAATCGGCACCAGCCGAGACTTCTTGAACTTGGTCTCGCGCACCGTCAGTGTGGAGTGCTTGAAGTCCAGATCGGCTTGCTGCAAGTGGAGAGTTTCCGAAACACGCATCCCCGTTGCCGCCAGGGTGCCGAACAGCGTCATATAGGTGAGCGGACGCAGTCCGTCGGGCTTCAGTTCGCGGGCGGCGGCGAGGAGTGCGGTGATCTCCGCTTCTGTATAGATGTGAGGAGCTATTCGCCGATGACCGGGTCCGCAGAGCTCCAAAGGCAGCACTGGGCAGGCAGGGTCGAACTGCCGGCAGTACTTCAGGAATGGACGCAGCACCTCGACACGCCTAGCTGCCGTGACCGGGCCGGGTATCCTCGCGCCTTGTATCCACTGGAGCAGCGAGTTCGTCGTCATCGGGCCTGCTTGGCCGTTCTCCCCGGCAAAGCGTGCGAAGGCATGAAGCTGATATCCCTCACCGTGCAAGTCGAAGCCCATGGCTCGCCGGGATGCCAAGTACTCTTCGACCTGCTTCGTTATCGTGGGTCTCATGCCGCGCCTCCTGGCCAAGGCTGAGCAATCGCAACCAGCCGCGGCACATCGACCTTGGCATAGATCGCGGTTGTATCCAGGCTTCTGTGTCGCAGGACGTCGGCAATCTCCTTCAATGTCGCGCCGCCGTGGAGCATCCGCGTAGCCGCACTGTGGCGCAATTGATGTGGACCGCGTAGCCGGTCGGTGAGGCCGCCGCGCGCAGCTGCCTGTCTGACCACAGAACGGATCACGCTGGCGCCTACCGGCACGTCGAGCGGAGCGCGATGACGCACAAAAACCGCACGGCTTCCGGTCATCGGTCGGGCCTCGCGTAAGTACTCGGCGATGGCTTGGCCGGTGACGGAAGGAAGGGGCAACACATCAGCCCGTTGGGCCTTCCCCATACGGATCGTCAGCGTGCCATTCTTCCAGTCAATATCATCCAAACCTAAGGCCGCGACCTCGCAGGACCGGAGTCCGAGATCAACCAAACAGCGAACGATCGCGTAATCGCGCAGCTGTTGAGGTCGATCCCGATCGAACGCTTCCATGAGCCTGGCGATTTCATGCGCCTCAAAGTACTCCGGTAAAGCTGCCAACCGCCAGTGTGCAGCCGATGGAACTGCCGCGAGCAGCGACTCTACATGCTCGGCGTGATGCACGGCTCGAAACCGCAGGTAGCTGCGGATAGCGGTGGCGACCACGTGCGCCGTGCCCGGCCGGTAAGCCCGGCACTGTGCGGTGAAGAAGTCGTGGACGTGTTTCGGACGCAGTCGCGAAACTTCGACGCTACCCTTCGGAAACCGGTCCGCCAGAAACCGTCCAATCCACTGGCGCCTTGATGTGAGCGTCGCCGGCGCCAGACCACACGCGTCGCTTGCGAACGCGCAGTATTCTCGCAACTCCGTGGTGATGTGTCCCGGAACATTCACCTCTGTCACGCCCAGGCCGCTGCTTTCAAGCATGGCCAGCAGATGGTTCAGTGCGGCTCGTACCGTTGCTTCCCATCGCTGGACCCGCCCCGGGCACTTGCAGTCGGCCAGATGCTCTTTAAGGAAACGCTGAACCGCATCCCTGCTCACTTCCAGGCGAGCGCGGCTCGATGCCGCCCAGGAGATGAAGTGCTCGACGGCGGCACTGTAGGCCAACACAACTGACGGACGGTAGCCGCGAGCCTCCAGTGTCGTCGCATAAAGAAGAACCAAGCCCCGGATTTCGACGTGCGACCTGGCTTTTGATTTGGAACTACGCATGATCTCTCCTCGGGACAGGAAGTCCTTCGGGGAGATTGTCAGATTATGCGGAGG
>CAWIQF010000006.1:0-240283 GCA_963838205.1 Terriglobia bacterium | reverse complement strand
CGGCGTGCAGGAGATGTTCCTCTACAAACTCACCGGCTTCGTCGCCGAATTGATGAAGCCGGCGTATCCGGAGATGATGGAGTCCATTCAGCGCGTGGCGCGCATCGTCAAGGACGAGGAGCAGCGCTACGCCACGACGTTCCAGGTGGCCGAGCGCTACTTCCACGACGAGGCGAAATCCACGACCGGTGGCGTACTGCCCGGAGCCGCCGCCTTCAAGCTCTACGACACCTATGGCATGGCGCTCGACGAACAGGAGGAGATGGGGCGCGAGCTTGGGTTGAACATTGATGTCGCAGGCTTCGAAGAGGCCATGCAGAAGCAGCGCGAACGAGCCCGCGCAAGCTGGAAGGGCGCGGAAAAGGTACACATCGCGCCGGTATATCAAGACCTCTTCGCGCAACTTAAACCGAGCTTCGTCGGTTACGACCAGTTGCAGTGCCTCGCTTCGGTCGAAGCGCTGATTCACGCCGGTGCTTCCGTCGATCGACTGCCGGCCGGTATTGAAGCGGAGATCATCATCACTCCCACCCCTTTCTACGCCGAATCCGGCGGCCAGGCGGGCGATAAGGGCGTCCTTTGCGATGAATCGCGCACGCGCACGCTGGCGGTCGTGCTGGCGACCTACGCGCCGATGAGAGGTCTGAACATTTGCAAAATCCGCACTCTCGCGCCCATCGCGCTCCATGAATCGGTCTACGCGCAAGTCGACGAACAGGAGCGCGACGCGACGCGACGCAACCATACTGCGACGCACCTTCTGCAGGCTGCTCTGCAGAAGGTGCTGGGCAAGCACGTGAAGCAGGCCGGCTCGGTAGTTGAGCCGGAGCGGCTGCGCTTCGATTTCACGCACTATGCTCAGCTCTCGCCCGGCGAGCGCGCCGAGGTCGAGCGGCTGCTCAACGAGCAGGTTTTGCGCAACACCGCCGTGACCACGGATGTGATGGACCTCGACCAGGCGTTGCAGAGCGGCGCGATGGCGCTGTTCGGAGAGAAATACGGAGAGAGCGTGCGCGTAGTCAGCGTGCCCGGTTTTTCGCAAGAGCTATGTGGCGGGACTCACGTGTCCCGCACTGGCGACATCGGCGTCGCGCGGATCGTATACGAAGGCTCGATCTCGGCCGGCGTGCGGCGCATCGAGGCAGTCACCGGCCCGGCCGTGCTGGCGCGCTTTGAAACCGATAAGGAAGAGCTGAACGCCGAACTGGAGAAGACCCGTGAACAGCAGCGCGCGCTGGAGCGCCAGGTTGAGCATCTCAAGGAGCGGGTCGCCGCCGCCCTGACTGCCGAGGTCGAAGCGGCATCGCGTGAGATTAAAGGCGTGCGCGTCGTGGCCGCACTGGTTGACGATGTCGATCGAAACCAGATGCGCAATATGGCCGACCAGCTTCGGAACAAGTGGAAAACGGCAGTCGTTGTGCTCGGTACACGGGCCGATTCGGGTGTAGCCGTCATCGCGGCCGTGACCAAAGATCTCACTTCGAAGGTGCACGCCGGTAAGCTCGTCGGCGCGGTGGCACAGGCGGTCGGTGGCAAGGGTGGGGGCCGTCCCGATCTGGCGGAGGCCGGCGGCAAGGACGCTGCGGCGTTGCCGGCCGCGCTGGACGCCGTTTACGCGAGCGTTGAGTCACTGCTGTGAATCGGACCGAAGAATTGCTGGACGCTGTGATCGTCGGGGCCGGCCCAACCGGCTTAGCCTGTGGCATCGAGTTGAAGCGCCGCGGCCTGAATGCCGTTCTGCTCGACAAGGGCTGCATCACTAACTCGCTGTATAACTATCCGACGAACATGGTCTTCTTCACTACGCCGGAACTGCTCGAGATTGGTGGAATCCCAATGACCTCCATCGGCGAAAAACCAGTGCGCGGCGAGGCGCTTAAGTACTATCGCCGCGTCGCCGATCACTATTCTCTCGACATTCATCAGTACGAGCGTGTGTTGCGCTTCACAGGCGGCGACGGCGACTTCTCTATCTATACTTCGGATCGCCTCGATCGGACCCGAGAGTACCGGGCGCGCAAGTTGATTCTCGCCACTGGCTACTATGACAAGCCAAACTACCTGAACGTGCCCGGCGAGGAACTGCCGAAGGTACTGCACTACTACAAGGAGGCGCATCCGTACTACGCGCAGGACGTGATCGTCGTCGGCGGTAAGAACTCGGCCGCTATCGCCGCGCTCGAGCTATTCTGGACCGGCGCCCGCGTCACGCTGGTCCACCGCCGCGAGCAGCTCCACGACAATGTCAAATACTGGATCAGGCCGAACATCGAAAACCGCATAAAATCGGGCGAGGTGAGAGCCTTTTTCAATTCAACTGTGACGCGCATCGAGCCAGAAACCGTCACGCTCGCAACGCCAGAGGGCGAGTTACAGGTGATAAACGACTTCGTTTTCGCTATGACGGGCTACCATCCGGACACGGAGTTCCTCGAGCAGCACGGCATCAGCTTCGACGTTGAAACGCTTCGTCCTCGCCTCAATCCCGGGACACTCGAATCCGAACGTCCCGGCGTGTACCTGGCCGGAGTTCTCGTGGCGGGTATGCACACCAACGAAGTCTTTATCGAGAACGGACGCTTCCATGGCGCGCTGATTGCGGAAGATATCGCGCGCCAGTCGCAATAAGACCGGCGGCCTTAGGTCAAGCCGGTTTCAGTATTCGCTGAAGCAGAACACCGTGTTCGAGCCTTCGGGCGACAGACAATACTCACCGGTCTCCAGTGGTTCGTTCACCTCCACCTTGAACAGCCGGTTTTCAATGGGCGATACCAGGATGAAGAGCGGACGCGCCTTGTCCTTGCGCCTTCTTGGATCAGTCGGCAGGGTCAGAGCGCGCTGGCCGCTCTTGACCTCCATTCGAAACAGCGACAGCCTCTCCGGGTTGATCTTGTCCGACTGAAACAGAAAGACCGGCTCCGGCACCGGCGTCCTGGTGGGCGAGTTCGCTCCCGGTACGGTGTAGTTCATCTCGCCTTTACCCTGTGCATTGCGCGCCTCGCCGGTTTCCACCTCGATCAACTTCTTGCCATGCTGCAGGAACGGCACGTCGGATTTCTCAGGACGCGGCCCGGAGTATTTCTTCTGCGCCGCCACGGGCAGGGCCGCCACGATCAGAAGCGCGGCGGTGAGAGTAACGATCGACAGCCTCATACCTTCAGATTCTCCCGAATCTCGACGCTCCGTGGCGCGGCACGGTTACAAATTCCATTGAAACACGCTGCGATGCAATGCGCGGCTGACACGGCCGTTCACCTGTGACCTGCGGCGAACCTCACTGCGGCTGGCAGCCCGAGCCTGCCGATCACAGATAAGCCGCGCGCCTCGCGAAGGTACTTACTTTGCTGCGTCGGCATTGATAAACTGTCGCTGTCATGAGAAAAGCAATTTTGGTCCTGGTTCCACTCGTCGCGTTCGGGACGCTCTGCGGCTGCAAAAAGGGCCCGGCCGATTTCCCGGCCTTCACGCAGGAGTTCATTGATACAACGCTGGCCCTCAGCCCCACGGGCGCGACGGCAGCGGGCTATCACAAGCACAACGGCATCGAACTCGATGCGCACCTGGATGACTTCAGCGCGGCGGGCATCGAGAGTAGCCGGGCGGCGTGGATGGATTTGAAGGCCAAGCTGGAACGATTCGATCGCGATAAGTTTGACGCCGAGTCAAGGGCCGACGCCGAGCTGATTGAGTCGCAGATCAAGTTGGCGGAACTCGAAGACGAAGAGATTCAAAGCTGGAAGCACAACCCGACGCTATATGTCGAGACGATAGGGAATGGGCTATTCGTGCCCTATAGCGTCGAGTATGCGCCGGCGGAGCAGCGCTGGAGGCATATCATCTCCCGGCTCGGCGAAGTGCCTCGCATCATCGAGGAGGCAAAACGGCAACTTGTGGATGCACCGCCGGTCTGGAAGAATGTTGCCGCGGAAGAGAACGAGGGGACGATCGGGCTGATTGAGCAAACGTTTCCGGAGAAAGTGCCGCCGTCGTTGAAAGGCGACTATGACGCTGCCGCCAAGCCGGCGACCGCGGCAATGCGCGGTTTCAACGACTGGCTGAAGTCCTCGCTTAAGGACGCGGACGCGGAAAGCTGGCGACTGGGCAAGGAGAGATACGCGAAGAAATTCGCACTGGTGATGGGCACGGAGATGCGGCCGGAACAGATACTCGCGCAGGCTGAAGAGGCGCTAAGAGACACACGGCGCGAGCTATTCGCGGTGGCCCTGCCACTGCATCACAAGCTGTATCCGACGCATGTCGATCCGGTTGACATGAACCTGATCGTAGGCGAGACATTCAAGAAGATAGATGAGCGGCATCCGCGGCCGGAAGCTTACATGGATGAGGCGCGCAAGGCCCTGGAAGAAACGCGCGCATTTCTTAAGGCACATCCCAATCAACTGGTCAAGGATCCGCCACGCGACAATCTGCAGGTGATCGAGACCCCGGTGTTTATGCGCGGCGGTTATGGTGTGGGCGGTTTCAATCCCGCGCCACCGATGGAGCCGCAGTTGGGCGCGTTCTACTGGGTGACGCCGATTCCTAAGGACTGGCCGAAGGAGCGCGTGGAATCGAAGCTGCGTGAGTACAACAACTACGGGCTGCGCATACTGACAATCCACGAAGCGATTCCCGGCCACTACGTGCAGGCTGAATACGCTTCCACCATCGAGCCATTGTCGCGGCGCATGCTGCGCGCGATTTATGGCAGCGGCGTCTACGTGGAAGGCTGGGCCGTATACGCTACCGCGGAGATGCTGAAGGCAGGCTACCTCGATAAGTCGCCGGAATTGAAGATGCAGAACCTGAAGTGGGAGTTGCGCGCGATCGCCAACACGATTCTCGATATCAAGTACCAGACCATGGGCCTGACCGACGACGAGGCGATGACGCTGATGATGGATAGGACGTTTCAGGAAAGGGAGGAGGCCGTCGCCAAAGTGCAGCGGGCGAAGCTGAGTTCGTGCCAACTAACGACCTATTTCACCGGATACAGCGAATGGAAACGGCTGCGCGCGGCCGCTGAGGTGAAGGAAGGCAAGTCGTTCAACGCCGGCGCTTTCAACGAGCGGGCGCTGCGTGAAGGAGCGCTTCCGATGAAAACGCTGGAACGGGTGCTGGGGCTCGAGCAGACAGCGGCACGGCAATGACCAGGTGGGGGGCGTCTGGCGCAACGCGTCCCTTACAGGGGACGAGAAGCAGGTTGCGATCTTGTGAAGGCGGAGAATGCTGGCACGACCGCCTGGCCAATACTACGAGCGCGCTGGCCGCTTCAGGCGTGAGGGACGATCAAGCGGTTAGGGACCGCGTGCTCCGAATTGATAGAATAATCACTCGCCGCGTGATTGGTGCTGCGGAGGTATCGTGAAATTCTTCGGTCTCTTACTGCGCTTCTGGAGTTGCGCGTTTTCCATTCTGATTGGAATGTTCCTGACGGCCCTGGCTCTGCTCATCGTTGTTACGAACATCCAGAATCTGGACATGTCGATGCTCCCCTGGTGGAAAGGGGGCATCCTGACGGCCTGGTTGGCGATCCTCGGTCTGACCGGCATCTTAGCGGGCGGTCTGGCCCTGCTCAACCGGCTCAAGCCGCTCCAGGTGATCTACACTCTGGCCGCATTCGTCCTGATCGTCTATGGATTCTTTATCAACATGGCCTTCCGCTTCAGCGGCAAAACAGGAGCTATCAGCGCGGCCTGGTTGGCCCTGGGCGCCTTGCTCGCATTCCTCGGCTCGTTAACGCTCTTCAGCAAGCCGCGACGCTCCTGAACGCGTATTCATTCCTGGAAGCAGGCGCTTCCCACGCGAGGATCATAATTCGTCTTCAGAGCCAGCGACTGGACGGCGCCGCTGGCACGCCGGGGGCGTTCACTTGATCTCGTTGCTCTGTGCCGTGGCCGGCTCCGCGCCCCAGTTCTCCCGAACGACTAGCGTTTGGTCCGAGTAGAACGTCCGGCGCCCCGATTGGCCGAAGACCTGCGGAACGGCGGTGATTGCATAGCCTTCCTTGGTCGAGGTCACCGTAAAGATATACCCGCTCTTTGAGCCCCCTGCCAGGTCGCCGGAGATCAGATCCGCGGCGGCCGGGCCAGGCTGTCCGCCGGCCGGCGGGCCCAGTTGCTGCAGGCTCTCGGCGTTGCGGCCGAACTGCGAGTAATAGGACGTCTGTGCCAGGTGGAGCGTTGTGATCGTCCGGATAGCGGCCATTTCCTCCGCCTGCATGCGGGCAATGTTCAACTTCGGAGCCGCGATGGCGGCGATAATCAGGATGATCGCAATCACGATCAGCAGTTCGATCAGCGAAAAACCGCGTCGGGCGCGATAGGCATTGGACATCATGGGCCGTCTCCTGACACTCTAATCCACAATACTAGACGCGCGCCGGGGCTCAACCGTGGACTCTGCAGCCCGACGAAACTCCTCGCTCTTCACGAGGCCATCGATACGCCGCAACCGCGTCAGCAATCCCTGCAACTGGTCGAGTCGAAGCGCATTCGCTCCGTCCGACAGCGCGCGCACCGGTTCTTCGTGGACCTCAATGAAAACTCCATCAATGCCCGTGGCCACGGCGGCCCGCGCCAGCGGCTCGATGAACTCGGGCGTGCCGCCCGACGCTTCGCCCGCCGCGCCGGGCAGTTGCACGCTGTGCGTCGCGTCGAAAACAACCGGCCAGCCTGCGGCGCGCATTTGCGGAAGCGCCCGCATGTCAACCACCAGGTTGTTGTAGCCGAAAGACGAACCGCGCTCCGTCAGCAGGATGCGATGATTGCCTGTCGCGGCCACCTTTTCCGCCGCGCGTGGCATGTCGTGCGGCGCGACGAACTGGCCTTTTTTGATGTTCACCACCCGGCCGGTCCGGCCGGCCGCCACCAGAAGGTCAGTCTGCCGGCAAAGAAAGGCAGGGATTTGCAGGATGTCGGCGGCCTCGGCGGCGCGTTCCGCCTGCCAGCTCTCGTGGATGTCGGTGAGGACCGCGAAACCTTCCCGGCGCAGGCCCGCCAGAATCCGCAACCCTTCGTCGAGGCCTGGTCCGCGCGACGATTTGGCACTCGACCGGTTGGCCTTGTCGAAGCTGGCCTTGAATACGAAATCGCCGGCGATGCTGCGGATCGCGCGCGCCAGGAAGTGGACGTGCTCCTCGCTCTCTATGACGCACGGACCGGCGATCAGCACCAGCGGTCCGGCGCCGAAAGTGAGCCCCGGCCGGACCTCGACGCTGTTCATGCCTGCGCCTCGCCCGCAAACAGGGGCGTCGTTTCGCTGGCCAATCGCTTTTGCCGATACTGGTATGCGGCGCCTGTGAATGCGACGAACAACGGGTGCGGCTCCATCGGTTTGGACTTGAATTCGGGATGAAACTGGCAGCCGAGGAACCAGGGGTGTCCGGGCAGCTCGGTGATCTCCACGAACTTGCCGTCCTCCGATTGCCCCGTGATCCGCAGCCCGTGCGACGTCAGCGTCTGTTCGAAACTTCGATTGAACTCATAGCGGTGGCGATGACGTTCGCCGATGCGCTCCCGTCCATAGGCCTCCCGCGCCAGGCTGCCCTCGGCCAGCACGCAGGGGTAGGCCCCCAACCGCATCGTCCCGCCGAGTTCCTCCACCCCCAGCAGGTCGCGCAGTTTGTAGATCACTGGGTACGGCGCCGCCGGCTCGAATTCCGTCGAATTCGCGCCCGCCAGACCGCACACATTGCGCGCAAACTCGATCACCGCGGTCTGCATGCCCAGGCAGATCCCGAAATACGGCACGCGCTTCTCGCGCGCAAAGCGAATGGCATTCAGCATCCCCTCAACGCCACGCTCACCGAAGCCGCCGGGCACGAGAATGCCGTCGTACTGGCTGAGTTCCGCACTGCAGCCGGGCCACTCCATTCTTGAGCTCGTCGATCCACGTCATCCGGGTCTTGAGGTTATGATGCACGCCTCCGTGCAGCAGTGCTTCCTTCAGACTCTTGTATGAGTCTTCGTATTCCACGTACTTGCCGACCAGCCCGATGTGCACCTCGTCCTCGGGGTTGCGCATCTTGTGCAGCATCGCGTTCCAGGCTGTCAGGTCGCGCTCGCCGCCATTTTCGATCTGCAGTTGCCGGACCACGATGTCGTCGACGCCTTGTTCGGCCAGCGTCTGCGGAATCTGGTACACCGTGTCCACGTCGGGGGCGCCGATCACGGCGTCCACGTCCACGTCGCAGAACAAGGCGATCTTGTCGCGCTGGTCCTGCGGGATCGCGTGCTCGCTGCGGCAGATCAGGATGTCCGGCTGGATGCCCATCGCCCGCAGTTCCTTGACGCTGTGTTGCGTCGGCTTGGTCTTCAACTCCTGCGCGGCGGCGATCCACGGCACGAGAGTCAGGTGCACGAACAACGTGTTGCGACGCCCGAGTTCGTGGCGCATCTGCCGGATGGCTTCCGTGAATGGTTGCGACTCGATGTCACCCACGGTCCCGCCGATTTCCACAATCACCACATCCACGCCGTCGCTCACCTTCCGCGCCGCCGCCTTGATCTCGTTGGTGACGTGGGGAATCACCTGCACGGTCTTGCCCAGGTAGTCGCCGCGGCGTTCCTTAGTGATGATCCGTTCGTAGATCCGGCCGGAGGTGAGATTGTTGTTTTGCGAAAGCTGGGCGTGCGTGAAGCGCTCGTAGTGGCCCAGATCCAGGTCCGTTTCAGCGCCGTCGTCGGTCACGAAAACCTCGCCATGCTGAAACGGACTCATCGTACCGGGGTCCACATTGAGGTACGGGTCGAACTTCTGCATGTTGACCTTCAAGCCCCGGCTCTCCAGCAGGCAACCGATCGAAGCGGCCGTGATGCCTTTGCCTAGCGAGGAAACCACGCCGCCGGTCACAAAGATGTACTTAGCCATTTTTCTTGTTCAGCCCTCCGAGGGATATGAGGCGCTCCACTGTCTCCAGATCTTCCGGAGTGTCGACCCCGATCGTGTCCGAATCGGTCTCAGCCACGCGAATCGGGATGCCGTTCTCCAGGGCTCTCAATTGCTCGAGCTTCTCGGCCTCCTCCAGCGGGCCCCGCGGCAGGCGCGAGTAGCCGAGCAGCAGAGTTCGGCGATAAACATACAGCCCGATATGCTTCCAGCTCACAGCGTCGCCGCTGCGGTTGTGCGGGATCGGCGAGCGAGAAAAGTACAGCGCGTCGCCGTTGGACGCCGTTACGACTTTCACGACATTCGGGTTGCCGATATCCCTGGGATCGAGAATCCGCTTTTTCAATGTCGCCATCTCGCAGCCTGGATCGTCTAATAAAGCGAGGATCGCGGCGTCGATGGCGGCCGGGTCGATCAGCGGTTCGTCGCCCTGAATGTTCACTATGATTTGTGTATCGGTGGAGGCTGCTACCTCGGCCACGCGGTCGGTGCCCGAGGGATGGTCGCCGCGTGTCATCATCGCTTCCGCGCCGAAGCCTCGGGCGGCGGAGGCGATTTCACGGCTGTCGGTGGCAATCACTACCCGGCTCAGATACCTGGATTGCCGGCTGCGCTCCCAGACGTGCTCGATCATGGGTTTGCCGCCGATGAGGGCGAGAGGTTTACCGGGGAATCTGCTGGATGCGTGTCGGGCTGGAATAACTCCCAGAATCGAGGGGCGCACAATCGAGCATAGCACAAAAATGGCACGTGCTATACTTGCCATGGCTGAACTGGAGTCGAATGCCGCTCTCGACTTATAAGTTATTCTTTTTGATAGGCTTGGCCGCTTTCTGCGTGGCGCCGGTCGAGCTCTGCGCACAGGAAGCGCGGCCCCAGATCGAGCCTCGCCCGAAACCCGCCCAGACCGCGCCGGAAGCGGACAATCAACGCCTGGCACCCAATCTGCGCATCGACACCAACCAGGTTCTCATTCCGGTTACCGTGACCACCCCTCTGAACCAGTTTGTGACCGGAATGGAAAAAGAAAACTTTCGTCTGTTCGAAGACAAAGTCGAGCAGGAAGTCACGTATTTCGCCAGCTTCGACGCTCCACTTTCCATTGGGCTGGTCTTCGACGCCAGCGGTTCCATGGGCAAAAAACTGAACGAATCACGCCTGGCGGCGGCCGAGTTCTTCAAGACCGCCAACCCCGAGGACGAGTTCTTTCTGGTTCAATTCAACGACCGTCCCCAGCTCGTGATGCCGTTCACCCGGGCGACCGAAGAGATTCAAAACCGTCTGACCTTCACGCAGGCCAAAGGGCGCACGGCGTTGCTCGACGGCATCTACATGGCGCTGCAGGAATTGCGCAAGGGCACGAACCATCGCCGCGCGCTGCTGGTGATTTCCGATGGCGGCGACAACTCCAGCCGCTATACCGAAAGCGAGGTCCGCAACCTGCTGCGAGAGGCCGACGCGCAACTCTATGCCATGGGCATCTTCGAACCGATGAGCCAACGCTCGCGGACCGCCGAAGAACTGGCGGGTCCGGGATTGCTCAGCGAGCTCGCTTCCATGACCGGCGGTCGCCATTTCCCCGTTGAGAATTTGAACGACCTGCCCGACATCGCGGCCAAGATCGGAATCGAACTCCGCAACCAGTACGTCCTCGGATATACGTCGAAAAACCTGACCCGCGACGGGAAATACCGCCGCGTCACGGTAAAATTAAATCAACCGCGCGGTCTGCCCCCACTCAAGGCATTGTACCGCCAAGGCTATTATGCGCCCAGTCAGTAAGACCTTTGCACTCGACCTCTTCATCATTTTTCTGGGATTCACCGGCACGCTCGCCACTGCGCAGGACGAGCCTTACGTAATTCGCTCGGACACCCGCCTGGTCGTGCTGCACATGAGCGTCTTCGACCATGCCGGCAAACTCGTCACCAACCTTCCGCGCGATACTTTCAAGGTTTTCGAGAATAACGTCGAACAGCAGGTGAAGGTATTCAAGCGCGAAGATATCCCCGTCTCCCTCGGGATTCTCGTCGACAACAGCGGCAGCATGCGCGGCGAGAAGCGTGAACGGGTCGAACACGCCGCGATTCAACTCGTCAAGGCTTCTAACAGACAGGATGAGGTCTTCATCGTCAACTTCAATGATGACGCCTACCTGGATGTGCCTTTCACCAACGACATTCACAAGCTGGAGGAAGGCATCGCGCGCATCGACTCCAAGGGTGGCACGGCCATGCGCGACGCGGTCTCGATGTCCATCGACTACTTGAAACAGGAAGGCAAGATCGACAAGAAGGTCCTCCTGATCGTGACCGATGGAAACGATACGACTTCCACCGGCATTACTCTCGAAAAGCTGGTTGAGAAGCTTCACAAGAACCCCGAATTGATGGTCTACGCCATTGGCATCCTGGGCGAAGAGGATCGCCGTGAGGCGGGCAAGGCCAAGCGTGCTCTGGATTCCATGACCAGGGCTTCGGGCGGCTTCAGTCTGTATCCGAAGGATATCGGCGAGGTTGAGAGCATGGCCCAGGAAGTGGCGCACGACATCCGCAACCAGTACGTCCTCGCCTACTCGCCCTCGAATCAGAACCTGGACGGGAGTTTCCGTCAGATCAGGGTCGCCGCCGGCAAGTACACGGTGCGCACCCGAACCGGCTACTACGCCACGCCGGAGGAACCGAAAAAGCGCGCCACCGTTCCCGCCCAGCCCGATCAGAAGGCCGCGGCCCAGGCTGAACCAAAAGACTAACGTCGGGCGCGGCCTGGCTTTCCTGGACCGAACCCCCGGGACTACTCGCCGGGCATTCGATTCGCCACCTGCTTGGGGCGAATCGTTCCCACCGCAGCTGCCCACCGCGCGCACGATCTGCGCCCGCGAGCGCCGGTTGGATGACCCAATGCTTGCGGCATACTGGCTGTAGCCATGGCCTATCTACTCGCTTTGGACCAGGGGACGACATCGTCACGCGCGATTGTTTTCCGCGATGATGCCGCCATTGTGGGCCTCGCCCAACGGGAATTCACCCAGCTCTATCCGCAGCCCGGTTGGGTGGAGCACGATCCGCGCGAGATCTGGGCTACCCAGGTTGCGGTTGCCATCCAGGCCCTGGGAGAAGCGGGTCTGGCGCCCAGCCGGATCGCGGCCCTCGGCGTCACCAACCAGAGAGAGACAACCATCGTTTGGGACCGCCGGACGGGCGAGCCAGTCTACAACGCGATTGTGTGGCAGGACCGGCGCACCGCGGATTTCTGCGCGCAATTGAAGGCTGCGGGCGTCGAGGCTGAGGTGCAAAGGCGCACCGGCCTGCTGCTCGATCCCTACTTCTCCGGGACGAAATTGCGTTGGATTCTCGACCATGTCGCAGGCGCACGGGCGCGGGCCGAGCGCGGCGAATTGGCTTTCGGCACGGTCGACTCCTGGCTGATCTGGAACCTCACCGGCGGGCGCGTGCATGCAACTGACGTCTCCAACGCATCGCGCACGCTGCTGCTGAACCTCGAATCGGCCGATTGGGATGAAGAGATGCTGCGACTGCTTGACGTGCCGCGCGCGGTGCTGCCGGAAGTGCTGCCGTCGAGCGGCCTGTTCGGCGAAGTGACATCGCCCCTGGCCGGCTGGCCCTTCCCGATCGCGGGCGTAGCCGGCGATCAGCAGGCGGCGTTGTTCGGCCAGGCGTGTTTCGAGCCGGGGATGGGCAAAAACACTTACGGCACGGGATGTTTTTTGCTGCAAAATACCGGCACCGTCCCGGTCTGGTCGAACAACCGTCTCCTCACCACCATCGCCTGGCGCACTTCCGAGTCGCTCGAGTACGCTCTCGAGGGCAGCGTGTTCATCGGCGGCGCGGTCGTGCAATGGCTGCGCGACGGCTTGAAGCTGATCCGTTCGGCGCCCGAAATCGAGGCGCTCGCCGCGAGCGTGCCGGATTCCGGCGGTGTATTTCTGGTGCCGGCATTCGTGGGCCTCGGTGCGCCCCATTGGGATCCCTATGCCCGCGGTGCGATGCTCGGGCTCACGCGGGGCACTACAGAGGCGCACGTGGCGCGCGCCGCGCTGGAGTCGATCGCGCTCCAATCGGCGGACCTGTTGGAAGCCATACAGCTCGACGCGCATCAGGAGTTGAAAGAACTGCGCGTCGACGGTGGCGCATGCCGCAACAACCTCCTGCTGCAGATGCAGGCCGACTTCCTCCAGGCGCCCGTTGTGCGCTCGGCAGTGACGGAGACGACAGCGCTCGGGGCGGCCTATCTGGCGGGACTCGCGGCCGGCGTCTACAAGAGCACCCATGAGATTTCATCGCAGTGGCGGGCGGAGCGGCGTTTCGAGCCTCTGATGCCGGCTGATCAGGCGGCGGCGATGCGGAGGCGCTGGAAGCAGGCCGTCGAACGTGCGCGGGGCTGGGCGCGGGACTGAATGGGAGGGCCGGGACGAGTCGCAGGTTGATACCGAACAGCGCCGCTTCAGGCTCCTGGCGCAACGCGATCTGCCAGTGTGGTTAGGATCGGCCCGCTCTAGTGCGCCGGCGGCACGTAATCCGCGGGGAGATTGCTCCCCTCGCCGAAAAAGTACTGCTCCATCTGCTTGAACAGGAACTCCTGCGCTTCGCGGGTGCCCAGATTCAGGCGGTACTCGTTCATGATCATCTTCATGTGTTCCACCCACTGCCGCCAGGCTTCCTTGCTGACGTTTTCGTAGATCCGTTGGCCCAGTGGATGGGTGTCGAACGGCGGCTCGCTCAAGCCCTCAAGTTCTTGCTTCAGCTTCACGCAATAGACCATGCGCTTGGGCGCGTCTCCGTTGGACATATCGTTTCCCCGTTTCGTCTCTTCACCTGTCAGGATAACTCATCGGGGTCGTCGATCAACGGCGCGGAATCCGGCGCCAGCGCGCCGTTAACCGGAGCGCGGCGGTGCCGCTTGGCGAGGTAGTCCGACAACAGCAAAACCGTCCTGCCGCCCCGCTCCATCCACCGGTGCGCCGCCCGCTGGTAGCGCCGCAACAGATCTTTTTTATTGACGTCTTCGGCCTCGCAGGACTGAATGTCCAGCAGGACTGCGACCTCCCAGGGCTCAAAGGTCGTGCGGCGGAATTCGCCCGCGGCCAGTTCTGCAATGATGGCGTCGAGGTACTCGAGCCGGCGCTCCAGTTCATATGCGGGTAGAACTGCCATTCAACTCTGGCCCCCAATCCAGTAGGTTCCCGATCGGGCAATACCTCTCACACTTGTCTGAATCCACGATTGGAAAGGATTCCGGCAAATGGACACGCCTGGCGCCCGGCCGGCATTGCACTTCAGCCCCGGCCAAGCCTCCTCGTCTGTCATATCACGCCGCGAATCGCGGCGCTGCAAGGCAATCTCCGATCGGCACAGGATCCACCACGGCAGCGGGGCACTGCAAGCCTAGCCCGCGCCTTGGAGCCGCCTGGATTCCGTCGCGATCTGGTTAGGGCGAAGTGGGTGCCTGCAAGCGCGGATTGCACACCGGCCAGGGCGCGAAACTGAGAGTCAGGTCCTTGGACTCCACCCACAGGTTCAGCGTGTCCCCGGCGCCGAAGTCCATCACCTCGATGATGCCCGTCTGGCAGTGCCGGACCGCATGCACGTGCTTCTTGGAGAGGTCCGCGGCTGGGCCCTTAGGGCCCCAGTCCTCCATGAATTTCGGAAAGCTGTAGTCGCGGCACGGCTTGGCGACATCACAGCCCCACAACCCGTACGCCGCCTCGTATTGCTTCTCACCCAGCAGGTGAAAGAAGCGGTGGGCGCGCCATTGTTGGCGCACATCGCGGATGTTAAAGGTACCGTAGGTCGTCAGCGTCCAGTCGACCGCCCACACTACCGCCACGGCCGCGATCGCGATCAGAATCCAGCGCACCACCTTCTCACGCGTGTGGTCGGCTGCGCCGTACTGCGAGAGAAAATCGCTCACCGCTCGCCTCGCTATCTACTTCTTGACCGGGTACGCCTTGTCGTAGGCCGCCGACACATCGGCCGAAATGTCCATCGGCTGCTTGAAATACAGCGCCGAATTGGAATCCACGACCAGGTCGAAGCCCTTCTCCTCGGACACCTTCTTGATGATTTCCTGCAGGTTCTTTCCCACCCGCGCCAGCACATCCTGCCGTTCACGGTTCACGTCGTCCTGCAGAGCCTGCGAGTTGCGCTGAAGCTGAACCTGGCGGCGCTGGATGCGCTGCCCCAGTTCCGCCAGAGCGGCCTCGTTGAACTTGCCCTGGTTCGACTCGTAATCCTGCTGCATTTTGGCCAGATCTTTCTGCATCTGCGCCAGTTCGTCCTGCCGCGGGCCGAACTTCGTTCGCAAGTCGACTTCGGCCTGCTTGATCTCCGCGGTCGCTTCCAGCGCATGCTGCAGGCTGACCACTCCTACCTTGATCTGGGCGGCTGCAGTTACGCTCAGGCCCGCAAGCAGGGCCGCCGCCGCCAATACCGTCTTGAAACGCGAGAATGCCATTGTATTGCTAACTCTCCCTGTCGCCATTCCGGTCAGCCGAGAATGGCCAGAATCTCGTCTTCACGCAGAATCAGGTATTCCTGACCGTCGATCCTCACCTCGGCGCCGGAGTACTTTCCGAACAGAATTCGATCGCCCGGTTTCACAGCCATTGTCGTGCGCTGTCCGTTCTTCAGAAGCTTGCCTGTCCCGGCTGCGACCACCTCGGCCTGCTGTGGCTTCTCCTTGGCCGTGTCGGGAATGATAATGCCTCCAACGGCAGTCTCTGCCACTTCTATCCGCTTCACCATGACGCGGTCTTGCAATGGACGCAGATTCATGACAGTAACTCCAGTGATCTGACTTTTTGATACCGGCGCGAGGATATTTGTTTCGCGGAACCGGCGCGTCCGCGGAAGGCCCCGGCCGCACCATTCCTCCTGCATTGTAGGGGTCGGAAAGAGAGGGTGTCAAACCCCGGCGCGTGGCCCGCGGAGCCGCTTCCGTCTCCACTGCCGCGCCTGCACCCCAATCCGCCGCCGGACGCCGCCCGCTTCGGCCTGGCTTACGCCGCCGGATCGCGCAGCAGGCTCAGGAAGATTTGCGCCGCACGCGGCAGAGTCCTCCGCCGCCGTTGGATGATGCCCAGCGGCCGCACCAGGTGCTCGCTGAGAGGTATCGTCCGCAGCCGCCCCTCCGCCACGTCCTCGCTCAGCATCGGCTCGGGCAGAATGCTCACGCCCAGCCCGTGCCGCAGCGCTTCCTTCATGCTCGGAATGTTGTCGAATCGGCTGGCAATATGCACTCGCACGCCGCGCTCGCGCAGAAACCGCTCCACGTCGCGGCTGATCGGCAGATCTTCGTCGAAGCCGATGAACTCGGCGCCCTCCAATTCGGCCGGGCTCACGGTCGCTCGCGCGCTGAACGGGTGCGCCGGCGAGCACGCCAGCACCATCGTCTCCTCGCGCCACGGCAGCACCGTGATCTCCCGCGTCGGCTCAGGGTAGCTGATCAGGCCGATGTCCACCCGCTCTTCGGCCACGGCCTCGTATACCTTCTCCGGCCGCAGGTAATTCACCTCTAGTTGCGCCGCGGGCAACCGGCGGTAAAACTCCTTCTCCAGCTTCGCCATTTCGGAAAGACCGACCGAGTAGATGGCCGCTATCCGCACCGTGCCGCCGTCAGCTCCCTTCAGCTCCTCCAGCAGTGCCGCGAATACCTGCTGCCGCCGCAGCACTTCGCGCGCGAAATCATAGAACAGCCGGCCGGCCGGCAGAACCTCTAGCGGCCGGTGCGAGCGGTCCAGCAGCTGGTCGCCTAACTGCCTCTCCAGTTCCTGCAACGCCTGGCTGGCGGCGGATTGAGTGACCCCGTTCATCGCCGCCCCGCGGCTGATGCTCCGGCTTTGCACGATGTCCCGGAATAGCTGTATTTGGGCGAAATCCATCGAGCCCATCGTATCATAAGAAGATCTCATACGATAGCGAAGCTTATTTCATTTTGACTGATATTGTCATTAACCCGTATAATATGAGGAACCCGCTCGAGCGTAGGCCAGGGGGTTCCACAAAATGAAGGACAACTCTCGATCCCACGGTTTACCCGCGCCGGCCGGCTTGTACCACCCCCGGAACGAGCGCGACGCATGTGGCATCGGCTTCGTCGTGAACATTCTCGGCGAACGCTCCCACGATATCATTTCCAAAGGCATTCAGATCCTCATCAACCTGACCCACCGCGGGGCTTGCGGCTGCGATCCGGAAACCGGCGATGGCGCGGGCGTGCTGATTCAGATTCCGCATGAATTCTTCGCCCGCGAGTGCCTGAAACTCGGCTTCAGCCTGCCGGCCCGCCATGAGTATGGCGCGGGCTTCGTTTTTCTGCCCGTCGAACCGCAGCAGCGCCTGCTCTGCGAGGGCATCATGGAGCGCATCGTCCGCGAAGAAGGACTGACACTGCTCGGCTGGCGCGACACGCCGCTCGACGGCAACGCCATCGGCCGCGTCGCCCGCGTCTCGCAGCCCTATATCCAACAGATCTTCATCGGCCGCGCCCCGTCGATGAGCGACGACGAGCTCGAGCGCAAACTCTACGTAGTCCGCAAGCGCGCCGAGCGCGAAATCATCGAGTCCGACATCCGCGACAAGGCCTTCTTTTACGTCCCCTCGCTAAGCTGCCGCACCATCGTTTATAAAGGGCTGCTGCTGGCGCCCCAGATCACGCGCTTCTACGGCGATCTCTCCGACCCGGAGTGCCTCAGCGCGTTGTGCCTCGTGCACCAGCGCTTCTCGACCAACACTTTTCCCACCTGGCAGCTCGCCCACCCCTTCCGTTACATCTGCCACAACGGCGAAATCAACACCGTGCGCGGCAACGCGGCCTGGATGCACGCCCGCCAGCCGATTCTCGAATCGCCGCTGTTCGGCCGCGATATCAAAAAGCTGCTCCCCGTGATCCAGCCCGGCGGCTCCGATTCGGCCACCCTCGATAACGTCATCGAACTGCTCTATCTCTCCGGCCGCAGCATGGCCCACGCCATGGCCATGTTGATTCCGGAAGCCTGGGACGCCGACCAGACCATGCCGCCGGAAAAGCGCGCGTTCTACGAGTACCACGCCTCGCTCATGGAACCCTGGGACGGCCCCGCCGCCGTCGCCTTCACCGACGGCCGCGTCATCGGCGCCACGCTCGACCGTAACGGCCTGCGCCCGGCCCGCTACCTCGTCACCGCCGACAACCTGCTGATCATGTCCTCGGAGACCGGCGTGCTCCCCGTCAAGCCTGAGGATGTGGTCTATAAAGGGCGCCTCCAGCCCGGCCGCATGCTGCTCTGCGATACCACTCAGCAGCGCATCATCCCCGACGACGAGATCAAGCGCTCGCTGGCCGCCCGCCAGCCTTACGCCAAATGGATTGAAGAGCAGCAGATCCGCCTTGACCACCTGCCCCCACCTCCGCGCGTCTTCGAAACCGACCACGATACCGTCCTGCAGCGCCAGCGCTGCTTCGGCTACACCGAGGAAGATATCAAGCACATCCTGGTGCCCATGGCCGAACTGGGGGCCGAGCCTATCGGCTCGATGGGCACCGATACGCCCCTCGCCTGTCTCTCCGACAAGCCCCAGCCACTGTTCAATTACTTCAAGCAGCTCTTCGCCCAGGTCACCAATCCGCCCATCGACCCGATTCGCGAAGACCTGGTGATGTCGCTGACCAGCTATCTCGGCACGGAACGCAACATTCTGGCTGAGACCCCGCAGCATTGCCACACCCTGAAACTCGACCACCCCATCCTGACTAACCGCGATCTCGAGAAGCTCCGCCGCGTCAGCATGGGCGAATTCCTCGCCACCACGCTGCCCACGCTGTTCCGGGTGGACGGTGGCGCCAAGGAACTCGAGCGCTCCCTCGACTCGCTCTGCCGCCGCGCTTCGCTGGCCATCAAGAACGGCTACACCGTCCTGCTGCTCTCCGATCGCGGCATCGATCAGGAAATGGCGCCCATTCCATCGCTGCTCGCCCTGAGCGCGATTCACAACCATCTGGTTCGCGAGGGCACGCGCACCCAGGTTTGCCTGATCATCGAGAGCGGCGAGCCGCGCGAGGTGATGCACTACTGTCTGCTGATCGGCTACGGCGCCAGCGCCATCAACCCCTACCTGGCCGTCGAATCCCTCGAAAGCCTCGCCCAGCGCGGCCTGCTGCCGGAAGGCGTCAGCTTCGAGACGGCGCTGAAAAACTACAAGAAGGCCGTCAACAAAGGCCTGCTCAAGGTCTTCTCGAAGATGGGCATCTCCACCTTGCAGAGCTATCGCGGCGCTCAGGTCTTCGAGGCCATCGGCCTTTCGAGCGGCATCGTCGACAAATACTTCACCGGCACCGCCTCGCGCATCGAGGGCATCGGTTTTGACGTGCTGGCCGAGGAGGCCCGCCTCAAGCACGAGTTCGCCTTCCGCCCGGTCACCGAATCCGAGACCGAGCTCGACGCCGGCGGCAACTACGCCTACCGCGTCAATGGCGAATACCACCTCGTCAACCCGTACACGATTTCCAAGCTCCAGCACGCCGTCCGGCAGCAGAACTACGCCAGCTATCAGGAGTTCGCCGCCCACGTCAACGACCAGAGCCGCCGCCTCTGCACGCTGCGCGGGCTGATGGATTTCAAATGGGCGGCCCAGCCTGTGCCCATCGATGAGGTCGAGCCGGCTCAGGAGATCGTGAAACGCTTTGCCACCGGCGCCATGTCATTCGGGTCGATCAGCAAGGAGGCCCACGAGACGCTGGCCATCGCCATGAACCGCATCGGCGCGCGCTCCAACACCGGCGAGGGCGGCGAGGACGAGGCGCGCTTCGAGCACGATTCCAACGGCGACTGGCGCCGCAGCGCCATCAAGCAGGTCGCCTCCGGACGCTTCGGCGTCACCGCGAATTATCTGGTCAACGCCGATGAGTTGCAGATCAAAATCGCCCAGGGCGCCAAGCCCGGCGAAGGCGGCCAGCTCCCCGGCCATAAGGTGGACTCCGAAATCGCGCGCGTCCGCCACTCCATTCCCGGCGTCGGCCTGGTCTCTCCGCCGCCGCACCACGACATCTATTCCATCGAGGATCTGGCCCAGCTCATCTACGATTTGAAAAACGTCAGCCCACGGGCCCGCATCTCCGTGAAGCTCGTGGCCGAGGTCGGCGTCGGCACGGTCGCCGCCGGTGTGGCCAAGGCCCACGCCGACCTGGTCCTCATTTCGGGCGACAGCGGCGGCACCGGCGCCAGCCCGCTCACCTCGATCAAGCACGCCGGCATTCCCTGGGAGCTCGGCCTTTCCGAAACCCAGCAGGTGCTGGTGATCAACGACCTCCGCAGCCGCATCCGCGTGCAGGTCGACGGTAAGCTCCAGACCGGCCGCGACGTGGCCATCGCCGCCTTGCTCGGCGCCGAGGAGTTCGGTTTCTCCACCATGCCGCTCATTGCCATGGGCTGCATCATGATGCGCAAGTGCCACCTCAATACCTGCCCGGTGGGCATCGCCACCCAGGACCCCGCCCTGCGCAAAAAGTTCACCGGCACGCCGGAGTCGGTCATCAGCTACTTCTTCTACGTCGCCGAGGAGCTCCGCCAGATCATGGCCCGGCTCGGCTTCCGCACCGTCGATGAGATGGTCGGCCGCGTGGACCGCCTCGAGACGCGCCCGGCCGCCGATCATTGGAAAGCGCGCGGCATTGACCTGAGCGCAATTCTCTACAATCCGCCCGCACCCAGCCGCGTCGGCCGGCGCTGCCTCATCGCCCAGGACCACGGTCTCGAAAAGGCGCTCGACTACAGCCTGATCGAATACGCCCGCGAGGCGCTCGAGCATGGCACACACGTGGAAATCCAACTGCCCATCAAGAACACGCATCGCACCGTCGGCGCCATGCTCTCCGGCGAAATCTCGCGCCGCTACGGCTCCCCGGGCCTGCCTGCGGATACTATTCGCTTCCAGTTCAACGGCAGCGCCGGCCAGAGCTTCGGCGCCTTTCTAGCGCCCGGCGTCACGTTGACTCTCGAAGGCGACGCCAACGACTACGTCGGCAAAGGACTCAGCGGCGGCCGCATCGTCATCTACCCGCCCCGCGCCTCCAGCTTCGTGCCCGAGGACAACATCCTCGTCGGCAACGTCGTGCTGTATGGCGCCACCAGCGGCGAAGCGTTTTTCAACGGCATGGCCGGCGAGCGCTTCGCCGTCCGCAACTCCGGCGCCACCGCGGTCGTCGAGAGCGTCGGCGATCATGGCTGCGAATACATGACCAACGGCCTGGTCGTCGTGCTCGGCCGCACCGGGAAAAACTTCGCCGCCGGCATGTCCGGCGGCATCGCCTACGTGCTCGACGAGACCGGCGAGTTCTCCTCGCGCCTCTGCAATCGCACCAGCGTCGACCTGGATCCAGTCTTCGATCCCCGCGACGTGCGCCTGCTCCAGCAGTTCATTGAGCACCACGCCGAGCTCACCGGCTCCCCGCGTGCGCGCTGGATTCTCGACAACTGGTACGCCATGCTGCCGCGCTTCCTCAAAGTCTTCCCGCATGAGTTTAAGCGCGTCCTCGGCGCGCCGCGCACCGCCGACATGCCCCGCATCACCCTCACCCGGCCCGATGCCCGCACCTCGCAGGAGGCCATTTATGGGTAAGATCACCGGGTTTCAGGAAATTGCGCGCGAAACTCCCGAGCGCCGCCCCGTCGCCGAGCGCCTCGATGATTGGTTCGAGGTCTACCAGCCGTTCCCCGATGAGAAGGTCCAGGCCCAGGGCGCGCGCTGCATGGATTGCGGCGTGCCTTTCTGCCACACCGGCTGCCCGCTGACCAATATCATTCCCGACTTCAACGACCTCGTCTATCGCCATCGCTGGAAGGACGCCATCCGCGTTCTCCACGCCACCAACAACTTTCCCGAATTCACCGGACGCCTTTGCCCGGCCCCTTGCGAGGCCGCCTGCGTCCTCGGCATCAACGAGCCGCCGGTCACCATCAAGGCCATTGAACGCGCCATCGTCGACCATGCCTGGGCCGAGGGCTGGATCAAGCCCGAGTTCCCCGCGCAGCGCACCGGCAAGCGCGTGGCCGTCGTCGGCAGTGGGCCCGCCGGCCTCGCCGCCGCCCAGCAATTGGCCCGCGCCGGCCACCTGGTCACTGTCTTTGAAAAGAACGATCGCATCGGCGGGCTGCTGCGCTACGGCATCCCCGACTTCAAGATGGAGAAGCATTACATCGACCGGCGCATCCTCCAGATGGAGGCCGAAGGCGTCACCTTCCGCACCAACGCGCACGTCGGCGCGGATGTTCCGCTCGATCATTTGAAAAACGATTTCCACGCCATTCTCCTGGCCGGCGGCGCGGAACGTTCGCGCGATCTCAACATCCCCGGCCGCGAGCTGAACGGCATCTTCTTTGCCATGGATTTCTTGCCCCAGCACAACCGCCGCAATGCCGGCGACTTCGTCCCCGACGATCGCTGGATCAGCGCTGCCGGCAAGCACGTCGTCATCATCGGCGGCGGCGACACCGGCGCCGACTGCCTCGGCACCTGCCATCGCCAGAAGGCCGCATCGATCCGTCAGTTCGAGATCATGCCCCTGCCGCCTGGCCTGCGCGACTCCTCCACGCCCTGGCCCCTCTGGCCGCTGATGCTGCGCACCGAGAGCTCGCATGAGGAGGGCGGCCAGCGCCATTGGTCGATCCTCACCACCCGTTTCAACGGCGACGATCGCGGCAACGTGCGGAACTTAGCAACCGTCGCCGTCGGCCCTCCGCCCGCCTTTGAGCCGGTCCCCGGCACGCAAGAGGAATTCCCGGCCGATCTCGTTCTGCTGGCCCTCGGCTTCACGGGGCCCGTAAAGAACGGATTGCTCGATCAGCTCGGCCTCGAACTGGATGCCCGCGGCAACGTCCGCACGGACGCGAACTCGATGACCTCACAACCCGGCGTCTTCGCCGCCGGCGACATGCGCCGCGGCCAGTCGCTCATCGTCTGGGCCATCGCCGAAGGCCGCCAGGCCGCCCAAGGGATTGACGAATACCTGCTGAGCCCCGCCCATCGGCCCTGAGTTCCGGAATGCAGGTCGCGCCCGTGCCACCTCCGTTCAAGCCGCCACGCTGCCGCGTCTGCTCCTACTTCGTATGCTGGTAGATTCATGCTGCAACGCGCTCTCGCCTGGCTGATTCTGCTGGCCCACGCCGCGCTCGCCGTCTACGCCTTAATCGCTTTCAAGCCCTTTGCCCAGCCCGTGTGGACGCCCGCGGGCCTCGAGCGTCTGGCGCTTTATCTCGCCCTCTTCGCCGCATTGTCCGGCGCCGTCCTGTTGCTGCGCGCGCGTTGGTACTCCGCCGTCTTCACTTTCGTCGGACTGGCTTATTCCTGCTACGCCGCCGGGCCGCTGGCCGTCTTTGCCGTCCTCTACCTCCTGCTTTCGGCTTACTGCGCCGGCCGGCTGATCCTGCGCAAAGTGGACCGGCCGTCCTCCACCACGAACATCCTCACCCTGCTGACCGGCTTCTGCATCTACCTCGTCTGGTTCCTCCTGACGCTGCGCTTCCCGATCCACTACGCCTGGTTCTACTGGACCGCCCTCGCCCTGCCGGTCGTTCTCGCTTTCCGCTCCGGCGTTTTTCCGCCACTGGCGGCGCCGCGCGGCTCCGACGAATTCGGTCGCTCGTGGCCGCTGGCCCTGCTGTGGATGCCTCTGCTCGCCAACTGGTTGTTGGCCCTGAAGCCCGAAGTCAGCCCCGAGGGCCTGGCGCGGCACCTGGTCTTCGCCGCGCATCTCGCCGCACAGCATCTATGGACCTTTGATGTGACCCAGTTCACCTGGGCCGTTTTCCCCACTGGCGGCGAGTCCCTATTCGGCCTGGCCTACCTCCTGGGCGGTGAATCGGCCGCGCGCCTGCTGAACTTCTCGCTCCTGGCGGCCCTGTGTTGGATGCTCTACGAGCGCCTCCATCGGCGCGTGCCCGCCTGGATCGCCGGCTGCCTCGCCGGCGGTCTGGCCGCGATGCCGCTGACTCCGATGGTCACCGCCAGCCTCGGCGTTGAGAATTGGGTGGCCGTTTTCCTGTTGGGCGCCGTGCTGCTGCTCCGGCTTCACAAAAGAGAGCAACACCGCGTCTACGCCTGGTGCTCGGCCGCCCTCGCCGGCGCCGCCTGCGCCTGCCACGTCAGCGGTTTCGCTTTCCTGCTCCCCTTTTTCATCGCCTTCGCCAGCATGACCCTGCCCGGCACGTGGATGCCCTGCGCCCTGCTTGCTCTCGCCATCGCCGGCTTCCCCTATCTCGAAGCCCTGTGGCACACCGGCAACCCCGTATTTCCCTACTTCAATAACTTTTTCCGCTCCGAAGCCTTCGACTCTCAGGCCGCCTTCAGCGACTCGCCCTTTCACCAGCCCCTCTCCTTCCGCGTTCTGTACGACATGACCTTCCATTCCCGGCGCTTTTCGGAAGGCCTCGACGGCGCATTCGGCTATACCTTGTTCCTGCTCTTGCCCGCCGCCGTCGCCGGTGCCAAGCGGCGCTGGCCCCGCACCGGTTTCGTACTCCTGTGGATGGTCCTGGCCGGCGCCCCGGTGGTCCTGCTGGCCGCCCCCGAACTGCGCCTGCTCTACCCCGCCGTCCCCTTGTCCATCCTGCTCATCGGCATCGCCATCGGCAGTTACCGGCTTCACGGCGCCGGTCTCGCCCGCGCTTTCGGCTGGCTGGCGCTGGCTGCCTATGGCCTCGGCTTCGCCCTCTTCCCGGCCGCCGGCGGTCTTCACCGCGACTTCATTTTCGACCCGCGCTTCCTCCGTGCCTCGGTCGCCGGCTATCTCGTCGATCACGCCCCCGAGCGGCCTCTCGTTGAGACCCTGCGCGCCCGGCATCCTGCCACCGCCGTCGCCTTTCTCGAATCCGCCAATGTCGGCGACTACGCCGGCCGCGTCTTCACTAACTCCTGGCGCACGCCGGACTTTTCCCGCCGCCTCTACGAGTCCTCCAACGTCTCGGGTCTCAACGCCCTGAGCGGCGATCGGATGTTCAACCTGGGCTACTTCATCTCGTACCGCGAAACGCCTACCCGCCATCTGACCGTCGTGCCCAGCCGTGAGTTCCTCGACCGCTATACCCTCCTCGTCCAGTCCTTCGGCGACGCCGAATTGAGGCGCTGGATCCGGCCCCAGCCGGGCGTGACTCCTCCCGAACAGGCCTGGGCGGGTCCCGGTCCGCACGACGATCTCGACCCCGCCATTCATTTCGAGGGCCAGTGGTCCCGGCTGATCGATCTGCCCCTGACATTTCGCAATACCCTGGTCCACACTTCCGACCTCACCGCCCGCGCCGAAATCCGCTTCGAGGGCCGCGCCATTCGCCTTGTCTATACCGCCGCCGCCAACCGCTGCCGCTGCGTGGTTAACTTCAACTACCTCTCGCCGCGGGATTTTGACGAGTATTCGGAGCACACCCAGTGGCAGGCCGTCTCCCCGCGTTTCGAGGCGCCCGAACCCGGCCGCAACGTCCTGGTTCTCAACATCGCCTCCGCCGGAGCCGCGCTTTCATCCGCCGCCGGTACCTGCCATCTGGATCTGGATGGCTTCATCGTCGAGTGAGCCCCCTCCGCCCCGCTCGCCGGCGCGGAGCCCCGTACGCATTACGATAGAGTAATGGATCATCCTTCAACGGGCCCGGATGCCCCTCCCGCGGCTGAGCCGGCCAATTCCTCTCAGCCGGTCTTCGATCTCGAAAAGCGTTACCTGCTCCAGAACTACGCCCGCTATCCGCTCGTGCTGGCGCGTGGCAAGGGCTGCTGGGTCTATGACATCGACAAACGCCGCTACCTCGATCTCATCACCGGCATCGGCGTCAACGCGCTCGGCCACGCCCACCCCCGCATCGTGCGCGTGATCCGCGAACAGGCCGCTAAGCTGATCCATTGCTCCAACCTGTACTACCACCAGTACCAGGGTCCGCTGGCGCGCATCCTCTGTGAAACCTCCGGTCTCGACCGCGTCTTTTTTTGCAACTCGGGCACCGAAGCCGTGGAAGGCGCAATCAAGATGGCGCGCTCGCACGGGCGGCACATTCATCCCGACAAGTACGAGCTCGTCGCGCTCGACAACTCCTTCCATGGCCGCTCCATGGGCGCGCTCTCCATCACCGGCCAGCCCAAATACAGGGCCGATTTCGAGCCCCTGCTCCCCGGCGTCCGCTTCGTCCCCACCGGCGACGGCGCAGCCCTGGCCGCGGCCGTTAACGAACGCACCGCCGGCATCTTCATCGAAACCATCCAGGGCGAGGGCGGCATCAACCTGATTCCGGCCGACCTTCTGCGCCTGGCGCGCGAGTTGGCCGACCGCCACAACGCCCTGCTGGTGTTCGATGAGATTCAGTGCGGCGTCGGCCGTTCCGGCCGCCACTACGCCTACCAGCTTGTCGAGCCCCCCGTTCTGCCCGACGTCATGGTTCTGGCCAAGCCCATCGCCTGCGGCCTGCCGCTCGGCGCCATCGTCTCGAATGAGAAGGCCGCCGCCGCCATCGCCCCCGGCATGCACGGCACAACTTTCGGCGGCGGCCCTCTCGCCTGCCGCGTCGCCATCGAGTTCTACTCGATCCTCGAGGAACTGCTGCCCCAGATGCGGCGCGTTGGCGAGCATTTCTTCGACGGTCTGCGCCGCTTGCAGAAGCGCTATAGCTTCATCCGCGACGTCCGCGGCGCGGGCCTGATGATCGGAGTCGAGCTGGATTTCCCGTGCAAGCAGCTCGTCGCCGAGGGGATGAAAGAGGGTCTGCTGTTTAACGTCACGCACGACACCGTCGTGCGCCTGCTGCCGCCCTTCATCATCACCGAGAAGGAAGTCGACCGCGCGCTTCTGGGTCTCAACCGCGTCTTCCGCCACGCGAAACCCGGAGACTGACGTCTCCATCCGCAAGCCCCTCGCGCGCGGGGGACACCAAGTCCGTCAGATACTTGCGTATCTGTTCCGCCGCCGGGTCCGCAAGCCCCTCGCGCGCGGGGGACACCGAGTCCGTCAGATACTTGCGTATCTGTTCCGCCGCCGGGTCCGCAAGCCCCTCGCGCGCGGGGGACACCGAGTCCGTCAGATACTTGCGTATCTGTTCCGCCGCCGGGTCCGCAAGCCCCTCGCGCGCGGGGGACACCGAGTCCGACTAGCCCTCGATCACGACTACGAAGCCCTCTGCCGAGGGCGACACCAAGGCGTCCGCTTAGGACGCCGTAGGTGTGTCCCCGCGCTACCGATGCACCGCTGCGCCACGACCGTGTGACTGAGCCCCGACCGTAACGGAGCCGCGACTGCAAGGAGCGGTTGTTTCGCGGGCGACCGTGTTACTGAGCCCCGACCGTCAGGGAGCGGATGCTTCGCCGCATCACGCCCGGCCGGCCACATAGGCCCGTTGCGCCCTCATGCCTGAGCCTCCGGGCGGGGCTGATCGGCGGCCGCGGCGCGTATCAGGAAAAAGCCAACGACCATGAACGCCGCGCCCATCCAGTAGGGCGAGCTCATCCCGGCGCGATCGAAGGCCGCGCCCGCCAGGATCGGGCCGCCCACGCGCGCCAGGCTGCTCAGCGAACTGCCGACGCCCATCAGCACGCCCTGCTCCTGCGGATCGCCCTCGCGGCTGAGCAGCGCCCACAGCGCCGGCCCGGCCAGCCCGTTGCCCATGGCGATCACGCCGATGGCCGGGTAGAGCCACCACGCCTGCGGGCTCCACGCCAGTAGCGCATAGCCCGCCACGGAGATGACCAGAGCCTCCGACGCCAGCCGCGTCTCGCCCACCTTGGGCAGCACCTTGCGCACCACGTAGCCCTGCATCACCACCGACACCGCGCCCAGCCACACCAGGATCCACCCATTCTGCGGCGGCGTGAGTCCGTAGCGGTTCAGCGTGTACACCGCGAAATTCGATTGCAGGCCGCTCATCGCCAGGCTCAGCATGAAGAACCCCGGCAGCAGCCAGCGCAGCATCGGCCGCCGCAGCGGGCCGACGATTTTGTGCAGCGGATCCAGATCGCGCACCCGGAACGCCACCTTCCGGCGCGCCTCCTTCGGCAGCGACTCCGGCAGAAACACCATCGCCGTGCATAGCGTGGCCAGCGAAACGATGCCCGCGCCGAACGCCGGCGCCTGCAGGCTGATCTTGCTCAGCGCGCCGCCAATGGCCGGCCCCAGCAGAAAGCCCATCCCGAACGCGGCGCCGATCAGGCCGAAGTTCTTGGCCCGGTCCTCCGGCCGCGACATGTCGGCGATGTAGGCCTGTGCAGTCGAGATGTTGCCGCCCGTCAGGCCATCGATAATTCGCGACAGGAACAGCACCCACAGGCTGCCGGCCCATCCGAACAGGAAGTAGCCGAACGCCGATCCCAGGATGCTGATCAGCAGCACCGGCCGCCGTCCAACGCGGTCCGACAGCGCCCCCAGCACCGGCGTCGCCAGAAACTGCGCCGCCGAAAACGAGAGGCTGAGCCAGCCCACCGTCAGCGCATCCGGCCGGTACGCGCGCACGATGTACGGGATCACCGGCAGCAGGATGCCTACTCCCAGCAGGTCCAGAAAGACGACGAAGAACGCCAGTCCCAGCGCTTTGCGATTTGTGGTGTTTGTCGCTTTGCGATTTGTAGTGTCTGTCGCTTCGCGATTTGTGGCGTCTGTCGCTTTGCGATTTGTTGTGTCTTGACTCACGGCCCAGGTTCTTCCATTGTCGCGGTCGCGGCGCGAAAGGGCCAATCCGGCGCTAAAACAGGGCCGGCGCGCGAAGCCGGAAAAGCCTCCAGTCGCGGCCGGGTGGCGCCGGGCTGTGAAATGGGAGGACCGCAAGGGGTTACGGTTGAGGTTCCTTAGAATCAATAGTTTGTAGACAAAAACAGAAACACCCTTTCGGTTTTCCGCCGCTTCTGCGCTCGATCCGCGGCGTCGAAACGCGCGCGTCCGAGCCGTCAGCGCCTGCGAGCAGCCAGCATCTGAATGCCGTCGGCGGCGAGGATGCTGATGTGCTCGGCCCAGGCCCGATCCGCCTCGACAAACGCCCGCACCAGCGGATCGAGATTGCGGGCGGTCGCGGGATGGACTCGAAACAGCACGACACCAGATTGCGCGAGGGCAACACGGCGCTGGACGGCAATCTGCCAGAAGTCTTTATCCAGCGTCAGCAGGATGCGCGCCGTCGATTCGGCGAGGTCCAACAGGGCAGCGTCCTTCCAGCCGGCGCAATCGGTTCGAGCCCACAGCACGTCGTGGCCGGCGGCTCGCAGCAGTTCGACAATCGGCCGCGGAAAGTTCTCGTCGGCGAGGAGGCGCATCTAAGCAGGAATCGGATAGGCCTTGTATTCGTGGGCCAGGTAACTGGCGTAGGACAAGCAGGCGAGAATGTCGTCTCGCGTCAGCCCGGGATAGTTCGCCAGAAGCTCGTTTTCGGATTGACCGGCGGCGAGGAGTTCGAGAATGAACTCGACGGCCAGACGCGTCCCGCAAATCACTGGTTTGCCGGCCAGGATCTGCGGATCGACGACGATGCGTTCCGAAAGCGGCACAACCATAGTCTAGCGTGTCCACGCCAGGTTCAGGAGGGGCGCCGGGTGAGACCTTCGCAATTGGTTTGATCTGGCTTGGCAAGAGCCCGGCGCACGCCGCGCGGCGCAGCCGGCGAGGGGTTGGAGTTTGCGGATATTGTCCCGGGTTCATCCCGCGGAGAAAACAGGGCCGGCTCCCGAGGCCGGGAGGGTGGGTTTCGAGACGCCGCGCCCTGTGCGGTGGGGGGCGCACCATGATTCACCATGAATCCACCGTACGCGGACCATGTCTTCACCATGCAAATGCGGTGTTCTTGCGGTGATTTCACGGTGAAATCACGGTGGATCCATGGCGTTTCTGCGGTGTCTGCACGTCAGCTTCTGACAACCGCGTGCTCTTGCCGCATCACGTTCGCAGTGGCGTCGATGGCCGACTGGGTGTACGATTGTACACAGGCCGATGGAGATCGGTACGCGGAGGGCTTATGAAGAAAGAGTACGATCTTGCAAAGGCGAAACGAGGCGCGGTCATCCCGCCCCCGCCGGGGAAGACGCGCGTAACCATCCGCCTCGATAACGCCGTTCTGGACTGGTTCCGTAAACAGGTGGACGAAAGCGGCGGCGGAAACTACCAGACGTCGATCAATGACGCTCTCGTTGAGCACATCGCACGCCGGCGCGAACCGTTGGAAACGACCATCCGCCGGGTCATCCGGGAGGAACTGCGCCGAACCGGCTAGAGCGAGGCTGGCAAGGGATGGGAAGCCCGTATTTCGGGCCGGATCTCGACTTACGGATCGGCGCCTTTCCGGTACCGTCCACGATCTGTTTGGCTGCGCCGTTGCCGATCTGGTGGTGGTAAATTCAAAGCGACCCTCAATGAAAGCTACTCTTCTGCGAGTGTTCACCCTGGTCGCGCTTATTACTCTGATACGAGCCGCGTATCCGTGTTCGTTAGCAATTGGCTACTTCTACCAGGTTACGAGGCTGCGCGGAACGGTTGTTGGCGTCAACAACGGTGATTTGCGGCACCCGTTCCGCTGGGCGCGGCAACGCGCTATCAGGCCTAATGTGAAGCTGACCCTATACGAATACCGTTGGCCGGTGAAAGCCACGGACGAGCGTACGATCATAAAGGTAGTGAAGACGGACGGCAATGGGGGCTTTGATTTCGCGACGCTCCCAACTGGGCATTACACGCTGGACATCAATGACCCGTGGGGTGGACGTTCAATGTTCGACGTTGAAATTGTATCTCTGCCCAAGCCAGTCGATTTCGAAATAATCGACATCTCCCCCGTTTACCCCAACTGCAAAGGTGGACATGAATCCGTTCCCGTCGCGAATTGACCCAGGGGCAGTTTCCCGCGTTTGACCTCGATAGAGTAAGCACTTAGTTCGCTTCCCATGATCTGTGGTCGGAAAGTGGCGTTTCCGGACAAATCACTCCCTCCTCGCATGTGCCAAACCCGCCCAGTCCCGGACCCGAGAAGTGGCCAGGCCGCTACTAGTAGCGGCCTCGGTTTTCTAAGTAACTGATTCAAAGTCGCTTATAAGCGCATGGCCGCTACAGTGTAGCGGCCTGGCTGCTGGCGAGCCCCGGCCATTCGGCTCCTGTAACGGCTTCAATTCGCCGGGCGCGGCCGCGGTGTGGCGTCGGCCGAAATCAGTCCCAGGCACCACTTGGTCGCCTCCAGCCACATCTTCTGCATGTCCGGGCGGTCCCACGACTCGGGCGTGTGGCCGAAAGTGGAATAGAAGACGCGGCCCTTGCCGTACTCCTTCATCCACGCCACCGCGAAGTCCTTGTCCGTGCGGCGCACGTTCTTGTTGGCCAGATCGATCTTGTTCTCGTCCAGGCGCAGCAGCACGCGGACTTTCGAGCGCGAGAAGATCTCGCTGGGCTGATAGATCTCGTCCCACGTCTTGAAGGCTGGCGGGAAGTGCCGCACGATCGGGTTGGTCGGGTCCTCGAGAATCACCGGCGCTTCGAACGTGCCCCAGGGGTGGTTGTTGAAATACGCGCCCGTCATTTCGCCGTACTCCGGCCATTTATAGAACGTGTCGATCGCGCTGTGCACGCCCAGGAAGCCCTTGCCGTCCTCCTTGACGAACGAAATCAGCGCCGCCTTCTGCTCGTCGTCCATCTTGAGTTCGCCCGTCGTGTAGAACGCCACGGCGTCGAAGTAATCGAGGTTCTTCGCGTTGCCTTCAAGCTTCTTCTTGGTGATCCATTGCGTGTCGGTCTTGATAAAGGTGTCCCACAACGCCGACTCGCGGCCCAGTTGCCATAGCGTCGCCATGGCCTGCGACGTGGCGTCGTGTTGGAACCCTTCTACGGCCCCGATCACCAGCAGCCGCTTGCGCTTCTGTTGCGCCTTCAGCGGGCCCGATAGCGGGGCGCTGAGCCCCAGCAGAACAAACACGGCGGTCAGAATTCGAATTGCTTTCATGGTTCAAGTCTCGCTGGCGCTCATCATATCACCCGCGCCCCGGCAGGGCCCGCCGGCTTCCGCTAACTGACTGATTTATCGACCCGTCAGGCCATAGAAAAAGCCTCTCGCCCCGATCAATTCTTTCTGTACAGGCTGCGTCGCCCGGCGATGTACGATGTTGTAAACCCCCGTCCGGTTTGCCTTACCCCAGAGGAGTACTTCCCCCGTGTTTTGGAAAACATGTCTTTTCCTATTGACCTCCGTCGCTCTGCACGCCCAGGTCGCCGCCAACGCCGACGCCCGCTTGAAATCGCTCGAAGACGCCACGCGAGCGGCCCAGTCCTCCGGTGACAACGCCTGGATGCTCGTCAGTTGCGCGCTCGTTCTGTTTATGACCGGACCCGGGCTGGCCTTGTTTTATGGCGGTCTCGTCCGCAGCAAGAATGTCCTCGGCACCATGATGCACAGCTTCTCACTAATGGTCCTGGCCACCCTTCTGTGGGCCGTGGTGGGCTATAGCCTGGCCTTTGGCGAGGGCAATCCGTTCATCGGCGGCTTTCAATACGTCTTCCTTCACGGCGTCGGCGCGGCGCCCAACGCCGACTATGCCCCGACCATTCCGCACCTGACCTTCATGGCCTTTCAATTGATGTTCGCGATCATCACGCCGGCGCTCATCTCCGGCGCCTACGCCGAGCGCATGAAGTTCTCGACCATGCTGGTTTACACGACCCTGTGGATGCTGGTGGTCTACTTCCCCATGGCGCACATGGTGTGGGGCAAGGGCGGGCTGCTCAACGCGTCCCTCGGCGGCCGCATCCCGTGCCTCGACTTCGCCGGTGGCACGGTGGTCCACATCACGTCCGGCATTTCCGCCCTCGTCGCCGCGCTGGTTCTCGGCCCGCGCGCGGGTTACGGCCGCGAACCGATGAAGCCGCACAGCCTGGTGCTCAGCGTCATCGGCGCTTGCATGCTGTGGGTGGGCTGGTTCGGCTTCAACGCCGGCAGCGCGCTCAACGCCTCCGGCCTGGCCTCCAGCGCCTTCGTCGCCACGCACTTCGGCGCGGCCGCCGCCGCCGCTGGATGGATGCTCGCCGAATGGTTGCACAACGGCAAGCCCAGCATCCTCGGCGCAATCTCCGGCTGCGTCGCCGGTCTGGTCGCCATCACGCCCGCGGCGGGCTTCGTTCAGCCCATGCCCGCTCTCGCCATCGGCTTTCTGGCCGGCTTGTTCTGCTTCTTCATGGTCACCATCGTGAAAATGAAACTGGGCTACGACGACTCGCTCGACGCCTTCGGCGTGCACGGCGCGGGCGGCACTTTGGGCGCCCTGCTGACCGGCGTGTTCGCCACCAGCCTGGTCAACCCGATCTTTAAGGATGCCTCCGGCCGGACGCTCGCTTCCGGCCTCCTCGAAGGCAACGCCGCACAGCTCGGCCACCAGGCTGTCGGCGTTTTGATCGCGCTCTCGCTCGGCGCGGCGGGCAGTTTCGTGTGCCTCAAAATCGCTGCCGCGCTGTGCGGGTTGAGGCCGAGCTCCGAACAGGAGGAGGACGGCCTCGACCTCAGCATGCACGGCGAAGAAGGCTACAATCTGGAGTCGTAGCGCCAATCAGGAGCACCGGAGATCAGCCATGAAGAAAATCGAAGCCGTGATCCAGCCCTTCAAGCTCGAGGATGTCAAGGAGGCTCTCAAGGCCATCGGCATCGACGGCATGACCATCATCGAGGTCCGCGGCCACGGCCGCCAGAAGGGCCACAAAGAGGTCTATCGCGGCCAGGAGTACCAGGTGGACCTGCTGCCCAAGGTCAAGCTCGAGATGATCGTTGCCTCGGCCCGCGTCGACGAGGTCGTACAGACTTTATCCAATGCCGCGCGCACGGGTAAAATCGGCGACGGCAAGATCTTCGTCACCAACGTCGAGGAGGCGATCCGCATACGCAATGACGAGCGCGGGGAAGCAGCTCTCTAACCAGTCTCACGGAAGATCTGCGCGCCCGGTTTCTCCAAACCGGCGACGCGCTGCAGCTCTTGAAATCGCGCACCGCCGGCGTCGATACGGCGGTTCTCGAGGCCCAGGCCGCGGCGCTCACGCCGGCTTTCCCGGAAGGACTCGCGCTCGTCGCCGTCGGCGGCTACGGCCGCCGCGAGCTGTTCCCGTATTCCGATGTCGATCTGTTGATCCTCTCCCGCCGTCCGCTGCTCGACTCCGCTTCCCGCTCCGCCGTCTCCGATTTCGTACGCCGCCTGTGGGACTGCGGCCTGCGCTGCAGCCAGTCCGTCCATACCATCGAGGAGTCCTGCGCGCTCCACGACGGCAACCTCGAACTCACCATCAGCCTGCTTGACGAACGCTTCCTCGCCGGCGACGTCGGCCTCTACGGCCAGTTCCGCGAACGCTTCACCCGCTTCCTCAACTCCGACCGCCGTGAGATTCTGCGCCTGCTCTGCCGCGCCACGCGCTCGCGCCACGCCAAGTTCCACCAGACCATCTACCGCCTCGAGCCCGATGTGAAGGAGTCGCCCGGCGGCCTGCGCGATTTTCAGGCCACCCGCTGGCTCCAGCTCCTGCGCGCCGGCGCCGTCGAGCCACCTGCCGATCCGCGCCCCGCCGCCCTGCTCGCCTCCGTGCGCAGCTTCCTCCATTTCCGCGCCGCGCGCGACCAGAACTTCCTCGATTTCGAGTCCCAGGACGAGCTCGCCGCCGCGCCTTTCTCGCCTTGGAAAGACCCCGCCGTCTGGATGCGCTCGTGGTACCGCAACGCCTCCCTCATCTGGCTCGGCGTGCTCTCGGAGATGGAAGCCGCCGAGACCCAGGAACGCTCCATGCTCGCCAATTTCCGCGACTGGCGCGCGCGCCTCTCCAACTCCGAATTCACGGTCTCGCGCGATCTCGTCTTCCTGCGCAATCCCGCCGAGCTCGACTCCGACGCCGAGCTGCCCCTGCGCCTGTTCCAGTTCGTCGCCCGCCACAACGTCGCCCCGGCGCGCCAGACCGAGCAGCGCATCTCCGCGCATGTCCTCAAGTGGACCCAGATCTACGCCGCCCATCCTCCGCCCGTTCGCTGGTGGCGTGAGTTTCTCTCCCTGCCCTCCGGCTCGCTCGCTCTGCGCTCCATGCGCGCCTGCGGCTTCCTGCCCGCCATCCTGCCGGAATGGGAACGCCTCGAGCATCTCGTCGTGCGCGACTTTTACCACCACTACACCGTTGACGAGCACACCATCGTCACGCTCGAGTCACTGGAAGATCTCGCCGCCGTCAAGGAAGGCCCTACCCGCCGTTTCGCGACCCTCCTCGCAGAGAGCCACTCCGACCTCTGGCTGCTGCGCCTGGCGCTTTTGTTGCACGATCTCGGCAAAGGCTCGGGCGGCCATCACGAACTCGCCTCGCTTCAGCTCGCGCACGGAATTGTCAGCCGCGCCGTCATCCCCGAACCCGACTCGTCGACGCTCCTGTTCCTCGTTCAACACCACCTCGCGCTCTCTCTGCTGCTCCAGAGCCGCGACCTCTCCGACCCCTCCACGGCGCGCCAGGCCGCGGCCCTCGCCGGCACCGAGGAACGCCTGCGCCTGTTGACCCTGATGACGCTGGCCGACATCAATGCCGTCAACCCGACCGCGCTCACCCCCTGGCGCATCGAGCAGATCTGGCGCCTCTATCTCGTCACGCAGCGCGAGTTGAACCGCGAGCTCGGCGAGCCGCTCGAGCCCGAGGCCCCGCCCGTCGCGCCCGGCGAGAACCCGCTGCTCGAAGAGTTTCTGGACGGCCTGCCCAAACGCTATCTGTTCACCCACTCGCTTGAGCAGGCCGCCGCCCAGGCCCAGCTCTACGCCCTCGCGCGCGAACACGGCGCGGCCCTCAAAATCGACAAACGCGAAGGCTTCTTTCACCTCTCGCTCGTCGCCCGCGACCGCCCGTTTCTGTTTGCTTCCGTCGCCGGCGGCCTCTCCAGTTTCAACCTCAATATCCTCAAGGCCGAGGCCTTCCACAATCGCCACGGCTACATCGCCGACGCCTTCGTCTTCTCCGATCCCGGCCGCAATCTCGAGTTGAATCCCACCGAGGTCGAGCGTCTGCGCACTCTGCTCCAGAAGATCGTGTTGGGACAAGTGCCCGTCGAGCCGCTTCTGCGCGGCCGTCCCATCAAGGCCGCGCCTTCGCGCTCCAGTACCGTGCGCCCCACGGTGACTCTCGATGCCGCCACATCCGAAGCCGCCACGCTCTTCGAGGTCGTCGCCCAAGACCGTCCCGGGCTGCTCTACAGCCTCGCCTCGGCCATCTCCCGCGCCGGCTGCAACATCGAAGTAGTCCTCGTCAACACCGAGGCCCATCGCGCCATCGACGTGTTCCACGTCACCAAGGATGCCCGCAAATTGAGCGATACCGATGCCGCGCTCGTCCGCGCTGGCTTGCTCGCTGCCGCCACCGGCGCGCCGGCACAGGCGGGGTGAACCGCGGGAACTAGCGCGCGACTCCGGTTGCGGCCGCGGCCACTTCGCGTAACGCCTCCAGCGCCGTCAGGCACTGCTCCCGCGTCACGTCGTAGTGCGTCACCGCGCGCATTCTCCACGTGTCGATCGGGTTGATCAGCACGCCCCGGTCTTGCAGCGACGAGCTGACTTGCTCGCCCGTCAGCCCGGTCCCTGAAACATCGAACACGATAATGTTTGTGTGCGTTTTCCCCGGCCAGGCCTGGATCCCCGGCGTCGCCGCCAGGCCCTGCGCCAGCAGCTTCGCGTTCGCGTGATCTTCACCCAGCCGCTTCGGCATCTCTTCCAGCGCGATCAGGCCCGCCGCCGCCAGCACGCCCACCTGCCGCATCCCGCCGCCCAGCCGTTTGCGATGCAGCCGCCCTTCGTCGATCAGTTCCTTCGGCCCCGCCAGCATCGACCCCGCCGGCGCGCCCAAGCCCTTCGACAGGCAGAACATCACCGTGTCGGCCTGGCGGCACAACTCGCTCACCGCGCGCCCCGTGGCCACGGCCGCGTTGAAAATCCGCGCTCCGTCCAGGTGCACTTTCAATCCGCGCTCGTGCGCCTGCTCGCAAATCTCGTCGAATACGTCCTGTGGATACACCGTCCCGCCGCCCAGGTTGTGCGTGTTTTCCAGTTCAATGCACGCCGTCGGCGCCCAGTGCGGGTCCGGCGCACGCACATGCGGCGCGATCTTTTCCCACGTCAGAAGCCCGTCGTCGCCTGCCACCGTCCGGATCAGGCACCCCGAAAACCACGCCGTCATCGACAATTCGTAGTTCAGCAGGTGGCCTTGCACATCGCACACCACCTCCTGGCCCGGCTCCGTCAGCAGCTTGATCCCGATCGTGTTGCCCATCGTCCCCGTGGGCACGAACAGTGCCGCTTCCTTACCCACGATCTCCGCCGCCCGCCGCTCCAGCCGATTCACCGTCGGGTCTTCGCCGTACACGTCGTCGCCGACCTCGGCGTGGAACATCGCCTCGCGCATCGCCGCCGTGGGCCGCGTCACCGTGTCGCTTCTGAGGTCGATCAACTGGTTGGACATGCCGTTCCTACAAACTCCTGGAAAACTTCATTTGACACGAGAACCCCGCGCCGCGTCAGCCGCACCCTGTCGCCCGTATCCTCGAGTAGCCCCGCCCCCACCTGCCGCGCGATCTCCTGCCCGTAGCGCCCGCGCTCCTCCGCGGTCGGCTCGATCCCTTCCATCAGCCGCAATCCAACGAAGAATCGTTCCTCGTGCGCGACCGCCGGCGTCTCCGCGATCCGCGCGCTCTCGCCGCGCTTCCAACGCGCGACGTACTCCGCCGCCGTTTCGGCGTTCTGCCCGCGCACCGTTCCGGTCAGGCTGTGCGCGTCCGCGCCAAAGCCCAGGTACGGCTCCAGCCGCCAGTATTTCAGGTTGTGCCGCGACTCGTGCCCCGGCAGCGCGAAGTTCGAAATCTCGTAGCGCCGCAGTCCCATCGCCTCCAACCGTTCCAGCGCCTCTTCGTACAGCGTCACCACGTCGTCTTCATGCGGCACCAGCCGCGCTCCATAGCGCGATCCGCCGGCCAGCAGTTCGTGCCCCAACCGGCTGTCTTCGTCGATTTCCAGCATGTAAATGGAAACGTGCGGCGGCGCCAGCCGTTCGATCCATACCAGCGACTCCTCCCAGCTCTCCGCCGTCTGCCCCGGCAGCCCCGCGATCAGGTCGATGTTGATCTCGTCGATGCCACATTCCCGCAGCAGCGCCACGTCCTGCGCCACTCCGCCCGCCGTGTGCCGCCGGCCCGTTTTGCGCAGTTCGCCTTCGACGAACGATTGCACGCCCAGGCTCACGCGCCCGATGCCGCATTCGCGCCAGCTCTCCACGTCGGCCCGCTGCAGCGCGCCCGGCGCAGCTTCCAGCGTCGCCTCCAGCCACGGCTTGCCCGGCACCGCGGCCAGTACCCGCTTCAGATCCTGCGGCTGCATCGATCCCGGCGTCCCTCCGCCGAGGTACACCGTCTCCGGCTTCCATGGCCACTCGGTCGCGCCGATCTCCGCGCACAGCGCCTCCAGGTACTCCGCTTCCAATTCCTGTGGAAACACCCCCGAAGCGAAATTGCAGTACGTGCACTTCTGCGCGCAAAACGGCCATGATATGTAAACGCCCGCCATCCATCACCTCTTGTCTGCTAATGCTCTGCCCCGTGCCGCGCCTATTACTGAGCCCTGTCCGTTACGAGCCGCTGCCGTTTCTGAGCCGCGCCTATCTTACTGAGCCGCGACTTTCTGACGGAGCCGCGACTGAAAGGAGCGGTTCCTCGCGTTGTTACTGAGTCGCGACCGTCCGCGGACGCTTCGACCCGTCTCCCCGCGCCGCGACCTCGAAAACCGGGGACTGACTTCTCTGTCCCAGGCGCGCACGACTCTCTCAATCCAATCTCTGAATCCTCTGCGCCGTGTGGACTCCAGCCGTCTGTCCCCCGGTTTTCACGCCCGAGAGCTCGGTTTTCACGCCCGAGAACCGTCTTTTTTTCGCCCCGCCCGCCTCCCCGTGAGCAATGCTCCCTACAGATGAAACTCCGGCAAGCGTTGCCGGATCGCCCCCGCGATCAGCTCTTCCAGGCTTTCGCCCGTCCCCGCCAGCACGAACGCCCCGCGCCCCTCGTCCCAGTCCAGCTTGAAGCTCTGCACGTGCGCCGAAACCCAGATCTGCCGCACCGGCGCATTCGGACTCACCACGAACCGCTCCCTCGGCTCCTCCAGTTCTACCGTCAGCGCCCCGGAATTCATCTCTACGTCGAAATCGAAGTCGTCCGCCGCCCGCCCCAGCTTCTCGTACAGCGCCGTAATCGATTCCTCGGCCCGCTTTTGAAATTCCTGGTCTCCCAGCATCGCCTCTTCAGTCTAATGGAATGCCTGGCGAGCGACGGCGCTCTGCCGCCTCTGCTAGGCTTTTTAGGGGTCGAAAGGATCCATTCCGGCGGTGTTGAAAACTCTGTGCATCCCCCATCCGGCGCTCCCCGGGACGACTGCGCTTTTCCGCGACTATCTCTACGATTTCGACCGCGTCAAGGCCTTCTACCGCTACAATCCCAACGACCCCGACTCCGTCCGTCAGGCCGCGCCGCTGGCCCGCATTCCCGATGACCGCCGTCGCGCCGTCGTGGCCGCCCTGCGCCGCATCAACCCCTCCTCGCCTTCCCTCGACGCCCTCGCAAACCCCGCCACCGTCGCCGTCGTCACCGGCCAGCAGGTCAGCCTCTTCGGCGGTCCCTGTTATGCCCTCTACAAGGCCCTCACCGCCGTCAAACTGGCCCGCCAGCTCACCGCCGCCGGCATCCCCGCCGTGCCCGTTTTCTGGATGGCCACCGAGGATCACGACCTCGCCGAGACCGACCATTGTTGGGTCTTCGACCCCGCCCACCAGCCGCACCGGCTCACCGCGCACACGCGTGGTCTCTCCGGCCAGCCCGTCGGTTCTCTCGAACTCGAATCGGTCCCCATCGAGGAGCTGAGGGCGCTCCTCGACGGCTTCCCGTTCGCCGCCGACGTCCTCGACCAGGTCGCCGCCGCCTACCAGCCCGGCCGCACTCTGGGCGAGGCATTTCGCACCCTCCTCTCCACGCTCCTTCGCGACCTCGACCTGATCTTCTTCGATCCCCTGGATCCCGAAATCCGGGCCGCCGCCGCGCCCTTCCTGGCGCAGACCCTCGAAAGCACCGATGCGCTCTCCGAAGCTCTCCTCGCGCGCGGCGCGGAGTTGCGCGCCGCCGGCTACCATACCCAGGTCCTCTTCGAACCCGACGACTCGCTATTCCTCCTGCTCGAGCGCGGCCGCCGCATCGCTCTGCGCCGCAGCGCCGGCGCGTATTTTCATGGCAACCACCGCTACGAAACCGCTGCACTGGCCGCCGCGCCCGCCGCGCTCTCGCCCAACGCGCTCCTGCGCCCCGTCCTCCAGGACTACCTCCTGCCGACCGTCGCCTACATCGGCGGTCCCGCCGAGATCGCCTACTTCGCGCAGTCCGCGGTCCTCTACGCGGCGCTCCTCGACCGCATGCCGGTCGTTGTGTCTCGCGCCGGCTTCACCCTGCTCGACACGCGCGCCGCCTCGCTGCTCGATCGTTTCGACCTCACCCTCGCCGATTGCCTTGAGCCTCAGACCGTGCTCCGCGACCGCATGGCGAAACGGCTCCTGCCGGCCAATCTCGATACACTCTTCGGCGCTGCCGACCAGGCTGTTCTCGACGCTGCCATGCCGCTTCAAGACGCTCTTGAGCGCTTTGATCCCACCCTCGCCCCGGCCCTTGCCAAGAGCGTCGCCAAGATGCGCTACCAGCTCGACAAGAACCGCCGCAAAGCCGCCCGCGAAGCCCTGCGCCGCGACGAGCGCGTCTCCGGCGGCGCCGCCTATCTCTCCGGTTCGCTCTTTCCCGAACGCCATCTCCAGGAGCGTCTGTACTCCTTCCTCCCGTTCCTCGCCCAGCACGGCCCGGCGCTCATCCCGAATCTTCTCGAACACGCCTGCCGCGCCTGTCCCGACCATCTGCTGCTGACCTTATGAAACCCAACACCGTTAAACAAGCTCTCCGCGAAGGCCGCGTCCAACTCGGTTGCGGCTTCTGGCAATTCCGTTCGCCCGACGCCCTTCGCACCCTCGCCGCCGCCGGCTTCGACTGGGCCTTCCTCGACACCGAGCACGGCAACTTCGACCTCGAAACCATCCAGGACCTCGCCGCCCTCGCCGTGCGCACCGGCATCAGCCCCATCGTGCGCGTCGCCGATCTGCAATACGCGCTCGTCGCGCGCGCCCTCGATTGCGGCGCCGAGGGCGTCATTTTCCCGCGCGTCGAGTCGCCCGAGTTGCTGGAGAAGGCCGTGAGCTGGACCAAATTCCCGCCCGTCGGCATTCGCGGCTGCGGCATCGGCGCATTCAATTTCGACTTTGAAAAAGTCTCGATTCCGCAGATTATCGAGCACTGCAATGCCCACACCATGGCCGTGCTGCAGATCGAAACCCGCCGCGCCGTCGAGGCCTGCGACGAACTGCTCTCGGTCGCGCACATTGACGCCGTCATGGTCGGCCCCGTCGATCTTTCCATTAGCCTGGGCATCCCCGGCGAATTCCAGAACCCGCTGCTCGTCGCCGCCGTCGAGCGCATTATCGACTCCTGCCGCCGCCACTCCGTCGCCCCCGGCATCCAGAACCGCGACCTCGCCGTGGCCAAGTTTTGGCGCGACCGCGGCATGCTCTTCCTGGGCTGCAGCAACGAGGTGATGATGCTCCATGATCGGGCCCGGGAGATTACCTCTGCCCTTCGCTGAGCGCCTGCGCCGCCTGCTCGAGCCGCCCGCGCCCTTCTGGTCCAATCCCCGGGAGCCGCTCGACTTTCCCCTCGGCCGCTGGAACCTCTATATCGGCGGCGCGCGCCGCCGCGTCCCCGGCTACGTCAATCTCGATCTCCTCGCGATGCCCGGCGTCGACTTGCAGGCCGACGCGCAGGCACTGCCGTTTGCCGATGCCCTGTTCACGCGCGTCGAATGCGATGCCGTGCTCGAACACGTCGTCGATCCCGCGCGCGTCGTTCAGGAAATCCAGCGCGTGCTCGCCCCCGGCGGCTATGCCCATCTGGTCGTGCCCTTCTGCCATCCCTACCATCGTTATCCCGAGGACTACCGCCGCTTTACGCCCGCCGGTTTGCGGCTGCTAGCCGGGAATCTCGAAGTTGTCGCCGCGGGCTGGCGCACCGGCCCGGCCGCCACCTGGATCGTCTTTACACTCGAGTTTGGGAAGCTCCTGCTGCCCTGTCGCTGGTGGCGCGCCGCCGCCCATTTCACCCTCGGCTGGCTGCTGTTTCCACTGCGCTATCTCGACCGCTGGCTGCTCCGAACCGAGCGCGCCGAGCGCCTCGGTAACCACTGCTACCTGTGGCTGCGCAAGCCGGGAAACGGCGTCAAAACAGAGTGATTTTTTCTCTGCCAACAGCACGACGTAGTTTCGATAAGTCCTTTAGAAAACCATAGATACACGGAAACGCAAAAAGCACGGTAAAAACCGTGTTGCCCCCGCGTGAAACACGGTGTGTCGCCGGTTGAAGTGCGCGCGCCGCACGGCGTAGAACGCTTGTGAAGTGAAAAACGCGGCCTCCGCGCCCGTCCGGCAGCAGGTTGTATAATCGCCGTGAGCCCGGAAGACCCCACCGAAATCCCGGCTCATGCGCACTCTGATCCTGTCCGTTTCCCTCGCCGTGGCCTCTTTCGGGGCTCCGCAGCGCTTCGATGTCGTGGTTTATGGCGGAACCGCCGGCGGCGCTATCGCCGCGGTCAGCGCCGCCCGCGAAGGCCTGAAAACCGCGCTGCTAGAACCCACAACCCACATTGGTGGAATGGTTTCCGGCGGTCTCGGGCTCACCGACTTCGGCAAGAAAGAGGTCATTGGCGGCTACGCCTTCGAGTTCTATCTCCGCGTCGGCCGCCACTACGGCATAGAGCGCTACGGCAACGAAGCCGCATGGTACGTCGAACCGCACGTCGGCGAGGCGATTCTGCTGGAGATGCTGAAGGAATCCGGCGTCGCGATCTTCCTGAACCACCGTCTGCGCGAGAAGGACGGCGTCCTGAAGCGCGGCCGCGAGATTCAGGAAATCCGTCTGGAAAACGGCGCAGCCTTCACCGCTAAGATCTTTATCGACAGCAGTTACGAGGGCGACCTGATGGCCCAGGCAGGGGTAGCCTACACCTACGGCCGGGAGGGCAGCGCGCAATACGGTGAGACCCTGGCCGGGGTCCGCGCGCGCACGCCCTTTCACCAGTTCCTGGTCGATGTCCCGGCCAAGGATGCCGAGGGGAAACTGCTGAGAGAGATCTCGACGCGCAGCCTGCTGGCTCCCGGCACCGCCGATAAAGCCGTGCAGGCGTATAACTTCCGCATGTGCTTCGCCGAAGTGGCGGAAAACCGCGTCGCTTTCGCGCCGCCGGAGGGTTACGATCCGCGGCGCTACGCGCTGTTTGCGCGCCTGCTCGCGGCGCGCGTGGCCTCCGAGGGCCGCGTGCCGGTGCTCGATTCCGTCATCAAAGTCGACCGCATCCCCAACGGCAAGGCCGACATCAACAACAATGGCGCATTCTCCACCGATTTCATCGGCGGCAGTTGGGATTATCCCGACGCCAGCTACGCCCGTAAAGCGCTGATTTGGCAGGAGCATAAGGACTACGTCCAGGGCTTTTTCTACTTCCTCGCGAGCGACCCGCAGGTCCCGGCGGCGCTACGCCAGGAGCTGAACGGCTGGGGCCTGTGCCGCGACGAATTCACCGATTCCGGCAACTGGCCGCGCCAGCTCTATATCCGCGAATCGCGCCGCATGCTCGGCGAATACGTCCTGGTCCAGAAGGACCTGCAGACCGAGTTGACCAAGCCCGACCCGGTCGGCATGGGCTCCTACAACAGCGATTCGCACAACGTGGAGCGGATTGTCGATGCGCGCGGTTTCGTGCGCAACGAGGGCGATATGCAGGTGGAAGTGAAGCCCTACCAACTGCCCTACCGGATCATGCTGCCGAAGCGGGCCGAGGCGGCTAACCTGCTGGTTCCAGTGGCCTTCTCGGCCTCCCACGTGGCCTACTCCTCGGCCCGCATGGAACCGCAATACATGATCCTCGGCCAGGCCGCCGGCATCGCCGCTTCTCTCGCTATATCGGGCGGCACGCCGGTGCAGGAGATTGCCGTCTCGAAGCTGGTCGCGAAGCTGCGCCAGCAAGGCGCGGTGATGGAATACGTCCCTTCGCCGCAAGCGCCTGCCATCCGGCTCTTCGAGATGCGCGAACGGAATCGGCACTGAGGGCAACGCGCGGTTCACCCGCTGCGTTCGCGCCAGCCCGCTGCATCAGAACTCGAAATCCGACGCTGTTTCAGCAGCCGGATCGGCTGTAATTGGGCTTTGCGGATACTCTCTCGAAAATGCCCATAAGCCGCTGATTCCAAACGTGCGGAAATCGGGCATTTTCATGCTTCCGAGTGAAGCGAAAGCTTCATCTCTCACCGCTGTCCCGGTTTACCGGCTGTCCCGGTTTACCGGCTTTTTAGCGGTAACCTCGACGCCCGCCGACGACTACGCCCATTCGCGGCCCCGGCACCATATAGGAGGTCCTATACCCATAGCCGCGTGAATAGTAGGGATAAGGCGGATAATACGCAGGCCCGTAATACGAAGGTCCGTAGTACGAAGGCCCGTAATACGATCCGTAGCCATAGCCATAACCGGGGCCGAAAGATAACCCGACCCCCATTCGACCGTAACCATATCCGCCGCGATAGCCGTAAGACGCTCCGCGGTAGCCGGTCCCGTAGCCGCCGCCGCCGTAGCCGCCTCCATAGCCGCCTCCATGGCCGCCTCCGTAGCTCCGGCCGACGGCCGAGCTATGTCCACCGGCGTAACCGCCGCGTCCGCCACTGCGGCTCTGGGCGAAGCAGGTTGCCGCCAATGTCAACCACACCAACAGGACGACGAGTTTACGCATTGGAATGAACCTCGCCAGAGAACATGCAATATAGGTGCCAACGCTAAGCGTTTGAAAACACTTGTCGATGTTTCGGATCGCCTTGGCCGCGATTCACCGGGCTGGTGGTTTTCAACCAGTAGTTTGGTGCTTGCGATGCGCTATTTGGATTTATGAACACGGGGACGACCTGAAAGGTCGAAGCCGCATTGAGGCTGAGGATTGGGCGCCGCCTAGCGGCTGATGCGGAAGTTCTGTTACCGACTCCCTTACGGTCGCGGCTCTGAAGCTCGCGGCTCTGACGCCGTCATGGAGCTGCGCGCGTAGGCGAGCGGTTTGATACCCCAACTTCTGCAACTTAGTATTAGTGCAGTGTCTCAGTCAAGAATTGACAACGCCGGCCGAGCGTCAACACGAGTGTCGACGCGGCAGGCACGAGTGCCTACGCCACGGGTCTGCGCCACGGGTCTGCGCTACATGCCTGCGCCACATGCCTGCGCCACGGGTCTGCGCTACATGCCTGCGCCACATGCCTGCGCCACGTGCCTGCGCCACGTGCCTGCCGCCACGGTGAATGGCCGGTGATTGTCAAAGAATCTGCGAGACATGACCGTAGCGGCTGATGCGGTCGAGGAAGCTGGTTCCCGGCCCCGGAGCAAGCTCGAAGTTGTCGGCGATGGTCGCGCCCATGTCGGCCAGGCTCTGCCGGGTCCACAGGTCCACGCCGGCAGGTGTGTTGCGCCCGTACGCCAGGACGGGCACGTATTCCCGGGTATGGTCGGTGCCACGGGTGGTCGGGTCGCAGCCGTGATCGGCGGTGAAGATGACCAAGTCGCCGGCGCCGAGCGCGCCGAACAATCGGGGCAGCCAGGCGTCGACTTCCTCCAGCGCCCGGGCATAGCCCGCGGCGTCGTTGCGGTGCCCGTAGAGCATATCGAAGTCCACCAGGTTGACCCAGATCAATCCGCGGTCGAGCCCGCGCATCGCCTCGAGAGTCCGCGCCATGCCGTCGGCGTTGCTGGTGGTTTTCAACGACCGTTCGATGCCGCGGCCGAGGAAGATGTCCGCGATTTTGCCCACGCCCCACACCTGGATGCCGGCCTCGGCCAGACGGTCGAGCAGCATGCCCTCGGGCGGCGGGACGGCGTAATCATGCCGGTTGGCGGTGCGCTGGAAGTGGCCCGGCTGGCCCACGAAAGGCCGCGCGATGACGCGCCCCACCTCGTGCTCGCCGCGCAGCAGATCGCGGGCGATCTCGCAGTAGCGGTATAGATCCGCGAGCGGGATCACGTCCTCATGCGCCGCGATCTGAAACACGCTGTCGGCGGAGGTGTAGACGATCGGCTGGCGCGTCGCCATGTGCTCGGCGCCCAACTGCTCGATGATCGCGGTGCCCGAGGCCGCCTGGTTGCCCAGCGTGCCGCGCCCGATGCGGCGCTCGAATTCGGCCATCCACTCGGCCGGAAAGCCGCGCGGATAGAGCGGGAAGGGCCGCTCCAGAATGACGCCGGCCATCTCCCAATGCCCGGTCGTGGTGTCTTTCCCAGGCGAGGCCAGAGCCGACCGTCCAAAACAGCCGAGCGGCCGCGTCGCGGCTGGAAACTGCTCGAAGGAGCGGATATTGGCCAGGCCCAGCGCGGCGAAATTGGGCATCTTCAGCGGACGCAAAGCGGCGATATGGCCCAGCGTATCGCCGGGCTCGGGATCGCCGAAAGCCTTCCAGTCGGGCATTGCGCCGATGCCCAGACTGTCGAGAACGATCCACACGATGCGCCGGAAAACCATAGGTCACTTCTCGGACAGCGCGCTGCCGATGCGCTCCGTCAACATGTTGACGAAGCGCTCGGGGACAAAGCCGGGCATGCGGCTCTGCACCTCGCCGCGGCGGTTGAGTACGACCGTGGTCGGAATCGAGGAGAGGCGGAAGAAGCCGCCCAGCCCATCGTCGTATACGACCTCTTGGGACCACTTCTGGCGCTGCAGGAAGGGCTTCACCAGCGAGCGGTCCTCGTCCGTGTTGACGTCTAGGAAGATCACGTCGGGGTTGTCCTTGAACCTCTGCTTGACCTGCTCGTACAGCGGATGCTGGACGCGGCACGGTCCGCACCAGGTGGCCCAGAAATCGAGCACCACGACCTTGCCTTTGAGGCTGCTCATAGCGAGTTGGCCGCCCTCGAGCCGGGTGAGAGTGAACTCGAGCGGCAACATGGCGGAGTTGTTGGGGTCGAAGTTCCGCAAGCGCAGCCGGCGCGCCTCCATCAGCGGACGGGTGCGGTCCCAGGCCGGCAGAACGCGCGCGGACGGATCGTTGACATTGGCCTTGGCGGCCAGCTCGTCCATGTGCTCGCGGGCGTGCTGCCGCTCCGCGCTCTCGGCTCGTTCGTCCTCGACGACGAATGCCTCGGCCGTCGCATCGAGGGCTTCCGAATAGCGGCCCAGGCGCTCCAGCACCCGGGCGCGCTCGAGCGCCGCGTCGAGCGACGGCTGGATTTCCCAGGCTTCAGCGGCCGGCTTGAGCGCTTCCTCATTCCTGCCCAGCCGGTCCAGCGCACGAGCCTGGTAGACCAGGGCCTCCTTTAGCGCGAACTCGGTCTCGTCCAGACGCTTGCCCTGGCCGGGCTCATAGACCGTCGCGGCGAGCCGGGTCTTGATTTCGGTGCGCAGCAGCGGGATCAGCAACAGCGCATACTTGAGCGCCAGGGCTTTACTCTGCGCGTCGTCGCGATCGAGCAGTTCGCGCGTGACAAACTGCAGCAGGTGCGGATCGCGGCTGCCGTTCTCGATCGCCTCGGGACCGTATTTGAGCTGCCGCTGGCGGTCCTTCCCGTCCACCGCCAGTTGCGCCAGAAGGCCGATGATTTCCTTGTGCTTGGGGCAATCGGGATGCAGCTGGAGGTGCTTTTCAAGAACGGAGACGATGTCGCTGCGATTGCCGCCGGTGGCGTTCAATTCCTCATCCAGCCGGGCGTCGAGGTCGGCCGTGCGAGCTGCCGGACTCTGGTTCGCCGCAGGAGCTTTGGCCGGCGGGGCGGAGGCTTGAGCTGGCTGGGCCACGGCCGGCGCGAGCGCCAGCAGGGTTCCCAGGACGAAGCGCAAAGGCGGGGTCATGGGGTCGCCTTGGGCGCCTGAGCGCCACGGAACGTCTCGGCCAGCGTGGCGGCGCGCTCGCGTGCCATGTGCATGTACGTCTCATTCTTGGCGATGCGATCGAGCAGCGGCAGGAATTGGTCCAGCGCCACGAGGCGCTTGTTATCGTATGCGGCCTCGAGTTCCAGCAGCGACTGGTTCACGCCCAGGTGGTCGTATTTCGCGGTGCGTTCGAGATCGATGAGGAGCATTTCGGATTCCACGATGCGCTCGTACCAATCCTGCATCGCCTTTCCGTCCAGGTCCTGCGTGAAATTGAAGCGCACCTCGAATTGCTGGTCGCCTTCCTCCCAGCGGAACAGCTTTTCGCCCATGCGCGCGACTTTCAGGCCGGATTCGAGCGGGCGGCGGAAGCGGTCGCACTTGCGGGCGATGTCGAACACGGCCTGCGTTTCAGCGGCCGTGAGACGAACGCGCAGCGGCTCTTCCGCTGGAGTCTCGCGGTACTCCACCTGGCCGTCCTGGGCGATGCGCAGTTCGACGAATTCGGGACGGCTGCCGGGGAAACGCTTAGAGAGCACCAGGCGCGGCTCGCCGGCGGCGAGCAGGGCCGGCCCCGCGAACAGGAGCGCCGCCGCGAGAGCCAGCCGCAGGCGGTGCAGCCGCGGCGCGCTCATGGCAACACTTCCCGGACCTTCATCGCAACACCGCCGTGGCGCGCGAGGCGGCGTGGCACAGAGCCACGGCCACGGCATCCGAGGCATCGAAAGACGCCACCGGTTGCGCCAGGTTTAAAAGGCTCCGCACCATCCACTGCACCTGCTCCTTATCCGCTCTGCCGTTGCCCGTGACGGCCAGTTTGATACGCGCCGGACTGTATTCGCCGACTTTCAATCCGGCCTCGGCCAGCACCAGCAACACGGCGCCGCGCACCTCGGTCAGCTTGATGGCGCTGGCGGCATTCACCGATTGGAAGGTCTCTTCCACGGCCGCTTCGTCGGGCGCGCAGCGGCCCACGACCTCGCGCAACGCGGTGGCGATGGTCAGCAGCCGCTCCGGAAACGCATCCTTCAGATTGGTCTTGACCACGCCCGCTTCCACCAGCAGATGGCGCGGCGAACCGGTCTCGATCACGCCGTAGCCGGTGAGATGCGAGCCGCAGTCGATGCCCAGAATCCTCACAGCGGAAAGCTCCCGGCGGAACTCGTGCGCGAGCCCCGGACGGCCGCGCTCCCGGCCTTAGACCCCAGCCGCATCCTCGTCGTAGTCGAAGTTCGAGAAGACGCTCTGGACGTCGTCGTGATCTTCAAGCACATCGAGCATGCGCAGCATCCCGGCGACATGCTTGGAGTCGACCGTCATCAGGTTCTTGGGGAGCATGGCAATCTCTGCCGAGACCGTTGGGATCCCGGCCTTATGGATCGCCTCGATCACCGTGGCGTGCGATTCGGGCGCGGAGATCACCTCCCAGCTATCGCCCATATCGCGGACGTCGTCGGCGCCGGCGTCGAGAGCGAGTTCCATCAACTGGTCCTCGGTGGCCTTCTCTTTTTCGATCACCACCTGGCTCTTGCGCTCGAACATCCAGGCGACGCTGCCCGGCTCGCCGAGATTGCCGCCGTTCTTGGAAAAGGCGTGGCGGATTTCGCTGACGGTGCGGTTGCGGTTGTCAGTAGCGCAGTTGACCAGCACGGCGGCGCCGCCGGGCCCATAGCCCTCGAAAGTGACTTCGTCGATCTGCCCGCCTTCAATTTCGCCGGTGCCGCGCATGATGGCGCGCTTGATGTTTTCGGCGGGCATCGAGCCCGCCTTGGCGGCGGTGATGGCCGTGCGCAGGCGGGAGTTGGATTCGGGACTGCCGCCGGAACGCGCCGCAATCACGATTTCCTTGATCAGCCGCGTGAAGATCTTGCCGCGTTTGGCGTCCAGCGCGCCTTTCTTATGCTTGATCGTCGCCCACTTGGAATGTCCGGACATGGCACACCTCGAGTGCCGGCAGAGTCAAGGCCCTGCTCGGCCCAATGCTCCAGCTTATCAGCGGTTTGGCTGCGCCTCAAGGCGGCAGCGCGGCCGATGGGGCGGGCGCGGCGCTACAAAGCGCCATTCGGAGGGGCGAATCCAGGCGCTGAGCTTGGGCTGGAAGGGATAGGAACCGGCCGCGGATTCCCACATAATGGCAGCCGATGCGACTCCTCACCCGCCGGTCCTTACTGGAGATTCTCGCTGCCGCCGCGGCGCGCGGTGCGACGAGCGCGAGGTCGTGGTGCGCGAAATGCAGCGGGGAAGCTAAAGTAGAAGGACTATGGACTCGTACGAACCGACGAAACGGACCGAGGTGCGGCGGCTGCCCAAGCGCGCGGTTTACGATCGCGCGCAGATCGACGCAATTCTCGATGCAGGCACGGTGTGCCACGTCGGGTTCGTGGCCGACGGACAACCGTATGTCCTCCCCACGGGGTACGTGCGGTCGGGCGATCAAATTTACTTCCATGGCTCGGCCGCGAGCCGCATGCTGCGCACGCTCGGGTCGGGGCTCGACGTCTGCGTCACGGTGACGCTGCTGGACGGCCTGGTACTGGCGCGGTCGGCGTTCCATCATTCGGTGAACTACCGCTCGGTGGTCATCTTAGGAAAGGCGCGCCTGGTGACGGACGCGGCCGAGCGGGTGGAAGCCCTGCGCGCGTTCACCAATCATGTCGCGCCAGGACGGTGGGAAGAAGTGCGACAGCCGAACGAGCAGGAGCTGAAGGCGACCAGCGTGCTCGCGCTCAAGCTGGACGAAGTCTCCGCGAAGGTGCGCCAGGGGCCGCCGGTGGACGACGAAGAAGACTACGCGCTGCCGGTCTGGGCCGGCGTCGTGCCGGTGCGATTGAGCCTGGGCCAGCCGGTCCCGGACGAGCGCATCCGGCCCGATGCGCCTGCGCTCGACCTGCGCCGATTCGCCTGCTTCCAGAAAGACGCGAGTTGAGTTTCAAACAGGAACCAGGCGAAGCGTTTTAAACGCGTCAACGTGATTCTATGCGAAGCGACCACTCCTTCACAGTTGCGGCTTCCATGAGAAGGCCGCTCTAGTCAAGGCATTTTTCTGACATTCGTTCTTTGTGGCCGTGGCCGACCAACGGGAGGCGCCGCAGCGTCCTGCCGTCTTCCTATTCTCAGGAAGGTTTTCCTGCTCTCGCCGAATCGCCCTGCTTCCATTCGCACTCTTGATGGAGCGGCTTGCTCCGGTGCCAGTTGGGGTCCTCAATTTCGAACGGGTGCTGCCATCTCAGTATCGAAGTAACGCCCCTGTTTCCAGAAACGCTCTTCCGCCGCGACTTCGCAGTCACCCACACTCGGCGATTTGCTACAAACTACAATCCATTCCGCTGCTGCCATTCCGCTATTGCGTGCCATTCCGCTATTGCGTGCCATTCCGCTTATTGCGTGCCATTCCGCTGCCTGCCATTGCGTCGCCTGCCACTACTTCGCTGCCTGCCGTTACGCCGCCGCGTGGCGCGAGCGGGGCCGGGCCTGGCTGTTGCGGAGCGGTTCGTACACTTCGCCCGTCGTCCACAACCGATGCAGCAGCACGGCCAGTTTGCGCGCCACCGCGACGATGGCCCGCTTCTTCGCATTCTTTCCGCCGCGCTCGGCCAGCTTCAGGCCCCACCTTCTCAGATCCGTGTCCGGCCCGCGAAATCCCAAGATGTGATGTGCGCCCTGCACCAGCATCGTCCGCAGATAGATGTCGCCTTCCTTGGCGATCGGCAACTGCGGCTGGCTCTGGCCCGATTCGCTGCGCTTGGGCCGCAGGCCCACATAGCAGCCCACGTCGCGGCTCTTCTGAAAGCGCGCGCGGTCTTCCACCGTCAAGATAAACGTCAGAGCGATCAAAGTCCCGACTCCGCTCACTTGCTTGAGAAGTTGGGTTTCCGGATACTCGGTCCGGGCGATCTGCTCCAGCTTGACGTCCTCTGCGCGGATCTGTTTCGTCAGCCCTTCCACTGTGTCCAACAACGGTTTCAACGTCTGCTGCAAACTGGCCGGCAGGTCCACCATCTTGGCCGGACCTAGATTGTCGGCGTCGCACATGGGCAGCCGCTCGCCCATGGCTTTGGCCAGCCCGCGCGCCGAGTTGATCAGTGCCGTGCGGGCCTCCACCAGCGCCGCCCGGACCCGGATCACCATCAGATCCTGCTGCGCTTTTTCGCTCCGATGGCGGATCGGCCGCAGCAGCCGCGGATCGGCGCGCGCCAGCAGCGCCAGCGTCTGCGCGTCCAGCCGGTCGTCCTTGCGGCTGCTCTGGCTGATCAGCTTCACCTGCCTCGCATTGGCCACGATCACCTCGTGGCCCAGCTTGGCCAGCAGCCGGCTCACCCACGGCGAGTGCGTTCCCACCTCGATCGCGATGCGGCAACGCGACCGCGCGCCGAACGCCAGCTGCAGCCCTTTCTTCGTCGTCGCCACGCTGGCTTCCTGCACCACCTCGCCCTGCCCATCCAGCCGGCAATAGCGACTGCTCCTGTCGCCCAGGTCCAGGCCGATCGTGATCGGCCCGCGCGAGCTCGCCGCCCGACGCTTCGGACTCCGCTGGACAGTGTTATTCTGCTTCATGGCCGGTCTCCTTTTGCACTTCGAGTGCGCAACCATTGGGAGCTTACCGCATCCCGCCGGGGCCGGCCTTCTCATTCCATCTCAGTAACGCAGTCGCGGCTCAGTAACAACAATCCGTGGACGTTACACGCAATCGCTGATTTCATGGGTTAGAGCCGGCCGCACTGGCTGACCCGTTCGCCCTTCGCCGCTTCGTTACTATCGACGAAGCGATGCTGTGTTGTGACGGAGCGTGGCCCTTACTTCACGTCACCTCGCCGCCCCACGCACCGCCATTTCCACGCGGCTTCCGTGCTCCCGTCATCCCGCTGGCGTCCTACTGTCGGAGGTAGTGTAGACTGATGAGAGTTTCAGGCCCGATAGGGGCATCTGAATTACGCTGAATCCTGAGGAGAATCATGGTGCGTCGATTTTTTGCCGCGGTCGTTCTGTTACTCGGCGGGTGCCTCGCCTCGTTCGCTGGCACGCTCAACTTTAACTTCACCGGCAATTTTACTTACGACAATGATGTCCAGTTGTTCACCGTGACCCTGGCCGTCCCCGAAACCCTGACCGCCTGGACCACATCCGGCGCCACCGGCGGGTTCCCGACGTACCTGGCGATGTTCGATGGCGCTGGCAACGGAATGACGCAGCAGAGCGGCGATCCCACCTGCTTGAACGGTTTCTCCAGCTACTCCCCCGCCGGATGCAATGACGCCGAGGTCTCCGAGCCGCCATCGGGCACCATCGCGGCGGGCACTTACATCATCGCGCTCACCCAGTGGGACAACGGCATGCTCGGGAATCTGTCCGATGGGTTCTTCTATGTCAACCTCATCCCCGACCCGAACTTCACTGCCGAGAATGGCTGCGACGGAACCGGGTATTTTTGCGATCCAGGCACAATGACTTACGACAGTTCCAACTGGGCGCTGACGATCCAACTGAGCAACCCGGACCTCCCGGCGCTGGGTTCGGCATCGGAGGAAGGACTGAGCCCCATTCCAGAGCCCTCGTCCGCACTGCTGGTCATGGGCGGACTTGCGGCTGCGTGGTACATGCGCTCGCGAAAACGGCGCGCTTAAACCCCAATCAGCATCTCCCCTGGCAAACCGGAGCCTGAGACACTTCCTGCGTCCTGAATGGCGGTGGGACAGGTCCAACGGCAGTCTAAACGCTCTGCTGTCCCCGTGTTTTCGCCCCGAGTCGAAGCGCTCCGCTTCCGCCCCATGAGGGCTGCGCGCTAACCTGACTTCAATGAGGGGCTCCCGCTCGATCAGTGCCTGCACTCTTCTCGTAGCCGTCTGGATGACCTCCTGCAGCGTGGCCCGGCGTCCGCCGGCGCTGCCCGCCATCCGCCCCCGCACCAGCGCGACTTTCCTGGTGGTCGGCGACATCATGCTCGCGCGCGGCGTCGCCGCCGCCATCGAGCGCTCCCGGGATCCCAGGCGGCCGTTCAGCGCAATGAGCGACGTGCTCCATTCGGTCGCCTTCGCTTTCGGCAACCTGGAGTCGCCCTTCTCGGCCCGTGCTCAAGCCAGCCCGTCCGCCAACCGGCTGATCTTCGGCGCGCCTTCGGATGCCCTCAGTGGCCTGATGGATGCCGGTTTCAAGATCCTCAACCTGGCCAACAATCATGCTCTCGATCAGGGCCCCGCCGGTCTCCGCCGCACCGCCCGGCTGCTCGATGAAAACGCCATCCAGCACGTCGGCGCCGGCTCGGATCTGGACCATGCCTGGCAGCCCGCGATCGTCACGGCCAACGGCATCCGCATCGCCTTCGTCGGCGCTTCCTACGCTTCTCTAAACGACCTCGGCGCCGCTCGTAACCCCTACGTCGCGCGCATTGAGGACCGCGCCCGCCTGCGCCGCGCCCTCGCCGGTCTCCACGCCCGCGCGGACTTCGTCGTCGTCACCATGCACGCCGGCAACGAGTACACGCACAAGCCCAACCAGGCCCAGATCGATTTCGCCCACGCCGCCATCGATGCCGGCGCCGACCTGGTCGTGGGTGCGCACTCGCATTGGGTCCAGAGCTTCGAGTCCTACAAAGGGAAACCCGTCTTCTACGGTCTGGGCAACTTCGTTTTCGATCAGGACTGGAGCCGCGATACCACGCACGGCCTGGCTCTGCGCGTCCGTCTCGCGAAACCCTCCGGCGCCGCGTCCGCCGCGCTCGAGCGGATCGAGCTTCTGCCGGTCGTCATCGAGCATGCCAGCACGCCCCGCCTGGCCACTGAGCGCGAAGGCCGGGCGATCCTGCACGATGCTGGCTTGGATGGATTGGAAGGAGGGGTTGGTGGACGGCGCGGGACTTGAACCCGCGACCCCCGCGTTGCGAACGCGGTGCTCTCCCAACTGAGCTAGCCGCCCACTCTGGCTTCCGTCTTCAATATAACATGCGTCTGTCGGCCTTCGGCCGCCGTGCTACTTCACGAAGAACGGCCACTTCCACACCCAGTGGAGGTGGAATACCAGCATCGTCACGAACACTCCGACGGCGCAGATCGCGATCGTCCACAGCAGCGGCTTCACCGTCCTCTTCCATGGGAACGGACGTCCCTCGCGCCGCAGCACCAGCAGGAAGCTTGCGAACACGCCGACGAAATACAGCAGGATCATCGGCGTCGCCACCAGCGTCATGGTCACTGCGTCCGGCGTCGGCGTGACGATCGCCGCCACGATCACAATCGCCAGAATGGCGTAGCGCGAGTGCTTCAACAAGAACTTCGGCGTCACGATCCGCAGCAGCGTCAGGAAGAAAATCAGCACCGGCATCTCGAAGATGAGCGCCACCCCGAGGATCACGTTGACGAACAGATCCATGTATTCGGTCGGCGCGATGTATGGCCGGATGCCGGCGTCCTTGCCGATCTTCAGCAGAAACGTCAGCGCGAAGCGGAAGGCAATGAAATAGGCGAACAGGCCGCCCGTGATGAACAGGCCCGCCGTGGTCAGGATGAACGGCACCGCCCAGCGCCGCTCGCGCTTGTATAACCCCGGCGCGATGAAGGCCCACACCTGGTACAGCACCCATGGCGAAGCGATGAAAATGGACGCCAGAATCGGCACCCGGAACCAGACGATCGAGATGCCCTCCATCGGCGTCCGCGCCGCCAGCTCCGGCGGATAGCCCAGCGTCTTCAGCGCCACCACGATCGGCTGCTTCACCGCGTTCCACATCTGGTTCATGAAGCACATCGAGATCATGAACGCGACGACCAGTCCCATCAGGCTGCGGATAATTCTCGTGCGCAGCTCCTCCAGGTGCTGCAGGAAGCTCATCCGCAGCATGCCATCCTCTTCTTCCGGCTCTTCCGGCGGCGGCGGTGGAGGAGGTGGTGGAGTTGGAGGCATCACCGAGCGGGCCGCGGCCACCGGCTCCACGGCCTGGGAGGCGGGCTGCAAGCCCTGCTCCGGCGCGGTTTGTTCCGGCAAAGTCTGTTCCGGCAGAGCCTGCTCCGGTGCGGCCTGTTCCGGCAGAGCCTGTTCCGGTGCGGCCTCTTCCGGAGTCTGCCGCCCGTCATGTTCGGGGTCGGTCTTAGGTTCGGGCTCGGGCTCTGGTTGGGGCCCGGGTTCGTGCTCGGACGGAGTGTTTTGATCCTGCGGATCGTCTGAATTCGGCATCGATCTCTATTCTGGGAGCCCTTCTCGCCAGCTCATTCAGGACGCGGCCGGCTCGTCGTGGGCGTCTGTGGCGGGCGTCGTGGAAACGTCGGTTGGAACCGTCCCCTCCGCGGCCGCGATCACCGGCGCTGCCTCGGCCACGGCAGGCTCGGAAGCCGTCTCCGTGACTGTGTCCACCGCCGGCCCTTCCGTTGCCGCATCCGTCACCGGCTCCGTCACCGCGCCCGCGGCTGCTACGCTAGCGGCTGTGGCCGCTTCGGAGGACGAATCCGGATACCCGTAGGCCCCGTAATCGTACGAGGAGTCGTGATGGTAATAGCTTTCGTTGTAACCCGAGCCCGACTGCGTCAGCTTATCCGTTTCCGCGGTCAGGTCCTTGCGGATCTCCTGCGTCTCCTGCTCCAGCGCCGATAGCTCCCGCTGCCAGGTCTCCTTTAGCTCGCTGCTGGCGCGCTTGAAATCGTTCATAAACTTGGCGATGGTCTTCGCCACCTTCGGCAGTTCCTTGGGCCCGAACAGCACCAGGACCACAATGAAGATGAGCACCATCTTGTCCCAGGCGAAGGGACCCATATTTCGACGCTCCTATCCTTTGATTCCATATCTATCGTAGCGAACCCTCCCCACCCCTACAACCGATCACTCGGTAAGCGCCGCGCGCCCGGCCCCGCCCTTTCTACCTATCGTCCGATCTGTCAGACCTCCTGCGGCGCGGCTTTTCGAGTAGTTCCCACGGGCCTGCAATGCGGCTATTCGTGCAATTTGCTGGCGCCAACGACGCGGCTCTTAGTGCGATCTCCTGGAGGGCATGCGACGAGGCTAGGCACCCCTGCGGCTCGGCATGACGGGTAGTACTGAACGGCCTGCGAAGGGCCCTTCGCGTAGTACTAAACGCCATGCGGCGCGGCTTTTCCTGTGATCTACTGGACAACGTGCGACGGGGCTTTGTGCCGATGCTGATCGGCTGCGCGGGGCTTATGACGGCCCCCGCCCAGGTGCATTTCAACCGTCAGCCGGACTCCATCGCCGTCGAAATCATTGGCCGGCCCTTCACCACTTTTTACTTCGGCCCATCCACGCCCAAGCCCTACCTGCACCCGCTGCTCAGCGCCTCCGGCCAGCGCCTGACCCGGCTCTATCCGATGGAAACGACGGAGCCCGGCAGCCGCGACCACCCGCACCAGCGCGGCCTCTGGATCACCCACGGCGACGTCAACGGCGTCGACTTCTGGGCCAACGAAACCGAGCAGCGCCAGGGCAAGCAGGGCCTGATCGTGCTGCGCGAAATCCGCGACGTTCAGGATGGACCGGAGAAGGGCGTTATCTGGGCGGTCTTCGAATGGCGCGATCCCGCGGGCCAGGTCCTGTTGATCGAGGATCGCACCATGTTCTTTTCCGGAGACGGCCCGGTGCGCACCATCGACTTCGACGTCACGCTCCACGCCGTGCCCCAGGTCGTCTTCGGCGACACCAAGGAAGGCTTCTTCGCGCTGCGTCTGCGCGACGAGCTCGAGCGAGCTCACGGGCACCGGCAAAATGACCAATGCCGCCGGACAAACGGGCATGGCGCTCATCTGGGGCCATCGCTCGCCGTGGGTCGATTACTCGGGAACTCTCGACGGCCGCGCCGTCGGCATCGCCATCTTCGACCATCCGGCCAACTCCACCTATCCCACCTGGTGGCACGCGCGCGACTACGGCCTCTTCGCGGCCAATCCGTTTGGAGAACGCGACTTCACCGGCGACAAAACCAAGGACGGCAGCCTGACCCTGGCACCCGGCCAGAGCGTGCGCTTCCGCTACCAGCTCTTCATCCATCCCGGCAACACCGCCCAGGCCAACGTCGCCGCCGCCTACCACGCCTGGTCCGGCGAGTAACGTCGCCCCGCGCCTCTTACGGGCCGAGACGGCGTTACCCAGCCGCGACTCTAAGGAGCGGTCGCCGCGCTGTTTCAACACCACACACAGTCGCTGACGGTCGCGGCTCTGAAACACGCGGCTCGGTAATGACGCAAAGACCGCTCCCTGTGGTCGCGGCTCGGAAGCCGCTCGTTTCAGAGCCGCGACTGTGAAGGAGCGGTCCGTGCGTTTAACACCGAGCCGCACGCGCCGAACGCGGCTTCGGCTGGCCGGAAGCGGGTCGGTTGGCCACTGAGCGGCGCTTGCTCCCAAATGAAACCGGTAAGGGCTTACTGCGGTGGCCCTTTAGAATCAAAAGTCTGCGGACAAGAATCAGTAACCCCTTACTGGTTTACCCCTATGCCCCCCGCTCGATCCGCACTGAAGACGCGCGCGTCCGCGGCCCCGCGACAGGCCCGGCGGGCACCGGGGTTGCCGGTCGGATGGAGAAGATTTTCAGATCGCCTGGCTGGCGCTTCGCGGCGCGCTTCGCTCGAAGCTGCCCGATCTTGAGGGAAGCTCTGAAGATGGCTCCAACAGGAATCACACCGCCCAGCTTGTGCGCCGCGACGGCTTTCAGCCCCATGGATACGATGCATCCGCACGCAGCGCAGTCCGGATTCCCCCCGAACTGGCAGGGGACGATCTTAGTTTTCAGGTCGGCTGACAGAGTCTGGGTGGTGAGTGCGAAGACGCATTCCTGAGCGTTTTGAGGAGGCGTGCGAAACTGCCGAATCATACTTTCCGGCATGTCCAGTTTGGGAAACCGTTGTCTCAGCGCTATCATCTCCGCAATCGCACGTTCACGCTCCTGTGGTTGGAGCATCTCCGGCAGCCGATCGCCTTTTTGCGGCGTAAACAAGCTGAACCATACCTTAAGAACCTCCGCTCGTGGAGTCCAAAACTCGAGGAATTCCTTCAAATAGCCGGGCCGCTTCATCATCTGACCGGTGACCGTACAGTGGATCGTGACGATCTGGCCGACAATGTTCGAGAGGATCCGATCGTATGTGGCGGGCGCTCGCCGGACGTCGTGCTCGGGCTGGAGCCCGTCTATCGACACCACGACATTCACATGGGGCAATCCCGCCCAACTGGCCGCCATAGGACGGAAAGCGCTGGTGACCACCTGCACATGGATTCCCCGCTCCAGCAGTTGCGGAATCATCGACTCCAATTCGCGATACCGAACCAGCGGATCGCCTCCCACCAGGGACAAATGCAGCGGGCGTATCCGGTCAACCACTTCCAGCACACCGTCTATGAGCTCCTGGCCCTTGCGATCGTTCAAGCTGCGCAAGGTCGCGCCGCCGCCCAGATGAGCGTCGTCGTAGGCATAGCATCCGGGACACCGCAGCGGACATTCACGGGTGATCTCGATGGACAGCGAGGGGCGCTCTCCCTTGAGGATTCTGCCCCATGCACGAATCACTTCGGAAGAATTCACGAGAAACTCCCCTCTCGAATCGGTTCAACATTGTGGCCGCGTCAATCTGTTTGCAGAAGCCAATCCGTCTGTAGAAATGGAGCCCCTGGGCGCGACACGTCCCTCGACGATTCGTCGTTCGAGCAGACGACCGCTCAGCTTGCGGGCAAGCCGTCGACTAAGATTGGAAAGCTGGCTTGCGCCCGATTCGCGGCGCCGGAGGAGATGGATCCGCCGCCTGTCCAGCAAGAACCATGCAATCGCTGGGGCGGCAGGACTCGCACGTGTCAGGTGCGGCCAGACTCACAGGGAAGGGATCAGGAGTGGGGAGGGAATCGCCGCGCTGCATCGCGGTGTCGCAGTAGTAATCTCGCAGATGCAAGACCTTACATACGGCGGCGCGAGGACTCACCGCTGGGGGATCGGGTATATCGTCGAGCACGGCCGCTATCAGCAAGGCGGCCAGGATCCAAATTGTGCACGAAAGCGATTTCATCTGCTGTTGTGCACCTGAGCTCATCGTAACGCATTCTCGACTCTAAAGACCCGTTGCCGCTCCCGGGCGCGTACGCGCCGCCCGGTCACGCGTCAGGTCCCAAACCAGGAGTTTCACCGCGCGGGCACCGCAAAAAGCACCGTGTTTTTACCGTAATTCACCATGCGCGCACCGTGAAAACACCGTTTTTACCGTGTTTTTGCGTATCCGCCTAATCCGCATTTTCTAAAGGACTTAGCTAGCATCTTGCCGTGTTTCACAGCACGCTGAAATGACGCCGATTCAGCGCTGATTTTGTGCTGTGGCCGGACCCAGATCGGGCAGGATGCTCTCCGCGCGAGCGTAACTCGCGGGCGTGCCGATGTCCAGAAACGGCGCATCGAGGACGACGCCGGCCGTGCCCAAAGCGGGCGCCAAGGGCTGCAGAAAATCCAGTTCCCACGAGAAGATGTCGGGCATCGGGACGCTGTGCCACAACTCACTCGGCAGCAGATACAGCCCGGCGTTGACCAGGCCCGGACCACTGCGTCCTTTCTCGTTGACGCGCGCAATCAGCCCTTGCTCCAGCTCCACCGCGCCGTAGCGCGATGTGTCCTCCAAGCGCCGCAGCGCCACCGCCAGCTTGGTATCGAGACGCTGCGCCACGGCCTGGAACACGGCGAGATCGGCCGGGAAATAGGTGTCGCCATTCACGATGAAGGCGCTCTCGCGCTGCACTTTTTTCAGTCCGCTGTAGATCGCTCCGCCCGTGCCGAGGGGCGTTTCCTCGCGCAGACTCGTGATGGACATGCGTCCGCGGTAGTGACTGAGTTCCGCTTCCACCTGCGCGGCGAGGTAGCCCGTGCAGGCCGTGACGCGCTCGATGCCCTGGCTCTCCAGCCAGCGCAGCACGTAGTGGACGAAGGCCACGCCGCGCACCGGCGCGAGGATCTTCGGCACTTCTCCCAGCACCGATCGCAGCCGCGTGCCGAAGCCGCCCGCGAGCACGATCGCTTCGGTCACCGGTCCACGGTCCACTGTTACTCCTTCGCCGTCCGCTCACTGCGGCCTGATTGCAGAAGTCCGGATGCCGGCTCCCTGACGGCCGCGGCGGTGAAGTCCACGCTCACTCTTCCACGGTCCACGTCTGTACGCCTTCGGGCGTGAAATGGCAGGGGATCACCTGGCCGGGGAGCTTCTCGAGGGCGCGCACCACGGCGACCCGGCGCAGCGGATCGGCGACCAGCATGACGAATCCTCCGCCGCCCGCGCCGCTCACTTTGCCGGCGTAGGCGCCCTGGCTCAGCCCGGCCTCCAGCGCCTCCTCGATCACTGACGTCGAGATGCCCACGGCCGTATTCTTCTTGGCCTGCCAGCTTTGCCCGAGGCTGCGGGCGAAGGCGCGGATGTCGCCGCGGATCAGCGTCTCCTTCATCTCGAAGGCCTGGCGCTTGATGGCATGGAACTCTTCCAGGATTGCCGGACTGGCAGTCGTCAGGTTCTGAATCTGGCGGTCGATGATGGCCGCCGAATCGCGCGAGACGCCGGTATAAAAGAGGACCAGCGAAGCTTCCAGCTCGGCCACGATCCACGGTTTCAGGCGCAGCGGATTGACGATTACGCGCTCGCCGGCGAAGAACTCCATGAAGTTAAAGCCGCCAAAGGCCGCGGCGAACTGGTCCTGCCGGCCGCCCTGCATCGCGAGTTCGACGCGCTCGACCTGGAACGCCGTGCGCGCGATATCGTGCAGGCCGAGGGGCAGTTGCAGCCACTCGGTGAAGGCCTGGACCATGGTAACGCAGAGGGTCGAGCTGGCGCCCAGGCCGGAGCCCGCCGGCGCGTCCGAATAGGTAGTCAGATCCAGAGCGAGCGGGCGGCCGCCGGCGTGGTTCTTGACGATGTGGTTGTACATCGCCTTGTGCAGCACCAACGGTTCTTCGATCGGGAATTCGCTGACCGCGCGGGCTTCGAAGACGCTGCCGCGGTCGGCGGCGTGGAAGCGCACGGTGCCGTCCGTGCGCGGCCGCAGCACGGAGGTGGCGTAGAGATCGATGGTGGCGTTGAGAATCGCTCCGCCGTGCAGGTCGCAATACGGGGAGACGTCCGTGCCGCCGCCGGCAAAACCGAGCCGGAGAGGCGCCCGCGAGCGAATCAGCATACCTTCGAATTGTCGCAGGCCGGGCCCCTACCGCGACAGGCCAGCGGTGTTATGAGGGATTGCATGCTATCCGCAATTTGCGTACACTAAGGCCATGGGGCCGTCGCCGATCACGGTGGTAGAGACCGAACGGTTTCTGAAAGACGCGGCGTCTCTCATGCCGCCTCTGATGCGCGCGGAGTTGGTCTGGTTTCTGGCGTTGAACCCGGACGCCGGAGACATCATCCCGGAAACAGGCGGTGTGCGAAAGCTGCGCTGGGCGCTGCCTGGCCGTGGCAAGCGAGGTGGCGCGAGAGTGATCTACTACTTTCACAACGAGCGCATTCCGCTGTTCCTGCTAACGGCCTACGGCAAGAACGAGAAGGCGAACCTAAGCCGGGCCGAGCGCAACGCGATGAAGCGGATCGTCACGCTACTGGCGGCGAATTATGGGGCGAAGGGATAGGAGACAAAACGAAGATGGCGACCAAAGCTGCAACCAAGAAAAGGACTACGGCGAAGAAACCGACCCGCCGCCCCACAGTCGGCGCACGCGTCATCGAAGGACTTGAACAGGCGGTGGCCTGGACGCAGGGCCGAACCACTGGCGCAAGGGTTACTGTGGTCCAGGTGCCGCACACCGATGTCCGCGAAATCCGCCGCGGAATGGGCCTGAGCCAGTCTCAATTCGCGGCCAGATTCGGTTTCCCGCTGCCCACGCTACAGAATTGGGAACAAGGACGCGCCCGACCGGACACGCCCACGCGCGTCCTGCTGGCCGTCATTGCGCGGCATCCGGAAGCCGTCGAGGACGTACTGGGCCCAGCGAGCTAACGCAGAATTCAGCCATCGGCATCGCTGTCGGGCGAAATCGGCTGGCTGACTATTCCTCGATGCTCAGGTTTGGACCGGGAGTGCGGGCGGTGGGCTTTGAGAACGAATGGCGGGGACGACGGGGCTCGAACCCGCGACCTCCGACGTGACAGGCCGGCGTTCTAACCAACTGAACTACGTCCCCGCAGCACGTCGAACATTCCCAAGGTAACACGCGGGGTCGAAAGAGTTCAAACTGGCGGCAGCGAATGGACGATCGTTAGTTGCCGCGGGGGTGGTTTCCCTGTGTCCGGTGGAAGCGCGCCTTCACGGTTCAGTCCATCGGAACGGCGGCGGCGTTCTTTTCGCAGCGTTTGGGAGCCGGCCGCGATCCCAAGATGTTCTTGAAATCAGGGCAGTTCTAGTGCAGCATAGAAACATGATTCGACCAGTATGTTTAATGCTGGCGCTGGGCCTGGTGCAGCCCGGCGTGCAGGCTGAGATTCGAAAGAAGAGCGAATCCGTGCCCACGAAGACGGTCCACGCCGCCACGGCGGCGGGGCACGGCGTGAAGGCGGGCGTGCAGAAATCGGGCGAGGCGGTGACGGGCGTGGCCCAAGCAACGGCCCACGGCACGGTGACGGGGACGAAGGCGGTTGGAAAGGGCGTCGCGGACGGGGCCAAGGGCGTGGTGCACGCGACCGGCAAGGGGCTGGAGAAGACGGGCGGGGCGCTGACCAAGGCCGGCCAGTAGGATCAGGGCGCGGGTGGGGGTGAGCCGGGTTCGCGATGGACTTCGAGGGTGCGCGTCGGGAAGGGGATGCGGATGCCTTCCTGGCGGAAACGCGCCAGCAGCCTGCGCCGCAGCAGGTCGGCGACGGCGAACTGGGCCGCGACGCTGGTGACGGACACAGAGAGCGTGAAGTTTAGGGCTGAATCGCCGAAGCCTGGCGTGAGGCGATTGACGGGCGCCGGTTCCGCGAGCAGACCGGCGACTTCGCCGGTGGCGCTTTTCACAACTTCCAGCACGACTCGGTCGAGCAGCGCGATGTCGGTATCGTAAGCGACGCCATAGGGGATGGACACGCTGAGCGGCGCGGCGGGCTGGCTGAAGTTGGTGACGATGGCTTCGGCGAGCTTCGAGTTAGGGATCAGCACCATGTTGTTGTCGAGCGTGAGGAGGGTCGTGATGCGCCAGTGGATATCCATCACGTAGCCTTCGACGAAGCCTGCGGTGGACCTGTCCAGGCGGATGAAGTCGCCGCGGTGCAACTGGCCGGCCAGGCTGACGTAGAAGCCCGAAAAGACGTTGGCGAAGGTGTCTTTCAAGGCGAAGGAAACGGCGATGCCGCCGACGCCCAGGGTGGCCATGGCGGGCCAGGCCTGAACATTGAAGGCGCTGAGGATGATCAGCACCGCGGGCACGGCCCAGAAGATCCGGATCATGATTTTCGTGAGCGTGGTGATCTGGATGCCGGTGGCGCTGCGGCGCATGGAGTGCTCGAGCAGCACGATGCTGACGCGGGCGACGGCCAGGGCGACCGAAATGGTGAGGAGAATGAGGGTCGCGAGCGATAAGGCATGGGCGATGCGCGCGGGGACGTCGCGCTCGTCGAGATCGGCGACGGCGACCACCAGCGCCAGCAGCACGATCCAGTAGCGGGAGGGCCAGCGCAGGGCGCCGGCGAGCGTATCGTCGAGGTCGGTGGAGGTGCGCGCGGCGATGCGCTCGAGCGCGCGAAAGAGCAGGCTCCGGACGACCCAGGCTGCGCCCAAGACGAGCAGGAAGACGAGTGCGAAGCGCCACGCGCCGTGCCACTCGGTCCAGAAGCGCAGGACTTTGCCGAGGGAGTCGATATCGAGATTGGCGGAGGGAGTTGACATGAGCCGCAGGGTGGCGCGAGGGAAGAGAGAGCGCCGGGCTACTCCTTCAGGCGGCGCACGGCGAGTCCAGCCGAGTGGAGCGCGTGGTCGACGTCTTCGGGTTTCAGGCGCGAGGCATCGTATTCAACATGCAGGACATCGAGCGCCGGGCTGAGGCGAAGAGCCTGGAGTCCGTAAATGCCGTGGGCGCGGTCGATCCGGTCCAGCAGGACCGCGTTGACGACGCCACTCAGAGAGTAGGTCACGTCCACTTTGGTCATCGCAAGAGACAGGATAGCAAAGGGGCGGCGAGGCGGCGGGACAGTGGCGTGGATGGGAAGTTGATTGGATCATTCGCGGAGGCCACTCGCACGAAAGTCCACTCGTAACACAGCGAAGAGCGCTCCTTCGCGGTCGCGGCTCGGAAACAACGCAAAGCAACGACGCGAGGACCGTTCCCTTTGGTCGCGGCTCAGTAACAACGCAAGAACCGCTTCCTAACGGTCGCGGCTCTGAATCGTCGGTCGGGGCTCGGTAAGAAGGTGCGTAGGAAGGCGCGCAAGACGGTACGTAAGACGGTACTGGGCGGCCATTTGTGATCGCAGCATTGAGCCGAATCGCTTATGAAGACATCGATTAGGGGTGCCTTAATAAGTAGTTATTATCGACAAATTAGAAATACACTGTCCGGCTAATTCCACCCTAAAACGACCGGATACTCTTGATAAAATTTCGGTAAGTATGCTGAGTTACGCCCGTGGACCGGAGGCGGAAGTTCTCGATTTGTCATTGGGTGAGTTGTTGCGCGAATGCGCAACGATGGACCCGCAAGGCCTGGGACTGGTGAGCCGGCACCAGGGGATCCGGCTGACGTGGGCCGGGCTGCTGGAAAAGGTGGTGCGGACGGCGGCCGCATTGCAGAGCCTGGGGCTGAAGCCCGGGGACCGGATCGGCGTGTGGTCGACGAACTGCGCCGAGTGGGTGTACCTGCAGTTCGGCGCGGCCGCGGCGGGCGTGATTCTGGTCAATGTCAATCCGGCGTATCGCAGCCACGAGTCTGTCGTTCGTGCTGCGCGTATCGCGCCTCAAATACCTGTTCATGCAGGAGCGCGACGCGAGGGCCGATTACCGGAAAATCCTGGCCGAATCGCTGGACGGTTTGGAGTGCGAACTGCGGCGGGCGATCTACCTCGGCAGCCCGGAGTGGAACGATCTGCTGGACGCGCGGCATCCATTTCACCCGCCGGAGATTGACGGCGGCGACATCGCCAATATCCAATACACGTCGGGCACGACGGGCTCGCCCAAGGGCGTGCTGCTGAGCCACCGCAATATCGTCAACAACGGGCGCTTCATCGCCGAGCGGCTGCAACTGACGGGCGAGGACCGGATCTGCATTCCGGTGCCGCTGTACCACTGTTTCGGCTGCGTGATCGGGACGATCGCCGCGGCGGCGTCGGGAGCGGCGATGATCCTGCCGGCAGCCTCCTTCGACGCGGTGGCGGCGATGTCCGCCGTGCAGGAAGAGCGGGCCACGGCGCTGTACGGAGTGCCGGCGATGTTCATTGCCGAGCTCGAGCCACCCGGCGTTTTCGAGCTTCGACCTGAGCAGCCTGCGGACGGGCGTGATGGCGGGATCGCCGTGCCCGGTGCAGGTGATGAAGCGGGTGGTCGAGGAGATGCACTGCAGCGAGATCACGATCTGCTATGGGCAGACCGAGACGTCGCCGGTGAGTGTAATGTCGGACGTGAGCGATTCGATCGAGTTCCGCTGCTCGACGGTGGGGCGCGCGATGCCGGCCACCGAGATCCGGATCATCGATCCGGTCAGCGGGCACGTGGTCCCGGTCGGCCAGCAGGGGGAACTCTGCGCGCGGGGTTACCTGACGATGGCGGGCTACGATGGCGACGTGGCGGCGACGCAGAGTGTGATCAGCCCGGACGGCTGGCTGCGCAGCGGCGACCTGGCGGTGATGCGCGAGGACGGCGCATTTCGGATCACCGGCCGGGCCAAGGACATGATCCTGCGCGGCGGCGAGAATATCTATCCGCGGGAGATCGAGGAGTTCCTCTACACGCATCCGAAAGTGGCCGAGGCGCAGGTGATCGGGGTGCCGGATGCGCGCCTGAGCGAGGTGGTTTGCGCCTGGATCCGGCTCAAGCCGGAGCAGGAGGCGACGGAGGAGGAGATCCGCGACTATTGCCGTGGCCGGATCGCGTACTTTAAAGTCCCGGCACTGATCCGGTTTGTGGATTCATTCCCGATCACCGTCACCGGCAAGATCCAGAAGTTCCGGATGCGCGAGATGGAAATCCAGGAGCGCGGGCTGGGCGATATCGCGAGTACGGTGACCGCCTGAGCGAGTCCCGTAAAGCCGCACGGGTTACCCGAGGGCTGAGCGCGGCGGCGAAAAAGCCACTTAGATTCAGCACATAAGAACAAGTCTGCGAGGGCGAGAATAGGGCTGTGTGCGGCTAGCGCTGAGCGTGTGCTCGCACCGGGCCGAAAGATAGACTTGCCGAACGAGCGTTCCAATCGTACAATTAAAACGAGCGTATGAATCAAACGTTGGAAACGCCCGTTCGACACGATACCAAGGAAAAGATCCTGGACGCGGCGGAACGGCTGTTCGCGCAACATGGGTTCGCCGCGACGCCGCTGCGGCAGATCACGGCCGAGGCGGGGGTGAACCTGGCGGCGGTGAATTACCACTTTCATTCGAAGGAAGCGCTGTTGTCGGCGGTTCTGGAGCGCAAGGTGCAGCCAGTGAATGTGCGCCGGATCGAACTTCTCGACCAGGCGCTAAGCGAGGCGGGCGAGTCGCGACCGTCGCTGAAGAAGATAATCCGGGCCTTTATTCAGCCGGTTTTCGAGGCCCGCGGCGCCGGCATAGGGTTGAGCAGCTTCCCACAACTGATGGCGCGCCTGGCCTCGCAGCCTGACGAGTGGGCGGTGGCCGTCATGTCGCACCACATGAAGGCGGTGATCGAGCGATTCATCCCGGCCTTCGCGGCGGCGCTGGGCACCGGCAACCGGGTCACGGTAGCTTGGGCGGCGCACCTCGGGATAGGGACGATGGCGCACAGCCTGATGGGGCTGCCGGTATTGCACGAGATGACGGGCGTCGACCCCTGCGTCAGCACCCCGGCTGAACATCTGGAACGACTGATCAGTTACATCGCCGGCGGCATGCGCGCGCTGGCGGAGAGGGAGCGAAGCCGATGAAGCTGCGTGTGCTGGCGGCGATGCTGGGCCTGGCGGCGGCAGTGGCGGCCCAGGAGGCCCGGCCGAAGATGGAGCTGAGCTTCAGCAAGTCGATTGAAATAGCTTTGGCGCCGGAGGGCAACACTAAAGTGCAACTGGCGGTGGAGGCAATCCGGCAGGCCCAGGCGCGCAAGGCGGAGGTGCGCAGCGCGCTGCTGCCGAATGTGGACGCCGCCTGGACCGCGCAGAGCTTCACGAATGATCTGGCCACGTTCGGGCTGCAAATCAAACTACCACCCGGCTTCCAGATACCCATATTTGTCGGGCCGATCAGCACCTACGATCTGCGGGCGACGGCCACGCAGACGGTATTCGACCTAAGCACAATCCGCCGGCTGCAATCGAGCGGAGCGCAGGTTGCGGCGGCCAAGCTCGACTCCGAGCAGTCGCGGGTACAGGCCGCGGCGTTGGCCGGCAAGGCGTACATGAACGCGGCGCGGGCCGAGACCGCGGTCGAGACTGCGGTGGCGAATGTGGAACTGGCCGATAAGCTGCTGAAACTGGCGCAGGCGCAGAAGGACGCGGGCACGGCGACGGGCCTGGATATTACGCGCGCCGAGGTGCAACGGCAGACCGAGAAGCAGCATCTGATTGCGGCGCGGGAGGATCGGGAAACGTCGCGGCTGAATCTGCTGCGGGCGATGAATCTCACTTTGGACCTGGATTTCGAGTTGACCGACCAGTTGAAGTACGAGCCGGTCGAAATCCCCGATGCGGTGAAGGCCGTCGAGACCGCGATCGGAAACAGGCCGGACCTGAAGGCGCAAATCGAACGGGAGCGCTCGGCCAAACTGAGCAGCGACGCGGCGAAGTTTGAGCGGCTGCCGTCGGTGGCGGCATTCGGAAATTACGGCGACATCGGCGTGGATCCGACGATATTGCGACCCACGCGCACGGCCGGCGTGAGCGTGCGGTTCCCGATTTTCGACGGCGGACGCAGGGACGCCCAGCGGGCCGAGGCGTCGTCGCAACTGCGCAGCGAGGGGATCCGGACGCGGGATGCACGGCAGCAGGCGGAGCTTGAAGTGCGGACGTCGATCGAGGCATTGCGTTCGGCCGACGAGCAGGCACGGGTCAGTATGGACGCCCTGCAACTGAGCGAAAAGGAACTGGCGCAGGCGCAACGGCGCTACGAAAACGGCGTCGCGATCCACCTGGAAGTGACCGACGCGCAGACGCGGCTGGCGCGGGCGCGGGAGACCAAAGACAGCGCGGTCTACAGCCAGCGCGCCGCGCGCATCAATCTGGCCGCGGCACTCGGCGACATCCATGAAATCACGCGGTAAAGGAGCCACCCCATGAAAATCAAACGACTCATTCTGCCCCTAATCATCGTGGCCGCGGCACTCGGCGGCTGGTGGTACTGGTCCGCGCACAAGGATGGCAACGGAGAGTTGAAGCTGAGCGGCAACATCGAATTCACGACGGTCGATCTGTCGTTCAAGTACCCGGGCAAGCTGGTGGAGCTGGATGTCGATGAAGGCGACTCGGTGAAGAAGGGCCTGGTGCTGGCGAGGCTGGACCGCCTGGAGAACGAGCATCAGCTCGGACGCGAGGAGGCGAGCGTGGCTTCGGCGCAGTCGAACCTGACGCAGCTCAAAACGGCGATCGACTACCAGAGCGCGGAGATCGCCGGCGACGTGGCGCTGAAGACGGCGCAACTGCAGCAGGCGGAGGCGAAGCTGACCGAGTTGCTGAACGGCAGCCGCACGGAAGAGATCGGCCAGGCGCGGGCGGAGCGTGAAGAAGCGAAGGCGCAAGATGTGCAGGCCGCGGCGGACTGGGAACGCGCGCAGCGGCTGTTCAAAAACGACGACATTTCGGCGCAGCAATCGGACCAATTCAGGAAAAACCGCGACGCGGCCGCGGCGGCGCTGCGGCGGGCGGAGGAGAACCTGAAGCTGGTTCAGACCGGGCCGCGGCAGGAGGATATCGACCAGCAGAAGGCGGCGGTGGCAGGCGCGCGGGCGGCGTTGAAACTATCTGAAGCGCAGCGCATCGACCTGCAACGGCACATCGAGGAGATCGGGTTCCGCAAGTCGGAGATCGCGCGCGCGCAGAAGTCGGCGGACGTGCAGGACGTGGAGCTGGCGGACCGCATTCTGTATGCGCCGTTCGACGGCCTGGTGCTGACCAAGAGCGCGGAAATCGGAGAAGTGCTGGCGGCGGGCGCGGCGGTAGTGACGGTGGGCGACATCGACCATCCGTGGGTGCGGGCATACGTGGCCGAACAGGACCTGGGCCGAATTCACAACGGGATGGCGGCGTCCGTGGCGACGGACTCGTTCCCGGGCAAGACGTACAAGGGCAAAATCAGCTTCATCGCCTCGGACGCGGAGTTCACGCCGAAGACGATTCAAACGCAGGAAGAGCGCACCAAACTGGTGTACCGGATCAAAGTGGAGTGCGAGAACCCGAATCGCGAATTGAAAAACAACATGCCGGCCGATGTCACGATCCGGATCGAGTAGCAGCGCGGGCGAGAGCGCGATGAGCGGGCGTGAAGGAGAGCCGGGATGATCCGCCTGAGCGGAGTCAAAAAATCGTTTGGCGCGTTGAAGGCCGTCGATGGCATCTCACTGGAGATTCCCAAAGGCGAGATCTTCGGCCTGGTCGGCCCCGATGGCGCGGGGAAGACGACGACGCTGCGGATGCTGGCCGGGCTGATCGATCCGGACGAGGGCAGCGTGCAGGTGGACGATCTCGAGGTAAAGGACCATGTGGAAGCGGTGAAAGACCAGATCGGATACATGGCGCAGCGCTTCGGCCTGTACGGAGATCTGACGGTGGCAGAGAACATGATCTTCTACAGCGATCTGTTCGGCCTGCCGGAGGGCGACCGCGACCGCATGATGGGGGAGTTTCTGGAGATGACGCGGATGACGCCGTTCCGCGAGCGCGCGGCGGCCAAGCTTTCGGGCGGTATGAAGCAGAAGCTGGCGCTGATGTGCACGCTGCTGCACAAGCCGCGGGTGCTGTTTCTGGACGAGCCGACGAACGGCGTGGACCCGCTGTCGCGGCGGGATTTCTGGGTGATTCTGAAACGGCTGGCGGGCGAAGGGATGACGATCCTGGTGTCGACGGCGTATCTGGACGAAGCGGAGCGCTGCGATCGGGTGGGGCTGATGTATGAGGGGCGGCTGATTGAAGTGGATCCACCGTCGAAGATGCGCGAGGCGTGGGCGCCGTATTCATTCGCCATCGAGGGCGCGGACCGGCGCGCGGCGCGGCAGGCGCTGCACGGGAAGCCGTTCATTCTGGGCGCGGAGCCCGCGGGCGCGGAGTTGCACGTGTACATCGAGCCGTCGCTCGGAAGCGCCGCCGAGGCGGAAAGCGCACTGCACGATGCGGGATTCGCGGGCGCCACGCTACGGCCGATCAACCCTTCGTTGGAGGACGTCTTCATCGCGCTGATCCGACGGGAGGAACGCCGTGCAGCCGCATGATAGCCCCGCGGTGACCGTCGTCGAGCTGGTCAAACGCTTCGGCGATTTCGTGGCGGTGGATCACGTGAACCTGACGGTCGGGCGGGGCGAGATCTTCGGTTTCCTGGGACCGAACGGGGCGGGGAAGTTGACGCTGATCCGGATGCTGTGCGGACTGCTCAGCCCGAGCGAAGGGCGGGCGACGGTACACGGGTTCGATGTATCCACGCAGAGTGAGCAGGTGAAGGCCAGCATCGGCTATATGTCGCAGAAATTTTCGCTGTACGACGACCTGCGAGTGGAAGAGAACATCGAGTTCTTCTCGGGCGTCTACGGCGTGCCGCGGGCGCGCCGCGCGCAACGCCGGGAAGAGATTCTGGCGATGGCGGGACTGACGGAGCGGCGCAAGGACATGACGCTGCTGCTGACCGGCGGGTGGAAACAGCGGCTGGCGTTGGGCTGCGCGATTCTGCATGAGCCGCCGATCGTATTCCTGGACGAACCGACGTCGGGCGTCGATCCAATCGCACGGCGGCAGTTCTGGGATCTGATCTACGGACTGGCCGAGCAGGGGCAGACGGTGTTCGTTTCGACGCATTACATGGAGGAGGCCGAGTATTGCCACCGGCTGGCGCTGATGGACCGCGGCCTGGTGATCGCATTGGGCACGCCGGCGGAGTTGAAGGCGGAACTGGGGCCGGGCTCGACGATGGACGACGTGTTCATCACGGCGATTGAGAAGCAGGAGGCGGCGGCGAAATGAGCTGGCGGAGATTCGTTGCCATTTTTCACAAAGAGGGCCGGCACATCGTGCGGGACCCGCTGAGCCTGGCGATGGCGCTGGCGATTCCGCTGCTGCTGCTGATCCTGTTCGGCTACGCGCTGACGCTGGACGTGGACCGGATTCCGACGGCGGTTTACGATATGGACCACACGCAGCAGAGCCGCGAGCTGGTGGATCGTTTCGGCGGATCGAGATATTTTCAGATCGTCCAACCGCGAGCCAATTACGCGTCGATCGATGACGGGATCAACCGCAGCAGCGTGCTGTTGGGGCTGGTGATCGAAAAGGATTTCGCCAAGAAACTGGCGGCGGGCGAGGAGGCGCGCGTGCAGGCGCTGCTGGATGGCAGCGACTCGAACACGGCTTCCATCGCGTCCGGTTACGTCGAGGCGCTGGTGCTGGGCTACGCCGCCGAAGTCCGCGAGCGGGCGATGCTGCGCAAGGGCATCAGCAAGCTTCAAATGCCAGCCGACACGCGCATCCGGGTGATGTATAACTCCGATCTGAAGAGCAAAAACTTCATCGTGCCCGGTCTGATCGCGGTGATCCTGATGCTCATCGCCGCGATGCTCACGTCGCTGTGCATCGCGCGCGAGTGGGAGAACGGCACCATGGAGCAGCTGTTGTCGACGCCTCTGCGGCCGGCGGAATTACTGTTCGGCAAGCTGTGCGCATACTTCGTGCTGGGCATGGCCGACATGGTGATCGCGCTGATCGTGGCGCTCGGCGTGTTCGACGTTCCGATGCGCGGCAGCTTCGTATTGCTGGCGATTTCCTCGGCGCTGTTCCTGTTTGGAGCGCTGTGCTGGGGCATTTTTCTGTCGACGGTACTGCGCTCGCAACTGCTGGCCTACCAGATCAGTCTGCTGACTTCGTTTCTGCCGGCGTTTCTGCTGAGCGGATTTATTTACTCGCTGGGGAACATGCCGTGGATCATCCAGCAGATCTCGCGCATCGTGCCGGCACGCTACTTCATCGCGATTCTGCAAGGCATCTTTCTGAAGGGCACGGGGATGACCATTCTCTGGACGCAGTTCCTTTTTCTGTTGATCTACGCCGGCGTCGTGCTGGCGCTGGCGATTCGCAAGCTTCGCCCGAAACTGGTGTAAACGCGATGTGGGAACGCATAATTGAAATCGTCCGCAAAGAACTGCGGCAATCGCTGCGCAATCCGCGTGTGCGCATGACGATGATTGTTCCGCCGATTCTGCAGACCATCATTTTCGGCTACGCGGTGAACCTGGACGTGGAGCATGTGCGGCTGGCGGTGATGGATCTGGACCGCTCCGAAACGAGCCGCGACCTGATCAGGAAGTTCACGGGATCGCCATATTTCACGCTTTTGGGCGAGGCGCAGAACGATCGCGCGGCGCAGGATCTGATCGACCGCGGCGACGTCGATGCCGTGGTGCGGATCCCGGTGCACTTCGGCGAGACGATCGGGCGGTGGCATCAATCGGAAGTGCAGGTGCTGCTGGACGGTTCGAACTCGAACACGGCCTCGATCATTTCGCAATACGCCGCGGGGGCGATCGCGGCGTTCAACCAGGATACGCTGCGGGGCCAGCAGAACGAGCGACTGGTGGGGCGCACGACGCACGGAGCGGTGCTCCTGGCGATGCCCAACATCCGGCTGGACACGCATGTGTGGTTCAACCCGGAGCTGAAGAGCCGCTACTACTTCGTGCCGGGCGTGCTGGTGAATATCATCATGATCGTGACGCTGATTCTGACGGCGCTGTCGATCGTGCGCGAAAAAGAAATCGGAACGATGGAGCAGATCATGGTGACGCCCATCCGGCCGATCGAGCTGATGCTCGGCAAAACGATCCCGTTCGCGCTGGTGGGCTTCGCCGACTCGGTGCTGGTGACGGCGCTGGCATTGCTGCTGTTTCACGTGCCGTTTCGCGGCAATGCGCTGTTTCTGGCCTTTACGGCGGCGCTGTTTCTGCTGAGCACGCTGGGCGCGGGATTGTTCCTGTCGACGATCAGCCGGACGCAGCAGCAGGCGATGATGCTGGCGTTCTTCTTCATCCAGCCGGCGTTCATGCTGTCCGGGTTCACGTTTCCGATCCGCAACATGCCGCAGCCGGTGCAGTGGATCACGCTGCTGAATCCGCTGCGGTATTTCATGGAGATCGTGCGCGGCGTGTTCCTGAAAGGAATCGGCATCGACGTGTTGTGGCCGCAGGTGCTCATTCTGGGCGTGATGGGCGTGGTGATTCTGGTCTCGAGCGCGCTGCGTTTCCACAAGCGGCTGGATTGAGGCTGGATTCATTCCGGCCGCCGCGGCAATTGGTCCGGACTGGCATAGAATCGGTGGCATGAATCGCCGCAGTTTTCTGCAAGGGGCGGCCATGGCATCGGCCGTTTCAAACGCGAACGCCCTGCCGAACGAACCTTCTCGCGGTCGCGAGTTGGACTCCGTCGAGATCGCGCGCCGGCACCGCATCGTGAACGATGTCCCGACCCCGAACTTCTTCGAGGGGATGCTAATGGGCAACGGCGACCTGGGCCTGTGCGTCACGCTGCGGCCCGATGCGCTGGGGCTGCACATCGGGAAGGAAGACGTCTGGGACATTCGCGTCAGTGAAGATCACTACCAGCACGTGCTGCCATTCCAGGAACTGCTGAAGCTGTGGGAGCGCGCCGGCGAGGAAGCCAAACGCCAGGGCAAGCCGGAGATGACTTCCCTGGAATACAACATCGACTTCTTCCGCGAGTACACGCAGAAAGTGGGCGCTTCTTACGGGAAGCCGTGGCCGCGGCCGTGGCCTTGCGGGATCGTGTGGGTGCACTGGGACCCGCGCCAAGTGACGCTGGTGCGGCAAAGTCTGGACATTGCGACCGGGCTCTACACCGCCGAGATGCAGCACGACGATCTGCGCGGGAAGAAGCGCCCGTTTCGGCTCTTCTGCTTGGTTAACCACGACGCCAATCACATCTGCTTGTGGAGCGACTGCGTGCTGAGCGAAGGGCCGGCGCCGATCCGCGCCGTGACCTACGACGTTCACACCCAGCACGATTCGCGCCTGCCGGCCCCCGAGGGCATGGACGAGGAAATGGGCGGCAGAGGCGAGATCAGGTCGTTTCAGCGCTTCCCCGCGACCGCTCCGACCGAGGCCGTGCCCGATCCGCCGCCCAGCTCCGACGACTCCTCGTTCGCGCTCGACCTGGCGTACAGCCTGGGCGCATTCCGGATCGACCTCGCGATTGCGACCCCGCGCGACCTCGTGAAGTCGTCAATCACAGACCCGCGCCAGTTCGCGAATGCCGTGCTGCAGCGCTTCCAGGCCAAGCCGGTCGAGGCCTTGGCGAGCGCGACGGCGCGCGGCTGGGCCGGATTCTGGTCGAAATCGGCGGTTGACTTCCAGGACCGCGAACTGGAGCGCATCTGGTATCACAACCAATACTTCCTGGCGTGCTGCCTGCGCGAGGGCAAAGTGGCGCCGGGACTGTTCGGCAACTGGTCCAGCGGGCGCATCGGCACGGCGTGGCATGGCGACTACCACATGAACTACAACACCGAGCAGGTGTGGTGGGGCGTGTTCAGTTCGAACCATGTGGAGCAGCACCTGCCGTACGTCGATTTGTGCGAGAAGCTGACGGTGCTTGGAGAAGCCTACGCGAAGGAGAAATTCGGGCTGCCGGGCGCGTTCTTTTTCCACTCGGCCTACCCGGTGCCGAGCAAGGTGAATCCGTATCCGGTGCCGCCGTGGGGCTACGAGGTGTGCGAAACGCCGTGGACCGTGCAGAGTCTGTGGTGGCACTACCTGTACACGCAGGATCGCGAGTACCTCGAACGGGCCTACCCGATGCTGCGGGCGGCGTGCCGGTTCCTGGCGGCCTATGTGAAGCAGGGCGGCGACGGCCGCTACCACATCATTCCCACGGTGTCGCCGGAGAACTGGGGCTTCACCGTGGATATGCGGCTGAACAAGGATTGCATCATCGATTTGGCGCTGTCGCAGTTCGTGTTGAAGGCAACGGCGGAGGCTGCGCGGATACTGGGCGTGGATGCGGACGAGAGCGCGCGCTGGCACGAGATCGGCACGCACATGGCGGCCTATCCGACGGTGGACGGGCCGTACGGCGAAGTGTGGCTGGACGTGCCGGGCGCGCCGGCGGCGTGGATCTACAATGTGCCGGTGACGCTGGCTCCGGTGTTTCCCGGCGAGCAGGTGGGGCTGGAATCCGGCGCCGAACAACTCGCGATTGCGCGGCGCAGCGCGCAGACCGTGCGGCTGGAGGGCGGCAACGATCTGGTCTTTCAGCCGCTCGTCCGGGCGCGGCTGGGCATGCTCGATGCCGCCTGGTTCAAGCAGGAGGTGCGCTACTCGCGCCTGCCCAATGGGATCGCCAACGACCGGGTGCGGCAGAGCGGAGGCCGGTACGGCGAGATGACGGACTTCGATTTCATGATGCGCATGGGCGTGTGGACCGAAAACCTGTCGCTGCCCGCGGTGCTGAACGAGTGTCTATTGCAGAGCTACAGCGGCGTGCTGCGGCTGTTCCCCAACACGACCAACCTGGGCCCGGCCCGGTTCCGCGACCTGCGCGCGGCGGGCGCATTCCTGGTCAGCGCGGAGTGGGATGGGAAGGCGGTGGCGGGCGTGCGCATGCTCAGTGAGAAGGGCGCGACGCTACGGCTGAGAAATCCGTGGGGCGACGCGACGGTGCGAGTGACGCCGCAGACCACGGTAGGGCGGCAAGCCGGCGTGTTGTCGATCCACACCCGCGCCGGCGGTCGTTACGCGATAGAGAAGACGCTCTGACGGGCGCGGCTTCCGCCACGGACCGTTATGCGACGCTCGGCTGCTCGGTTTCCGACGGCGCCAGCAGGCGCTTGAGCGCGACGGCGATATCGCGCATGCGCGATGGCTTCTCGATGACCTCGAGGTCGAGGGCGAGCTCCTTGAGCCGCGCCCGGACGCCATCTGGCTCGAGCCCGCTCCAGATGAGGACGCGGATGCCGGGGCGCATGGCGCGCATCTTCGTGCAGACGGCAAAGCCATCCATGCCGGGCATATTGATGTCGAGCACGGCGGCGTGCACGATGCCGCCGAAGCGGCGCACCGATTCGATGCCTTCGCTTCCGCTGCGCGCCTCCAGCACCGTGTAGCCGGCTTTCTTGAGCAAGCGCTGAGCCGCCTCGCGCACGGCGTCGTCATCGTCGATCAGCAGAACATTGCCGGAGCCGTGCCAATCCACCTCGATCTCAGGCGGCTGGCCGGTGGCGTGCTCGGCGCCGCGGTAGACCGGGAACAGGATGCGGAAGGTCGAGCCTTTTTCGGGCTGGCTTTCCACTTCGATCTTGCCCTGGTGGCTGCGCACGATGCCCTGGACGGCCGCCAGGCCCAGCCCACGGCCGGATTTCTTGGTGGTGAAAAACGGATCGAAGATGCGGGCCCGGATTTCCGCGCTCATGCCACTGCCGGTGTCCCTGACTTCCAGCGTCACGCCAGTTGACAGCCCATCTTCCTCGACCGTGCCGGTGCGGACAAGAATGGTTCCGCCGTCTTTTCCCATCGCCTCGCCGGCATTAATCAGCAGGTTCATCACGACCTGCCGCAACTGGCTGGGGTCGCCGCAGATCAGGGGCAGCGGCCGGCTGAAGTAATAGCGGATGGCGCAACTCTTGGGGATGGAAATGCGCAGCAGTTCCGCCATTTCCTGAACCAGTTCATTCATATTGACGCCGCTCAACTCGGAGCCGTTCGAGGCCCGGCCGGCGTAGGTCAGCATCTGGCGGGCGAGTTCGGCGGCGCGGCGCGAGGTCTTGTCGATCTGATCCAGGCAGTAGCGCACGGGGGACTGCGGCGCTACGTCCATCAAGGCCAGTTCGGTGTTGCCCAGGATGGCCGCGAGCAGATTGTTAAAATCGTGCGCGAGGCTTCCCGCGAGCGTGGCCAGGCTCTCGGTTTTGGAAGTGAGCGCGACCCGCTCCTGTAGCCGTTTCTGTTCACCGGCGGCGGAGTGCTTGAGGGCCAGGTGAGCGGCCACGGCCAGCCGCAGCGCGAGCACGTCGGGCGCGCAGGGGTAAGGGATGTAATCGTCGGCGCCGCAGTCCAGAATGGGTGCGATCTCGGCGGCCAGTTGCCACACGCCGAGCGCGACCAGGGGGGTGGCGGCGCTGGCCCGCTTGCGGAACTCACGCACAAGCACGATCGATTCATCGCGGTCCGGAGGCAGTTGCAGCAGCACCAGGTTCTCGCCCTCCAAGGGGAGTTCCGGGGTCTCTGCGCAGCGCACCAGGTGGCCCTGCCGGGACAGCTCGGCGGTCAGAGCCTGTCTCGACCGCTCGTCGCCCGAATACCAGAAAATCCTCATGCCGAAAGGGCCGCCGCTATGTGAAGAACACTTAACATCAGCAAATTCAAGTGTACACCGCGGCCGGTCGCGGCATGGGGCGGCCTACACTGGACTGAATGGTAAATCGCGTTCTGGCCGCGATGTTGTTTCTCGGCGCGGGCTTGGGCACGGCGCAGGAAACCGTGCCGCAGGCTGAATCGATCGTGCGCCGCTCGCTCGATCGCGACAGCATGAACGCGACTCGGCTGAGGGATTACACCTACACGGAGAACCAGCGGACTGAGACCCTCGACAACTCCGGCGCGGTAGTCAAAACGGTGACCACGACCCTGGACGTGGTGAGCCTTTACGGGCGCCAATACGGGCGGCGCATCGCGAAGGACGGCCGGCCCCTGGCGGGCAAGGAGAAAGAAAAGGCCGACGAAGAATTCGAAAAAGAGGTCCGCAAACGGCAGATGGAAACTCCCGAAGAGCGGGCCAAACGGGAAGCGGAGCAAGAAAAGGATCGGGCCGAGGCGCGCAAGTTTCTGCAGGAGATTCCCAAGGCCTGCTACCTGAAACTGGCCGGGACGGAGAAGATTGACGGGCTGCCGGTGTGGGTGATCGAGGCCACGCCGCGGCCGGATTTCCGCCCTAGCGTCAAGCACGCCGACCTGCTGAAGAAAATGCGCGGAAAAATATGGATCGACCAGACCAGTTACCAATGGGTGCGCGCCGAGGCGGAGGTTCTGCAGCCGATCACTTTCGGCGGATTCCTGGTGAAGCTGGATCGCGGCGCGCGGATGACGTTTTTGCAGACCCGGGTCAACGACGAGGTCTGGCTGCCAGCGAAGATAACGGCGCGCCTGGACGGGCGGCTGTTGATAAAACATTTCAACGTGGCGGCGGAGGTCAGTTACTCGGGCTACCGCAAGTTCCAGGTTGACTCGCGAGTGATCTCGGGAGAGGAAGCGCCCGCAGCGCCGCGTTGAGGCGAGCGGGGAGTCCTGAAGAGTTGCGGCTCTGTATCGAGTGGCTAGTCCTTCGGCGCTTCGGATGAAGCGGCGCGGCGCATGCGCCACAGGGCCTGGCGCAGGATGCCGGTCCAGAGATTCACGTCGCCGATGCGCAGAGCGAGACGGCGGACCAGGCGGCGCGTCTTCTCGACGGTCGCGGGGCCGGGGCCGAAATCGCTATAGCCGGAAGTTTCCATCATTGTGAGCAGCACGCCGGTGAAGCGCTCGACCTCTTCGTCGGGAGCGAGTTCGGCGGCGCCGGGGAGGCGGCGCGCGGCGAGCGGGCTGCGCGCCAGCTCATACAGACACACGGCCACGGCCTGGCCGAGATTCATCGATTCGTGGGCGGCGCGTGTGGGAATGTGGACCAGCCAGTGGCAGAAGCTCAGATCGTCGTTCGAGAGCCCGTGGTTCTCCGAGCCAAACAGCAGAGCGGCCGGGGCGGCGGCCAGATGACGCCGCAACAGGCGTCCGCCGCGCTCGAGGCGATAGACGGGCTGCTGGAAGTGCCGGTGCGCGATGCCGGTCGCGCCGGCGACCAGGGAAACGCCATCGAGGGCCTCGGCCAGGTGCTCGTGGACGCGGGCATTTTCGAGAACGCGCCCCGCGCCGATGCCCGAGACGGCCTCGCGAAAGGCGACGTCGTAGGGGCAGACGAGCCGCAGGTCAAAGAAGCCGAAGTTGCTCATGGCGCGCGCGGCGGCGCCGATGTTGAGGGGGTTGCGGGCGCCGATCAGGACGACGCGCAGGGGGAGTGCGGCAGGTTCGCTCATGCCGACTCCGGCGCCGGCGGGCGCAGGCGGGAGGCGTGGCGCGCGCTAGTGGCTTCTGTTGGGAACACCTTCAGTAGTTCCAGAAACGTGGGGACCGCTCCTTACAGTCGCGGCTCCGTAACAGTCGCTGCTCGGTTTCGGTCGATGACGTATTCAACAAAATCCCGAATCACGACCTTAGCGCGTGTGAGCATCTTCGAGGTAGGTGTAGCCGTACAGACCATCCTCGTAAAACTTCAGAAGGCGGCCTGAATCTTCGTAGCCGATGTGTCCGTCGAGCACGGCCTGCTCGACGTCCTGGCGCAGTTGTTCGAGCAGGGTCCGGGCGTTGAACTGGACGTAATCGAGGACCTCCTTGACCGTATTGCCGCGGATGACCGCCTCGAGCACCGCGGCGCCCTGCTCGTTCAGCCGCACGTGGACGGCGTGGGTGTCGCCGAGGAGGTTGTGCAAGTCGCCCAGGATCTCCTGGTAGGCGCCGACCAGGAACGTCGCCAGGTAGTAGGGATCGCCGTTGAAAGGATGCAGCGGCAGGGTACGGCGGACGTCGCGGCGGTCGATGAACTGGTCGACCTTGCCGTCGCTGTCGCAGGAGATATCGCCGAGCACGGCGCTGCGGGTGAGCGGCTCGTTGAGGCGATGGATGGGCATGATGGGGAACAACTGCTTCACGGCCCAGCTATCGGGCATGCTCTGGAAGAGCGAGAAGTTGCAGAAGTAAGTGTCCGACAGCATGCCGTCGAGGCCCTCGAGCTCCTCGGGGAAGACGTCGAGCTTCAGCGCCAGGGCCAGGACTTTGCGGCAGATGAGCCAGTAGAGGTTCTCGGCCAGCGAGCGCTGCTTGAGCGGCAGGTAGCCCAGGGAAAAAAGGTTCAAGGCCGAATCGAGCGCCTGCTGGGCGTCGTGGAAGCCTTCGAGCACGTTCTTGGTGCCGAGGTTTTTGTAAGTCTCGAGCAGGTCGGTGAGCGGCTGCTCGACATCGTCGGGCAGTGAGCTGGGCACTTCCTCGTCGCCATAGCCGGCGACGCCGAGGACGTTGAACACCAGCACGCTGTGGTAGGCGGCGATGGCGCGGCCGCACTCGGTGATGATGCATGGGGTGCGGGACTTCGCCCTCGTCGCAGACGTTCTGGATGTGGTAGACGACGTCGTTGGCGTACTCCTGGAGGGTGTAGTTGACGCTCGATTCGAAGTCGGTCTGCGAGCCGTCGTAGTCGATGCCGAGGCCGCCGCCGACGTCGAGGAACTCGAGGCCGCAGCCGCTCTTCTTGAGATCGACATAGATCCGGGCGGCTTCGATGACGGCGGCCTTGATGTGGCGGATGTTGGTGATCTGGCTGCCGAGGTGGAAGTGGAGCAGCTTGAGGCAATCCTCCATGCCGGCGGCCTTGAGAGTGTCGAGCGCGCGGATGGCCTCGGTGACGGTCAGGCCGAACTTGGAGCGGTAACCGCCGGACGACTTCCAGCGGCCGGCGCCGCGGCTGGCGAGCTTGACGCGGATGCCGATCTCGGGACGCACGCCGACCTTTTCGGCGTACTTCAGAATCGAGGTCGAGCTCGGTGTATTTTTCGACCACGGGGATGATGTTGCGGCCGATCTTGCGGGCCAGCATCACCATCTCGATGTACTCGTCGTCCTTGAAGCCGTTGCAGATGATCGGCGTCTTGTTATCGGCGATGGCCACGACCGCCAGCAGCTCGGGCTTGGAACCGGCCTCCAGGCCGAAGCCGTATTCCCGGCCGTAGTCGTAGATCTCTTCGACGACGTGGCGCTGCTGGTTGACCTTGATGGGGTAGACGCAGCAGTAGCGGCCCTTGTAGTTGTGCTCGGCGATGGAGGCCTGGAAAGTGTTCTGAAGTTCCAGGAGCTGGTTGCCGAGGATTTCGCCGAAGCGAATGAGGATGGGCGGATCGATGCCGCGCAGAACCAGCGTATCGACCAACTGTTTCAGGTCGACGGCGCGGGCGGGGTCGCGTCCCGGATGCACCAGCACGTGTCCCTCTTCGCTGATCGAGAAATAGCCTTTGCCCCAGCGGGCGATGTCGAAGGTCTCGCTGGCCTGGGCGATGCTCCAACGCTCCGCGGGCTCGAAGACGGCACTGGTGTCGGTGACTTTCAAGCTCAAAGTTTTCTGCGGCCCTCCCGAATTCCAAGTGTGAAGAAAAACCGGCGGCAGGGCAACAGGTTTCGCGTTCTCAGGCTGTAACATGCGCGGGCGATGTAGAATCCGTGTCATGCAGAGAGCGCTGGAGAATCAATTGGCGCTGGTGACGGGCGCCAGCAAGGGTGTGGGCAAAGGAATCGCGCTGGAACTGGCGCGGCAGGGCTGCGCCGTGGCAGTGAATTACCACAGCGACCGCGGCGGCGCGGAGAGAACCGCGAGCGAGATCGCCAAACTGGGCGGACGCGCGTTCATCGTGCAGGCGAACGTGGGCGCGAGCGCGGAAGTGGACGAGATGTTCGCGCGGGTGGACGCCGAGTTTGGGCGGCTGACGATCCTGGTGAACAACGCCGGCGTGCAGACATGGAAGACGCTGCTCGAACTGAGCGAGGCGGAGTGGGACCGCGTGCTGGCGACGAACCTGAAGGGGACGTTCCTGTGCACGCAGCGCGCCGGGCGGCGGATGAAGGAGAGCGGCGGCGGAAGCATCGTCAATATCGGGTCGGGGTGCAACAAGTGGCCGTTCCCGCACCTGGTGGACTACACGGCGAGCAAGGGCGGCATCGAGCAGTTCACGAAAGTGGCGGCGTGGGAACTGGGCCGGTACGCGATCCGCGTGAATTGCGTTGCGCCGGGGGCGATCGAGATCGAGCGGACGAAGCTCGAATTGGGCGACTACGCGGGGTCGTGGGGGCGGCTGACGCCGCTGGGCCGGATCGGGTTGCCGAAGGACGTGGCCGCGGCCGTGGCGTTTCTGTGCACGCCGGCGGCGGGGTTCATCACGGCGCAGACGCTGTACGTGGACGGCGGGTTGTTCACGCGGCCGGCGTGGCCGCAGGCGTGAAGGGCCGCGGCCGGAGTGGGGAACGCCAGGCAAAGCGGTAAGGGTGTTACCGTTTTCGAACTGATTCTAAAGGTCTTAAGTGCCAAAATTCCGTAAGGGGTTACCGATTTGGCGCCGCCGTTCAGGAGCGCTAGCGCGGACGTGTGTCGCTGGCCTAGGCTGCGCCGCCGCGACCCGCCAGCCCGGGGATGCCGCCGAGTGTGGCGGCGAGTCGGACGGCGCGGGCGATGGCGCGGGCGACGGCTTCGGCGGCGGCTGCGCCGAGCACATCGACGGAGGCTTCCAGCGTGCCGAGGCTGAGGGCGATGCAGAGGTCGCCGTCCATCGACGTATGCACGGGCTCGATGGCGCGCACGAATCCGTGCTGGGCCAGGAAGGCGAGGCGGGTGGCCTGGACCTTGTTGAGCCGGGCATTGGTGGCCACCACGGCGAGGGTCGTGTTCTGGGGCCGCGGGGCGGAGAGCCGGAGATCGCGGAAGCGGCGCAGAGTGCCTGCGAGTTCCATTGAATCGGGCGTCTGGCGGGCGCCGGCAATGAGGCGGCCGGATTCGACGTCGCGCACGTCGCCGAAAGCGTTGACGGCCACCAGCGCCGAAACCTGGACGCCGGGGCAAGCGGCGCCGGCGTTGAACGGTGCACGTGCCGATGCCGGATTTCATGGCCTGACGCATACCGAAGAGCTTGCCAACGGTGGCGCCGGTGCCCGCGCCAACCGAGCCTTCGGCGACGGGCCCGGCGGTAGCCGCGGCGGCGGCGGCTTCGCCCATTTCGCGGGTCGGGCGAATGTTGGCTTTGCCGATGCCGAGGTCATAGAGAATCGCGGCCGGCACGATCGGCACGCGGGCGAAGCCGGTGGGGAAGCCGACGCCTTTTTGTTCCAAAAAACGGCGGACGCCGGAGGCCGCCTCGAGCCCGAAGGCGCTGCCGCCGGCCAGGAGGACGGCGTGCACGACCGGCGTAATGTGCCACGGGCTCATGGTTTCGAATTCCTCGGTGCCGCTGGCGCCGCCCTGGATCGAGGCGCCGGCGACGGCGCCGCGCTCGCACAGAATGGCGGTGCAGCCGGTGAGTGCGTCGAAATCGGAAACATGACCCACGCGGATGCCGTCGATGTCGGTAAGCCCGTTGGTTGGCATATGTAAGAACGCTCGCAAGCGGCGCAAAGGCCGTAAAGAGGCCTGTCGCCCGTATGCTAGCATCAGTGTTCGCAGGGTGGGTTTCCATTGTTCGATCTGCTGAAACGCCCGATACTGATGTTCCAGGAATTCGTGCTGCTTTCGTTGCGCGCGATCCGGGGCATTTTCCAGCAGCCGCACTACTGGGACGACGTGTTTGTGCAGATGGATCTGATCGGGATCGGCAGTCTGCCGGTGGCGCTGCTGACCGGTTTTTTCAGCGGCGCGGTGCTGGCGCTGCAGATGTCGCGGGCGCTGCAGACCTACGGCGCCACCAGCAGCGTAGGCCAACTGGTGTCCATATCGCAGGTTCGCGAGATGGGGCCGGTGCTGACGGCGATCATGGTGGCGGGACGCAACTCGACGGGCATGGCGAGCGAGATCGGGTCGATGAAAGTCACCGAGCAGATCGACGCCATGCGCGCGCTGGGCACCGATCCAGTGTTGAAGCTGGTGACGCCGCGGCTGATTGCGACGGCAGTGACGGTGCCGTTGCTGACGATCCTGGCGGATTTCGTGGGCCTGGTGGGTGGATGGCTGGTGGCGTGCCCGATGCTGAGCCTGACGACGGACTCGCATTACTGGATCAGCGCGTGGCGCATTCTGGAATACAACGACCTGGCGCAGGGGCTGGTGAAGCCGTTCGTGTTCGCGGTCGTTCTGTCGCTGGTGGGCTGCTTCTACGGCATGCGGACCGAGGGCGGCACGCAGGGCGTGGGCCGGGCGACGACGCAGGCGATGGTGGTGGCCAGCGTGTGGATCGTGGTGCTGACGTTTTTCATCGGGCGGATTTTCGTCTCGCTGTGAGCAACGATGCCGGAACGCCTGGCCGCGCAACTCGCCTTCGACGATATCAGCCTGCGCATCGGCGAGACGACGGTGCTGAAGCACATTTCGTTCGAGTTGGGCGCCGGCGAAACGCTGATCGTGCTGGGTGCGGCGGGCAGCGGCAAGACGGTGTTGCTGAAAATCGCGCTGGGGCTGCTGCGGCCGAGCGCGGGACGGCTGATCCTGTTCGGAACGGACGTGACGGAGTACAGCGAGCGGCAATGGTTCGACGTGCGCAGCCGCATCGGCGTGCTGTTTCAGGAGGGCGGTCTGTTCGACTCGCTGAACATCGCCGACAACGTCGCCTACCCCTTGGAGAACCAACGCTTGTTGAGATGCCCGGAAGATCAGGTTTTGCCCAAGGTCGAGGAGTCGCTGGAGTTCGTCGAACTGGGGCACACGCTGGAGAAATATCCGAGCGAGTTGTCGGGCGGCATGCGGCGCCGCGTGGGGATCGCGCGGGCGATCGTCTCGCAGCCGGCGCTGCTGCTGTACGATTCGCCGACGGCGGGGCTCGATCCGATCACGGCCAATACGATCATGGCGCTGATTGCCAAGGGGCGCGACGTGCGCCAGGCGACGACGGTGATGGTGACGCAGCGGTACCAGGACGGCGAGATTCTGGCGGGGTTCCGCTACGACGTCGCGACGGGCGAACTGCGGCCGGCCGGCGCCGGCGAGGCCACCCGCACGCGCTACCTTGTACTCGCGGAGGGCCGCATGGCGTTCCTCGGGACACCGTCGGAGTTAGGCGCTTGCACGGATCCGTATGTCGTTAAGTTCATTCCGCATACCTGAGATCGTGGGAAGCTAGGAGGAACGCATGCCTTCGCCCAAAAAAGTCGCCTGGTCGCAGCTGAAGGTCGGCATCATGGCCTTAGTCGCGCTGGTTATCCTGGCCGTGCTGGTGTTCCTGATGACGGGTGCGGACAACCCATTCAGCGAGAAGTTCATCCTCTACGCTTTCTTTCCCGACTCGGTCGCGATGACCGACGGTTCGGCGGTGCGGCTCAATGGAATTCTGGTTGGCAAGGTGAGCCGCATCGAGCTGACCGGCGACGCGAACAACAAGCGCGCGGTGCGCATGACGATGGAGATCGAAGAGCATTTCAAGGGCAACATCCCCAAGGACAGCGAAGTCGGCTACGACGCCGAGAACGTGCTGGGGACGAAGTACCTGAACATCGAGCGGGGGCAGAGTCGGGAGCACGTGCAGACCGGCGCGGAGATCAAGAGCAAGGACGAAATGGACGTCATGGCGATGCTGCAGTCGGCCTCGCCGCTGCTGGAGAGCATGCAGTCGATCCTGAAGCGCGTGGACGGACTGGTGGCGCAGCTCGAAGCGGGCAAGGGAAGCATCGGCAGGCTGCTGTACGACGATGAGATGTACCGGAAGGTCAACGCGATTCTGGCGGATTTCCAGAAGGTCACGCACGCGCTCGCGAGCGGCCAAGGCACGCTGGGCGCCATGCTCTACGACCCATCGTTGTACAACGAGGTGCGGGGTACGGTGAAACGGCTGGACAGCGTGATCGAGGGCATCCAGAAGGGCGAAGGCACGGCGGGCAAACTGGTCAAGGATCCGGCGCTGTACGACGAACTGAGGCAGAGCTCGACGGAGTTGAAGACGCTTTTGGCGAACCTGAACGCGGGCCAGGGAAGCGCGGGCAAACTGCTGCACGAGGACACGCTGCACAACGAAGTAATCGCGACGCTGAACCGGCTGAACGGCACGCTGGACAAGCTGAACGCGGGCCAGGGCACGCTGGGTCAGTTAATGGTGAATCCGGCGCTGTACGAAAACCTGACGGGGACCATGGCGGAGACGAGCGCGCTGATGAAGGATTTCCGCAAGAACCCGAAGAAGTTTCTGACGATCCAGCTCAAGCTGTTCTGATGGCCGGCGTCGCGAAATACCTGGCGGTGAACGCCGACGATTTCGGCTTCACGCGCGACGTGAATGCAGGGATCGTCGAAGCGCGCGTCAATGGCATTCTCACATCGACGACGCTGATGGCCAACGGCGCGGCGTTCGAGGACGCAGTGCGGCTGGCGCGCGAGCACCCGGAGCTGGATGCCGGCGTGCACTTCGTTTTGGTGGGGGGCTATTCGGTGCTGCGGCCGGAGCGCGCGTTGCCGGCCACGGCGGCGCGATTGGCGGCGGCGGTGGCGCTGGGGCGAATCGACGTTTACGCGGAGCTGCGCGCGCAGATGGAAAAGATCGTGGCGGCGGGGATCCGGCCGACGCATGTGGATACGCACAAGCACACGCACCTGCTGGGGCCGGTGCTGGAGGCGGTGGCGCGGGTGGCCGAGGAGTACGGGGTGCGCTGGGTGCGGCGTCCGTTCGATCTGCCGCTGACGGGTGCGCCGGAGCGTGCGCCGTGGACCACGCGCGCGCTGAGCCGCGCTTTCTCGATGGTTCGCGGCCGATTTCACCGCACGCTGGCGCGGCGGGGGTGCGTGACCACCGACTGGTTTGCCGGCTTCCAAATCACTGGGCGTTTCGGGGCGCAGTCGGTGGTGCACTTGCTGGACCATCTGCCGGCGGGCACGACGGAATTCATGGTCCATCCGGGCTTCTGCACGTCCGAACTGGCGGCGGCGCCCACGCGTCTGAAGGCTAGCCGGGAACGGGAACTGCGGGCGCTCATGGATCCGGCCGTTCTCGAAGCGGTGCGCCGCAACGGCATCCAACTCACGGGCTACGGCGGCATGCCGATCCCGAACGGCACACACGCAAGCTGACTGGTTGCCTGCAGTGCGCGGTCCGCACGCCGGCTGATTCTCGAGATACTCCAATCGATTCCCGTTTCAGCCGAATGTGCTGGCAGATGCGAGTGCGGCTATCTGAATCGACGCGCATTGTGGCGCTCAGGCGGTGCCGGCAAGCCAGGCGGCGAGCGTTGCGGCGCTGGCCGCGAAGGACCGTTGCAAGGCCCATTCGCGGGCCGCGGCGGCCATGCGCGCGCGCTTAGGCTCGTCCGCAAGCAAGCCTTCGAGGGCTTGTTGAAAGTCGGCCCTGGCGCGGCGGCCGGAGCCCTCGACGCGAATGCCGAATTCGGGTTGAAGGATCTGGCGCGCGCCGGCGTGGTCACGGCAAATCGCGGGCAGGCCGGCCCCCAGCGCCTCCACCAGAGTCAGGCCATAGCTTTCGTGGCGCGAGGGGAAAAGGTAGACGTGAGCGATGCGGAAGAAGGCCTGTTTGAGAGCGCCGGTGACGTAGCCCGGGAAGACGACGCGCACGCGCTGGAGCCGCGCGGCCAGAGCGTGGAGGCGGCGCTCATAGCGGCGACCATGCATGAAGGCGGCTTCGCCGCAGATGAAGAGCCAGACGGGGTGGCGCGGGAAGGAGCGGGAGCGTTCCCAGTCGAGCAGGGTCTCAAGCAGGAAATCCTGCCCTTTTTCCGGAGAAATCCGACTCAGGCAAAGCAGGACGCGGGCATCGGGCGAGAGGCCGTAGCCAGCGCGCAGAGCCGCGGCCTGGCGCTCCGATTCGGCATTGGTTGGTGGGCCGGCAGGGCAGCCCCAAGGCAGGACTTCGATACGCTCGGGCGGAGTGGCCGGATAGCAGCGGAGGAGGATCGACTTCATGTCGGCCGAAGGGACGACGACGCGTTCGGACCACAGCAGGCTGGCGCGCTGCTGCTCGAAGATGAGCCGCAGAATGGAGGGTGCGAGAGTCCCGATGGGGCCGCCGCGGAGACGCTCCCAGAAGCGCGTGAGCGTTTCGGGGCGCAGCCAGCCGCGCAGATAGATAGAGGCGATGTAGGCGACGACATCGACGTGGTAGACGGTGACGATGCGGAAGCCCGAGCGGGCCAGGCGCTCGAAATCGGGGCCTTCGGAGATATCGTTGACCAGGATGGCGGTCGAAGCGGGGTCGTGCCGCAGAGCCTCGCGCGTGGCGGCTTGGCGAAAGGAGTCGCAGAAGGCGGCGTACTCGGTTTCGCGAAACGAGACGAGCTGACGGGCTGAGGGCGCGGCCGCGCCGAGGATGGCAGGGGTGACCAACTCGAGATCGAAGGGTTGAGTGCGGCTCCATTCCGCGGTCAACGCGTCGGCGATGGCGGCGCCGCCGCCCAAGGGGACGTTCTGGCCGGCGAAACCGCCGTGGGCGGCCAGGTAGAGGACTTTCAAACGATGCACGCTCCGGTCGTCGTGGCCGTCACGGCGGTGCGGCGTGAATCAACGCGTACCAAGTGCCCTCCTCTGGTAGGCTATACAGCATGAATCGTCGCACTTTTGTTTCTATGGCGCCAGTGGCGGCAGTGGCCGCGCGGACGGGTCTGGCCGAACCGGCAGTCGTGCCGGCGGGGCGGCTGAAACAGTCGCTGTGCCGCTGGTGTTACGCCAAAGTTCCGCTGGACGAATTGTGCCAGGCCGCGGTCAAGCTCGGGCTGCAGGCGATGGACCTGCTAGAGCCGAAAGACTGGCCGGTGGCGCAACATTATGGGCTGAAACTAACGGTTGTGCCCGGTCCATGCTCGATCCCGGACGGACTCAACCGCAAAGAGAACCACGACGGAATCGAGAAGCGCTTCCGCGAGGTGGTGGACCGGGCCGTGGCGGCCAAGGCCAGTTCGACGATCGTGTTCTCGGGCAACCGCAAGGGCATGAGCGACGAGGAGGGTCTGGACAACACGGTAATCGGGCTGAACCGGATCAAGAAATACGCCGAGGACGCGGGGCTGCTGACGGTGCTCGAGCTGCTGAACTCCAAGGTGGACCACAAGGACTACATGTGCGACCACACCAAGTGGGGCGCGGAAGTGATCAAGCGGGTGGATTCGCCGCAGATCAAGCTGCTGTATGACATCTATCACATGCAGATCATGGAGGGAGACGTGATCCGCACGATCCGCGACAACCACCAGTACATCGGGCACTTCCACACGGGCGGCATTCCGGGGCGCAAGGAGATCGACGATACGCAGGAGCTGAACTACCACGCCGTAGCCAAGGCGATCGCCGACACGGGCTACCAGGGGTATTTCGCGCACGAGTTCCTGCCGACGCGCGATTGGTTCGAGAGCCTGAAGCAGGCAGTCCAGATCTGCACGGTGTGACGGGCCAGCAGGCGGGGTGAGGATTGCCGCCACGCCGGTGAGCAGAGGCGGCCGGAGCGCATCGCCCTCAATTCCGCTGCCTGGCGGCAGCTACGCCGATGAGCCGCAGAATTCCGAATCAGGGATGCAGCCGTCCTGGCCCATGGCGCCAGACGGGCGGCCTGAGTGTATATCCAGGCAGCTACACGCCCGCGGCAGTCAGACGCATTTCGATTTCCTCTTTGGCCGATTCAGGGGATCGGCCCAGCCAGGAAGAGCGGGCGTTGGGCAGGAAGGCGATGAGTTCATCGAATGTCCATGCCCGGTCCCGGGAGAAGGCGGCGTAGCCGAGGGTGTCGGCAAGACGCCAACTGACCTTGATGAGATTGTAGAGGCTGCACTCGCCGGCGACGGGATCGTCGTGGTGGGTGGCTAGGGCGGCGGCGAGTTCGTCCGGGAAATTCCAGTCCTGGGCGAGGTAAGCGCCGGCGGCGCAGTGGTCGATTTCGAAAAGGTCGCGCTCCGTTTTGAGCAAGTCGTAGCCGAATTCGTTGGAGACTTCGAGCATCCCGGAATAAGCGTCCGGATAGGCCGACATCAGGCCCAGCGTGCCGAGATTGTGGAGCAGTCCGGTGGTATAGGCGGACTCGCGATCGAAGCCGTTGACGCGGGCCGCCTCTTCCGCGATCAGCGCCGTGACGAGGCTGTGCCGCCACACTTTGCGCAAGCCGGCGATGCGCACGGACGAGCGCACCATCTTGTTCATGGCGACGAACATAGCCATGGCCCGGACGCGGTCCAGGCCGAGCAGCAGAATGGCCTGGAACAGGTTGGTGACCTCGCAGCGGCGGCCGAACATAGCGGAGTTGGCGAAGCGCAGCAACTCCGCGGAGAAGGATGGGTCGAGCCGGATCAGCTCGCCCACCTGCTGAGCGCTGACATCCTCCTGGCTGACCACGGACAGGATGCGATGGGCAATGGCCGGGAACGGCGGCACCAGGCGGAGGGCCCAGGGTGCTTGGGGGCGGGCGAGAGTTTCAGTCATAAGAAGCGCCTACAGGATTCTCATCGGACGGCGCGTGGATCTCTTGCGTATTCCCGCGCAGATGGGCGCGCGATTTCTGACGGCCGGCGGCGGCAGCCGCAGGCGGCGCGCTTCGCGGCTGCGCTGGAGAGCACGGCGCGCGCGCCCAGTCAGCGCCGGCCATGCACCCCGCGCAGCACCGGCAGCATCGCGGCAAGGCCTTGCCGCACAAAGGGTTCCTCGCACGGCTGTGGGGCTGCCCCGCATTTGTCACAGGTAGGCTGGGGACACACACCTGCGGCGTCCTCGGCGGCCGCCTTGGTGTCTCCCTCGGCAGAGGGGTTAGTGGTCGTGCTCGGAGGTAAGTGCGCCTCGGTGTCCCCGGCTAGAGACCGGAGCGGGCTCAACGGCTCAGTTTCAGCACCCAGGCGGGCTGGCCCAGCAGTTGTTCGGGCAACTCAGGCAGATCGATGGTGACCGCGCCGGCTTGCGTTTTGAAGTGCAATGGTGCGGTCGAGCCCAGCAACGCGACGGACTTCAATCGCGCGCCAGCGAGCTCTTTGACGGTGAAATGGCGGCCGGGCCAGCGCGGCAGGATGGCGTAGACGACGTTAGCTTTGGCCGTGAAAAACGCCTCGATGGCGGCTTTGCCGGGCGCGGGCTCAACGGTGAGTTTGGTCACGTCGTATTCGGCGGCGTTGAATTCCTGGTTGTAGTCGATTTTGGGCACTTCGCCGGCGCTCCACTGGCGCGTCGCTTGCCACGGCTTCGTGCCGTAAATCGCCTCGCCGTTGACTTTGAGCCAGGCGCCGATCTCGAGCAGACGTTGTTCCATGATCACCGGAATCGTGCCGTCGGCCGCGGGGCCGATGTCGAGTAGCAGGTTGCCGCCGCGGCTCACAATGTCGGTCAACAGGATGACCAGTTCCCGGCCGGTGTGATAATTCTCCAGACGCTCGGCGCGATTGTAGCCATAGGAGAAGCCCATGCCGCGGCTCTCCTCCCAGGGATGCTCCATACCGCTCATGCCGGGAGTGTATTCGGTGGTCCAGTAGCCGCCGTGCTTGTGGCGCGTGTCCTTGCCCCAGCGGTCGTTCACGACCACTTCATCCTTCACCGGGGACTCGTTGAACAGCCACGCCAGGAGTTCCGCGCTGTGCCAGTCCGCGGAAGGCAGTTCCCATTCTCCGTCGCTGAAGACGATCGAAGGCTTATAGCGCGTCACCACGTCCTTGAACTGCGGCGTCATGTGCTCGGCGACGTAGCGCGGCTTGTCGTAGAGCCACAGCGGGTTGTACCACTCGTAAAGCGAATAGTAGATGCCGGCCTTCAGCCCCTTGGCGCGAACGGCGGTGGTCAGATCTCCCAGCAGGTCGCGATGCGGCCCGATCTCGACGGAGTTCCAGGGGCGTCCCCAGGTCTTCGATGCCTCGCGGCTGGGCCACATCGCAAAGCCCTCGTGGTGCTTCGAGGTGATGGCGACATATTTCGCACCGGCACGCTCGAACACGTCCGCCCAGTGCTCTGGATCGTAGAGTTCGGCGCGAAACTGCGGCGCGAAGCTCTGGTAGTCGTAATCGACGCCGAATATGCGTTTGTGATAATCCCAGGAACCCGCGTCGACAGGACCGGCGCCCGGCTTGCGGCCTTCCGTGATGGCGTGCCAGTACCATTCGGCGTAGGCCAGCTTGCCGGGCAGAACCGGAGCGTAGGCCGGCACCGAGTAGACGCCCCAGTGGATGAAGATGCCGAATTTGGCATCGGTGAACCAGGCCGGCGTGGGCCGTTTGTCGATGGAATCCCACGTGGGCTGATACGTCTGCGCGGAAAGCGCCGCAGCCAGGAGCAATACGAAGACCGATAATCGTTTGAACATGCGCTGAAGTCCCCGCATTCCAGTCTATGACGGCGCGACGGGCCGCGGGGCACTCGATCTATGCCGCCCGCTGGCTTTCGGCGGCCGTGGGCAGGAGGTCCATCTGGATCGGGCGCGGAGCGCGAAACGCGGCCAGTTCCGCCGGATAGCGGCGGATCAGCGGGGTCGGGGCCAGCAGCGGAGTGCGGCCGAGGATTTCGCCCATTTGCAGGGAGTTGACCAGGCTTCGGCCGGCGTGCGCGTTGGTGAAGACCACCAGGCACTGCTGTGCGGCCGCGGCCAACCGCGCCAGTCGCGGCTGCCACTCCTCCAGTTCCTCGAGCGGGTAGAGGTAGGGCGCGGCGGTCGCTCGCTGGTCGAATTCGCGGAACGCTTCGGGCGTCCGACGGCCGTGCAAACGGACCACACCCAGGCTTGTCGTCAGCACCGACGCTGGCGGCATGCCGCGGAAGTAAGCGGGTTGATCGACGTTCACAAAGGAGATGCGGTATTTGGCCAGGACGGCGAGCGCTTCCTCGGTCAGCCAGCTTTCATGCAGAAACTCCGCCGCCAGCCGGAACTCGTGGAAAGTGCGCCGCAACTCGACCAGGAACTCGCGATTTTCGTGAGTAAACCGGAATGCCCAGGGGAATTCGAGGACCAGCGCGGCCAGCCGCCCATCGCGCTGCAGGGGCATGAATCCGGCCTTCCAGGCCGCGACCGCGCCGGGAGAGAGATCGCGGTCCCGGGTGAAGCGGTGGCCCAGCACGGCGGTCCAGCGCAGCCTCGGATTGGCCGACGCCTTGCGCAGCCACAGCCGGGCAATCTCAGGCTTGAGCGGAGTTTCAGCGGTGTGCCCGATTTCCAACAGATCGACGAATGGCAGGAGGCGGTCGATCCGGTGCTCGCGGGGCGAGGCGCCGGCGGAGACGGCCTCAACCCAATCCGCCTGGTGCCAACCGGACGGCCCGATGTGGATGCGGTCTGCGTTGATCATAGTAGTCTCTTCGATGTTTATTCTCCCCAATAGTAGAATAAAAAGCGAAGAAATGCAAGAGGAATTTTAATCAGATCAAGGCGCGGATTCCAAAGGCGATGAAATGGCGCCTATTTCTTGTAGTAATCGGCGTTGATCTGGGTGAAGCTGGACCACTTTTCGGGCAGGTCTTCTAGCGCGAAGATGGCCGAGACCGGACAAACCGGTACGCAGGCGCCGCAATCGATGCACTCTACCGGGTCGATGTAGAGCAGTTCGGCGGTGGCGTAGTTGGGCTCATCCTTCTTGGGATGGATGCAATCCACGGGGCAGGCGTCGACACACGCCGTGTCCTTGGTTCCTATGCACGGTTCCGCAATCACGTAAGCCATGGAGATCCTCCCTGCCGAATCAGAGCCTTACCAGAATGAGCATCCGCAAGAATAGCACGCGCGCCAGAAGCGGACAATCGCGCTACCGAGAACGGAGTGATTCCGCGCCCGAATGCGCCTTGAAAGACATTGAACGGTTTCCCACGCCTGTCCTATGAATGGATGGCTACAATCGAGAATATGATTCCGAAGGTGCGCAAAGCGGTCTTTCCGGCGGCGGGCCTGGGCACGCGATTCCTCCCGGCGACCAAGGCGATGCCGAAGGAAATGCTGCCGCTGGTGGATAAACCGCTGATTCAGTATGGCATTGAGGAAGCGAGCCAGTCTGGGCTGAGCCAGGTCGTCATCGTGACGGGGCGCGGAAAGACGGCAATCGAGGACCACTTCGACGTCAGCTTCGAGCTCGAACAACTCTTGGAGAGGCGCAACAAGCTGGAGCTGCTGGCGGAGGTCCGGGCGATCTCCGGGATGATCGACGTGGCTTACGTGCGGCAGAAGGAGGCGCTCGGTCTGGGGCACGCGGTGCTGCGGGCCAAGGATCTGGTAGGCCCGGAGCCGTTCGCGGTGGTGCTGTCGGACGACGTGATCAAGTCGAAAGTGCCGTGCCTGGCGCAACTATTGCGGATATATGAGTACTTCGGCGAATCGGTGCTGGCGCTGATGGAGGTGCCCGAGGACCAGATCAGGGCTTACGGCGTGGTGGAGGCCGAACCGGCCAGCATCGAGGGCTCCGACACCCGTCTGTACCGCATACGGAATCTGGTGGAGAAGCCGCGGCCGGAGGAAGCCCCTTCGAACCTGGCCATCGTCGGCCGCTACGTCCTGTCGCCGGAGATCTTCGGTGCGCTCGAGGAAACCGAACCCGGCCAGGGCGGGGAGATTCAGTTGACCGACGGTCTGAAGAGACTGCTGCGCAGCCGTCCGATTTACGGGTACCGTTTCGAGGGCGTGCGCTACGACGCGGGCGACAAGCTGGGGTTCCTGAAGGCGACAGTTGAATTCGCTCTGGATCGGCCCGATCTGGGCGATGAGTTTCGGGCTTACTTGAAGTCCGTGATCGGCTGAAGCGGCGCGCCTATTCCCACTCGATAGTGCCCGGCGGTTTATTCGTCAGGTCGATCAGGACCGCGTTCAGGCCGTCGATAGCCAGCAATTCACTGCACAGGCGCGACAGCAGGGCGGGTGGAATCGCGACCGCGCGCGCAGTCATGCCATCCACCGAGTGGATCGGGCGCAAGACCACGGAATCGGGATGCGCGGCGACGCCGAGCGGGATCAGCACCACCGGGAATTGCCAGACGTGCTGGTCGAAGCCGCTCTCGTGGCATAAGTGCCGCACGATCGCGTCGGCGCGGCGCAGGCGGCCGAGCCGCGGCGCGTCGATCCAGGCCGGCCTGGTTTCCCAATCACAGACGGGAGTGTGCGAAGCGGCCAGTGCGACGACGCGATTGATGCCCGCGAGCCGGTTGATGAGGCTGCCGGCGCGCTCATGGATTCCGGCGTCGGCAAGCCCCTCTTCGAGTACCAGAACGGGACGATAGCTGCGCGAGTCGCCCTGTACGCCGACGCTTCTGACGGGAGCCAGCCAGCCCTGTTCGAGCCGCTCGACCGGTGCTCGTTGCTCGCTGCACAGGCAGCGGATGGCGAGGCCCGGCCCGGGGAAGGGATGCCGTCCGAGCAGATCGGCGCTCAGGCCGAGCTCGCGGCCCAATTCGCGCACCTCGTCCTTGTAAAGCAGGCGCAGCGGTTCGATGAGGCGGTTCTCGGCGATCAACTTCTGAATGCCGGCGACGCGGTTGTGATGGGTCTTGATCAGATCGGCTTTCGCCGTTCCGCCGGACTCGATCGTGTCGGGGTAAATCGTGCCTTGGCCCAGTACCCAGTTGCGGTCGAGATAGTGGCCCGACTCCAGGATCGTCTGCTGCACGCCGACGAACGCTTCGCCGATGATGTGGCGCTTTTTCTCCGGATCGGTGACTCCCTGCAGGGCTCCCAGGAACCGCTCCTCGGCATGCTCGACGGCAAAGATCCCCTGGCCCAGTGATTCGAAAACGCCGGTAACGAATTCGGTTTCTCCTTCGCGCATCAGGCCGGTGTTGACGTACAGCGCGCGGACTCGTTCCGGCCCCAGCGCCTTCAGGCACAGCGTGAAAGCGACCGTCGAATCGACGCCTCCGGAGACGAAGAAGAAGACGTTGCGGCCGGCGGCGGCCTCGCGGATCTCCTGCTCGATGCGCAGCGCCTGGGCGCGCGGGTTCCAGTCTTTTTCGCAGCCGGCCACGCCAAACAGGAAATTGGAGAGAATCTCCATGCCATGCTCGGTATGGACGACTTCGGGGTGGAACTGGACTCCGTAGAGCCGGCTCGCGGGATCGGCCATGGCAGCGATGGCGCAGGTCTCGGTCTGGCCCAGCACGGCGAATCCCGGCGGGACGGCGGTGACAGTGTCGCGGTGGCTCATCCAGATAGAAAATCGTCCGGAGACGCCCTCGAAAAGCGGGGCCGCGGCGCTCAATTCGAGCCATGCCAGCCCGTATTCTCCGCGCTGGCCTTTGCGCACCTCGCCGCCGAGGTGCCAGGCCATCAACTGTTGGCCGTAGCAGATGCCCAGCACGGCCGCGCCGAGCTTGAAGATGGCGGGGTTGACCTGCGGGCTCCCGTCCTCGTACACGCTGGCCGGGCCGCCGGAAATGACGATGCCGCGGCATCCCTCCAGCCGGGCGGGCTCGATCTCGCTGGGCCGGATCTCGCAGTAAACGCCCAACTCGCGGATTTTCCTGGTGATCAGATGACAGTATTGGCCGCCCGTATCGAGGACGACGATTTGCGGAACCGTGCCGAGCGGCGAACTCAATGGCGCAATGACCTCTTATCCAATTGCACCATCTGTTTGCGGGCGTTGTCGAGTAGCGCTTTGGCCTTGGGCATCGATTCCAGGGCTTTGAGCACGATCGGGTCGGTCTCGGTCGAGTAACGGTTGGACTCGTCCAGCCCGGAAGCGGTCAGCAGCGCTTCCTTCTCGAGTTGCACGCGCGTCCAGTCCAGCCATTGGGTCCAATCGGCTTCCGTGAACTGGTACGCGTCCTTCACCAGGTAGGCCTTGAAATCGGCCATCATCGCTGCGTCCGGAGACCAGTCCTTGGGCAGCTTCGCATCGTGGCTGGCGAAGTACTTGGGCACGTACTCGCGGAAGGCCGCGCGCCGCAGCAGTTCGATCTGGAAGGGCTTGTATTCGATCGTGAACTTCTCATCCGGGGTGATGCCGCTGCCGCCGTACACCGTGCGGCCGCTATCGGTCATCTTCACGTCCTGCGTGTTCTTCTTTTCGGTATCGCGATGGAAATAATAGTCGTAGAACGACCCTTTCGAATAGTCGCGCTGGATCAGGCGGCCGCTGGGCGTATAGTACTTGGCGGTGGTCAGCGCCAGGCCGGTGTTTTCCATCAACGGGAAAACCGTCTGCACCAGACCTTTGCCGAAAGTGTTATCCCCCAGGACCCAGGCGCGGTCGTGATCCTGCAGCGCGCCGGCTACGATCTCGGCGGCAGAGGCACTAAGGCGGCTCACCAGCACGACGATCGGGTATTCGCGAGCCGAACTGCCATTGGAGGCAACATAATCTTTCACGGGAGACGTGCGGCCGCGGTGGCTGACCACGGTTTGCCCGCGTTTCAAAAAGCGACCGGCCACCGCCACGCCTTCATTCAGCAGGCCGCCGGGGTTGTCTCTCAGATCGAGAATCAATCCTTTGAGGGTGGATTCGTTCATCGCGCTCAGGGCGTCATCGAGTTCCCGGGAGGTGGTCTCATTGAACTGCTCGATATGGATGTAGCCGATGCCGGGGCGAATGAAGAAATGCGTTGGGACGCTGGGGCGGTTGATGGCGTCGCGGACGAGGTTGAAAACCAGCGGCTCCGCTTTGCCTTCGCGGTTGATCTTCACCTGTACGGCGGTGCCGCGGGGGCCCTTCAACAGATCGGCCACCTCGGAGGAATTCAGGCCCAGAGCGCTCTTGTCGTTGATCTCGAGGATAATGTCGCCGGGCCGCAAGCCGGCCTTGAAGGCGGGCGAACCAGGGAACGGATAGACCACCACGGTGTGACCGCCGCGAGGCTGAATGGTCATCCCGACACCATAGTAGCGGCCGCGCTGATCTTCGCGTAACTTATTGAATTCTTTAGGGTCGAAGAAGTTAGAATGGGGGTCCAACGTACGCAGCATGCCGGGGATGGCGCCGTCGTAAATCGACTTGTCGGGGCTCACTTTGTCAGCCGCGTTCTCTTCGGCCAGACGATAGATCGAAGTGAGCAGTTTCAGACCGGTGTCCAGTTCCGGTTCACCCGAAACTCCTGCCGTCGACACGGGCGAAGAGGCGTGAGCCGCTGAACCAGGCCCGAGCGAGCCCGAAAGGAGCGCGCAGACCGCTATGAAAACCGCTGAGAGAAGAAAAGGTTTGAACTGACGCCCCATCCGAAATCCTCCAGGGAATTGCCTTCAGTATAGCGTAAGGCCCGGGATTGCCCCGGGCCGTAGCTTCACTACACCTGTCTAGTTGGACGCGGACGTTCAGCCGAAGTTTCTAAACAGATTCAGAAAGCGCGTGCTTTCTTCAGCGCCGCCGGGGCAGCCGTGGACTCGCTCTTGGGAGGTTTCTTCGGAGTCATGGTCAGCCGGCGGACCTGGTCGGACACTCCGACCACGAACATGGCCTGCTTGGCGTTCTTCAACACATCCACCATGCGTTCGCGGTCTTGCTCCATGCTGATCGTTTTTCCATCCGTCAGCAGGTGCAGGTCGCTTTCGGGGTTCAACACGTCGGCGAGACGACGGCCCATCTCGCGCTGCAGGAAGCGCAGAACGCGCCGTATCTTCTGCAGAGAAAAGCCTTTCTTGCGAAGTTCGGCGATCACGCTGACCTCGACCACCTCCTCCAGTGAATATAGCCGGCGGTGGCCCGCATGGTGCGGAGAAACCACCTTTTGTTCATCCCACCACTGCAACTGGCGGAGGCTTACGCCGGACAGGCGGCTGACATCGGTCGAAGAGAAGACGTTTTCTTCTCCCGAACCGTCAGCTTCTACTCGTTTTGTTTTGAACATCTTCTCCCCATTGTGTTCGGAAAGGCCGACAAAGTGATTCTTGCGGATGGGGCTGACGGAGTCAATCCGCAAAATATGGCGCCGGCCGGAACAAAACTCACGCATTTTGTGGTGGAGTGGAAAGCAAACCGGCCGGTTCCGGCGCAGGCGATCACCACCGCCCTATAGCCGCCTTTTTCGCTCCTCGCCACAGCCCTGGCCGTCCGCTGCCCAGGACGGCCTGGGCCTGGGACGCGCCGATCCGCTGCCGGGCGCTGCGACCCGGAACGCTTGCTCCGGCCCCGATTGCCCGCGGGCCGCCCCTGACGGGGAGGAAGAATCGGAGGCCCCTGTCCGGATTGAAGTTGCCGGTTTGACACCCTTCCGCGGCCCTCACTATAGTGGAGTGGAATCATCTGGGATGGTGCAGTTGAATCACCTGGGGCCTTACACTACACACATGCCCATATCCGCTATCGAAACCTGGTTTCCGGTTCTCGTGCAGGTCACTGTGGCGATTGCCGTCGCTGCCGCCCTGGTCGGGGCCGGGGTCCTGATCGGCAAGCGAGTCAAGAACAGGGTGAAGGATGAACCGTATGAGTGTGGCTTCACGCCGGTCGGGGGCGCCCGAGGGCGCTTCAGCGTCAAGTACTACCTGGTGGCCATGCTATTCATTCTGTTCGACATAGAAGCGATCTTCCTATACCCTTGGGCGATCGTCTATCGCGAGCTGAAGCTGTTCGCGTTCTTCGAGATGGTGGTGTTCATCGCGCTGGTCATGGCGGGCTTCTTCTACATCTGGAAAAAGGGTGTTCTCGATTGGGCGGTGGACGACACTGCGCCGGACCGACTCCCGCAACGGTAAACAACCATGCAGTCAGAAGTGCCCCAGTCCCATCCCGTTCTGGCCGCGCTGGCGGCCTGGGACTCCCATTCATTCACGAGTTGGAGCGCCGAACTGGGCGAGACGCTGATCTGGGTTACTCCCGCCAGGATTGTCTTTGTCTGCCGGTATCTGCGGGATGAGCAGGGTTTTGAGCGCCTCTCGGGGCTGAGCGCGATTGACCGCTATCCGCTGGAGCCGCGCTTTGAAGTGTTGTACCTGCTGCACTCGATTGGGCGCAATATCCGATTGAAGATAAAGGTCGCCCTGCCCGGTGCCGATCCGGTGGTCCCGAGTGTCACGCCGGTCTGGGAAGGCGCCAACTGGTACGAACGGGAAGCGTTCGACCTGTTCGGAGTGCGGTTTGAGGGGCATCCCAATCTGCAGCGGATCCTGCTGCCGGAAGGTTGGGAAGGGCACCCGCTGCGCCGGGATTTTCCGGTCCACGGCCACAAGTACAGTTATCAGGACGAGTAGGAGCCGCAAGTCGTGAGGCGCACCCCGGGGCAAGCATGAGCGATCTGGAAACCAACACGGCGGGGGCCGTCGAACCGGAGCACGAAGCCGCCCCGGCGCCGACGCGCCGCATGGTCCTGAACATGGGGCCGCAGCACCCGTCCACGCATGGCGTGCTGCGGATCATCCTCGAACTGGATGGCGAGATCGTCCGCCGGGCCGAACCGGATATCGGGTTCCTGCATACCGGCATCGAGAAGCAGGCCGAGGCGCTCAACTGGCAGCAGGTAGTCACGCTGACCGACCGCATGGACTACCTGTCCAACCTCGGAAACAATCTGGCCTACGCCCTGCCGGTGGAGAAACTGCTGCAGATCGAGATCCCGCCCCACGCGCAGTGGATGCGGGTGATGCTGACCGAACTTTCGCGCATCAGCAGCCATCTGGTGTGGCTGGGCACGCATGCCCTGGACCTCGGGGCGATGACGGTCTTTTTCTATTGCTTCCGTGAGCGCGAAGATATCCTGCGGATCTTCGAGATGTTCTCGGGCCAGCGCCTGATGACCTCCTACATCCGCATCGGCGGTCTGGCGTTGGAGCCGCCGCGCGGCTGGCAGCAGGCGGTGCGAACGTTCAACGACGCCCTGCCGTCGAAGATCGACGAATACGAAGATCTGCTCAACACGAATCCCATCTTCCTGCGCCGCGTTCAGGGTGTCGGGCAACTGGGGCTCGACCGGCTGCTGGCGCTGGGTGTCAGCGGGCCGATGATTCGCGCCGCCGGTCTGGCGTGGGACATCCGTAAGGCTGAGCCCTATTCGAGTTACGAGAAGTTCGATTTCGACGTGCCGGTGTACCAGGAAAGCGACGTCTGGGCGCGGTACCGCGTGCGCATCGAGGAGATGCGGCAAAGCCAGCGCATCGTGAGCCAGGCCCTGGAAGGCATGCCCGGCGGGCCGTGGAAGGCCGACGCGCCGAAGGTCGTGCTGCCCGACCGCGAGAAGATGAAAACGCAGATGGAGGCGCTCATTTATCACTTCAAAATCGTAACCGAGGGGTTCAGCGTGCCCGCCGGCGAGGCCTATGTGCCGACCGAGTCGCCGCGCGGAGAGATCGGTTTCTACGTGGTCAGCGACGGCACGGCGAAGCCGCTGCGGGTGTTCATGCGCACGCCGAGCTTCGGGAATCTGCAGGCGCTGCCGGCGCTGTTCGAGGGCCACCTGGTGGCCGACTCGGTAGCCGCCCTGGGTAGCATGGATTTCGTTTTGGGTGACGTGGATCGCTGATATGGCAGCGAGCGCCGCACCCGAATTGGACTGATGAGCAGCCATGACTTTTTCACCTGAACTGGAAGCGCGATTCGCCAGGATGATCGGCAACTATCCGCCCGGGCGTCAAAAAGGCGCGCTCATCCCGATGTTGATTTACGCTCAGGACGAAGTGGGCGCGGTGAGCCCGGAGTTGGTTCAGGAACTCGCCGCGCGTCTGCGGCTCAAGCCGATCGAGGTGGATGAGGTGGTGGAGTTCTACTCCATGCTGCACCGCCGGCCGCTGGGTAAGCACCACATACAGATCTGCACGAACATCTCGTGTCAGCTCACGGGAGGAGACGAACTTTGGCGTCACGCTTGCGGCAAGCTCGGCATCGGCCACAAGCAGATCACCGCGGATGGCCTGTTTTCACTGGAAGAAGTCGAATGCATCGGCGCCTGTTCGTGGGCTCCGGCGATTCAGGATGGATATGAGTTTCACCACCACATGACGCCGGAGCGGTTCGACCAGTTGATCGACGATTTGCGCCGGGCGGCCCGGCCGCAGTAAGCAGCCATGAGGAAGCGATAAGGGAGACCGCATGGAGAATCTGCTGCACGCGCCGCACCCGCTGGAAACGATCCTGCTGAGCCGCCGCTTCCGCCTGGACAACTCCGCTTCCTTCGACACGTTTCTCGCGAACGAGGGCTTCGCCGGCTTTCGCAAGGCCCTGGCGATGACGCCTGACGAGATCATCAACGAGGTGAAGACTTCGAACCTGCGCGGCCGCGGCGGCGCGGGCTTCCCGGCCGGGATGAAGTGGAGTTTCGTCGACCGCAAGTCGCCTAAACCGAAGTACGTCGTGGTCAATGCCGACGAGTCCGAGCCCGGCACCTGCAAGGACCGCGTCATCATGCAGTACGATCCGTTCCGGCTGATCGAGGGCTGTCTGATTGCCGCCCGCGCCATCGGCGCCGAGCGCGGCTGGATCTATATTCGCGGCGAATACCGTTACCTCGTCGAGCATCTGAATCAAGTTCTGGACGCGGCCTACCAACACGGTTGGCTGGGCGCGAACATTCAGGGCAGCGGCATGAATTTCGATCTCGCGACGCAATCGGGCGCGGGCGCATACGAGTGCGGTGAGGAGTCCGCGCTGCTGGAATCGCTCGAAGGCAAGCGCGGCAATCCGCGCCTGAAACCGCCGTTCCCGGCGCAGGTCGGCGCGTTCCAGTGCCCCACCGTATTGAACAATGTCGAGACCTACGCGGCCGTGCCGGACATCATCCTCCAGGGCGGACGATTCTACTCCGATCTCGGTACGCCGAAAAACGGCGGCACGCGCCTGCTCTGCATTTCCGGGCACGTCAACCGCCCCGGCGTCTACGAAGTGCGTCTCGGGATGAACATGCTGCAAGCCGTAAACGAACTCGGCGGCGGGGTCGCGCGAGGGCGCGCGCTGAAGGCTATTGTGCCCGGCGGTTCCTCCTGCCCAGTGCTCAAGGCCGATGAGTGCGACATCCCCATGGACTACGATTCGCTGGCCAAGGCGGGCTCGATGCTCGGCTCCGGCGGCATGGTGGTGCTCGACGAGACGACCGACATGGTGAAGTTCCTGGCGCGCATCATGAAGTTCTACGCCCACGAGTCGTGCGGCTGGTGCATCCCGTGTCGCGAGGGCACGTCGTGGCTGAAGAAGCTCCTCGCGCGTCTCGACGAGGGCGCCGGCACCAGCGCCGATATCGACACCGTCGATCAACTGGCGGTCAACATGTTCGGGCGCACATTCTGCCCGCTGGGCGATGCCGCGGCCATGCCAACCATGGCGATCGTGCGCAAATTCCGCCATGAATTCGAAGCCAAGATTCGATCCACCGAAGTGTTCGTCCCCGCGCCGGGCCCGCGCCCGCTGCCGGTGTTGAAGTAGGAAGGCGGCCAGACCGACAAGGAGCCCATGTCCGATCAAGTCCAACTGACGATCGACGGCCAGGCGGTGAGCGCGCCCAAGGGTACGCTCGTGATTGAGGCCGCCAAGAGAGCCGGCATCGAGATCCCCGCGTTCTGTTACTACGAAGGCTACTCGCTGCAGGCCGCCTGCCGCATGTGCCTGGTGGAAGTGGAGAAGGCGCCGAAGCTGCTGCCCGGCTGCACGTTGCCGGTCGCTGAAGGCATGGTGGTCCGCACCGATTCGCCCAAGGTGGTGGAAGCGCGCAAGTCGATGCTCGAATTCCTGCTGGCCAACCACCCGCTCGATTGCCCCGTCTGCGACAAGGGCGGCGAGTGCGAACTGCAGGACATGACGTTCCGCTACGGCCTGGGCGAGAGCCGCTTCGCCGAAATGAAGCAGCACGTTGACGAGAAGCAATGGTCGCCGCTGGTGTACTTCGACGCGCCGCGTTGCATCCTCTGCTACCGCTGCGTGCGGGTGTGCGACGAGGGGATGGGTGTGCGCGCGCTCGGCGTGGGCCTGCGCGGCGTGGCCACCGAAATCGTTCCCAATGCGGGCGACCATCTCGAGTGCGACGAATGCGGCAACTGCATCGACATCTGCCCGGTCGGAGCGCTGACCTCCGGGACGTACCGCTACAAGTCGCGCCCGTGGGAGATGAGTTACGCCGGCACCATCTGCACGCACTGCGCGGATGGATGCAAGACCACGCTTTCGGTGCGCAACGGCGAGATCATCCGCGCCAATAACCGCGACCGCTCCGGCATCAACGGCGAATTCCTGTGCGTGAAGGGGCGCTTCGCCTTCGACTTCGTCCACAGCCCGGAGCGGCTGCAGTCGCCGCTCGTCCGCCGCAACGGCACTCTCGAGCCCGCGAGTTGGAGCGAGGCGCTGGCCGTGGTCGCCGCGCGGTTCGCCGAGGTGAAGGCGCGCGACGGCAAGTTCGGCGTTGTCGGTTCGACCCATTCGAGCAACGAGGAGGATTATTATCTGCAGAAGTTCGCGCGGGCCGGGCTGGGCACCTCGAACATCGATCACCGGCGCACGGGCGACGTTGCGACTCTCCTGGACGCGCTGAGCGGCCATGAGAACGCGCTGGCCACCGTCGGTGATCTCTACACGACACAAGCGGCGCTCATTGTTTCGGCGGACCTCGCGCAGCAGCACCCGCTGCTGGCCTTCCAACTGCGCGCCAATTTCCGCCATCACCGCGCTTCGATCTACACCGTCACGCCCGGCCCGGTGCGCGAGCGCGACTATGCCGTGCAGAGCATCGTCACCGCGGCGGGCCAGGAAATCGAGGCCGTGGAGGGACTGCGCGAGAACCTCGCCAAACACGAAAACCTCGTGATCGTCTTCGGCGCTTCGATCTCAGGCGATGCCGTCCGCCGTCTGGTCGCGTTCGGCCAGTCGCTCGGTGTCCCGGTCAAATACATCTGCCTGGTGGAAGACTCGAATTCGCGCGGCGCCATGGACATGGGCCTTTTGCCCGAGTTGGGTCCCGGCTATTGCCCGGTGCGCGAGTCGGGACTGGAGCCCGGCCTGGCATTGCCGGAGATGCTCGCCGCCCCGGATCTGGACGTGTTGTGGGTGGTCGGCGCCGATCCGCTGGAGCAGGCCACGCTTTCCGCGCGGGACTGCTTCGTCGTAGTCCAGGATCTGTTTCTCACGGCAACCGCGCGCCGCGCCGACGTCGTTCTGCCCTCCGCGAGCGCCTATGAAAAAAACGGAACCGTCACTAATGTTTGCGGCGAAGTGCAACGGCTGAGGCAGGGCCCGAAGGTGATGGGCGCCAAGAGCGACCTCGAAATCCTGGGGCTGATCGGCAAAGAGATGGGCCTGACCCTCGGCATCTGGACGCCGGACAAGGTCTTCGAAGAGATCCGGCGGACGGTGCGCGGTTATAATGTCGCATTGCCCGTCATCGCCACTGGCGGGGCGGCCCCGACCATGCCTCTGAACGGCCCTGTTATAGCGGATTCGCGACCCGATCTGATCCACACCGATGGAGCGACGCTGTTCACGTCCGGCACGCTGGGACGATATTCAAAGACGCTCAGCTCCTTGATGGAAGCGCCGGGGGCGCTGTATAAGCCATGACCCGGCAATCCCATTTGTGGCTGGAAGTCGCGCCATGAACTTCTTCCTCCTCTGCCTGATCAAAACCGCGGTCGTGTTGTTCGCGCTGCTGACGACGCTGGCCTACCTGCAGTGGATCGAGCGCAAGGTGTTGGCCCATATCCAACTGCGCCCGGGCCCCTATCGCGTCGGCCCGCACGGCCTGCTGCAGCCCGTCGCCGATGTCCTCAAGCTGCTGACGAAGGAGGGCCTCATGCCCCCCGGCGCCAACTCGTTCTTCTATCTGCTGGCGCCGTTTCTCGCCGTGGCGGTCTCGCTGGTCTCGATCGTCGTGATCCCGTTCGGCCCGCGCGTCGAAATCTTCGGCGTGCAGACCAACCTCGGGCTGACCGACCTCAACATCGGCGTCCTGTTCATTCTGGCAATCTCTTCGCTGGGCGTTTATGGCGTGGCGCTCGGCGGCTGGGCCTCCAACAGCAAGTACTCGCTGCTGGGCTGCCTGCGCAGTTCGGCGCAGATGATCAGCTACCAACTGCCGCTGGCGCTCGCGCTGGCCGCTCCGCTGCTGCTCGTCAACACGCTCGACTTTCGCCAGATCGTGGAGGCGCAGGGCGGCTTCTGGCTCGGCTTCTTTCCCAAGTGGAACGTCTTCGCGGGCCCGTTCCCGCAGCTCTTCTCTTTCGTCATTTTTCTGATCGCCTCGTTCGCCGAAACCAACCGCGTGCCGTTCGACCTGCCGGAGGCCGAGAGCGAACTGGTGGCGGGTTTTCATACCGAGTACAGCTCGCTGACCTTCGCGGCCTTCTTCATGTCGGAATACGCCAACATGGTCACCGTCTGCTGCGTCGCGACAGTGCTATTCCTCGGCGGCTGGCAGCCGCTCTGGCCCGCGGCCTACGGCAGCGATTACGCCCCGGCGCTGCTCTTCTTCGCCGCGGCCGCGACGTTGTTTTACCATGGCGCGCAGGCGCTCAAAACGCGCATGTGGGATCGCTTTTCGTTCCCCGTTTTTGGAGTCGTGTTCTTCTTGCTGGGTGGGCTCTTCCTGGTCCCCGTGCTGCAGCCGGTTCTGATTCCGCTGTTCTGGTTCCTGGCCAAGGCGGGGCTGCTCATTTTCTTATTCATCTGGATCCGCGGCACGCTGCCGCGCTTCCGCTATGACCAACTGATGCGGTTCGCCTGGACGTTCCTGTTCCCGGTGGCCGTCGTGAATCTCCTGGTGACGGGCCTGCTGGTGGCTCTCACGTCGAAGTAGCGCGGGGTTCGTTCTAATGGACGGTTTGCTCTTTCTCACTTTTGCCGCGATCGCCGTCGGCTGCGCCATCAACCTGGTGCTGCAAACGCATCCCATCTCCAGCGCCCTCTCACTGGTGGGCGTGATGGGCTCGCTGGCCGTTCTGTATCTGCTGCTGGGCGGCGAGTTCATCGCCGCGGTGCAGTTGATCGTTTACGCCGGCGCCATCATGGTGCTCTTCATCTTCGTCATCATGCTGCTCAACGCGGGTGCGGAAAAGCGGCCCACGCGCCGGGTGGTCGCACTGTGGGTCTCGCTGCCGCTGCTGTTTACGTTGATTGCGCTGGCTGCGATCTTGATCGAGTCGCAGGCGCCCAAAACGGAAGTTGTGCGCTTCGGCGGGTTCAGCGGCGGCTCGGCGCTCGCAGTTGGCCGCGCGCTCTTTACAAGCTATCTGCTGCCTTTTGAAATCACTTCGATCCTCATCCTGATCGCCATTCTCGGCGCGGTCGTGCTCGCGCGGAAGGAGATTTGAACCGATGCCCAATGATTTCCCGATCCCGCTGCCGGCTCCCGCGGTGCCCCTGGCGTGGTACCTCATTCTGAGCGCCATCCTGTTCACGCTCGGCGTGGCCGGGTTCCTGTTCCGGCGCAACATCATTACGGTGTTCATGTCGATTGAGCTGATGCTGAACGCGGTGAATCTCACTTTCGTGACCTTCTCCTACCGGCTGAAACAGGTGGATGGACACATCTTCAGCTTTTTCGTGATGGTAGTCGCCGCCGCCGAGGCGGCCGTCGGGCTGGCCATCATTCTCACGGTTTTCAAGAACCGCTCGACGCTCGAGATCGACGAAGTCAGACTCGATGAGGCTCTGACCCGGCGATGCACCAACTCTGGCTCATCCCCGCACTGCCCCTGGCCGGATTCCTGCTGCTCGGCATCTTCGGCCGGCGTCTCTCGAAACCTGTCATCAACGCCGCCGCCATCGGCAGCGTCGTGCTCGCGTTTCTGTGGGTCGTGAAGACGCTGTACGGTCTCGGCGCGCTCGACCAGCCCTACGTCGAGCGCTATTTCACCTGGATCGCCAGCGGCACGCTCAACGTCGGATTCGATTTCGCTGTGGATCGTCTCTCGGCCGTGATGCTGCTCATCGTCACCGGCGTCGGCGCGCTGATTCACATTTACGCCATCGGCTACATGTCGCACGAGGGCGGCTACTATCGCTTCTTCGCCTACCTGAACTTGTTCATGTTCTTCATGCTGACGCTGGTTCTGGCGGCCAACTATCTGCTGCTGTTCGTTGGCTGGGAAGGCGTCGGGTTGTGCAGTTATCTGCTGATCGGCTTCTATTTCCTGAAGCGCAGCGCGACCGAGGCCGGCAAGAAAGCCTTCATCGTAAATCGCATCGGCGATTTCGGTTTCTCGCTGGGCATGTTCCTGATCGTCGCCCAGTTCGGTTCGCTGGACTTCCAGACGGTTTTCGCCAAAGTCGCCGGCCTACCCATCGAAAAGGGGCCCGGCATGCTGGCCTTGATCTGTATCCTGCTGCTATTCGGCGCCTGCGGGAAGAGCGCGCAGATACCGCTCTATGTCTGGCTCCCCGACGCGATGGAGGGCCCGACGCCGGTCTCGGCCCTGATCCACGCCGCGACCATGGTCACCGCCGGCGTCTACATGGTGGCCCGTTCGGCGGTGCTCTTTAACCACGCGCCCGCGGCGCTGGAGGTCGTGGCCTACGTCGGCCTGATTACGGCCGTGCTGGCGGCCACCATCGGCCTCACGCAGTACGACATCAAGAAGGTTTTCGCCTATTCGACGATTTCCCAACTGGGCTACATGTTCCTGGCCCTCGGCTGCGGCGCTTACTCGGCGGGCGTGTTCCACATCATGACTCACGCCTTCTTCAAGGCGCTGCTGTTCCTCGGCGCGGGCAGCGTGATTCACGCGCTTTCGGGCGAGCAGGACCTGCGGCTCATGGGCGGCCTGTGGAAGAAGATCCCGGTCACGTTCGTCGTGCTGCTTTGCGCCTCGGTCGCCATCGCCGGCGTGCCGCCGTTTTCCGGATTTCACAGCAAGGACGCGATCCTCCTCGCCGCCTACGCCCACGCGCCGTGGATGTACTGGGTCGGCGTGGTCACGGCGGCCCTGACCGCCTTCTACGTCTTCCGCGCCTTCTTCCTGTGCTTCTTCGGCAGCTACCGCGGAGATGCTCATCCCCACGAGTCGCCGTGGATCATCACCGCTCCGCTGGCCGTGCTGGCCCTGCTGTCGCTGGGCGGCGGCTACATCGACGTGCCGCGGTTCCTGACTCCCGTTTTCGGTGAACCCCTCGCGGCGCAAAACGAATCGCTGGTTTACATTTCGGTCGGCGCCGCCCTGGCGGGCATCTTCGTCGCCTGGCTGTTCTATGTGGCCCGGCCGGGGCTCGCCGAATCGGTCGCCGGCGCGCTGGACGGGCTGTACCGGCTGGTCTACAACAAGTACTTCGTCGACGAGGCTTACGATGCGCTCATCGTCAACCCGATCGTCGACGGCTCGCGCGTAGTGCTGTGGCGCGGCGTGGACGCCGGCCTGATCGATGGCGCGGTCGACGGCGCGGGCACCGCGTCGCGCTTCATCGGCGGCGTTCTGCGCTACATGCAATCCGGATTCATCCGGCGCTATGCGGCCTGGGTGGTGGCCGGCTCGATCCTGGTGATTCTGGCGATCCGCTTCGCGGGAGGCGCCAGATGACGCTGCTCGATCTGATTCTGCTCGTCCCTGCCGCCGGATTCCTCGTGGCCCTGTTCCTGCCCAAAGACAAGCCGGCCCTGGTCCGCAACTTCGCCCTGATCGTGGCGCTGGTCACGTTCGCGCTGTCGCTGCTGCTGATCGGCCCGGTCAACGCCGACCCGGGTTCCATGGCGTTCGAGCAGAACGCGCAGTGGATCGCCTCGCCCGCGATCCGCTACCACGTCGGCGTGGATGGCCTGAGCCTGTGGCTCGTGATTCTCTCGACGCTGCTGACGCCCATCTGCATCCTGGTTTCCTGGAACTCGATTCAGCAGCACGCGAAGGAGTTCTACGCCTTCATGCTGCTGCTGCTGGTCGGCGTCGTCGGCGTTTTCGTCGCGCTCGACCTGTTTTTGTTCTACGTCTTCTGGGAAGTCTCGCTCGTGCCCATGTACTTCCTGATCGGCATCTGGGGCCACGACCGGCGTATCTATGCCGCGGTCAAGTTCTTCCTCTATACGATGGCCGGGTCGGTGCTGATGCTGGCCGCCATCATCTGGCTCTACAACCAGAGCGGCACATTCGATATCCCGCTGCTCATGAACATGCTGGCCACGGGCCACCTGGCGCTCGGCCACAATGAGGCCGTCTGGCTGTTCCTGGCCTTCTTCGTCGCCTTCGCCATCAAGGTCCCGCTGTTCCCGCTGCACACCTGGCTGCCCGACGCGCACGGTGAGGCGCCCACCGCCGGCTCCGTCATGCTGGCCTCGGTGATGCTGAAACTCGGCACCTACGGCATCGTGCGTATTTGCCTGCCGCTGTTCCCCGACGCGGCCATCGCCGCCGCTCCCTGGATCGTGATTCTGGCGCTGATCGGCATCGTCTACGGCGCGCTGGTGGCCATGGTCCAGCCCAACATGAAGCGCCTGGTGGCCTACTCTTCGGTCAGCCACCTGGGCTTCGTCGTTCTGGGCATTTTCACCTTCACCCACTTCGGCCTCGACGGCGCGGTCTACCAGATGCTCAATCACGGCGTCTCCACCGGCGCGCTGTTCATCCTGGTCGGCTTCCTGTATGAGCGCCGCCACTCGCTCGAGATCTCCGACTACGGCGGCGTCGCCACCGTCGCCCCGTGGCTCGCGACGGTCTTCGTCGTCACCACTCTGGCCAGCATCGGACTGCCCCTGTTGGGCAACTTCGTCGGCGAGTTTCTGGTCCTGCAGGGCGCCGCCGTGGCCAACTTCCCGTGGGCCGTTTTCGGCGCGTTGGGCGTCATTCTCTCCGCCGTCTATATGCTGTGGCTTGTGCAGCGGACCTTCTATGGCGACACGCCGGAACCGCTGCGCCGTCACTTCAGCGACCTGAGCCGGCGCGAATGGGCCATCGTACTGCCGCTGGTCGCGTTGATGGTCTGGATGGGCGTCTACTCGCAGACTTTCCTGCACTCGGTCCGCGCCGGCAACGACCGCACACTGAGCCTTGTTTTGCGGGACACCACCAACGCGCGCCAGCGCGGGCGCGGCGCATGGCCTCCGCCGGCCACGCTGATCGGGCAACTCAGCGGCCCGGCCGCCAAGGAGTCTGCCGATGCCCGGTAACTACATTCCCAGCACCGCCGAACTCTTCCGCTGCTCCCCGGAACTGCTGCTGATGGTTGCGGGCACGCTGGTGATGATTCTGGAGGCGATCACCACGCCCGCGCGCAAGCGCATTCTGCCCGTCGTGGCCTTCGTCTCGCTGATCGCCGCGCTAGGCCTCGCGCTTCTCGGTGCATCCGACCCCGGGCCCGCCTTCAACGGCCTGCTGCAGATGGATGGCTTGGCCACGTTCTTCCGCGTGCTGGTCATGGCCATCGGCGCGGTCGTCATCCTGATGTCGACCAATTACCTGCGCGTGGCCGACCACGAAGGCGGCGAATACTACGCCCTCGTTCTCTTTTCCATCGTCGGCCAGTGCCTGATGGCCACGGCCAACGAGCTGATCATGATCTTCATCGGCATCGAGGTCTCCTCGATCGCGACCTATATCCTGGCCGGCTACTTGCGCGACGACAAGCGCAACAACGAAGCCGCCCTGAAGTACTTCCTGCTGGGTTCGTTTGCCACCGCCTTTCTGCTCTACGGCGTGGCCTGGATCTACGGCGGCACCGGCACCACGAACCTGAGCGCCATCCGCCGCATTCTGTTCGATCCGCAGATCGCGCCCGACCTCACTCTGACCGGCGCAGCGATCGCGCTGATCTTCGTCGGGCTGCTGTTCAAGATCTCGGCGGTGCCATTTCAAATGTGGGCGCCGGACGTGTACCAGGGCGCGCCCGCGCCGGTCACGGCGTTCCTGTCCACGGGTCCCAAGGCGGCTGCTTTCGCCGCTTTCCTGCGCATCGGCATGACCGCCTTCGGGCCGGTGAAGGAGCATTGGACGCCCGCGCTGTGGGCCTGCGCGCTGGCCACGATGGTGGTCGGCAACTTCGCCGCCTTGCGCCAGAGTAATGTCAAACGCCTGCTGGCTTACAGCTCCATCGCCCACGCCGGCTACGTGCTGGTAGCGGTGACCGCGGCCAGCGACACCGGTGTGGCTGCCGCCATGTTCTATCTGGCGGCCTACGCCGCCATGAACCTGGGCGCCTTCGCCGTCGTCATCCACATTGCCGGCAAGGGTGAGCGACGCGTGGAGATCAGCGACCTGGCCGGCCTGGGTACGCGCCAGCCCGCGACCGCGGCTCTGCTGACGGTGTTCCTGCTCTCGTTGATCGGAGTGCCGCTCACCGGCGGCTTCTTCGGCAAGTTCTATATTTTCAAGGCGGCCCTGGACGCGCACCTGATCGCGCTGAGCATCATGGGCCTGCTCACCTCGGCCGTGGCCGCGTACTACTATCTGCGCCTGGTGGTGGTCATGTATATGCAGCCCGCGCCCGTCGACGCCGCGGAACTGCCTGCGCCCTCGGCCGGCATCCGCGCCGCGCTGCTGATCTCGTGCGCCGCCACGATCCTGCTCGGCGTGGTTCCCTCGCTCGTGCTGGACATCGCCGTCCGCGCCGCCGGCTCGATCCGCTGAGCCGCACTCCGCGGAAAACCGGGGACTGACGGCTCTGTCCCAAGGCGTGCACAAATCTCACGATCCGCGCTCTGAGTCGTCTACGCCGCGTGGACAGAGCCGTCTGTCCCCGTGTTTTCACCCCCGGTTGAGGTGCCCGCTTCATCCCTGTGAGAACTCCCGATTAGAAGACGCCCTGCAAGTCCTCGAAACTCCGCAGCACCAGTAGCCGTCCCGGTCCGGGCGCGCGCAGATCCTGCCGCTCCAGCGTCCAGGTCCTGGCGTGCGGGATGAAAACGGCGTTCAAGCCCGCCTCCAGCGCCGGGTTGATGTCCGATTTTGGACTGTTGCCGATCATCCACGTCAGTGCCGGATCCATCCCGCGCCCGCTCACCAGTTGCCGGTAGCCGGCGACGTCTTTCTCCTTGACGATCGCCGTGTGCGCGAAGAACGCGCCCAGCCCGGAGCGTTCGATTTTCAGCTTCTGCTCGTCGACGTGGCCCTTGGTGAACAGCGTCAGCTCATGCCGCGCCGACAGGTGCTTGAGCGTTTCGGCCACGCCGGGGATGATCTCCAGAGACTCCTCGAGAATGCGCAGGGCAAAGCCCTTCACGGTCTCCAGATCCTCGACGCCGATCTCTCTTTCGGCCAGCTTCACGTAACACTGCTGCAGGTTGCGGCCGAAGTTGAGCGACCCGTATCCGTGCGCGCGCGCATTGGCCAGTTCGATCTCATCCAGGATCGCCCGGATCTCCTCCGCATTCAGCGTCGAGTGTTCGAGGTAGGCGACGAACTCATCGAACGCCCGCTCGAAGTAGATGTTGTTCTCCCACAGCGTGTCGTCGGCGTCGACGATCAGGTGCAGCCGGCTCACGCGCGCCTCAGCCCTTCAGATGCTTGCCATGCCCGTTGGCCCGCGCGGCCCGTCGCATGGACTCTTGAATGGTGTGCTGCTTGATCAGCCGGGCCAGGTGGCCGGCGACCAGTTCGATGCGCCGGGCCTCCGAGCGCGACCCGAGCAGCATCTGCCGGAACTCGAGATCGGGCGAGATGGCGCCCAGTACGAAGCTCAGATCGGGCTCGTCCGGATCGGGCGCCTCGGTCTCGGTCTCGATGGTGCGGGCGTATTCCTGCTGCAGCGCAATCGCCTCGCGGACTTTTTGCGGCGACACGGGGCCAAAATCGTCGTCCTCGAGCTCCTCGATCTGGCCGCGCAGGAACGTGCGCTCCATATCCAGAGCCAGCACCGTGAAGCGTCGCTGACCGACCGCCAGCAGGTCCATCCGTCCGTCCTCGAACTGGCGCAGAATGCGTTCGATGGTGGCGGTGCAGCCAGTGTTGAGGATGCCCTGTTCGCGGCTCAGCACCACGCCGAACTCGCCTTCGGCCGCAATCACCTCCTGCATCATTTCCTTGTAGCGGTCCTCGATAATGTGCAGCGGCAACGGCGCGCGCGGCAGCAACACCACCTGCAATGGAAAGAGAGGGATGAGTTCCCCGGGCATGCTAGCATTATGCCTGTTTAATGCGTCCGCTGTCGTCTCCCGGCCGGTCGCAATTCCTCTCATACCTTTGCAACATTGCCGCCGTCCGTGGTGCAATCCTATTGAAGCGTATGCATCGCCGCAGGGAGCAAGGCGCATGATTCTGAAGCTGAAGCGAACACCGGGACTGTTCCTGGTCGGCTTCATGGGCTCGGGCAAATCCACCGTGGGCCGCTCGCTGTCACGCCATCTGGGGTGGCGCTTCGCGGACCTCGACGAGGACATAGAATCGCGCGAGCAGATGACGATCTCCGAGATCTTCGAGAAGCTCGGGGAAGAACAGTTCCGCCGCGTTGAGACCAGCGCGCTCGAGCGGCGCATCGGCGACGTGAGCCGCGGCGTGCCGTGGGTGGTCGCCGTGGGCGGCGGATGCTTCACCCAGGCCGTGAACATCGACCTCGTGCAGAACCACGGCGTCTCCATCTGGCTCGATGCGCCGCTGGAGATGATTCGCGCGCGAATCGGCGGATCGTCGCACCGCCCGCTGGCCCGCGATCCGTGGCAATTGGAGGATCTGTACCATGGCCGGCGCTGTTCCTACGAGCGCGCCGACTACCGGATTGTGATCGCCGGCGGCGGATCGGATGCGGCGGTCGAGGAGATCCTGAGAATGCCCATCTTCTAGGCTGGTCCCGCAGGAGGAATGCATGCGCCCCGAAGCCATTCTGCGCCGCGACGCGCTGGCCATCTTCAAGACCGCGCTCAAGGCCGCCGACCCCGCCCAAGCGATCCGCCGGCACGCGGCGGTCGAGGCAGGCACGCTGAGAGTTGGAAGGAAGCGCTATCGCCTGGACGGCTTCCGCCGCGTGTTCGTGGTCGGCGCGGGCAAGGCCTCGGCGCGCATGGGCGAGGCGCTGGAACGGTTACTGGGAAGCCGCATCGCGGGCGGACTGATCAATACCAAGTACGGCCACCAGGCGCGGTTGAAGCGCATCGGCCTGAATGAGTGCGGCCACCCGGTGCCCGACGCGGCGGGCGTCGAGGGCGCGCGGAAGATCGCCGCGCTGGTGGCGGAAGCCACGGCCGAGGACCTCGTGCTGTGCCTCATCTCCGGCGGCGCCTCGGCGCTGCTGCCGCTGCCGGCCGAGCCCATCACGCTCGAGGAGAAGCAGGAGACGACGCGGCTGCTGCTGGCCTGCGGCGCGACGATTCAGGAGATCAACGCCGTCCGCAAGCACATCTCGGCCATCAAGGGCGGCCAACTGGCGCGGCTGGCTGCGCCTGCGACCGTCATAGCGCTGCTGCTGTCCGACGTGATCGGCGATCCGCTGGACGTCATCGGCTCGGGACCCACCGCGCCGGACGAATCCACGTTCGCGACGGCCTGGAGCGTGATCGAGAAGTACGCGCTCCAGGACCGTATCCCCGCGGTGACGCGGCACCGTCTGGAAGCCGGGATGTTCGGGGAGATCGACGAGACGCCCAAGCCTGGCGAGGCCTGCTTCCGGCGCGTGCAGAACCTGATCGTCGGGTCGAACCGGCTGGCGGTGGACGCCGCTGCCCGCGACGCGCGCGAACGCGGCTACAAGCCGGTCGTGCTGTCCACGTTGATTGAAGGCGAGACCCGCGACATCGCCTCGATGCATGCCGCGATCCTCAAAGAAGCGATCGCCTCGGGCCGTCCGGCGCGGCCGCCGGTGTGCTTCATCTCGGGCGGGGAGACCACCGTGACGCTGCGCGGCGACGGCCTGGGCGGGCGCAACCAGGAGTTCGCCCTGGCCTGCGCGCTGGCGCTGGACAGCGTGGCGGGCGCCGTGGCGCTTAGCGGCGGCACGGACGGGACGGACGGTCCGACCGACGCCGCCGGGGCCCTGGCTGACGGCCGCACGCTGGCCCGCGCCCGCGCGTTGGGGCTGGACGCGGCCGCGGCGCTCGAGCGCAACGACTCCTACCGCTTCTTCGACGCCGTGGGCGATCTCATCCGCACCGGGCCGACCGGCACCAATGTGATGGACGTGCACCTGCTGCTGACGCGATAAACTAACGGACGCTATGCGCGTCGTCCTCTCCTTCTTCTTGTTCGGATCCCTGTTGAGCGCCGGTTTGAAGCCCGTCCGGCTGCAGTGCGAAGCCCGCACCAATCCCGTGGGCATCGACACTCCGCGGCCGCGGCTGAGCTGGATTCTCGAATCCGGCGAAAACGGCCAGCGCCAGAAAGCGTACCGCATTCTCGCCGCCACGAAGGCCGCGCTATTGGGGCCGGGTAAGGCGGATCTGTGGGACTCGGGCGAAGTGGCCAGCGACGAGAGCGTGAACCTGGAATACGCCGGCAAACCGCTGGGCTCCGGCCAGCGCTGTTACTGGCTGGTGCAGGTGCGCGACCGCGACGGGCAGTGGTCGACGTCCGGCACAGCCGAATGGACGATGGGCTTGCTCGACCCGTCGGACTGGCACGCGAACTGGATCGGCGCGCCGGGTGGCGCGCTGGTGCCCGCCGCACTGCCGTTGTTACGCAAGGAATTCGATGTGAGCAAGCCGTTGCGGCGCGCGCTGCTGCACGTTTCGGGAATGGGTCAGCACGAAGTGTCGTTGAATGGCGCGGCGGTGAGCGACCACCTGTTTGCGCCGGCCTGGAGCGACTACTACAAACGCATTTACTACGAAAGCTTCGACGTCACGCGACTGCTCCGCAGCGGTCGCAACGCGGCCGGCGTGATGCTGGGCAACGGCATGTACAACGTGACCGGCGGGCGCTATGCGAAGTTCACGGGCTCGTTCGGACCGCCCAAGCTGATCTTCCAACTGGCGCTGGAGTTCGAAGACGGCACGACGGCGCGCGTGGTGTCGGATGACGTCGTGGAAGACGGCGCCGGGGCCGGTGACGTTCAGTTGCATTTACGGCGGCGAGGACTACGACGCGCGGCGCGAGCAACCGGGCTGGGACCAGCCGGGCTTCGACGATTCGCGATGGCCGCACGCGGCGCGGATGGAGGGGCCTGGGGGGCGGCTGGAAGCGCAGTTCTCGCCCGCGGTCCGCGTCATGCAGACATACGCGACCGTGGCGATCAGCGAGCCCCGGCCGGGCGTGTACGTCTACGACCTCGGCCACAACTTCTCGGGACGGCCGGCGTTGAAAGTGCATGGCGCGGCGGGGCAGAAGGTGCGCCTGATCACCGGCGAGATCCTGAACGCGAAGGGACTGGCGGACCAGCACGCCACCGGGGCACCGGTGTGGTTCGAGTACACGCTGAAGGGCGGCGGTCCGGAGAACTGGGCGCCGCGCTTCGCCTACACCGGCTTCCGGTACGTGCAGGTGGAGGGCGTTAAGCCGGACGAGATCCGGGGCGAGTTCCTGCACGCCGACGCCGCGCGGAGCGGGGCGTTCAGCGGCTCGAGCGAGCTGTTGAACCGGATCCACGGCCTGATCGTGCAGGCCGTCCGCAGCAACCTGCACAACGTGCTCAGCGATTGCCCGACTCGCGAGAAGCTGGGCTGGCTGGAGCAGGTGCACCTGATGGCGTCGGGGCTGTGCTACAACTTCGACCTGCGGACGATGCTCGCGAAGATCGCCGCGGATACGCGCGACGCGCAACAGGTGAACGGCCTGGTGCCCGATATCGCGCCGGAGTACGTGGTGTTCGGCGACGGATTCCGCGATTCGCCGGAGTGGGGCTCGACGGCCGTGCTGGCGCCGTGGCAGGCGTGGACGTGGTACGGCGACCGGAGACCGGTGGAGGCCTCGTTCGAGACGATCGAGCGTTACCTGGCGTATCTCGACAGCCGCTCGGAGCATGGCATCCTCTCCTACGGTCTGGGCGACTGGTTCGACATCGGGCCGGGTGCGCCCGGCATGTCCAAGCTGACGCCGCGCGGGATCACGGCGACGGCGGTGTACTACCAGGACCTGATTGCGGCGACGGAGGCGGCCAAACTACTGGGGCGGACCGAGGCGCAGAAGCTGTTCCAGGCTAAGGCGGACGCGGTGCGGACCGAGTTTCAGCGCCGGTTCTACGACCCGGCGAAACACAGCTTCACGGGCGGCAGCCAGACCGCCAACGCGATGCCGCTGGTGACTGGGCTGGCTCCGGAGGAGGCGCGCGCGGCGCTGGTCGAGCACATCGCCGACGACGTGCGCGGGCGCGGCAACCACACCAGCGCGGGCGACATCGGCTACCATTACGTGCTCTCGGCGCTGGCCGCCGGGGGGCGTTCGGACCTGATCTACGCCATGGCGACCGCGCCGGATGCGCCGAGCTACGCCTCGCAACTGGCGCGCGGAGCGACGTCGCTGACCGAGGCCTGGGACGCCAATCCAGAGGCTTCGCAGAACCACTTCATGCTGGGCCACATCGAGCAGTGGCTGTACGAATGGCTGGCGGGCATCGCACCCGAGCCGGGGACTCTGGCCTGGCGGCGGGTGATCCTGCAGCCGCACCCGGTGGGCGATCTGCAGTCGGCCGGGGCGAGCTACGACTCGCCGCGCGGCCGGATCGAGTGCCGCTGGCAGCGGGCCGGTGCGGAGATCGCGATCGACGCGGTGCTGCCGCCGGGCGTGAGCGGTGAAGTGCGGCAACCGGACGGGACGGTGCGGGCCAGACTGGAGTCCGGCACGTACCACCTGACGTTCAAGGAGTTCCATTAGAGCGCCAGACGGTGGATTAACCTGACAAAATGCTGCCTTCCACGACCGCGCTCGCGGCAACTGCTTGAGATGCCGCGACCACGATATTCTCAAAACCTCTGAACAGGCTTTCGGCCTGACGGATTTACGGCTCGCACGCGCCCGCCTTCCTCGTGCCGCGCGGACCCGTCCCACGTTCCACCGAGCCCGCAATTGTGATCGATGGGATGGCTGAGAGGACACCTCGCGAGCGCTGGAAGGCGGTTCTCGAAGTCCGCGGCGCCGACCGGCCGCCGTGCGATCACTGGACGACCGCCGAAGTCACCGCGCGCTTGCTGCGCGACCTGCATTGCGCGGACGAGCGCACGCTGTGGAAATGCCTGGACGTGGACAAGTGCATCCACCTGGCGCCGCTGGGGCCCGAGGCCGAGGCGACTTCATGTTGCGGAAACAGGTCGGCGGGAAGAGTAAGAATGTTGGCCGACACACGGAGTAGAACGGGGTCACCGTGCCGATCCAGGCCAGCGCAGCCCAGGCCGCAGCGGCGAAGGACGCGAGGATCGAACCTGCATGGCGCTCAACCGTTGCGGTAAGGTTACCAATATGCCAACAACGGAACCCGGGCGACGGGCTTTTCTCAAGACGGCCGGCGGCGTAGCCGTGGCATCGCTGCTGCCGAAGGCGTATGCGGCGAGCGATCGGATTTCCGTCGCGTTCATCGGCGTGGGCGTCATGGGGTCGGAGAATTTGAAAGCCGCGATGGCGCAGACCGGTGTCGCGGTGAGCGCGGTGTGCGATGTGTATCAGCCGAATCTGGAGCGCGCCGTGGCACTGGCACGCCGGTCGGGACACCAACCCAAGGAGGTGCGCGATTTCCGCGAGATCCTGGCCGACAAGTCGATCGACGCGATCTGCATTTCCACGCCGGACAACTGGCATCCCTACATGGCAGTGGAAGGCTGCAAAGCAGGGAAAGACGTCTATGTGGAGAAGCCGGCGTGCGTCGCGGTGGACGAGGGCAGGGTGATGGTGGAAGCGGCGCGGAAGTACAAGCGCATCGTGCAAGCCGGGACGTGGCAGCGCTCGGGCGCCCATTTTCAAAAGGCGTGCGAGATCGTGCGCAGCGGCGCGCTCGGCAAGATCGCGTTCGTGCGCAGCTGGATCTACAGCAACCAGCCGCAGCAGGGCATTGGCAATCCGGCGGATGGGACTCCGCCGGCGGGACTGGACTGGGACCTGTGGCTGGGACCCGCGCCGGAGCGCGCGTTCAACCCCAACCGCTTCGGCGTTTATCCGGACGCGTACTCGTACTTCCGGTTTTTCTGGGATTACGCCGGTGGACAATTGACCGACTCCGGCGTGCACATGATCGACATCGTGCAGATGGCTTTTCAGGAAGCGATGCCGCAATCGATCGTGGCGCTGGGCGGCAAGTACTGGTTCCAGGACGATACCGAGACGCCGGACACGCTGCAAGTCACGTACGATTACCAGAATTTTCTGGGCTCGTGGGAGCACCGGTCGAACAACACGGAACTGCAGGCCAGCCGCCTGATGGGCATCACGTTCCACGGCCCGCGCGGCACGCTGTATGTGGATCGGGCGGTGTGCCGCGTGACTCCGGAGAAGGGATCGGATCTGGAGCCTTTCGAAATGAAACGCGTGACCGATCCGCATCCACTGCACTGGACCAATTTCATCGAGTGCGTCCGCACGCGGCAGAAGCCGAACAGCGAAATCGAGACCTGCGTCCGCTCCTCGATCGCGAGCATTCTGGGCAACCTCAGCTTGCGCGGGAAGATGCGTCTCGACTGGGACGATCAGAACCGCACCGTGCGCCAGGCCGAAGCGCGGCCGTGGTTGCACCGCGAATATCGCAGTCCCTGGAAGCTCAGCCTGTAGGCGCTATTGGGCCTCGAAAATGATGGCTTGGTTTGAAATGCCGGCGCGGGGCGCGGTGTCGATGGCGTAGCGCCGTTCGTCCACGCCGGCGGGAATTTGTCGCACGGCGGTACGCGTCACGCCATCCTCTTTCCAGACGTGCGTCACCTTCAGGGCGGAAGAGGGAGGGCTGGCTGGCGTTATCATGGCTAAGCGGAAATCATCGATGGCCACGCCCTGGATGCGGTAGCGGACATAGATTTCGCGGGCGCCGACGGCCTCGATATGCCGGTCCACTTCAGGCCACAGCAGCGTACGGTCGATCGGGATTCCATCCTTCCATTGCAGATGCGGATCAAACTCCCAGATGGTCTGAAACGGTCCGTCGGGTGAATTGCTCCAGGCGATCGAAGCCGCCGCATTGTCCGCTTTGAGAGCGGTTACCTTTCGAACCTCCGCCGTGAATTTGTCCGGCGCCAGGCCGGTGCTGAGATCGAGAAAACGGCCGCCCACGTCAATACCGGAAAGCAGCGTAGCGCCGGGGCTGGTGAGACGAAAAACAAACTCGGCGGCGCGACCGGCCACGGGGATCCAATAGCCTTGGCCGGCGTCGGAAACGTAGCGCGCATGGGTGACACTTTGTGCCACCTCGCGCACGGACGCGGCTGCGACGGGAATAGGCTGGCGTAAGCGCGGCGTTCCGGCCGAGTAAACCAGTTCGTTGTGGCCGTTCGCCAGGGTCGGAAGAGTGCGCGGATTGAGCTGAACACGGGTCAGCAGAAAGACCTTTTGCAGTGCAGTTCCGGGGCTGCGGGTGATTCTCACGAGGTAACCGTAGGAGCCGCTGACGGCGGTGCGGCGGCCATGTTCGGAGCGCGTGAGCACGGCGGGTTCCGCGCGCCAATTCCCTTGATGCGGGCCACGCAGGGCGCCCGCGGCGGCCCACGTGCGGCCGCCGTCAGTCGAGGTCTCCACCTGCAGCGACTGGCTCGCGGAGGCCAGTGGGGCGCTGAATTGAAACTCCGCGTCGATGACGACGTATGGGCTGCGCACGTCGTAAATGGCGCTCTCGCGGGCATCGACCGGCGGCCGGTATTCAATGCGGCCCGTGGCCCAGGTGCGGTCGTCCTTCTGGCTGCGAGGACCATCCGCGGTACGGACGTTGTACTCCGCGACCTCCTGTGGGAATTCTTCCCAGGAGTGGCCGTTGAACTTGTATGGCAGATAGCGCAGGTCTGGCCGCTCGGGGCTGAAATAGCGCACCAGGCGCTCGCCGGGGCGCAACGTGAAATCCATCGTATGGCCGTGGGGCGCGCGCTCGAAGGGGAACAAATGGTTGTCGGAGGTGGTTGTGAACAGTTCCACCAATCCGCCCATCGCCCCCTCGCGCACGTCGGCCGGATACCACGGGTCATCGACCACGGAGTGGTCCACATCGCGCGGCCCTTTCAGCTTCGAAAGGATGATGTTGCCATCGCTCTCCAATTGATGAACGGAGGCGACGGACGACTGCTTCGCGGGACCGCGGCCGATCGTGTTGTAGCCCAGCATGTCGGAATCGTAGTGGTGATACGCGCCGTCGTAGAAGACCTCGGCGACGGTGTGGCCCGTGAGGAACCAGACGCGCGCATCCTCGAATCCGCCGGCTCGCCACACGGCTTCGAGCACGGGCGCGATCTGGTAACACAGACCGAATCCATAACTGTTCAGCAGCTTGGTGGTGTCGAGGACTTCGCCCATCGGCTCTTCGTAGGCCCAGCCCGCGATGTGATACCAGAAACCCGGTTTGACGAAGCGCCCGTCAGTCAGGAAGAAGCGCCAGATGGCTTCAGCACGCTCACGGGGCGTGTGCGCGCCGGCCTGCCGGTAGATGCCTTGGGTGAATAAACGCAGGTCGGATGCATCGGGCTGATCCTTCACGAGCACCTTGGGCGAGTACACTTGCGCGGCCGCGGCGCAGGCAACGAGCAGCGCCAAACAGACCGCACGTTTCACGCTTCCACTCCGCACCAGCGGCAAACAAACAGGAGTAAGACCTTGGTCGCGGCGATGACCGAATCCAATTCGACGTACTCGTCGGCGGCGTGCGTGTTGCCGCCGCGGGGGCCCCACAGCACTGCCGGGATGCCGAACTGGTGGAACACGAACATATCGCAGGGACCCTCGATGCCGACCACTTCCGGGCGCTCATTGAGGACCGCCGCGGCGCAGTCCGAGAGCCCGGTAACGACCGGCTCGGACGGATCGATGGCGGAGCCGGGCAACCAGCGGATGGGGAATTCCACGGCCGGCCGGACGGCAAACAGATGCGGCGCCGAGGCGAGCATCGCGTCAAACCACTCGAAGAACGCCCGCTCGATGTCCTGCTGGCTTTCTCCAGGCATCAGTTCCCAGAACAGTTCCAGCTTGCACTCGTTGGGGATGGTAATCGGCTCGCGCGTGCCCCATGGCGCGGTGAAGATTTTGGTAACCGCGACGGGGACGGGATCCGCAGAGCGCGCGTACAGCGGATGGGGCAGGGCGATGCGCCGCCGCTGGTCCGAGAACTTCCGCAACTCGACCAGGAAATGCGTCAACTGATCCACGACCCCGGCCGGATATCCGCCTTCGTTCAGGATCCCGCCGGTGGCGGAGAACGTGATGTGCGCGGTGCGCCCGCCGCGCTGCGCGGCGCAAATGCGCAGGAACGACGGCTCGGAAATCACGGCGGCGTCGGCGATGTAGCCGCGCACGCGCCCCGCCAAGGTGCCGTTTACGCCACCGAACTCCTCGTCCACAACGGTCTCGAAGATCAGGTCTCCGGCGAGCCGCACCTTCAACTTTTCCAAGGCCTCGACGACGAACAGGTTCATCGCGACCCCGGCCTTCATGTCGTTGGAGCCGCGGCCGTAGAGCCGGTTGCCTTCCACCGCTCCGCCAAAGGCGTCGCGTGTCCACGGTTGCGTGCCCCGCGGCACCGTGTCGATGTGGCCCGAGAGAATCAGCGACCGGCCTTTTCCGGCGCCCACGCGGCGCGCGCCGATGTTCGGCCGGCCGGCGTAGTCCCGGCCAGCTACATAAACAGGGTGCGCGTGGAGACCGGGCACGGTGCCGAGTTCATAGCTGTCCGGCGTCCAACCCGCGGCGCTCAAGACCGAAGCGACGTACTGCTGACAAGCGCCTTCCTGGCCGACCGGAGGCGTGTTCTCGGAGCGGTGTCGCACGAGATCGGCGATCAGAGAAATGAGCCTTTCACGGCTCGAATCGACGTAATCGGTCAAGCGTTGCTGCAAATCGGGATGCATTTCAACCGGCCTCCCTAAGGCTGCTGAGAGACTTGGGCGCGACTCGGAAGCCGCGCGTAATCACGGCGAGGTAGATGACGCCGAGGCCGAGCCAGCAGAATCCGGCCAGCCGAGCCTTCAAACTGAGATTCCACCAAATATACGAGCATACGACAGCGCCCAGGAGCGGAAAAACCAGGTTGGTAAGAATCTGCACTCCGCTTCTCTGGCGGAGGCGCAGGTAGAAGTGGCGGATGACGCTCAGGTTGACCAGGATGAATCCGACGAATGCGCCGAAGTTCAGCAGTTCCACAACGAGCTGAAAGCGCATCGTCAGGGAACCCACGAGGGCCAGGGCGCCCATCAGGTAGATCCCGCGAACCGGTGTCGAGAAGCGCGGATCCACGTGCGCGAAAACGCGGCGCGAAATGACGCCGTCGCGGCCCATGCCAAGCAACAACCGGGACGCGCCGGCCTGCCCCGTGAGTGCGCTGGCGAGTCCGGCTACGAGCAGGATGAATGTGATGAAGCCCATCATCCACGGTCCGCCAGCCCTGTGGCCGATGTCCAGAATGACGGTTTCCGATTCGGGGTAGGAGTGAAAATCCGGCCAGACCAGCGCCGCCAGGTAGACCGTGACGACACAGAAAACCGCCTGAATGAAGCACACCAGCACTGTCGCGATGGAGATATCGCGCTCCGGGTGGATCGTGTCCTCGGCGAGCGTGGAGATGGCATCGAAACCGATATAGGAGAGGCTGGCAATCGCCGCACCCAGCATCAACGGGCGCATTTCAAACGTATGCGGGTCATAGATCGCTTGCGGCACAATCAACCCGCCGGCGCCATGGCGGATCATCACATAGCGAGCCGCCACAATGACGAACAAAGCGGCGCACGCCGTCATTAGCGCCATCATCACGTTGCCGGCCTGCGCGGTGACGCGAATACCGCGGACGTTAATCAGCGTAATCAGAATCGTGAAGAAGACGGCCCACGCCGCGTAGGGCACTTGCGGCAGCATCCGATTCGCAGTCAGCGCGGCGTAGACCACGCTGAGTAAAGGAATAAGGAAATAGTCGAGGATCATCGCCCAGCCGGCCAGGAAACCGACGTGCGGATTGAGCGCCTGCTGCGCATACGTATAGGTAGAACCGGCGGAGGGGAATGCGCCCGACATTTTGCCGTAGCTGGCGGCCGTAAACAGCATCGCCACCATTGCCACGAGGTAGCTGAGAGCGGCGTGGCCGTGCGAGGTCTGCTGCACGATTCCGTAAACCGGGTACGGCGCGGTGGGCGTGAGAATCACCAGGCCGTAGAGGATCAGATCGCGCCGCGTGAGGACGCGTTTCAAAGTGGGGCCGGCTGTGCCGCCGGCGGTTGGAGTCGCGCTCAATGATTATTCCTCCGGGATGCCGGCCACCACGGGATGGTCTCCCATGTCCAGCCAATCGAATCTCAGCGGGTCCGCGGCCAGGCGATTCGCCGCCGCATATTGATTGCGTGCGGCGCGAATGGCTTCTACCCATGCGCCGAACGGCAACTGCAATTCCCGATCGACGAGATAGCTCATATCCACGGTCCGATCCGGGACGTGGTCCTTCACATCGTCGAGTTCGTGGAGGAACGTGCGGCCGTTGGCCTGCGCGACGCGCGGCAGCCAGCTCTTGTACCAGACCGCTGACGCATCCCGCAGGACGGTGTTGCGCCGCTGCCGGATCTGGCGTGCCAGATTCAGCGCCCGGTCCAGCGCTTCCACGGCTTCCTTGGGCTGTTGCTCCCCGGCTGCGCGCTGGGCGGATTCGAGCAGCGAGCTGATGCCCCCGATATCGATGAGCATCTCCAGATTCTGGCGGCAGAGCTGGGCAATCGAAATATAAACCTCCAGATTGTAGCGGTTCAACTCGGCCCTCTGCAGATTCTCATTCAGCAGGCCCAGTAATTCGTCGTTTTCATTGAGCGCATCGGCGGCGAGTTCCAGGCGTTGCGAGTTCTCCGTGGTCCATCGGGCATCGAATTTCAAACCTGAGTCTGGAGCCGGCGGCAGCCCCAGCGTCTGGTCCTTCAACGGCTGCCGGGGGTTGTAAAGGCCATGAGAGTAGCCGAAACGCGGCTTGCGCGGCGAGAGGCCCCATTCCCAACTGTCGAACCAGAAGTGCGACTGCTGGCTCATAAGCTGGTACACACGGTCCATGTTCGTGACGCTGTCGCCATAGAAGAGCCGGTAGAATGCGGCCGCCGACTCCTGCACGGACGGTGTGCCAGGATGCCACGCGGCCGCGGTAATCGTTGCATACCCCAGCCAGAACGTCTCCGGGTGCAGGCCGACGTCGCCCCAGCCCGCTACGATGGCCCCAAGGATGTCGGTCTGATTCCGGGTCGGGGCATAGGAAATCTCACGGAATCCGTCGGTGAGGCGGTCGACTTGCGAGGCCACCGGATGCAAGCGCCGGGAATTGGGCAGGTTGAAATAGTCGGGGAAGAAACGTCCGGCTTCACCCTGGGTCGAGGTGTAAATCATTTGGCGGATGCCATGTTTGTGGAATAGCGGATCGAATTCCGGGCCGTAGACTTCGCCGTTCACGAGATACGACGGCAAGGCCTCGATATCGGAAGGCTTGAGTGGATACTCACCCCAGAAGATGACCGTCCGTCCTTGCTCGTGCAGTGGGTTGGCGACCTTGGTAATGAAATCGGCAAGCAGTTTGCCCACGCTTCCTTTTTCCTCGGCGGCTGTCTTCTCCCGGCACTGCGCGTTGTCGGCCAGGCCGATATAGTACGGCTCGTCCGTGGAGAAGTAAATGAACTTGCCGCCGCGATTGGCGTCCACAAGATCCTGGAACATACCTGAGAGCAGTTTCACGGCGTCGGGATTGGTCGCGCATAGCTCATAGTTGCTGTCAGGGAAGGAACGGAACTGCGCGTACTCGGGGTGCTTGAGGATAAAGGCGATGTGGCCCGGGCCGTCCAGATAAGGGATGATTTCGACGTGGTAGCGGCGGCCATAATCGGTCAGCTCCTGATACTCTGCCGGCGTGAGCGCATACGGCTCGACCACGGCTGGCGCGTGGCGGAACTGGAAGTGCCCCTCGAGTTTCAGAGTGAATCCGTTGATTTTGAAAAACGCCGCCTGTCGGACAATGCGCTTCAGTTCTGGTAAGCGCTCCAGGTGATGCGCGTCATCCCAGTAAATATGGCGCAGGTGCAGGTCCGGCCAATCGGCGATGCGGCATTGTGGCAGGTAATACGCACCGCCGCGGGGCCGCAGGAGTTGCACGAAAGTCTGAACGCCATAGAATAGCCCCAGCGGAGCATTGGCGGTGATGACGATGCCCGCGGGGCTAGTCTCCAGACGATAGGCTTGCTCCGCGACGGACTGCTTATCCGGATCCGTGGACTGGCCCGGCGTCACGCTGCCGGCCGCCACGCGCAACTGCACCGTGGAGGCCGCACCCGCAGTCGCGTTCCGCGCTAATCCGTAACGCGCTTCCAGCGATTCCTGCAGACTTTCGACCGCCACATCGGCGGCCGCGACCCCGGGGCCGAGTTGCACTACCCATTGGGGACCGAACCGCAGATCAGAGTCCTTGATCTCAACTTCCTGCGGCTCCGGAATCACCGTGTAGCCGCGTGTCCACAGCTTGGAGACCGTCTCGGCCTGAACCGCCGCACTCAGGAGGATGACCATGGCGAGGATGCGGATTGGCATGAGCGAACCTCCGTGAACGTGTCACAAGCCAGCATAGCGTCCCGGCGCCGGTCGTGGAGCCGGTTAATCTTGAGAAGGAGGTCGCCGGAAGGCGCGGTTGCAGATCGCTGCGACGCTGCGATCGTCTCAGGACATCGGGATTCCACCTTACCAGGGTGGCGTTTCCCACGCGACGTCGCCCGCGGACCACATTCACTTAGTCACCGGCAGTAAGATAGTGTTTCCCCACGGGGGAAGATGGAACTTGCGGGGGGCTTGGCGTGAGATTCTGTATCGCAATCGTATTGGCAACGGCGCTGCGATGCGCGGGCGGAGACCTTATGGGTTTGCCGGAGCATCTGCGCCCGGATCCTTTCGGGGGCATCGTAGAAGCCGACCGGGTGACAGGCGCCGCTCCAGCGCGCCAGATCGTGCTTGAGAGCGGGCGTGCAGCATACGCCTCCTGCCACCTGATCGCCATCCTGCCGGAAGGCGGCGCGTACGGCCTCGAAGTGCAAGGCTTCCCGGCGGAGAGCGGCCTGCAGACCGACCTGTACCGCGAGTGGTTTCACTTTCTGACGGCGTCGAAGCGTTTCTATCCTGATGCGCTTGTCCCCGTTCAATCCCCATACCGGTCGGCGATGCCGGAGCCCGACAATCGGATACCGCATCAGACCGCGCAGGCCTTCTGGGTAGACATCTGGGTGCCGGCGAACACCCGCCCTGGCACGTACAAGACGACGGCGACGCTCAAGGCGGGTGGGGGCGCCGCATCGATTCCCATCACGCTGCGCGTCATTGGGGCAACGGTTCCGGCGGAAGATGCTGTCGCCATCGACCACAACAGCTATGGCACTTCCTGGCTCGCGGACGACTATCCATCTCTCCGTGATCGTCTCGGAGCGGACTTTTTCGCGAGCGACGAATTTTTCACTCTGATCCACTCCTACCACCGCATTTTCTACGAAAACCGCGGAGTGTTTCACCAATTGGGCTATGGCCACGCCGGCAAAGTGGGACCCGAGTTTGCTCCGCGCTTGGAAGGTTCTGGAAAGAATAAACACATCGTCGATTGGACCTTATTTGACCTGCAGTACGGTCCGCTTTTCGATGGCTCCGCTTTCGCGACTTCCAGGCGCAGTCCCAAGCCGATACCTTTTGTCTACCTTCCGATCAACCCGGAATGGCCGGCCTCATTCCTATGGTGGGGTGAGCCCGGATACGAAAAGGAATTCGTGAACGTTGTGTCGGCCATGGAGCGGCATTTCCGCGAGAAAGGCTGGACCGCGACCCGCTTCGAGATGTTCTTCAATCATAAGAAGCGCTACAAAGGATTCCCCTGGGACGGCGATGAGGCGCGATTTGTCCGCGACTATGATTACATCCGAGAGTACGCGCGATTGCTGAAACTGGCTGTGCCCGCCGATACTCCGGTCAAGTTCGTTACCCGCGCGGACGTGAGCTGGACCATGGAGCGGCAATTCAAAGAGCTTGCCGGCATCATCAATTTCTGGGTCTGCGGCGGAGGCGAGTTCGGTTGGTATGACTATGCGCCGCGCATGTTAAAGGAGCGCGGCGATATCGTGTGGATCTACGGAGGAACACCAGCCGTGACGGAGCCATCCTCGCATATCACGTTGCAGGTTCTGCGGCCCTGGATGTGGGGTATCGACGGCTTTGTTCATTGGCAGACAACCGCCCCGGGCGCCGATCCCTGGTTTCAATTCGAGGGCGGCAGTGAGGCGTTGGTCTATCCAGGCGACCGTTTTGGAATTGCCGCTCCGATCCCCTCGATACGGCTGAAAATTCAGCGCAATGCCGTTCAGGACATCACGCTTCTGAACACGTATCGGAAGACGCAACCCATCGAGCGGCTGAGGGCGGAGGCGGCGAGGCACTTCAACGAAACTACGACGAAGGACTGGTGGACTCCTAAGCCGGCCTTCGCCAGCAAAGATCCCCTGGAGTGGACTAATGCCGACGAAGCTTCACCGGAAGATCCCAGATTCGGCAGCACTCTCGACGCAGCGGCATGGCAGCGGGTGCGGGCGTATGTTCTCGAACTGGCACAGGAGGTCAAATGAGTCTCAGAACAATCTTGCTGTTTGCCGCAAGCCCTCTTCTATTTGCCCAATCCGAGGACCAGGCCAAGCAACTCGACCGCGTAGCGCAAGTAGCGACAGCGATGGTGGACGGCGATGTCTGCCTGCGCATCCAGACGCCGCGATCCCTGCAATTTCTTCTCAAGACGGACCCACGCGACCCATGGCTGGCCAGCGACAATTATGACGTTGACGACCAGGCATTCATACAGACAAAGAAGGCACTGATGCGCCTGTCGCGCTTGTGCACCGAAGCATGCGACGCGAACCTCTGGATGCCGGTCACGTCCAGCCCGCCCCAAATCCAGATTATAATCCGCAACGTTTATGAGATGAGCGGCTTTTGGAAATGGGGGGATCTGCACCAGGAGATGCCTCCGGAAATGAAGCGCGTTCTGGACACGGCCGATCGGGTCACGGTTCGCCGCGGTTCAAGGATGATCTCCGTTCTGGCCCCGGTCTACGATAGCCTGGGTCACATTGTGGCTCTGGTTGAAATCGTCAGTCAGTCTAAGCGGGACTTGCGGGAGAACGTGAAATGAGACGCGTGCTTTTGATGCTCATGCTTGCTGCGGTGCCGATGATTGCCGTTGCCGTTCCAGATGTCACAACCTACGAAGGAACACTGACTATTCCGACGTACCAGCACACCGGCAGAGAATTGGAGCCCCCTCTTTTTCGCGATTCGACAGTTACCGGCATGTATCCTTTCACCACATACATCATGCCGCTCAAGGCGGAGGGGCCTAAGTCACAGACATACCGCGCCATCTTCGTTGAGAACAAATATCTGAAGCTAACTTATCTGCCGGAGTTGGGCGGCAGGATCTTCTCCCTTTACGACAAAGTACGCGGAAGGGAGGTCTTCTATCGCAACGACGTCATCAAGCCCTCGCACTACAATCCGCGGAACAGTTGGGAGCAGTCGGGACTTGAGCTAACCGGTCCTCACGATCTGCATATGCTCACGCTTCACGGCGAGCCGTTCTGGTCGAACAAGATAGTTCGTCATAACGATGGTAGTATTTCGCTCGTGCTAGGCGAACTGGATCCCGTTTACCAAATGAAAGTGAACCTGACAGCCACGCTCCACCCCGGCATTGCAGCATTGCAGATCAGCGTCTTTTGCTACAACACGCAGGGTGGCAGAATGCCGCAGATGTTATGGATCAATACGGCCATCTCGGCGACACCTCAGACGCGCTTCATCTATCCCATGACCAGGACCGTGGGACATACAACGGCCGAGATTGCGGACTGGCCGCTCTACAACGGGATCGACTATAGCCTGGACAGGAACAACAAACACATGCTGGGCGTGTTTGGAATCGACATCTACGACAACTTCCAGGGCGCATATCAGTTTGACCGGGATTACGGCGTGTTCCGCTTCGCCGACAGGCGGATCGTTCAAGGGATGAAGTTGTGGACTTTCGGCTACGGCGAAGGTTCCAAGAACCTGGAGCATGGCTATACGGACAACGCTGGGCCGTACGTCGAACTCCAGAGCGGCCGGTACGTTTGGGACGGCCACTACGAATGGGTCGCGCCGCACAAGGTCGAGAGCTGGAGCGAATGGTGGGTGCCGGTTGCGGGGACAGAAGGACTGACGACGCTGACGCGCGATGTCGCCTTAAACCTTCAAATGCCGGGGGAAAAGTCGGGCACGAGCGCGCCGCTGCGAATCATGCTTGCGGCAACGCGCGTGATTCCAGGAGCTACTTTAGTGGTTAAGGCGCGGTCCGGCGAATTGTTGCGCACCTCCATTGATCTCAGCCCTGCCAAACCGTTTCGGCTGTCCCTCGATAAGGCCAGGATCGGTAGCATGAATTTGTCGGGATTGGCTGTGACTGTGACAGATTCCGGCGGCCGTCCATTGTTGGACTACCTGCGCCCCGATGTCAACCCAGGCCGCAAGGAATATACACCCTTTACTAAGCCGCTGGAAAGTGCGCACAAGGCGCTGGAAGAAATGAGTGTGGAGGAGTTGACACTGGCAGCCGAGTTCAAGCTAAAGGAACTCGATGAAGCAGGGGCAATCGTCCTCCTCGAAAAGGCTCTCAAGCTGGACCCAGGTTACTCCCGCGCACATCTGCTGCTCGGCATCAATGACTTCAATCACGGCCGTCCATCTTTCGCCGTGACGCATCTTGAGAAGGTAGTAGAACGTGATCCGTATTCCGACGAAGGCTACTACTACCTGGCGATCAGCCAGTTCGCCTTGGAAGAGGACAAGAAAGCTGAGCGCAGCCTGTATTACATATGGACAACCAGCGCTTATTACGGCGAGCGAGAATATCATCTCGGCCGGTTGGCACTTCTCAGGAAGGACTACGAGGAAGCAGTTGGCCATTTTCAACGGGCGCTCGACGCCAACACGGACGATCTCATCGCGCGCTCATCACTGGCTCTAACCTACCGAGAGCAGGGTGATAAGACACGCGCGCTCAAGGAAATCGTTGAACTGGAACGGATCGATCCGACCAGCCGCATAGCACAAGCTGAGCGCAACTTCCTGATTGGGGATCCGGTGGCAAAAGCGGAACTCCTGCGCTTAATGGGCGGACAAAGCCAGGAAGCGATTGGCGTGTCGGTCTTCTACCGCAACCTCCGGAGATGGAACGAGGCTGTCCAGATCCTGCGACAGGTTGAGAAAACCAACAGCGATCCCTGGGGAACCACGCCTGAGTTTTACTATACGCTCGCTTACTGCCAGCGTCGTGCAGGCAGCGCTGAAGCGGCGGCCGAGTCTCTGAAGAGAGCGCGCGCGGCGGTTGGCAAAGTGGACCGCTTCCCGTATCGAGAAGAGAGCGAAGCGCCACTTGCGGAGGCCGTGCAGATCGATCCGAAGGACAACATTGCGCGATTCGACCTGGCGTGCCTGCTCTACTACCGCGTGCGGCCTGAAGAGGCGATTGAGCAATGGGAAGCCGCTATAGGTGCGCATCCCGATGACTTCTCTTCGCGGCGGGCGTTGGGGTTGGCCTACGCCGAGCAGGGACTCGGTGCTGATAAGGCGGCCGAACAATTGGAACGGGCCGTTGAATTGAATCCGGCGCACATACGTACCTTCAACGATCTCTGCATCCTGTATGCGCGAGCAGGCAAATTCGACGAGCAACTAGCCTTGCTGAAGAAAGCCCTGAAAGGATCACCTAATGATGATGACCTCATGGAGGGCATGCTTACGGCTAACTTGATGGAAGGCCGCTATGACGAGGCGAAGCACTTGATCGACACTCATCAGTTCGCCCCTCGTCATCGGACTTATGGTCTGCGAGACAAGTTCCGCCTGATGCAGTTTGCCACCGGCGCTGAGGCGTTCAACCGAGGCGATCACTCACTAGCCCTTAGGATCTTCGAAGCTGCGATGAAGCCGCCGGTGTCGTTGGGGGTCGACGATTTCCAGGCTCAGTCCTCGCCCAGGCTGCAATACTACTTGGGCCGGACGTTCGAGGCCCTCGGAAGGAGCGTCGAGGCTAGGCAGGCTTACGAAGAGGGCGTCTCCGGGGTGGAGCAGTTGTCAGGAGACCGCGACAGTTGGAACAGCGAGAATTACTTCATGGTGCTAACTCTGGAGCGAATTGGGCGGACCACCGAAGCACGTGGGCTTCAGAAGCACTTCGAGAATTTCGCGCTCTCAGAAGTCAATTCGACCGACGCGCGCAGGCGTGCGGAAGCGCACTACCTGCTCGGCTTGGTGGAGAAGCATGAGGGCCGCCGCAATGAATCTCTCAAGCTTATGCAAAAGGCCGTCGAGGCTCAGCCGGACCTGCTTGCTGCACGCCTTGAATTGCGGGGCGAGGTGCTGGATCCGTTGGTGTCTCTGAAAGGGAAGTGATTTCAGGAGAGAGCGCGATGCTGCAGGTTGGGATGTTGGCACCATTCTTTCTATTTGTGACGAGTGTATGTAGCTCTCGAGAAATCGTGTTGCCGTCGGAGGTATTGGAGCGGGATCGTACAGTCATTGCTACTTACCGGACTAATCAGCTGGCAACGGGCAGGGGCGAGTTGGCGATTACTTGGACAGATATATTGGGGCGCACGGTCGAGGAGCGAAAGATTTCTGTGGTATTGACCGACGAGACGGAGATGCGATTCACGCTGGATCTTCGGCACGCCGTTGCGATGACGAACGAACTGCACGTTCACTTCTCGTTCGAGGGGGTGAACAAGAGCGGTGCAAAGGATCATCGAGAGGAAGACGCCGACATAGCTTTCGTGGCCAAGCCGCCCGACCGCGCGTGGTGGGATTACACGATCGTGATGTGGCAACCGTACAGCGCCGAGCGCTTCGGAACGCTGAAAACCCTTGGAATCAATGCCGGCCAGTTCAACGGCAACGCTAGGACGCCCCCGGAATTTCTACTGAAGAACAACCTTCGTTGGTATGCTGAGAACCTCGCCACCGACTTTTATTCTGAGTACCATCGCTACCGGTCCGACCGGATCCAGAACTGGTCTTATCTGCAGGCCAAGGAACTCTACAGGAAGAACCCCGCGAGCAATGAGGCGTTCAAAAGACATCCGAGTTTTTCTGACCCCGCGTGGTTGAGCGCGATCCATGATCGACTGGTAGAAGCGACACGCGTCCAATCACCCTACCGCCCTCTTTTCTACGATCTTGCGGATGAGTCCGGCATTGCCGATCTGGCCGCCTACTGGGATTTCGACTTTTCGGACCAATCTCTCGCGGAAATGCGTGTGTGGCTGAAAGAACGGTATGCGACATTGGCTGCGTTGAATCTGCAATGGGGAACAGGTTTTGAGAGGTGGGACGCTGTTATTCCTGACACCACGCACGAAGCAATGAAGCGGGCCGACGACAACTTTTCGTCTTGGGCCGACCACAAGGAATGGATGGACGTTTCATACGCGCGAGCGCTGAAGATGGGCGTAGCCGCGATCCGGTCTGTCGACCCGGATGCGTATGTCGGCATTGCGGGAGCGCAGATGCCAGGATGGGGCGGATACGACTACTATCGGTTGAGCCAGGTGCTGAGCGCGATTGAGCCATACGACATCGGCAACAACATCGAGATGATTCGATCGTTTAATCCGGGCATCGCGGTCGTTACGACTTCCTTTGCTCGCGGGCCGTGGGAGAAGCACCGCATCTGGTACGAATTGCTTCATGGCGCCAGAGGAAACCTGATTTGGGATGAGAAGGGCGAGCACGTGACTAACGACGGCGCCATTGGGCCTCGCGGCCGTGAAGTCATGCCCTACTACACTGAATTGCGTGATGGCATCGCTGCCTTGCTGATCAACAGCGTGCGCGAGTCAGATCCAGTCGCTATTCATTACTCTCAGGCCAGTTTGCGTACAGAGTGGATGTTAGCACAGCGACCACAAGGCGACGCGTGGATCAACCGCACATCATCCACGGAACGCATCGACAGCGACTTCTTGCGTTTAAGGGAGTCATATTGTCGCCTCATTGAAGACTTGGGGCTGCAATACAACTTCGTGGCATACGGTCAAGTGGAGCAAGGTGAGTTGGTGCGGCGAGGCTACCGCGTCTTGATTCTGCCCAGGTCGAGTGCGCTTTCTGAGCCCGAAGCAAAGGCCATCCTGGAATTTATGGAGCGGGGCGGTTTTGTCATCGCCGACGGTGATCCGGGACTTTTCGACGAGCACAGTCGAAGGCTGTCCCAGTCGAGGCTTTCCGGCATATTCAATGCCTTCCAGGGTCGCGGCAGGGCTGTCCAGCTAAGCGTTTTAGACTATCATCAGCTCCGCCTAATTAATAAAGAGGGCGAATTGCATGAAGCAATGAGGAAGCTCCTCGGTGAGAACGGTATGAGGCCGGCATTCGCGGCTGTGGATGAGATGAACCGACCCGTCGTAGGTGTCGAAACTCACAGATTCCGGAACGGTGGCGTGATCATAGTTGGTCTGCTAAGCAATCCAGAATTGAGAGTCGACGAGCTTGGACCACCCGAGTTCAAATCCAACGAGCGCTTTGAGAAACCCAGGACCATTCGTCTGCTACTGCCCGCTGATTTGTATTCATACGACATCCGCGGCGCAAAAGCCTTGGGCCGACAGAAGGAAATCACTGTCACACTTGATCCATACGAACCCGCCGTTTTTGCATTCAGCCCTTCTCCGCTACCGGCTATTCGAATCTCGGCACCACAGCGGATCGCCCGCGGCGAGATCGCGCGGATCGGCCTCGGCTTCGATGGATCGTCACTGGCTGCGACACATGTGTTTCATCTCGACATCCGAAACCCCGCTGGGAAAGTGGTTGATTATTACTCCAGTAATGTTCTTGCTCTAAACGGATCTGGTGCATACGCAATTCCTTTTGCCTGTAACGATACTCCTGGAAGGTGGACCATTCGTGTGAATGACCTTCTGAGTGGGCAGTCGCGGACTGTTGGGGTGAATGTATTCTAAAACATTGATAGTTCAAGGCAAAAGCGAGCTAGTCGAAGAGCTGGTGCAAAGTGTGCTTACTGCCAAGGCTCACCGATTCGGGAGTGGCATAAGGATATGCGTCGGAGAGTTCGTTTGAACTGAGTTGGCTCCGTGCGAAGGAGCTGCTGGAAGGAAGTTACTTGGGAGGTAGGCGGATGGGCAACCATGCAGCCTTCGCAGCGGGTCGCGCATCTCTCGGCGTGTCATGAGTCTAAATCTGGATCGACGGTTGCATGCCGCTAGGGGACTTAGACAACATCGCCGGTTTTTGTGGCCGAGACGGTGGAATGGAGGTGCAATTACATTATGCGCATCCTATTGTTGCCGTGGGCGCTGATGCTTGTAGGGTTATTGAGCGCAGAACAGCCATACTACGATAGGAGTCACGACTCGAGGGTGTTTGGAGAGACGCGCAGATATCGCCTGTTTTTGCCAGCCGACTACTTGACGTCATCTAAACGGTATCCTGTCGTATACTATTTCCACGGCCACAGCGACCGGTACACGCTTGAAAAGTACGACGGCGGCCTCGACACTGTGCCTAAAATTGCCGCTTTCGTGGCAGCGCATGACGTAATCGTGGTTGCTGCGGACGGATATGTCGCGCGAGACTATACAGGGTTCTATGGGGGAACTCCCTACGACGTGCGTCCGAGCGGCGGCGAGTTTGACTATGGTCAGTACTTTCTCGAGCTCATTCAGCACGTTGATTCGACGTATCGTACTCTGAACAGCCGCCGCTACCGTGCGACATCCGGCCTGAGCATGGGAGGCTTCATGAGCCTATATCTGAGCGCCCGCTTTCCTGACCTAATTGGCAGCGCTTCCGCGTTTAACCCGGGACCGGAGTTTTACGTCGGCGAGAAAGGCAGGCGTTCGCTGTGGCGTCCAAAGGACCACGTGCTTAGTCACCAACACACCATGGTCCGGCTTATCCGAGCCAGCGGAGATTATATCAGCCAGTATCATGAAGAAACGCGAAGCGCTTACGCGATGGCACCCAGCGTAGATTTTGAGTATCGGCAGGATGAATATCACCGCCATTGGGCTACGTCGATCGCCGAAACGCTGGACTTCCACATGCGTGCTTTCGGGAATCCGGCGCTGGATACCGTGCCGGCAGAGTGGAACTACACGAGCCCCTTCCGCGATTTCTCCGTCTGGGACTATCGATTGAGTGCTGATAGTACTCAGCCCACGCTGTTTTACCTCCAGCACGTAACCCAAGGCGGTCTAGGATTGCGAACGCGACGCTGGGCTCCGGATGGGCCTGCGGCCTCGTGTAGCGCCATCAATCTCGTAACTGCGCCGCTTTATCGTCCAGACTCGGATTACCGAGTCTTAGACTTCAGTGCCGCCGACGGAAAGTCGGATGAGCGCTCGATTCAAGCCGATCGCGAAGGACGCCTGAGAATCCAAGTAGATTGCGGGGGCCACGAACTGAGCTTCACCGGTCCAGGCGCTGGCCAGCAGTCGCCCGTTCTGCTCCCGGTGACGACAAGAGACGTCCTGCGGCCGCTGCCCGGAAAGGTAGTGACTCTGCCGATACGCGTGTTCAACCCGCGTGTAACTCCGATGGTGGATTTGCGGGTAGACCTAAGTTCCATTTACCCTACGGTTGAAATTCTCAACGGCAGCACCGAAGTGAAGGAAATTGCTCCAGGCAAATTCGCCGATCTCAGCTCCAGCTTTCAGGTCCGTTTCACGTCTGGAGAAGGTGATTTCGCCCATGCCCGCCTCGCGCTGAAGTTGGTCTTCGATGGTTACTCCGAAGAAGATCGGCAAATTGATGTTCTGATCGCACCTGAGAAGATTCCACCAGCGGCCGATGTGTCTGTCCTTGATGGCAGAACCAAGACCTTCCCTGTGTTTCGTCAGAGAGGCAACCAAGGCGGTGGAGAGAGCGTCCAGCGTACAGTTACTGAAGGCCAGGGGAATGGTAACGGAATCTTGGAGCCGGGAGAGGATGCGACTGTCTGGGTGAAGCTTCCCCAGGGTCTGGACCCGTTTGACAAGAGTAATTGGTGTCGCGCGAAAGTGTATTTCGACTCGCCATGGCTCACTGAGGTGGGCGACATCCAGGAGGAGAAACAGAGGGAGTGGACTGGCGCTCAAAACCGCACGAGTCTCATTGAACTCTTTCGAAACGTACCTCTGGGGACGGAGATTCCTATCGTTCTCGACTGCGAGTCGTGGAGTTTCTATTTCACGCCGGACGTTCGGTACGGAAAGGAACCGCTGTTCCAGGCTTACCAATTGCACAAGCACCATTTGTTCGCATGGACATGGAAGGCGGAGAAAATGCCTTCTAGCGACACCAGGCATGTATCGCCGGATTGAGAAAGTCTCGTGGTGGCGGACGTGAATCGGGAGTTAATTTGGAATCAACGGCTCGATACACGATGAACGGCTATTGGGTAGCGTTACTGCACAGGCGCCAGCATCGTTCGCCAGACTGGGATTTGGGTCGGCAAGACACGCGGAAAGGAGATTGAGGGACATGCAAATCGATCGAAGGTCTTTTCTTGGGACTGCAGCGCTAGGCGGCGTGCGCATTCTCGGCGCCAATGACCGTATCAACTGCGCCACGATCGGTATGGGTGGCCGCGGAACCTATCTTACAGGACAATTCCGGGCGCACGGCGCGGAAATAACGGCCGTCTGCGACGTCTACGAAACGCGTCTGGAGGCGGGAGCGAAGGCCGCCTCGGCGGGTGCAAAACCATTTGTTGATTACCGCCTTATGCTTGAGGACAAGTCGATCGACGCTGTGATCATCGCCACGCCGGACCACCAGCATGCCCAAATGCTGATCGACGCGGTTGACGCAGGCAAGGACGTATACGTCGAGAAACCACTGGCTCACTCGGTGGAGGATGGCTTCCGTATGATCGAGGCCGTGCGTCGCACAAAACGCGTGGCCCAGATCGGTACTCAGAGGCGAAGTTATCCCCTGTATCAGGAAGCCAAGCGTATCTTCGATTCTGGGGCGGCTGGGGAGATCCGGCTAGTAAACGCCTGGTGGACGAATTACTGGGACTCGCTCAGCACGGCCCAACTCCAGGGGAAGCTGCATTGGGAGTTGTTTCTTGGTCCAGCGCCGAAAAGACCGCTGAATGCTTTCCGCTACTTCAATTGGCTTCAGTTCTATGACTACTCGGGCGGAATCGTCGTCGGGCAGGCGGCCCACATCGTTGATGGCGTCCAGTGGATGATGAATTCCTCCTACCCGCTCGCCGTCACTTGCTCGGGAGGTAAGGTGAACCTGGACGGCGGAGAGATTCCCGAGACATGCAGCATCTCCGTAGAATTCCCCGAGAACTACTTGCTGGTGTTCACTATCGGCTACAAGGCGATGCATTACCGGATGTTCAACGACCAGATGCAGCAGTTCCACGGCGCCAAGGCCCGCTTCGATTTAGGGCGCGAATCCTACGCCCTCTATCCTCAAACCAACAGCGTGGATGTGAAGGCGAGCATGGAGCGGCGCGAACCCGATACGTTCGAATCGGCCAGTGGCGCGCACATCGCGCATTTTCTGGAATGCCTGCGCGACCGTAAGGAGCCCGTGGCCACGATTGAGATGGGACAGAGAACCAGCGTCGTCTGTTGCATGGCCATGGAGTCCTTGAGAAGAGGCTGCCGAGTCCGCTGGAACGCCGGTCAGCGAAGGATGGAAACGTAGTTCGACCCTGGCCTGAAGGGTCCTCCCGGCCAACGTGATTAGGACCGGCGGCTCATGTTCACCGTGATACCGGTGAACCAGGATGCCAGTTTGTCAGGGGGCGGCGCCATCGCGCAAAGCCTGCTCCCGGCTACATCCACTTCCGCCACTGCAGTGGCGCGCGGGCTTTGTCGAAGCGGCCCGCAATCGAAACTCCTTTGGTAGTGCCTGATCCCTATTTTGAGAAACGCGGCACGCTTGAGTCTCAGCTTTCAGATGGGGCTTTCCTCGGACGCGAAGAGCGGGGCGAACGGCACTGTGATCGCCCCTATGAGCGATGCCTCACCTCCGAGTGCCGACGGCCGCAACACGAGGTTTCGGAAGTTGAGGAACTGCGGGCCTTCCGGGAATTGCTCGCGGATGGCCGCCGATACAAGCGGCCAGGCTTCGGTCATCGTGCCGTCGATAACTATCGCATCTGCGTCCAGCGCCCATACCGCATTGAAAATGCCGAGGCCAAGGTACCGCGCGGACTCGTTCAGCGCCGCGCGAGCGGCTGGGTCGCCTTCCATGGCGAGTTGGCATATCTGCCGAATCTGTTGCGGGTAACTGCTGGAAGAGGCGCGAGTCTTCATACCGGCTAGCGCATTGTAGCGCTCACACGTCGCCGCATCGGAGGCCAGCATCTCCAGGCATCCCGGCCGGTTGTCCCGTTCCGGACCACCGCGGTCCGAGATCACCATCTGTCCAATCTCGCCAGCGGCCATCCGCGGGCCTCGGTACACCTTGTCGTTCAGCACGATCGCCATGCCCACGCCTTCGCTGACCATCAGGAAAAGCAGGCACTGCGCACCCTGTACATCGGCGCTCCCAAACACGTACTCCGCCAGGGCCGCTGCCCGGACATTGTTCTCGACAAACACCGGCATGCCGGTGCGGCCGGCAAGATAGGCCCTCATTTCTACGTGGATCCAGGCCGGGTTGCTGCCGAGCTCGGCTACGCCGGTTCTGTTGTCAACCAATCCCCTCGTGCTGACGCCGATCCCCACTGGAGGATGCACCAGACTCTCGCAAATGGGTCGCACGCTCGCTGCGATCTTCTCCAGTGCCTCGGTCGGATTGGACGGGGTTCGGAACCGCTCCGTCGTCAGCACTCGCCCGGTTACCGTTCCCAAGGAGACCCGCGTCTCAAAGTCCTGAATGTCCACGCCAATCGCCTTGAACCGATCCTCGTTCAGCGCCAGTCGAACCCCTGGCCGGCCGCCCGTCTCGGGGCCGCTGCCCAGTTCGACAATCAGGTCCTGCAGCACTAGCTCCGCGATGATCCGTGAGACCGCCGCGTCGGAAAGACTCGTCCGGCGCGCCAGTTCCGCGCGCGATAATTGCCGATGCCGCCGCAGCAGCCGTAGCACCGCAGCTCGGTTCGCCGCCCTGACGTGGCCGACTCGCAGAATGCTCCGCGGCTGGGATACGCGTTCCATCTGGATAGTTTCTTACACTCGACAATGAAGCACTTTCAGATTACGGCGGTTGAAGTGCCAGTTTCAACAAAAAATTGGGTTGACACGGGGAAAAAGTGCCTTTAGTCTGATAACACGAGGTAGTCGAAGGGGAATCCAATATGGCGTCTCCTGTGCACTTTGTTCCAGGCTGTTACAAAGCCCCCCATCCGACCCCCTCCGTTCGAGCTGTCCAGGAGGTGAAGGACACATGGTTACGTCCCAGCCTGCTTTCCCCCAGGCTTTGAAAAAATTCCTTATTCTGATATTCCTGGCTGCCATCGCGTTGCCGCTGGCGGCCCAAACGGGGCTTGGCGTAGTGCACGGTACGGTCACCGATCAGAGCCGCGCAGTCATCCCCAACGCCAAAGTCACTCTCACCAACACGGCCACCGGCGTGATGCAGACCGTCCAAACAACGGAGGTCGGCGCATTCTACTTCGGTTCCGTCCAAATAGGGCCGTATACCGTCACCGTAGAGGTCGCGCATTTCAAGAAGTACACGGGCACGTTGCTCCTTGAGGCTGGCCAGGACGCCGTCGTCGATCCGGCCATGGAGGTCGGCAGCGTCGATGTCGCCGTCCAGGTCAACGATGCCGCCCCCATCATCGAAACCGAAAAGGGCTCGGTCAGTGACGTCAAGGATGCTCTGCGAATCGAAGAGCTGCCTCTCAACGGACGGCAGGTCTCCAACCTGTTCAACCTGACCGCCGGCGTTGAGGGCGGCGCTGCTCCCCACACCAACGGCATGAAAGTGGGCTCCACGGACATGTCACTCGATGGAATCTCGATGGTCGACCGCTTTGGTGGCGGCATGTCGACCGTGCAGCCCGGCCTCGACATAATTCAGGAGTTCCGCTTCGAGACCGCCGGTTCGGATGCCGCATATTCCCGGCCCGCGTCTGTCACGCTGGTCGCCAAGAGCGGTTCCAATCAGTTTCATGGCGATGCCTTCGAGACCTTTCGCAACAACTATGGCGGCCTCGTTGCCCGCCAGATCCAGAACTTGAGCTCCACTCCACCCCAGTACATCCGCAACGAGTACGGCGGGCTGATCAGCGGTCCGGTCATCAAGAACAAAGCCTTCTTCATGTACTCCTACGAGGGCATGAAGCTGCGCCAGGGGCTGTTCGAACAGACCCAGGTACTCACTGACTCCATCTGGAACGGCAACTTCGCCGGAGAAACCGATTTCGCCGGCAACCCATACACGATCTACGATCCGTTGACTACTGGCGCCGACGGTACGCGGGCGCCCTTCAACGGCAATCAGATCCCTGCGGCCCGCATTTCCGCCTTCTCCAAGGCCTTGAAGGCTGTCTCTCCCGAGCCGACTGATCCCAGCGTCAATCCTTGGATCACGCCCAATTTCGAGGCCGATTATCCCGTCTTGCAAAACTTCGATACGCAGACCGCTAAGTTCGACTATGTCCTCTCCTCGAAGGACAACATCTCCGTGCGTTGGACCAACTCAAACCAGCGTAACCAGCAGGATGGCGGCCATTATGGCTTTCCGCCGCTGGGTTGCACCAATTGCGGCGGCTCCCGGCTCACCACCTATGCTCTGACCTCCGGCGTAGTGCGCGAGGTTCACGTCTTCAAACCCACGCTGCTGAATGAGTTTCAGATCTCCGTCAACCGCTCCCCGAACCACGAGGGCGTCCTCTCCGACGGCACCGATTGGGCCACCAAGCTTGGCGTGCCGAATCCCTTTGGCGCGAAAGGATGGCCCACGATCTACTCCGACTACTACACCAACGATGCTTACCTCTTTTACAGCGGCGGCTGGGACTCGGACAACCTCAAGGACCAGAAAGAGACCCAGTACCAGTTGGACAACACTGTCACCTGGATCAAGGGCAAGCACAATTTCCAATTCGGCTTCCGCGGGCGCATCGAAGACAACAACGTCCGCGAAATGCAGCAGGCTGAGGGCCAGGAAGCCTTCCACAACGAATGGACTTCCCAGTTTATCCCCGCCAACCAGACCTCGGTCCCATACACTGGGGATGGATTTGCCGATATCGAACTCGGACTCCCGACTAGCTTGAACAACGAGTTTAACCACGGCTACTTCTACTGGCGGCAGAAGGAGTTCGGGGCGTTCTTCCAGGACAGTTGGAAGGTCAATCATCGGTTGACCGTCAATTACGGTCTGCGCTGGGATAAGTGGACTCCCTACACCGAGAAGTACAACCGGTTCTTGAACCTGGATATGAATGCTGTCACCGCCACCAATATGGCGGTGGTCACGCCATTCAATGCCTCCTTGACGTCTCTCCCGAACGTCCCGCCCTCTGTGCTGGCCGCCTATGCGGCGCGTGGCGTGACCTCGGAAACTGCCAGTCAGGCCGGGCTTCCCGGTGCGCTTACGCCCGCTATCAATCACAATTTAGGCCCGCGGCTGGGGCTCGCCTACAAGCTCACCGACCACTGGGTCGTGCGCGCGTCGTACGGCATCTACTACTGGCCGATGCCGCTGTCTCAAATCCTCCAGGTTTTGCGCACGGAGGTGCCATTGAACCTGGTGTTTTCAAACAACGTCGCTACCGCCAATGGCACGAATTTCGTGTACGGTCAGTCCAGCGCTCCGGCGCCCACTGATTACGTGGATAAGGCTACGGTCACGGCCTCGTCGGTAGCTCCCAACTCGCAGCCCTTCACTCCGCTCGATTTCCGCCACTGGAATGACGACATGATGCAATCGTGGAGCTTCGTCGTCGAGCGCGAATTGGGCAAGAACACTACTCTGCGGGCCAGCTACATCGGCAACCACGGCAGCGACCTGGAGCAGCGCTGGGCCTGGAACGATGCCGAGTCGCTGTACAATTACCGCGCCGCCACCGGCCTGTTCGGTCCGGGTGGTAACGCGAGCAATTCCGATCTCCGGCGTTTCAACCCCAACTGGAGCGGCGCCTATGGGGCGCTCGAACACAACGGCTATTCCAACACCCAGTCGATCCAGTTCGAATTCAACCACCGTTTCTCGCGTGGACTCACGGCCCAGGCGTTTTACACTTATGCCCATGCCATGTTGACGACCGATTCGGGCGGTTCCAGCGACGGCGACGGCAGCCTCAACACCAATGGTACGGGTTACTCCCCCTTGGTTCCCCAGAACAACGAGATCCTGGGCGATCCGAATCTCACCCCATCGCAGCGGCTGGCGCTTTGCTACACCAACTCGGGCGACGTTCCGCCCCAGCACATTCGCTGGAACGGCGTCTACGAGCTGCCTGTCGGGAGGGGCAAGCAGTTCGTCAAAAACATCCCCGCTTGGCTGGACCAGGCCATCGGCGGCTGGTCCCTCTCGTTCATCGGCGACTGGAGCGGCGGCAATTGGATGGGGGTGAGCAGCAGCCTCCATATGTTCGGCAATCCGGCCCTCAGCTCAAGCCAGCGCGTCATCACCAATATTTTCGGCGGAAGCTACAAGGTCTATTTCAAGGGCTATTTCGATTCGTCCCAAGCCGCGACCAACGCCGCCGCGGTCCAGCAACTCGTTCCGGTCAACCCGGCTCAACGTGTGCTGACCAAGGTCGGCAACCAGGACAACCTGGTTGATCAGACACTGGCCGACGGAACGGTCGTCCAAACCAGCGTCGGCGACCTGCTCAGCTGGAATTCGCGTAACTTCTATCTCGGACCGAGCCAATGGAACCAGGACGCCAGGCTCTCCAAGACGTTTGCCTACAAGGAGCGCTACAAATTGCTTCTTGCCGGCGACTTCTTCAACGTGTTCAATCACCCCGTCATCACCAACCTCAACACCACGACGGGACTCCAGAACATGGGCCTCCAGTCGAACGCGGCGCGGATCATTCAGCTCTCCGCCAAGTTCTCGTTCTAACCCCTCTGCGGCGGTCCGGTCTGCTCTCAGGCCGGACCGCCGTTGTCTGATATCATCGATCTCAAAGTGCCTCTCCCGCGCCTGCAGACTGTCTCCCCCAGAAGTTTCGTTGGTTGGTTGGCCCTAGTGCTCGCGTTCGGCTTGGGAGCGTGCCGCCAGGCTCCGCCCCCGTCCGCCCGGCAGGCCGAAAGCGTCTCCCCGCCGTACCGTTTGGATGATCATTTCGATTCGGCCAAATTGACCACAGCTTCCTCCGCCGCCTCCCGTATTCTAGAAGCCGAACCAACCGTGTGGCGCTTTCAGGAGCACACGACCGACTGGCGGCTGTTGCGCGGCCGCATGGGTTTCAAGCCGCCCGGCATGCTCGTTCTGAAAGGCGAGGGCAACACGCCCGTGATTGCCGCCCGGACCCGTCCCGCCATCGACTGGAGCCGCTATGAGACCATGCGCATTCGCATGATCGTCGAAGGCGGCGCCGAGTTCAAGGTGCGGCTGGGCGACACGGTGATGACTCAGAAGCTCGCCCCCCCCATGGAGTGGGCGGTCTACCGCTTCGAACTGCCCAAGGTCCCTTCAGGTTTCACCCGCCCATTGGCGATCATGCCCACCGATGACCTCGGCGCCACCGTGGTCATCGATTTTATCGAGTTGGTTCCGCGGAAAGAGACGCTCGGCAGCCCCGCCGGCCGGACTTCAATCGGCAAGCTCGACGAATACCGCAGTACTTTGTATGCGCGTGCCCCCGCCTCCATGGCCTTCGATGTCCCCGTGCCCACGCTCGCCCCGGTGCTGCATTTCGGCCTGGGTGTCTCCGCGAAATCTCCCGTGAAGTTCCGCGTCCTGGCCGGGCCGTCCCAAGTCGAGCTGTTTTCGAAAACGCTCAGCGACCCCGATCGTTGGGAAGACGCCGAAGTGGATCTCTCAACCTATGCCGGCACAACCGCCCATATCGTTCTTGATACCTCGACCCAGGCCGCGGGTGCCGTCGGCTTCTGGTCCAATCCGCTCGTTCTCAGCCGCACTGCGCCGCGCCGGCCCAACGTCCTTTTTTATGTTGTCTGCACCCTGCGGCCGGACCACACCAGCCTGTACGGCTATTCCCGCCCGACAACGCCCTTCCTCAAGCAGCTCGGTGCTTCTTCGGTAGTCTTCGACGATGCCGTCGCCCAGGCTTCCTGGACCAAGGCTTCAGTACCCTCCATCCTGACCTCGCTTCAGGCCTACACCCACGGTCTGGTCAACGAGTCCGACACCATCCCGCGCGGCGCAACGACCATGGCGGAGCAGTTGCACGCTGCGGGCTACGTCACGGCGGCGATCCTTGGCAACGCCTTCGCCGGTCGCGCCAGCGGCCTCGATCGGGGTTTCGACTACATCATGGAGTTCCCAGTCGTCCAGCGTCAATCCAAGGATGCGATCGATCGCGGTACCGACTCCGCCGCCATCAACCGCGCCATTCTGCCCTGGATCGAGCGCCACCGCGACGAGCCGCTCTTTCTCTTCGTTCTCTCCACCGATCCCCATGCCCCATATCGTCCGCCCGCCGAGTTCGAGAAGCTGTTCGCCAATCCCGCCGAAACCAAGCAGTTCAACCAGGACTACACAAAACTCCGTGACATCCGCACCGATGGCGGCGGCGCCACCGTGACTCGCGATGAAATCCGCTCCAAAGGGATTGACCCCGATTGGTTCCGCCGTTGCGCCATCGACCGCTACGATGGCGAGATCGCCCACAACGACCGCAGCATCGAGATCCTCACTGGCAAGCTGAAGCAACTCGGCGTGTTGGACAATACTCTGGTTGTCGTGGCCTCCGACCACGGCGAAGAGTTCTGGGAACACGGCCTCAGCGCGCACCGGCATTCGCTCTACGCCGAGCTGATCCACGTTGCCCTCATGATGTGGAATCCGAAGCTGATCCCGCACCCAGGCCGCGTCGCCGAAACTGTTCAATTGATCGATATCATGCCTACCGTTCTCGACTTACTCGGACTCAAGGCCGCCGACCCTATCGAGGGCCGCAGCCTCGTGCCACTGTTGAACGGCCGTCCCTCCGGCCCCAGCCTGCCGGCCATGTCCACCAAGCTCGCCCTGCCGTCGGCCAAGCCCGGCGGCGGCGTGCCCGAGAACCTGACCGACACCTTCGCCCGCGTGGAAGCCGACTGGAAGCTCATCTATCGCCCTCAGGCCGCCCGCGCGCGCATGAAACAGGTGGAGCTCTACGACCGCCGCTCCGACCGCGTGGACCGCACCGACGTCGCCGCCCAACACGCCGATATATCACAGCGAATGCAGCAGGAAATCCTCAAATGGATCGGTCAGGAGAAGGTCCTCAAAGCGCGCATCGGCCCCGGCGGTTCCAAGCCTCTCGATCAAAATACGCTCGAGCGTCTGCGCAGCCTCGGTTATCTCGGCGGCGGAAAAACGAAGTAAATCCACTTCGATTTCAGCCTAAAATAACCGTTCAAAATCGCGATTTCACCGTGCCGCAGCACCCGCCACTCTCGCCGTAAACAATTGAAAAAACGGGGACAGCCACCATCCCTGTCCGGTTGAGGCTCGGACGCGCTGGTCTGCATGGGCAATTCCGGGTCAGGCAGTTCGAAGCGGGCGTACTCCATCGACTCAAGCGGTACGTAAATCCCGGTGACCTCCGCCTAGCAACATCACCGAAGGACTCGTCGCCCGTGGCTGGGACGTAACCTTGTTCGCCAGCAGGAATTCCGTGACCCACGCTCATCTGCATAGACGGCGTCGGGTTTCGACCCGAAGGAAATCGATGTTAAAGGATGAGTAGCCAAATGAACGGCCACCGTCACCGGGCTACGACGTGCTGAGGCGGCGAAAACTGCACTGTCGGAGGCAGTCTTTGCACTTGGTTTCCGCTCCTTCTGCCGCCTCAGTCTCTCCCCAGTCGCACCGGCACGTTGGCCATACGCGTGCAGCGATTTGCCAATAGCTTCCATCCGTTGCGGCTGTCCGATCGAGAGCGTCCATCGGAAGTGCGCTGAGCCAGTGCCCTGACTCCGCCCGAAGAAGAGAATGACATCCATCCCGCTCGATGACGTAACGGCAGTCCCTCGTCTCCGAGCGGCGGTTGTCGTCGCCCATCCGGACGACGAGACGCTCTGGTGCGGTGGCTACCTACTGACCCATCCGGAGTTTCGCTGGCGCATCGTGACCTTATGCAGAGCGCTGGATTCGGACCGCGCGCCAAAGTTTCGCCGAGTCTTGCAACGATTGGGGGCGGAGGGCGAGATGGCGGATCTCGATGATGGACCGGAGCAGTCGCCGTTGCCGGTCGAGCGGGTTCAGGAAACCATCGCCCAACTGCTAGCTGGAAACAGCTACGACCTGATTCTGACCCACGGTCCGCAGGGCGAGTACACACAGCACCGCCGGCATGAAGAGTGCTGCCGGTCGGTCGTCGAGTTGTGGCGATCGGGCGGCATCGACACGAAGCGCTTGTGGCTGTTCGCGTACGAAGACGGGGAGCATGCGTACCTGCCTCGGGTGCGCGACGATGCCGATTGGCGGGATGTGTTGACAAAGGAGATCTGGCTCGAAAAGCGCCGTATGATTACCGAAACTTATGGGTTTGGGCTCGACAGTTGGGAAGCCCGGTCCACTCCGCCAGAAGAAGGGTTCTGGTGCTTTGACTCGACACAAGCAGCGGTCGAGCGTGTGGCGCCACAGGAGCAACAATCGTGAAAGTGCTTGTCTTGACAGAATACCCGCCATCGGCTGGCGGCCTGTCCACGCAGGGTCAGATGTTCTACAGGGGTCTGCGCGAGATCGGCGTGGATGTCCACCCGGTACATCTCGAATCGCCGCTGGAAAAGGAATGGTACTACCGCTGGTTTCAGCCGGATGTGGTGCTGGGGATAGGGTTCTGGGGCCATGTTCCACAACTGGTGTTGCACCCCCAGCAGTTCGGGATAACCGCGATCCCATGGCTTGTGGCCGACGGGTTTATAGCGAAGTACCAAGAAGTGCTGAACGCTCTACCGCTGATTCTGGTCACTTCCAACTGGGTGAAGGGGATATACATCAGGGATGGGATCAGAGGGGACAATATCGCGGTCCTGCCGGTGGGTTGCGACACGGACTCTTTCGCACCGCGCAGCCAAAATGACTTCAAGGTCCGCATGATCCGAGATGCTCTGGGCGTGTCCGATGACCAGATCATGATTCTGACCGCTGGCGGAGATGCGGCATCCAAGGGCGGCCAGGAGGTCATGCAGGCGCTGGCGCTGATTGATGCCGAGGCGCCCGACTGGAGATATGTCTGTAAGGTCTGGCCTCAGCAGCGCACCGTCGAACAGAACCTGGTCGACCTGCAACTGGCGGCGGACCTTGGCATCGAGAAGAAGGTCATCTTCTCTACCAATGTGGTCTCTCACAATTTCATGCCCTACCTCTTGGCGGCCTGCGATATCTACGCGGCGCCGTCGCGGCTGGAGGGATTCGGAATGATCCAGGTGGAGGCCAACGCCTGCGGCAGGCCGGTAATCGCAATCAACGCCATGGCCTTTCTCGACACGATGATCCACGGTGAAACGGCATTCCTGGCGGGAGTCGCGGAAGAGAGGAAGATCACCGAGGGGGTCTTCGGGGATGGCCCTGGGGACGATGATAGCCATCGCATCGTGTTTCCAAATCCGCGGACCGTGGAGTTTCGTGCGAGCGTGCCCGACATCGCCAAGTACCTCCTGACCCTCATGAAAGACAGCCGGCTTCGGCGGCGTATGGGTGAGGCAGGCAGGGAACACGTGACCGAGTTGTTCGATTATCGCCAGGTAGCCAGGCGTTTCGTCAAGATCGTGTCCGATCGTTTGGGAATCCGCTAGCGAGCCAGTTGTGCCGTTGAGGGGCCAAGTAATGGATGAGAAGCCAATCGCATGTGTGGATCAGGAGAAAATCGATAAGGCCAAAGCCGCGGCGCTCTGCGTCCTCCTGCATAACGCGCACGGACCTTTTGAAGGACTGCCCCGGACCGCCGGTTGGGGATACCCTGAGCCCTACACGCGAGACCTCATGATTTCGGCCTTGGGCGTTTTGGCAACCGGCAACGAGGAGCTTGCGGACGCGCTGCGCCGCACACTGGTATCGCTGGCTGCCAATCAGACTCCGCTCGGCCACATCCCATCCCTCGCGCACGATCCCGCTGACCGTGGCGCAAGCGATACGACGCCGCTTTTCCTCTTCGGGCTGGCACTGTACCGAAGATCGGCCAACCAGCCGGAGTTCCTCGACGAAGCAGCGCGGAAGGCTCTGAAGTGGATGCAGTACCAGAGCCCCGACGACATGGTGATGGTCGCTCAGTTACCGACTAGCGACTGGCGTGACGAGCAGTGGGTGTTGGGCTATGGGCTGTACGTGAATACGCTGGTTTACGCGTATCTTCTGCTGTATGGCGAGTACGAGCCGGCCGGTCAACTGCGTAAGTTGATGAACCGTCTGGAGGTGCTTGGTGAAGCGAAGAACGCCCATCAGCACGAGGGCCTGGTGGTGCCGTCCAAGCCCTATTACGCCCTCTGCTCCTACAAGATTTTTAATAGCGACCGTTTCGACCTGCTGGGCAACAGCCTGGCGATCCTGACTGGGATTGCTTCGCCTCATCGGGCCCGAAAACTGGTGGCATGGATTGAAGCCGAGTGCGATGCGATGCGGATTCGCGGAGAACTGGCCGTGGACTTGCCGCCCTGCTTGTTTCCTTACATCCTGCCCCAACATGCCGATTGGCGGCCGCGATACGAGCGGTATAACCGGCCCGGTGAGTATCACAACGGGGGCGTCTGGCCATTCGTCTGCGGTTTCTATGTCGCGGTATGCGTAGCGGCAGGGCGAATAGGACTGGCGCGGCGGAAGCTCCTGGCGCTGACAGAACTGGTCAAACCGTGGCACGAAAACGAGGCGGAGTGGGGGTTCAACGAGTGGGTTAAGGCGCAGACCGGCCAGCCCAGCGGGCGGGATTGGCAAACCTGGTCGGCCGCTATGTACCTCTACGCCGCTGAGTGTGTGCAGCAGCAGCGCACCCCGTACTTTGACGAGATACGCGCAGTCATTCCCGGCGCAGCGGGTTGACCGAGCTCGGAGTGACAAAGGGATGGGCCGCTCCCGATCCTACCGACGTCGCTTCACGCAAGAAGGGCGTAGCAGCTTCGATCTGGGGTTCGATCAATTGTAATCATCGTCGGAAAAGGTCAACATTGGACCTATAGCGTCTGGTTTCACTCCGTACCTTGCCGCCGCCCGAGCGAGCCGTCTCAAAATCTGCATCATCGTCCCCAAAACAAAAAGCCATAGCGCGGAGTCGGATGGAAGTACTCCGGGCGGCAGCATAGCAACTCTGTGACGCCAGGAGGTAGGCAGACTGGTTAACCCAGCGCGAGTTGCAGTTGACTATAGGGGGGGGCAAAGCTAACCCGGATGTTTCACAGGCGCTGTGATTTCGTCGCCGCCGGCGTTTGCGTGAGGTTTGGAGGGCGCTGCGGCGGCATTCGGGCGGGCAGCGAGCCGGGATGTGGTGATCGAGGGGGCCTTGTGGCGTCCGATCGCCCTCACAAAACGCAATTCGGACGCAGTTCGACTGACCTGAAAAGTGCGAAATCGGGAAATCGTTTGTTTGCCGTGTCGCGATTTTGGCTCAGCAACGCAGCGCCGCCCACACCTGCCCAAACACCTGCTTCCAGGGGTAGCCGCTGCTCATCGACACCAGCACGCGCCGCGCGCTGAAACGAATCCGCGCGCCGATCTTGAGCAGTCGCAGCCGAATCGTGTGGACCTGGGCCTCGGCCAGCGCCGTGCCTGTTAGCGCCAGCCGCCGCAGCGCCTCCACGAGCACGTAGGCCGCCGCCGACAGATACAGCCGGAGCTGATTGGCGCGCATCGTCTCGGCACTCATGCGGTCGGCAAACAGGCTCAGCTGCTCTTTGATGCGGTTCTCCATCTCGCCGCGGGCGCAGTACAGATCCTCGTAGAGTGGGCGCGGTTGCCACTGCTCGACCGGCAGCGAAGTCACGACATAGCGCGGGTTCTGCTTGCCCGCGATCTGCTCGGCCTTGGCGATGACGCGCCGGGCGCGCGACCAACTCTTGCGCGTGCGGTAGCGAAACTCGGTGAGCACCCGCGCCGCCTTTCCCGTGCGTTGGGCCTCGCCCGCGGCCTGGCGCATGGCCTTGTCGATCCGCCGCCGCAGGCGCTGGTTGCGCGCCAGTCCGAAGACGTAGTCGACATGGTTGTCCTCACACCACCTCATCAGTTCTTCGCGGCAGAAGCCCGAGTCGGCGCGCAGGATGATCTGAGTCTGGGGCCAGCGGGCGCGGATCTGCGCGACGATGCGCTGGATCTCTTCGACGCTGCCCGCGCTGGCGTCCTGATTGGCCTCTCGCAGCCGCACGCCGACAATCTGGTCGCCCGCGAAGATGTACAGCGGCAGGTAGCAGTAGTGGTCGTAGTAGCCGTGGAAGAAACGTCCCTCCTGCTGGCCGTGCAACGGCGTATCGGTGGCGTCCAGATCGACGACGATCCGGGCCGGGGCTTGCGGGTGCGACTCCACAAACATCTCGACCAGCAGCCGGTCGATGGCGGCGGCATCGTAGCGGATCTTCTTGTAGCGGTCGGAGGCGGCGCCGGCCTCAGGCGTGCGTTCCAGGCGGCACAGCGTGCTCTTGCTGGCCAACGCCGCGCCGGGCTTGCGTTTACCCGCCAGCAGACCCATCAGCGGGTCGTCACGCAGTTGGTCGTGGTCGTTGAGATCTTCGTAACCCAAGGCCAGCGCATAGACGCGCTGCGAGACCATTTCACCCACTTCGTGGGAGATGTAAACCGGATTCCGGAAGTCGCTGAAGCAGCGCGCCAGGCGTGGCAGCAGGCCGATGCGCCGGTCAACCTGCCGCAGCAGTAGCGCCCCGGCGTCGGAAGTGATCGTGCCGCCGTCGAAACCCGCCACCACCCGGCGCGAAAAATGGGCTTCAAATTCGAAGCTGTCCTGGGTACACTGGGTCATAGCAAGAGCCGCCGCTTTCTGTGCAGAAGCACTTCGTGGCTGAAATGTTTATGCCAGAGAAGGCGGCTTTTGTACAGTGAGCCGGTGAAATATTCGGGCTAAGCCTCTATCGCCGGCACCGGCAAGAGTGTGAAGCCGGGCACTGAGAAGAGTCACGTTCGGGTGAATTCGAGGAGCGGAAGAAGGGCTGGAAGAAGTGTGGCTGCTTCATCTTTGCCTCGGGGACCTTGGGCGGCACATTCAGACGCAAATGCACTGGTAAGACCGACTGGGACGAAGCGAGAGCTGTGGCTGGTGCGTGGGAAGAGGCCGGCTCATGAGACGGCCACGCAGAGCCACGACCGGCGCCGGTCGCGCAGCCTGTTCCCGGCCGCATTACGATTGACCATGCGATCAGGGTCTTCCTGAGCAATAGGGAAGGGGCCAAAATCGCGCCCGCAACTCTTCGGAAGTACCGGACGTTCGCGGAACAGTTCATGGGCTTCGCGGAATCGCGCGGTTACCCACTCCTGGCACAACTATCCTGTGTCGCCCCCGCTTTTTTGCCTCAACTCGAATTCCGGCTTGGAGGAAGAACGGGACCCATGCCAATTAGTTCACAATCAGATAACTTTTCGGAGAAACGACCTTGCCGTGGTGGTCGTAGGGCTTATCGCCGAAATTGCAGATGATCGAGTCGCCGGTGGAGAAGGTGGTCTGTTCTACCGAGTAGTCGGCGGTGAGGAACTTGTGGGAGGTCATCTCGGCCATGCCGATGCGGGCGTGCCACTGGTCAACGTGGTCCATGGATTGGAAGAGTTTGTCCTGCTTCCAATCGCGATCGATGCTGAAGTGCGGCAGGTATCCCCAGAGCATGTCCTCGAGCCAGCCCGGGTAGCCCGCATCGCGCGTGACACCGCCGTAGCGCGTGTTGAAGACGGCGTCGTGGAAGACCAGCGACCAGAGCGGGACGGTGCGGCCGGCGACGCGCTGGTGGCGGTTTTCGAACCAGTCGAGGTAGGGGATGGCGAAGTCGGCCGACTCCTCGGAGCCGAGCAGGACGCCCTGCTGTTTGTAGAAGGCGAGGAGCTGTTTCTTGGCGGCGAGGTCTTGCGCCTTGGTCAGCTCGTCGCCGGGCTCGAAGGACTGGTAGAGCTGCATGGCAGTGACGATGTCGATGAACATCGCCTTGGGGTGCAGGGTCTTGATCTGTTCCCAGTTGCGCCGTGCGTAGTCAACGCTGTAGCGCGAATTCAGGATGTAGGCCTGGCCGCCGGCCCAGACGCCGCCAGTGAGCAGGTCGCCGTCGGCGTTGCGGATGACGCCCTTGGGGAAGCTGGGGGTATGCGGGTAGATGTCCTGGTTGTTGTCGTGCAGACCGACCAGGAGCGGGGCGGGTGATGCGAGCAGTTGCTGCAGCTCGGCGACGGAGCCGAGGGCAGGCTCGGGCGGCCAGACGTCCTGGTGCGAGTAGTCGTAGCCGCCGTTGATCCAGCCGCCGATTTTGACGAAGCCTCTGGTCAGCCCGAGTGCCTTCAGGCGCTCAATCGTTGCCGAGAGTTCTTTGTAAGTAAACACCACGCGCACCGCACCTGGCTGCCCGCCGCGCTCAGGCGCTTCGGACATCAGCAGGTCTGCCTGCGAGCGGATGCTGCGGTTGGGGAAGGCCAGGTTGATCCAGAAGGCGCGGCCGCCGAGGAAGCTCTGCAGGTCGGGGTTCATTTTCATCTTCTGGGCCAGCGAAACGAACTCGCCGCGGTCGATGATCCACTGGCGGTAGATCTTGGCAAGGTCCACGTAGTCGCCCTTCACGAAGCGCAGGCGGTAGCTGTAAGGATGGCTCCAGGAGTTTAGCGAGCGCATGAAGATCGGCGTGGCGGTGCGGTTGGCGACCAGGCCGGCGGCGTCTTCAAAGCCGTCGTCGAAGATGCCGATCCAGGCGGCGTCGCCGCGCATGCCGCCGAGCCAGCGCATGTTCAGGCGCGTGAAGAACGGGTAGATCTGGCGCGAGAAGTTGCCGCCGCGCTCGGGTTCGCGGAGGATCTCGCCGGCGCCCTTGGGCAGAACGATGGCGTCGGATTGCAGCGGCGGCGGGTAGGCGAGGCTGGGAACGGAGTCGTCAACCTCGAGGATGCGAAAGACCAGCCACGCGCCGTCGAGCGCCACGTGGCACAGGAAGCGGCCCATGATCCGCTCCTGGCGACCCAGCAGTTCAAAGCGGATGTTATCGCCTTCCAGTTGGCCGAAGAAGCGGCCAGGGTACTGCAGGGTCTGGTCGCGCGTGGTGGTGAGCCACACCTGGCCGACCTCGACCATGGTCTTGTCCTGGATTGCGACCGGCCCCGTCTTCCAGTCGCGGCCATTCACGCGGTCTTCAATTTCAATGGCTGAGTTGGAGTAGATCTTAACCGCGAGATGGCTGTTCTCCAGCGTCTTCAGCACCGTCACCCGGGCGTCCGCGCCGTGGTGATAGGTGAGCGGTGGGAGAGCGGCGGCGGGCGCGGCGGAACCAGCGAGCAGGATGCAGACTATGAGCGCGGCGGCATGGATCATTGACACGTGTTTCTCCTGGTGGCCATGGCTTCCCGGGGGTGGGCGCCGGCACTGTCGGTCAACATGCAATCTCGTCGTTTGGAAGTCTGTTGACATCGACCAGGCCAGCGGAAACCGTATGCTGGCCGGCAACGTCGCCAAACCGACACCGGGCGATCGACGGCGAGATCGAGGGTCATCAGAACATCGTCCAGCGCTTCCATTTCAGTCACTATCGGGGTTCGCCCTGGAATCCCGTAACGTCCTCTTGCGCGAGGAGCCGGCCATGTGTTGCGCGCGAGTTGACAACGGTCGCCCCAGTTCCTTTGTGAAACCAGATGGCGGGTGCGGCATCGTTCGGACCCGCACCGACTAGCCCATCGATAAGGACGTCCCGGAATCCAGTGACTTCGACGCCCGCGCGGAAAAAGTCCGGCACCGCGGAGCCCCAGCGCAGATGGAAATTGCGCAGCGTGAGGCCATCGACGTTCTCCGCTTTGAAGCCGGCAAAATCATAGCGGGCAATCGCGCGCGCCTTGGGATCGACCGGCCGCAGGTCCAGGTTGCCTCCATAGAGCGGCGTCAGCGGGCCGGCCGATATCTTGAGATCGAAGTCGTCGAAAAGCACGTCACGGATGTGGCCGGGGCGGTCGGAATAGAACAGTACCGGCGCTTGGCTCTCAGCGACGACGTTCACCAGCCGGAGGCCCGAGACCGAACCGGGCTCACCCTGCAGGTTCCAGGGGGCCACCGACACATGGACCGGCTCGCCCATGCCCCAGAAGTCACCATCCATCAGGCGCGTCTGGATGATCGAGTTCGATACGAGAACGTTCGAGATGTTCTCATTGCCTCGAACGAAGATTCCGAGGCCGCGGTTGCTGTCGCGAATGACGATGTTCGTGAAAATGAGATTGCGGATATCCTTGGTCCCCGAACCCAGGCGAATCCCGGACGAACGGCTGACAATCACGGCGTTGGAGACGACGATGTTCTCAGCCGGCTGGAGGCAGTAGCCGTCGGCGCAGGTGCCGATCGCGATGCCATCGTCGGCGGCTTCGAGGTAGACATCGGAGATGCGCACGTCCTGCGAATTCGCAACGTCGATGGAGTCGGCGTTGGGCACGACCAGACTGTTGCGCACATCGAGGCCGGTCAGCAGGGCATGCCGGCAGCAGGCGAGGTGGATGCACCAGTTGGGCGCGTCGACGACATGAATCTGGCGGATCTCCACATTCTCGCACTCGATGAACAGCACGAGCACCCCTGGACGCGGGAGCATCCTGACCGGTCCTTCACGGTTTTGCGAGAAGCGGGTGAAGGCCGCGGCGCCCTGGCGGGTGGAGTTCACGTCGTACCACGCAATTCTGTGCGGATTCATGTGATCGATGAAAGCGCGGCCGTTGCCATCGATCACTCCAGGGCCGGTGATCGCGATGTTCCGGGCGCCGATGGCCCAAATCAAGGCGGTCGAGCGATTCTCCGAAGTACGGCCCACCGACGCGTATTGCGCCACATCGCTGCTGCCGAGCAGGCGCGAGCCCTGTCCGAGGTCGAGCGTGATATTGCTCGCAAGCTGGATCGAACCGGACAAGTAAGTACCGGGTCCGAATCGGACCGTTCCGCCGCCCTGTTCCGCGCAGGCGTGAATGGCGGTCTGAATGGCGACGGTGTCGAGATGCTCGCCGTCCCCCTTCGCCCCGAAGGAGCGAACGTCGCACACGTTCGGTTGGAGAACGGCCCCGGCGACGCCCGGCTGTCCGCTCGGCGCTTGCGCGAAGGCCAGGCAAGGGCTCGACAAAGACAGCGCAGCCATACCCAGCACGGTCGCGGTCCAATGAACAAGTCGAAGGTGCATCGTCATGATTCTCCTATCCCATGCAGGCCGCGCCCGTGCTTGCATCTGTCACTTCGGCCTCTCTTGCGTGGCCTCGCCTGCTGGCTGGATTCTCGCATCCGACACCCCTTTGCGTGGCGTAACGTCCAGCGTCAGCACTTCAAACGGAGCGAAATGAAATGAGTGCGGCTGCTGCGCGCGCAGCGGAAGGGCAGCCCGCCCGGCGTCGCATTTCCACGGGCTCCGCGCCACGTACTCCTGCGCTGCGCCGGACGGCAATTCGAATGCATCCTGCAGCCGGATGCGGATGGTCTGCTCGCGGTCGCTGGGATTGCGCAGTACCAGGATCCCTTCGGCAGGCGTCCAGGAAGCCCATCCGTAGACCTCCAGCCACGCCGGATCGCCCCCGATCCAGTGCGTGTCCTTCAGCACTCCGGCGTTGGCGCGCGACCACTTGGCCGCCTCCGCCAGGTCGTCCCAGTTGGCCGCCGTCAGCAACTGCGGCGTAATGTACATCTCTTGCAGCTGCGTGCCGGTGCCGAAGAATGACCGGACCTCATTTCGGAAGTCGTTCCCCGGGTCCGTGTTGAGGCTCGACTGTGCTCCTTCTCGTAGATCAAGCCCGTCAGCATCAGCGAATTGAGCGGATACAGCGGCCCGTGCTGCACGATGTGCCGGTAGGTATCGGCGTCGCGATAGGTGATCCAGCGTTCACGGTAGGTTCCCACGCCCGCCGTCGAATCGTCCTCCCCGCCACGCCAGATCGAATCCGCGTAAAGCAACCAGAAGGGCGAAGGCCATGTGCCCGTCGTCAGGTTGACGAAGAGGTCCGGCCTGGCCGCCCGCAGCTCGCTGATCAAGTGGATCGCCGCGGCGAAATCGCTATCGAACTGGCTTCCCGGAAACACCTTGTCCACGTTGCCCGTGCCATCGAACTTGAACTGGTTCACTCCGAACTTGTGAATCATCTCCAGGCAGACGTCGCGAAATGCGGCGTAGTACTTCGGGCCCGACAGGGCGTATCCGCCCGCGACAATCTCGTATCCTGCCGCGCGCCCAAATTCAATTCGCTCCTGCTTCGGTTTCGCGTAGCCGCCCCACGGCGACATCCATACTCCCAGACCGGCGCCGTACCGCTCCACCGCATCCTTTACCGCCGCGAACCCCTGTGGAAAGCCGTCGTTGAACTTCCACAGCGACTTGTGGTTGTCCCAGCCATCGTCGAATAGATAGGAATCGAGTTTGACTCCGCGCTTCTGCGCCAGTTCGATTCCGAACGCGTTCACTCGGTCCAACGCGTCCCGCTCGTTGTAGGGCGTAAAGTACCCGAGGTCTTCCCACGAGTTGTAGTGCAGAAACGTACGGTACGGGTGTGCACGTTCCGTTTCGAGGTACGCAAGAAAGTCGCGCCGCATCTGGCCTGGCCGCGCGACACCGATGACGCTGGAGTATGTGATCTGCTGGCCGGCTCGCAAAGCAAGATCGCGCTCCATCCAGGCCGTCACCCGCCCGTCCGTCACTTTGCTTTGGGCCAGCGGGTGCTCAACCCCCAGAAAGATATTTCCGGCTACGACCGGCGAACCTTGCACCGACCCGCTCACGCGAGCCCCAGAGAGCTTCAGGTCGATCAGCTTCACTTCGCTGATGGGGACGTCGCGCGCATTCGCGCTGATCTTAAGCACCTGTCTCAGATAGGAAGTGCCGTCCAACAGGACTATCGACCAGATGACGCGCAAATTGCCGTCGCTGCTCTCGAGCGGGAACTCGAACGCCTCGCCGCGCAGCGTATCGGCCAGCCGCGATGTCCCGGCGCGCGGAATCAGCTCACGCCGGGCCGGCTCGCCCGCGAGCTTCAGGTTGCCCGCACTGTAGATCGTTCCATCCTTCAGCAGAATGGCGAACGGCTCCGGCGAGTGAATCTCCGTCCCAGGCACACGCGCCCAAACGGCCAGACCGTTCAGTTTGCCCGCCGTCGCGGACCAATGCGCACCGATTCTCCCGTTCTCAAGACGAAACTCCGATCCATGGCGCGTCGCCACAGCGCGCCCGCCCTCCCGGTTGGCGGACGGCGCTGCAGCCGCAACGGCCATACTCCCCAGCACCAGCGCTATGAGCGCCTTGCAAGCCATGGCCCGAACGGACTGCTCCATCCACGTTTCTCTTGCTTTGTTCATCTCTCTCCGCTCGTTTTTCGTCCCACTTCGGACTGACGAGGGCATGACGCTCCCTGGCCGTCCGGTCCCCATGTTATCGAGCCGTTCGCTTGCCGTGTCATCGACGGGGGCTCCATCTCCTCTAGACCAAGTGACTCGCGCACTCAAATCCGCGTCACGCCGGGTGCGATCTCGCGAGGCGAAGCGGAACCCACCCGCAGTTTGGCAGTCTTGGCGGCGCGCACCTCGGCGTGGGCGCGGCCTTCCTGGAAGCGCACGTGCCGGATCTCCAACGGGGCGTCGGCCGCGAACAGGAGCTTGCCGTCCCGGCTCACTTCCATCGCGTCCGACGAGAGCGCGACATCGTAGAGCGAGCCCGCAACATAGTAGCGCTCAAGACTCCCCGCCTGAACGGGTTGCAGAGTACCGAAGCGCAGGCCATGCCACGGATTGGCGTCGATGTATTCCTCAACGCCGATCAGCGCCATCAGCGCGCCCCAGGTGTAGTGCGGATCGCCCGAGCCATCGCCCGTGGTGGAGAGGTAATTCTCCTGGCATTCGCCGCGACTGCGCCAGGACTTGAGGAAGATTTTGGCGCTAGATTCGGCGAGCAGCCCAGCTTCCCGGTCCCATTCGTAGATCTTAAGACCCTGGTAGACCAGCCAATTCACCGGAGCCCACACCTTGCCCTTCCAATAGTGTTGTTTCGGGTACTCCGGATCGTCGCGGCTGATGGTAGGCAGGATCCATTCGCCAGCGAACTTGGTGGGATCGTGGAACAGCTTGCGCAGCGCGGCGGCTTGCTCGGGAGTCGCCACACGGCCGAGCAGAGACATGAAGATGTCCGGAGATACTTGCGGGAAGAACGGGTCGCCGGGGTGGTTGTCCCAGTGGCGGTTGAAGTAGCACTGGCGGCGCGGGTCCCACAGCAACCGGTTGATGGTTGCGGCCATGCGCTGGTGCTCGACCTCGAGCGCGGCGGCCTCCTGCAGGCGGCCCAGCTGGCGCGCCAGCCAGGCCAGAATCCAGCAGTCCATGGCATAGAGACAGTTGCGCTCGACCGTGTCCTGTTCGAGGGTCCCGGTTTTCTCGTTGAACTTGGCGACGTGCCACCACTGCGGGCTGTCGTCGTAGGACTCACAGTAGGCGACCTGCTGGCGATCGGCGTATGGGATCTCTTTGGGGTAGTTGGCGCCGAGCTCAAGCAGGCCGTTGTGGTTACCGTCGCGCCAGGGCTGGCCGTCGCCGCGGTCGGCGAACCACCAGCGATGGTTCTTCAGCAGGCGCGGGTAGATTTCTTCGAGAAACGCACGGTTGGGCCGGCGCATATAGATTTTCGCCACGGCCAGCGCGCCGAGTGGATACTGCGTGTGCCCCCAGGCCACCGGAGAGTTTCCTGGACGCGGATTGGCGGCCCATTCGCCATATTGCGCGAACATTCCTTGGTCGTTCTGCCACGAGGTGATGTCGCGGATCATGTCGAAAGACTTGCGTTGGTCCTCCTGGCAGACGAGGATGGCGTTGAAGAAGCTGTCCCAAAGGAAGTCCGGCCCGGTATTGGTACCGTAGAACGCGCCCCAGATGCGCGAAACGGTAATGTAGGGCCGGCGGCGGCGCGGGGCGTAGACTTCACTCCATTCCAGTTGGTCGTTGATCGCCGCCGGAAGATCTGCGAGCCAGCCCTTGCCCGCCGGCCGCTGCTTCAGATAGCGCGCGCTGTTGCGCTCCAGCAGTTCGTCGATGCGGCCTTTCTCCAGCCAGCCTCTGGTTGGCTCCTCAATGGCTTCGTAGGTCTGCCCTTGGCGACCGGCCAAGTACAGCGTCTTCACGCCGGCGAGGTAGCCGTGCCACTCGCCCGATCCGGTGCCGGCGACGTCTTCGGGCGCGATCGACAGCGCCAAAGACCAACGCATTCCATCGCGCGTGTGCGGCACCCACGAACGCCCTCTCAGGAACCGCCGCTCCGGCCCCTCGGAATAGAGCACGGAGTGCTTGGGCGTGTCCGAGGTCCACGGCATGTAGCCCTGTAGCACCATGTCCGCCGCGGCTGAGTGGGTGATCCGGCAGACTACCTCATTGGCAGCGGTGCGCGCCCATTCGTAGGTGACTTCGGGTCCGCCGTCCGGCATCTGCCAAATCAGCCGGGCGTAGGAGTCGTCCCAGGCGCGCGGTCCCACGACACGCCACCAAGCCGGCCACTTGAAGTTGAACCACGCCGGCCACTGCTTCGCGCAGTACGCCGCGGGCGGCTTACCCTGCGCGGACGCCATCCACTTCGCCGGCAGCGACAGGAAGCGGAACGCAAAGATATCGCCATGGTCCGCTACGAAGACCTGCCCAGACCAGGCGTCTGGCGCCAGCGGCCCGGCCAGCCACTCGCTCGTAGGGCGCAGTCGCGCCCAGAGCTTCAACGGATCTTCACCCGACATGGTGGCGAATCCCAGCAGCTTGTAGATCTCCTGTGGCGCGGCTGGCACGACATTGGCGGGCGCTGCGGCCGGAGCATTCGCGGCGGCGGCGAGCAGGCTCGAATTTTGGAAGAACTGACGACGGTTCATAGGCGTGGCTCAACCAGAATATCGCAGCGTACGCGCAGCATCGCCTGTGACTCCGCCCGTCCTACTCCGCCCTGCAAGTTCGTTTACCGCCGACAAGTCGGGCGTTTGAAGGTGGCACTAGCCCGAATATTTCACCGGCTCACTGTACAAAAGCCGCCTTCTCTGGCATAAACATTTCAGCCACGAAGTGCTTCTGCACAGAAAGCGGCGGCTCTTGCTATGACCCAGTGTACCCAGGACAGCTTCGAATTTGAAGCCCATTTTTCGCGCCGGGTGGTGGCGGGTTTCGACGGCGGCACGATCACTTCCGACGCCGGGGCGCTACTGCTGCGGCAGGTTGACCGGCGCATCGGCCTGCTGCCACGCCTGGCGCGCTGCTTCAGCGACTTCCGGAATCCGGTTTACATCTCCCACGAAGTGGGTGAAATGGTCTCGCAGCGCGTCTATGCGCTGGCCTTGGGTTACGAAGATCTCAACGACCACGACCAACTGCGTGACGACCCGCTGATGGGTCTGCTGGCGGGTAAACGCAAGCCCGGCGCGGCGTTGGCCAGCAAGAGCACGCTGTGCCGCCTGGAACGCACGCCTGAGGCCGGCGCCGCCTCCGACCGCTACAAGAAGATCCGCTACGATGCCGCCGCCATCGACCGGCTGCTGGTCGAGATGTTTGTGGAGTCGCACCCGCAAGCCCCGGCCCGGATCGTCGTCGATCTGGACGCCACCGATACGCCGTTGCACGGCCAGCAGGAGGGACGTTTCTTCCACGGCTACTACGACCACTACTGCTACCTGCCGCTGTACATCTTCGCGGGCGACCAGATTGTCGGCGTGCGGCTGCGAGAGGCCAATCAGGACGCCAGCGCGGGCAGCGTCGAAGAGATCCAGCGCATCGTCGCGCAGATCCGCGCCCGCTGGCCCCAGACTCAGATCATCCTGCGCGCCGACTCGGGCTTCTGCCGCGAAGAACTGATGAGGTGGTGTGAGGACAACCATGTCGACTACGTCTTCGGACTGGCGCGCAACCAGCGCCTGCGGCGGCGGATCGACAAGGCCATGCGCCAGGCCGCGGGCGAGGCCCAACGCACGGGAAAGGCGGCGCGGGTGCTCACCGAGTTTCGCTACCGCACGCGCAAGAGTTGGTCGCGCGCCCGGCGCGTCATCGCCAAGGCCGAGCAGATCGCGGGCAAGCAGAACCCGCGCTATGTCGTGACTTCGCTGCCGGTCGAGCAGTGGCAACCGCGCCCACTCTACGAGGATCTGTACTGCGCCCGCGGCGAGATGGAGAACCGCATCAAAGAGCAGCTGAGCCTGTTTGCCGACCGCATGAGTGCCGAGACGATGCGCGCCAATCAGCTCCGGCTGTATCTGTCGGCGGCGGCCTACGTGCTCGTGGAGGCGCTGCGGCGGCTGGCGCTAACAGGCACGGCGCTGGCCGAGGCCCAGGTCCACACGATTCGGCTGCGACTGCTCAAGATCGGCGCGCGGATTCGTTTCAGCGCGCGGCGCGTGCTGGTGTCGATGAGCAGCGGCTACCCCTGGAAGCAGGTGTTTGGGCAGGTGTGGGCGGCGCTGCGTTGCTGAGCCAAAATCGCGACACGGCAAACAAACGATTTCCCGATTTCGCACTTTTCGGGTCAGTCGAACTGCGTCCGAATTGCGTTTTGTGAGGGCGATCGGACGCCACAAGGCCCCCTCGATCACCACATCCCGGCTCGCTGCCCGCCCGAATGCCGCCGCAGCGCCCTCCAAACCTCACGCAAACGCCGGCGGCGACGAAATCACAGCGCCTGTGAAACATCCGGGTTAGGAGGCATGCTTCATTGCAGCATCATTGCCCCGTATTGCCCGCTGAATTGGGTGCTTGGCCGTAAATTGCTGATTCTATTCTGGCGGTGAGGGTGGGATTCGAACCCACGGAACCCTTACGAGTTCAACGGTTTTCGAGACCGCCCGATTCAACCACTCTCGCACCTCACCGTCCCCAGCGTAGCGAATTCGTGGCGATTCCCGCAACGCCGGCCCGCTGCCTTGCCGCCGCGCGTTTGCCGCTTTCTCCCGCACTCCGCTACGATAAGGGAAATCGATGCTCTCTGACAGTCTCTTGGAAGGGCTCACTTTCGACGACGTTCTGCTGAAGCCTTCGCGCAGCGGAGTCATGCCCTCGCAAGTCGAAACCGGAACTCTCATTACGCGTAACATTCCACTCAATATCCCCATCGTGAGCTCTGCCATGGACACCGTGACGGAGTCGCACCTGGCCATCGCGCTGGCCCGCGAGGGGGGCATTGGCATCATCCACAAAAACATGCCGATTGATCGTCAGGCGGAAGAAGTGGACCGCGTGAAACGCTCGGAAAGCGGCATGATCGTCGATCCCGTGACCGTGCGGCCGACCCAGAAGATCTACGAAGCGCAGGAAATCATGCGCAGCTTCCGCATCTCGGGCGTGCCGGTGGTGGACGAATTCAACAAACTGGTCGGCATCCTCACGAATCGCGATCTGCGGTTCGAGACGCGGGGCGACATTCCGATCAGCGAGGTCATGACCAAGGACCCGCTCTTCACGGTGGCCGTTGGTACGACGCTCGAAGAGGCGCAAAAGGAACTGCACAAACACCGCGTCGAAAAGTTACTGGTCGTCGATGAGCACTTCACGCTGAAGGGGCTGATCACGGTCAAGGACATTCAAAAGAAAGTGAAATACCCCAACGCCGCCAAAGATGAAAAGGGGCGGCTGCGGGTCGGCGCTGCCATCGGCGCGACAGGTGATTTTCTGGAGCGCGCCCGGGAACTCGTCGAACGCAAGGTGGACCTGCTCGTGGTGGATACCGCGCACGGGCACAGCGAGCGCGTGCTGGCGGCCGTGGTGAGCATCAAGCGCGCTCTGCCGCACGTGGAACTCATCGCCGGCAACGTCGCGACCTTCGAGGGCGCGCGCGATCTCATCGCACTCGGCGTGGATGGCGTGAAAGTCGGCATGGGTCCCGGCTCGATCTGCACCACGCGCGTGGTGACAGGCACCGGAGTGCCCCAGATCACGGCGATCGCCGAGTGCGCCAAGGCGGCGCGCGGCACGGGCGTTCCGCTGATCTCCGATGGCGGCGTCAAGTACTCGGGCGACGTCACGAAGGCCATCGCCGCGGGCGCCGACGTGGTCATGATCGGCAGCCTCTTTGCCGGCACGGATGAGAGTCCCGGAGAGATGATTCTCTACCAGGGCCGGACCTTCAAAGCCTATCGCGGCATGGGTTCTCTCGGCGCCATGCAATTGGGTAGCTCCGACCGCTATGCCCAGGAGGGCGGCGGCAAGATGGTGCCCGAAGGCATCGAGGGCCGCGTGCCCGCCAAAGGTCCACTCTCCGAGATGGTCTATCAGCTCGTTGGCGGGCTGCGCTCGGGCATGGGCTATTGCGGCGTGCGCACGATTCCTGAATTGCAGGAACGCGCCGAGTTTCTCCGCATCACGTGGGCCGGGCTGAAGGAAAGCCACGTCCACGACGTCATCATCACCAAGGAAGCCCCGAATTATCAGGTCGAATAGGGACCCGGGCTAATCCGTCCGGCTCTCGCGGACCAGCGCTGTAAGCCGTCCTTCATGCAAACGCACGCGGATCGATGCGCCCTCGGGCGCGTCGATCGCACGCTTCACGACCCTGCCGTCTTCGGTCTGAACGATCGAGTAGCCGCGCTCCAGAACCTTCAACGGACTGAGAGCCTCCAGTCGTCCCGCGAGCGGCTCCAGCCGGCGCTGCGCCAGTCCCAGCCGTCGCGCCATCGCCTCGCCCAGCGCGCGGCTTCCGGCGCGCCACCGCTCGCCCGCCTTGGCCAGGCGCACGCTTAGATCGCGTTCGCGCAGCCTGGCGTCCAACGCGCGCCGACGCTCCCGCCGCAACGAGAGTATGCGCGCAATCCGCGTGCGGAATGAATAATCGAGCTCATCCGTGCGCTGTTGCATGCGGTTGACGCGGAGTTCGAGCAGGCGCGTCGTGTGTTCGGCGCCCTGTCGGTCTAGCCGTCGCGCCAGTTGTGCCAATCGAAATCCGATCGCGCGCAGTGTACGCTGCTGGGCTCGCTCCACCCGCCCCAGGACCTCGCTTCGCTCCAACACGACGATTTCCGCCGCGGCCGATGGCGTCGGCGCGCGCACGTCGGCAACAAAATCGGCGATCGTGAAATCGGTTTCGTGGCCCACCGCGGAGACCACCGGCACGCGGCAGCGGACGATGGCGCGCGCGACGCGCTCGTCGTTGAAGCTCCATAGGTCCTCGAGCGAGCCGCCGCCGCGCCCCACGATCACGACGTCCGGCCAGCCCGACGCGCTGAACCAGTCGAGACCCTCGACGATGCCTTCCGCCGACCCGGCGCCCTGAACCGGCGTCGGGTACAGCCGGATGTGCAGTCCCGGCCAGCGCCGCCGGAGCACCGTCAGCATGTCGCGAATCACCGCTCCCTGCGGCGAAGTCACGATCCCGATGCGCCTCGGAAACACGGGCAGAGGCCGCTTGCGCGCCTCGTCGAAAAGCTCTTCGCCGCGCAGCTTCTCCTTCAATTCCGCGAACATCTCATACAGCCGCCCGAGTCCCTGCGGCTCCATGCCGCTGACGAGCAGTTGGTATTCGCCGCGCTCGGCCCACACCTCGACGCTGCCGCGGGCGATGACCGCGGCGCCATCCTGGGGCTTAAAACGCAGGTACCGAAGATTGTTCCGGAAGAGTACGCACCGGATCTGTGCCTGCTGGTCTTTCAGCGTGAAGTAGGCGTGCCCGCTGGTCCACACTTTCCAGCCCGAGATCTCTCCCGCGACTTTGATGTCGTCGAAGCTCCGGCTGAGCATCCTGTGGATCTCGCCGGTCAGCGACGCGACACTGTACACGCCCGCGGGAATGCTCTCGTCGGACGGCGGCGTGGTCATCGGCGCATGAGTCCCATGCAGCCATTATGCGCGGCTCTGGAAGGGCCGTGCCGGATACGCCCGCACTGCGCCGTGTCTCCTCGACGCGTCGGTGGACGCTCACTTGCCCGTGATCATCACCAGCAGCATGACCACCTCGGTCTTCGCCTTGATGCCATGCTCCAGCAGCGGCGGCATGTAGACCAGCGCGCCTGCGGACGCATCGCGCACGTCAGCGCCCAGCTTTACCTCCGCTTCGCCTTGCGCGAAATACAGCAGCGCCGGGCACGGCGCCGTGTGCGCCGAAAGCTCCTGGCCCTTGGCGAAGCAGAACTGGATCACCTTCGCCCGTTCGTCGCTATGCAGCGTCCGGCTCAGAATCCCGTCTTCAGGCAGCGGCGCGTGGGCCCGCAGATCGTCGAAAAACACGTAGTTGTCGCTCATTTCGAAACTCCACTCCCATGCTGGTTTGTGCGGTGGATGGATGCAACGCCCGCCGGCCGTTGCCGTCGCGTCTTCTTCCGTCGCGAACGCGAGCTTCTATATCTCGCCGAGATAATCCCAGCCGAGCGGCGCCAGACGCATGCATACGGCGAACGCATCCTGAAATGCGGCTTCTCCGCCCAGTTCGATATGCTCCGTGCGCTCTAGCGTCTCCTCAATCAGGCTGCTCCGGCTCGCGGGGCGCAGCAGCAGCAGTCGCGTCCCCCGCAAAGCGGCATTGCCTTCGGGCACTACCTCCGAATCCTGCGGCAGCAGGCCGATGCGCTTCGCGCTCTCGGCGCGGACGTAGTTGCCGAACGCCCCAGCCAGGTGGAATCGGGCGGGCGCATCCACGCCTAGCCGTTTCCGCAGCAGCAGCGCGCCGGCGGCAATGGCTCCTTTCGCGAGTTGCAATTCGCGGATGTCGGCTTGCGCCAGCACGACGCCGCTCGCCAATTCCACTTCCTTCGCGCCGTCGCTCAAGCGCCCCGTTGGCCTCACCCATCCCGCCTCTGCCAGCGCCGCCACCGCATCCACCAGACCGCTGCCGCAGAGCCCGCGCGCCGCGCCGCCGCCGATCACATTGCAGTGCATCGCGCCCCCGCGCCACTCCACGCGATCGATGGCGCCGGAGCCCGCGCGCATGCCCATCCGGATTCGGCCCGCCTCGAACGCCGGGCCCGCCGCGGTTAACGCGCAGACGATCCCGCGCGTTGAGCCCAGCGCGACTTCGCCGTTGGTTCCGAGATCGGCGAATGCCGCCACCGGCCCTGCCTGTGACAGCCCGCAGGCGATCAGTCCCGCCAGAATGTCGCTGCCCACAAAGCCGCCGATATTGGGCAGAAACGTCACGCCGCCCGCGATCTCCGCATCCCACCCGAGTTCCCGCGCGGAGTGCGTCTGCGCGTTCAGAAACGCCGTGCGGAACGGCGCCTCGGCCAGCGCGTCAACGCTCAGGCCGCAGAACAAATGGTGCATCGCCGTGTTGCCGCATAGCAGAATCTCCTCGATTCGCCGGCCGCCGGCCAGGTTCCGCACCATTGTCCCGAGTTGTTCGCGAATCAGGCCCCGCAGGATGCCTGGCTGCGCCCTGTCGAACCCGATGCGGCTCATCAGGTCCGCGCCGTGCCGCGCCTGCGGGTTGAGCGCCGTCGTCGTAGCGGCGACTTCGCCATTCGTCAGGTCCACCAACTGCGCCGCCAGCGTCGTGGTGCCGAGGTCGATCGCGATGCCCAAACCCGCCCGCGCCTCCGCTTCCAGCGTCTCGTGGCCCACCAGAATCGGCGCGCTCCACTGCTCCACCTCGACCGTGACCGGCCCCTGCGCCACCGCGAAACAGCCCAGCCGCCAACCGCCGCCGAGTTCGTCGTCGCTCAGCGCGGCGCGCATTTCGTCCGTGACCGGCACCTCGCCTTCGACGACGCGAATCCGGCAACTGCCGCACAGCAGCGTACCCCCGCATGGAAACTCCACGCCCAATTCGAACAGGCGGTCCCGCAGCGGCGTGCCTGCCGCCGCGTCGATGTGCACTCGCTGGCTCATGCTGGTCGGTCGCTATTTGACTCAGTTGTGCTCCGCGGCGTAGCGCGCCATCGCGCGCATGTTCTCCGCCGGCGTCCCGCGTGGCGTCTCGCAGCCGGCGCTCACAATGTAGCGCGCGCCCGCTTGCGCGTGACACGCGCCGATCGCCGCGCACACGCTTTCCGGAGTCCCGTCCCTCAACGCGCGCACCGGGTCGATGTTGCCCAGCAGCACCTGCTCCGGCCCCATCGCGGCCCGCGCCTCGGCCAGCGGTGTGAGGAAATCGAGATCCACGATCTCGCATTTCGTCTCGCCCATCCCGCGCACGATCTTCTTCGTGTTTCCGCAGATGTGCAATCGCGCCGGCACGCCCAGCGCGTGGATTTGTTCCACCAGGCGCTGCTCCCAACTCAGCACGAACCGCTCGTAGAGCCGCGGGCCGATCAGCGATGCGGCCGCGTCTCCAATGCCCATCAGCGTCGCGCCCGCCGCCACCTGCGCCGCGGCGAAGCGCACCTCCATGCGCACCGAGAAATCCATCAGATCGTCGACGAACTCCGGATCGTCGTGAAAATCGAGCATCAGCGCACTCATACCGCGCAGATCCGCCGCCATCGCGCACGGCCCTTCCACCCAGCCCTCGACCATCAGGCTGCCACCCGCGCGCTCGGCCATCGAACGCACGCCCTTCACCCGGTCGCTCATTCGGCCCGGCGCTTCCGGGTCGGGCATGGCCAGGCCCGCCAGCTTGCTCTTGTCTTCGATCAGCGACGCGTCCCCGCGGATCGCCGGCGGCTGATCTTCAAACCATTCGATGGCTCCGCCCAGGTCCGCAACTTCGCGCGCCGGGTCGGAGATCGCGCTGACGTGGTCGAAGCCGAACTCCTCCGCGATGCGCAATTGCGTTTCTGCCAGCACCGCCCCGTCGCTCGCGTAGCGCCGATAGGCAATGCCCGCCCGATCCGCGGCGAACATCATAGTGATCGGCATAAACGGCAGATGGTCTGTGGTCTCACCGCGCATCATCGCGCGCACGCGTTCCCTCCCGGTCATCGCCTATGCCTCCCCGCGCTCCGCTCGAATGATGCCCTCGTCATACCGCGCCACGATTCGCTGGCCCGGCTCAACCACCAGGAATTCCTTCGGGTCCCACTCCCCGTTGAGCAGCATCCGGATCAGCCGCAGGTCGCCCCGCAGCTTCGCATACTCCCAGCCGTGCTGCTCCGCCTCGCCCTGCGCTTCCACCTCAAAATGCGCGTCCGGCTCCAGCCCCGTCTCGATGTACACCAGCCGCCGGTACGACTGTTGATACTTGTTCAACTCCGTGAACAGGTACGTCCCGTTGTCTTCGCCGTACTTGTCGATCAGTGTTTCGAGGTTCGTGCCCAATCCGGTGCGCACCTGCGCCAGCGGCGCCAGTTCCTTGCCCCGTTCAAGCCACCCCGTCGAGCGGAAATATGTGCCTGGATTCGAGTTGAAATAATCCTCGTAAATCCGCCGGCTGCCCATCAGCAGCGCGATGCAGTCGTGCGCCCGCGGCGCCACCAGCTTCAGCCGCGTGGCCTGCAGTCCGTGTAGCCCGTTGCCGCACAGCGCGTAACCCAGCGCCACCGCGTCGTACTTCACCGGATCGCTCGCATCGATGCGGAACTGCAATTCTTTCCGCATCGCCGCGCCGCCGTAGTCGTGCAGCCCCTTTTCCAGAAACTCCACGTCCACCTGGTGCGGCGACCGTGCCGCCGCATCGCAGATCTCCCGGCACAGCACTTCGCACGCGATCACTCGCAGGCGCATGAATTCAAGAGCTCCTTCAGCGCGGCGATAAATGCCGGACTCGTCCCGCAGCAGCCGCCCACGAACGACGCGCCCTTCTCCACCAGTGCCGGCCCGTATGCGGCGAAGTCCTGCGGCGACTGGCGGTAGTGCAATTCGCCGTTCACCATCACCGGCAGCCCCGCGTTCGGCTTGATCCATAACGGCAATTCGCACGACTCCCGCAGCCGCCGGCACAGCGGGATGAAGTGCTCAATCCCCGACCCGCAGTTGGCTCCGATCGCGTCCGCGCCCGCCAGTTCCATCCGCCGCGCAACCCGTTCCGGCGTTTCGCCGGTCATCGTCCGGTCGTGCGCCTTGCCCGTATCGAACGTGAAGGAGACGATCACCGGCAACCCTGTCGTCCGCGCCGCGCGCAGGATGATCTCCGCCTCTTCGGCGTCCGACTGGGTTTCGATCAGCAGCGCATCGGCGCCCTCCTTGGCCAGCTCTCTCGCTTGAAGCTCGTAGGCGTCCTTTACGTCGCGCTCTGAGATCTCCCCGGCCATCACCATCTTGCCGGTCGGTCCTATCGAGGCGAACACCAGCGCTCGTCCCGCCGCGGCTTCTTTGGAGATGCGCACGCCCGCCGCGTTGATCTCCGCCGCCCGCTCCTTCCACTCATCGGGCAGGCTCACCGGATTCGCGCGAAACGTGTTCGTCAGAATCACCTGGCTGCCCGCTTCGACATACGACCGGGCGACCTCCGCCACCGCCTCCGGATTCGTCACATTCCACGCGTCGGGACACGCTCCCGGCTCCAGGCCCTTCAGGTGCAGCTGCGTCCCCCACGCGCCGTCCGTCAGCAGCGGCCCTTTATCCAGCCACGAAGTCAGCCGCCTCATCCGGTCCTCCTGGCCTTGCCCCTTTCCATCCAGAATCGCTCGATTTGCTCCAGAGTTTTGCCGCGCGTCTCAGGCACCCACAACGCCACGAACACTACCGTGAACACGCACGCGCCGGCGTAAATCAGTTGCGCGCCGGACTGCCCCAGAACCCGCGACAGCGTCGGGAAGCTCATCGTGACCGCCGTCGATGCCGCCCACAGCGTCAAAGTGCCGACCGCCATCGCGCGCCCGCGAATCTTGGTCGGAAAAATCTCCGCCAGCAGCACCCACACCACTGGACCCATCCCCACCGCAAACGTCCCCGTGCACAGGAACATCGCCACCACCACCGCCACCGCTGGCGGGTGCGGCTGCGCGAACAGCACCGCCAGGCCGATCCAGCACACCGCCATGGCACCGGCTGAAATGATCAGCAGCGCCTTGCGTCCGATCCGGTCGATCAGGTAGAGCGCCAGGATCGTGGACAGGAAATTCACCCCGCCGATCAGCGCCAGCGCCCCCAGCGCGGGCGCTCCCGCCGTCTGCGCCTTCCACCCCAGCACGTCGTTCAGCGTGATCGATCCGTAGAACAGCAGCGTGTTCACGCCAACCCATTGCTGCATCACCGCCATCACCAGCGCGATCACCAGCGAGCGGCGCATCCGCGGCTCGAACAATTCCGAGAGCTTGCCGCTCTCCAGCTTGATGCTCTCCCGCAGCTCGTTGATCGCCGTCGTCGCTTCCTCCGTCCCGGCCGCCCGTTCGAGCACTGCCAGCGCTTCGCCTTCGCGTCCTTTTTCCGTCAGCCAGCGCGGGCTCTCCGGCACATACAGCATCGCGACCAGCAGGAACAGCGCCGGAATCGCCGCCACCGCGAACATCCACCGCCAGCTCTCGCTGCCAAAAAACGAAAGCCCCCAATTGGCCAGATACGACAGCAGAATGCCCGTCACAATCGCCATCTGGTTCAGCCCCACCAGCGCGCCGCGAATGCGCGCCGGCGAGATTTCGGCAATGTAGAGCGGTGACAACAGGCTCGCCGCGCCCACCGCGAAGCCGCCCATCAGCCGCGCCAACACGAACCCGCCCGGCACGCCCACCACGTGCCCCAACGGCAGTAAATCCGGGAACGCCGAGCAGATCGCGCCGAACGCGAACAGCGCCGCCGAAAGCAGCAGCGCTTTCTTCCGGCCCCATCCGTCGCTCAGGCTGCCGGCCAACGCCGCGCCGAGAATGCAGCCTGTCAGCAGGCTGCCGGTAGCGATCTCCGTGCCCAGTTCCGACAGGTGCCACAGCGGCTTGAGGTACACGATCGCCCCGCTGATCACCGCAATGTCGAAGCCGAACAACAGCCCCGACGTCGCCGCCACCGCGGAGACGAAATACACGAACACGCGGCTGCCCTGGCGCGACGCCCGCTGGCCGCCCGCGGCCGGCGCGGCTCCCCGCTCCTCTGCCACCGGCCTAGTTTCCTTCCGCCAGCAGCTTGCGCGTCAGCGCCACGGCCGAGTTGGCGTTTTCGCCGTACCCGTCCGCGCCGATCTCGTTCGCGTACTGCGCGGTCACCGGCGCGCCGCCCACCAGCACCTTCACGCTCCCCCGCAAGCCCGCCGTTTTCAGCGCCTCGATCGTCGTCTTCATCGCCGGCATCGTCACCGTCAGCAGCGCCGACAGGCACACCACCTGCGCGCCCTTCTCCTTCACCGCTTCGATGAATTTCTCCGGCGACACGTCGGCCCCGAGGTCGAGCACATCGAATCCGCCGCCTTCCAGCATCGACGCCACCAGGTTTTTCCCGATGTCGTGCAGGTCGCCCTTCACCGTCCCCACCGCGACCCGGCCCGCGGACTTCGCGCCCGACGCCACCAGCAGCGGGCGGATTAACGCCATCGCCGCCTTCATCGCCCGTGCCGCCAGCAGCAGTTCGGGCACGAAGTATTCCTCCGCCTCGAACCTCCGGCCCGCCTCGTCCATCGCCGGCACCATGGTGTTCGTGACCAGTGCCATCGGCTCCACGCCTTCGTCCAGCGCCTGCTTCGTAATCGCCGCGGAGGACTTCGCGTCTCCCTCCAGCACGGCCGTATAAAGTTTTTCTAAGTCTGCCATTGTTCTCTCCGCCCGGCGCCTAGCGCCCGTTGAATTCTTTCACCGCATCCAGCATCGCCACAATGTTCCCGACCGGCGTCCCGGCCTGAATGTTGTGGATCGAGTTGAAAACGAATCCGCCGTTCTTCGCAAATACCTCGCAGCGCCTCAGCACCTGCTCGCGAACCTCGCCCGGCGTCCCGAACGGCAGCGTCTTCTGCGTATCCACGCCCCCGCCCCAGAATGTAATCCTGTCCCCGTACTTGGCCTTCAGCCCTTCTGCCTCCATCCCCGCCGCCGAGCACTGCACCGGATTCAGGATATCGAAACCGGCCTCGATCATCGACTCGATGAACCGCTCCACAGAACCGCACGAATGTTTGAAACATTTCCAGTTCGTATTGCGGTGCATCCACCCGCAGATCTCGCGGTAGTACGGCAGCCACAGACTCGCGGAACGTCGCCACCGAACAGAACGCCGACTTCTGCGTCCCGAAGTCCGTGCCGCACAGGAACACGACGTCGATCAGATCCCCCGCCGCCGCCCGGATCTTCTCCAGGTTTTTCAGCCCGATCTCGCATTGCCGGCTGAACACCGCGTGGATGTAGGCCTGCCGGCTGCGCGTGCTCATGTACCACTCGGCCACGTCGCGGATGCCCCGCGGATCTTTCATCCCCGGCGCCGGCACCAGCGCGATGTCCCCGAACGCCGTCCCGCCGAGTCCGGCCACCACCGCCCGCCCGCTCGCTCGCGCCACGCGCGCGTCCGCCGCGATCTCCGCCACTTCGGCGTCCGTGATCTCCGTAAACTCCTCGCAGTTGTCTTCCGGGTTCAGGCGGTTCTCGTCGAAATGCTTCTGCCTCACGATCGTGTCGAAGAACTGGCCGCCCTTCGGCATCCGCCCGCTCGGCGTCGCCGTCCGGTCGCCCTCCGGGTACACCAGCGTGTCGCCCTTTTCGTCCGTGATCGTCTCGAACCCGCCCCCTACCAGCACTTCGAGGCCGTTGAACTTCCACGCCTTCCAGTTCTCGTTGCGGAAGCCGAACATCGTGCCCCGCCGGTACAGGCCCTGCGTGTCGATCCCCATCGCCTGCTGCAGGTCGTCCTCGATCAGCCCCAGCATCTGGTACGGCTCGTTCACCTTCACCCGTCGCTTCTCGAGTCCGTAGTATTCCCTCAGCGCGGCCACGCAGCTCACGTGCACGCCGGTCACCGCCGTCGCTCCGAAATCCATCGGCACTCGCGACGGCTGCCGGTGCGCCAATGCGTCCAGCACCAACTGGCGGGAAAGGCTCGGTGTCGTCAGGGTTGCCACGCCAGACACTCCTTATCTATGGGATTCTGCGTCGATCCTACCGGAATCTCCGGTTCAGGGCAATTGCGGGGCGCGAAGCCGCCTCTATTCTATCGTCACTCCCGCAGGACGCGTGCCCTGCTTCCGCGCCCGTCCCAGCGTCCCGAGTCGGGAAGTCGTTGAATGAATCATCCAACGCTTGCGGTCGCCAACGGCCGAAACCGAGCCGCGACATTGTCACCGAGCCGCGACCGTTGTTTCTGAGCCGCGACCGTCTGACGGAGCCGCGACTGCAAGGAGCGGTTGTTCGTTGTTACCGAGCCGCGACTTTGTTGCCGAGCCGCGACATTGTTGCCGAGCCGCGACCGTCAGGGAGCGGTTCTTACTGCTCGAATGATTCAACGAACGTCCAACCGAGCACCCTGCCGCCCGTTGAACTCCTTCACCGCCTCCAGCATCGCCACAATGTTCACCACCGGCGTTCCCGCGAAAACCGGGGACTGACGTCTCTGTCCTAGGCGCCCACGACTCTCTCTATCCAACCTCTGCCTCTACTGCGCCGTGTGGACAGAGCCGTCTGTCACCCGTGTTTTCGCCAACTGGTCGAGGGCCTCCACCCTACCGCCCGTTGAACTCCCTCACCGCCTCCAGCATCGCCACGATGTTGGCCACCGGCGTTCCGGCCTGCACGTTGTGCACCGGGTTGAAAATGAATCCGCCCCCCGGCGCGAACACCTCGCATCGCCGCAGCACCTGCTCCCGCACCTCCGCCGGCGTCCCGAACGGCAGCGTCTTCTGCGTATCCACGCCGCCGCCCCAGAACGCGATGCGCCCGCCGTACTCGGCCTTCAGTCGCCCCGGTTCCATCCCCGCGGCCGAGCACTGCACCGGGTTCAACACGTCGAAGCCGGCCTCGATGAACGGCTCGATGAAGCGCCGCACCGATCCGCAGGAATGTTTGAAACATTTCCACTGCGTATTGCGATGGATCCACCCGCAGATCGCGCGGTAGTGCGGCAGCCACAGTTCGCGGAACGTCGCCTCGGAGCAGAACACCGAAGTCTGCGTGCCGAAATCCGCGCCGCAGACGTTGACCACGTCCACCAGTGCCCCCACCGCCGGTCCGAGCTTTTCGAGGTTCTTCAGCGCCACCTCGCACTGCCTCTGGAACACCGCCTGCACGTAGCCCCTCCGGCTTCTCGTGCTGACGTACCATTCCGCCACGTCGCGGATCCCGCGCGGGTCTTTCATCCCCGGCCCGGGCACCAGCGAGATGTCGCCAAACGCCAGCCCGCCGAACGCCGCCACCACCGCCCGCCCCGTCGCCCGTGCCTTCGCCGCGTCCTCCGCGATCCCCGCTACTTCCTCCTCCGTCAGTTCTGCGAACTCCTCGCAGTTGTCCTCCGGATTCAGATGGTTCTCGTCGAAATGGTTCTGCCGGATGATCGCGTCGAAGAACTGGCCGTCCTTCGGCATCCGCCCGCTCGGCGCCGCCGTCCGGTCCCCCTGCGGATAGATCAGCGTGTCGCCGTTCGCGTCGATGCTGGTCTCGAATCCGCCCCCTACCAGCACTTCGAGCCCGTTCAGCCGCCACGGCTTCCACTTCTCGTTCATGTACCCGAACTTCGTCCTGCGCCGCACCACGCCTTCCGTGTCGATGCCGATCGCCTGCTTCAAGTCTTCTTCAATCAGCCCCAGCATCTGCCCCGGCTCGAGCACCTTCACCGGTCGCTTCTCCAGGCCGAAGTACTCCCGCAGCGCCGCCACCACGCTCACGTGCATCCCGCTCACCGTCGTCGCCCCGAAATCCACCGGCAGCCGCGCCGGCTCGCGCTGCCCTAGCGCCTCCAGAACAATTTCTCGGGAATGCGTCGCCGTCACCGAAGTCCCCATCGCGCCACCCCCTCTTCGAAAACCCACGCTCATCCTACCCGATGCGCCACTACCCGGCAAGACAGCGGCGGGCATGGCATTCCCCTTCAGGCAATGTCCTGAAAGAGCTTTGTCGCAAATCGGATGGCTGTATCGTTAACGCACGTGACGGCTATCTCCCTTGTGGGCGGGGGGAGGCGCGTCAGAACCGAAGTTTATCCTGATGGCCCTGCGATTCCTTCGGAGCCTTCTTGAACGCCGATGCGTCCACCAGTGGGATATTGGGCTGTTTGCCGTCAAAAAGTTCTTGAATGGTGAGGATTTGGATCTTAGGATACTTGCCGTACAGTGTCTCATAGAGGCCCGTCTTTACGGCCTCGGTTCGCATTGGCCGCGTGGACTCGGCCAACGTGATGAACACTCCGATCTTGGCCTTCTCGCGGTCTACAACGTGGGCCAGGTCGCGGATCGTCGCTACGTTGACGTTCTCCCCGCCCTTCACTGAGACGATAGCCTTCTCGGTGGTCCTGCCTTCGGGCTTGAAATAGATCAGGCCGTCAATACCCGAATCGGCCCCCTTCTTCTTGCCGGCGAACGGCACGGCATTGACCAGCGAGACGGCCCACCATTGGAACTGATACTTGTCGCGCGCCGCCAGGTCCCGCGCGCCGTCCAAGTCTTTCGGCGTGCCGTGAACTTCGTATTGGATGCCTGGAAAGGCATCCTTAAGGCGCTTCTCGATTAGTGAAATTGCAAGGTGCGTGATATCTATTCCGATCCAACCCCTTCGCAGCTTCTGGGCCGCGTGGACCGCGGTACCGCAACCGCAGAACGGATCCAATACAACGTCGCCCTCGTTCGAACTAGCTATGATGATCCGCTCTAGGAGGGTCTGGGGTTTCTGGGTAGGATACCCAAGCCTTTCCCTTGCGGCCTGATTAATGCGGTCAATGTCCGTCCAGACATCGCCGACTGTAATCTCCCTGGATTCGGGATTGAATGGAGCCTCATCCCGCCTACGCGGAAATCCGCCTGCCGCCTTTGCCTCCTTCGGCCAATGAATCAGCCCAGCGGCGTCCCACTCGTCCCTTCGGTATTGGCTATTGGCCCAGTGCCTCCCGAATTTCGTCGGATCGAATCCCCTCCATGGCTTCCCGCTGTCGCCCTCATGCGTCACCCCGGGTCCAGTGAGTTCGTAGGTCTGGTACTTCACCCCCTCCAGCGTGATGAGCGTGTGAGGCAACTTCTCTTTGTCGGCCGGCACCTTGAGCGGCTCGAAGTGGAACGTCTCCGACCTTGAGTAGACAAAGATGACATCGTGGACTCTGGGCCACCTTCCCTCAGTGCTTCTTGCGTTCGTGCGCTTCCAAATGATCTCGTTCCGAAAGTTCTCTGGACCGAAAACAGCATCCATTAGCGTCTTCAGGTAATGGCTTGCTGTGGGGTCACAGTGCAGGTATAGGCTGCCCGTTGGCTTGAGCACCCGGTGAAGTTCCAAGAGTCGCACGGCCATCATGGAGAGGTACGCCATCATGTCGTTCTCTTTCAAGAACGCCCGCATCGACCGAAGCATTTCGGCCGCATCGCTGTTTCCGCTCGTCATGACGCCGTCGAATGCCAATTCCGCTTCGTCGCCCCAATGCCAGGTATCTTCAAACGCCCCGATCTGGGCACGCGATTGCTCGCCCGACGTGCTGCGAAAAAGGACGTTATAGGTCGCCTGGCTGTTGAACGGCGGATCGAGATAGATGAGGTCCACGCTCTCATCGTCGATGACGTTCCGCAAGACAGTGAGGTTGTCGCCGTAGTAAAGCCGGTTCACCTGGTGGGACTCCATGGTGGTAATGGTTCCGAGCGTCAGTTTAGCGCATCCGCTTAGGCTGGTAGTGCCCGAATCGTCCATAGATCATCCGCAATCCCTCGCTTCCGTTGCAGGCGCCACGCGGATCCGCATCTTTCACCCCGCGCGGCAGCCACGTTTACAGCCTTTGGTTCCCCTCAACCTTGGCCAGGTTTCGGTCGAACGTACCCAGCGGCAGGTGTCCGGCTTTCCGCGCGGATTCGAGAATGAAGCAATCCGAAAAGCCCAATGCCGGTCTTTCGCGAAACAGTTCCAGTGCCGCCGCCACAACCTCCCGGTCGTGCACCACCAGATCGCGGTGATGGAGCAGCATTTCAACCGCTGTGGCCTGCTCCTTCGGGCTCCGCCGGTAGACGCTTTCGAGCACCCACAGCGTCTCGGCTAGCGCCAGCGTCGAGACCCAGGCACCCTTCTCGATGAAGCTCTCCGCTGCGGCCGTCTGCCCGGGATCGTCCCGCGTGATCAGCCGCACCAGAATGTTCGTGTCAACCGCGCGCATGGCGCTTCCGGACGTAGCTCCGGATGCCTTCCTTCAGTTCATCGAGGCTTCTCGCCTTCGGCTTGCTCGCCCCGAACAACGCCTGGTGGATTTCCTCGGAACTGTAGCGGCCCACACGCCGGACGACGATCCTGTCGCCCTCTGCTTCCCACTCCAGGACGGAGCCCGGCCCGATGCCGAGCTTTCGTCGCACGTCCGCGGGGACTGAAATCTGTCCCTGCGCGGTGACCTTTGAATGCGCGATGCCCATGGCTCATAGTACCACGGTAATGCAAAGCTCGGTCCTCTCCCCCACTGGTGGTCTCTCGCCGATACGACGTGACTGAGCCGCGACCGACGTTTCAGAGCCGCGACTGTGTTACCGAGCCGCGACCGTAAGGGAGCCTGTCCCGGAGCTTCTTCGACCAGGCACTAGCTTTCTTTCTTTCTCCCGGCCAGATAGACAATCAGGTGCGAGCATCCGATCATCACTGGCGCGATACCAATCCATTGAATTCCCTGGCGAAGATCGGTTAGTCCCTCCGGATGAGCGAGCAGCGCGTTGAGCACCACGAAAAGACCGATACCTAACGAAACCCAGACGAGCCCAGCCAGCAGGAGAATCCGCTGTACATTCCAGTTGCTGCGCCTGACCTCTTGCTCCAGCGGCGGAAGATCGACTCCCTTCTCAATGGCGCTTAGACGTTCCCGGTGAATCATCGCTCTGTGCTGGTGCTTCAGCCATTGCCGAAAACCCAGGAAGGCGATGAGGGCCACGATTACGATTGTGATTTCCATTTTGCGTTACCGTCCTTTCAACCCTTCATACTCGTGTACTGCGGGTCGGGTTGCGCTGCCGGGTCAAGAATATTCGTGCAACCCGGAAGAAGCTTCGCGGGTATAAAGGAGTGATGATGGATCAGGACGTTCAAATCCTGCTGCGCGAGCGCCATTGTGCGGCAGCCTTTGAACTTCTCCTCGACCGCTATCGGGAAAAGGTGTTTCGCTTGGTGTATTCGATCTTGAAGGAGGCGGCAAAGGCCGAAGAGGTGACGCAGGATGTCTTCTTGAAGATGTGGCAGGTACTTCCAGATTACGATGGCCGGGCTTCGCTTTCCACTTGGCTCTATACCATCACGCGCAACACCTCTCTTTCGACACTGCGGGCAGAGTCCTACCGGAAGACCCTACCCATCGAAGGCTGTGATCCGCCAGCCGCCAACTGGGAAGCCGGGCTGCGGCAGTTGGAGATAAGGCAGCTTCTACAGCGGCTGCCTGAGGTGCAGCAACAGGTGATTACACTCTTCTATCTTCAGGATCGTAGCGTTGAGGATGTAGCGCGCATGCTCGATCTTCCCGAAGGTACGGTGAAGAGCCACTTGCATCGCGCTCGGCGGGCGCTGGCAGACTTGGTGAGGAGTTGAAGTGATGGACTGCCGTGAAACACAAGAGAGATTATTGGACAGCTTCGAGGGGGCTGTTTCTCCGCTGGAGCAGGGTCAATTGGATCGTCACATATCGGAGTGCCCGGAATGCGCACAGTTTGCCGTTTTACAGTCGCAACTCGATTTTCGGCTGCAGGAGGAGATCGCCGTTCCCCAATTAAGTCCCGGCTTCCCGGCTGGCGTGCTGGCACGCATTGCACGGCAACGGCGAGAGCCGTGGCCGGACTGGTTGCCGGACGTGGCCCATCTCGCAGGCTCAGGTGTAGCCATCGGGTTGTGCGCTCTTCTGCTGCCTCTCCCGGCTCCAGTTGTGCTGGGAACGGGGGTTTGGGTCGCCTTCTTCACCTACTCGCTACAAGCGATTCTCGTCAGCGTCCTGGAGCAGCGGATCGAATAATCGCATGACGTTGAGCTGCTTGTTTTCTAATTGACATCGACTCTTGTTAGAGCAGCGTCGCTCGGGAGTCGTATCGCCACTTCTGCACGTAGCTATGTACTTCTGCGAAGCGAGCCATTGGTCCTGCGAGAATTGGGGACCGACGTCTCCGTCCTAGGCGCGCACATCTCTCTCGGTCCACCCTCGGACTTTTCTGCGCCGTGTGAACTTCAGCGGTCTGTCCTCGCGTTTCCCCACGCGGCAGCGTCCAATTGCCCCCGCACCGCGCCGTTCTTCTACCATGAAATCGGCGGTCCGTTTTGGCCGCCCCGTCCGTGGAGTTATCCATGCTCATGCAAGCTCTCGTCAAAGCTAAACCCGAGCCCGGTCTGTGGCTCGAGCAGATCCCCGTCCCAACCGTCGGCATCAACGACGTTCTGATCCGCGTCGATCGCACTTCCATCTGCGGCACCGACGTCCACATCTGGAACTGGGACGAATGGGCCCAGCGCACCATCCCCGTGCCCATGGCGGTCGGCCACGAGTTCGTCGGCCACATCGTCGAGATCGGCTCCAACGTCCTCGACCTCAAGCCCGGCGACCGCGTCAGCGGCGAAGGCCACGTCGTCTGCGGGCGCTGCCGCAACTGTCTCGCCGGACGCCGCCATCTCTGCGCCCATTCCCAGGGCGTCGGCGTCAATCGGCCCGGCTGCTTCGCTCAGTTTGTTTCCATTCCCGCCGCCAACGTCTGGCGTCATCACGACACCATTTCCGACGAAGTCGCCTCGTTCTTCGATCCCTTCGGCAACGCCGTCCACACCGCTCTCACCTTCCCCGTCGATGGCGAGGACGTGCTCATCACCGGCGCCGGCCCGATCGGCATCATGGCCTCCGCCGTCGTGCGCCACTGCGGCGCGCGCTATATCGTCATCACCGATGTCAACCCCGCGCGTCTCGAATTGGCGCGCCGCTTCGGCATCACCGAAGCCGTCGACGCCTCCCGCGAGACCCTGCCCGAAGTGCAGAAGCGGCTCGGCATGCGCGAGGGTTTCGACGTCGGCCTGGAGATGTCGGGCAACGGCCTGGCCCTGCGCGACATGATCGGCAACATGCGCCATGGCGGCTCCATCGCTCTGCTCGGCATTCCCAATCAGGAGATCGCCATCGACTGGAACAAGGTGATCTTCAACATGCTCACCATCCAGGGCGTCTACGGCCGCGAGATGTTCGAGACCTGGTACAAGATGACCGTCTTCATCGAGTCCGGCCTCGACCTCACGCCGATCATCACCCACCGCTTCCGCTACGACGAGTTCGCTTTAGGCTTCGAGGCCATGCGCTCCGGCGCTTCCGGTAAAGTCATCCTCGACTGGACTTGCGCCTGACGGCCGTGCGGTGGGTTCGCGGGTTTACCGTGAAAACACCATGTCTTTACCGTGCCAACACCGTAAAATGCACGTACCGTGTATCTGTGGTTTTCTAAAGGACTTAGCCGATTCAAGCGAAACGGTCCATTCGCACGCGCCGCGCATCGGTCTGTATCTGCTCTGATCTAAAGGACTTAGCCAAATCGAATCGCGCGTCACCGTGTATCTATGGTTTTCTAAAGGACTTAGGCGAAATAAGCGGCGCATGCATTGCGCGCGTTGCCCCGTATCTGATTTGTTCTAAAGGGCTTAGCAGAATTGAACCGCGTATTCTGGCGTGTGCGCCGCGTATCTACCCTTTTCTAAAGGACTTAGATGCAAAAGAGACTCATTTTGCGCGAAAATCGTGCTTCATGGTGTATCTATGGTTTTCTAAAGGACTTAGGCGCAAGAACGTGCATTTTCACGAAACCGACGTTTCACCGTGTATCTGCTTTTTTATAAAGGACTTATCGCAATTTCAATGTGCCCGCGGCGACGCGCAGGAACACCGTTTCGTGGTCATTTTTCACGTTGCCGCGCGCTTATTTCTGGCCTGGAATTTCGACCTGAGCGTAGACCTCGCGCTTGGGCAAACCCCGCCGCCGCGCCACCTCTTTGATCGCGTCCATGCGCCGCAACCCGGCCTTCTCGAGCTCTGTAACTTCTTCAGGAATAGTGACTTCCACGGCCGGCGTCACGCTCAATAGCGGTCCCACCACCAGCGTGAACTCCCCCCGCACCGCGTCCCGCCCAGCCAGCGCGGCATGCACTTCCGATGCCCGCCCTCTCAGAAACTCCTCGTGCACCTTGGTCAGCTCCCGCGCCGCCACCACCGTCGGATCGCCTAGAAACTCCACTAAGTCCTTCAACGTCTCTAAGATACGGTGCGGCGCTTCGTAGAAAACGTGCACCGTGCCGCTGCCCGCCAGCGCCGCCAGAAACCGCCCTCGCTCCCCACTTTTTCTAGGCAAAAACCCATGGAAATAGAAGGAATCCGTGGGTAAACCAGAGGCCGAAAGGGCACACAACAGAGCCGCCGCACCGGGGATCGGAACCACCCGGATTCCGGCCTCAACCGCAGCATTGACAAGACGATAGCCGGGGTCGGAAATCAGTGGCGTGCCGGCGTCGGAAACCAGGGCGATATCGTCGCCAGAGCGCAGGCGCTCGATCAGCGCCAGCGCGCGCTCGGCTTCGTTGTGTTCGTGATAGCTCAGGAGCGGGCGCTCGATGCCGTAATGATCCAACAACTTACGGGTGTGGCGGGTGTCCTCGCAGGCGATCGCGGAGACTGCGCGCAGCGTCTCCACGGCGCGATAGGTCATGTCGGCCAGATTGCCGATGGGCGTCGCGACAAGGTACAGGGTTCCGGGCATCGGGCTGATTCCAGTATGGCCCACGCCCGCGCTACTCGGCCCGCTGGACAGAGGAGTAAACAGCGACGGCGGCGACTACGACATTCGCCACCACGACCGGGAAAGGCGTGGATCAACAACCCGTAAACGACCCACAGCAGCGCCGCGCCGGCCTGCACTTTGCGCAGTGCCGCCGGCTGTTTAAAGAAGTACGAACTGGCAAACGCGGCGGTGGCGACCCAGCCGATCCATTCGAGTCTCATTGGAGCGCCACTCCACTACCGCCGATGAGCATGGTCCATTCGAGTTTCATTGGAGCGCCACTCCACTACCGCCGATGAGCATGGTCCATTCGAGTTTCATTGGAGCGCGGCCCCACCCTCGGCGGCGGGCGAGCCGGGGGCTTCCGAGATGGTGAGCGAATCGGTGCGGACCTTGTCCCACTCGCGCAGCAGCAGACCGCGCGATTCGAACAGGGCGCGGATGCGGGTGGAGTTCCATCCCAGCAGCTCTTCGAGAATCGGCACCAGGACGCTGGATGCGTCCTCGCTCAGGACCGTGCGCCGGGCGATGGGCGTGATGTACTTGTTTTCGGAAACCGCGATGGTCAGGCCGTCGAGGCGGTTGACGTGCAGCATGACGTGGATGTCGGAGCTGCCGTCGCCGACGTAGACGATGCGGTCGTGAGAGGTGAGCAGCTTCGCGCGCAACTGTTCGAGGACGGCCACCTTGCCGTAGCCGGCGGTGACCCGCAGGACGGATTCGACCTCGCCTGTCGCGTCGTTATAGCGGAAGCGCGTGCCGAAGATGTGGTCCGGCGGTACGATGCCTTCGAGCGCCGACTGGATGACCTCTTCGGGCGCCGCCGAGACGACGTAGAAGGTGAAGCGGTGGCCGTCCAGGTCGTCGAGCAACTCCACCAGCAGGCGAATATTCTGCTTCAGGCGGATCTGTTTGCCCGCTTCCACCAGGTGATGTTTCCGGACGCGGCGATACTCCGGGTCGTGCAGGATCAGGTAGGCCAGCTCGCCGCCCTGCTGCACTAGATGGATGTTGGAAAGGCCGGCGATGCGCTCCTCGAATGCGCCGATATTGAGCATTTCGCTGAGCACGATCCCCGAGTCATTAAAACTCAGCGTCTGGTCGAAGTCACTCATAACCAAGTACTGTTTAGCCGGTGAAGTTATAGATGGTGACACTCGTCAAGCCTCCTGTATTTCTCGATCGAATGAAGGGAATTCTCAGCCAGTGACTGTACGCGGAAGGAGAGGGGCCGCAATTGGCCCGCTCGCACGGGGAGGAAGCTTCCGGCCCATTGTAGCGGCCAATGGGTTTCGGCAAGATGAATGCCGCGCGACAGGCCGGCGCGGCCTGGGCGATGCTTTTAGTTTCTATTAGATGGGGCGCCGGATGGGATGGTTGCAGATTGCTGATAAGGCCTGCAAAAGCAATCGGATGCGGGAGACTGGCGGGTTTCGTAAGGGCGTGCTTCCGGCAGGGGTGCGGCGGAGGCGCGGAGGCTGATCGAAGGGGGCGGGAAGTTGTGGCTGCTCCTGGCCCGGGAGCAGCGGCAGTGGGCCAACTGCCGCTTTACGGATAAACACACTCGGCTTTGCGGTGGGCGCATCGTCTCCGGGAGAAATGGGATGAAATGGGATTTGCGGATACTGTCCCGGTTTTTAGTAATAGAACTTCATGCCAAACTGGATCTGGCGAGGAGCGCGGGCGGCCGTTACGTAGCCAAAGCTGGGCGTTCCGTAGACCGTCGCATTGTTAGAGTTCTGCGGCCCCGGCTGCGCGAACAGGAAATTGGCGTGGTTGAAGATGTTGAACATCTCCGCGCGGAATTCGATACGGCGCTTCTCCCCGATGCGAAAGGTCTTGTCGAAGGACAGGTCCCACTCCTGCAACCCAGGACCCTGGATCGTGTTCTGGCCGACGTTGCCGAACGAGCCTTCCGCAGGATCGGTGAAGGCACAGGTATTAAAGAACGTGCCGGGCACGCAAGGTCTCCCGTTGGGGTTCTGTCCGGAGACCGAATCGGGCCGCTGCTGCCCGTCCGAATTGGCGAAATTACCGTTGGCATCGGTTACCGTGTACCAGGTGCCGTTGGAAATGGTCGTGATGCCGGAAAACTCCCAGTTCCCGAGGATGGCATCGACCAGGGCGGGAGTCTGCGCGCCGAAGCGCTTGCCACGGCCATAGGGCAGGTCCCAGACGTAGTTCACAACGAACCGGTTGCGGACGTCGAAATCCAGATTACCGTGCTCCCACTGCGGATCGGCGAAGTAGCGGAAGCTGTCGTTATTCTGCGCGCCCAGGTTGGCGTTCGAGGCGTCACCCAGGGCGTGGCTGTAGGTGTAGTTCGCCAGCAGGGTGATTCCGCCAGAGAAGCGGTGTTGGAACTTGGCCTGCAACGCGTCGTACTCGGAGTTGCCTTCGGCGTTCAAGTAGGAGATGGAGGTGTCGATGGCGGGGAAAGGACGCCGCGGCGCATACGGAGCGCTCGGATCCGAGGTCGGCGCGGCCTGGTTCACGTTGAAGAAAGTGTAGAGCTTGGTGCCCTTGGATCCCACGTAAGCCACTTCGAACAGGCTGTTCGGCCCCGTCTCATACTGCAATGTCATATTCCACTGCGTCACGTAGGGCGTGCGGATATAGGGATCAATGGAGAATAGTGTCGGCGTGTTGGGATCGCTCAGCGAGTTGGCCGGGAAGCCCAGCGAGAGCGACGTTGAGCCCGGGGATGGAACAATCGAGCGAAGCAGGGTTGGCGGAGGGCAGCCCGCAGGGCTGATTGAAACTCTGGCCGACAAAGAAGGGCGGGTTGAAGCCCGGGCTAGGATTCGAATAGGGTCCGTTCTCCTCACCGTTGTAGAAAATGCCAAACGCGCTTCTTACGACTAGTTTGGGGAGAGCTTGATAGGCGAAACCGACGCGTGGGGCGACGTTGTTGTAGTCGGGTTTGACCAAGCCCGCCGAGGCGGTGTGGTTCACCTGGAGCAATTGGGCGAAGATCGGCGTGAGCGTGGCATCGTTGCTCCCCGCTGGAATGTCAAGCTGGCCGGTGTACGGGTTGAAGCTGGCCTGCGAGTTGAAGCGTTCGTGCACCGTTCCGAAGAAATCCCAGCGCACACCGAGATTCAACGTTAAGCGCTTGGTGATGTGCCAATCATTCTGCACGAACAACGAATAGGTTTTGCGCAGGTAATCGACGTTGTGAAGATTGTTGATGCTGCCCCCATCGGTGAGGCCAGCGAGCATCGAAGCCAGCCCGCTGCCGCCGCTCCCCGGATCGGCCGGGTTGTCCGTGAACACCGGGCCAAAGCCCATGCTGCCGCGCGGGTCGGCCGGCTGGTAGATAGTGAATTCCTCAGGCCGGAAATCACCGCCGATTTTCCACGTCTGCGCGCCGTGAATCAGCGTCAGCGTGTCGGAAACCGAGTACGTGTTCTGCTTCTCGATGGACGGCAAGTAGGTTGGACTGCCGAGCGTCGAAGCATCGGAAAACGTAAGCTGCGGCAGGCCGCCATTGTCGGACCCCGCGCTGTAAGGCACTCCGGGAAAACCGACCTGGGAGGAAACGTTCGTGTTCGAGTTAAACTGCGAACGCGTCGCCACCAGCCGGTTATAGCCGAGCCGCAACTCGTTGACCCGCGTCGGATTGAAAATGTGAGTCGCGCTGATGGCCGCGCTGTAGCCGTTGATCTGTTGCACGCCGCTGAAGAATCCGCTGCCGTCCGCCAGACCGGGCAAAGGCGCGGGAATGGAGCTCGGGGAATTCGAGAGGCTGAAGCGGAAAAAAGCCGTATCGTGGCTCGAAAATACCTCGTCCACGCGCACGTCCGCCTGATCGCGGCTCTGATCCAGGATCGGGTTGGAAACGTAATTGTAGCCGCTGGCGCTCGCGTTCGCGGCGGGAAACAGAGCGATCAGTTTCTGGCCGAGAGGATCCTGAAGGGCCGAGGGGATGATGTTAGAGGGCATACCGCTGGCGTTGTATCCATAGGGTACGCCGCAATATCCGGTGGGCGAACTTTTGCTGGCTTGGGTGAGCCGTGTATTGAAAAGCTCGCCGGCGTAAGTCATCTGGCCGTTGCAGTCCGCTACGCCGGTAGGAGTGGTTAGATCGAGTCTGCGAGGTGAAGTCCCCCGCCGTTTGGGCGGACGTCGGTACCAGGGACGTGTAGGTCTGACCCTGGCGCACCCGGAGACCTTCATAGTCCGCGAAAAAGAATAGCTTATCCCTGATGACGCGACCGCCGAGCGTGGCGCCGAACTGGTTCTGACGATATTCCGGTATGGATGGATCGAAGAAGTTCCGGGCATCCAGGGCGTTGTTGCGCAGGAACTCATAGAGCACCCCGTGGAATTCGTTGGTGCCGGACCGAACAGTCGCGTTCACCACGGCCCCGTTGGCGCGGCCCAGCTCGGCCGAGTAGGCATTGGTCTCGACCTTGAACTCCTGGAGTGCGTCCACCGAGGGCATCACGACGTAGTTGGCTTCGTTCAACAGGTCGGTCAGATTGGAATTGTTGTCGATGCCATCGAGAAGGAAATTGTTCTGCAGCGACCGCGCGCCGTTGGCCGAGAAGCCATACCCGCTTTCGTCGCGCGCTCCCGGCTCGCTAAACACGACACCGGCGGTAAGCTGCGCGAGTTGCACGGGATTGCGGCCGTTCAAAGGAAGACCTTGCATCATCGCACCGTTGATTACCTGCCCGCGCTCGGAGGAGTCGGGCTCGAGCAACGGTGCGCGTTCGGTCACCTCGATGGTCTCTTTCACCTCGCCCGGCTGAAGGCTAAAGTCCACGCGGGCGCGTTGCTGCACCTCGATGGTAATGGCTTCCACCACGGCCGTTTTGAAGCCTTGGACTGAAACGGAAACCTTGTAGGTGCCCACCTGCACGGGACTGATGGTGTATTGTCCGGCAGTGTCCGCCGTGGCCGTGTAAGCGTAGTTCGTTCCGATGTTGACGGCGGAAACTTTGGCGCTCGGAACCGATGCGCCGCTAGCGTCGAGGACCTGGCCCACGATCGCGCCCGCATCCTTTTGGGCGAACGCGGGCAAGCCGGCGGCCGCCAAGAGCACAAGGCATGAAAACGACGAGCAAAAGACGCGTCTCATCATCAAACGGCCTCCCTAGGTGCTGTACCGATTACTGGCCAGTGTACACCCGGTTGCCGCCTGTCGATCCTCTCAATTGGGATTTTCCCTTTGCATTGCCATTTCCCATTCCCAAGCCTTAACTTAGTTCTGAGCCGGTCGTCGGGCACCTGCATCGCGGAAAGAGGAATCGTGGCCGAGAAGTTGTCGGACACTGGGCTGATGGGTGCGTCCGGAGCAACGGCCCGAGGCGGGGGGGCGAGAATTAGTTATGGGTGGTCCTGGCCGGCAGGCGGCGGAGGTGGCGGCGCTGCGCCGCGCAGGTGGGCGTAGAAGGCGAGGTCCTCGCCGGTCAGGGCTTTGGTCAGCAGGATGATCTGCCCGGTGTGTTCGGCGAAGTGCTCGACGACGTGCAGCATGGCCTCGATCACGCTTACCTGATAATTCTGCGGCGTGATGGTGTCAAGCAGCCGCGCGGGCGGGAGAGTGTCGAGCACGCGGCAGGCTTCATCGACGGTCTGGCGCAGGCGCGTCAGCAGCTCCTCGCGCGGGATGCCGCCGCGGGCGGCGAACTCGGCGTCGCGGGTGCGCACGTCCGGCGCGCCGCCGATGCCGTGAACGATCCACTGGCGCACATTGCCGGCCAAGTGCAGGCACAGATTGCCGGCGGCGTTCGAGTTCTCGCCGGCGCGCGACCAGAGCTGATCGTCGGCCAGTTTGCCTATACAGGTTTCGATGCGTTCCTCGAGCTGCCACAGCTTGCGCGAGGCGAACTCGATCACCAATTGTTCCACGCTCATGATGGTTGGCCTTCCTTCTTCTCCTGCTGGTCCGTCTGGTCCGATTTGTCTTACTTTTCCGGCTGGTCCTTTTTCCCCGATTTATCCTCGAACAACGCGTCGAGTTCGAACAGCAGCCAGCGCGACTGCAAGCCGGGGTGATGCAGGCCCAGGTCGGCCGGCTCGATGTCATTCTTGCGCAGGTATTCGGCGAAGAGCATGATCAGCGTGCCGGGGGCGCCGCCGTTGCGGAAGATGGCGCAACTCGCATCGCCGCATTGCACCAGCGCGTCGAAGCTGGTCGCGAGCGACTGAGCGGCGGTGGCGGCGAGGGCCTTCTCGCCGTGCTGATAGCACCACAGCGCGAGCTCAGCGAGCAGGATCAGCCGATCGCCGCTGGTGCGCATGGCTCCGCTTTCGCGCAGCGATTCTTCGGCCAGCCACGCCCAGCGGGTCGAATCGAGCTCGGCGGAGCGCGTGTCGAGGATGTCGGCCAACATCGCGGCGCGAGCCCCGGCGTAGGTTTGCGAACGCGCCAGGGCGAGCGCGGCGTCGAGGGGCAGATTGGCGATTTCGGGCAGGCCTTTCAGTTCGGGATCCTCGACGTCTTTACCGGAGCCGAAGCCGAGGTCGAAGTTGAGGTCGAAGTTGAAATTGAGTTTCGGCTTGGACGAGTCCTGCTCCTCGGGAGTGGCCGCGGCCAGCGGCGAGGCAGGTTCTTTGAGGTCGCTCCGGGCGTCCGCGGTGTGGCCCGAACGCCGGGCCAGCGCGGCGCGCGCGGTGCGGCAACGCGCGAGGGCCTGGCGAATCAGCGCCGGCTCGGTGCGCCGCCAAGCGTCGGCGACCGACTCCAGGCGCGCGATCTCATCCGCTTCCGGGCGCGCGGGCAAGCCGTCCACGACCGCGGCGAGCAGCGGGGCGAAATCGGCGGCGTGGCTGTCGCGGGCCTGTTTAAGAAGACGCTCGGTGGAGCTGAGGTTGTAGGCGCCGGCGGCGAGGGCGCGAGCGAAGGCTTCGCGGCCCTGGTCCCAATCCTTGAGGCCGGCGATCAACTGGTCATAGCAGACAGCGAGCGGATCGGCCTCCTGGCCGGGCGGACGGCGCGACTGGCTGGCGCAGAGCGATTCGGCGCGGCGGGCGTCGAGGGGCGCGAGCAGTTCGACGATGCGCTTGAGGAAATGCGCGCGCGTGGCCGCGTCGGCAAGCAGCAGCGTGCGCTGGGCGGCGTCGCCGAGGAAGCGCGCGGCGTGGACGTCATCGTGACCCTTGAGAACCGAGGCGGCGAGGATCTGGGTGTCGATGCCGAAGACCGGCTGCTCGGCCGCGGCGGCGGCTTCGATCTGCTGGATGAGTTCCGACTTGCGCCGATCGAGGGCCGTCGAGCCCGGCTCCGGAGCTTGCAGTGCGAGCGCCGCCGACAGGATCAGAAGCGGGCCGTGGACCATGAACCGATTGTACGGCGGAGGCGCCGGTGGACGCCGCCGGGGAGTTTCTACGGCGTGGATTGGGGAGCGCCGGCCAGTCCACACGACAGCGGCGCCGGGGGCAGCCAATGGAGCAGCAGGATCCATCTGCGCCGAAGGAACAGCGGCGGCTTAGTGTACAGACAAATAACGGAACACCGGCGCGCGCCATTCCGTCGTAGCATGGCAGAGGCCCCACCATGTCCCGATTCCTCACTCTCTTATGCTCAGTGATCCTGTGCGCCGGCGCGCTAGCGGCGCGATTGGCCAGCGCGGACGATTCGCGCGGCGACGGCACCTGGAAACTGGTTCTGGAAAAGAGCGACTTCGGCCCGCAACCGCCGCCGGCGGGCGAACTGCTGCTCAAGATCAAGACCAACGGCGCGGAGTTTCAGGCCGATCAGATCAGTGCCGGCGAGGTCCTGCACCTGGTGTGCCGGAACGACGGGAAAGAGACCACGAACGCGCTTCCGAACGGGAACCAATTGAAGAGCCGCTACCGGTTTGAAAACGGCATGCTGCTGGGCGAATTGAACGTGAACGACGGCGCGGTGGTTATGAAAGACCGCATCAGCTACTCCGCCGATTTCCGGTGGATGACGGTCGATCGCGAAATGAAAACCCCCGACGGCGTTGGGAAGATGAAGCTGGTCTTTGAGCGGATGGCGCCCGAGCATCCATCCATGGCCGGCACGTGGAAGCTCGACGCCGCGCAAAGCGACTTTGGCGGCGGGCCAGCGCCAGGCCACATGGAAGCCGTGATCACAGTAGATGGTCCGCGCATCGCCATGGTGCAGACCACAGACCAGGTCAGCGTGACGCTAAACGTCCGCGACGATGGCGAAGAGACTACCAACGATCTGGGCAGTATGGCTTTGAAAAGCATAATGCGCTGGGAGGGTGCGGTTCTGACCGGCGAGAGTACTTACACCGGGCTGGGCGGCGAGATCACGTTCCACGACCGTACTTCCTTCTCGGCCGATGGCAAGGTGATGACGACGGATCGCGTGGGCGTGTCAGCCTCGGGCGAGCGACGCATGCGGCTGGTGCTGGTGCGGCAGTGACACGGCGGGCGCGCCGCCTTATTGCCGCGGCGGCGTGTTCGGCTTTTTGTCTTTTCGCTGCTCTTCGTCGATCGCGGCCGCGGAATCGGCTTCAAAGGTGATGTCCGATGCGGCGCTGTACTTCCGGTAATTGCGGAATTCGACTTCGTTCTTCTTGATCAGAAGCCCCTCGCGCATCTTCACCACGGCAGTCGCCGGGAGCAGAAACTTCTGCCCGGCTAGATCCTGCCAGGCGTACTCGAGTTGGACCCATGCGGCTTGTATGGGGAAGGATGGCGGGGTGTTCTGCGCTTCGGAACTCACCCGCAGGACCACATGGGTTTGCGGATCGATGAAGAGAGAGCCCGTGTATTCCGGCGTGTAGACCTGCGCGCCGGGATTGTATTCGATAGTCCATCTCGAATTCCTGGCGAGCACGCGATAGCCGAAGACGAGCGCGGGTTGGTGGTGCAGGCTCGCCCGGCGCTGGAACCAGAATTCTGCGTGCGTCCGCGGTTCAAAGATGTCCTTCAACATCGTGCCGAATTCGCCGCTAGAAATCGCGCCGTCGAGGCTCGTGTAGGAGGTTACGGCTGATTTGTTTTTGGGGGAGGCGAGCTTGTAGTTTGCCTTTTTGGAGATGACCTTGTAGTCTTCCTTTTGTCCGAAATAGGTCAATTGTGTGGCGACGGTATCGCGCAGATGAAAATCGTTCTCACCCAGCGGATCGTCATAGCGCCGGGTCAATTGGAGGCAGATGAAGTCGGGCAGCCGCCGGGTGTAGTCGAGCGCGATTGCCCGGGCATCAGCGACGATCTTCTCGTGCTCGGCCGACAGAGGCTTCGACGGCAGAGTCGGCGGCGGCTCCGCCTGCTTCTGCTGCACTGCGGGCGGAGGAAGGTTTTGTGTCAACGTTGGCATTTGCTTCTGCGATGCGGACGTCAACGCGTCTGGGCTCTCGACGCGCATCTCCGTCTTCGCCGGTTCGCCGCCCTTCTTCTTGAACTTCAAGGGGAGGTTGTTCCCGGACTGCGTCCACGACCCGCTCAGTTCCGTGCCGTCCTGATTGATTTCGCCCCAATACTCGCCTCCAATCGCCTTGACCGACAGCTTAAGCTCTGCATCCTTCTGCTCGATGGTGGCTACAGGGATCTCGGCGCCGATCTCCAAGCTGACCAGGACAGCGCTCGCTCCGCTTTCATCGTTTGCCATCTTCAGGACCAGCCTATGCGGCTGACCCGCCTCGACGAGCGTGCCTTCCCACGTCCCCAGGAATTCCATGCCTACGGCTGGACTCCTCGCGCGAAGTTGACCGATAGAGTCAACCCGTCGGCGGACAGCGTACCGGTGAATGTCGGTACGTCGGCCCCCCCTTTCATCCGGAACGTCCACTTGCCGTTCGTAAAGCTGACCTCCAGCGGCAATCCGGATACTTTCTGGGCTGGTACGGCCATTGACCCGACCCAGCCCTTAGCGGTCTTGTCGAGATCGATCTCCACAGTCAACGCGTGATCGGGGACATCGATGCTGCCGGTCCAATGGCCGCGCGGGCCATCCTGTGCCGAAAGAGCAGCGCCGATCAGCAACGCTCCAAATAGAACGCGACTCGTCGTGGTTCGCATGGTGAACTCCCCGTGACGCTAGTCGTATGAGCTACGTCCGCCAGTGTCTCAGCCAGGATTTCAGTCTTGCCTTCTGGCACGGTAGCGATTAAGCGATTATACGTCCAATTGCTTCAATGGGACCCGTTGCTCCCGATTTGTCCATCCCGAGCGAGGGCAGTGGCTGAACTCTTGCTTATGGGGGCTAGTGTCCTGTCGCCGAGAAATCGTTACCATGAGCCAAACCGCTTGCTGCCGCGCACGGCTCAGCGGCGGTCGGGGAACGCGGTAAGAACCACTGCCTAACGGTCGCGGTTCAGTAACAATGGTCGCGGAAGAACCGCTCCTTGCAGTCGCGGCTCCGTCAGACTGTCGCGGCTCAGTAACAATGGTCGCGGAAACAACACAACCGCTCCTTGCAGTCGCGGCTCCGCCAGACGGTCGCGGCTCAGTAACGCAAGTCTCCGCGACAGGCCACTAGCGTAGTGTCTAAGTCAAGGATTGACAATGCCGGCCGAGCGTCGACACGAGTGTCTGCCAGCCACGTGCCTGCGCCACGGGCCTGCACTACATGCCTGCACTACATGCCTGCGCCACATGCCTGCTTTACATGCCTGCGCCACGGTGAATTACCGGTGATTGTCAGAGAATCGGCGAGACATGACACCAGGCAGGCGGCATCCGGTTTGCGGATGAGACAGCGTGTGGTCTCGATTTAGTATTCGATGGCCTCTTTGCCAACCGCGAGATTCAGTTGCCCGACCGCCGTGAGATATGCGCCGGTCAGGTTGAGATACGCCACCTGAACCGCGCGGTAGTCTCGCTGGGCATCCAGAAAGTCGACCAGCGCCGCGGCGCCGTGCAGGTAAGAGTAAGAGACCGTGTCGCGGACGCGAGTGGATGTCGCCAGGTACTTCTCTTTGTATGTGCGCAGGAGATTCGAAGCGCTGACCAGCGCAACGTAGGCTGAATCGACGTCGCTGAAGACCTGGGCTAGCGCGGCGTCGTGCAATCGCTCGGCGTGCGCAATGTCCAGGCGCGTGCGCTCCTTCTCGCCCTGATTGCGGTCGAAAATGCGCAACGGAATGTTCACGCTGACGCCGGCGTACACATCGATCGGCGGGTTATGGCCAAAGTCCACACCGAAGGTCGGATCCGTCGAGCCATTGGCTACGGCCAGTTTGTAGTCGGTCCGCGCCTTGTCGATGGCCTGAACGGCCGCCTGCAGATCGGGGCGCGCTTCGAGTGCGATGGTATGAAACGCATCGAGCGGCTCGATGTGGCTGCCGGAATCGAACGATCCGGTGACATCGAAGTTGTCGGCCGGCGTGCGGTCATTCAAAAGTGTGAGCATCACGATCTTCGCGCTGCGCAGGTTCACGCTGGCGGTTTCGAAGTCGGACTCATACTGCACGCGCTGCAGCTCCAGGCGGTCCAGATCGACGTGCGCGATGTCGCCGTCTTTGAAGCGGGCGCGGCTGATCGTCAGCTCGCGATCGAAGTACTCGATGTTGTCCTTGGCCAGCGCGAGCACCTGCTTGGCCTGGAGCAGCTGAACGAAGGCGCTGCGCAGGCTGAACAACAGGGTTCTCTCCAGATCGGTCTGCTGCGAGCGCGCGATGCCAGTGGCCTTCTGGGCGCTTTCCAGGCGCAGTTCGCGCTTGTGCTGACGCTCATGCAGATAGCTGAAGGAGAGCAGCGGGAAGGCGTAGGCGAGCGGACGGTAGGGATTGACGGTGAACGGGTCGAGCTGATCGAGGCCCACGGTCATGTCCGGGTTGGGCCGCAGGTAAGCCGTGATCTCTTCGGCCTTCGACTCATCGATGCCGATCTGGCCGGCGAGCAATGTCGGGTTGGCTGCCTGGAACTTCTCGCGCACCTGCCGCCAGGTCAACGGAGTTTGCGCGGAGATGCCGCCCGCGAACAGGAACGCAGCCAGGAGCGCTAATAGAATTTGCCGAATTAGATGACGCATCTGCACCTCACAAAACACTTCACATCGCACGGGCCTCGTGACGAGAACCCGTAGCCTATGCACACGCGGGCGCATCACACCCGCAGAACGTCGCCATCGCGCGCGACCAGAGAGTACAGCACGGGCGCGAGGAAAATCGAAAGCAACAGCCGCGAAGCGAGTCCACCCACGATCACGATGGCGAACGGCTTCTGCGAGTCGCTGCCGATGCCCGTGGACATGGCCGCCGGAAGCAGGCCGAAGCAGGCCACGAGCGCGGTCATCATGATCGGGCGCAGCCGCAACAACGAGGCTTCCAATGTGGCCGTTGGAATGTCTTTGCCTTCGAGCCGCAGCTTGTTGATGAACGAATAGAGGATGACGCTGGTCTGGACCGCGACGCCCATCAGCGCGACAAAGCCGAGCATCGACGAGACGCTGAAGTTCGTATGCGTGAGACGCAGCGCCAGCAGGCCGCCCACTGGCTCGGTGACGAGCACGCTGAAGAAGATGATCAGCGGGAACTTGATGTTGCCATACAGCGCAAAGAGAATCAGCACCACCAGGACGACGGTCAGCGGGAGGATGACCTTCATCTGCTCGCGCGAGGCCAGGTAATCCTTATACTCGCCGCCCCAGTCGAAGCGGTAACCGAGAGGTAGATTCACGGCCGCCGCCACTTTCTGGCGGGCATCGTTCACAGCGCCGGCCATGTCGCGGCCATCGACGCTGAACTGCACGCCAATGTAGCGTTGATTGCTCTCGCGATAGACGAACGAGGCGCCGCTCTCTACGTGCACGTCCGCGAACTGACTCAACGGCAGGTACTGCCCGTCAGGCGTCGCGATCAGGAGATTCTTAATCGCGTCTTGATTGTTGCGGTACTTTTCCTGCAAGCGCAAAACCATGTCGAACTGGCGCTCGCCTTGAATCACCTGCGTGACCGGGTCGCCGCCCATGGCGGTATCTATGAGCGTATTGATGTCGCTGACGTTCAGGCCGTAGCGGGCAAGCTTGGCGCGGTCGGGCTCGATCACCAGGCTGGGCTGCCCGAGTTCCCGCACAACCGTGATCTCGGTGATGCCGGGCACGGCGGAGAGAATCTTGCGCACCTGCTGGGCCTTGTCTTCGAGCGTATTCAGGTCCGAGCCGAAAATTTTCACGGCCAGGGCGCTCTTCAGTCCGGTTTCGGCTTCATCGACGGCATCCTCGGCCGGCTGGGTGTAGTTGAAGATAATGCCGGGAAACGCTTCCAGCTTTTTTTGAACCGCTGCGATCAATTCCGGTTTAGTGTGCAGAGACCCGCTCCAGGTCTTGTCGGAATAGGGCCTCAGCCCGACGTAGAACTCGTTGTTGTAAAAGCCAGTGGGATCGGTGCCGTCGTCGGGCCGTCCCAGCTCATTGGCCACTGTAGTCACCTGCGGGAAACTCAGCAGGATCTCGCGAATTTTGGGCGACAAGCTGGAGGCTTCCTCGAACGAAATCGTGTAGGGCGTGGTGGCGCGGACCCACAACGCGCCTTCGTCGAGGTGGGGCATGAATTCGGCGCCGATATAGGGAATCGTCAACAGCGAGCACGCGAACACGCACAGGATGAGCGTCAGGGTGGCGAAGCGATTCCGCAGGCACCAACCCAACATCCCGCCATATATGCCGCGCACCCATTCGAAGAGCCGAACCTTCGGTTCATGCAGCTTTTTCCGCAGAAAGTACGCGCATAGCACGGGCAGCAGCGTGAGAGTGCAGAGTAGCGAGCCGAGCAAGGCGAACGACATGGTATCGGCCATCGGCTGGAAGAGCCGTCCAGACGGACCGCTCAGCACATAGATGGGCAGGTAACCGGCGATGATGACCGCGACCGCGAAGAAGATCGGCCGCTCGACGTCGTGCGCCGCGTCGCGAACGATGTCCACCAAACTGTGACCATCGTCGGCCCGCAATGCCCGTTCGCGGAAGATATTTTCCACCATCACGATGGCGCCGTTGACGATGATTCCGAAATCGATGGCACCGATGGAAAGCAGATTGGCCGGAATGTGACGCCAGTCCAGGCAGATGAACGCAAACATCAGCGCGAACGGAATGGTCACAGCCACAATCAGCGCGGTCCGCATACTGAACAGAAACAGCCCGAGAATCACGAGCACCAGCACGAGGCCCAGCAGCAGGTTCTTCTCTACCGTGCGGGTGGTCTCTTCGATCAGTCCCTGGCGGTCGTAGTACGGAACCACTTTCACGTCGGGCGGCAGGACGCGCTCGTTCAGTTCTTTCGTCATCTCCTCGACGCGTTGGAGGATCACCTGCGCCTGCTCGCCCACGCGCATCAGAATCACGCCTTCGACGGCCTCATCCTGGTGCATGTAGCCAAACTGGCCGAGCCGCGGCGCGTAGCCGATTTTCACGTCGGCCAGATCTTTCACGTCGACCGGGATGCCACCTTTCTCGGCAACGACGATGTTGCCGATATCGCTGAGCTGGCGCACAAGGCCGAGGCCGCGAATGTAGTAAAACTGCCCGCCCTGCGAATAGAAACCGCCGCCGGCGTTGGAATTGTTGTTGGCGAGTTGTTGTGAAATTTGCGGCACGGTCACGCCGTATTGGAAGAGCTTGGCCGGATCGAACAACACCTGATACTGCATCGTCGTGCCGCCGAAGCCCGAGTCGTCGGCTACACCCTGAATGGAGCGATAGCGGCGTTCGATGACCCAGTCCTCGATCGTTTTCAAATCCTGCGGGCTGCGGTCGGGGCTCTGCAGGACGTAGCGATAGATCAGGCCGCTGGGGCTGAACAGCGGAGAGAGGCTGGGCTGCAACCCCGCCGGAAGGCGGGCCGTGCTCATACGCTCGAAGGCCAACTGGCGGACGAAATACGGATCGGCGCCGTAGTCGAAATTCATGGCGATGAAAGACAGACCGTAGAGCGAGATCGATCGCAGCGAGTCGAGCCGGGGAATGCCGTTCATCTCGATTTCAATCGGGATCGTAACCAGCCGCTCGATCTCTTCGGGGGAGTGGCCCGGCCACTGCGTGATCAGCTCCACGTGCGGCGGAGAGAGATCCGGATAGGCGTCAATCGGCAGTTTGCTGAAGGAGTACGCGCCCCACAGCATGAGCGACAACGCCGCCACGATAATCACGAACGGCTGTTTGAGTGCGAAGGAGACAATGCGGGCGATCATATTATCCGGCCTTACTGCATCCTGTTCGCGAATTGAAGAAAGAGGCTGCCGTCGGTGACGATCTCCTCGCCTTCGTTCAGACCCGAGGCGACAGCCACGAAGCCGCTCTGCTCGGCCCCGATCCGCACTGGACGTTGGGCGAACTCGCCGGGCCGTGCCTGCACATAAACCAGCGGCTCATTGTTGTCGTCTCTCAGCACGGCTGAAAGAGGCACGACCAGAATGTTGCTGCGTGTGCTGGTGTGGATCACCGCTTCAACGAACATGTCTTTCTTGAGAATGCCGCGCGGGTTGTCGGTGACGATGCGAACCGGCGTTGTGCGCGTCGCCGGATCCACAAAGGCTCCGATGTAGGCTACCTTGCCGTGCCGGACGCCGTCGAACGAGGGGTTCGTCAGTTCCACCGGATCCCCGACGCGCACGCTGGGCAGGTCGCGGTCGAAGATGTGGCCCTGCACCCAGACCTCGCTCACCGCGCTGATCATGAAGCAGACGGTGGAGCCCGCCTGGATGACCATGCCGGGCGAAACCAGCTTCTGCACGATCGTGCCGGCGATCGGCGAGCGCACCGCCAGCTCCGTGCTGATCGAGGTGCCCTGGCGTTCCGCCTGCTCGATTTCGGTCGCGGTGATGCCAAAGATCTTGAGCACTTGCAAGCTGCTCTGGACGTCGGTCAAGGCGTCGTTGAAATCCGCCTCGGCGCTCTCGTAGTCCTTCTGCGCCACCGAGCCCCGCTCCAGCAGGTCTTTCATGCGGTCCACAATCCGTTTGTTCAGGACTTCCCGGTTGCGCGCCTTGCGATACGCGGACATGGCCGCGGCCACGTCCGGACTGGAAACGTAAAGCAGCGGCTGATCCTTCGACACTTGCGCGCCGAAATCGACCAGGATGCGCGAGATCGGACCATTCACCTGCGTGATCGCCTGCGTAGTGTGGTCGGCGTCCCAGTCCACCGTCCCGGTCGTGCGAATGGCCACAGGCCAGGAGGTTTTCGCGACTTTGGCAATCTTCAGGTGTGCGAGTTGGTCTGGCGCCACCTTGAACAGTCCGGGCTCTGTGGCAGGCGCCGCCGCGGCGGACTTGCCTTCGGCCTGATCCGGATTGGGATGCGTGCAGCCTCCCTGGAAACAGGCCGCTGCCAGGAGAGCAATACCGACCCATAGCGGCTGACAAAGCAGCCGGATCCGCGAGCGGAACAATGCCGCGAGCATGATGAAGAACCTCTCTATGTATTCCCGCCACTGAAGTTTCCGTCGCGCCGGGGCGCACCACTGGGTCTGCCACGGCCTAGCTGACGAGGAGAAACTAGGCGGGAGGAGCGCGAGAGGAACGGGTCGAGAAGAGAAGGCTCTGTGTGGGTTCAGGTCTGGCCGTTGGGGCGATCCAGTCGATCACGGCGACTGGCGCGATCAGCGCCGGCGGCTCGCTTCGCACAAACTGCAACGGGCCTGCAATGCACAGCACACAACCCGGGTCGGCGAAGTGATGGCGCTGGTGCTCTGGTGACGACGCGGCGGCGGCCTGTACCCAGAACATGAGGCACAGCAGCAGGACGGGCAGAACCCGCCGCGCGAGCGATGCTGCTGTTGGGCCATTCATATCTGAAGTGCGCAGGCCAACGTGTGATACCGCCGGGACCATCCAGGCTAAACGAATACACGTCTCCGAACGCGTTTAGGTTACCAGATTCGACCACCCGACGGCAAAACCAGACCTTTCCATTCTATGTATCGACCCGCTTCGGCGCACCTCGTGCCGCGTCTGCCAACACCTGTGCGCCCACCGCATCGCGCAGAGCGCCGCCGGCGGATAGTCACTTCACGTCATATCCGAGGCTCTGATGATCCAGCTGCCCCTCGGTCCGGGAGATGCGGTTGCAAATGGTACCAATCGCGTTGATCGCAAACATCCATTCCACCTGTGTCAGGCACTGGGATTCCCAGGCCCAACAACATCCGATCGTCAGGATCTTTCCGAACCGAAGTCCGCTCCCGGACCGTCCGGGCTCCGGTTCTTTTCAATCCCTCCGGCTACCCCAAACTCAAACTGGCAGTAGGGCCAGACAGCAAGCTGCCGGCCCCACTGGTTCATCGAAACGCAGTCACACTCCGCTTACCGGGCTGCGATCGGCGTGCCGATCGCCGTGCCAATTACCTCGCCGGAAATCACCAGCTCAACCCGCCGGTTCTGCTGCCGGCCCTGCGCCGTGTCATTGGATGCAACCGGCTGAGTTTTGCCGAAGCCCTTCGCCGTGACCGAAGTGGTTGCCACTCCCTGCTGTGTCAGATAGTCGCGCACCGCATCGCCTCGTCGCTCTGAGAGGCGCTGATTGTAATCGTCGCCGCCCACGCTGTCAGTGTGGCCTTCCACATCCAACCGCAGCCCCGGATACCCGGAGACGATACCAGCCACCTTGGCCAGTTTCTCGCGCGCCAGAGGCCGCAGCGAGTACTTGGCGGTGTCGAACAGGACATCGGACATGTTCACGATCAAACCACGCGCTGTGTCGTGGGTCTGAAGAATGGCGTTGAACTGCGCCAGCAACTGGGTCCGCAACTCCGCCTTCTCCAACTCCGCCTGCGTCTTCGCCTTGGCCGCGCGATCGAGTTCGGCCTGCGAGGCCGCCCTCTGCGCATCGTTCTCCTGCTTCAGACGATTGGCCTCGCTTTGCGCGGCGGCGATTTGTGCATCGCTGTCACGCTTGGCGCGATCCGCATCGCTCTGAGCCGCCGCCAACTTCGCGGCGTTTTCCAGCCTCAGGCGATCGGCCTCGCTCTGCGCGGCGGCGATTTGTGCATCGCTGTCACGCTTGGCGCGAACGGCATCATTCTGCGCCGCCGCCAACTGCGCGGCGTGGTCCCGCTTCACGCGGTCCGCTTCCACTTGCGCGGCCACCCGCGCCGCCTCCGCATCCCGCGCAACCAGTGCGGCGTCGGCTTGTGCCGCGGCCCGCGCGCTCTCGGCGCGCGCCTCGCGATCCGCCCCCGCCTGGCGCTCGTTGGCCAACCGCTCCTCATCGATCTTCCGGACTGTGATGATGCGGGCATCTTCGGCCATCTGGACGGCCTCGCGCGCCACCGTGCCATTGGGCTTCCTGCCCGCCTTGCCACTCAGATAGCCCTCGGCATTCGCGAGGCCATCGACTGCCTTTTGGAATGTCTCAGGGGCGTACCTCTGAGCGCCGGTCCAGCGTGCAATCTGGACGGCGTTGCGCGCCTCGTAGAGCTCCAATGGCACTTTCGTGTCCAGCCGCACGGGCTGGATGTCGGCAGGGTTCACATTCAAGGTGTACTGGCCGCGCTGCAACAGTTCGTACTTTGCGTCAACCTCTTCGATCGTTCCGACCGTGTTCTTTCGGATGAAATTCTCCATCACCACGACGTCGCTGGGTTGAGTTACAGCGAAATAGGGTTCAGCGGTGACTATCAAACCGAATGACTGCAGCTCCGTTGTAGCATCCAGCTTGGTCTTGTCTCCATTCAACAGCACTTCGCCAACATTGGTGGCGCGGCCCTCGGGCGTGATGGCCCACATCACATAGGTCAAATACTCGGGACCAAACCTGGTGGCAGGATCCAGCCGTTCCATGCGTGCGTCGATCTTGATCACGCCTTGCTTGCTCTCCACCTTGGCCTCGCCGCGCGCCTCAGGCATAAGCAGCGTCCCCCGGAAGCCGATTTCCGTGGACCCGCTGCGGTGATTGTAGTTAATCGCCTTCGTGGTCCGAGCCACGACGGTGACGCGATAAATAGGCGTCACGCCGGCGACCAGCCCGGCCGCAGGATCGCTCTGAGCCTGCGGCGTCTGGGCCGATAGAACTCCACACAGAATTAGGCATGCGCCGATGAGTTTCAATTGGGTCCTATTCCTTTCCTCGTCGCCAGACTAATTGCTGGCGGCAGTCGTTGGCACGTGCTCACGCACGGAGTACTTGTCGAGCATGCCAATCAGTCTCGCCCCCGCCTGAGTCGTAAGCACATGCGTGGTTAGAATCTGCCGGTTGGTAAGCCTCTCGCCGTAGATCTGCGCATTGTCGTCGAGATCCTGCCGCAGCGTGGCTCCTTCAAGTGCGACGCCGGCAAACAGTCCCTGCGATCGCGACCAGGAGAGAATCTCAGCGTTCAATTGAGCATCGGTTTGAGCTGTCGCCGTGCGTCCCACTGGCCCGGCCGCCACTGAGGCTTCCCCGCCCAGGGTGAACTTGTCGGCCAGCAGTTTCTCCATACCCCGCTCGTTTTTCACTAACATGATCAAGTCCGTTTCCGATCCGCCGATCTGGAAGCCTACGCTGCCTCCCTCGATGCGAACCGTGGCCGGCGCGGACCAGCCGGCGCCGCCCTTGGTGCGGCAGGATACATATCCTTTCCCATACTTGGCGCCAAATACGAACGCAGCCGTCTTAAGCGAAGGGACGATTACGATGCAGCGGGCGTTTTCCAGCAGATCTTGTGGGATGCCCCGGTCCGGCGTTGCCATAATCTCCGAAAACACTGTGGCGGATTCGTCCAGGCGCTTCACAGAGTCGTTGTCATTGGCCATCAAGGGCGCAACCGCCAGAGCAGCCACTAGAATCATTCTCATAATTGACCTCTTCGGTTCAACCTAATGAACCCCTAAGGGGCTCGTGGGCGACATCATCTCTTACTGCACGCGTGGGTCCATCCCGGCCTTTTGAGCAACAAACTTTACGTCAACCTTGCAGGCAAAGGTCGTTGAGCGGAGACCAGGGCAACTGCGAACGGCTGTTGGTGGTAACGATAGTGTGAAACGGCGTCTATCAATGCAGCTTTGGTCACAAGAGTGCACGTTTTGCTCCGCGCAATCCCACGACTTGGCACGACGGACACTATGCACTGGTCGCATGTTCGCCCGCGGCGCGCGCTTTTCGGCCTCGTGACCGTACTATTGCATCGCTGCCAGCACCTGGTTCAGCGGCAACGTCGCGAACGTCGTCGCGTAGTCGGATATGCCGTAGGGAATGACCAGTTGCCCGCCATGCACCAGGCTGCCGCACGAGTAAACGACATTGGGCACGTAACCGTCGCGCTCGTCGATATTGGGTTTAATCAGGGGCTCCGGAAGGCGCCCCAGAACCTTTGTCGGGTCGTCCCGATCGAGCAGAAAAGCGCTGATGCAGTACCTTCGCATCGGCCCCACACCATGACTGATGACCAGCCACCCAGCGTCGGTTTCGATCGGCGAGCCGCAGTTGCCCAACTGGATAAATTCCCAAGGAAACGCAGGCTCCAGAATGAGCTGCATGGTATGCCAGAAATGCAGATGATCGGAAAACATCACGTAGATATTCTCGGCGTCCTGCCGGCCCAGCATCGCGTACAGTCCTTTGATCTTCCGGGGGAACAGCGCCATGCCTTTGTTCTCCACCGCCGGACCGTTCAATGTGATGAATTTGAAGCGCAAAAAATCGAACGTCTCAAGCAATTGGGGCAGGATCATCTTACCGTCATATGCGGTATAGGTCGCATAGTAGGTTCGCGTGCCGTCGTCCTCGTGGAAGAGCACAAGGCGCGCGTCCTCGATCCCGTTGCTCTGTGAAGGAGTAACCGGAAATAACACCCTCTCGGATAACTGCGTCTCTGCTTTGAACTGCACTTCGTAATTGGAACTCGCCAGCATGAGCGTCTCCCGGGCGATGCTCTTGGTCGTCTCTTGCTCAAGCTGCGGAAGCTGTTTCGAGGCGCGCGCGATGCTGGCTCTCAGTTCCTCCATCGTGAATGCGTCCGGCAGGCCTTGGAGTACCTCGCGGTTGAAGTCGCCCAGCAGGCGGAGTTCCTGAAGCTTCCGCCCGAACAATGTTTTTTCAAACGTCGAGTTAGGCACCTGCGTGGGCTCGAGACTATAGCGCGAGGGCACGTCCATTGTGATGTTGCTGCCGGCGTCCAACACGCCGCTGCGAAAAGCGATCGAGGAAACGTGGCCCTCGGCCGTGGCGCGTAAGCTTAGGATGAAACGCAGTGAGCCCGGCGGAACGCCCATCTGGTCCGGGTGCGGCACCATGGAGGGATTGAACAAGGCCGCGGCTTCGAGCGAATACTCATGCGTGAAATATCCGCCCAGCAATAGCTTCCGTTCCGGGGATAGTTGCTGGCCATTCAGCAGATACGGGCTCACTTCGTCAAACCGGCGTTGGAGGAACTCGTCAATCCTCAACTGGCGGTCGCCGAATTCGGCTCGCACCGCCTCCAGAAGAGTGTGCACTTTGTCTTCGGGCAGCGCCATCACCCGGGCCGCAATCTTAACCGAGCGTTGATCGCTCATGAGACGAAAAGGCCGGGCCAGCACATGCGTGCGGTCCGGGTCCAGAGTGACGGTGCTGCGCTTTACGTCGATTTGTTTCATTGGGCGGCCGCCGCTGCCATGCCGCTTTTTTGAACCCACTTCACTGTGTTTTGTACGAGCCGCATTTCCGCCTGCGACAGCAGAAAAGCCAGCGTGGATTCCGCACCCTGGTTCTCGTTGCCCCGGTCCGCGTGCAACCCATCGCGGCAGCCGCCGCTCTGGCGGGCGTAGAGTTCCAGCCCCAGATCGTTCCCGCCAAGGAACCAGTCGAAGGCCCGTTGCGCCTGTCCGTACCACCATGGGTCGGCCGTGGCGCGGTATGCTTCCAGGCACGCCGAAACCGTGGTCTGCGCCTCGATCGGCTGCTGGTCGAACTCCGCGCGTGCGCCGTTACGCCGATAGAATCCATTGCTTCCTATGGGCCGCAGTTGGCCCTGCCGCGAGGTTTGTACGCCCACCAGCCAGCGCAACGCATGCAGCCCTCGTTCGTACACGGTCCTCTGCCGGGTGGCGCGTCCGCTGACAATCAGCGCGTGCGCCAGCTTTGCGTTGTCATAAGTCAACCCCTCTTCAAACCAGCTCCAGCCGGGCGTGGCGACCTGGTCGAAGATGGCCATCAATCGCCCGGTGAGTTCCGCGCGGACATCCTTCGCTGGATGGTCGCCTCTCCGCCGGCCCAGGTATTCGTCAATGCCGATCAGGCTGAATGCCCAGGCCCGTGGCGAAGTGAAGCCCGTCACCGCCGGCAGAGCTTGCGAGAAAAGTTGGTCGGCCATCCTCTGCAAACTCCAATGCCGCGCCCGCCCTACCGCCGTGCCCAACGCCCAAATCGCCCGGCCATGGCAATCTTCCGACCCCTGTTCGTCCAGCCAGCAGCGGTCACTGCTGAGGAAATTGTGGAATCGCCTCTTCGACGAATCGAATGCCTGGTCCAGGAACGCGGCGTAGGTTGCGGCGAGCGCCCGCATACGCTGCGGCGTTTCTTTCAACTGTTCCAGCAGCACCGCCAGAATCAGGGCCCGGGCGTTGTCGTCCGTGCAATAGCCTTCCGCAGGATTCGGTGTAGTGAAACTCGCGTGCTGGAAGATTCCCGTCGCATCGGTCATGTGGTAGAGATGATCCAGATTGAACTCCGGCGATTGATACGGACGATAGCCGGATTCTCTCGCTGCAACGGATTTACGGGGCGCCGTGGATTCCTGCCGCCGCGCCGCTTCAAACGAACGCATGTATAAACCCGCCGTGTTGCTCCATACCATTTCACGGCCCAGCCGGTAGGCGTTGTCGCTCATCGCGGTGCGGCGATTTTTATCGCGCAGCAATCCGCCGGCCTCGCGCGCAATCGCCCGCGGGTCCGCGAACGGCACCAGCACGCCACGCTCGTCCCTCAATAACTCGGCGGCATGCCAATACGGCGTCGAGATCACGGCTTTACCCGCGCCAAAGGCGTAAGCTAAGGTACCCGACGTACTCTGCGCTTCATCCAGATAGGGAGTAATATAGATGTCCGCCGAACCTATAAACTCGGTTAGTTCCTTTAGCTCCACAAATCGATTGTGGAAGATCACATGCTTCTCGAGTTTGTGTTCTTTGACGATAGCTTCTAACCCGAGTCGGTAGGCTTCGCCTCGCGTGCGCAACTCATGCGGGTGCGTGGCGCCCAGCAGGATGTAGACCACGTCGGGAAACTCCGCCACGATCTCCGGGAGAGCGTTGAGTACGTGTTCAATTCCCTTATTTGGCGAAAGCAACCCGAACGTCAGTAATACCTTTCTCCCGCCCACGCCAAACTGATCCTTGTAATAATCCGGGGCCACGAATGGCACGTCGGGAATACCGTGTGGAATGAGATCGATCTTGGCCGGCGGCGCATCGTACACCTCTCGCAGAATCGTGCGTCCCCGTTCCGCCATGACCACCAACCGGCTTGAGTGCGCGACCAACGCCTGCATCACGCGCCGTTGGTCGGCGTTCGGCGTGCGCAAAACGGTGTGCAGCGTGGTCACTACCGGCGCTTTCAATTCGCCGAGCAGTGCCAATAGGTGGCTACCGGCCGGTCCGCCGAAGATTCCGAATTCATGCTGCACCGAGACAGTGTCCACATTGCTGGAGTTCAGGAAGTCGGCGGCGCGCCGGTAAGACCCCTCATCCTGCTCCTCAATCTCGTAACGGACGACCTCTGGGTACTGATAGCAACCGTCGATATCATTGACCGCCACCGCAAAGGAGCGGCTTTGCGGATGCCGTGCGGCCACAGCCCCCAGCAGGTCGGAAGTGAACGTCGCAATACCGCACTTGCGCGGCAGGTAGTTACCTAGAAACGCGATGGTTCGAACGCTGGATTCTGTTTTCACTAACTGGCCCCACCTTTCTCCCCGCGCTTGGCTTTTCTTGAAAAGCCGGCTGCGTATCTGGCGGTGATAGCAAGCGATGCGCTTGGGCGCGCAACCGCTCAATCAGGCGGCATCTGCGATCGTCTCGCTGAATGATCCCGTATTCTCCTGCTGATCCCGATCGGCTGCGTCCTGGCACTCGATGCACCGCGACGCCCAGGGCACGGCCAGCAGGCGCTTGGGGCTGATGTCGTATTCGCACTCCACGCAGACGCCAAAGGTGCCGTCGTGAATCCGCCGCAACGCGGCTCTTACCTGGCGCAGCAGCGTGGACTCCCGGTCGGCGTTTCGAATCGCCAGTTCGCGTTCCGACGCGTATTGAACTTCATCCATTTGATCGGCGCTTTTCTCGATGGCGATGCCGTCCCGCGCTCGCAATACTTGAGCCAGTTCGGCCGCCGTATGCTCAAGGATCTCCTGGATCCCGTCCTTCTCAACTAGTGCTCCCGTCATGGCAATCCTCTCCGCGCTCAGGTCCTCCCTTGCACGGGATGCGCCAGAGCGGATCCCCGGTGTCTGGAGGTTGCGGCCGCTGAGCCAGCGGGAGGGGCGGCTGAAACTCACCCGAGCCGAGATGCAAGACTTGCACCTGGAGTGCGGAATCTGCCTCGGTTCATACGCTCCTAATCCCACCAAAACTCCCTCCAGCGATGGTGGCCACGAACGTGCTACCCCCCTGTAGGGAGGAAGTTGTGCGGCCGATAAAACTGATCATTCTGCTGCTCGCATTTTCTGCCTTTCTGGCTGAATTGACGGATCCGTCCGGTAGGGTCGGGCGGCTGAATTACAGCAACGGTCCGGTATCGTCTCAGCCCGCGTTTGTGACCGACTGGGTAAATGCCAACTTCAACCGGCCGCTCACCAGCAGTGATCCAATTTGGGGCGGCGACGGCATGCCGACGGAGATTCGCGTGGGCTCGACTGCGCCGCGCTCGAACGCGGCCTACCAGTTCCTGAACGCGGACGACCGCACGATGCAGATCCGGCGGCTGCTCGGGAGCGATGGCGGTCCGCGTCCGAAATCCCACGCCGCCGCAACGCCGGGCGCCCCGATGCTGACAGCCGGATCGAGTGCTGCCACCAGGGCCGCCATCCCGCCTCAACGCGGAGTCACACAAGCCGCCATGATTGACGGGAAAAGGTGATCCTGCGTTCGCGCCAGCGCCAGGTAACGATGAGGTGGGTCTTGTAGCCCGCTGCAGTGTTTTTTGGAGGACGCCATGACAAAACTGGAGGCAACGCGCTTGCTCGGGAATCTTCGGACCTCATTCGCTCTTGGGCTGGTGCTGCTGTTCACGGCCCCGGCTGCCTGGTCTTATTCCGTTCTTACTCACGAAGCAATTATCGATTCGACCTGGGACAGTGCCATCAAACCTCTCTTGCTCAACCGCTTTCCGCTGGCTACCAAGGACGAGTTAAAACAGGCCCACGCCTACGCCTATGGCGGATGCATTATTCAGGATTTGGGGTATTATCCGTTCGGCAGCAAATTCTTCAGCAACCTGACGCACTATGTTCGCAGTGGCGATTTCATCCAGGCCTTGATCAGCGACTCGCAAGACCTCAACGAGTACGCCTTCGCCCTGGGCGCCTTATCGCATTATGCCGCTGATAATAATGGTCACCCGCTGGCTGTCAACCGCGCAGTTCCTATGTTCTACCCGAAGCTTGGACTAAAGTTCGGGGCGCTGGTAACCTATGCGGACGATCCGTATACCCACGCCCAGACGGAGTTCGCATTTGATGTTTTTCAGGCGGCCAAGGGTCGCTACGCCTCCGCTGCGTACAAGGAGTTTATCGGATTTGAAGTGGCAAAACCATTGCTGGAGAGGGCGTTCGAGGATACCTACGGAATGCGGCTGGAACAGGTATTCATGAGTGTCGATCTGGCCATCGGATCCTACCGCCATGCGGTCGGCTCGATTTTTCCGGCTGTGACCAGAGTCGCCTGGCAGATCAGGAAACAGGAAATCAGGAAGGATGCTCCCAGCACTACCCGGAGGACGTTTCTTTATAATGTCTCTCGTTCCAGCTACGAAAAGAACTGGGGCTCGACTTACACGCGTCCTGGCTTCCGGTCGAAATTGCTGGCATTTGCGCTCCGCATCGCGCCCAAAATCGGCCCCTTGCGAGTGCTGTCATTCAAGCGGCTGACACCCGAGACCGAGAAGTTGTACATGGCCAGCTTCAATTCGACGATAGTCCGTTATCGTCAACTGCTCACCGAACAGAGTGCGGGCAGTCTGAAGCTCCCGAATGACAATCTGGACGTGGGTACCTTCACTGCGGCCGGGAAATACAAACTGACGGATGCCACCTACTCGCAGCTGTTGCATAAGATGGAAGGCCATTACATAGATGTGCCGCAGGCACTACGCAGCGACATTCTGGCTTTCTACCAGGACCTTGGCGCCCCCAACTCAGCATGGGCAAATGACAGCGATTCGGCCAAGCTGATCCAAGAACGCGATCGATTGCAGTCTGTCAACCTGGATCTGCGGCACCCCGCGGTCGCAGCGGCGGAAGCTTCCATTTCAAAGTAGGCGCAACCGCCGTCACGCTGCAAATGACTGGGAGTCATGCCCGACAAGTGGCGGCCGCTAGCGTCAGCGCGATCAGTTACTAAACCAAGGCGAAGGCAGTTCGCCTCAGCCACTGGGAGTAGGAAGATCCTGCCAGCAGATAACTAATTAGCCGCGGCCACAGTGAAATAGAATGTGGATCCGGTCCCGGGTGTCGACTCCATCCACATTCTACCGCCTTGCCGCTCGATGGCCTTCTTGCAAAATGCCAGTCCCAGTCCGCTCCCAGGGTACTCTTTACCATGCAGGCGCTTAAACACATGAAAGATACGTGCTTGGAATGCGAGAGCTATGCCGGGACCATTGTCATGCACCGCGACCACCCATTCGCGATCTTCTCTTCTGGATGAAATGACAATGCGCGGGGAAGCTGTTTCGCAGTATTCGATAGCATTTCTGATGAGGTGGTGCAGAACCTTGGTCAGTACCTCGAAATCTCCCATTACGGGCGGCAGTGGCTCATGGGTAACAATGGCGTTCCGCTCTCTTATTTGTTCGTCCGCCGAGAGCAGGGCCTGGCTCAGGGCCGCTTCCATCTCCGTCCGTGCGGACTGTCCGTCGCCGGTACCGGTGGCCCAATAGTCCACCACACCGGCCAGCAGGGACTGCATTCTCGCCGCCCCCTCCTGGATGCGCTCTAGGCACATCCCGGCATCGCCATCGAGGCCGCCGGCATGCGTCTCGGCCAGCAGTTGAGTGAATGCGGCCACGTCCCGCAGAGACTCTCGCAAATCGTGAGCAGCCATCGAGATAAACTCTTCAAACTCTCCGCTCGCTCTGTCCAGTTTCCCCTGGATTTCGCGGCACGCCCGCGTTTCCGCGTCGAGTTCCTGGCGCAAACGCTCGATTTCGTCTCCCGCGTGGTCTTGTTCGGTGTACTCCATTTTCAGTCCGTGCGCCGGTGTCCAAGCTCCTTATGGTTGCCGGGAATTGTGAACTTGAAAGTAGCGCCCCGTCCTGGTTCCGATTCTACCCAGATCCGTCCACCCTGCCGCTCGACGAGCTTCTTACACAGTGCCAGACCAATGCCCGTGCCTGGAATCTCGGTTCCATGCAAACGCTTAAACATGCCGAACACCCGGCTCGTGTCCATCGGATCGATTCCGATGCCGTTGTCCTGAACGGCAAACGCCCACCCGTCCGCGCATCTCTCCGCCGAAACATGGATCCTCGGTGTTTCCGCGCTGCGGTACTTGATCGAATTGGAAATCAGGTTCTGAAAGAGCTGCATCAGCGAGATCTCTTCGGCGATCACAGTCGGAAGCGGATCGGAGTTGATGATGGCGCCGCTCTCCGCAATCGCCGCCTGGAGGTTCAACAGCGATTTGGCGAGAATGGCGCCGCAATCGATGGAGGCGAAGCTGTCCTGTTCCCGCCCGGCAACTTCCCAATAGGCGAGCAGCGCCCTCAGCAGCGCTTCAATCCTCCTGGCGCCCTTCACGGAGTAGGAGATGAATTTGTCGGCGTCCCCCCCCAGCTTGCCCGCATACTCCCGCTCCAGGAGCTCGTTGAAGTTCACTACCATCCGCAGAGGTTCCTGCAAGTCATGCGTCAGCGCATAGGCAAAATGCTGCAGTTCGGCATTGGTCGCCGTCAGCGCATCCTCCGCCCGCTTGCGGTCCGTTACGTCCTCAATCGCCAGCAGGATCGTCCGGATTCGCGCATGCGGATTGAAGATCTCGCTCGCGTTAAGCAGCATCACTTTCCGTCCGACATGCTCGAATTCGTGTGTAACCTCAAAGTCGCGGAAGGTCGCGTGCGCCGGGAGAATGTTCTCCAGCAGTTCGCGCAGTTTCGGCACATTCCACTGCCCGTTCCCCAGGTCATAGATCAGCCGCCCCTCGGTCTCTTCCCGCACCGCCTGGAACGCTTCGTAGAACGTCCTGTTCGCTTGAATCACCTGCAGATTCTGGTTCAGGATCACGAGCGGCTCGCGGACCGTTTCCACAATCGCTTCGGCAAAGTCGAGACCGCGCTTCGCGGCATCGATATCGATCAGCATCATCACCGCGCCGTCGTTCTTGCCGTCCGCTCCCACGCTCGGAAGGATACGCAGCGAATACCAGCGGCCATTCGCGTCGCGGACATCCCGCGGTTTCCGGTCGCCGCCTTCCATCGCATCGAGCAGCAACCGGCGCAGGCCGGGCAGCTCGATTTGAGGCTGAAGATCGGTTATCGACCGTCCGACATCGGAGGCGATCAGGTTCAACATCGGTTCCATGGCGCGCGTAAAGCGGCGAATGCGCAGATCCCGCCCAACCATCACCAGCGGGATGCTGATGCTCTCCAGCAGATTCGCCAGATCCCGATTGACTTTGCTGAACTCCGTGTTGCTGATCTTCAGCTCATCGTTCAGCGTGTTTAGTTCTTCGTTGGCTGATTCCAACTCTTCCTGTGCGGTCTCTAATTCCTCGTTGCCCGCCTGCGCCTCTTCGCTCGCCGCCCTGAGCTCTTCGAGCGTATTTGCATGATCCTCGACGATCGATTGCAGATACTCTTTCGCCGCTGCCAGTTCGCGCTGCAGCTTCACGCCCGCCCCGGCGTCCTGGATCGCCGGCTTGCTCGTCGTTCTCGGGCCGCCCCCCGGCCCGGCGTCTTCGAACAGCACCAGGAAATAGTGCTCCCTGGAAGAGGACAAGCCCTTGAACGGGATTACCTTGATTGTGACGTCCTTTAACTGGCCTCCGTCCTCGATTCGGAACCCATCTTCCGTGGCCGCGGCGTTCCTTCGTTTGGCACTCCGGATTGCCTTACCCAGACCCGCAATCAAGCCTTCGCGCGCCAGCTTCAGAATATTCTGAGTCGGCTTGCCCGGTGAAAGCTCGAGGTACGGAGCGGTGCGGCCACGGACCTGAACGATGTTCATGGCATCGTTGACAATTGCGCCGGGAGGGCCGTGTTCCGCCAGTACCAGCCGGTCGGCTTCCCGCTGCACGTCCGGTCCCGCGTGGCCCTCGGCAATGCTCTGCCTCGCATCCACCGGCCCTTCGGCGTGCCGGCCTTCGCTCGGCGGCCGCGCCGGCGGAGCCTTAGCCGCTACCGTGCAATAGATCTTGTGGGTCTTACCTATTTGATGGAACGACTCGGAGAGCGTGCCGATGCTTTCCGACGGACCAACTATCAAAAAACCCTTTGGTTTAAGCGCGTAATGCAGGATCGACAAGACCTTGCGCTGTAACACAGCTCCCAGGTAGATCAGCACGTTACAGCAACTGATCAGGTCCAGCCTCGAGAAAGGAGGATCCTGCGCCACGTTGTGCCTGGCAAATACACACACGTCGCGGATGGCCTTCACGATCTTGTGCCCGTGTTCCGTTCTCGTGAAGAACCGCGCCAATCGCTGCGGCGACACATGCGCCAGAGTAGCGCCCGTGTATGTTGCGTCGCGAGCATGTTCAATCGCCGCGTCGCTGAGGTCGGTGGCGAAAACTTCGAACGGAAGACTCAGTCCCGCCTCCTCCAGGAATTCCGACAAGCAGATGGCGATTGAATAAGCCTCCTCGCCCGTGGCGCACCCAGGCACCCAGACGCGGATCGGATCCTCCGGCGCCCGGTTCTCAACCAGAGCCGGAAATACGTCCTTCTTCAGTTCCTCGAAGACCGCCAATTCCCGAAAGAAGGCAGTGACGATGATAAGACAGTTTTCACACAACGCGTTTGCTTCTTCTCGGTTCCGCTCCAGATCCCGGCTATATGCTTCCAGCGTTGCGAATCCACGCAGTGCCATGCGCCGCTTGATGCGCCGCGCCAGCGTACTGTGCTTGTAGTGCGTGAAGTCCACTCCCGTGGCGCTCCGCACCAACCGCAGTATCCTGGCCAGTTGCTCATCCCCCTGCGGCTCGGCCGCCTCCCACGGCTCGACCGCAACCCGGACAGTGCGCGCCAAGGCCGTCAGGTGCCGTGCGATTCCGGCGGGCGCCAAAACATAATCCGCCGCGCCGGCCGCGATGGCGCTTCTCGGCATGCCGTCATACTTCGCGGTTTCCATTTCCTGAGCGAAGGTGACGCCGCCCGCGGTCTTGATCGCCTGCAGCCCCAGCGTCCCATCCGATGCGGTTCCCGACAGAACCACGCCCATGGCCCTGCTGCCGCGGTCTGCCGCCAGCGCACGCAGAAAGAAATCGATCGGCAGATTGCGGCCACTCTGCGGGCGGGGCGGCGTATGCAGGACTCCATTGGAAATGCTCAAATTACATCGCGACGGAATCACGTAAACATGATTCGCCTCGGCGCGAGTCCCGCCTTTCACCTCTGAGACAGGCATTTTGCTGGCTTTGGCGAGCAACTCCGTCAGGTGGCTCTCGTGGGTCGGATCGAGATGCTGAATCAGCACGAAGGCCATGCCCGTATCGACCGGCAGATGGCTCAGCAGTTCCGTGAAGGCCTCCAGGCCGCCCGCAGACGCTCCTATGCCGACAATGTGCGAGGGATTGCCTTCCGCGCTTTCCTCGGCGCCTGGCAGCGCCAGAGTTGCCGCGGAGTCGGGACTGATGGTTGTTTTGGAGGTCTTCCCGGGCGCGGTCATCCGCCGTTTTGGATGAGGCGATCCACCTGGCCGGCTCTTCACAGCTTGTTTTTTTGCCACACGCCACCATTGCCTTTCTCGCCGTGACGAACAATCGTCGTCACTGGAACGGGAGCGCCGACATATATTGCACGCGTCGTGCCATTCTCGAACCCGGATCTGCGCCGGTGCTGGGTCGGAGTGGGTGACACCAGCCAACTGTCTGAATTGTATCGCCGTCTCGCTCTCGCAGGAAGGCGCGGCGAGCATCCCACCACTGTCATCAAGCCTTGGAACCCGCGAGCAGATTTTTGATGGTTTTGCCGATCTCCATGAATTGATCCAGCCCGGCAGGCTTGGTGATGAATTGGGTCACCCCGAGGTCCCTGAGCATCGCCTCATCCCGCGGGGACCGCGAAGAACTCCACACGCACACTGGAACGCCGATGAGGTGCATGGCACCGCGGATCTCGCGCAGGATGTCTTCGCCTGAATACTTGGACAGGTTCAGGTCCACCAGCATCAGGCCCGGAATTGCCGCATCCGCATACGCTCCCTGCCGCCGGATGAAGGCCAGGGCTTCGCTTCCGCTGATCAGGTGAAGCAGTTCAAATCGGAGATTCTGTTTGCGCAGGGCCCGCTCGAGAAGGTACACGTCCGAGCTGTTGTCTTCAACGACGACAAGCCGCGCGGCGGGAACATCCGAACCGTGTTGCACGCTCACCTCTGACATCCCTTCATCGCCGCTTCCGTCCCGGACTTTTAGCCCCGCCATGACGCCCTCCCAAGCGAACGCATTATCGTACCAACTGCCTTGCCCTGACAATCCAGCGCTTGGGCGCCGGCCCGACGAAGTAGAAAGGGTAACAGGTCACCATCGTCAAGACGTTTTCGCCTGACGGGGCCAGTACCCCCACATCGCGCGGCTCCACCACGGTTAGCGACACCACTTCGTACTTGAAATTGCCTCGCAGCGTCGAGAAGTCAACTTCGTCCTTGATCTTCACATCCTTCAGGGGACGAAAGAACGTGTCGCGGTGCCCGGCCAGCCCCACGTTGCCAGCCTGTCCTGGCAGCGCCGTACCGGGAATGTGGCCCACCGCGCGCCGCAGCGTGGTCTTGTCAACGCCTTCGACGACGACTGCGGAAAACAGCAGACGTGGGATCTCGAGGCGGCCGATCAGACCATCCTCGGCGATGGCCGGCGCGGCCTGTGGGGCAGGGGAGGACGACGGTTGACGTGCGCCCCCGCTAGCCGCGCCGCCAGCGCGCAGCAGACGCTCGAGATTCCGGCTCTCACGCCACTGGAAAACCCAGGCGTCCACCACGGCGAATGCGCAATAACCGAGAAGCACGACGGCGCAGGCATACAGCGCGCGCCGGACCCACCCCACAAACCGCCTCAGTGATTCTTTCCCGACAACGAGCTTCATTTGGCACTCGCCTCGCCAACCGGTGGTTCGCCGCCGGCAATATAACCGCTGCGCGTGCGCACGGAGAGTCGGTGGCCCTTCTCACGGGCCAGCAACCGGATGGTGCGATAAGAGCCGTCGCGACTCCGGTTGGTTGGAACATATCCAATCGTGTATTGGTGGCGAATGTCCCCTGCGATGCGCTCGCTGATCGCCGCCACTTCGCTCAGCCGGTCGGGATCAAAGGCTTCGCCACCGGTCGCCCGTGCCAGACGATTGAGCACGCCCCGGTTCTGTTCCTGATCTTCTTCGTCGAACAGGCCGATGGTGTAAATGACGGCGTTCGATTGTCGGGCCAGTGTCATCACCTCGGCCAGGCTATGCTTGCTCGCGTTGTCGCCGCCATCACTGACCACGATCAGCACTTTCTTGTCCCGACTGCCTACCCTCAATTCCTCCAGCGCCTTGGCGATGGCGTCGTACAGCGCCGTCATGCCCGAGCTGCGCGCGCCCCCGATTGCGTCCTCGAGTTGGGCGCTGCTATCGGTGAATCGGATCGCGGCGGGTAGGCCCAGCGTCACGTGTTCGTTGAAATTGACGACGAACATTTCGTCTTTTGGATTGCTCGACTGCACGAAGCTCCGGGCTGCCGCGGCCACCTCCGCCAACTTAGGCCGCATGCTCGTGCTGTGGTCGACAACCAACCCCACGGTCACCGGTATATCTTCGTTGGTGAAGACCCGGATCTTTTGCGCTGTACCGTTCTCTTGAACTTCAAAATCCTGTTCGCCGAGATTGGAGACAAAACCACCCTGCCGGTCGGTCACCGTGGCGTGCAATACCACAAGCGCCACGTCCACCGAGATGCGGAAAGAGTCCAGATCGGAATCCGGTTTCGCTGGCGCAGCCTGTTGTCCGGAGCAGCCCACCCCGACAATCAGGAGGATAACCGGGAGTGCGATCGCCTTCATCGTGCCTCGCCTCCTCACCGTCGTCTTCTTTCTGCCCTCGCCCCATGCAGGCCCCGGCCATCCGGTCCCCGCACCACGAATGGCGCCAATCCGGTCGCTCCTAACTTTTCGTCCTTCCAACCACCATCATGCCGGCTCCGCCCAGGATGATTGCCGCACTCATATACGGGGACACTTCGTCCTCGTGCCGGGTTTCAATGCCGACGGACACGTCGCCGGCCTTGAAGCCTTCGCGCTGATTGTGGGGAATCGGCACAAATAGCGAAGCGATGCCCACAATCAGCACCACCATCCCAATCCAGAACAGAGCTTTCATATGCTGTCCTTCCGCCTTTGCCGGTCTGCCCGGGCCAGTCGCAGCGGGCCGCAATGCACGCCAGCGACATCACCCCCCGGCCGCCGGCGCGCCATCGAAAAGGCGCGCCGCGTGCCATGCCCAGCACCTTGCAGAATGCGCTCTTACACCCGTCGCAGGGCCAGCCCTGCGCCCAATGCCAGCAACCCGAGCAGCGCGATCAATGGCAACCGGCTCGACGTTTGCGGAAGCTCCGCTGCCGCCACCGCTACTGGTGCCGGCGCGGGCTCAGGCGCGACTTCAACCGCGGGTGCCGGAGCTACCACGGTCGCCACTGCTACCTCTTCACCCGTAGGTTGAATCGCCATGACCGGGGCCTGCTTCAGTTGCGCGACCACCGGATGATCCACCGACACGATCGGCTCCGCCACTTCCACCGGGACCTCTGCCGGCGTGAACAAAACCGGCATATTGCTCTCTTTGGCTAGTTCGATTGCTCTCGCCTTCGGATAAACGAATTCCTCGCCAAAGTTTCTGCCCGGGTAAAACCATGCCCGCAGCGCTTCCGGCTCGCCTGCCGGCCGCTCCCGGAAAGTAATTACAGTCTTGTCTGTCACCTTGAGGCGATAGTTCGGGATGGCCAGGATCGTGGCGATGACCTTCGTCTCGTCCTGGTTGAAGATCTGAACGATATGGCGGTCGGACTGCGAGTCCAGAATCTTGAACACATAGGTTCCCGCTGGCAACACCCCCCACCCCTGCAGGTGGACTCCCGGGATCTCCACAGGTCCGCTGAAAGTCATCGTGGTTTTCCTGTTCCACTCGTCCGCCTTTACGCCGGGCGAGAAGACTGCGCCCATGAGCGCTAGGCCCAACACGGTTGTGACTGTTCTTAATACACTCATATACTCTTGCTCCTTAGCTCCAGATTTTGTGCAACCCGCGCTTGGCTCTGCCAGGCAGCATGCCCGCGGATCTCGGCTCGCTGGTCGCACAAGTCCGGAAGGGTGCATTTCGAGGTCCATCCGTACGCCACTGCCCTGCTAACACCACTGTCTTCTCGCTCCACTACCGTGTTTGCCGCATCTTAGGAGGATTCGCGGCCCACCGCCAAGGCTCGGAATCTCTCGCCGCCTCTCTTGCCCCTGATCTCCTGGCTCATGCATTTATTGCCACACGAATGCAGGAAATGTCGGGGTTTGGAAGCGAGCGGATCGGAAGTGAGCGGAACGGTAGTAAGCGGTTCGGAAGTGCCGGGTTGCCCCCGCCCGTAGCTTTGATTGCAGATTCAGTCTTTGTCTGAATCTCGTCAAACCAGCACTCACCCGTCGCGGAGAAAACGATACCGGGCTGGGAGAATAGGGAGCGGTTACCACGCCGCTCCACAACCGCTGCGAGCCGTATCAAGGGCGAGTCGCCACACCACTTCGACCATCCACAGATGGGGAAGCCGGTGGGTGACGTTTAAGGAATCGGTTTCTGTTAACTTAGGTACGGACTTCCAGTCGAAGGCGCTAAGTGCGTGCGGTGTGGCCGCACTGGCAATCCGTTGCTGTGTGCGTGCGCGACCAGTCATCGACCTGTTTCTCGGCCTCCTCTTTCGCCACTCCGTACCGCTCCTGGATTCGCCCGATCAACTGGTCTTTCTTGCCGGCGATCACGCCCCAGTCGCTATCGGTCAGTTTTCCCCAGCGCTCGCGCGCGGAGCCGGTAAACTGCTTCCATTTGCCTTCGATTTGGTCCCAATTCATGTTTTTCTCCTATCAACGATTTATTCCAGACCGAGTCGCCGGGGCCGCCAGGAAGCGGCACTGCCCCGGCAACACGAATGCGATCAGCACCAATCACATCGCTTCCCGCGCCTGCCATTCGGCCAGTCCGCCGTGAGCACCTGCGACGGCTCCATGAGGACATGTTCCGCACGCGGATCGCTTGCCTTCCCGTCTCCCGGCGTGCCTTAATCCGAAGCACGTTTGTCGCCGTTTGAATTCCATAGCTTCACCGGCAGGACCTGCCGCCAGTCGTGCCGTCCGGTCACTTGGCGCTACGAATTGTGCATGCAAAGCGGCAACTTCTGCATCTGCGGGCGCTTCCCTTGCCTGCGTCGCCCGATCATAGGCCTCTGCAGAGCTTGGCCCGGCTCGTGCAGAGTGACTACCTGCATCTTTCAGAAGGAGAAAGTTCAAATGGCAAAAAACACTTCGGTGTTGGGAATCTACCCGGATCGCACAAGCGTTGCGAATACCATCAACGTGCTGCACAACGCGGGGTTCCGCGCGACGGACATCTCGGTTCTGGCCTCTGACAACGAGGGCTCCAAGGATTTCGCGCTCGAGAAGCACAACCAGGCGCTGGCGGGAGCGGCCACCGGAGCCGCGGCGTGTGCCGTAGTTGGCGCCGTATTGGCGTGGTTCGTTTCCACCCAAATCCTGCCAGTCGCGGGTCTGGCGCCGCTGGTCGCTGCTGGACCGCTGCTGGCTGCTTTGGCTGGCGCCGGCGCCGGCGCGACGCTGGGTTGGATCGTCGGATTCCTCTCGGGCCTGGGACAGCGCGAATATGTCGCCAAACGCTATGCCGGCCGGATGAGGAAGGCCGGCATTCTCCTTTCCGTTCACTGCGACAGCCAGGTGTGGTGCGCTCGCGCGAAGAAGATTCTGGAAGATACCGGCGCCCTCGATATCGACTCGGCCGCGGAGTCTGCCGCCGACTACGCGACGACCGACAAGCCCACCGAGAGGACATCGGCGGCCATCGCAAATCCGGTCATAGCGCCGCTCCCCGAGACGACGGAATGCGTGGTTCACGAAACCACGAAATAGGAAGCCACTGCCATGCTTGAATATGTTGGACCGCTTGAAAAACAGACTCTCGACAACACCTGCTTTCGCCAGGTGATATTCACTGGAGAGCACTCCCAGCTTGTACTGATGTATCTGGCGCCGGGGGAAGACATCGGTGACGAGGTGCACCCCCATGTCGACCAGTTCTTCCGCATCGAACAGGGAGAGGCCCGATTTGTGCTCAACGAAAAACAGGAGCACGTGGCGCGAGAAGGTGATGCGGTGGTGGTCCCGGCAGGGACCTACCACAATGTGATCAATTCGTCCAAAGCCGCACCATTGAAGCTGTATACGATCTATTCCCCACCCAACCACCCGGCTGGCACGGTGCACAAGACCAAGGCCGAGGCCGAAGCCGCGGAGGCGGCGGGACATGATGCAGCCGGACTGGCCGTCGGCGTGCATACCCCAGAGTGACGACAACGGAGATAATGACCATGCAAATCGTTCGAGTTATCAGTACGACTGCCATTCTTGTGCTTCTCGGGACCGTTGTCCCGGCCATCGCGCAGCACGAACAGCAGAAGGAACCGCAAGCCAAACCAGAAGCCAGGCAAGCCGCGCCGAGACCGGCACAACAACAGCGTGCCCAGGCTCAGCCGAAACCGCAGCAGCAACAGCGTGCCCAGGCCCAGCCGAAACCGCAGCAACAACAGCAGCGCGCCCAGGCCCAGCCGAAACCGCAGCAGCAGCGCGCCGCCCAACCAGCTCAGCAGGCCCGTCAATCGCAGCAGCGCGCCGCCCAACCCGCTCAGCAGGCCCGTCAATCGCAGCAGCGCGCCGCCCAGCCAGCCAGCAGGCCCGTCAATCGCAGCAGCGCGCCGCCCAGCCAGCTCAGCAGGCCCGTCAATCGCAGCAGCGCGCCGCCCAGCCAGCTCAGCAGGCCCGTCAATCGCAGCAGCGCGCCGCCCAGCCAGCTCAGCAGGCCCGTCAATCGCAGCAGCGCGCCGCCCAGCCAGTCTCAGCAGGCCCGGCAACAGCAGCAACCGCAGCGCACCCGGCAGCAAGCCACCAATTGGCAACAACAGCGCGGATGGGCCGGGAATGGCGCCTGGCAGGCGCATACCAGTTTTCAGCAGGGTCGCGATCATAACTGGGGTAGCGACCATCGCAACTGGTCGCAGCGTGGAGGCTATGGTGGATACTACATTCCACAGGCGACCTATGATCTCTCCTTCGGGAGTGACCACTACTTCCGTATGCACGGCCTGCCCTCGATGTACATGGGGTATCCGCGCTTCTCGTACGGCGGCTATTCCTTCATGCTTCTGGATCCCTGGCCGGATTCCTGGGCCGAGAACTGGTACGACAACGATGACCTTTACGTCGTCTATGACAACGGGTACTACCTTTACAACCGCGACTATCCGGGCGTCGGACTGGCCATCAGCGTTGCGCTCTAATTGATCGACAGTGGTCCCAAATCCTGGTTGAACTCCAGGTTTGGGACCGCTTCTTGTTTGGACAACCCTGACTCATACCAATGTCATCCTCGACCGCCACAGGCCGGCGAAACTGGATTGCCAATTAGGGAGCGCGCTAATTCGGAGAGTCGATTGGATGAAGCTATAACTATGACCGCTGTGATAAGTCGCGAGATCCGGTTAGCATGCCGCCCTGACGGGCTTCCGACCGCCGCTAATTTCATTTTGGCCCAGACTGAATTGAAGCCATTGCAGGATCAGCAGGTGTTGGTTCGCAACCTATTCATGTCGGTGGACCCATATATGCGCGGCCGCATGAATGCAGGGAAATCCTATGTTCCGCCGTTCGAAATAGGCAAACCGCTCGACGGGGGCGCTGTCGGCGAGGTCATTGAGTCACGCGCCGGGCAATTCAAGGCGGGTGATGCCGTCACTTCTAACTTCGGCTGGCGAGAGTATTTCATAGCTTCGCCCAACCAGTTGCACCCCGTCAGCCGCGCGATTCAGCCGCTCTCGGTTTACCTCGGCGCCTTAGGCATGACGGGGATGACCGCCTGGGCGGGGCTGAATCTGGTCGAGGTCAAATCCGGCGATGTGATTTATATTTCGGGAGCCGCCGGGGCGGTCGGCAATGTGGCCGGGCAACTGGCGAAACTGCGCGGCTGCCGCGTGCTCGGATCCGCCGGTTCCGCCGAAAAGGTCCAGTTTCTGACGACGGAATGCGGCTTCGATATCGCCTTCAATTACAAAACCGGGCCGGTGCTGCAGCAGTTGATTCTGCTTGCGCCCGACGGCATTGACGTCTATTTCGACAACGTGGGAGGCGAATCGCTCCAGGCGGCGCTCTCGGCTTTGCGCGTGCATGGCCGCATCATCGCATGTGGCGGCATCTCAGGTTACAACGAGAGCAAGCCGCGTCCCGGCCCCTCGAATCTGTTCAACATCATCACCAAGCGCCTCACCATGAAAGGCCTCATCGTTTCCGATTGGCTCGACCGTCAATCCGAATTTGAAAAGGAAGTCGGAGGCTATTTCAAAGCCGGCAAGTTGAAGCACAAGGAAACCGTCGCGCAAGGAATCGACAAGGCGGCGGACGCCTTCATCGGCCTGTTCCACGGGCAAAACATCGGCAAGATGATCGTCGAACTGGCTTGAGCCGAGCTATCTCATGAGCGACATCGTACTGGACTTACAAAAACTGACTCGCCGCTTCGGCAACTTTACGGCGGTCGACTCTCTCACCCTGTCGGTCAACGCCGGCGAGGTCTTCGGGTTGCTCGGCTCCAACGGGGCTGGCAAGACCACCACCATCAAGATGCTCACCACGCTATTGCCGCCCTCCTCGGGCGAGGCCCGCGTGGCCGGATTCTCCATCACCGACCAAGCCGTCGATGTGCGCCGCTCCATCGGTTATGTGCCGCAGGCGGTCTCCGTGGATGGTTCGCTCACGGGCTACGAGAACCTGCTCATCTTCGCCAAACTCTACGACCTGCCCCACGGCGAGCAGCAGGCGCGCATCCGCGAGGCGTTGGAGTTCATGGACCTGACCGCCGAGGGCGGCCGCATGGTGAGCCAATATTCCGGCGGCATGGTCCGGCGGCTGGAAATCGCCCAGTCCACGCTGCATCGGCCACGCGTGCTATTCCTCGATGAGCCGACCGTCGGGTTGGACCCGATTGCGCGCGACGCGGTCTGGAAACATCTGGTCGATCTGCGGGCCAACTACGGCACCACTTTGTTCTTCACTACCCATTACCTGGAGGAGGCGGAGAGCCATTGCGACCGCATCGCGATCATGCATCTGGGCCAGTTGGATGCGCTTGGCACGACCAAAGAACTCGAGACCTCGCTGGGCGGCGGCGCCCACACGTTGAGTGAAGTCTTCGTCCACTATGCCGGCACCGCCCTGGAGTCCGGCGGCACCTTCCGCGACGTCTCCGCCGAACGCGCCACCGCCCAGCGTTTGGGCTAGCTTCAAACCTATGGCCACTACTTTCATCCATCCTTTAACCGGCTTCGTCGAGAAGACCTTCGTCATCACCGAGTTTGAATTGCGCAAACTGCGCCACGATTTCACGGAACTCGTCACCCGCGCGCTCCAACCCGCGCTGTGGCTGCTCGTCTTCGGGCAAGTTTTCTCGCGCAGCGGGATGATGCACACCGGCAACGTGCCCTATCTGGATTTCATTGCGCCCGGCATCCTGGCGCAGAGCGTACTTTTCGTAGCCATCTTTTACGGCATCAATGTCATTTGGGAGCGCGACCTCGGCATTGTGCAGAAATTCCTCGCCAGCCCCACACCGCGGGCTGCACTCGTACTCGGCAAGGGCTTCTCCGCCGGCATCCGTACGCTCTCACAGGCGGCCGTCGTTTATGCTCTCTCGCTGCTGCTCGGCGTGAAGTTCGATTGGAGCCCACTCGCGCTCCTCAACGTGTTCCTGATCGTCATCCTGGCCGCGACGCTGTTCTCTACTTTTTCCCTCATCATTGCCTGCATCGTGAAGACCCGCGAGCGCTTCATGGGTGTCGGCCAGGTGCTCACCATGCCTCTGTTTTTCGCCAGCAACGCGATTTATCCGACCACGATCATGCCCGGCTGGCTGAAGGTCATTTCACATCTGAATCCTTTGACCTATGTCGTTGACGGCCTGCGCACCTGCATGCTCTCCGGCAGCACCAGCAGCTTTGGCCTCGGTCTCGACTACGCTGTCATCGTCGTGACCACGATCGTCCTGGTCCTCATCGGCGCCCGCCTGTATCCCCATCTGGCGACCTGAACGCGCCGCCATCCAGGACCAACCGCCGGCCCCTGACCGCGCGCCATCCTGCGCGCTGACCCAGCCGCCTCCAGTTCCGATTCCGCTCGCGGAAAACCGCGCTTCGGAGTTTGGCATTCAACTTGCCAGTATCTTTGCGATATGGCTACCACCGCCGCTCCCCACCCGGCCCTGGAAGATCTTGCTCGTTCGTTCGGTAAGCCATTGCAGGCAATGGTCGAATGGGTCGGCGACTTAGGCCTGTTTTGCTGGCGCGTGGCCCGGGCCGCCTGCTCTCGTCCCTTTGAAGGCGCGGAATTCTTGCGTCAGTTGGATGCGATTGGTGCAAAATCTCTGCCCCTGATCGCGCTAGCCGGCGGAGCCACGGGTGTCGTTCTGTCTCTGCAAACCCGCGATAGTCTCGTACGCTTTGGCGCCAAGTCTCTATTGCCGTCCGTGATCGTCTTCTCGATGATCAAGGAGACCGGCCCGGTCATTACCGGATTAGTCGCCAGCGGCCGCGTCGGCGCCGGCATCGGAGCCGAACTGGGCTCCATGCGCGTCACCGAACAAATCGACGCCATGGAAGCCTCTGCCGTCGATCCACATAAATATCTGGCGGTTACCCGGATATTGGCCTGTATCGTAGCGCTGCCTCTGCTCACGCTGGCGGCCGATTTCGCGGGCGTTCTGATGGGCTATGTCGCCACCACGCTCGCGGAGCCGACTTCCTTGAAGCTGTTTATTTCAAACGGCCTCCACAGCGTCAATTTCAACGACGTTTTGCCGCCCATCCTGAAGACCACCGTTTTTGGCTTGATCATCGGCGTCGTCTCCTGCTTTCAAGGCATGCGTACCCGCGGCGGGACCGAGGGAGTTGGTCGTTCCGCCACCAGTTCTGTCGTCCTCTCGTCTTTGTTCATCATCGTGGCCGACGTGCTGCTGGTGCAGTTGATCATCGAGTTCTTCTAAATGGAACAACCACCCAAACGCGAATCGCCAGTGGTCGTCGCCGGGCTGCACAAGTCGTTCGGCGAGCAGACAGTTCTGGCTGGCATCAACTTCGAGTTGGTGTCCGGCAAGGTAACCTGCGTCCTGGGGCGTAGCGGCACCGGTAAGAGCGTTTTGCTGAAGCTACTGATTGGCCTCGAATCACCTGACGCGGGCTCGATTCGTCTGGTAGGCCAGGACCTATCCAGCGCCTCCCCGGAACAGTTGAACGAAGCCCGAAAAAAGGTCGGCTTCCTGTTCCAGCAGGCCGCGCTTTATGACTCCATGTCCATCGGAGAAAATGTCGCCTTCCCGCTGCGCCGGCACACCACGCTTTCGAGCGATGATCGTCTGGCCCGGGTCCACGAGTTGCTGGCCAGCGTCGGAATGGATCGCGATCTCGACAAGATGCCCTCCGACCTTTCCGGCGGCATGCGCAAGCGCATCGGTTTGGCGCGCGCCCTGGCACTGGACCCGGTCCTGGTCATGTTCGATGAGCCTACAGCCGGCCTCGACCCGATCACCGCGGCGGAGATTGCGGACCTGATTGTCGAACTGCGAGACAAGCACCATGTCACTTCGATCGTTGTCACCCACAACCTCCGTACAGCCAAGACCGTTGCCGACCGTCTGATCGTGCTTAATCGAGGCAAGATTCTGTTTGACGGCACATTCGATGGCTTCAATCGGAGCGACAACCCGTTTATCGCTGAATTCGTGACGGATGCAGCTTGAGGTTAGAGTTATGTCACAGAGCTTTCGATTAGGACTGTTCATGCTGGCCTCGCTGGCCATTCTCGCCATTTGTGTGTTTCTGGTCGGCAGCCAGCAGTCGAAGTTCGGCTCGCACTATCAGGTCCGGAGTGACTTCGACAACGTCGCTGGTCTCGGCGAGGGCGCCGATGTTCGTGTCGGCGGCATCCGCAAGGGCGCCGTCCGCTCGATCCAGCTACCCAAGCGGCCCGATGGCAAAGTTACGGTGCTGATGGATCTCGACAAAGAGACGCAGTCGATCATCAAGCAGGACTCCGTTGCCGCCATCCAATCGGAAGGTCTGCTGGGAGATAAGTACGTCGAAATCTCTTTCGGCTCGATGGACGCGGCCAGGCTCAAGGGCGGCGAGACCATCGACAGCACGCCGCCTTTCGATATCTCGGATCTGTTCAGTAAGGCCAATCAGATCCTGGACACCAGCCAGGGGGCTCTCGAAAGTATCGCCGGAGCGAGCGACAACATCAACCTGATCACCGCCAAGATCAATACGGGTCGCGGAACCATAGGTAAGCTGATCAACGATACGTCACTCTATAATCAGGCTGCGGCCAGCGTGACTTCCATTCATGATGACGCGGACGCAATGAAGCATAACTTCCTGCTGCGCGGGTTTTTCAAGAACCGTGGATTCGCAGATCCCGGGGAGGTTCAGGAACACGCCATAGCCCAGTTGCCCAAAGAGCAGCCCCTCAAGAGCTTCCAGTTCGACCCGAAAAACCTGTTTGACAAACCGGATTCCTCCAAGCTGAAGAATGAGAAGAATCTCGATGCCGCGGGGCAATACCTGCAATCGCAGAAGTTCGGCTTTGCCGTCATTACGTCCAGCACCGGCTCAACCGGCGACACCGACAAGCAGCTCGCGCTCAGTGACGCCCGCGGCTATCTCATTCGCAAGTACCTGGTGGACAAATTCCCCATGGATGACACACGTCTGAAGACTCTCGGCTTTGGCAAGAGTTCCACGGAGAGCCCGGACGGCAGCATCCAGATCCTGGTCTACGCCGCCGCGCCCGCGGCCGCAGCCGCTCCCAAGGCGCCGGCGAAGCACTAATCGCCATTCCCCGTTGCCGGAAAGAAGCCGATAGGTCGCCGTGGATCCTCCGTTGACAGTTTGCGCGCGCATCGCAGCGCCGTTTCCTGCCGCCATCGGCCACCGGCGCGCTGCATCTTGAAATGCGATCGTGGTTCAAGCCTCAAGGAGTCACGCTATGCCTGTACGTCAGATAGAACGGCATCGCACCGCCCGCGTCGGTTGGTTACGTGCGGCGGTCTTGGGCGCCAACGACGGCATCCTTTCGACGGCCAGTCTGGTGCTCGGCGTCGCCGCGGCCCACGGGACGCACAGCAGCGTCTTGATCGCCGGGGTCGCCGGTTTGGTTGCCGGGGCGATGTCGATGGCCGCGGGTGAATACGTCTCCGTGCACTCCCAGGCCGATACCGAGAAGGCCGACCTCCAACTGGAGCGCGCGGAACTGAAGACCGACAACGTGGGCGAGCACAAGGAACTGGCGGCCATCTACATCGCCCGCGGGCTCGCTCCCGCGCTCGCCAAGCAGGTAGCCCAGCAGTTGATGGCTCATGACGCCTTGGGGGCGCACGCCCGCGATGAACTCGGCATCTCCCCGTCCTTCAAGGCAAGGCCGATTCAGGCTGCGATGGCCTCGGCCGGCAGCTTCGCCATCGGAGCGCTCATGCCGCTCCTGGTCGCGGCCCTAACCCCGGCCGCGGCCCTGATCCCACTGGTCTCTGGAACCTCTCTGCTGTTCCTGGCGCTGCTCGGCGCTCTGGCGGCCCACACCGGTGGCGCCGGCGTAATGGTGGGCGCAATTCGCGTCACGTTTTGGGGCGCTCTCGCCATGGCCATCACGGCCGGCGTCGGGGCACTGTTCGGCACCGCCACCGGCCCCTGAGGATCGCGCACACACTCCCGTGCGTCAGAGCAACGCATGCCGCCGATAGAACCACGTCTTCACCGCTTGCACCAGCATCAGGTACGTCAACGCCAGTAGCGCGATCGCACCCAGCAACGCCATCGGAATCGGCGTGAATCCCATCAGTGTGCCCAGATACGTGTACGGCAGCACCGCGCCGAATAGGGAGATGATAACAACTCCTGCCAGCAACGGCCTGCTCGGCCGGCTCTTGAACGGGTTGCCCGCCGTCCGGATCACGAAGACGACCAGCGTCTGCGTGGCCAGCGATTCCACGAACCATCCTGTCCGGAAAAGCGGCGCGTTCGCAGCGGCGTGGAACAACCACAGCAGAAGGCCGAAGGTGAGGAAATCGTAGAGTGAGTCTGATCGGTCCGATAATCAGCATGAACTGGCGAATGAAGGCAATCTGCCAGCGCTTCGGCCTGTGCAGCAGCGCCGGATCGACATTATCGCCGGGCACGGCCACCTGTGAAGTGTCATATAGGAAATTGTTCAGCAGGATTTGCGTCGGCAACATCGGCAGGAATGGAAGGAACAGCGATGCAGCGGCCATGCTGAACATATTGCCGAAGTTCGAACTGGTGCTCATGATGATGTACTTCATGATGTTGGCGTAGCAACGCCGTCCCTCGGTCACGCCATCGTTCAACACCCCCAGATCTTTCTCCAGCAGGATGATCTTCGCGGCGTCTTTGGCCACATCCACGCCGTTCATGACCGAAATACCGACGTCCGCCGTGTGGAGCGACGGAGCATCGTTGATCCCGTCGCCGATGTAGCCCACCACGTGCCCGCGCGCCTTCAGACCCAGAATCACCCGGTTCTTTTGTTCCGGAGAGACGCGCGCGAAAATCGCCCCGTGCTCCGCCTGGTAAGCCAGCGCCGCATCGTCCATCGCATCCAATTGGTCGCCCGTCACAATCCGGTCGGTCGCCAGCCCCACATCGTGCGCTACCTTCTGGGTCACGTATTGGTTGTCGCCGGTCATGATGATCACGCCCACGCCGTTATCCTTCAGCGCCTGGAGCACCGCAACAATCCCTTCCTTGGGCGGGTCGAGAAATGCCGCGAACCCCGCCAATGTCATCTCCTTCTCCGACGCCACTGTGTAGGATTCCTGCGGCTCCACCTTCTTGACTGCCACGCCGAGCGTGCGGAATCCGTCGCCGCTCAGCTTCTTCAATTGCTCAGCCGCCTGCGCTCGGCGGCCGTCGTCGAATGGCTGCGGAGTGCCATCGACCATCACTGTCTGGCAGATGTCGAACACTCCCTCCGCCTCGCCCTTGGTGATCAGTAGTTGCTCGCCGCCATGGCGCACCACCACCGAGAGACGCTTGCGGTTGAAGTCGAAAGGTATCTCGTCGGCCTTCGCATACTCCTCCAACGCCGGGTGCTCGTGCTTCAGGATCGCGTCGTCGAGCGGGCTCTTGATACCCGTTTCAAAGTGGCTGTTCAGATACACCAGCTGCAGGACCTCGTCGCTATCCTGCCCCGCCACGTCCACGTGCCGGTCCAGCACGATCTCGCCTTCCGTCAGCGTCCCCGTCTTGTCGCTGCACAGTATCTCCACGCTGCCGAAGTCCTCGATCGCCGTCAGCCTGCTTGACCAGCACTTTCTTTTTCGCCATTCGCCGCGCACCCTGCGCCAGGGTGATCGTGATGATCATCGGCATCATCTCCGGCGTCATCCCTACCGCCAGCGCCACCGAAAACAGAAACGATTCCAGCATCGGGCGATGGAACGCGATGTTGACCAGCAGCACGAACAACACTAGCAGCATGATCACGCGCGTCAGCAGCAGCCCGAAGTGGCGGATCCCGCGGCCGAATTCCGTCTCCGGCGGCCGCGTCGCCAACCGCGCCGCAATCGCGCCGAAGGCCGTGTCCTTGCCCGTCCGGACAATCACCGCCGTGCCGATGCCGGTCTGCACCGCGGTCCCCAGGAACACGCTGTTGCTGGCGTCTGCCATGCTGTGTTGCCCGGCCGGCAAGTCCGCCGCCGCTTTGTCCACCGGCAACGACTCTCCCGTCAGCGCGGACTCGCGCACGTGCAGGTCCTTGGCTTCGAGTAGACGCGCATCGGCCGGCGTCAGGTCCCCGGCATTCAGGTGCACGATATCCCCGCGCACCAACTCCGCCACCGGCACTTCCACCTCGTGTCCGTCCCGCAACACCGCCGCCGTGGTAGCCACCTGCTTGCGGATATCCTCCACCGCATGCCGCGCCTGAAACTCCACGTAGAAATTCACGACCACGCTAAGCAGAACAATCGTGATGATGATGGTGCCGCCGACGTGATCGCCGAGCACGATCGAGATCACGCTCGCCGCGAGCAGGATCAGCACCAGCGGATTGCCAAAAAAGCGCAGCAGACTCATCAGCGCGGCAAAACGCGACTCCCCCGCCAGGCTGTTCGGTCCGTACTCGCGCAGCCGCTGTTTCGCCTCCGCAGAACTCAGTCCCGCCGGCGTCGCTTTGAGCAGCTCCAGCAGCTCGTGCTGCGGCATATCCCAATAGCGGTCCAGCGTCTCGTCTGGTGTGTTCATGCTCAGCCCCTCTCGTCGATACCGTTTGTTGTCTCGGCCCGACTCCCCGGCCCGCAGCGGTGTCTGGCAATCTCGGGCTTCATTGCACGGCTCCTGCCACCTGCCTCACAATCGGTTCCAGCATCTCTAAAAGCCTTGTCCGCCGCTTGCCCAACCGGCACAATTCGACGCGTCGATCTCGGACACATAATTCGCTGCATCTATGAGTTTGACATGCAGCAACTGCCCTTTTCTGTGCACATCCTGCACCCTGACCCATCGGTACTCCCCGTTCCGGCACTGCACTGGTTGGCCCGGCTTCCCATTTAGCTCTCCTTGCTACTTTGGCCCCGCGCTTGCACTCATACACCGCGAAGGAACCAAAAACATGCTCTGGACACTCTTTATAATTTTGATAGTTCTGTGGGCTCTCGGAATGCTCACCTCGTTCACCGCTGGCGGGCTGATTCACATCCTGTTGGTCGTGGCGCTGATCGTCCTGGTATTCAACCTGATTTCGGGCCGCCGGGCCGCCGCCTAGTCAGTCCAGCGGACACGTCCCCCCGATCGGGCGCCAGGCTGGCGATTGGGTAGTGAATTGCCGCCTGGTGTTTCAGGAGCGTAAAGAAAATGCCGTTATTAAACATTGTCGTTGTGCTGGTTGTGGTCGGCTTCCTGTTGTGGCTGGTCAATCGGATCCCCATGCAATCCACCATCAGGTCCATCCTGAATGTCGTGGTTGTCATTGCGGTCGCCGTTTGGCTTCTGCAGGTGTTCGGACTGTGGGGCTCGATCACCAGTTATAGATTCAAGAACTGAGCTAGTGCGATATGCTAGCAATGCCTAGTGATATTACTTAGGGCAGTTTTGCTGTGTGCATTCCCGCTGGGAGTGATGGCCCAGACCGTCGATTCGATGGATGTGTCGGAGAAACTGCTCTTTCACGCCGAAACTGTTTTCGGCCCTCAGGCGTTGGCCGGATCCGTTCTCTACGCCGGATTCCTGCAGGCGGATAATGCTCCGCGCGAGTGGGGCCAGGGGGCCGGCGCCTACGGTGAACGTTTCGCCTCGACAGTCGCCACCACCGCGATCCATGGTGCTCTGGCCTTCGGTCTGGATTCGACGCTGCACCAGGACCCGCGCTATTATCGATCCGCTGACACGGGATTCTGGCGCAGAACTGGCCATGCGTTCCGTGGCACCATCCTGACCCGCACCGATTGCGGCGGCGAAACCCTCTCCACTTGGCGTATCGGTAGTGCCTACGGCTCCGAGTTTCTTTCCAACCAATGGTATCCCGGCCGGCTCAATACAGTGCGCCTGGGTCTGCTCGAAGGCACTATCCGGCTGGGCTTCGATTTCGCCAGCAATCTCGGTTCAGAGTTCTGGCCGGACGTTAAACACAAGCTGCTGCACCAGAAACCCTGATTCGCCCCTGCTCCGCCTCCGTGCCGTTGTTACGAGCAGCGGCCGCAGGGAGCGATTCTTCGCGTTGTCGCGGCTCGGCAACACCCACCGCTCGGAAAGACGGCTCGATGAGGTCGCGGATCGGCTATTAGATCCAGACCTTTTCAGCTTTGCCGCTGATGTGGGTTGACGACTGCAGATTGGCCGCGTCGAAGAAGTACTGCGCGTCGAGCTTGGCCAGGTAGTAGAAGGGCAGGGAGCCGAAGCTGGCGGTTTGGGGGTTGGGCTGGTAGATCAGCACGGCCAGGCCCACCACATGCGCACCTTGCTGTTCGATCAGGCCCATCAGTTCGGTCAGCTTGCGGCCGGAGCGCAGGACATCGTCCACCAGCAGCACCTTCTCGCCAGGGACGGGATGCAGGTGCGGCCGGAAACGCAACGGCCCGCCTTGGTCGGCCTGCTCGGCCCAGTACACTTGATGTGCGCGCAGCGCTTCGCACATGCCATAGGCTACCGGCAGACCGCCGGTCGCCGGGGCGACGATACTCAGCTCGGGGATGATCGCGCGGATCTCGGAGTTGGCCCGAAGCTTGCGGCTGAGGGCCACGCTGAGCAGCTTCGCCTCCTGGTAGCGGCGCATGGCCAGCGCGGGTTGCAGATACATATCCGAGTGGAGCCCGTTGGGGTACTCGAAGTGGCCGTAGCGCAGCGCGCCGGTCTGTTTCAACAGGTCGATCACTTCCTGCTCGGTCGGGATCAATTGCATGGTCTAATGTGCTCCTTTCCCGGTCACGACGCGCGGGATGGTTCGAAGCAAAATGAACCAATCCAGGGGTAGCGACCAGGAGTCGATGTAGGCCAGGTCCAGGCGCATCGTTTCCTCAAATCCCAGCGCGTCGCGCCCCTCGACGGCCCACAGGCTGGTGAGCCCAGGACGCATGCGCAGGCGGCGGCGCTGCCAGCGCTTATATTGTTCCACTTCGGAGGGAATCGCGGGCCGGGGGCCGACCAGCGACATCTGGCCGCGCAGTACGTTCCACAACTGCGGCAGTTCGTCCAGCGAGAACTTGCGCAGCCAGCGGCCGATGCCGGTCTGGCGCGGATCGTTGGGGATCTTGAAATTGACCTGCTTCACGTTGAGGTGCGCCAGTTCGGCTTGGCGCTGCTCCGCGTCGACCACCATGGTGCGGAATTTCAGCAGGGTGAAGCGGCGCCCGTTGAGGCCGCAGCGCTGCTGGCGGAACAGGATCGGCCCAGGCGAACTCATTTTTATCAACAGCGCAATGAGGGCCAGAAGCGGCAAGAGAATGATGAGCGCCAGGGCCGCGACGACAATGTCGGTGAGGCGCTTGAGCAGCAGGCGGGCTTCGTCGGAAGGAGTGCGCGAGAGCGTCAGGAGCGGCGTGGCGCCGATCCGCTCAATCGAAACCGAACCGCGCCGGTGAGGGAAGAATTCCAAACTCATGCGCAGATGGACGCCCTCTTCCTCGCACACCTCGAGCAGGTCCTCAATTTCCGGCAGACGCGATCCCTCGACGGCCACGATGACCTCGTCCACAACCGCGCTTTTCAGACGTTCCGGGAACGCATCGATGGCGTAGACGGGGTAGCTACGCTGAAGTGTCAGTTCGCCGGGATCGTCGCCCAGAAAGCCGTCCAGACACAGTCCGAAATCGGCGGACTGCTCGATCAACGCGCCGATCCGCCGAGCCTCGGCGCCGGTTCCTGCGACATACAGGTGGCGCGGTTCGGCCAGTCGGGTCCAGTAGCGCCGCGTCAGCCAATCCACTAGCAGACGAGCCAGGGCGGTCAGGACGGCGGCATACGCGCACAGCAGGGCCAGGAAGGGCCGGCTGAGGTCGAGGTGCGTGAAGTACTCGAAGACCACCAGCGCGACCAGCAGGCCCAAGGAGTGCTTCACGGCGCGCCAGGCGACGATCACGGCAGGCTCCAACAGCGCGCGTTCATAGACGCCCAGCCACAGGCCGGCCATGGGCCAGGCGGCCAATGTAAAGAGCAGAACGCTGGCGCGGACGGAGGGGCTGAGGAAGAAAGCGCGCTCGAAGGGCAGGGCCGCGCGAGTGCGGTATGCCAATTCGAAGGCCAGCCAGAGCAGCGACAGATCGGCCATGAACAGGATCGGGCGAAGCGAGCGCTGCTGACGGCTGAGCACGGTCGCCAGCCAGCATACCATGGGCGGGAGATGCGTGGAAGTTGCGCGGCTAAAGCAACTTACGTTCCAAACGAAAATAATTAATGCGATTTCATGTTGCAGTTTGTTGCCAGGGCAGTGGCAGGGATGCTAATCTCGGTTTGTACGGCAAACGACGTCTGCTGCGGATAACAAAAGCGAATAAGGCTTGCGAAGGCCGGTTGAATTTGTTAATCTGGCAGATGGGCAACGGCAAGCCGCGAGTAGGGAACTGAACGCGAGAGCGATTCGCCTGCTCGACTGGCGACCGAAGTGAGTTTCCCAAGTTTCGACAACTAGGCCGGATCTTGAAAAAGACCGCGCCGCGCTGTTGTCGATAAGCTTTCGAGGCCAGCAGGGTACAGATCTTCGAAAGATCGTCTGTCTCTGCTCAGATCTTTGAAAATCTGGTTGAACGCAAAGTCAATTTTCGATCAGTCTTGAGTTCCGACCGGGTCCAAGATCAACTCTACAATTTTAAATGAGAGTTTGATCCCGGCTCAGAATCAACGCTGGCGGCGCGCCTAACACATGCAAGTCGAGCGAGAAAGGGAGCAATCCTGAGTAAAGCGGCGCACGGGTGAGTAACACGTGGATCATCTACCCTTTGATGGGGAATAACCTTGGGAAACCGAGGCTAATACCGCATAAGTTCGAGAGAAGAAAGCCGAAAGGCGTCGAAGGAGGAGTCCGCGGCCGATTAGCTAGTTGGTGAGGTAAATGCTTACCAAGGCGACGATCGGTAGCCGGCCTGAGAGGGCACACGGCCACACTGGCACTGAAACACGGGCCAGACTCCTACGGGAGGCAGCAGTGGGGAATCTTGCACAATGGGGGAAACCCTGATGCAGCGACGCCGCGTGAGCGATGAAGCCCTTCGGGGTGTAAAGCTCTTTCGGCAGGGACGATAATGACGGTACCTGCAGAAGAAGCTGCGGCTAACTACGTGCCAGCAGCCGCGGTAATACGTAGGCAGCAAGCGTTGTTCGGAATTACTGGGCGTAAAGAGTGCGTAGGCGGTTTGGCAAGTTCGGTGTGAAATCTCCCGGCTTAACTGGGAGGGTGCGCCGAAAACTGCCAGACTAGAGTGTGGGAGAGGGAAGTGGAATTCCTGGTGTAGCGGTGAAATGCGTAGATATCAGGAGGAACACCTGCGGTGTAGACGGCTTCCTGGACCACTACTGACGCTGAGGCACGAAAGCGTGGGGAGCAAACAGGATTAGATACCCTGGTAGTCCACGCCCTAAACGATGCGGACTTGGTGTTGGCCCTTCATTGGGCCAGTGCCGCAGCTAACGCGGTAAGTCCGCCGCCTGGGGAGTACGGTCGCAAGGCTGAAACTCAAAGGAATTGACGGGGGCCCGCACAAGCGGTGGAGCATGTGGTTTAATTCGACGCAACGCGAAGAACCTTACCTGGGCTCGAACGGCTGGTCAACGATCGTGGAAACACGGTTACTCCGCAAGGGGGTCCAGTCGAGGTGCTGCATGGCTGTCGTCAGCTCGTGTCGTGAGATGTTGGGTTAAGTCCCGCAACGAGCGCAACCCTTGCCCTGTGTTGCTACCCGAAAGGGGCACTCTCAGGGGACCGCCAGCGATAAGTTGGAGGAAGGTGGGGATGACGTCAAGTCATCATGGCCTTTATGTCCAGGGCTACACACGTGCTACAATGGCCGGTACAATACGACGCTAACCCGCGAGGGGGAGCAAATCGGCAAAAACCGGTCTCAGTTCGGATTGCAGGCTGCAATTCGCCTGCATGAAGCTGGAATCGCTAGTAATGGCGCATCAGCATGGCGCCGTGAATACGTTCCCGGGCCTTGTACACACCGCCCGTCACATCACGAAAGTGGGTTGTACTAGAAGTCTGCTAGCTAACCGTAAGGAGGCAGCGGCCCAAGGTATGACTCATGATTGGGGTGAAGTCGTAACAAGGTAGCCGTAGGAGAACCTGCGGCTGGATCACCTCCTTTCTAAGAGAACAATGGATAGCGCCCGGGTGTACTGGGAGAACGCTATTCGACGGAGAGCCGAGCCTACGGTTCTTCGGGACCTGGTTTCTCTTCTCGAGATTGATTGATATTGATTAGTGCCGGTGAGCTGGACTCCCGGCCTTGCGTTCAACCGGCCTCGAATCCTGTTTTCTGCCCTGAGCGCAGGCGCGGGGCAGGCAAAGCAGGGGCTGTAGCTCAGCTGGGAGAGCGCCTGATTTGCATTCAGGAGGTCGTCGGTTCGATCCCGATCAGCTCCACCAGCACTCTGGGCCTGTAGCTCAGTTGGTTAGAGCGCACCCCTGATAAGGGTGAGGTCGGTAGTTCGACTCTACCCAGGCCCACCAAAAGCCTAGAAGAGAGCGGAAGAAAGTCTTCAAAGATGAGGAAGGTTTTCTCCTGAGCTTTTCAGGGCCGTGCGAAGGCGCGGTGGATAGAGTGCAAAGGCACTCCAGGATCTTTGAAAACTGAATATTGACGGGCAACTAAGAGAAAAACCAGACGCCGATCCGGCATGAAGTAGCGTGGCCGGAATGGCACAGAAAGTAGTCTGTGTTCGGTGTAAGTCTTATGGTCAAGCTACTAAGGGCATGCGTGGGGATGCCTTGGCGCAATCAGGCGATGAAGGACGTGGCCAGCTGCGATAAGCTTCGGGGAGGTGCAAACAACCTGTGATCCGGAGATTTCCGAATGGGGAAACCCACGCGTGTGAACATCGTGTATCGTACGCTGAATACATAGGCGTACGAAGCGAACCCGGGGAAGTGAACCATCTCAGTACCCGGAGGAAAATAAAACAACCGTGATTCCGAAAGTAGTGGCGAGCGAAATCGGAACAGCCTAAACCAGGCGATTCGAAAGGAGAGCTTGGGGTTGCAGGACCACAATAATCTCGCTGGGTGATCCGGTGCGAACGGAGCGAGGACTCAGCGAGGTTAAACAGAGGGATAGGAAAGCGTTAATTGAACGGTCTGGAAAGGCCGGCCATAGAGGGTGACAGCCCCGTAAGTGAAAATGCAATCCTCCTTCCAGTGGCTCCTAAGTACCGCGGGACACGTGGAACCCTGCGGGAATCCACCGGGACCATCCGGTAAGGCTAAATACTCACTTGCGACCGATAGTGAACCAGTACCGTGAGGGAAAGGTGAAAAGAACCCCTGCGAGGGGAGTGAAATAGTACCTGAAACCGCATGCCTACAAGCAGTGGGAGGGCTATGCCGCCGCAAGGCGGAATGCCTGACCTCGTGCCTATTGAATAATGAGCTGGCTAGTTATTCTCAGTGGCAAGGTTAAGCGAAAGCGAGCCGCAGCGAAAGCGAGTCTGAACAGGGCGATTCAGTCGCTGGGAATAGACGCGAAGCGGGATGATCTACCCTTGGCCAGGATGAAGTCCGTGTAACAGCGGATGGAGGTCCGAACCAGTGTTGGTTGAAAACAGCTTGGATGAGCTGAGGGTAGGGGTGAAAGGCTAATCAAATTCCGTGATAGCTCGTTCTCTCCGAAATAGCTTTAGGGCTAGCCTTGCGTGGTCCGTCGCGGTGGTAGAGAACTGATTGGACTAGGGGCCTTCCCAGGTTACCGAATCCAACCAAACTGCGAATGCCGTGAATGTGTAAGCGCGGGAGTCAGACAGTGGGGGCTAAGCTTCATTGTCGAAAGGGAAACAGCCCAGACCATCAACTAAGGTCCCCAAATCCATGCTCAGTGGGAAAGGAAGTCGAGAGGCTCAGACAGCCAGGAGGTTGGCTTAGAAGCAGCCATCCTTTAAAGAAAGCGTAACAGCTCACTGGTCGAGCCGCTCGGTGCCGACAATATAACGGGGCTTAAGCATGGTACCGAAGTTATGGATTCGCGGCGTAAAGCGCGAATGGTAGGAGAGCGTTCTCAACAGCGGTGAAGGTCGAGCGAAAGCACGGCTGGAGCGTTGGGAAGCGACTCTGCCAGCATAAGTAGCGAGAAACCAGGTGAGAACCCTGGTCGCCGTAAGTCTAAGGATTCCTGAGAAAGGTTAATCCGCTCAGGGTTAGTCGGAGCCTAACGCGAGGCCGAAAGGCGTAGCGGATGGACAGCAGGTTAATATTCCTGCACTACCTTGATTCGATCAAGACCGAAGGGGGGACGCGGACCGTAAGCCCTGGTGCGCAATGGTTTCAATCCAGGGTGAAGGGAGATCCGGATAGGCAAATCCGCCGGGTCGTCCGCCAGGAAAAGCCTCTAAGGAGGGTCGAGGTATCCGTACCACAAACCGACACAGGTGGACGAGAAGAATATTCTAAGGCGCTCGGGTGATGGTAGGTTCAGGAACTAGGCACATTAGCTCCGTAACTTCGGGAGAAGGAGTGCCCACCTAAGACGTGGGCCGCAGTGAATAGTCTCAGGCGACTGTTTAACAAAAACACAGGTCTCTGCAAAGTCGAAAACGACGTATAGGGGCTGACGCCTGCCCGGTGCCGGAAGGTTAAAGGGAGAGGTTAGCCGCAAGGCGAAGCTTTGAACTGAAGCCCCGGTGAACGGCGGCCGTAACTATAACGGTCCTAAGGTAGCGAAATTCCTTGTCGGGTAAGTTCCGACCTGCACGAATGGCGTAACGATCTGAGAACTGTCTTAACCTGCCGCCCGGCGAACTTGTGGTCCCGGTGAAGACGCCGGGTGCCCGCCACTAGACGGAAAGACCCCGTGCACCTTTACTATACCCTTTCATGGAACTATGGGGCGGTCTGCGCAGGATAGGTGGGAGGCTTTGAATCCGGGTTCTCGGACTCGGAGGAGCCAACGGTGAGATACCACCCTGATCGTTCTGTGGTTCTAACCTCCTCCCGTAATCCGGGTGAGGGACAGTGGAAGGCGGGTAGTTTGACTGGGGCGGTCGCCTCCTAAACGGTAACGGAGGCGCGCGAAGCTTGGTTCAGGCGGTTTGGAAATCCGCCGTCGAGTGCAAAGGCATAAGCCAGGTTAACTGCGAGACCAACAAGTCGAGCAGATGCGAAAGCAGGCCTTAGTGATCCGGTGGTTCTGTATGGAAGGGCCATCGCTCAACGGATAAAAGGTACGCCGGGGATAACAGGCTGATCGGAGTCAAGAGTTCACATCGACGCTCCGGTTTGGCACCTCGATGTCGGCTCATCGCATCCTGGGGGTGTAGAAGCTCCCAAGGGTTAGGCTGTTCGCCTATTAAAGCGGTACGTGAGCTGGGTTCAGAACGTCGCGAGACAGTTCGGTCCCTATCTGTGGTGGGCGTAGGAGATTTGAGGGGGCCTGCCCTTAGTACGAGAGGACCGGGGTGGACGAACCTCTTGTGATCCAGTTGTCCCGCCAGGGGCATAGCTGGGTAGCGAAGTTCGGTCAGGATAAACGCTGAATGCATATAAGCGTGAAACCTTCCCCAAGATGAGATCTCCCAAGCGAAAGCTAAGAAGGGCACAGGAAGAC
>CAWIQF010000005.1:0-10496 GCA_963838205.1 Terriglobia bacterium | reverse complement strand
ACCGTCCAGGGCAACCGCGCTATGGTCATCGATGACGTCCTGTCGGCGAGGTCTGGATCTGTTCCGGCCAGTCCAACATGGCTTTCGCGCTCAGCGGCGCGGCCACCGCATCCGAGGATATCCCAGACGCCGATTACACCGGCATCCGGCTCTTCCAGGTGCCGTCGCGCAGCGTCCTCCAGCCTTTGGAAACCACCGCCGGTGCCGTCTGGCGCCAGCTCACGCCGGACTCGGCCCGTGGCTTTTCGGCCGTCGGCTATCTCTTCGCCCGCCGCCTTCACAAAGAGCTCGGCCTGCCGGTCGGCATGATCCAGAGCACCTGGTCCGGCACGTCGGCCGAGTTGTGGACCTCCACCGCGGCCCTGGGGGCAAGTCCGGAATTGCAGCCCATTCTAGAATCCTGGGGCGCCGCCAATCCCGCCGTCCGCGCCCTCGCCGACCACCCCGCCGAGTTCCAACTTGACTTCGATCGCTTCGAACTGCTGCTCCCCGATGGCGGCGCGGAACCCCTTCGTCCGGACTGGAGCTTCAACTGGGACGGCGTGCGCAACTCGCACTTCGAAATGGTGCCCTCCAGCACGAGCGGTCCGGATCTAAACGCGCGCGTAAGCGGCGGCATTGAAGCTGATGAATCACCGGCCCTCACCAGCGGCTTCGCGCCGCGCCATCAGGTGCGCGACCTCAGCCGCTACTCGGGATTGCGCTTCCTCTGCCGTGGCAGCGGCATCTATCGGTTCGATGTTCTGGAACCAGCCGTTTATGATTCTGACGAGTACCGCATCCGGCCATCCAGGCCACGGCGGAATGGCAACCCGTCACCATCCGTTTCGCCGACTTGAAGCAGGCCGGCTGGGGCGTTCGCGAGCCCTTCATCCCTACCGCGCTGAGCGGCTTCCGCATTCTGCCCCAACGCGCCGCCGCTAGCGCCGGCCTGGCACCGGGGTCGCTGTTTAATGGCATGATCGCGCCCCTGGCGCCCTATGCCCTGCGCGGCGCGATCTGGTATCAGGGCGAGGGGAACGCCGGTCGCGCCTTTGAGTACCGCACGCTCCTGCCGGCCCTCATCCGGAGCTGGCGTCAAGCCTGGCACCAGGGCGATTTCCCATTCCTGATCCTGCAGTTGCCCGAGTTCCGTGCACGCCCGGACCAGCCTTCCGAAAGCGACTGGGCGGAGCTGCGTGAAGCCCAGTTCCTGACCCTGAAGAATACGCCGAATACCGGTTTGGCAGTGGCCTTGGGGCTGGGCGAAGCCGGCAACGTCCACCCCCATCGCAAGGCCGAGGTCGCCGATCGCCTGGCCCTCTGGGCCCTCGGGACAACCTACGGTCGTCGCGGCGAGTACTCCGGTCCGCTGTTCGATTCCGCGCGCATCGAGGCCGGCGCCATCCGGATCGGCTTCCAGCACACCGGCGGGGGTCTGACCCTCAGCGCGGGCTCGGTCCTGCGCGGCTTCGCCATCGCCGCCGCCGACCGCAAATTCTACTGGGCCGACGCCCGCCTGGAAGGCGCCGCAGTCGTGGTTTCCAGCTCCCAGGTTCCCGCCCCCGTGGCCGTGCGCTACGCCTGGGCCGATAATCCCGACGCCAACCTGGCCAACGGCGCCGGTTTGCCCGCTTCGCCTTTCCGCACCGACGACTGGCCGGGCCTCACCGCACCTCGCGCCGCTCGGTAATACACGGTGCAAACACCGCCCCAACGACCGCCGCATCCGGGAGCCGGTGAGGTGCGCTGAGGTTTTGAATAGGCCTTCTTATTGCCGCAGATCAGGCGTGAAGCACGGTGCCAGGGTTCTTATTGTGTTACCACGCTTCGCACACCCTGAGGTCACCATGAAATCGCGCCCCGAGCACGCTGCACCGTGCACCTGCCGAAGCCCTTGGCCTTGTCCCAATCCAAGCGGTCTCCTGAGGGAAGTAAGTAATTTAGAATGAGTAGTTTGAGTTGGGGCGCGTGGTGGGGTTCGAACCCACGACTTCCAGAACCACAATCTGGCGCTGCTACCAGCTCAGCTACACGCGCCGCGACATTCTCAAGATAGCATACGGACGCGGCGGCGACGCTTTCGGTTGAGTCGCGGGGCCGATTCGATTCGGGCCGAGCTGGCGACGCTTCTGATTGAGTTGCGGACTGGTTCGGTTCAGGCCGCGTCGGCGAACTGATAGAGGGGTCCGGAGCCGAGCAGAATGCGGGCGGCGCGCGCCGGTGCGTCCGTCTCCAGCCGACAGCGCTCGAGCGGGGAGCGGCCTCCACGCGAATCCCTTCGCCAGCGTGGCGCAATTGCCAGGCCATACTCGCGCCGCGACTCCAAGTGAGTGAATCGAGGGTGTTTCAGCCCCGGCGATGATTTCGAGCCGCCCTCGGGCCCGACGAAAAAGGTCCAGTCGGAGGCGTTCTGTCCGGTCCGCTCGGCCTCGACCGCCGTGTCCAGGATTCGCCGCGCGTTCTCGATCAGGGCCTGCACAAGACCCTTATCGCTGTGCGCACGCCGGTCTTGAGGAAAATCCGATGCGGTCTCCCGGTTTTGCGCTGGGCCGGTTCAGCCCAGACCCAGGCCGCCATCCACCTGCAGGACCTGGCCGGTGACGAAATTCGAGGCCGTCAGGAAGTACACGACTGCGGCGGCGATTTCCGCGCCCGTGCCAGGCCTTCCGGCGGGCGTCGCGCGCGCCATGGCCTGAATTCGGGGCCCGTTGACTTCGTCGAAGGGGATCACGCCGGGCGCGACGGAGTTGACCGTGATGGCCGGCGCCAGGGCCTTGGCCAGGACTCGCGTCAAGGCCACGACGCCCGCCTTGGAGGCACAGTAATGCGCGTTTCGAGGCCAGGCCAGGAAAGCGCCCATCGAACTCATGTTCGCGATGCGGCCCGCTCCGCCGGGATTGCGGCGCATCAGCAGTGCGGCCTGCTGGGCGCAGAAGAAAGTCGCTTTGAGGTTGACGTCGTGGATCGAGTCCCAATCGGCTTCGGTGACCTCCAGCGGATCGATGGCCGTGAATCTTGCCGCGTTATTGACCAGCGCGTCGAGCCGGCCTTCGCGAGAGGCGATTTCGTCGAACATCGCTTTAATTTCGGCGATGCTCTCCAGGTTGGCGCGATACAGGGATGCGCCGCCGCACTCGGCCGCAGTCTGCGCGGCCTCGGCTTGCGAGGACGAGTAATGAATCAACACGCGCGCGCCTTCGCGGTCCAGCCGCAGCGCGATCGAGCGGCCGATGCGCCTGGCAGCGCCGGTGACGAGCACGACTTTGCCTGCGAGATCAAACCCTGCGCCTGAAGATGCCGCGTCAGACATGGACCTCAACCTCCTCATCCCGCTCCGGCTCGTGGCCTTCCAGCGCCGGCTCGGGCAGCCGGCCGGTGAATTGCGCCCAGCCCCAGAATACGGCCGTCATCGAACTGCACACCCCCGCGACCACGCCAATTTCGCGCGGAGAATGCGTCTGCGAGAAGAAACTGGCCACGCTCATCGACAACATCATGGTCGCCCAAACCATCGACTCCATGGTAGAAGTGACGCGGCCGCGGTAGGCGTCCGGCGTGTGCCGCAGCACCTGGGTCATGTTGAGCACGTTGTTGACGGCGATGGAGAGACGGGAAAGGCCGATGAAGACCAGCGCCAGTGCGTAGCTGGGGCTGAGGCTGAACAGGATATAGCTGCCGCCATGCACCGTGAAGCAGATCACGACGAGCCACTTGTAGCGCTCGAAACTCAGCCTGCGGCCCCACGTGTTGGCCAGGATGCCGCCGAGGATCAGGCCGATGCCCGCGCACCCCCAGACCTCGCCGATGCCAGCCGGGCCGCGCTTGAAAACGACTTCGCCGAAGAGGCTGAAAAGGATCTGGGCCGCGCCGCCCCCGGTCGCCCAACCCACGCCCACCAGGGCCAGCGCGAACAGCAGCGGGACGCTGCGCATGTAGCGCAGTCCGTCCACATAATCCCGCAGCGGATGACGCTCATGCGGCTCAACGTCGTCGCGGCTGGCTGTGAACCCGCTCCCACCGGGCGAGCGCAGCCGGCCGATGAACAACGCCGAGAAAAGGAACGACAGGGCGTTAAAGACGAACGCCACGTGGAACCCGAACCAGGACGCGACCGCGCCGCCGAGGAAACTGCCCAGCGCGACCGACGTCCAGGCCGTGGTCTGGGTTAGCGAGTTGGCAGTGTGCAGTTCATCGCGCGTGGCGATGCGCGGCAGAATCGACGCGCGGCCGCTCGTGAAGAAAGGCGACGCGAACATCAGCAAGCCGCTCAGAAACAGCAGCAGGCCGACGTTGCGCTCGTGGATCGTCAGCAGAAACGCGAGCGCGATCACCGAGCGCACCAGGTCGCTGGCCACCATGATGCGCCGGCGGTCGAAGCGGTCCAGCGCGACGCCGGCGATCGGCCCGGCGATGAGGATACCGACGGCGCGCGAAAGCATCACGCCGCCCACGGCCAGCCCGGAGTGCGTCTGTTGCATCACCAGCGCAAAGACCGCGATGTTGTTGAAATTGTCGCCGACCTCGCTCACCACCTGCGCCATCCACGTGGTGCGGTAGTTGCGGTTCGAGCGTAGTAAATGCAGAAATCCGGCCAACGCCTCAGCCCCTAATTCTCAGTTTCGCGAAGTCAGCCAGACTCCCGCCAATACCATGCCGCCGCCCAGCGCGACGGCCAGCGTCACCGGTTCGCCCAGCAGCCACCAGGCGGCCAGCGATGCGATCAGCGGCTGCGCGTAGCTGAACGACGCTACGCGCGATGCGGCCAGAAAGCCGAGCGCATAGCTGAAGATCATGTAGCACACCACCGACGAGAGCACGGCCATGTAGGCCAGCATCCACCAGCCCACCGCCGGCACGGCCGCGTAGTGGAACTCGCGGCCCCACAGCCACACCGGCGCGATGAGCAGCAGCGTGCTGACCGCGTAGCCCAGGCTGTTGATCGGTATGGAGCCATAACGCCGCAGCCGCTCCTTCGTGAAGACCGTATAAACCGCAAAGGAAAACGCGCACAGGAAAATCAAAAAGTCGCCCACGATGGATGCCCCGCGCGCCGAGCGGCCGGGCGAAAGGTTGAGCACGGCCACGCCGGCCACGGCCAGCGCCATGCCGATCGCTTTGCGCTGATTGAGGCGCTCCTGCCCGCGCAGCCAGGCCAGCACCAGCACCTGCACCGGCGTCGTGGCGATAACCAGCGAGGCATGCGCCACCGACGTGTAGTCAATGCCGACGACGAAGAAAATCTGGTTGCCGACCATGCCCAGGACGCCGACTCCCGCGACAATCACGAGATCCCGCCACGGCCATTTGTGAATGGACGCGGCGGGGCGGCGGCGAATCCAGACGCCATAGACGGCGCTCATCAGCGCCCCGGCGAGCATCATCCGCAGGCAGGCGAAGAAGACCGGCGGGAAGCTGCGCAGGGCGATCTTGGCCACAACGTAGTTGAGGCTCCAGATCAGGGTCATCAGGCAGACAAGCCCGTAAATACGCGCCTGCGAAGGGGCCGGCCGCCGCACCGAACTCAGGGGTTGAACGGAAATCACTGCGGCTCGAGCGTCTCCAGCGCCACGCGTACCGAGGCCAGGAAATCGAGGTTGAGGGTGTAGCCGAAGCCCGGACCGTCGCCGCTGGCGATGGTCCCGCGCGGCGTGACCTCAACCCACGGATCGATGACGTCCCGTGTCCAATACCGGCGGCTGGCCGAGACGTCGCCCGGCAGCACGAAACCGGCGAGCGTCGCCAGCGCGATGTTGTGCGCGCGGCCGACGCCGCTTTCCAGCATGCCGCCGCACCACACCGGAATACCGTTGCTCAAGCAGACGTCGTGCACCTTGCGGGCTTCGGCGAAGCCGCCCACGCGCCCCAGTTTGATATTGATGATGCGGCACGCGCCGAGGCGGATGGCCTGCGCGGCGTGGTGCGCCGTGCGGATGCATTCATCCAGACAAATGGGCGTGCGCAAGGCCTGCTGCAGCGTCGCGTGGTCGATGATTTCATCGTGCGCCAGCGGTTGTTCGATCATCATCAGGTTGAATTCGTCCAGGCGCTTCAAGTGCTCAACATCGGCTAGCGTATAGGCCGAATTGGCATCGGCCATCAGCGGGACATCGGGGAACTCGCGGCGCACCGCGCGGATCACGTCCACGTCCCAACCCGGCTTGATCTTCATTTTGATGCGCTGATAACCGGCTTCGATTTCGGCGCCGATCTTCCCGATCAATTGCGGCACGCTGTCCTGGATGCCAATCGACACGCCACAGGGAATCTCGCGGCGCGCGCCGCCGCCGATGGCCTTCCACAGCGGCAGGCCGGCCATGCGCGCTTCGAGGTCCCAACACGCGGTCTCGAATCCGCCGCGCGCCATGTGGTGGCCGCGAATCCCCTGGGAGAGCGATCCGGCCTCCATGGCACTCCCCAGCGTCTGGCCCAGCGCCGCGGGCGCGATGTAGTTATTCAACAAAAGCCACGCGGCATCGGTCCACTCTTCGTTGTAAAAAGGATGCTCTCCGCAGGTGACTTCGCCCCAACCTGAAAAATCGCCGAAACAACTTCGACGAGAATGATCTGGCGGCTGAAGGTGCGGCCGAAGCTGGTCTCGAAGAAATGCACCAGCGGCATCTCCAGCCGGTGCAAACGAATTCGGTCTATTCGGAAGGCCATTTTGAGAAAAGATAGACGGCCGCTTCAGACGTGTTTTCGACGCCCGTGACCGCCATGCCGCGGCTCAGGTTCTCCAGGAAGCCGCTGCTCACGCCCTGTTGAATTTCCAGCGCCCGCCGCGGATCGTTGCGGCGAATCTCCGCGATGTCGTGCGGCACGCCGACACCGCCAGGTCTCACCGTGCGGTGCTGGCCCGCCTGCCGTTACGCCGCGCACGCGCTCGCTATCGAGAAACCATTCCGCCACGCAACGGTCCGTCGGCAGGCCGCCGTGCAAGGGGCTGCTGGTCGTGCCGTACTGATTGGGCACGAACCGACGCACGATCGCGCCCAGCCGCTCGATGTTGAAAAATGCGTTCTTGATCTCCAGCGGATCGAAGGTCCACTCGATGAGCCGTATGCCGCGCTGCAGAGCTTCTTCGCGCTGCGCGAGCTTCGACTGCGCCCACGCCGAGATTGCGGTAGCACGCTCGCACGCCCATCATGTGGCTGTGCAGGTACGCGCCGTCCTTGTTCAATCTGGGGATCGCCAGCACGCAGAAACGCTGCCGGGGAACCTGCGCACGCGGCCGGAACGCCTGCTCGCACGCCGCGCACCGCCGACACTCCATGGCTGCGCCTCCGCGCCCAAAACCAGCGCGAAGCGTGGGAAGCGCCGTCAGCCGTCGGCAACCGCCCCGCCGCTCATCGGTACCGCCATAGAGCGTAGGAACAAAGTCAGTGGGTCAGCTCTGGTGAGCAGCCCCCCGGGTCAATGGCGTGAGCGCCGAGGATGATCGGCCAGGAACTGGCGGAGCAGATCGAGTTCGTGTGCTCGGACATGTGGCAGCCCTACTTGAAGGTAATCCGCGAACGGTGCAGCCAGGCGGTCCACATCCTCGACCGCTTCCATATCGTCGCCAAGATGAATGGCGCCGTCGACGAGGTGCGGGCCGGTGAGGCACGCCGGCTGGCCCGGGACGGCTACGAGCCGGTCCTGAAGAAGACCCGCTGGTGCGTGCTCAAGCGCAAGGCCAACCTGACCGACCACCAACGCTTCCGCCTACGCGACCTGCTGCGCTACAACCTCCAGACCGTGCGGGCCTATCTGTTGAAGGAAGACTTCCAGCAGTTCTGGGAATACGAGTTGCCGACCTGGGCCGGCAAGTTCCTCGACGATTGGTGCCGCCAGGTCATGCGCTCGCGCATCGATCCAATGAAGAAGGTGGCCAGGACGCTGCGCCGACACCGTGAGCTGATCCTGAACTACTTCCGCGCCAAGAAGGCGTTCTCCAGCGGCATCGTCGAGGGCCTCAACAACAAGGCCAAAGTGACCATGCGAAAATCCTACGGCTTCCGCACCTTCCACGTCATGGAAATGGCGCTGTATCATGCACTTGGCAAACTGCCGGAGCCGGACGTCGCCCACAGATTTTTTTGACGAGGCTCCTGGAAATCGGCAAAGCTCTGCCAAGTGGGGTCGATCCAGCCGCGATCGAACAGGCCGCGCAGCGGCTCGGTAAACGCGTCGAGCCCAAGCCGGGCAACCGCTTCTTGCCAGCCGGCCCACACATAGGACGGCCCTCGCGGCTGCATGGTCGTGAGCTACTCGCCAAAGTAGCGGACGGTGTCGGCGCGGTCGAGCCGTCCGCTGGCCGCCAGCCAGGCCAGAGTCTCGATCCCGGCGTCCCGGGTGAATTCGTCCGTGTCGGCGGATTCGATCAATGTCCGCAACGGCGCCGCGTCGCCGTCGTAGGTGCGCACCAGCATGCATGGAAGCTCGTCCGTAATTCCGTCACTGAAAACCGCATCGATCAGGACGTTGTCGAGGGCCAGCCGGCAAAGCAGCCGGAACGCAGCGGTGTTGCGTTGCTGCGCCATCACATAGAAGCCGTAACAGGCAAGGTCGACGGCGTCGTCTGACCGGTCACCGGTGGCCACGATGGCTTCGAGCCTTGCCACCAGAGAAGGCCGGACCTCCTCCCAGCGCACAATCGCTTGGCGCACGGCGGGGAGCGGCGGAACGCCGCGAGCCTTGGCGAAGGCATGCAGGACTTCGTCGGTGGTCAGCATCCGGTCGCTCATCACGGGCGGCCTCAGTCCGTTGCCGCACCCGCGGTGGTGCCCTGGCCGCGGCCGGGAGTCCAGACCGGGGCGGGGCAACGCCGCGGCACCCCACCGCGTATGGCGTCCGCGACCGCCGCGGCCATCGGCCTGCGGACGTGCCCAACCAGGCAGTTTTCCGATGTCCCAGACGCCGTCGCTGGACGAGGTTGCCGTGCGCGCCCGAGAATGCTGGAACTCGTGTATTCACGCCTGAGCGAGGCGGCGGCGGCGGATCCGCCGAAAACGCCAAGCCGCCGCTGCGCAAGGAGGCGGTCGACGGCGGTGGTCTGCGCGACGTCGGCAACCGCACCCTGCTGTGCCAAGTTGCCACCGAATAATTGCATGGCAGGGATCTATTTCATCTGATGCGACGCTAATCGCAGCAGTTTAACGTGGCAATGCTTAAAATGGTGAAGGAACCCCCGGACATGGACCAAGAAAAGCCGCCAAAGGAAGGCGGGGGGATCATACCACGAGCCACGGCGTCCGAGCACCTTTGGGAGCATTGGAAGCAGTACCGGAAATACTCCACCCGATGAGGCGGCCATTAGTGACGCGCTTGATCAAACATCACATCTAAATCACAATGAAAAAAGCTGGCTCGATGCGGCAAAGAAACTCCTGAATCTGTAACTGTGCGGCTTTCCTGGGTCCAGCACCGCCGCGGCTCGACCAAGGCGACGTCGCCAAGGAAGCCTGATACCCAGGCGCTGGGCCGCCGCGCCATCGACGGCGCGGCATCCGCTGACGGCATTCTGCCCGCCCTGACGGCGTTGGCCGCGTCGTCGTTCGGCGTGTCAGCGGAGTCCAACAACACCTTCCCTCCCCGTTCCGGCACCATCCCGCGGTGGCCTCCGCGATGCCGACGACCGGGAGGACTGGCCAGCCTCCCGCTTTCTCGCCGCCCTGATCGAGCACGAACTCGCCGACCGCGCGGACGATCGTGGTGAGAAACCTCGACCACGCCGTCACGCGTCCACACCTCTCCGCCCACCAAGGCCGCCCAGGCAGGCGCCAGTCGGTGTGTCCACCGCGATCACGGCGTGTACCAGCACGCCATAAGCGTTGCCCTTCTTAACCTGACCCAAGCCGCAGTGCCGCTGTGCCGTGGTCGAAAATTTCACCTCGCGGGCATCCTAAATCGCCGGCACGTGCCGGCCCGCCGAGGCCGCGCCCGTCAGGCTTCCCCGATCCTCGACGATCTTCTCCGCTGTGACCTTCGCACTCCTAAAGAAGCGGTCAATACGCAACTCACCCGCAAGGTCGCCGCCAAGGCGCCACAGGCATACCGTTTTGCACAGGGCCATACGTCGAAGAATGCTGGCTCCATGTTTATCGAGCCGGACATCTCCGAATGATTCAAGTGAATACTCCATCGCGACCCTTGTTCTCCGGTTGCCACGGATCAGCGAATCGTATCAGCGCCGTGTCAGGCAACGATTTCTTGCGGACGATCGCCATGCGACATGACATCCGCGCATGCCCTAGCGCCGTCGAGGGCGCGGGGCTCCTCAGTTGCACGACCAATTGGCGGCGCCGTCACTTCTTGAGTAGCCATTTATCGATTGTCATGCAGGTTGTTGGCAAAATACCGTGGTCACTCCAGTGAACGAAACGGATGGCGGCACCACGAGGCTCGCCCGCGCCTATTGCCGTCCGCCTTGAGGACAAACGCAATCCGGCCTCTCCATCGGGCCCGGACGCAGTGACGAGACGCGGCATGGCATGGCATGGCATAGAGCCAGACAGGGCTACGGGAGTCGCATATCT
>CAWIQF010000004.1:0-11587 GCA_963838205.1 Terriglobia bacterium | reverse complement strand
TCTCCAAGCAGATCCTGATTCAGAGGATTCTCGACCGGTCGGAATGCCACGGGGCCGAGATCCTGGGTTTCGGCGATGGCTACGTGGAGATCGAGAATGTGAAGGCGGTGGGCGGGACGGCCATTGGCGTGGCCACGGACGAGGCGGAGTGCCTGCGGGCGGATGCGTGGAAGCGCGACCGGCTTGCGCGCGCCGGCGCCGACTGGATCATTCCCAACTTCCTGCGGCTGGATGAATTGCTCGGGAGGCTGTTCTCCAATTGAAATCCAAATACACTGCGTTTGACCGCAGCCGGCTGCGCCTGAAGCCGCTGGCGGAGCGAGTGCACGATCTACAGGCAAGCCACTGGATGAGGCTGGAGGATGCCGCTCCGCCGTTCGAGCATCCGGATCTGGCGACGCTGGCGGAGCATCTTGAGCAGGCGCGAGAGCGCGGCGCGGCGCGCATTCTGATGCTGGGCGCGCACCTGCTGCGGGCGGGCGTGAACCGTCACATTATCGATCTGCTGGAGCGCGGCGTGCTGACCCACATCGCCATGAATGGCGCGGGCATGATTCACGACTACGAGCTGGCTCGAATTGGCGCGACCACGGAGAGCGTGGCGCGCTACATCCGCAGCGGAGAGTTTGGACTATGGACGGAAACGGGCGTGCTCAACGACTGGATCCGTGACGCCGGCGGGCTGGGATTGGGTGAAGCGGTGGGCCGGCGGATTGAGGAGAGCGATTACCCGTATCGCAAGCTGAGCGTTCTGGCGGCGGCCTATCGCGCGTCAGTGCCAGTGACGATTCACGCGGGCATCGGCTACGACATCATTCACGAACATCCGAACTGCGACGGCGCGGCACTGGGCGCGGGGAGCTATCGGGATTTTCTAATTTTCGCGCGCTCGGTCGAAAATCTCGAGGGCGGCGTGATGCTGAGTTTCGGATCGGCGATCATGGCGCCGGAGGTGTATCTCAAGGCGCTGGCGATGGCACGCAACGTGGCGCATCAGGAAGGACGCGAGATCCGGCACTTCACGACGGCGGTGTTCGATCTGATGCCGATCGAAGGCGATTTTCATCGTGAAGTTTCCAAGACCGAGGCGGCGTACTATTTTCGACCGCGCAAGACGATTCTGATTCGCACGGTGGCCGAAGGCGGCGAGAGTTACTACCTATGCGGCGATCACCGTGCGACGTTCCCGGCATTGTGGCGCGCGGTGGGAGAACGGCGTTGAACGCAGACGAGATACTGGCCGGTATAGCGGGACAATCGGCGCTGGTGGTGGGCGATGTGTGCCTGGACCGCTGGTGCCGCTACGATCCCGGGCTGGCAGAGGCTTCGAGGGAGACAGGCATTCCGCGCATCGCGGTCACCGGCGTCGAATGCACTCCAGGCGCAGCGGGCACGGTCGCCGCGAACCTGCGCGCGCTGGGGGCGGGCCGCGTGGCCGTGCTGGGCGTAGTGGGCGACGACGGGCATGGATACGAGCTGCGGCGCGCGCTGCAGGAGCGGGGCATTGACGGTTCGGCAGTGGTGACGGCCGCGGGCGTTTCGACATTCACTTACACGAAGCTGATCAACCGGAGCTCGGGAGTGGAGGACCTGGCGCGCGTCGACTTCGTGAACGCCTGCGATTTGCCAGCCGCCGTGCAAGCCGCGGTCGTCGACCGTTTCCGGTGCCTGGCGGAACAGGTCGAGGTCATCATTGTCTCCGACCAGGCGGAGTTGGAACGGGGCGGAGTGGTGAGTGAGGCGCTGCGGCAGGCGATCGCGGAATTCGCGCGGACGCATCCGCGGACGGTGGTGTGGGTGGACTCGCGGGTCCGCGGAGAGCAGTTTCGCGGCGTGCTGGTGAAGTTGAACGAAGAGGAAGCCAGGCAGGCCTGCGGCAGAGTGGGCGCCGGCACCGACTACGAGGCGCTGCGGCGCCACATCGGTCACGGCACGCTGATTCTGACTCGCGGCGCCAGCGGGTGCGTCGTGGTGACGGAGAGCGGCCAGACGGTGGTTCCAGCGCAAGGGGTCGAGAAGCCGGTGGATATCTGCGGCGCAGGCGACAGTTTTAACGCGGGGGCGTCGCTGGCTCTGAGCCTGACCCGGGACCCGATCGAGGCGGCGCGTTTCGGGAATCTGGTCGCATCGATCACCATCATGAAGCCCGGCACGGGCACGGCCACACCGGAAGAGGTGCGCCGACAGGCCGGGCACGAACGCTTCCCGAACCAGTAATTCGTCGAGACTCGGGATCAACAATGGCAAGCCGGGCGAGGAATGAACTGTAAGTGGTGAAAGGACTGGAGCTACTGCCGGGATTGAAGCTGCGGCCTGCCGAGTACGAGGTTTCTACATCGCGCCTGCTGTGTTGATCCGAAGTCTGTTCCACTTACATAGAAGCAAGAAACAAGGCGATGTGCCCCCACGCCGCGGCAATCCATCGGCGCGAGCCGGATGCGGGAGAAGTGCGGCTGGGCCGGTTGAGGAGTGGGTTTAGCCTTGCGTATTGAGTAACGAGCCGGTCGCGGAGGGGGAGCCGTAGAGCGACCCCAGTTCCTGGGCCTGCATGCTGCTGAAAGCGGCGGCGAGTTGATCGGTTAGCGACGGCTGGGTGGAAGTCGAAGCCGTGGCGCTGGAAGCAGCGCCGGTGGTTGCGCCGGTAGTTGGCGATTCAAGCGCCTGCAGGATGGCGGCGGAGGCCGCGCCGGCGGTGCCGGACGACAGGGAGGGGAACAGCGAATCCGAGTTCGAGGCGAGCCCGACCGACTGCGTGCCGATCGAGCTTCCGAACAGCGAACTCACCTGCTGCAATTCGAGCGCCTGTTCGCTGAGTTTCACAATATCCTGGGGTGATGCGTTTTTCAGCGAGGACTGCACTGTAGACGAAGACAGGATTGACGAAAGCTGGGGCGAGGTTGCGCTGAGGGTCTGCAACAGGTTCGAAAGTCCTGGATTGGTTGCGGCTACGGAACTCATATTTGGGGGACCTCGACAATCATATCGGCCGTGACGGCCGGGACTTGAGGGCCATTCGAATCCGCTGCCGCGGTTTTTTTGATGAGATTGGCAGCCAATGGCGCGAGCGTGCGATTTTGTGGCGTTGCGGAAGAATCGCTGAATTGCAGGCGCAGCGCGCAACGGCGCATAGACCGCTCCTTAACAGTCGCGGCTCGGAAACATTCGCGGAGCGGAACTGGCCGGGCGTGCAACGATGCAAGACCGCTAATGGCCTTGGGCCTCGAGGAAGCGTTCAGCCTCGATGGCGGCCATACAACCGGCGCCGGCGGCGGTAATGGCCTGGCGATAGACGCGGTCCTGGACGTCGCCGGCATGGAAGACGCCCAGAATACTGGTCCGGGCGCCACCGTGGCTGACGATGTAGCCGTCGGGGTCGAGGTCGAGCTGACCCACGAAGGGTTTGGTATTGGGGATATGGCCGATGGCCAGGAACAGGCCGTCGACGGGCTCGCGCCACTCCTCGCCGGTCTTGACGTTCTTCAGCGAAACGGCGCTGACCACGCCCTTCCCGACGTCGTACACGTCGGTGACGACCGCGTTCAGAAGGAAGCGGATCTTGGGATTGGAGCGCACCCGATCGAGCATGAATTTCGACGCGCGGAACTCTTCGCGCCGGTGGACGATGGTGACCGACTCGCCGAAGCGGGTGAGAAAGCTGGCCTCTTCCATGGCGGTGTCGCCGCCGCCGATGACCATGATCTTTTTGCCCTTGTAAAAGAAGCCGTCGCAGGTGGCGCAGGAGCTGACGCCGTGGCCGATCAGCTTCTGCTCGTTGGGCAAGCCGAGCCAGCGCGCCGATGCGCCCGAGGCGACGATCAGTGTGCGCGTTTCGACCCGCTGCTCGTCAATGCGCAGCCGGAAGGGGCGCTTGGACAGATCGGCCTCTTCGACCATGCCGTCGAGATATTCGGCGCCGAAATGCGCGGCCTGCTGCTTCATGTTCTCGACGAGCTGCGGGCCGAGCACGCCTTCGGGAAAACCGGGAAAGTTTTCGACCTCGGAGGTGATGGAGAGCTGGCCTCCGGGCTCGTGCCCGACGACAACCAGCGGCTGCAGCCCGGCGCGCGCGGTGTAGATCGCCGCTGTATTGCCGGCGCAGCCCGAACCAATGATGACGACGTTATGCAGTGACTCGCTCATCTCGTGTCCATTGTCGCTCCCCGGCGGCGCGGCGCGCTATTGCGCGTGTCTCACAGGGAGGAGGCAGAGGTTGGATAGAGAGGATTGTGCGCCCTATGACAGAGACGTGGTTTGGCGACGCAGCGGTAGCGCGGGGACACACCTACGGCGTCCGCGGAGGACGCCTTGGTGTCGCCCTCGGGAGAAGGCTTGATGGTCGTGTTCGAAGGTGAGTGGGCCTCGGTGTCCCCCGCGCGAGGGGGTTTCCGTCAGGTCCCGGTTGTCGAGGAGCGGAGGGTGGAAGGGCGGCGCGGCGCGCTATCGTGACAGCGTTTGGTAGACCACGAAGGAACTGACGTAGGCCAGGGCGCTCATATAGGCGAACTGGATGGCTGGCCATTTCCAGCCGCCGGTTTCACGGCGTACGACGGCGAGGGTGGACATGCACTGCATGGCGAAGGCGAAAAAGACCAGCAACGACGCTGCGCCGGCGGGGCTGAGGTCATGCTGCAAGGCGTGCTGCAGGCTGACGGCATCTTTGCCCGGCTCCATGCCGTAGATGGTGCCGAGCGTGCTCACGATGACTTCGCGCGCGGCCAGCGAGCAGACCAGGCCGACGCCGATTTTCCAATTGAATCCGAGCGGGCGGATCACGGGCTCGATGGTGTGTCCGAGCTGGCCGGCGAAGCTGTGCTCGATGGGCGGGGGCACGCCGTGGACGAGCGGCAGGCTGGCCAGCAGCCACAAGAGGAACGAGACGCCGAGGATGACGGTGCCGGCACGCTTGAGAAACACCTGGGCGCGCTCCGTGACGCGGAGCCCGAGAGAGCGCAGCGTAGGACAGCGGTAGGCTGGCATTTCAAGGACGAAGGGCGTGTGCTCGCTGCGCAAAATGGACGACTTCAGAACGCGCGCTGTGACCACCGCGGCCACGAAGCCGAGCACGTACAGGCCCAGTAGGGCGGCGGCGCGCGTGCCTAGAAGTGGTCCGATGAAGGGGCGGTCGGGGAGGAAGGCGGCGATGATCAGGGTATAGACCGGCAGGCGCGCCGAGCAGGTCATGAAAGGCGCGATCAGGATGGTGGCGATGCGGTCGCGCTTGTTCTCGATGGTGCGCGTGGCCATGATCGCCGGGACCGCGCAGGCGTAGGCCGAAAGCAGCGGGATGAAGCTTTTGCCCTGCAGCCCGACGCGCGCCATGGTGCGGTCGGCGATCACGGCGGCGCGCGCCAGGTAGCCCGAATCTTCGAGGATTCCGATGAACAGGAACAGCAGCAGGATCTGCGGCAGGAAAACGAGAACGCTGCCCACGCCGCTCCACAGCCCGTCGACGATCAGAGACTTGAGCAGGCCGGGGCCGAGTAGGCGGCCGAGCCACGCGCCGGATATTTGCACCAGCGCCTGGACTCCATCCATCAGAGGCCGAGCGCCGGTGAAGATGGTCTGAAAGACCGCGCCGACGACGATCACGAAAATCACCGGTCCCCACACGGGGTGTAGGAAGATGCGGTCGAGGCGGCGGCTCCATTCGGGCGGCGCGGGGCGGCGGTAGCCCGCGCTCTCCGACACGCCGCGAGCCCACTGGCGGCAACGCGGCACATCCTGGAGCACGGGCAATTGGACTGGCCGCGGCACGGCGATACGGCCGGCCAGAAATTTCTCGACGGCTTCGATGCCTTCGCCGCTGGCGGCGCTGATGAGGACCACCGGCGCGCCCAGGCTGGCGGTGAGCGACTCCACATCCACATGGCCGCCGCGCGAGCGCAGGTCGTCGGCCAGGTTCAGCAGGATCAGGGTCGGCAGGCCGAGCGCCAGGATCGGCGCGGCCAGCGTCAGGTGGCGGCTGAGGTTGGTCGAATCGAGGATCAGCAGGATGGCGTCCAGACGCGGGAGCCCGGCCATACGGCCGTGCAGCACGTCATAGGCGACCCGCTCGTCCTCGGAACGCGGCGAGAGGCTGTAAATCCCCGGCAGGTCCACCAGGTCGACATCGAAATGGCCGCCGACCTGCGCTTTGCCGAGACGGTGCTCGACGGTGACGCCCGGGAAATTGGCGACGCGTTGCCGCAGGCCCGTTAAACGGTTAAAAAGAGTGGATTTTCCTGAATTTGGAGGGCCGACGATCGCGACCAAGCGCGAGCTTGCCAGAGGCGCACCGGCAGAGTCGGCGAGGAGCGCCGTCTGGCCGCAGTTTCCGTCACCGTGGCAGGAACTCATGCGATTTATTTACTGCGCCGCGGCGGGCGCCGGAGAAATCATGATATGCAAGGCAGTTTCACGACGGAGCGCGATCTCGGCGCCTTCGACGCGAAAAACACGCGGATCGCCGCCGGGGGCGCTGAACGCGGCGCAAACCGGGCTTCCGGGAAGAAAACCTAATTCCATCAATCGGTTAGCGAAATCGTGCGGCAGATCGAGGCGGAGCAGCGTGGCGGCCTCTCCGTGGCCCAGCTCAGCCAGACTCCGAAGTCCGGATTGGCGGGAAACCTTCCTGACACTGAGTTGCATCTGACTCCAGTATGCTACGCCCGGGCGGGACTGTCAATTGTGTTCGGGCCGAGGCGCGGGCACGTGCTAGAATCGCGGCAGTGACGGAGGCGACCATAGCTCGCGAGTATGCGCGGGAGGAGGTGTGCCGGCTGCTGCACATCTCCGAAACGGTGCTGGCCACCTGGGAGCGGCACGGCTTCGTCGAGCGGCGGAGATGCTATTTCCTGCGGGATCTGGTGGCGCTGAAGACGCTCACGCAACTGCGCAAGAGCCGGGTACGCCCGGAGCGCATCCGGCGCATTCTGGATTCGCTGCGGACGCGTCTGGCGGGCGTGCTGGATCCGCTTTCGGAGCTGAAAATTTACTGTGACGGCCGGCGCATCGCGGTGCAGGTGGGTGGGCGGAAGATGGAGCCGCTGAGCGGGCAACTGCTGCTGGACTTCGACCGTGACGCGATCCGCCGGCTGCTCGAGTTCCCGACGGCGCCGGCGGAGCAGGCCGAAGCGCTGGCGGCGGAGGCGCGGAAGCGGCAGGGGGAGGCGTGGTTCGAAAAAGGCGTCGCGCTGGAGCACAATGCAGCCCCGCTAGCGGAGACGATGGCAGCGTATCGCAAGGCCGTGGAACTCGACCCTACGTCTTCGGGCGCGTGGTTGAACCTGGGGACGGTATATTTCAACCAGCGGCAGTGGGAACAGGCCGAGGCGAGCTACAGGAAGGCACTCGAAGTACGCCCCAGTTATGGCCTGGCGCACTATAACCTGGGCAACCTGTACGACGAAACCGGGCGGACGCAGGAGGCCATCGAGCAGTACAAGAAGGCCCTGGAGTTGGACCCGTCCTACGCCGACGCGCACTATAACCTGGCCCTGCTCTATCAGAGCGCGGCCGAGCCGCTGAGCGCGCTGCGGCATTGGCGCATTTACCTGCGTCTGGAGCCGGCCGGATACTGGGCCGGCGTGGCGCGGCGGGAAATGGTGCGGCTGCGGCACGAGACGGGCTTCAGCGCGGCGGCGCGCAAGAGCGTCTAGCCCACTACAGGCCGCGCGAGACCCACGGTGTATCCTGACAATTTGGAGGTACACGCGCATTGAGCCGCATTGGAATGGCCTTTCGGGCCTTTTTTTCAGTTCTCGGAGGATCGCTGCCGGAAGACATCGCGAGTGCTTTTGGCTATTCGAAAACCCCGCTGAGCGCGCCGCGCCGCACGGAAGAGCCGGTCAAGGCGCAGACGGCGCAACCGTCCGACGGCGCGCTGCAACTGCTCGGGATTCTGCAGCGGGACGCGCGGCTGCTCGATTTTCTGCTCGAGGACATTGCGCCGTACAGCGATGAACAGGTGGGCGCGGCCGCGCGCAACGTGCATACGGGCGCTCAGGAGGCGCTGCGGAAATATTTCCGGTTTGCGCCGGTGATTGACGGCGTGGAAGGCACTTTCGTGAAGCCCGAGAGCGCGGGCCAGTTGGGCAAAGATCCGGCGGCAATCCGCTTCGTCGGCAATCTGCCGGCCAAGGGTAAACCGGCCGGAGGGATGCTGCGGCACCGCGGCTGGCGCGCCGACTCGGTGACGCTGCCGGCGTTCACGCCGAAGCAGAATCTGGCCATCGTGGCACCGGCGGAGTTGGAAGTCGAGTAAGGATCGCAGGAGATGCGGAGACAAGGTCGGGTGCTTCAGAGCCGCGACCGTGAGGGAGCGGATGCCCCCGCGTGCCGGCCGTTCGTCGAGATGAGTGTCTGCGCCACAAGCGGAGTGCCTGCGCCACGACCAGGACCGGCTGGAAAGCCGCTGCTGCAAGCGAGGGAAAGCTGCGCCGCAAGAGCGCATCCGCTCCCTCACGGTCGCGGCTCAGAAGAACGCAACCGCTCCCTGTGGTCGCGGCTCCTTTGGAGGTCGCAGCTTTGTTGGAGGTCGCGGCTCAGAATTGCGGAGGAAGTGGTGTGACGCGGCGGAGTGAAGGCGGGAAGCAGTAGTCATGAAGATCGGCATCGACCTGGGCACGACGAACTCGGCGCTCGCGTTCATCGATCCGAGCGAAGCCGAAGGCTCGGATTTTCCGCCGGTTCACGTGTTGCCGATTCCACAGAAGATCGCGTCGGGCGCGGTCGAGGCGCGGCGCACGCTGCCGTCGTTCCTGTACCTCGAAGAAGAGGGCAGCGTGGGCGAGTATGCGCGCGAGCAGGGCGCGCTGGTGCCGACGCGGATGGTGCATTCGGCCAAGAGCTGGCTGTCGAACGCCGAGGTAGACCGGACGGCGAAGATCCTGCCGTGGGACGCGCAGGAGCAGGGCCGGGTGCTGTCGCCGGTGGAGGCTTCGGCGCGCTACCTGAAGCACATGGCGACGGCGTGGGAGGCCGCGGGGCGGGGCGCGATTGCCGGGCACGACGTGGTGCTGACGGTGCCGGCGTCGTTCGACGAAGAGGCGCGCGAGCTGACGGTCGCGGCGGCGCGCGAGGCCGGCATCGAGAAACTGACGCTGCTCGAAGAGCCGGCGGCGGCGTTCTACGCCTGGATCGCGAACCACCTGGCGCAGTCGCAGAAATCGCTCGCGGACGGCATGACGGTGCTGGTGGTGGACGTCGGCGGCGGCACCAGCGACTTCACGCTGATCCGCGTGGCGCGCGCGGGAGATCGCGTGGAATTCACGCGCACGGCAGTGGGGCGGCATTTGCTGCTGGGCGGCGACAATCTCGACCTGACGCTGTCGTGGCTGGTGGAGTCGAAACTCAAGACGCAGCTCTCGCTGCGCCAGCGCAGCGCACTGCGGCGGCAGTGTTCGGCGGCCAAGGAACGGCTGCTCTCGACGCCAGATCTGGCGGCGGTGGAGATCACCGTGCTGGGCTCGGGATCGGCGCTGATCGGCGGCGCGAAGAAGACATCGATCCTGCGCGAAGAGGCGCTGGAGTTGGCGATGGAGGGGTTCGTGCCCTTCTGCCGGCTGGACGAAAAGCCGCAGGAGGACGCCCAGAGCCTGTTCCGCGAAGGCGGGTTGCCGTATGTGAGCGACCCGGCCGTGACGCGTCACCTGGCGCAATTCCTCACGTCGGCGCAGTCGCCCGCGCCCGACGCGATCCTGTTCAATGGCGGTTTTTTCATTCCCGAGATTCTGCGGCAGCGAGTCGCGGAGGTGGTGGAGAGCTGGTACGGCAAACGCCCGCTGGTGCTGGAGAACAACGACCTCGATCTGGCGGTGGCGGTAGGCGCGGCGTACTACAGCTACGTGCGCGGGACGGGCAGCGGCGTGCTGGTGCGCGGGGGATTGCCGCGCGCGTATTTCCTGGGCGTGGAGTCAGCCGAAACGGCCACGCTGCGGACCGTGTGCCTGGTTCCGCGCGGCGCCGAAGAAGGCGCGACGCTGTCGCTGGATCTCGAAAGTCTGCAACTCGTCGCGAACAAACCGGTCTCCTTCCGGCTGTACAGCTCACTCGAACGCGCCGACGATGCCACGGGCGACATCGTCGAATTTCCCGCGACCGCGGCCGGCGCGGAGCTGCACCAGCATGCGCCGCTCGAGGCGGTAATCCGATTCGGCAAGAAGGCCGAGCAGCGGCTGGTGCCGGTGCGGCTGGGCGCGCATCTCACCGAAATCGGCACGCTCGAGATCTGGGCCGAGTCGAAGATCAGCGAGCATCGCTGGCGGCTGCAGTTCGAACTGCGCAAGCCGGTGCTGGCCGAGCAGGCGAAGAAGGCCCGGCCGGTCGCGCTGATCAGCGCCGAAGCGACTTCGCAGGCAGAACAATTCATCCGCGATACGTTTGAACACGGGACGCTGCCGCCGCAAGGACTTCCGGGGCGGCTGGAGCAGGCGCTGGCGCTGGGCCGCAACTCGTGGCCGCTGGAGACGATCCGCCGGCTGGGCGATCTGCTGCTCGAACTGAACGAGGGCCGCCGCCGCTCGCCGGCGCACGAGGTGCGCTGGCTGAACCTGTGCGGGCTGTGCCTGCGGCCGGGCTTCGGCTATCCCGGCGACGACTACCGCATCGAGCGCGCGCGGCGCGTGTGGGCGCAGGGGCTGCAATTTGCATCCAAGGTCGAGTGCGAGACGCAATGGTGGATCTTCTGGGGACGCGTGGCGGGGGGATTGAACCGCAGCCAGCAGGCCGACGTGTTCCAGCGTCTGAGCTTCGCGCTGCTGCCGCGGGGCAAAGCGCCACGGCTGAATTCGAGCCTGCTGCGGGAGATGTGGCGCGCGGCGGCGAGCCTCGAACTGCTGCCTGCCGGCACGCGGACCGATCTGGGCAATGCGATTGTGAAACGCATTCGCGGCGGCGAGTTTTCACCGAGCGATTTCTGGTGCGTGGCGCGAATCGGCGCGCGGCGGCTGTTTTACGCTCCGCACAACCAGGTGCTGCCGGCGGCGACGGCGCAGCGCTGGATCGAGGCGCTGGCGCGACTGCCGCAGGCCGCCGAGGGCCTGGCCCGGCTGGGCCAGCGGACCGGCGACCTGGCGCGCGATCTGCCCGCGAGCGGTCTCGAATTCGTGCGTAAGGCACTGCAGGCGGCGCCCGACGCCGAGGCGCTGCTCAGGATTCTCGAAGGCGAACAGCGCGACAGCGACAGCCTGGCGCAGGTCTTCGGCGAAGAGCTGCCCTCGGGACTTGTGCTGGCCGAGGCGCAGGCGGATGCGCGGGCTGAGGCACCGGCCGGGGATGGCGATGAGGCGTCGGCGGATGCGGGAAACTGACTTGGTCGCGCAGATCCGGCGACTGAATGCAGGCCGCGCGCCGGGCCTGGTCGAAGGCATCGGCGACGATTGCGCGATCCTGCGCCCCAAGCCCGGCGAGGATCTTCTTGTCACGACGGACTTTCTGCTGGAGGGCGTTCATTTCCGCAGCCCCACGCACACCGCGGCGGACTGCGGCTGGCATGCCTTGGCGCGCGGATTGAGCGACATCGCAGCCATGGGCGGCACACCGCGCTATGCCTTCGTTTCGCTCGCACTTGCGCCCTGGGCCGGCCTGGACTGGCTGCGCGGCTTCTATC
>CAWIQF010000003.1:0-202080 GCA_963838205.1 Terriglobia bacterium | reverse complement strand
CGGCGTGCTCGATTTGGATAGCCCACGCGCGGGCCCGGCTCCGAGTGGGCCCATCGCGGAGGGCTGCGAGAGCTTGGCCGAGGTCTTCCGGGGGCGCTGGCATTTTCAACGCCCCTAGTTGAGTGTTTCCTTCAGCTCGTGCACCCACACGTTGCGCAAGCGCACGGGCGAGCCGTGCTCCTGCAACAGGCAAAGGCTCTTTCAGAGCATGCGCCTTGTAAGGCGGCCGTTTCAGCCAGTCGGTCGGACCGGTGAGCGTGACGTGATCCTGCACCAGCACGCGGTTCCACAGCACCGTCACCGTGGTCGGCTGCTCCAGTGCGCCACCGGCCGAGAAGCGGGGGCCGTGCCAGTCGATATGTAGGTCTGCCACTGGCCGGGCGGCAGAGCGGGGTTGACCAGCGGCGGGTATTGGCAATAGACGGCGCCGGCCTGGCCATCGGGATAGGTCGTGTTGGCGTAGGACTCGAGCACTTGGATTTCATAGCGCGACATCAGGTACCGCCGCTGTTGCCGGGTTCCTGATCGGTGCCTGCGGGGGTCGAGCGAGAGCCATTGACGTGCCACTGGGCATCTTCGAACGGCTGCCGGATCCTATGGCACCCGAATTCGGCTTCACCTCGAATAGCCGTCGCCGAGCCTTCACCGCACCGGTTCGCCCTTGCGTCCTGCCAATTCAAAAGGTCGTTACCATTGAACAGCAAGACGGCGTCGGAGGGCGCCTTGCCACAGCGCGGGCGTCACGTTCACGGGCGCGGGCCGGTTGTGATCGCCGGGTTTCCATTGCAGGACTGGAGCAACGGCACGGAGGCGCGCAAGCGATGATCGTCGCGACGGCCAGCAGAATCAGGTGGGTCTGTTTGTTCATTTCCGACCGGATTCTATCACGACCGTTGGCACGCCATGACGCGCTGCCGGCACGGTGAATCCACCGTGTCTCGACCGTGTTTTTGCGGTGTTTTACGGTGTTTTTGTGGTGTTGTCATGGTGAAATCACGGTGGATGCATGGTGATTTCACGGTGTACACGCGGCGGGTGAGGGCGATATGCTGTCTCAGTCGAAGAAAGAGGTGCACCGATGGAATCGCAAAAGCTGACGCGGCGCGGTCTGATGGCGGCCGTAGCCGCTGCCATGGCACTCGGCGCGGCGGCGCCTGAAAGCGACAAACCGCGGGGCGTGCGCTTTGGCGTGCGGACTCCGTTTCCCAAAGAATTGAGCCTGCGCGAGCGGGCGCTGCTGGTGCATCGCATGGGCTATGACGGCATCGACTGGGGCCGGAGTGGCTGAACCAGCCGGCGCCGGAGATTCTCAAACAACTCGAGGGCAGGGGCGCGGCGGTGAGCGCGATCGTGGGTTCGCTGCAGTTGTTGAATCCCGACCCGCTGAAGCGCGCGGAGGCCGTGGAACTGGATCGCCAACGACTGCGCATGGCGCGCGAGTGGGCGCCGATTGCGTCATCGAAGTGCCGGTATTTGGCCCCGACCGGTTCACCCATATCACGCCGGTGCTGACGCCGCTCGAAGTGGAGGACCGGCTGCTGGTAGCGGGGCTGAAACAACTCGCGGCAGAGGTGCGGACGACGGGCGTGACGCTGATTCTGGAGCCGCTGACGCGCAAAGAGACGCACTACATGAATCTGCAGAGCCACGGTGCGCGGGTGGTTGAAGCGGTGGGCCAGCCGGGTTTCCGGCTGCTCAGCGATTTCTTCCATATGCAGATGGAGGAGATCGACATCGCCGCGACGCTGGCTCAAACCCGGCGCCACACGGCCTACGTTCATCTGGCCGATGGGGCGAAAACCGAGCCCGGTTCCCTGCCCTTCGATTACCGGCCGGGCTTCCGCGCGTTAAAGAAATGGGGCTTCGCGGGCTGGCTGACGGTGGAATCGGGCGCGACAGACAATCCCGAAGCGGCGCTCACGCGCGCGTTGGCGTATCTGAAGAAGCAATGGGCGGAGGCGTAACAGAGCGCGGAGGAGGGGGCTGAAACTACCGCTCCCTCACGGTCGAGGATCGATCACAACGCAGGACCGCTCCCTCACGGTCGCGGCTCAGTCACGTCGTCGCGGCTCAGTCGCGTCGTCGCGGCTCAGGAGTGAATCGCGGCGCAGAAACTCGCGGCAAACGCGGAGTCTCGTTTCAGAGGCGCAGGCGCCAGCAAGCCGTTCTCAGCCTTTTCCAGCAGCCCGCCAGGCCAACGGAGCGCCGGCGCAGGCGGGTTGGGATAGCTGGGCGGACATGAAGCGATCATCGATCCTGCTGCTGCTGGGCGCGGCGCTGCTCGTCCCGGCCTTTTGTCAGAACGACGCCAAACCGTTTGCGGGCGCTGGGACATGACCATCACGACGCCGACAGCCACTTACCCGGGCTGGATGGAGTTTGTGAACAGGGCGGCACGCCGCAGGTCCGGGTACAGCCTCGCGCCGGCGGCGTGCATCCCGTGGCAGGCGTGAAGATGAAGGCGCGAACTCATCCTGACGCTCGAGGCGGCTTCGGCTAACCACGCCGGTCGCGGTGGGAGTTGAGCGCCGCGGTGACCCGGCTCAGCGCGCTAAGACGCGACAGATTGGGCGGCCAGCGGCAGGCCTGCGCTCGCCGGCGATCTGGCCCCCTCCGAAGCGTCGAGCGAGCCCGAAGCGATTTTCAATGGCCGCGATTTCTCGGGCTGGGAACCCATGGACGCGGCGCACGGCCAGCTGGGCGGCGAAGACAGAGTGCTGGTGGACCAGATAGCGGCGCGAATCTGAATCGACGCGCACGTTCGAAGACCTCCGACTGCACATCGATTCAACTGTCCGCAGGGCGCCAGCGGCGCGTACCTGCGCGGCGCTACGAGGTCCAGGTGGAGTTCGAGAGCGTGCTCGGACACGCTACAGTGGGCTCGATACGGCTACCTGGCGCCGATGGTGCGCATGCCGCGCAAACCGGGGACGTGGGAGGCCTCCGACGCGACACTAGTGGGACGGCGGCTGACGCTCGTAGCAACGGCGTCAAGATCGTTGACAACCAGGAGATCCCCGGCATCACCGGCGGCGCGCTGGACAGCCATGAGGGGAACCGGGCCCGTTCTACCTGCAGCGCGACCACTATGGCCTGATGCAGTACCGCAACATCACCATCCGCGTGCCGAAGCGGTAGCTGCGCATTCTCACCACGCCGTCGCGACGCGCGACGTTTTTCATGCCCGGATTCGCCACGATCAAGCGTCCGAGGTGGCGAGGACGACCCCAACGCGCTACCGAGTAGCGGCACCCCTTGTCAAGTCATTTTTATCGATTACTTGAAATCATGGCCGCTATTAGTAGCGGCCGCTATCGCAGGTCGGCGCTACAACGGCTTGGTACCGCGGCTCGGCGCAACTTCCTCGTCTCGCTCTGCGGCCGCTTGACCGGCCCGGGAACTTCGGCACCCACGTCCGCGAATCCTGCTCGCAGAGGCGCGGGCACATTCCGGCGTCGTTCGGGCAGGCTGGCGTGTCAATCAATGAGTGCCCTCAGGGCCGGCCGGTCACGTTTTCATACCACCCAGGTTGGCGGTGGCCGAACCGATGCAGACGAGGCCAGGGTGCGGGCTGGCGTTCAGTGGCGACGGCGCAGCCGGTGGCGCTGATGCGGTTGTCCATGACCCGGCGCGTCCAGCCGTCGTGGCCGTCGCCATGGTACAGCACCAGGCTGTGGCCTTTGCGGAACCCGGCCACGACCTCTTGTCGCCGTCGCCGTCGAAGTCGGCGGCGACGATGGTATGGCCGTCCTCGAGACTCGATCGATGACGTGGCGCGACCAGGTGGCGTTGTCCTGGCGATAGATGGCGACCTGGTTGCCGTGCCACGGCTCGATGGCCGCCAGTTCGCGGCCGCGGCGCGATTTCACGACGGTCACGTCGCTCGAGCCGCATTGGGCCAGGGCGATGGATCGCCCGCGCCGATCGCGTCTTCACCCAGCCGGCGGGGGTGTTGAGGAACAATGGATACCTTCGAAGCTGGCCTGAAGAGGTCGTCGCGGCCGTCGCCGTCCCAGTCGGTGACGAAGATGCCGTGCAACACGCCGTGCAGCTCGTTCGAGATGATTTCCGTTTCCAATCGCCGGCGTGGTAGAGCACCAGGGGAATGGCATCGCGGTAATCGGGGCCGTCGAATGCGGCCCGGCGAGTGGCGCGTTGACGAAGCCGATCGTGGCGCCGGATCCGAACAAACCGGCGCGCAGGCGGTGCGAGGTCGGCAACTGGTCGATCAGCCGCATCGACCACGGAGCGCGCGGATCGCCCTGGTGGTGCAGCAGCCAGATATTGCCGGCGCTTTCGGCCGGATTCATCGAGAAGCCTCGGCCAGCAGCAGTTCGGGAATGCCGTCACCGTCGATGTCCGCCACGGCGAGGTCGATCATCTCCTTGCGCCCGCTGACGATGACGTGACGCTGCCAGCCGGGGTTTTCGTACCACACGAGTTCGGAGAGCCCGGCGGCCAGCGCGATGATGTCGGGCTTGCCGTCGTGGTTCATGTCGGCGACGACGACGTGGTAACCGCGGAGAGGCCCGTGGCGATGGTGTGGGCCTGAAAACGAATCTCGGGCGGAGCGGCGAGTGCGGCGGCGCAGGCGAGCGTTGCCGCGGCCAGCACATGCAGGTTCTTCACACCCACAATGTAACAACTTGCTGTAGGGAGTCCTCTTGCGCGGAGATAGCGGACTGTCCGAGAACGGACCCAACATGCCCGCTCCCTGACGGTCGCGGCTCCGTCACAGCGCGGCTCCGCCGCAACACGTCCGCTCCCTGACGTCGCGGCTCTGAAACACGGTCGCGGCTCCGTCAGGCGGTCGCTGCTCAGCAGCGCACGGGCGCGCTCAGGTGTGGTAGCTGGCGTTGATGGTGATGTAGTCGTGCGTCAGGTCGCAGGTCCAGAACGTGGCCGTGCCGGGGCCTTTCTCGCCCAGCCGCACGCGAATCGAGCAATCCGGCGCGTCGAGCTTTTGCGACAGTCGGATCTCGTCGTGCTCGGCGTGCGCGTCTGCCAACGCGGCCTCGCCGCCGACTACGACGAGATCGCATTGTCGCAAAAGCTCGACGCGCCGGATTGCTCGATTCGCGTGCGGCTGGGCGAGAAAGGCCCCGGCACGGCCACGTTCTGGACCTGCGACCTGACGCACGACTACATCACCATCAACGCCAGCTACCGCACCTGAGCGCGCCCGTGCGCTGCTGAGCAGCGACCGCCTGACGGAGCCGCGACCGTGTTTCAGAGCCGCGACCGTCAGGGAGCGGACGTGTTGCGGCGGAGCCGCGCTGTGACGGAGCCGCGACCGTCAGGGAGCGGGCATGTTGGGTCCGTTCTCGGACAGTCCGCTATCTCCGCGCAAGAGGACTGCCCTCTTCAGCAAGTTGTTACATTGTGGGTGTGAAGAACCTGCATGTGCTGGCCGCGGCAACGCTCGCCTGCGCCGCCGCACTCGCCGCTCCGCCCGAGATTCGTTTTCAGGCCCACACCATCGCCACGGGCCTCTCCGGCGGTTACCACGTCGTCGTCGCCGACATGAACCACGACGGCAAGCCCGACATCATCGCGCTGGCCGCCGGGCTCTCCGAACTCGTGTGGTACGAAAACCCCGGCTGGCAGCGTCACGTCATCGTCAGCGGGCGCAAGGAGATGATCAACCTCGCCGTGGCGGACATCGACGGCGACGGCATTCCCGAACTGCTGCTGGCCGAAGGCTTCTCGATGAATCCGGCCGAAAGCGCCGGCAATATCTGGCTGCTGCACCACCAGGGCGATCCGCGCGCTCCGTGGTCGATGCGGCTGATCGACCAGTTGCCGACCTCGCACCGCCTGCGCGCCGGTTTGTTCGGATCCGGCGCCACGATCGGCTTCGTCAACGCGCCACTCGCCGGGCCGCATTCGACGGCCCCCGATTACCGCGATGCCATTCCCCTGGTGCTCTACCACGCCGGCGATTGGAAACGGGAAATCATCTCGAACGAGCCTGCACGGCGTGTTGCACGGCATCTTCGTCACCGACTGGGACGGCGACGGCCGCGACGACCTCTTCACGGCCAGCTTCGAAGGCATCCATCTGTTCCTCAACACCCCCGCCGGCTGGGTGAAGACGCGCATCGGCGCGGGCGATCCATCGCCCTGGCCCAAATGCGGCTCGAGCGACGTGACCGTCGTGAAATCGCGCCGCGGCCGCGAACTGGCGGCCATCGAGCCGTGGCACGGCAACCAGGTCGCCATCTATCGCCAGGACAACGCCACCTGGTCGCGCCGCGTCATCGACTCGAGTCTCGAGGACGGCCATACCATCGTCGCCGCCGACTTCGACGGCGACGGCGACCAAGAGGTCGTGGCCGGGTTCCGCAAAGCCCACAGCCTGGTGCTGTACCATGGCGACGGCCACGACGGCTGGACGCGCCGCGTCCTCGACGACCGCATCAGCGCCACCGGCTGCGCCGTCGCCAATTTGAACGCCAGCCCGCACCCTGGCCTCGTCTGCATCGGTTCGGCCACCGCCGACCTGGTGTGGTATGAAAACCTGACCGGCCGCCCCTGAGGGCACTGATTTGATTGACACGCCAGCCTGCCCGAACGACGCCGGAATGTGCCCGCGCCTCTGCGAGTAGGATTCGCCCCAACTGTGGCGTGCCCGAACGTCCCGGGCCGGTCAAGCGGCCGCAGAGCGAGACGAAGGAAGTTGCGCCGGCAGCCGCGGGACCCAAGCCGCTGTAGCGCCGACCTGCGAGAGCCCTGGCCGCTACTAATCGCGGCCATGATTTTTTAAGTAATTGATAAAAAATGACTTAACAAGGGGTGCCCGCTACTCAGTAGCGGCCTGGGGTTGTCCTGAGCCACCTCGGACGCTTGATCCGTCGCCTCAATCCGGGCATGAAAAGCGTCGCGCGTCGCGACGGGCGTGGTGAGAAATGCGCAGCTACCGCTTCGGCACGCGGATGGTGATGTTGCGGTACTGCATCAGGCCATAGTGGTCGCCCTGCAGGTAGAACGGCCCCGGTTCGCCCTCATGGCTGTCCAGCGCGCCGCCGGTGATGCCCGGGATCTCCTGGTTGTCAATGATCTTGACGCCGTTGCGGACGAGCGTCAGCCGCCGTCCCACTAGTGTCGCGTCAAAACTCTCCCACGTCCCCGGCTTGCGCGGCATGCGCACCATCGGCGCCAGGTAGCCGTAGATCGAGCCCATCTCGTGCAGCGTGTCCTCGAGCACGCTCTCGTACTCCACCTGGACCTCGTAGCGCCCGCGCAGGTACACGCCGCTGTTGCCGCCCTGCGGACAGTTGAATTCGATGTGCAGTTGGAAGTCTTCGAACGTGCGCGTCGATTTCAGATTCGCGCCGCTATCCTGGTTCACCAGCACTCCGTCCTTCGCCGCCCAGTGGTTGTGCGCCGCGTCGTCCGGCTCCCAGCCCGTGAGATCGCGGCCATTGAAAATCGCTTCGGGCTCGCTCCACGCTTTCGGAGCGGGGCGCAGCATCGCCGGCGAGCGCACGCCTGCCACCTGGCCCGCAATCTTGTCGCCGTGCTTCAGCTCGCCGCTGAGCCGGTCGCCCGCGGCGCTCAACTCCCACCGCGACCCGGCGTGGTTAGCCGAAGCCGCCTCGAGCGTCAGGATGAGTTTCGCGCCTTCCATCTTCACGCCTGCCACGGGATGCACGCCGCCGGCGCGAGGCTGTACCCGGACCTGCGGCGTGCCGCCCTGTTCCACAAACTCCATCCAGCCCGGGTAAGTGGCTGTCGGCGTCGTGATGGTCATGTCCCAGCGCCCCGCAAACGGTTTGGCGTCGTTCTGACAAAAGGCCGGGACGAGCAGCGCCGCGCCCAGCAGCAGCAGGATCGATGATCGCTTCATGTCCGCCCAGTCTATCCCAACCCGCCTGCGCCGGCGCTCCGTTGGCCTGGCGGGCTGCTGGAAAAGGCTGAGAACGGCTTGCTGGCGCCTGCGCCTCTGAAACGAGACTCCGCGTTTGCCGCGAGTTTCTGCGCCGCGATTCACTCCTGAGCCGCGACGACGCGACTGAGCCGCGACGACGTGACTGAGCCGCGACCGTGAGGGAGCGGTCCTGCGTTGTGATCGATCCTCGACCGTGAGGGAGCGGTAGTTTCAGCCCCCTCCTCCGCGCTCTGTTACGCCTCCGCCCACTGCTTCTTCAGATACGCCAACGCGCGCGTGAGCGCCGCTTCGGGATTGTCCGTCGCGCCCGATTCCACCGTCAGCCAGCCCGCGAAGCCCCATTTCTTTAACGCGCGGAAGCCCGGCCGGTAATCGAAGGGCAGGGAACCGGGCTCGGTTCTCTTCGCCCCATCGGCCAGATGAACGTAGGCCGTGTGGCGCCCGGTTTGAGCCAGCGTCGCGGCGATGTCGATCTCCTCCATCTGCATATGGAAGAAATCGCTGAGCAGCCGGAAGCCCGGCTGGCCCACCGCTTCAACCACCCGCGCACCGTGGCTCTGCAGATTCATGTAGTGCGTCTCTTTGCGCGTCAGCGGCTCCAGAATCAGCGTCACGCCCGTCGTCCGCACCTCTGCCGCGAGTTGTTTCAGCCCCGCTACCAGCAGCCGGTCCTCCACTTCGAGCGGCGTCAGCACCGGCGTGATATTGGTGAACCGGTCCGGGCCGAATACCGGCACTTCGATGACGCAATCGGCGCCCAGCTCGCGCGCCATGCGCAGTCGTTGGCGATCCAGTTCCACGGCCTCCGCGCGCTTCAGCGGGTCGGGATTCAACAACTGCAGCGAACCCACGATCGCGCTCACCGCCGCGCCCGTGCCCTCGAGTTGTTTGAGAATCTCCGGCGCCGGCTGGTTCAGCCACTCCGGCCCCAGCTCGATGCCGTCATAGCCCATGCGATGCACCAGCAGCGCCCGCTCGCGCAGGCTCAATTCTTTGGGAAACGGAGTCCGCACGCCAAAGCGCACGCCCCGCGGTTTGTCGCTTTCAGGCGCCGCCGCGCCGAGTGCCATGGCAGCGGCTACGGCCGCCATCAGACCGCGCCGCGTCAGCTTTTGCGATTCCATCGGTGCACCTCTTTCTTCGACTGAGACAGCATATCGCCCTCACCCGCCGCGTGTACACCGTGAAATCACCATGCATCCACCGTGATTTCACCATGACAACACCACAAGAACACCGTGAAAACACCGCAAAAACACGGTCAAGACACGGTGGATTCACGGTGCCGGCAGGCGCCGTCATGGCGTGCCGACGGTCGTGATAGAATCCGGTCGGAATGAACAAACAGACCCGCCTGATTCTGCTGGCCGTCGCGACGATCATCGCTTGCGCCGCCTCCGTGCCGTTGCTCCAGCTCCTGCAATGGAAACCCGGCGATCACAACCGGCCCGCGCCGGTGCACGTGACGCCCGCGCTGCCTGGCAAGGCGCCCTCCGACGCCGTCTTGCTGTTCAATGGTAACGACCTTTTGAATTGGCAGGACGCCAAGGGCCAACCGGTGCAGTGGAGGGTCGGCGACGGCTACTTCGAGGTGAAGCCGAATTCGGGTGACATCATGACCCGGCAGCCGTTTGGAGACGCCCAGTTGCACGTCGAATGGCTCTCGCCCGATCCCCCGCACGGCACCGATCAGGAACCCGGCAACAGCGGCGTGTACCTGATGTCGCGCTATGAAATCCAAGTGCTCGAGTCCTACGCCAACACGACCTATCCCGATGGCCAGGCCGGCGCCGTCTATTGCCAATACCCGCCGCTGGTCAACCCCGCTCTGCCGCCCGGCCAGTGGCAGACCTACGATATCGTCTGGCACGGCCCGCGCTTCTCGGCCGGTGGCGCACTGGAGCAGCCGGCCACGGTGACGGTGCTGTGGAACGGCGTGCTGGTGCAGGATCACGTCACGCTCACCGGTCCGACCGACTGGCTGAAACGGCCGCCTTACAAGGCGCATGCTCTGAAAGAGCCTTTGCTGCTGCAGGACCACGGCTCGCCCGTGCGCTACCGCAACGTGTGGGTGCGCGAGCTGAAGGAAACGCTCAACTAGGGGCGTTCAATCCAGCGCGGCCAGGAAGACCTCGGCCAAGCTCTCGCAGCCCTCGCGATCGGCCGGCTCGAAGCGGCCCGCGCGTGGGCTGTCCAAATCGAGCACGCCGATGAGCGCGGCGCCCTTTCTCAGAGGCACCACCAGTTCAGAGCGCGACGCTGTGTCGCAGGCGATGTGGCCCGGGAACTGATGCACATCGGGCACAAGCTGCGATTGGCCGGTCTGCGCGGCGGCGCCGCAGACGCCCTTACCGAGAGCGATGCGCACGCACGCCGGCTGGCCTTGGAACGGCCCCAGCACCAGCTCCGCGCCGCGCAGGAAGTAGAAGCCGGCCCAGTTTACTTCCGGCAGTGCGTGGTATAGCAGCGCGGCCGTGTTAGCGGCGTTGGCGACCAGGTCGCGCTCCCCGGCCAGCAGGCTGGTCAACTGTGCCCGCAGTTGAGCGTAGAGCTCGCGTTTGTCCGCGCTAGCCGGAATGTCGAAGGTGTGCATGGCTCGGATCCCGGCGCGGTGCGCCGGCCTCTCTTTCAGCTTAAGCGCAGCGGGCGCAAGCCCCGGGGGTTGCCGATGCAGGCAGGTCATCCTTGGGAAGAAGATAGTGATGTAACCTGGTCCAGGCGCGGAGGTGATGCGATGAGTATTTCACGGCGGGAGTTTTCGGCGTTGCTGGCCGCGGCGGGCGTTCCGGCGCAGGCGGCTCAAACCGTGCCGCCTCAGCCAGCGGCGGCGACGGGATCGGACATCGGCAGCCTGTACCCGTTCGTTCAGAAGCAAGCGGATCGCTCGCGGCTCGAGCTCTCGTGGTTGAGGCCCGAATTCAGCGCCCTCGGACCCTGGCAGGAGAAGGTTCGCGCGCTGGTCTTCGATCACCTCTTCTACGCGCCCGCGCCAGTCGCACCCGAGCCGATGCTGATCCGCCGCGTCGAGCACGCCGACTTCTGGGAGGAGTCGCTCACGTTTCAGACCACGCCCGATCTGCGCGTGCCCGCGTTCGTCCTCGTGCCCAAGAACGCGAAGTTCCCGGCTCCGGGCATCGTCGCGCTGCACGACCACGGCGGCTTTTACATGTGGGGCCGCGAGAAGCTGCTGGAACAGCCGGGCGAGAATCCCGCGCTCACCGAATTCCGCCGCGGGGCGTATGGCGGCTTGAGCATTGCCGCCGAGATGGCGCGGCGCGGCTATGTGGTCGTGTGTATCGACATGTTTTATTGGGGCGAGCGCCGGATGCTGCTGGATGACGATGGCGAGGACTTCCGCACGCGCCCGGCCGGCATGCCGAAGCAGCGCATCGACGAGTTCAACCGCCGCTCAAGCGAGAACGAGCAACTGGTCGCGCGGAGCCTCTATACAGCCGGCATCAGTTGGCCGGGCGTGATGCTGTGGGACGATATCCGCACCGTGGACTACCTGGCGTCACGGCCGGAGGTAGATGCTGCGCGCATCGGCTGCGTCGGACTGTCCGTCGGCGGCTATCGGAGCTTTATGCTGGGCGCTCTCGATGCGCGCATCAAGGCCGCCGTGGATGTCGGATGGATGACGTCACTGGCCACGCAGATCAAGAGCAAAGTGGTGCACACGATTGGCCTGACGTTCCACGTCCCCGGCCTCTACCGGTGGGTGGATTTACCGGATCTTTCCGCGCTCATTGCGCCGCGGGCGTTGATGACCATCATCGGTTCGCGAGACCCGCTGTTTGCGCAGGAGGGCGTGCAGGCCGCCTTTGAAAAAATCGGGCGCTGTTACGAAAAGGCCAGGTCGGGAGAGCGCCAGAGGTGCATCACATACGACGGGCCGCACGAGTTCAATCCGGCCATGCAGGCCGAAGCCTGGAAGTGGCTCGCGCGCTGGGTGTAGCACGGCGCTTCACGGACTGCAGTTTCAGGTCCGCGGGCCCAGGGCAGCGTGAGCACGGCCACACCGAAGCCGGGCAGGCGGAAGCCGGCGCCGCTCAGAGTTTCGATGCGCCCGGGCGCGCGGCGGATGAAGCGCGTATGAGAAATCTAAAGTACAAGTTCAGGTTTCTCAATACGCCCGGGCCTCAGGGCAGCGTGAGCACGGCCACGCCGAAGCCGGGCAGGCGGAAGCCGGCGGCGCCCAATGTTTCAACGCGCGCGGGTGCGCCTTGCGTGGTCTGGTCGACCACCGCGGCCGATGCCCCGGACGTGCTGGTCAGGGGAACTTCGATCTCGTGATTGCGCTTGTTGATCAGCAGCAGCTTGTGCTTCCCATCGCGCGTGAGGAAGCCCTGCGCGTAGACGTATTGCGGTGCGCCGGAGGTGGCGACGAGCTTGTCGCCGGGGCCGAAGTTGTCCTTCAAAAGCTCGAGCACGCGGAAGCGGGCGTTGGGCGCGCCGGTTTCCCAATCGACCATGCTGACGCTGGGAAACTGCGTCGGATAGCCGACCAACTGGCTCTCGCCGGCGATGTCGATGCCCATTTCGGCCAGCCGCGCGAAGACGTACGCGTAGGTCGCCCCCGACAGGTTCCAATAGGCATTGGGGATGGGCTTGAAGACAAAGCCCGGCTCGCCTTGTCCCAGGTCTTCGGCTGAGATGGAGCCGATCTCATCGACGGTGGTTTGCGTGGCGGGCGAGAGGCGCTGGCGGATGGACTCAATGAAACCGACGCTACTCAGGAAACCGTCGGCGGCGGCGAAGTAGGTGCGCTCCTGGATGTCCATCGTCTCGTCGGGCTGCGGCACGGCGTAGAAGTGGTAGCTGATCATGTCCAGCGGAATGCCCGGCTTGTGATTTTTCGGGTTGAGGAAGTACTCGAAGTAATGCGCGTCGTGGGTGGGGGACATGAGCGCGAGGGCGACGAATTTCATGTGCGGTGCGACCTTGCGGATGGCGGCGGCGATGGCGTCGTAGCGCGCGGTGTACTGCTCGGGCGTGGTGTCGTGTTCGCCCTCGATCTCGTTGAAGATTTCCCAGTAGTCGATCTTGAAATGGTGACCGGAGACGTGCTTCACGCCGAACTCGTCGACGAAGCCGCCCTGCGTGTACCAGGAGACCAGGCGGGCGTAGTAGTCGGCCAGCTCCTTTAACGACGGGTCGCGCAGCTCGGTGCCCTGGGTGTAGTTCCAGACCGGCTGATCGGGGTCGGCGGGGTAGGGCACAGGTTTATCGGTTTTGAACATCCATTGCGGAATAGTGCTGAAGTTGAGGATCACCGGATGCGGCGCGGTGGCATTCAGGAAGTCGATGGTCATGGGATCGATGAGCGAAAAATCCCACTCGTCTTGCCGGCGGCGGGCGGCTCGAGCTCGGCCACGGCCAGCTTGGGGTAGGGCAGCCAGGGGACGTAGCGGACATAGTCGGCGCCGAGCTTGCGCAGCTCCTCGTAAGTACGGTCGTGAATCTTAGAACCGGGCCGCAGCGGCGGGTTGACGACCACTTGCAGCGTGGCGGTGGTCTTCGATTCGCGCACGACCTTATCCCATTGGACATTGACGGGCGCCGCCAGCAGCGCGGCGGAGCACGACAGCAGAAGAACGAATTTCATTTCTCAACTCCTCGCAGACAAACAAGACAACCAATCGCGGAAGCGCGCGGCAGGGGCGGCTCCCTTGTCACTCTATCTCCCGGCGTGGTGGAAGTGCGGCCAAGACCGGGCGGTCGGGCTCAAGTAGAGATGTAAGAGCCCGAGAAGATCTCATCGAAAATCGAGGGCTGGTGGGCGCTCCAGCCGAAGTAGCGCGTGGCCTTGGTCGAGCCGACGCGCTGATCCAACACCAGGCAGTCGGCCATCGGGCCGAGCGCCGCACGGGCCTGATCGAGCGGGACGACGTCGATTTTACCTTCAATGCCGCAAGCCCGGGTCACGGCCAGGGCGATCTTGCGAACCGGCTGGGGCGAGCCTCCGCAGGCCACGAACAGCTCGCCGGCGGCGGGCTCGGCGAGCACGCGGAGGTAGAGCTCGGCCAGGTCGTCGGCGTGGATGGTCGACCAGTGGTTCGCGCCGTCGCCGACCAGTTTCACCGCGCCATGCTCGCGGGCGTCGCGAAACATGGCGGCGACGAATCCGCCGCGCCGGCCATAGACCACGCCGGGGCGCAGCACAGTGCCCTGCACGCCGTGGGGCTTAGATGCGAGGACCAACTCCTCAACCGCCGGCCGCCAGGCGACATGGGCCGGCGTATGCAGCATCGACACCTCGCCGGCCATGCCGCCGCGTGTGTCGCCGTAGACCCAGACTCCGCTGGTGTAGATGAACGGCTTGCCCGAGCCCTTGAGCGCGCCCAGCAGAGCCTCGACGGCGGCGCGATCGACGGCGCCCGCCTCGGGTCCATGGGCCAGGCCGGCGTGGATCACGCCATCGGCCGCGGCGGCGGCCGCGCGCAGGAGATCCAAATCGGTCAGGTCGCCGCGCAGGGCATCATAGCCCGCGGCTTCCAGGACGGCTTGCGATCGCAGGCTGCGCGCCAGTCCGATCACGTGATGGGCGGCCAGCCGCAGCGCGTCGCGGACGGCCGAACCGACATAGCCCGTGGCACCTGTCACCAGGACCTTCATGGAAAGCCCAATACCTCCGTTGCTGGTGAGTCTATCAGGAGCGCGTGAGTGGGATAAAGAGAAAAAGGCCCCTTAAATGGCGTGGAGGCCCCGGGACTGGGATTCTCGGGGCCTCCTTCAGAGGGGCTTGCGAAGAGCTGGGCCTCTTCGCTGGGATGCAAGTAAGTCGATGACGACTTTAATTGCTGGTTATTCCTGCAAGTTCTATGCCATTCGCCTGGGCAACGGGAAATCAATGAGTTTCAGATCTGCTTGGATGAAAATGGCCCTTTTGCGCGGGGCATTTGCCCCAAAACCGCTCTCAGCATGGGGGTTATCGCCCAGTACCGATTGAGGCAAAGTAAGGGTTCGAAGGCCGCTCCCCGCCATGGCGCCGCTTAGCATTCGGGGCCGAAATCCCTTTCGAATTCCGCGGCCAGACGGGTGCCCCAATTGAGCTTGGGCGCGAGTTTGCCGGCGAAGAAGCGCAGCACCGGCGGCTCCTCGCAGAACTCCAGGCCACCGACGAGGTCGCGGTGGTCGTAGAGCCATTTCAGGCGGTCGGCGGCGTACAGGAAGTGCGAGATGGTGAAGACGCGGCGCGGGACCGCCAGGCGCACCAGTTCCATGTCTGAGGGCACGTCGTTGCCGTCCTTATCGCGGTCCATCGACACCGAGCCGCGCTCCATGCCGCGGATGCCGGAGGTGAGAAAAACGGCTGCCGCGAGGGCGCCGGCGGGGTATTCCGATTGCGGCACGTGGGGGATGAAGCGCATGGCGTCGACGTGGCAGGCCAGGCCGCCGGCGGGGGTGACCACCGGGACGCCTTTCTCCTCGAGCAACGCGACGAAGTACTTGATGGCGTCGGCCGAAGAGCCGGCTACTTCGAGCTGGGTCATCTCGCGAATGCCCACGGCCATGGCCTCGATCTCCTTCGACGACATGCCCCCGTAGGTGAAAAAGCCTTCGTAGACCGGCAGCCAGGGGCGGATGGCTTCATACAGATCCTTGCGGTTGGTGGCGATCATGCCGCCGCGCACGCTGCAGCTTTTGCGTCCCGAGAGGTAGCACAGATCGGCGACGCTCATGATCTCGCGGATGATGTCGCGGATGGAGGTGTTCTCGTAGCCCGGCTCGCGCTGGCGGATGAAATAGGCGTTCTCCGAGATCAGGCTGCCGTCGACCACCAGGAAGATGCCCAGCGGCTCGATCAGCGCCTTGACCTGGCGCAGGTTTTCGAGCGAAAAGGGCTGGCCGCCGATCAGGTTGGTGGTGGCCTCCATGCGCACGAACGAGACGTTGGCCGGACCGGCCTTGTCGATGGCCGTCTTCAGCCGGCCGAGGTCCATGTTGCCTTTGAAGGGGAAGGAACTGGTGGTCTTCAGCGCTTCGTCGGTGTACAACTCGAGCACTTTGCCGCCGGCCAGGTCGAAGTGCGCCTTGGTGGTGGTGAAGTGGTAATTCATGGGCACGATGTGGCCGGGCTTGACGAAGGTTTTGGCCAGGAGATGCTCGGCGGCGCGCCCCTGGTGGGTGGGCAGCAGGTACTGGTAGCCAAAGATGTCCTTGACCGCGTCGAGCAGCCGGTAGAAGCTCTCTGAGCCGGCGTAGGCGTCGTCGGATTGCATCATAGCAGCGAGCTGGTTGTCGGTCATGGCATTGGTGCCGCTGTCGGTCAGCATATCCAGGAAGATATCGCGGGAGCGCAGCAGGAACGTGTTGTAGCCCGCCTCCTCAATCGCCGCCAGGCGTTCGCGCGCGGGGCACAGGCGCATCGCCTGGACGATGCGCACCTTGTGCATCTCGATAGGGATCTCGGTTCCGTTGGATAGACGTATGCTCATGGGTTTCCTAAGGGGGTGGATTATCAGAATAAGATTTTCGGATCTGGCAAACGCCTAGTATTTCGTAAGCCGATACAAGAAGCAAGTTCGAAATGAGCGAAATGTGGGCACAGGCGGGCGAAAAGCTGGGCGACGTTGTTAGAATCGTGGGCGAACCTCATGGCCACTTCTTCCAACAAAAAGAGCATGTTCGTCACCCCCGACGGCAGCAACGTATTGTTCACTTTCATCCTGGTCAGCTCGCTGTTCCTGTTGTGGGGCTTCTGCAACGGGATGATCGACGTGATGGACAAGCATTTCCAGGAGGTGCTGAGCCTCAACAAGTCGCAGTCGGCGTGGGTGCAGTTCGCGCACTACCTGGGCTATTTCCTGATGTCGATGCCGGCGGGGTGGCTGGCGAGCAAGCTGGGATACAAAGGCGGCATCATCGCCGGCCTGCTGATCGTCGCGCTGGGCGGAATCTGGTTCGTGCCCGCGACGCACATCGCTGCGTTCTGGGCGTTCCTGATGGGCGTCTGCATCATCGCCGCGGGATTGACCTTTCTGGAAACCGTGGCCAACCCGTACACGACCGTTCTGGGGGATCCGCGCTATGGGGCGGCGCGGATCAACCTGGCGCAGTCCTGCAACGGGGTCGGGTGGATCCTGGGTCCGATCGTCGGCGGCGCCTTCTTCTATTCCAAGAATGCGCAGGGTGTCAGCACCGGGAGTCAGACCCTGTACATTCCCTACGTCGCGATCGCCGTCACGGTCATCGTCATCGCCATCGTCTTCTGCTTCGCCCGCGTGCCCGACATTAAGACCAAGGACGATTATGAACTGGGCGAGAACGGCGTTGTAACCGTTGCCGCGGAAGCGGAGCCGCGGCCGGTCAATCGCGTTCTGGTCTACTCGCTGCTGCTGTTCAACGCCGTGGTGCTCATCGGCGCTTGCGGGATGATTGCCTGGGTCATTCTGGGGACCGTTCACGTGAACGAAGCGGCGATGGGGACGATTCTGAAGACGCTCGGGGGGGTGTCGATCGCGGGCGCGGCGCTCGTGCTGGTTCCGGTCACCAGGAAGATGACGCACCATAGCATCTGGTCGCAGCCGCATTTTTCTTCGGCCGTTCTGGCGCAGTTTTTCTACGTCGCCGCGCAGGCCGGGATCTTCAGTTTTTTCATCAACTATCTGACCTCCGAACTCCCCCCGCTCCCGCCATCCTGGGCATCCGGCTTGCTGTCGGGTTGGCTTGAAACCGGCAAGGGCGGGTTCCTGCAGTTCAGCGACAGAGGTGCGGCCAACCTGGCCTCGCTGGGCTTCGTGTGCTTCCTGGTGGGGCGGTTCACGGGCGCCGGCCTGTTGAAGAAATACTCGGCGCACAAGATGCTGGGTCTGTATGGCGCGCTCAACGTGCTGCTGACGCTGCTGGTGTTTTTGAAGCTCGGCTGGGTGTCGGTGGCGTGCGTGTTCGGGAGCTATTTCTTCATGTCGATCATGTTCCCGACGATCTTTGCGCTGGGGATCTTCGGGCTGGGCGCGCGGGCCAAGCGGGCCTCGTCGTTCATCGTGATGGCCATCATGGGCGGGGCCATCCTGCCCAAGCTGATGGGCCACGTGGCGGATGTGTACGACATGAGCCGCGGCTTCATCGTGCCGATGGCGTGCTTCGCCCTCGTGGCCCTATACGGCTTCAACTGGCCGAAGCTCAGCCAGGCGGAGTCGCTGAACGGGGTGCGTGCGGGGGGCGGTCACGCTTAGCGAATCAGAAAGCTAAAGGGTCGGGCGGTTCACGCAAGGGTACATGCGATTCGTACTTAGCCAGGTGGACCTTTAGCGTAGTTGCGAGCGTTGTATTGCCCCGCTGCGCCGCCAGGGCGAGAGCCTGTCGTTCTATTTCGATCGCTTGATCGAAGCGGCCCTTTTCGGCGTAAGCCGCGGATAATGTGTCGAGAATGGATGGGTCCTGTCCGCCGCTCAATTGCTTCGCCCGATCAGCCAATGCGAGAGCTTCGGTAGCATTGCGAACCGAGCGGTCCGGGCAGGTGGCCAGAAGATTTGCGGTCCGATTGAGCAAAGCGGCGCGGTGGGGATCGCTCTCCAGCGCCAGACGCAGTTGGGAGAGCGAGTCGGAGTACTTAGCCTGCGAATAGAATGCGTAGGAGAGATACTCATGCCCCTTGGAAAATCTAGGCCGGATGCGAACGGCATTCAGCAAAGCATCGACAGCTTCAGTGACGCGATTCTCTTTCAACAGCACGACTCCTAAATCATAGAAGGCGTCAAAAAAGTTTCCATCCATTTGCGTGGCCTTGCGGAAGTAGGGAATGGCGGCCGCCGGTTTTCCGGCCACCCCCAGGGCAATCCCGAGCCCTTCATTGGCCCGGGCGTCATCGGGCTGCAGTTCGACGGCTTTCTGCCATCTGACCAGTGCGGCGTCATTATCGCCCCGCTTCATCAGATCTAATGCCTCGTCGAAGACGCGGTAGAAGTCGGACGCCGGCACATCGATGTTCTGCAGACCGTCGGGCGGAACGTTGACAAACTCAGGTAAGTTGACCGCACGGTTGGCGGGAGTCGAGTTATCGACATAGATAGGTGGGCTATCGTTTCCGTTTTCGTCAATGTGAGTAAGAAACATCTGCGTATAAGGTGACCGGCTCTTGGAAGAGAAAGCCAGCCAGCGACCGTTGGGCGAGAAGCTATGCCAGGAGTTCATCAGCGAAGTGTTGCAACGCATGCGGCGCGCAACCCCGCCTGTGGCCGGGACGATGTAGAGCTGGCTGTCGGGGCGCATCAACTGTCCATTCCGGTTCTTGACGAAAACAACCCACCGGCCGTCGGGTGAAACCTTGGGGAAGTTATTACTCATTCCATTGTTAGATGCGCCGGCGATAGGATTCGCTTTACCACCCTTCCCAGCATTGAAAGGAACCGTGTATAGGTCGTACTGGATCTGCACTTCGTTCGGGTCATTGGCCTGGAGCACGGGCTTTTGCCCCTCGGGAGTGGGGTCCTTGGCCTTCGCGCGGGCGAATACGACGTACTTCTGATCGGGGCTCCAGACTCCATCCGTCTGCACGTAGCGTGGATCGTCGGCGCCAGGCAGCGGCTGCCGGCGGCCTGTAGCGCGGCTGTAGCAGGCCAGGATGCCGCGAGTAGGAAAGAAGACTTGCAGGAAGCGATAATCCTTGAAATTGATAACGAAGTAAGTACTCGGAATACTCTGGTCCTTCCCGGCAAACGTAGACAGGACATATTGTCCGTCGGGCGAGATTTGCGACATGAATCCAACGCGCGCCTGCCCGACGCGAAGGTCGGTGTTCCATGAAACCGTATCTTCGTTTCGAATAGACATGTGCTGCCGGATGGGAACGATGGCGTACAGTCCTTTGTCGTTATTGGGGCCGTCCACATCGATGCCCATCGTCTTACCGTCGGTGGAGAATGAGTGGCAATTGGCGCACGTATGCAGGTCGTGCATGACGACCCGGCTCTCGGGTTGGCCGATGTAGCGAAGCCGCCAGTCGATGAGATACAGCATGGATGGGGACAAAGGTTGAACGATGCCTTTCTGACCTTCGGAAGGCATCAAAGGGACGTCGCGATATAGGATCGGTGCACCCACTGGATCTTTGGATGTAAACAAGCTGATGCGACCTTGAGTTAGCGGGTGATCCGAAGCGTCGAGGCCCGTTATCGCCACGCCGGCAGGCTGTTCCACCGAGTGGCGCTTAATCAGCGCCCAGGTTGCCGGGTCCGGTTTCCAGGTGTGTGCGGCGGCTTGTTCCGGAGTTAGCGATGGAAGCTGATTCGAACTGGAGACACAACGCGGGTCAACGGCTCCGATACGCATAGGCTCGCCGTGAGAAGTGGTATGAATAGGCTCTGAAGCGTCGGCAAAGGTGATGTCGATGCGCCATGACCTGGTGGATGCGTCCGTATCGCGCCAGAGGAAAGTGGGCGGCGTGATCTCCGGCGGGAAGATAGAAGCGTCTTCAGGATAATCGATTGTGATCGATGCGCCTCTCGAGGCTGGTGTGCCCAGAGGTTCGCTCGGAACCGGCCCGGCTGACTGCGCAGCCGCCAGTGCGCCCGCAGCGCCTGGAAGATAAGCATGGGATGACATCGCATGAGGCAGAAGCGGTGGAAGTAATAAGGCTGCCGCGAGGAGAGTCACACTCAGCGCCAGATGGCGGAATGAGTTGGCCGGAGAGAATCGGGCGCGATGTGTGCGACTAGCGGCAATAGAGAACAAAGGATCCCACGCCCTCACGTTCGAACAGGGGAAGGTCGTACCGATCCTGCCACCCTGGCGAGTAATGACTGTCCATGATTGTACATCCAACCGCCTCCCTTGGAAATTCGCCTAATCCTCGCCCATCCGAGCGAATCCGGCGCCCCGGAGAGGGGCACAAGTCAGAAAGAAACGGAGTAGGACTTATATACAACGTGTAGTCGAAGATCGCTGCACTGCAGGGGTCTCAGGTGGGATGCAACGGCCGCTCAGCCCGTTTGAGCGCTCTCCGCGCCGGGCGCGTTGACGGCGGTTTCACACTGATAAGCCAGGAAGCGCGCGGATCCATCCTGGCCCAGGTAGCGTTCCAGCCAGCGCCGGTCGGTCTTCCGCAGATCGACGACGATCAGGCCGTCCAGCGACTCGCCGAAGCTGCGGTCGACGTGGAAATTCACGATGCGGCCGCCCATTTTCAGATACTGCCGCACGAGCACGGGCATGGCCTCGCCAGTGGGTTCAAGGTCGGATACCCAGGAGTCCATTTCGTCGATCGTCTCGGGGTGCGGCAGTCTGTTCACCGGCAGGTGCATGAAGGGTCGGCGCGGCTTGACCAGGGCGGCCAGCTCGGGCGCGCCGGCCAGGCGCAGCAGGGTATTGGCCATCAGGACGCGGCTGGCTTTCTGATAGCTGTTGCTGATGCTGACGGGGCCGAAAAGATAACGGTAGCGCGGGTTGCGGGCGATGAATTCGCCGATGCCTTTCCACAGCAGCAGCAGCGGCTGGAAGGAGCGCTGATGCTCGCAGCGGATGAAGCTGCGGCCCAGTTCGACGGCTGGCGTCACCTGCCTGAAAAACTGCGGATTGAAGCGGAACAGGGTGCGGGTGTAGAGCCGGCGCGGCACGTTGTCGGTGCCGCACAGGCGGTAGGAGCCGATGATTTCGCGGCGATCCTTACGCCACAACACGAGGTGCTGATAAGTGTCGTCGAAGTCGTCGAGGTCGACCGATTTGCCGGTGCCCTCGCCGGCCTGGCGGAAGGTCTGTTCGCGCAGGCGGCCGATCTCGCGAATGGTGAACGGGCACTCGTCGCGCGTGCACAGCCAGACCTGCCAGGCGCCGGACTCGACCAGTACGCGACCGGCCGGCAGAGCGTCCAGTTCGGCGCGCAGCCAGTCGGCGGGGATAGCCTCGAACAGCGGATCGTCCTCGTGCAGACGCCGGCGCGTGGGCGCGGCGCACGGCTTGCGGTGCGTCAGCCAATACGTGCGCCGGCGCAGCAGCGTGGTGGTCTGGACGTCGTCCAGCGATTCGAATTGAGCGGCCGCGATGGGGTGGCCGATGCGCAGCCGCAGCACGTGGCCCTGCTTGTTGATCACTTCCCGCGGCAGCAGCGCCGTGCGCAGGCGCGGGTGGACGATGCCGGCGAGTTGGAAGAAGGCGCTGTTGGAGCCCTCGAAGTACATCGGCAGCGCGGCGGCGCCGGTGCGTTTCACCAGGGCGGCGGCGGTGCGGTTCCAGCCGGGGTCGTGGATGCCGGGGTGGCGGAAGTGGATGTGAGAGACTTCGCCGGCCGGAAAAATCACCAGCATGCCGCCGCGTTCTAGCCATTCCAGGGCCTCGCGCAAGCCGCGGCGGTTGGCGCGGTGGGCCGATTCGCCGCCGAATGGGTTGACCAGGATCAGCCAGGGCAGGACCTCGGGCAGCGAGGCCAGCATGTTGTTGGCCAGCAGGCGGATGTCGGGCCGCACCTGCGCCAGCCGCCAGATGACCGCGGCGCCTTCGACCATGCCAAACGGATGGTTGGCGACGGCCACCACGGGGCCTTTTTTCGGGATGCGTTCCAGGTCGTCGTCCGAGACGTCCAGGCTGATGCACAACCGCTGAAAGAAATCGCCGATGAATTCCAGGCCGCCGGCGGAGCGCCGGGTCTCGTCACACAGGCGGTCCAGGTACTCCAGCTTCAACAGCTTGCTCAACGCGCCGGTCATGGGCGCCAGCAGCGGCTGGTTCACCATGCGCCGCAAGGCGCCGGTGAACATACGTGGATCGCTCGGCGGGGGAAGGTTTGGAACTGGCATCTTCCTTCTTACAAGTACAGCAACAGATTAACGATCGTATGAACGCTTTATGAATTGGCCGTTCGGCGGCCATTGAATCACATCCGCCGACCAAACGCACGGCCTGCCGCAGCGGCCGAAGCTGGCGCCGGCTGCGTGCCGGTTTTGCGACAGCCTGTTAAGCTGGCAGCATGAGGATTTTCTTGTCCGTTTTGAGTTTATCTCTCCTTAGCCTCGCGGTGGGCGCACAGACGCCCGCCGCCCCTAGCCCGGCCAAGGCCGCCGCCAAAAAGGCGCCGGCGAAACAGGCCGCGCCCGCCGTGCCGAAGACGCCCCGGCCGGATGGTTTGTACACCACTATCTCCACGTCCGTGGGCGACATCACGCTGATCTTGTATGAGCAGCAGGCGCCGGTCACGGTGAAGAACTTCCTGGGGCTGGCCACGGGGCGCAAGTCGTGGGTCAATCCGAAGACCCAGCAGCGCGTCAGCCGCCCGTTATACAACGGGCTGACGTTCCACCGCGTGATCCCGGGCTTCATGATCCAGGGCGGCGATCCGGCTGGCACGGGCGAGGGCGGAACCGATGTCATCCCGGACGAGTTCGTCCCGTCGCTGAAGTTCGACCAGCCGGGACGTCTGGCGATGGCGAATGCCGGCCCGCATACCGGGAGCTGCCAGTTCTTCATCACCGACTCGGGACCCCGTCTGCCGACTCACCTGAATGGGAAACACACTATCTTCGGGCAGGTCGTAGAGCACCAGGACGTGGTCGGGCAGATCGCACGCGTGCCCAAGGACAGAGGCGACAAGCCCGACGTCCCGGTCATCATCAAGAAGGTCACCTTCGAGCGTTGGAAGGACGGCAAGGAAGCGCCGGTGTTTGCGCCCGCGGCGACCAAAGCCGGTGCAGCGAAAAAGAGCGTCGGCACTGCGGCGAAGAAAACAACCGCGGCCCCGGCCAAGTGAGTAGCGGGCGCGGCCGAGATTGCTAAACACGCCGGCATTACTCCTTGCGCAAGAACCGATCGCTGACGCGCGCGGCTCCGAAGCTGAGCCGCGACTGTTAAGGAGCGGATGCTCTGCGTTGTTCGTGTTGTTTCTGAGCCGCGACCGTGAGGCAGCGGATGCGCAGTTATTTATGACGCTCTGTTTAGTCCGTAGCCGGTCGGGCCCGTGGTGCGCGCAGGCGGAGGAGATCCTCAATGCGGCGCGGCGGCGGGTTCGGCCGATTTGGCGTCGCCGGGGGCGTCCATCGGCACCTCGGCAAAGAAGACCTCTTTTAGCGTACGGGCTTCGCGAATGCCCGAAATATAGAGGTACGAGCTGCGCCGCCATTCGGTCTGAAAGTAGAAGAAACCGTGGGTCGATTCACCGGGCAGCAGGTTCTTGGCGCCCCAGGCGCGCGAGTCCAGTTCAACCTGCGATAGAGCATTGCCTTTATGCCTGGAAGGCAGTGGAATCGGCGAGGGGATGTTGGGCCGGTTGAGCGGGTTCTTGGGCGCAATCAGGTAAGGCAGGTCGCGCGGCGGCGTCGGTTCCAGGCGGATGCCGCCGCCGGCGGTGAATTCCACCTGAATCAGGTCCAGCAACAGATTCTGGTTGCTCTTGTTGTCGATGATCAGCAGGACCGGCAAGATGCCGTACTGGTTGAGATTCACTTTGCCGAACAGCGGACGCGTGTCGTCGTCGCTTTCATAACGCACGGCGGCGAAGGTAATGTCGCCGATGGTCTGATGCGCGGGCCAGGCGGAAGCCGGCGCGGGGCGGAAGGGCTGCGCGGATTTGTCTTCCGCGGCGACGGCAAAGAGCGAAAGTAAAAGGGCGGGGATGACAAAAAGAGCTCTCATCGAGATGGGCTACCGGGCGCTGACGTTCCTGGCGTCTCCTCTGCTCCTACTGTATCTGGCCCTGCGGGTGGCGCGGGACCGGCGCTACGCGCGCGGGCTCGGCGAGCGGCTGGGCCGCCTGCCGCGCTCGTTCCGGCAGACGGCGCCGGGGGCGATCTGGTTGCACGCGGTCTCGGTCGGCGAAGTGCTGACCGCCGTGCCGCTGTTGAAGCGCCTGCGGGTCGGCATGCCGTGGGCGCCGGTCTACTTGTCGGTAACGACGCTGGCCGGGCGCGCGATGGCCGGCGAGAAACTCGCCGGACTCGCGGCGGGGGTGTTCTATGCGCCGTTCGATCTGACGTTCGCGCTGCGCGCCGTACTGCGGGCGTTGCAGCCGTCGCTGGTGGTCGTCATGGAGACCGAGATCTGGCCCAATCTGTATCGCGAAACCCAGCGCAGCGGCGCGCAACTGGTGCTCGTGAACGCGCGCATCTCCGACCAGGCCATGCCCGCCTACCGGCGCTGGCGCTGGTTGTTCCAGGCGCCGCTCTCGCGGCCGGACCGGATCCTGGCCCAGGACGAACGGGCCGCCGGGCGCTACCGCGAGTTGGGCGCGGCACGCGTGGAGGCCGCGGGCAATCTCAAGTACGATTTCGATCCCGAGGCCGCTCAGATCGCGCCCGAAATGGCCGCCTGGCTGGAGCGCCTCCAAGCCGGCCCGGTGTGGATCGCAGCCAGCACGATGCCTCCGGAACGCGCGGGCGATCCCGATGAGGACGATCTGGTGGTCGAGACGTTCTGCGCCTGCGCGACGGATTCCCGCGCCTGCTGTTGATCTGGGCGCCGCGCAAGCCCGAGCGTTTCGACGCGGCGGCGGAACGGCTGCAGCGGGCCGGCATCGCGTTTGTGCGGCGTTCGCGCTGGCAGGGCGGGGCGCCGCTCGCGCTGCCCGGCGTGTTGCTGGTGGATACCATCGGCGAACTCGCCGCGCTCTACCGCGTGGGAGACGCGGTGTTCATGGGTGGGACGTTCCCGCATCGCGGCGGGCACAACCCACTCGAGCCGGCGGCCTTCGGCGTGCCGGTCGTGGCTGGCCCGCACATGGAGAATTTCGCCGAAATCGCGGCCGATTTCGATGCGCAAGACGCCTGGATCCGCGTGCCGTCCGCGGACCGCCTGGCCGCGGCGATCGAGGAATTGCTGGGCGATGCCGCGCGCCGCGAGGCGCTGGGGCAGCGCGCGCTCGCGCTCGCCCGGGCTCGGCGCGGGGCCAGCGTGCGCGCGGTGGAAGCGCTCAGGGCAAGCTATGAAGACGCGCTCAGCCGGGCGCTGCCAGTGCTGTGGAAACGCCTGCTATTGGGGCCGTTGACGCTGGTCTGGCGCGCAGGCCTGAGCCTCGATCGAGCATTCACATCAGCCAGCGCCCGGACGCCGCCGTGCCCCGTGGTGAGCGTTGGCAACCTCAGCCTGGGTGGCACTGGCAAAACGCCCTTCGCAGTGTGGCTGTGTGGGGAACTGAAACAGCGCGGCTGGCGCCCCGGCGTGCTGCTGCGCGGTTACCGGCGCAGCGGCGGCCCGGCGACGCTCACGGCCGCGCCTGGCTCCACGATGGCAGTCGAAGCCGCCGGTGAAGAAGCGCTGATCCATCTCCGCGCCGGCCACGCCGCAGTCGGCGTGGGCGCGGACCGTGCGCGCGCGTTGGCCGAGCTACAGGCCGGCCAGGGCATCGATTGCGCCGTGCTCGACGATGGCTTCCAGCACTGGCGTCTGCGGCGCGACTGCGACATCGTGCTGATCGATGCGCTAGACCCGCTCCGCGGCGGCGTGCTGCCGCTGGGCCGTTTGCGCGAGCCGTTTTCCGCGTTGAAGAGGGCCGATGCCGTGGTGCTCACTCGGACCATCGCCGGCCGCTCCTACGCCGGTCTGGTGCGCGAAATCCGCCGCTGGAACGCGGGAGTGCCGCTGTTTTTCGCCCGTACCGTGGCCGGGGAATTAGCGGCGCTGCCTGCGCGCGCAGGCGCATTCTGCGCGCTGGGCAATCCCGGCTCGTTCCGGGCGACGCTGGCGCAGGCCGGCGTGCAGCCCGCGTTCTTTGCCGTCTTTCCCGATCATCAGCGCTACAGCCGGCGTGAAGTGCAGGAGTTGCTCGCGCGCGCGCCGGCGCTGGTTACGACGGAGAAGGACTGGCTGAATCTTCCGCCCGAGTTTCAGGCCGACCCGCGCATCCATGTGCTGCGGATTCGCATCGAGGTCGACGGCGCGGAGGAGCTGCTCAACCTGGTAGCAGCACGCCTTCAAGCCGCAGCAACTCGAGCTTGACCTCCAGGCCGCCGCCGTAGCCGGTGAGGCTGCCGCTGGAGCCGATGACGCGGTGGCAAGGCACGAAGATCGGCAGCGGATTGCGGCCGTTGGCCGCGCCCACGGCGCGCACCGCCGTCGTCTGGCCGAGCGCGCGGGCGATGTCCAGGTATGTGCGGGTGTGGCCGTAGGGAATCGCTTCGAGAGCTTTCCAGACGCGGAGCTGGAACGGCGTCCCCGCGGGCCGCAGCGGAATGGAGAAGACCTCCCGCTCGCGCGCGAAGTACTCGTTCAGTTGTTTCACTGCTTCGGCAAGCACAGGGTCGCTCGGGTCGCGCATCCACTCGAGTGGCCAGCCCGGTGGTGGCGTTTGCGGAGAAGCCGTGAACGACGCGCGTATCAGCGCCTCGCCGTCCGAGGCCAGGTAGAGCGCGATGTGATTCGCAAAAACGGCTGAGGTCCAGACTGGCATGGCGGTCGCGCGCTGCTAGTATAGTGTCTCAGTCGAGGATTGACAACGCCGGCCAGGCGTCGTGTGAACCGAGCGTCAACATGAGTGTCGATGCGGCAGGCACGAGTGTCTGCGCCACGGTGAATGGCCTGCGATTGTCAAAGAATCTGCGAGACATGACACTAGGGGAGCCCGATCTCGCGCAGGAAGCGCGCGGCTTCTTCCGGCGGCGTGGGGTTGATGTAAAAGCCGGTGCCCCATTCGAAACCGGCGACGCGCGTCAGCTTGGGGATGATTTCGATGTGCCAGTGGTAATAGTCGTAGTCCGGGTCCTGCACCGGCGCCGTGTTCAGAATGAGATTGAAGGGCGGGAATTCGAGCGCCTGCTCCATCTTGCGCAGCAACGCACGCAGGACCCAGGCGAGGTTGTGCAGCGCGGCGTTGTCGATCTTTTCGAAGTGTGAGCCGTGGCGGCGCGGCATGATCCAGACCTCGAACGGGAAGCGCGAGGCGTAGGGGCAGAGCACCGTGAAATGGTCGGTTTCGAGCACCACGCGCTGTTGCGACTCCGCCTCGTGCTGGATAATGTCGCAGTAGATGCAGCGTTCGCGATAGTCGAAGTGGCGCTTGGCGCCTTCCATTTCCTCGATTACGCGCTTGGGCACGATCGGCAGCGCGATGAGCTGCGAGTGCGGGTGTTCGAGCGTCGCGCCGGCTCCCTCGCCGTGGTTTTTGAAGATCAGAATGTAGCGCAGCCGGAAGTCCTTCTTGAGATCCAGCATGCGGTCGCGGACGGCGAAGAAAAGGTCTTCGTATTCCTTCTCGGTCAGCGCGCCGGGCGAGGCCTTATGATTGGTCGTCTCGATGAAAACCTCATGCGCGCCGATGCCGTTCATGCGGTCGTAGAGTCCCTCGCCCTGCCGGTCCAGCGTGCCCTCGACCCGCAGCGCGGGGAACTTATTGGGCACCACGCGCAGATGCCAACCGGGCTGGTTGGGGCCGCCCGAAGTGCGATAGGCGAGAATCTCGGGCGGCGTCTTCGACTCATGCCCGACGCAGAATGGGCACAGGCGCTCGCCCGTGGGCACCACGCGCTCGCGCACGAAGTCTTCCGGGCGCCGCGCCCGGTCTGTGGAAATGATGACCCATCGGCGGGTGATCGGGTCTTTGCGAAGCTCTGGCAACGTTCTCTCCCCGGCCTGGAAATGGCAAGCAACCAGAATATATGATTTAGACCCGGCCTCTTTCCAATGACCATGCATCGGCCTGATGTTCGATCCGCGGCGGGTTCGAGAAGACGACCGTGACCAGGTCGAATCGGATCGCCTGGACATCGATGTGCGCGCTGCGCGCCCAGGCCCGCGCCGCCCGGCGCTGCGCGACCTGTTTGATCGCGTCCACCGCGCGTTCGGGCGATCCATGCTCCTCGCCCTGGCGTGACTTCACCTCGACGAACACCGTGCGCTCGCCGTCCGTGGCCACGATGTTGACCTCGGCCAACTTCGGGCCGGTCCAGTTGCGTGCGAGCATGCGGTAACCCTGTTTCTGCAGATAACGCTGGGCCAGGTCCTCGGCGCGCCGCCCCAGCGCGCGCTGCGGCGTGAGGCGTCCGCGCGTGGCGCGCGCGCGCAACGCATCGATCCGCCCCAGCAGCCAGACGAAAGCCCGCGCCGTAAGCCCCGCATGCAGGCCCGCGCGGCCGGATGAGTTTCCATGCTTCCCGGTCACTCGGCCTATTTCAGAACTTCGAACTCGAACTCCATCACCTTGCCGCGCACCACGTAGCACAGGTAGTACTCCCAGAAGCGGCGAAAGCGCGGGAAGGCGTTGACCAGCAGCTCGAAGCCCAGATACCTCCATCCAGCCAGTAGCCGCACGTGGACTTTCTTCTCCCGAAAGCGGGCCTCGGTGTAGTAGCCGTAGCCGGCGTTGTCGGCGCTGAAGTAGCGGAATGAGAAGGAATTCAGGTGCCAGCGATGCGTGGGATCGCAGAAGGACGAGAAGTCGGTGTAATGCGGCGTAACGATCAGCACTGTGCCGCCGGCGCGCACCAGCCGGTGGAACTCCTCCAGAGCGCGGATCACGTTGGACAAGTGCTCGATGACGTGGATCGCCTGTACCCGGTCGAAGGAGTCGTCGCGAAAGGGGTATGGAAAATGGTCCAGGTCGCACAGCACGTCGGCGCGTGTGCGCGGGTTGCGGTCGATACCGATCGCGCCCGGCAGTTTGTTGATGCCGCAGCCGACGTCGAGAATGCGGGGCGTTGTGCCGGAACCCACCAGACCAGTGTAGCCGGGCACGGCCGGGCCGGCGCTATTTACAAACCTCGGCCAGGCACTCCTCGATCAGCTCCAGCCCGAACTCGGCCTGGTCGCGGGTGAGCACCAGCGGCGGCGCCAGGCGAATCGAATTCTGGCCCGCGCCGAGCACCAGCATGCCGCGCCGGAAGGCCATTTCGACCAGCCGATTGCGCGTGTCGGCGTCCTTCTCCTTGCCAGCCTGGTCGCGCACGATCTCGACACCCAACATCAGCCCCAGCCCGCGCACGTCGCCGACCACGCGGAAGCGCGCCGGCCAGCTCCGCATGCGCTCCAGCATGTATGCGCCGAGGCGCGCCGCGTTGTCGATCAGCTCTTCTTCAAGTAGCGCGATGGTCGCCAGCGCGGCTTCGACCGAGACCGGGTTGCCGCCGAAGGTCGAAGCGTGCGAGCCGGGCGTCCACTGCATGTATTGCGCCTTGGCCACGGTGGCGCTCAAAGGCAGTCCGCTGGCGATGCCCTTGGCCAGCGTGACGATGTCCGGATCGATGCCGAAATGCTGGTAGGCGAACATTTTGCCGGTCCGCCCCATACCGCTCTGCACCTCGTCGCATACCAGCAGGATGCCGTGGCGTTGCGCCACCGCCGCCAGTTCGTCGAGGAACTTCTTCGGCGGCACGAGGTAACCGCCTTCGCCCTGCACCGGTTCGACGAAGATCGCCGCGACCTCATCGGCGGGCACAATTGTCTTGAAAAGCTGATCTTCGAGGATCTTCACGCACTCCACTTTGCAGCTCTCGACCTGCTTGCCATAGGCGCAGCGGTAGCAATATGCGTAGGGAATGTGCGTCACCCCGCCCAGCAGCGGCGCGAAGCCGCGTTTCTGCACGCTCTTCGAACCGGTCAGCGAAAGCGCACCCATGGTGCGCCCGTGAAAGCCGCCCAGAAAAGCGATGAACTTGTCGCGCCCGGTGTGGTAGCGCGCCATCTTGAGGGCCGCCTCAATCGCCTCCGCGCCCGAGTTGCCGTAATAGACGCGCCGCGGCTCCAGCGCCGGGTCGCCTCCCGTCACCAGACTCGCCAGCTTTTCGCCCAGCGCGACCATGTTCTCGTAGTAGAAATCGGTTCCCGACATGTGCAGGAACTTCTCGGCCTGCCGGCGGATCGCCTCGACCACGCGCGGGTGGGCGTGGCCCGTGGCGCAGACCGCGATGCCCGCGTTGAAATCCAGAAACCGGTTGCCGTCCACGTCCTCGACGATCGCGCCTTCGCCGCGCGCGATCACCAGCGGGTAGGTCCGCGTCGAAGACGGAGAAAGGATCGCCAGGTCCCGTTCCACGACTGCCCGGGCCTTCGGCCCCGGCAGTTCGGTGACGAGATGCGGCAGATCGTGACGTATGGAAACTGGTGTGTTCATCGCACTCCCTCCAGACACTGAAATCGGGCGCTGAGTGGGCGGCCAATCGGCCGCGTGTGCAGGCGTGCGACGCGCTAGTCGCTCGCGTAGAGGGAGGGCCGGACCGTGGCTGGTTTCAGCACCACTCATCTATTGTACGGGAGCCGGCGGCCGGTGGGAACCCCAATCGAGACGTGACCCACCGGGCGCCGCGCCGCGCGAAGGCGGGAGGGACAGTGCGGCCGGGGTCTGCTAATTAATTAGATATACTACTGTTAATGGACCATTATAATTAATATAATTGATTCAAAAGGATCAAAGCCAATTTTCGACTTTTCCTAATATAATCATTTATTTGAAGTGGCTATCTTACGATATTTTGCGATTTTCCTCAATTTCTAGAATTCGCCCCACGCGTGGTTAGGCCGGGGCCGATTTGCGCGCACTTTGAGGTGCGTGAGAAGAGCCTGCTGCTTAGAGCTTAGACCCGGTGTCAAGCACGGCCCGGCGTGGACGGGGCGGCGTTGCAGGAGGCGTTTGGGATGCGTCCCGGCGGGCGCCCGGCGCGGCGCAACGCCGGCCCAGCACAGCGCTTGCTGGCTCAAGTACAATCGCGCCAGGGAGCAGCAAAGGCATGAAACTGGCTCTGGAGCTGACACCGGCGGAGGCGAAACGCAGGATCGAGGCCGGCGAGGCCATCGCGCTGATCGACGTCCGCGAGCCGGGCGAACACTTCATCTGCTCCTTGCCGGGCGCGGAATTGATTCCCATGAACACTGTGCCCGAGCGGCTGGCGGAGCTCGACGAACAGGCCGACGAGAAACTGCTCGTCGTGTTCTGCCATCATGGCCTGCGCAGCCTGAACGCCGTGCGCTGGCTGAGAGAGCAGGGCGTGGAAAACTGCCAGTCGCTGGCCGGCGGCATCGACCTCTGGAGTGAGCAGGTCGATCCGTCAGTACCGCGTTACTAGCGGAGCGTGCTCAAGGTTCGACCCACAAAGCGCAGGAGCGCCTGCACGGGTTTGTGCGTCACACTGATCGGCCGGTGATGGGTCCAAACGATGCCGGGCGCGACACTGGTCAACGAGAGGGGCCCTCGATCTTCGCGATTGCCTCGGCAGCGGCTTCGGCGACAGAGACCTGCCTGTCGAATCGAATGCGCTCGTTGTCGGCCAGGAGGGCGCGCAATGCCGGCAGGGCTTCCGTCGCCCGGAGCGTCTCCAGAGCGTAGATGGAGAGCACCCGCATGTCGGGGTCCGCGCCGGCTAGCATGTCGATGAGCGGGCGAATCGCGGCCCTGTCGCCAATCTGGCTGAGTGACCACGGAACAATATGGTCAACCACCGGCTCGTGGAGCAGCGGCAGGAGGATCGGTACGGCCCGCGGGTCCCTTAGGTCGCCCAGGACGTGAGCGGCATAGTAGCGGTCCGAGGCAATCTGAAGTTGAAGGCTCCACGAGCGGGGAATCTTGCCGCAAGCAGAATCCTCATCGCCCGAAACGGAGCCGCGCGTGGGTGCAATGCCGCCCTGTCCGGGGCATCGATCGGAGCGGTCATTTAGAATGGCGACGACGACGTCGAAGCCCCTTCGGTCGCCGAGAGCGGCGAACAAGTAACCGGCATTCGCGCGCAGGTGGCGGTCGTCGTGATGCAGCCAGGGCTCAAGCTTGGGCAGGATGATGGGGTCGTGGAACGCAACGATCTTCTTCGCGACATCAATCTGCTTCCAGAACACCTGTGTGCTTTCAAACTGCTGCACCAGTGCCGGCAGGCTTTGGCGATGCTGGCCAAACGCCAGCATCGGCGCCAGCGCAAGCATGCCGAGTGAATTCCGGACTATCGCTGTCCTCGTGTTCCGAAACAAGCGGTTCCACCTTCGCGTGCGACTTGAGTGTTCGCTCTACCTCTCCATTTGACGCCAAACCGCGAGCGGCAGTTCCTCCGCGCACGCTGCGTAACAGCCAGATTGCACTGGTGACGGCATGCGTGCGCGTCGAGAATACCGTGCCTGTGCCGGTTCCGCTTTGCCGCCCCCGCATGGACGCTCGCCGTGCGTAAAGATAGAATTGCCTTCGAAGCGCCGCATCCCGGTCGGCGCGGGACCGCGCGCCGAACTTTCCGGAGCCACCATGCCCATCTCACGCCGCCAACTCGCCCTTGCCGCTCTGGCCGCCTCCACCGGAGCATCCCCATCCATGGCCAACGAATCCGCCGCACCGCCGCAACCCGCCTATGGCGGCCCGCTCGAGAAATTCCCCGGTCAATACCAACCGGCCGATTTCGATTCGCTGGCCTACTCGCGCGAGCGCTGGCAATCCACGCCGCGCGCGCTGCGATTCGACGCGCGTTCGAAGCAAGACGCCCTGGCGTGGCAGCGCAAGCTGCGCGTGCGTCTGGCCGAGTGTCTGGGCGGATTCCCGCAAACGCGATCTCCGCTGCAGGCGCGGACACTCGAAGTGCGGGATCTCGCCACGCACAGCCGCGAGTCGCTGCTGTTTGACTCGCGCCCGGGCCTGAGCGCGTTCGCTTATCTGCTGACGCCCAAACCGGTGCGCGAGCCCATGCCGGTGGTCATCTGTCTGCCCGGACACGGGCGCGGCGTGGACGACATTGCAGGGATCGACCCGAATGGGCGCGAGCGCTCCGAGAAGACCGGTTACGCCAACGACTACGCCATCCAGGTGGTGGAGCATGGCATGGCCGCGCTAGCCATCGAGATGCTCGGCTTCGGCTGCCGCCGCGATCCCGATGCCCGCAAGAAGGGGCCGGAGGCCAGTTCCTGTCAGCCGGCCGCCGGCGCGGCGCTGCTCGTAGGCGAGAGCATGGCCGGCTGGCGCACCTGGGACGTGCTGCGGGCCTGCGACTTCATCGCCACGCGCAAAGACCTGGACGCCAACCGCATCGGCTGCCTGGGCATCTCCGGCGGCGGTACGGTGACGCTCTACGCCACCGCGCTCGAGCCGCGCATCCGCGCGGCGTTCATGAGCTGCTCGCTGTGCACATTCCGCGATTCGATTCTTTCGATTTCCCATTGCATCGACAACTACGTGCCGGGCATTCTGAAGTGGGGCGAGGCGAGCGACATCGCGGGGCTGATCGCGCCGCGGCCGTTCTTCGCCGAATCGGGGCTCGACGACCAGATCTTTCCCCTGGCCGGCTCGCGCGAAGCGTTCGAAGCGCTGCGGCGCGTCTACGCAACCTTCGGACAGCCGGAACTCTGCGCCCGCGAGGAGTTCGCCGGGGGCCACGAGTTTCACGGCGTGCAAGGCCTGGAGTTCCTGCGGCGACATCTGACGGCGTAGGATGAAGCGACCCGCTCGGGAACGGGATCGTGTCCGCCGCGTTATCGAATATTGACGCGGGACTGTTAGGCTGGAGCGTTTAGTGACATGCGCATAACCATGCTCGGGGCCGGCTATGTGGGCCTCACCACCGGCGCCGCCCTCGCCTACCTGGGGCACGAGGTCTGCTGCCTGGATAAGGATGAAGGCAAAATCGACCGGCTGAAGCAGGGCCAGCCGCCGCTGTATGAGCCGCATCTTCAGGAGCTGCTCCAGCTCAGCGGCGCCCATCTGCGCTTCACCTCGGACTATGCCGCCGCTATCCCCGAAGCCGAGATCGTCTTCATCGCCGTCGGCACGCCGCCCCGCGCCGACGGCAGCCCCGACCTGCGCTTCGTGCGCGCGGCGGCCGAGGAGGTGGGCCAGAATCTGGGCACGGCCTACACCGTCGTAGTCAACAAATCGACGGTGCCGATCGGCAGCGGCAAGTGGGTCCGGATGGTCATTCAGGCGGCCTACTTCGAGCGTTACGGCCGCGACGCCGAGGGCCTGGTCGGCGTCGGATCGAACCCCGAGTTCCTGCGCGAAAGTTGCGCCGTCCACGACACCTTGTATCCCGATCGCATCGTCATCGGCGCCGCCGATCCGCGCGTGCTGGAGCGGCTGATCGCGCTCTACCAGCCGCTGATCGACCAGAGCTTCGAACCGCCGCCGTTCCTGCCGCGGCCCGAGGGCATCGCTCCGGTGCCGCTGGTAACCACCGATCCCGCCTCGGCCGAGCTGATCAAGTACGCCGCCAACGCTTTCCTGGCGCTGAAAATCAGCTACATCAATGAAATCGGCAACCTGGCCTCGCGCGTCGGGGCGAACGTGCAGACCGTGGCCCAGGGCATCGGCATGGATAAGCGCATCGGCCCGCGCTTCCTCCAGGCGGGCCTGGGCTGGGGCGGTTCGTGTTTCGGCAAGGATACTTCGGCCATCCTCACCACCGCCTTCGAGCACGGCATCTCGATGCCCATCGTGCGCGCGGCGCGCGAAGTCAACCGCCAGATGCGCGTGCAGGTGCTCGAAAAATTGCTCTCGGTTCACGGCGCGCTCGAAGGGAAAAAGATTTCGCTGCTGGGCCTGTCTTTCAAGCCTGAAACCGACGATCTGCGCGACGCTCCGGTGATTGAAATCATCCGCCGCCTGCTCGATCACGGCGCCCGCGTCAGCGCCCACGACCCCAAGGCCGCCGAGGCCTTCCGCTTGCAGCAGCCCGACATGGCCGAGGTGGAGCTCGCCGCCGGGCCCGAAGCGCTGTTTGAAGGCGCCGACGCCATCGTCCTGGTGACCGAGTGGAAACAGTACCTGGGACTCGATTGGGCCGGTTTGCGCCCGCGCATGCGCGCGCCGGTTCTGGTTGACGGGCGCAACGCGCTCAATCGCGTCGAAATGGAAGCCGCCGGCTATCGCTATCTGCGAATTCCCTGAGCGGCGCGTCCGACCTTTCGTGTAGATTCTGGAAATGCGTTCCCGGACTCTCTGGATTGTGGCGGCCGTCCTCACGCTGGCCTGCGCCGCGTACCAGCGCGTGACCGGGCCGACGTGGCCGGCGCGCGGGTCCGTCGAGCTGGCCGGCGAGGAGATCCGCTACCGCCTGCCGCGCAGCCATGCCGGTCCCGGCGACGCCGCCATCGCCGTGCGCGCGCCCGCCGACGCGCGCGGCACGCTGTCGTTTCGCCGTCACGCGACGAACGATGCCTGGACCAGAGTGGCGATGCTGCGCCGCGGCGACGAACTCGCAGCGCTGCTGCCGCATCAGCCGCCCGCCGGGAAACTCGACTACTCGATTTTCGTCATCCGCGCCACGGAGGGCGTCGCGCTGGGCGGCCCGATCACGCTGCGCTTTCGCGGCGACGTGCCGCCGTGGGTGCTCGTGCCGCACATCCTGCTGATGTTCCTGGGCATGCTGTGGGCCACCCGCGCCGGACTCGAAAAGCTTGCGTCCGAGCCGCGGTATGCCGGGCTCATCGTGTGGACTCTAATTCTGCTCGGCGTGGGCGGACTGCTGCTCGGTCCGGCGGTGCAGAAATTCTCCTTCGGCGAGTGGTGGACCGGCTGGCCCTACGGCACCGATCTGACCGACAACAAGACCGCCGTCGCCTGGCTGGCGTGGGTCGTCGCGTGGTTTGCCAATCGGCGCGCACCGCGCTCCGCGGACTGGTGGGTCGTCGCCGCGGCCGTACTCACCCTGGCCGTCTTCGCTATTCCGCACAGCTTGTTCGGCAGCCAAATCCACAACCGGTAGTTCCTGGTCTCTTGTTCGTTTTTTCAAGGTCCATTATTGAGGGAACCTTCGGCTGCGCGCTAGCGTACTCGTTTTTGAACGCGAGGTTTCGAGCATGGCGACAAATGGCAAAAACGGAAAGAACAAGAAATGGCGTAAGCGCCTGATCTGGCTGGGCGTGGTCGTGGTTCTGCTGGGCGGCGCCGGCTACGGCGTCCGGGCGGCGCTAAAGCCCGACAATAAGATCGATGCCTCCAAGATCGCCAGTATCGAACGCGGCAGCATCGCCCGCAGCGTCGTCGCCACCGGTAAGATCGAGCCGCGTTCCACAGTCGAGGTCAAGTCCAAGGCCAGCGGCATCGTCAAGAAACTGTACGTCGACTACAGTGCCTCCGTTCATCAAGGCCAGCTTCTGGCCGAGTTGGACAAGGAACTGCTCGAGGCCGCGGTCCGCGAATCCAAGGCCAATCTGCAGGCCGCCCAGGCCGCCGAAGAGTCCGCCGTGGCTTCGCTCGAGCGCAATAAGGTCGACGCCGAAGGCCCGGATCTGCCCTTCCTGATTTCCGCCATGGGCCGCGCGCGCCAGTTGTTCAAGGATGGCCTGCTGGCCAAGAACAGCGTCGAAGACGCCGAAAAGGCCTATCAGATGGCGCTCAACAAGCAGTCCTCGGCCATCCGCAATCTCGCCGTCTCCCGCGCCGAAATCGCCAAGGCCAAGGCGCAGGTCGCGCAGGCCACCGCCGCTCTCGAGCGCGCCGATGAAGACCTCCGCAATTCCACCATCGTCAGCCCGATCGACGGTCTCGTGCTTTCGCGCGACGTCGAGGTGGGCAACGCCGTCAGCTCCATTCTGGTGCTCGGTTCGCAGGCCACGCTGCTATTCACTCTCGGCGACGTCAGCGATGTGTTCGTGCGCGGCAAGGTCGACCAGGCCGACATCGGCAAGGTCTATCTCGGCCAGCCCACGCACATCACCGTCGAAAGCTTCCGCGACCGCAAGTTCGAGGGCAAGGTTTACCAGATCAGCCCGCTGGGCGTGGAGAAGGAGAATGTGACCACCTTCGAGGTCAAGGTCTCCATCGCCAATCCGGGCCGCGAGTTGAAGGCCAAGATGAGCGCCAACGCCGAGATCGTTCTCGAAGAAAAGCCCAACGTCCTGCTGGTGCCCGAAGCGGCCATCCTCTACGACAAGGATCGCAAGGCGTCGGTCGAGGTCCCCGACCTGACGGCCGAAAAGGGTCGCAAGAAGCTGCCGGTGCAGCTCGGCATCAGCAATGGCGTCAAAACCGAACTGGTGGCCGGCCTCAAAGAAGGCGCCAAGGTCATCCTCCAGTAGCCGGGCCCCGGCTGCTCCATACGTCAGGAAGTGCGCTGTGAGCTTCGCCGATCTATTGAAAGACACCTGGCAGACGCTCACCGCGCACAAGCTGCGCACGGGGCTGACCATGTTCGGCCTCGCGTGGGGCGTAGTGTCCATCACGCTCATGACCGCCGCCGGCGACGGCTTCCGCGAGGGCCAGCGCCGCGTGATGGAGAAGTTCGGCGATAATATCGTGATCGTGTGGCCCGGCCGCACGTCGCTGCAAGCCGGCGGCGAGCGCGCGGGGCGCAGGATCTGGTGGACCACCCGCGACCACGAAGCGCTCGCGCCGATGTGCCCGTCCTGCCTCTACATCATGCCCGAGTTGACGCGCGGCTCGACCCCCGTCCGCAGCGCCTACAACAGCGCGCTGCTGCTCGTCTCGGGCTCGCAGCCGCCGTATCAGCAGATCCGCTACCTGCCCGCCGCCGAAGGCCGCTTTTTCTCCTGGGCCGATGATCGCGAAGGCCGCCGCGTGGCCTTTCTCGGCACGGAGGCGCGCAAGCAACTTTTCGGCCCGCGGGCGGCTCTCGGCGAGCGCATCTCTATCGGCGGCTTCCCCTACGAAGTGATCGGCGTCATGCAGCACAAGGAGCAGGACTCCGATTACGACGGGCGCGACGTGGAGAAAATTTTCGTGCCTTACGGCGCCATGATCCGCGACCTGCCCAACAAGCCGCCGATGCCGCCCGAAACCATCGACCAGTTCATCGTCAAGGCCCGCTCCATGGAGGTTCACGAGGATTGCATCAAGGAACTGCGCCGCGCGCTGGCGGTGCTGCACGGCTTCGATCCCAACGACAAGGAAGCGGCCAACACGTGGGACACCGTGCGCGAAACCAAAGGCTTCATCAGCATGGCCAACGGCATGAAATTCTTTCTCGGCGCAATGGGCGTCGTCACGCTGCTCTTAGGCGGTATCGGCACGATGAACGTGATGCTCGTCGCCGTGCGCGAGCGGACTCGCGAGATCGGCCTGCGTCTGGCCGTCGGCGCCACCCGCGGCCAGATCCTGCAGTTGTTTTTCCTCGAGACATTCCTCATCGTCTTCGGCAGCGGCGCGGTCGGCTTCGGCCTGGCGCACGGCCTGTGCGCCTTCGTCAACACGCTCAAGATGCCGCCCTATTTCGCGGGACTGATCGCCACCTGGCAGGTCAGTCTCGCCTGCGTCCTGCTGCTGGGCCTGGTGGCTTTCCTCTCGGCTCTCTACCCGGCTTCGCGCGCCGCTTCGGTCGATCCGGTCGAGGCGCTGCGTTGGGAAGCGGGCGGGTAGGCGCCATGAAGAGAGAGATCCTCATCCAGGCCTGCATCAGCCTGCTGCGCAATCCCACTCGCAGCATCCTTACCATGCTCGGCATCGTCTGGGGCATCGCCGCCGTCACGCTTCTGCTGGCCTATGGCGACGGCTTCCAGAACGTGATGGTCGGCTTGTTCGAGAACTTTTCCAAAACCGCCGTCATCGCGTTTCCCGGCCAGACTTCGATGCAAGCCGGCGGCGAGCGCGCCGGCCGCCGCATCCACTTCGATCCCGAAGACCTTGCCGTCGCCAAGGCCGAATCGCCAGCCATCCGCCGCATCTGCGAGGAAATCGTGCGCCGCGTTCCCGTCTCCTACCGCGACCGTTCATTTGACATTCAGGTGCGCGGTGTTTGCGCAGACTACGGCGAGATCCGCTCCGAGGTGCCCATCGAGGGCCGCTGGTTCACCCCCGAGGACGATCAGGAACGCCGCCAAGTCGCCTTTCTCGGCGATTGGGCCAGAAACAAGCTCTTCAGCGGCCGGCCCGCCATCGGCGAGGAGATCGCCATCGCCGGCATCCGCTTCACTGTCATCGGCCGCATGGACCAGAAAATGTCTTTCGGCAACTATTACGGTCCCGACGACCGCGCCGTCTTCATCCCCTACGCAACGTTCGCTTTCCTCGCCAACGTCCGCTATCCCGGCAATCTCGTCATCCAGCCCATTTCAGGGCGTTTCGAGGATGCCGCCGACAAACAGTTCCGCGAATCCATCGCCCACCGCAAAGGTTTCGACCCCAAGGATAAACGCGCCATCGAGACCTTCGGCACATCCGACATGCGGCCAATCGTCGACGGCCTCACCATCGGCCTGCGCGGCTTGCTGCTCTTCATCGGCTCCTTGACGCTGGCCATCGGCGGCATCGGTTTGATGAACATCATGCTCGTCGCCGTGAGCGAGCGCACCCGCGAAATCGGCCTGCGGCGCGCCCTCGGCGCAACGCGGCGCTCCATCGCCGGCCAGTTTCTCACCGAAGCCATCGTGCTCACGCTGCTCGGAGGCCTGCTCGGCGTGGCCGTTTCCTACGCCTTCGTCGCCCTCATGCCGCCGCTGCCGCTGCTGGGTGAAATCTTCGAAGACAAGACCGGCAAAACCGATCTGCACCTGGTCATTCAGATGCACAGCATGCTCGCCTCGGTGGTCGTGCTGCTCGTCGTCGGCGTGGTCAGCGGCCTGATCCCGGCGCTGCGCGCAGCCTGGCTCGATCCCGTGGAAGCGTTGCGGGTGGAGTAGAGCGTCCCGCGTTGCCGCTCGTTTCTGAGCCGCGACTATGTTTCCGAGCCGCAACCGTCAGGGAGCGGATGTTCGTTGTTTCCAAGCCGCGACCGTGAGCGAGCGGTCCTGTCGGAGCATTTTTCGGCAGCTTGCTAAAACGGCGCCCGCCAGCGCAGCCCGGGGAAGCGCGCGCAGTCCCGATCGGTGGTGATCCACTCGCAACCGGACTCGATCGCCAGTGCCGCGAACCAGGCGTCCTGGACCAGGTTGCCGCACGCATTGGCCTTCCGGCACAACTCAACGAAGATCTCCCAATGCCGCGGCCCGGGTTGAATCACCTGGCAGTTTGGCTCGCGCAACAGAGAGCTGGCGAATTTCACAACCTCAGCCAGGGGATTGGGGTCCGCAAAAGCTCGCGGATTCGTCGCGATGCGAATCACGGTGGCCAGCGCTTGCGGCGACATTCCAAATGGCGTGCCCTCGTTGACTTGCGCTTCCAGCCAGGTCGCGTATCGGGCATGGCCCAAGACGTCCGGGCGGAACGCGTAGAGCAGGACGTTGACGTCCGGCAGAATCATTCCGGCGCGTCCAAGATGTCGAGAAGCGCCGCGCTGTTGTCGAGGTCGATACCGGGGAGCACGCCGCCGCTCCTTTTTGATACCGGCAGCACGAAGCGTTTGCGCCTGGGCCGGTGCAGCGGTTCCGCCAGCGCAAGCCGCAGACCCTGGTCGATCAGCGCCGTCAGCGTCTGCCCGCGCCGCCGCGCCTCGCGCTTGGCCTGTTCGAGTAACCCGTCCTCCAGCCGCACGGTCGTCCTCATATGTCTAGACATACCACAACCGCGTCCGCCTGTCACTGCGCTCGCGGGCCGTACTGCAGCACCTGCGCGCGCTCCAGCGTCACGAGGCCGCTGCCTCCGCTCTCGATCATCATCGCGTCCAGCTCGGGCAGGAATTCGTCGATCTTTTCCTGAGCGTCGACGATCTCCACCACGTAGCTCAGGTCGCTCGACAGCTCCAGCAGCTTCGTCGTGTGCAGGCGGCTCGAATGCCCGTAGCCCAGCGGGCCCCGCAGCACCGTCGCCCCGGCCAGGTGCGCCTGGCGCGCCCGCAGAACGATCGCTTCGTACAACGGCTTGTGGCCCAGCCGGTCGCTTTCGCCGATGAAGACGCGCAGCAGAACGGCTTCGTGTGGCACTTGCATGCTCCCGCTCCTATCGCTGGTTCAACGCGGACGCCAGCGCGTGGCCCAGCCAGACTCCCACCAGACACAGCAGCACCGACGCCGTCGCATTCATCGCCGCCGCGCCCCACTGCCGGTCCTCCACCAGGCGCAGCGTCTCCAGGCTGAACGTCGAGAACGTCGTGTACCCGCCGCAGATGCCCGTCATCACCAGCAGCCGCGCCTGTGGCGCCACCAGCAGCCGTCCGTCCGGCCCGCTCAGTGTTGCGAAAAAGCCGATGAACGCCGAGCCCGTCACGTTGATGAACAGCGTGCCCCAGGGAAAGCCCTCCCCCGCGTGGCTGCCAAACCACAGCGCCACGAAGTACCGCACCACGCCGCCCGCGGCCGCGCCCAGAGCCACCGCCAGCCAGCCGGGGAATCCTGTCAACGCCCGCTCATCCTCATTCCTAATGATTATTGCAAACCCTCCCGCTGCGCCTGATTCCGCATGCGCGCGCAATCCCGCCCCTCGAACGAAGTACACTGGCACCATGCACGCGCACGCCAAACTCACGGGCAAACGGATCGCCATTTTCGTCGATCAGATGTACCAGGAAATGGAGGTCTGGTATCCCTACTACCGCCTCATCGAAGAAGGCGCGGAAGTCCATCTGGTGGGCGACCAGGCGGGCAAGACGTATCTCAGCAAGGTCGGCTACCCGGCCCTTTCCGTCAAGTCCTACACCGACCTCAACGCCGCCGATTACGACGGCGTCGTCGCACCCGGCGGCTACGCGCCCGATTTCATCCGCCGCCACGCCAAGGCCAATCAGTTCATCGCCGAAATCAACCGCCAGGGCAAACTCGTCGCCGCCATCTGCCACGGCCTGTGGTGCTGTGTTTCGGCCGATGTGTTGCGCGGCCGCCATTGCACCAGCTTCTTCTCGATTAAGGAGGACGTGTGCAACGCCGGCGGAGTGTGGGAAGACAGCGAGGTCGTGGTCGATGCCAATCTCGTCTCCTCGCGCAAGCCCGACGACCTGCCCGCATTCGTCTTCGCCGCCATCGGCGTTCTCGCGCGCCAATAGGCAACGCATGGCACCGGAAGTGGCGATCGCGGTCTCCGCGTTGAAGAAGAATTACGGCAAGGTCGAGGCCGTGCGCGGCATCGATTTCGAAGTCGCTCGCGGCGAGGTCTTCGGCCTGCTCGGACCTAACGGAGCAGGGAAGACCACCACCGTGGAAATCCTCGAAGGTCTGCGTCCGCGCAGCGGCGGCGAGGTGCGTGTGCTCGGGTTCGACCCCGAAGACGAAACCATGGCCGTGAAGGACCGCATCGGCGTCTGTCTCCAGGCCACCCGCCTCTCCGACAAGATCACGGTCGAGGAATCGCTCCAGCTCTTCGCCGCTTTTTACACCCGCTCGGCCGACACCACCGCGCTGCTCAAGCGGCTCCAGTTGTGGGACAAGCGTAAGGCATACTACACCACCCTCAGCGGCGGCCAGAAGCAGCGTCTCGCGATCGCCCTGGCCATGGTCAACGAGCCCGACATCGTTTTCCTCGACGAGCCCACTACCGGCCTCGACGCGCAGGTCCGCCGCGAAATCCATACCCTCATCGCCGAGCTGAGCGACCGCAATACGACCATCCTGCTGACCACCCATTACATCGAGGAGGCCGAGCAGCTCTGCCAGCGCGTGGCCATTATGGACGAGGGCCGTATCATCGTCCAGGGCACGCCGCGCGAGCTGCAGGAGCGCGTTATCGGCAAGAGCCGCGTCGAGATCCTGTGCCACAACGCGTTGCCCGAGGGCCTGCCGCCGGGCTGGCCCGCCGAAGACGCCGTGCACTTCAGCCCCGGCCGCTGCCAGCTCGTCGCCGAAACCGAATACCCGGCCCGCGCCGTCGTCGAGCTCGTCAAGTGGGTCGACGGCTGCGGCGCCGGCCTCAGCGACATCCACATTAAACGGCCCACGCTCGAGGACGTCTTTATCGAGTTGACTGGAAAAACTCTTCGCGACTGAGCCCTATTCCATCGTGCGTATGAAACCCTACATCGCCTACATCCGCACCACGCTGCGCCTCACCGGCCGCGAGCGCATCGTCATTTTCTTCAACTACCTTTTCCCGCTGGCATTCCTCGTCGGCCTCGGCGAGATCATGGGCCCGGTGCCGGTCTTTGCCCTGGTGCTGACCCTGAACATTCTCGGCACGGGTTTCTTCGGCGCGGGCATGCGCGCCACCATGGACCGCGAGGCCGGCATTCTGCGCCGTTTCAAGGTCGCCCCGATCACGCCCGGCCCTATTCTGGTCGCCTCGATGGTCACCGGCTGGGTGGTGTTCGTGCCCGCCCTGATCGGTTTCATCGCCATCCTGAATCTGCGCTATCACATGCCCCTGCCGCCGAACATCTTCTCGCTGTTCGTCTTCCTCAGCCTGGGCGTCGTGGCTTTCCGCTCCATGGGCATGATCGTCGCCTCCGTCGTCAATTCGATGCAGGAGAGCCAGATCATCGTCCAGTTGCTTTATATGCCGATGCTGCTGCTCAGCGGCGCCACCATTCCGCTCACCATCATGCCCGACTGGCTCCAGACCGTGGCCCAGTTTCTTCCTTCCAATTATTTGAATCTCGGCATGCAGGGCATCCTGCTGCGCCGCGAGTCGCTGGCCCAGAACTGGCAGGCCGTCGCCGCGCTCGTCGCCACCGCCCTGCTGTGCTTCTTCGTCAGTCTCAAACTTTTCCGTTGGGAAAAAGAAGATCGCCTCAAGCCCTCGGCCAAGCTGTGGGTCCTGGCCGCGCTGCTGCCCTTCGTCATCGCCGGCGCCTGGCAGGTCTACGATCGCGGCAATTTGCGCAAGGTGCAGATCCTGGCGCACCAAGCCCGCCGCAACGTCTCCTGGCTCGTGCGCGACGCGCGGATCTTCACCGGCGACCGCGTCATCGAGCGCGGCTCATTGCTGATCCGCAATGGAGTCGTCGAGCGCATCTACGAGGGCGATTCGCCCTCCGCCAGCGATCTCAACGCCGAAGGAATCGCCGCCGCCGGCAAGACCGCGCTGCCCGGCTTGATCGACGCCGAAGTCGTCCTTGCCATGAACGCCGGACTCAGGCCGGGTTCCATGAAGGACGTCAGCGCCGCCGCCGAAAACGCCCTCGCCGCGTACCTCTATTCCGGCGTAACCGGCATCGGCTCCATCGGGCTGCCCCCTCAAATCGAGAAGCTCGTCGAGAGCCGCTTCGTCAGTGGAGAAAAACTCGGTGCCATGGTTCTGCGCTCGGCCATCGCGCCCGCGCAGGGCCCGTGCCGCATGACCGAGCTCAGCTTCGCTCAGGCTTCCGCCGAACGTGAGGCCGGCGATTTGAGTCTCTTGAAAGAGACGCTGGTCGAAGAGGTGGCGCCGCGCGCCCTGCTCACCCGGCTCGAATCCTCCTATCGCGATCTCGAACCGCACGGCGCCGGCGTCCCGTCGCTCGAAACCGCGCAACGCTCCATAATGGCCGCGCGCGCCCATGGCACAAAGCTCGCCGCGGCCACGCTCTCCGGCACGGCGCTGCTGGTCCACGGCCCCATGCTGCATCACGAACTGCGCCTGCTGGTCCAGGCCGGCCTCACGCCTCTCGAAGCCCTGCGCGCGGCTACCTCCGATGCGGCCGACTGCCTCGGCGCACCGCGCTCCGGACGCCTGGGCCCCGGCGCCGATGCCTCATTCGTCCTGGTCGAAGGCAATCCCCTCGAGGAGATCTCCAGTACCGAACGCATCGTCGAGGTCTTCCTCCACGGCGAAAATGTCCACCGCGGCGCCCTGGTAGAGAAGAAGTAGTCGCGCTCCAGAGCGCCTCAGTTCTGCACGCGGCTCACCGCGTTCAGAAACAGGAACATGCGCACAAACGCCAGCGCCGTCACCGCCACCATGATGCCCGCCACCGTCTTCCACAGCTTGTCGCGGAAGCTGCCGTAGAAATCCGGCGTCCCCGCCAGCCAGCCGACGACGAAGCCCGTCGCCAGGCCCCCGATATGCGCCGCGTTGTCGATGTGGAAAAACGGCAGCAGCCCCATCAGCAGAATGTAGACCAGCCAGCGCACGTAGAACTGCTTCACCATCGTCGCCTCGAGGCCGCGGTTCACCATGCCGTAGGCGATCATCGCTCCGATCAGCCCCAGCAGACCCGCCGATGCGCCCACCGAAAGGCTGCCCGTGAAAATAGCGCTGGCGCCGAACCCGCCCATCGTCGACAACAGGTAGATCGAGCTCATGCGCGGCGTCCCGTAGATCTGCTCGGCGTGCGAGCCCACGTCCATCAGCGCCCACGAGTTGAACAGGATGTGCATCAGCCCGCCGTGCAGGAAGCCGGCCGTCAAAAGCCGCCACCACTGCCCCGCGCTGAAAATGTAGGGCGGAAACGAGGCTCCGAATTTCAGCAGCGTCCGTCCGTCCACGCCCATCAGTCCGCCCGCGCCCGTCCTCATGCTGGCCAGCGCCGTTACCAGATACAGCCCCACGTTCAGCGTCAGAATCAGGATCGTCGCGAACTGCGCGCTAGGGATGAGGCCCGCCACCAGCCCCGCCCCCATCCGGTCCATCGCGCGCGGCCCCACCTTCGTATCGCAGTACGGGCAGATTTTGTCTTTGATTGTGATAAAGGCCCGGCAATGCGGGCACATGCGGCGCGTTTCCATTTCGCTTTTTAGTGTAACAACCCGGCCTCGGCGGCCCCGTCTACAGCTGGTCCCAGATGAGCGCCTTGAAGCGGTGGATCGCGTGGAAACCCATGTGCCGGTACAGCCGCAACGCCAACTCGTTCGACTCGGTCACGGTCAGCGACACCTCGCTGCAGCCCGCCGCCGCCAGCGCCAGCATCGCCCGCCGCAACAGCTCGTAGCCCAGCCCGCGCCGCTGCCACGCCGGCGCCACGCACAACTGCGCAATGTGCCCCGTCTCCGGCGCCACCCGCGTCGCCAGTACGCACCCCACCAGGTCGCCCTCCGGATCGAGCGCCACCAGGCTCGCCTCGTGCTGAAACACGCCGCAGCCCGGGAAATGCACGATGTTGCGCAGAAACCGCCCGGCACCCGCCGCGCTGCGGTACTGATCGTTGATCAGGCTGTCCACGTGGCCGTGGTATACCGCCGCCACCAGCTCCGCGGTCGACTCCATCCACACCGGCCCCCAGCCCAGAAACCGCGCCTCTCTGCCGAATGTCACGGCCCGCCAGCGCGCCCGCTGCTCCAGCGGCGCCAGCATGAACACCCTCGGAAACTCCAGCGGTTGCTGCCCGTTCTCCCACGTGAGCTGCTCCGGATTGGCCAGTTGCATGAGCTGGCTTTCCACTCGCCGCAGGGCCAGCGCCGGCAGGCTGGCCGAGCGCCGCAGCGCGTGAATCGCCTCCACCAGCAGCCGCCCCTGGGACTGCGCTCCGCGCCACGCCTCCCTCACGTACAGGTCGCCCAGCAGCGCCTTGTGCTCCTCCACCACCCAATAGCAGTAGCCCGCCACCTCCGCGCCGCACACCAGCGCCAGCCCGTCCAGCGCGTGGATATTGACGTAGCGCGTCACCAGCTCCGCCGATCCGCTGAAGTCCCAGTGCAGCCGCGATCGCCAGTTGCGCTTCTCTTCTTCCAACAGCGCGTGCAGGCTGCTGGCCTGGATCGCGCGCAGGTTCTCGATGCGGCAATCCACCAGTCTCCCCGGCGCAGCCATGTCGTGAATCATACCAGAGGCCTGCGGCAGCGCTCCCCCAACCGGGCGCCCGTCGCCCAGGCCGCTCACACCGCCGCAGCCGGCGCGGGCTTGCCTTTCTGGTCGCGCAGAAATTCCTTGATCGAGCGCAGCGCCTGCCGCGAGCGGTGATGATTCTCAATCAGCGCGAAGCGCACGTAGCCCTCGCCCGCCGGGCCGAAGCCGATACCGGGCGACACCGCGACCAGCGCCTGCTCCAGCAGCAGTTTCGAAAACTCCAGCGAGCCCATGGCGCGCAGTGGCTCCGGAATCCGCGCCCACACGAACATCGTCGCGCGCGGCTTTTCCACCGGCCAGCCGGCGGCGTTCAGTCCATCCACCAGCACATCGCGACGCTTCAGATACAGCGCGCGGATGCGCTCCACGTCGGCCTCGCACTCGCGCAGCGCGATGATCGAGGCGATCTGGATGGGCTGGAAAACGCCATAGTCCAGGTAGCTCTTGATGCGCGCCAGCGCCCGGATCATGCGCGGATTGCCGACGCAGTACCCCACCCGCCAGCCGGCCATGTTGTAGCTCTTGCTCATCGAGAAAATCTCGACCGCCACCTCTTTGCCGCCCTCCACCTGCAGGATGCTGGGCGGAGTGTAGCCTTCGAAGCCCAGGTCGGCGTAAGCAAAATCGTGCAGGACCATCGTGCCGTGCTTCAGCGCCAGCGCGACCACCTGCTCGAAGAAACCCAGATCCACGCAGGCCGTGGTCGGGTTGTGCGGGTAGCTCATCAGGATCAGCTTGGGCGGGTTCGTCGCGCCGCGGTACAGATCCTCCAGCCGGTTCAGAAACTCCGCCGGGTCGTCGGCCGGCAGCGGCACGGCCTCGCCCTCGGCCATGATCACGCCGTATTGGTGAATCGGGTAGCATGGCGCGGGCGTCACTACGCGGTCGCCCGGCCCGATCACGGCGAACAGCAGGTGCGCCAGCGCGTCCTTGGCGCCCATCGTGACGATGGCTTCGCTCTCCGGGTCCAGCCGCACGCCGTGGTTGCGCTCGTAGCGCCGCGTGATCTCGTGCCTCAGATTCGGGATGCCGCGCGACACCGAGTAGCGGTGGTTGCGCGGGTTGCGCGCCGCCTCGGCCAGCTTCGCTACCACCGATCGCGGCGTGGCCCCGTCCGGGTTGCCCATTCCGAAATCGACCACGTCGTACTGCGCCGCCCGCAGCTTGGCCTTCATCTCGTTGACCGCGGCGAACACGTACGGCGGCAGCTTGGCGATGCGGTAGAACTCGTCCGTCGGAGAAACCATATTCCATCCATGGTACACTCGCGGCCATGAGGACTTTTTGCTGGGCCTGCGTGCTTTCCGGAATGCTTCTGGCCATGGGCTTTGTCGTCGCGCGACAGGCGGCTGCGCCCGCACCCAAGACCGTCACCGACGAACAACTCGCCAAGCTGCTCGAGCAACCTGCGAAGGTTTTCTTCCTCGACGTGCGCGAGCCCGAGGAGATCGCCACTCTTGGTTCGATCAAGGGCTATGTGAACATTCCGCTGAGCCAGATCGAGAGCCGCCTCAAGGAAATTCCGAAGGACAAGCTGATCGTCACGCTTTGAAACCGCGGCGGACGGGCCGCCCGTGCGGCGGCCATACTCGAAGCCCATGGCTTCAAAACTCTCGGCTCCTGCGGCCTCGCGGATTTTCGCGAGAAGCATAAAGACAAGATGGTCTATCCCCAGCCGCAAGAGAAGAAGTAGGCTCGCCCGCCGCACGCACAACGGCAATTGGTGCGGGCACAACCGGAGGCGGGCCATGATCACACCGCGAGCCAGGAGTGGTGAGCCCGTCATTTTCCCAACGCCGGCTCTGGGCCGCCGGGCTTGAGTCCCTGACATTGCAGAACTGCGCCATGCGGGAGTAGCCTGAAATACTCGCCTGGAGCACTGCGTGCAAACGGCCCAGAGCTTCGCGGCGCGAACTTCCAGAGAATTTGGCTGGGAGCAGGGGAGAATCTGATACAAGACGTCGCATCCCGCGAGGCGGACCGCCGCCAGAAAACAACGCACACCATTGGTCTGGCTGTTGTTTTCGCTGTGGGATTGGCGTTCAATGCTTGGGTTGCGGTATGCAACTGGCCTCTCCTAGGTCTCGACTTCAACCAGTTTTACGCCGCCAGCCATCTGGCCGGAACAGGACATCTTTACGATTGGGACGCCTTGCGGAAGATCGAGGTCGAGCATGGCTATGAAGTGCCGACTGCCCGTCTGCCCGTGGTCGCGTACGGGTATAAGATCCTTGGCGGTCTCCCGTACGCAGTCGCGCGCTCCATCTGGTTGGCTGGCAGCATCGCCGCTCTGATGGTATTCGCCCTCGTTTGGCCCGGCGCCAGGCGCTTGTTCATGCTGGCTGCGTTGGCCTGGTCGGTGCCCACCACTCTGGTCCTAGTTTTCGGCCAGGACGTTCCTTTTTGGTTGCTGTTCCTCACCGTCGGTCTGCTGTTGCTGGAGAGAAAAAGACCCTGGCTCGCAGGCGTCGCGTTCTCGCTCTGCATCTGCAAGTTTCACCTTGCATTGGGGATTCCCGTCATGCTGGCGGCTCAGAAGCGTTGGAAGACGCTCATTGCCGGAGCCATAGCTGTTTTGGTGTGGATCGCATCTTCTTTTCTGATCGAAGGGCCCCAATGGCCTCTTCAGTATGCCCGGAATTTGCAAATGCCTGCACTCTCCCCCGCGGCCGAGCGAATGCCAAACGTCCACGGCCTGGCTTCCTATCTTCCGTGGACGCAAACAGTGGAACTGGCCGGCGCGGTTGCTGTCCTGCTGCTCCTTTGGGCGGCGTGCCGTGGCAATGTCGATCTCGGGACCGCCGGCGCAGCGGCGGCCGCCTGCGGTCTCCTCGTCGGCAACCATGCCTATGCGGGCGATTGCACGCTCCTCATTCCGATCTCGGTTCTGACCCTGCAGCGGCAAGGCGTGCCGTCCTGGCTGGAGGCGTGGGCCGTCTTGGTGCTCGCATCCGTGCCCGTGGTGCTGCTCGTCGCGCGCATATCTTTACCAGGACAGGTGTTGATTGTCGGATTTGTCGTTGCTGCGACCATCGCCGGGATGGCCAGGCCGTTCAGCCGGGCTTTGCCCGCGGCTTGAATCGGATGTCGTCCTCCTTGCTCCTGAACATCGCCCTCGCACCGGTCGAGCCTAATCTGCCTCGAACCAGGCCAGGACGCGACGTTGGTATTCGACCGGCCGCAGGGTGGCTGCGGTGACGTGCCCCGCCTCGGGCACTTCCCACAGCGTGACCCAGGCTGGATTCGCCTCGCGCACCCGGCGCGCCTCTTCGATCGGAATGTACCGGTCCTGTTGCCCATGCACCAGCAGAACCGGCACCCGAACTCCCCGCACCCAGTCCACCGGTGATATCTGTTCGAGATCCAGTCCATACCGCACCCGCGCATTCCACAAAGCCGGCTCCACCAACGGCCATAGCAGCGCGCGCGACACGCTCACCGGCATTCGATAGCGTTCGGCCAATAGCTGATAGCGCGTCGGCATATTGGCCCCGGTGGAGTCGGCCACAACCCGTCGCAGACCGGCGCCCAGCGCCAGGCCATGCAACAGACTGGATGCTCCCAGGGAATGACCCAACCCGAATACGGCCTTGGCGCCCTCCTCCTCGCGCAGGAACCGGACCCACTCAACCACATCTGCGCCTTCGAGCAGTCCCGCCGTCACCAGTTTTCCGCCGCTTGCGCCGTGTCCTCGGCCGTCGGGAGTCAGGCATGTGAATCCTCTGCGCAGCAGCCACGGGACATGGCCTCTCACGTTCAGTCGCGTCCCGCCCGTTTCGTGCATCAGCAAAACCGCTTCGCCGTTCGGTACCGCCGGCCGGAACAGCCAGCCTCGGAGCACCGTCTGGTCGCCGCTCTTCACCGCTACTGCCCGCCACGACGCGCCGATCCCCCGCGTCACTTCGTCGGCCAGGAACACGGGCGGGGCAAACTCCGCCGTGGAAGGCCTCCGAAAACTGCCGTCGATCCAGCCGTAGTAATACCAGCCGCCGAGGCACGCGAGCACGGCCAGCGCAATTCGCCCGGCCTTGGATCGCGGCTCGAGTGTCGCCGCCTGAAACGGATGATCCGTCGCGCTCTGGACGTCTTCACTCATGGCGTGTGTCGCTGGCCTCCATGTCTCGGCTTTGGCGTGCAGTCCACTTCCAGAAACGCGGGACAGAAACGCGGAAACGCGGGACAGAAACGCGGGACAGTATCCGCAATAAACGCAAACGCGGGACAGAAACGCGGGACAGTATCCGCAATTCCCAATTACAGCAGTTCCAGCAGATGAACCACCGCCGGTTTCGGGTTCTTGCGGCGCAGCCAGGCGCGGACTTGAGGGATGAATTGCCCGCTGCGGAGGGTCGCTGCGCACTCGCCTCGGATCCGAGATTTCACCGCGTCTTGGAAGTGTTTTCAGCGCTGATTTTCAACGGCCGGCGCCGCCCACGACGACCGATTTGACGCCCATCGTTTCCAGCAGGCTCCGAATGCCCGCATCGGCGTTGCGCCGGGCCTGATCGAGAATGCCCATGTCCATGGCGGCCTTTTCAACCGCGTCCCTGGCTGCGAGGCGCGCCTGCCGCTCCAGGTCGGGGTTGTAGGGCACCCACGGCGTCCACCAGGTGATGCGCCGGTCCCAGACCTTGGTCGCTTTATCGTCGATCACGATGTGCACGATCTTGGGCGGCGGCAGCGTCACTTGCATGCGTTTATCGGGCAGCAGCTTCACATCCCCGGCCGCGAGAGTGGACAGATCGATGCCGGCCAACACTTCCGCCTGCACGAACAACAGCAGCTTCTCGCTTCCGAACGGGACCTTGTCTTCTTCCAGGCCGACCACTTTCTGGATCGTGTATTTCACGGATACCAACTCGTTCAGGCGCTGGATTTCATGCACCACCGCCGACGCATCCACGATCCTGGCGGGGGCGGTCTCGCGCGTGAGATTGCGCGTGGCAAAGTAGACCATCGCCGCCAGGAGAACTCCAGCCACGATTCCATATGCCGCCCATTTGATTCGCAGGTACATCACGCCTCCAGCCGCCTCGGCCGCACTTCATCTTAACGCCGCTGGCAACCCCCAGCCCGCAGGGGGTTAAGCCTCAGGGGATCGGTCTTGCCGAGCCGTTCAACCGCGACGACGTGACTGAGCCGCGACTGTTAAGGAGCGGTTGTCACGCTGCTTCCCAGCCGCTACCAAGCCGCGCGCGGCAGCAAGCGGTTGGGCGCATGGTAACGATTCCTCAGCCCCAGGTCACTAGTTGAGCGGACGGATCTTGATATTGCGGTACCAGGCGGCGTCGACGTGGTGTTGTAGCGCGACGGGGCTGGCCGCGACGGGCTGATCCAGCAGCAGATGGCGTATGCCGGGCGCGTCGTGCCAACGCTTCTCGATCGCCTGGCGCACCGCGGGCGCGTCCAGGCTGGTATCGACAACCTTGACGCCGTTGAGCCAGTGCTCGACGTGCTTACCGTGCAGGACGATGCGCGAGCTGTTCCATTCGCCCACCGGACGATCCTCGAAACTCGTCACCGGCGACATGCCGTACAGTGCGGCGGCGCGGTAGCTCGCGCCGCGCAGTGCGTCGGGGTGGCGCGCACTGTCGATGACCTGATACTCGAAGGCCACCGGGTACTCTTCATAGCGCCCGCCGGCGCGCACGGTTTTGCGGTCGGAGGGGTGGTTCTGATACTCAAACTCGACCTGCTGCTCGAACGGAACGCCGTGGTGGACTTTGTCGGAGTCCATGAAAACCAGCGCCTGGATGCGGTATTTCACGCCGCTATTGGCGCCGGGGGCGACCTTCCAGTCGAAGACCATTTCGAAATCGCTGAACTTGCGCGCGCTCATCAGATCCTCGCGCGTGGCCGCGTGGGGCACGGTTTTGAGGCAGCCGTCCACGACTTCCCAGGCATGCGCGGGCGGGTCTTTGAGGTTGGGATCGACCCAGCCGTCAAAGCTCTTCCCATCGAACAGCAGGATCCAGCCGGAGCGCTGCTCCTCGGGCGTGAGCGTATTGAGCGGCTGCGCGGAGGCACTGGCAGCGAGGGCGGCAATAAAGAGCATCAGCAGCGCGGAGCGCATGTGAGTAAACCGGCGACGCCTCAACCCACGATCCGCGTGTGCCATGGGGCGAGTCTAGCAGGCGCAAGCAGTGTGCAGAAAAAGCCTGGGCGCAACCGCCCCCGGTCGCGGTGCGGTCTGCGCGCTGTGGCGAGCTGCGAGGAAGGGATGCCGGATGGCTCGCGGCCGGGAGCGACTGGGCAAGATTACCCAGCAAGCCATGTTATTTCTTTTAGAATCAGATAGTTAGAAAACACGTTGGGCAAAATTGCCCAATTGCTTCGGCGCGAGCAGTGAAAATTCCGCAGGCGAAGAACCGCGGGGAGCGGTCTTGTGTTGTTACGGAGCCGCGACTGCAAGGAGCGGTGGCCCAAACGAGTAGTCGCTGCGAGGACACAACCGAACACCGCGCCTTGCAGTCGCGGCTCCGTCGGATGGACGCGGCTCAGAAACGCGCGTCTCAAAACCGGCGGCTCGCCAACCCGCTAGTGAACCATCAGAGGCACGGAGACTCTGCTGGTTTCCCAAGCGATCTTCAGCGTTCCGTTCTGTCCTGCGCCGGCATCGAGGGAGATCGTCAACTGCTCGAGCGGCTCGGAGAGGTGCTCCACGGGCACTTTGATCTGGCCGAGATCCTGGGCCTTGTTCTTCTCGTAATCGAAAGCGCCCCAGGTTTTGGCCACTTTATTGAGAATCACCGTCCATTCCTTCTCACCGGGAATGGTAAACAGGGCGTAAGTCCCGGCCGGCACGTGCAGCGAGCCGAACATCAGGGCGCCGGTGGTGGTGAAGGTGGTGGCCTCGTCGGCGCCGGTGCGCCAGACCTTGCCATACGGTTCGTGTTCGCCGAGCATTTTGCGGCCTTTCAGGTAGGGACGGCCGTATTCGACGGTGATGGTCTGGCCGCCGACGGTGGCGGTGACTTTTTCATGCGGGCTCTTTCTCGGGTTCTGCGCGCCGACGAGTTGAGCGGACGCGAGCAGGAGCGCCAGCGGCGCCAGGACGAGCAACAGTTTTTTCATAGGACAACTTCCTCCCTTACGTTAGGGTAGTGTAGCAGCCGGGCGGCCCGGGGGAGCAGATGCCCGGCCGGGGCCGCAATGGCGGAATCCCGGCCGCGGCGACCGGGTCTGGCAAACGCGCGAGTGGCGGCTATAATCGGAATGTGAAACTGACCCTTACTGTTTGCACTCTCCTGGCGGTGGTCTCATTGGGCGGCTGCCGCAAGAATCTCCAGACCGACGAAGCGGTACGGCAGGGGGTTATGAATTACCTGTCGCAAAACAAGAACCTGTCGTTGAACATGATGGACATCGAATTGAAGCAGGTGACGTTCCGCGACAAGGAAGCCGACGCGGTGGTGCTGTTCAAGCCCAAGGGCGGCGACCCCGCCAGCGGCATGAGCATGCACTATACGCTGGAGCGGCAAAACGGCGGCTGGGTGGTGAAGAAGAAGGCCGACAGCGGGGCACACGGCGTCACCAAGGCGGGGCCGATGTCGCAAATCCCATTGCCGACGCCGAGCGGTGCGCTGCCGCCGGGTCATCCACCGATGAGCGCGGAGCCGAAGAAGTGAATAAAGTCGCCGTCCTGGGCGGCGGTCCGGCGGGCGCGATGGCGGCGGCGACGCTGGCCGCGGGCGGCGTCGAGACGGTGCTGCTGGACGAAAAGCTGGCCTGGGAAAAGCCGTGCGGCGGCGGCCTGACGTGGAAGGCGTACGACCGGTATCCGTTCCTGTTGCAGAATTCGATTCCGAAAAAGCTGGTGACGTACACGGGCCTGGACGATCCGCGTTCGGGTCCGGCGATGCTGCGGCTGGCGCGGCCACTGGTGATTTATTCGCGCCAGGAGTTGAACGCGCTGCTGCTCGCGCGGGCCGAAGCAAAGGGCGCGCGGCTGGTGAAGGAGCGGGTGCAGGGCATCGAGCGCGCGGGCGCGGGGTGGCGCATCGAGACGGCGGCCGGGTCGTTCGAGGCGGACTATGCGATCGTGGCGCTGGGGGCGCGCAATCCGCTGAAGGATTACGGCAGCGCGTTCAAAGCGGCGGACACGATGCTGGCGCTGGGCTACCGGGTGGAGGCGCCGCAAACGCACATTCATCTGCAATTCATTCCGCGGTTCGAAGGTTACATGTGGATCTTTCCGCGGTGCGGGCTGTCGTCGGTGGGGATCGGCGGCAAGGGCGTGCCGGCGCGGACGATGCGGCGGCGGCTGGAACAGTGGATGGAAGTGCGCGGATTGCGTTACGACAATGCGCCGTTTTACGCGCACATGATCCCGGCGCTGGAGCCGGCCTCGTGGGCGTCGAATCGCATCAGCGGAGAGGGCTGGATGGCGGCGGGGGACTCGGCGGGGCTGGTGGACCCGGTGACCGGCGAGGGGATTTACTACGCCATGCGGTCGGGCGAGATGGCGGCGGAGACGCTGCTGGACGAGCGCGTGCCGATGGCGCAAAAGCACGTGGCGTACCGCGAGGCGGTGCGGCGCGAGATCATGGACGAACTGGAGGCCGGGGCGCGGCTGGCGCCGAATTTTTACTTGCGGCCGTTCCTGTTTTCGGGCATGACGGCGCGCATGATCCAGTTCATGCGGCGCAGCCCGGCGGTGTCGGAGGTGGTGCAGGACCTGTTCGCGGGATCGCAGAGCTACGTCGGCCTGAAGGCGCGGCTGGTGGGCCGGGCGCAGCGGGCGGTGATCGAGATCATGCGCAGCCTGGTGTTGCGGCGGCGGCTGGCGGAACAGGCGGAGTAGGAATGAGCCGCCGGCGGAAGCGCTGCTTTGCAGTCGCGGCGCGGTACGACCGCTCCTTAACAGTCGCGGCTCAGTGTTGTGCGTGAGTCGAAAGATACAATGATCCCAGAAACACGCCTCGTCCGAATATGGAAACGAGTCGAGAACATAGCGTTCCTGATTGCGTTTGCAGCAGGGATTGGATTCTTCTACATTCTTGCTGATTACCACGCGACTCTACCGCGGCATCCCGACCCCATAGCAGGGCGCATCTATCCTCTCAATGACCATTACATGACTCTTTATCAAACGCGCGACCAGCGTGACCGGATCGATGGGGTTTTATACATCATATTCGGGATGCTAGGTGCGGCGGTTGTCTTGCAAGCGATTCGCGTGAATACGTTCGGGCGAGGTTCGAAGCTTTAACTCGGATGATCGCGGCGTGGTACGACCGCTCCTTGACAGTCGCGGCTCAGTAACGACGGCGGCTCAGTAACGATTGCGACTCAGGTACGGTTGCGCAGCGGTGTCGGGTGCGGATGGCGGGTTCAACAAATTCCTAACCAATGACGCCGAAGGAGGTCAGGCGATGACGCTGGCACGGAGCGTGGCGCTGCTCAAGCGCGCGGAGAAGGTAATTCCCGGCGGAGTGAATTCGCCGGTGCGGGCGTTCCGCGGGGTGGGCGGGACGCCGCCGTTTATCCAACGCGGGAAGGGTTGCCGGGTGTACGACGTCGATGGCAACCGCTACATCGACTACGTGTGCTCGTGGGGTCCGCTGATTCTCGGTCACTGTTTTCCGCCGGTGATCGAGGCGATTCGAGGGGTTCTCGAAACCGGCCTGAGTTTCGGCGCGCCGACCGAAGGCGAGGTCGAACTGGCGGAGGAGATTCGCGCGGCCGTGCCGTCGATGGAGCTGCTGCGGCTGGTGAATTCAGGCACCGAAGCGACGATGAGCGCGCTGCGGGTGGCGCGCGGATTTACGGGTCGCGAGCTCGGCGATCAAGTTCGAGGGCTGCTACCACGGGCACGTCGATTCGCTGCTGGTGAAGGCGGGCAGCGGGATGGCGACGCTGGGCATCGCCGACAGCGCGGGCGTGCCGGAGAGCTTCGCGCGCACGACCATCGCGCTGCCGTACAACTCGGTGGAGGCGCTGGAGGCGGCGTTTCGCGCGCAGGGCGAGCGGATCGCGGCGGTGATTGTCGAACCGGTGGCCGGCAACATGGGCTGCATTGCGCCGCAGCCGGGATTCCTGGAAGCGATCGGCAGGCTGTGCGAGCGCCACGGCGCGCTGTTCATTTGCGACGAGGTGATGACGGGGTTCAGGCTGGCGCTGGGCGGGGCGCAGAGCTTATACGGGATTCGGCCGGATCTGTCGACGTTCGGCAAAGTGATCGGCGGCGGACTGCCGCTGGCGGCCTACGGCGGACGCGCAGACGTGATGCGGCGGGTTGCGCCGGAAGGCAACATTTACCAGGCGGGGACGCTGAGCGGGAACCCGGTTGCGGTGAGCGCGGGGCGGGCGATGCTGCGGTATCTGACGGCGCACCCGGAGGTGTACACGCAGATCGAGCGGGCGGCGGCGGCGATCTGCGCGGCCGCGCCGGCGGGCGTGACGGCGAACCGCGTGGGCTCGATGTTCACGTTCTTTTTCACCGACGGAGCGGTGACCGATTGGGAGTCGGCGAAGCGGGCCGACAGGGCGCGGTTCGGGGAGTTCTTCCATTTCCTGCTGGAGCGCGGGATCTACCTGCCGCCGTCGCAATTCGAGGCTGGCTTCGTCTCGGCCGCGCACGACGAAGAGGCCGTCAAAACAACGGTTGCGGCCATTCGGGAGTGGGGCGAGGCGCAGAGCGGTGCGCCAGCGCGAGTTTGAGACGCCAGCCGGCGTAAGACGACGCCAGGCCGAAAAGCAGGATCGAAACCCAAATCAGGAGCCGCGAGCGGAGCGGATCGGCGAGCTGGACGGGGCCGGCTGCGCCAGTGCCGGAGAGCAGCGTCACCTGCAGATGGACGATGGCGGCGCCGCGGCCTTCCAAGCGGTTGTCAAGCACGATGGCGTATGCGCCGGGGTCGGGGATCAGGAACATGAAGCCGCCCGTTTCGGCGAAACCGGTGGAGGCGAGAGAGCGGTGGGCACGGTCGGAGAGCCAGAGGCGGACGTCGTCGCGTTTCAACAAGACGGCGCGCACGCCGGAGCGACCCTCGACGAGATGGAATTTGCAGAGCACACGAGTGTCGCCGGATGAAAGATCGAAGTCCAGCGGGCGCACTTTGGAGGGGCTGACGGTGACTTCTTCGTCGATCAGCACGTCGGAGTGGGGGGGCGGAGTAGGGGCGGCGAAGGCGACGGCGGGGAGGAGACAGGCCAGCAGCCGAATTGTCGTGTGCGAACTAAGGGTAGAGCAGGGCATCATTCAACCAAGGCTGCACTTCTCATTGGGAGGAAGAGAGCGTCCTGGATCCGGGGCGAAGGCAGGGTTGGCAGACGGCTCTCGGCGTGAAAACCGGGTGACAGACGGCTCTGTCCACACGGCGCAGTAAGGGCGGAGCGTTGATCGGGCGATTTGTGCGCGCCTAGGACAGAGACGTCAGTCCCCGGTTTTCGATGCGGGCGCGTTTCAAACATTTTCACTATAACTGGTTTGATCTTCACTTCAGCTCGTTTACGAGTCTACCGCCGAGAAAAGTCATGCGCACGCGGGTTTTTGGGATTTCCGACTCGGGCACGGTCATGATGTCGCGATCGAGGACGATGAAATCGGCGAGCTTGCCGGGTTCGAGAGAGCCCTTGCTATGTTCCTCGAAGGCGGCGTAAGCTCCAGAGAGCGTGAAGCTGGCGAGGGCTTCGGCGCGGGTCATGCGCTGGGCGGGCATCCATCCGCCGGCGGGCGCGCCGGCGAGGTCCTGGCGCGTGATGGCGGCATACAGGCCGAGCATCGGGTTGGGCTCCTCGACCGGAGTATCGCTGCCGCCGGCGATGGGTATGCCGAGATCGAGGAAACGACGCCAGGCGTAGGCGCCGGCAACGCGATCGGGGCCCAGGCGCTGCTCGGCCCAGCGCATATCGGAAGTGGCGTGGGTGGGCTGCATGGAAGGCAGAATCGAAAAATCCTTGAAGCGCTGGAAGTCGGGCAGGGCAACGACCTGGGCGTGCTCGATGCGGAAACGGTGGTCGTTGGGGCCGCCGAGCGCGGCGGCGTAGGCCTCGAGAACGATGCGGTTGGCACGGTCGCCGATGGCGTGGGTGCAGACCTGGAAGCCGTGGGCGACGGCGTCGCGGGCTACCTTTTCAATGTCGGTCTGGGACGTGATCAGCAGGCCGGTGTTGCCGGGATCGTCGGAATAGGGCTGCCACAGGGCTGCGCCGCGCGAGCCCAGCGCGCCGTCGGCGTAGAGCTTGATGGCGCGCACGGTGAGATTCTCACCGATTTCGGGCCCGCGGGTCAGATACTCGCGCCAGAGCGGGCCGGGCCCGCCGATCATGGCGTAGATGCGCAGGGGGAAGTCGCCGGCGGCGATCAGTGCGCGGTAGGAGTCGAGTTCCAAACAAGAGATACCGGCGTCGTGAATGGTGGTCAGGCCGAGGCGCGCGCACTCGCGGGCGGCGAGGGCGAGCTGACGCCGGGTCTGCTCGGGAGTGGGCGGCGGCATGTGCGAACGAACCAGCCCTTGAGCGCCGTCGATAAGCACGCCGGTGGGGCGGCCGGCGGCATCGCGGATGATTTTGCCGCCGGGAGGATCGGGCGTCTCGGGCGTGATCGCGCAGAGTCTCAGCGCGGCTGAATTGACCCAGGCGGCGTGGCCGTCGACGCGCGTCAGCAGGACGGGATGGCCGGGCGCGGCGGCGTCCAGATCGCGCGCGAAGGGGAACTGGCCGCCCCAATTGGTCTGATCCCAATTGCGGCCGACTATCCACTCGCCAGGCTGGCGGCCAGCGGCCTGCTGGCGCACATAGTCCGCGATTTCGGCGATGGTTTTCACATGGCGCAGATCACGGGTTTCGAGCAATGCGCCGAGGCCGTGCAGGTGGGCGTGGGAGTCGATAAGGCCGGGCACGACGGTCGCGCCGTGGAGGTCGATGCGCGTGGTGCGCGGGCCGGCGTAGGAGGAGACATCGCCGCCGACGGCGAGAATGCGGCCGCTGCCGATGGCCAAGGTGCGGGCCAACGGCTGAGCCTGGTTGAGCGTGTAGATGCGCGCGTTTTCAACGATCAGATCGGCGGGCGGAGGCGCTGCCAGGCACGCGAGGAGCAGCCCCGGCAAGGCTACAATAGGCAGCATGGATGACAGTATGGCACAGGCGGGCGCGAGCGCCGTCGCCGAACCGGAGGCGAGCGGACAGCCCGTGTGGCAGGTTGTCGTGGCCACGATTGCGGCGCTCCTGCTGGCCGCGATTTTCCTGGTTTCCGGACTGTGGAAGCTGACCGATCCGTTGGCGACGTCGGAGCGGATGGCGCAAATGCTGGTGCCGCGGCAATTGGCGCTGCTGGCGGCGATCGGCGTCGGGATGTGCGAAACGCTGGCGGGTGTGCTGGTGCTAGTGCCGCTGTGGCGGCGCTGGGGCACGGGGCTGTGCGGATTCCTGCTGGTCGTATTCATGATCTACATGGGCGCGCGCTACAACGCGCTGCACGGGGCGGACTGCAGTTGCTTTCCATGGCTGAAGCGGCTGGTGGGGCCGGGCTTCTTCATGGGCGACGTGGCGATGCTGCTCCTGACCGTGCCGGCATGGCTATGGTCGAAGCCGTCGCGGAGATGGGAATACGCGGTGGCGGCGCTGGTGGCGATTGGCGTATTTGCCGGATCGTTCTATGGCTATGACGCGATGCGGAATGGCGGCGTGGTGGCGCCGGCCGCGATCAGCGTGGACGGCAAAGCGTTTCCGCTGCGCGAAGGACGCGTGTTCGTCTTCTTCTTCGATCCGGAGTGTGCGCACTGCTACGCGGCGGCGAAAGACTTCGCGACGTACCGCTGGAAGACGGACGTGCAGTTGGTGGCGACGGCGACGACGCAGCCGCAATGGGGTGCGATTTTTCTGAAGCGAACGGGATTCAACGCGCGGCTGACGCCGGACGCGAAGGCGCTGCGCGAGGCGTTCCGATTCACCGATCCGCCGTACGCGGTGGCGCTGGAAGACGGCCGTCTGAAGCAGGCATTGCGGTACTTCGACGACGTGGAGCCGCGCAAGAGCCTCAAGGCGATCGGCTGGATCGAATAGCGCGGCAAACAAAAGTTGCAGATTGCGGTTTGGAGCGCGGGCCGGCGGGGGAGTAGAATCAGCCGCTAGGAAAGATATGGGACAACTGCAACCAGCGTGGCTGGCGATGGCGGAAGCGCTGCTGATCGGTCTGATCGTGGGCGTCGAAAGAGAAGCCGACCAGACCGAGCGCCGCGCGGGGCTGCGGGATTTCATTACGGTGGCGCTGGCGGGCGGCGTGTGTGGACTGCTGGGCGTGGCGTGGCTGACGGGTACGGCGCTGATCGCGCTCACGGCGTTGATCGTAGTGTTTCGCATCCAGACGCCGCAACGGACCGGCATCACGACCGAACTGGCGGCGGTGGCCACGTTCCTGCTGTGCGTGCTGACGACGACGCCGGGCTTAGGGTGGGGCGCGCCGCTGGGCATCGCGGTGGCCGTGATCTTCACGCTGGTTCTCGAGACGCGCAAGGTTCTGCACAAGTTTTTCCTGCAGATGATCACCGAGCAGGAGTTTCACGACACGCTGCGGTTTCTGGCCGTGGTGTTCGTGATTCTGCCGATTCTGCCGGACGTGAATGTGGGGCCGTACGGATTTTTCAATCCGCACCGGGTCTGGATTTTCGTGATCCTGATCTGTTCGATCTCCTGGCTGGGCTATTTCCTGCAGAAGTTCCTGGGGGCCGGGCAGGGGCTGCGGATTACCGGCCTGCTGGGAGGAATGGCGTCGACGACAGCATCGACGTCGGCGTTGGCGAAGGAATGCGCGGCCGACCCGGAGCACCCCGAGGCGTACGTACAAGCGGCGCTGTTGTCGAATACGGTGCAGGGCCCGCGCATCCTGGTGCTGCTGATGATTGCATCGCCCGCGCTGGCGATGTTCTGCCTGCCGTCGCTGGCGGCGATGACGCTCATGGGCGTAGCATGCGCGTTCCTGTTGGGCCGGGGTCACAAGGAGGACAAGGAGGCGCCGGCGCGAATGGCGATGAGCAACCCGCTGCGGCTGACGCCGGCGTTGCAATTCGGCGCGCTGTTTGCGGCGATTCGCTTTTTCGCGGCATTTGGAGTGGCCGAACTCGGCTCCAGTGGCGTGTACTTGACAAGCGCGGTGGCGGGCGCGGTGGACGCCGATTCGGTGGTCTTCTCCATGTCCGGCTTGATGAGGGAAAACAAGTTGGGGGAGTGGCCCGCGGCGATGGGCGTGATCATCGCGATTGCGGCGAATTTCGTGTTGAAAGCAATACTCGCCTGGAGCACGGCGCGGGGCGTGTTTGGGCGCCGGGTGACGATCGGTTTCGCGCTGATGACGGCGGCAGCCGTGGCGGGGATGTTCGTGCATTTCTGAAGAGCGGGCGCGGGCTCCTCGAATGGAAGGGTGTTGAATCATCCGAATAGCAATGCCGGCTGCGTCGAAACTCAACCCTCGCACAGCCGCGACTGTCAGGGAGTGGTGGCGCAATCGAACAGAGCGGCCCGTAACAACGCAAGAACCGCTCTTTTCAGTCGCGGCTCCGTAACAACACAAGACCGCTCCCTGCGGTTCTTCGCTTTCGGAATCTTCAGTGATCTCGCCGAGGCAATTGGGCAATTTTGCCCAACTCGGTTTCTAAATCATTGATTCTAAAAGTCGTAAAATGGCTGGTTGGGAAATCGTTGCCCAATCGCTTCCTACCGCGGCCCATCCGGCATCCCTTCCTCGCAGCTCATAACAACGCGAAGACCGCTCCTTACAGTCGCTGCTCAGAAACAACATAAGGGACCACTCCGTGTGGCCGCGGCTCGGAACACGGCGCGGCTCAACGCGGGTTCAAATAACGCTGGACATGAAGCGCGCGGTGCGGCGGAAAAACGCCTCGGCGCGCGCGATATCGCACAGGATCTGAGCGCGCAGGGCCGGAGCAGAGGGGAACGCGCGCTCGTCCCGGAGGCGGCGCAGAAACTCGACGTGGATGCGTTCAGGCGGCGGGCCGACCAGCGGATCGAGCAGGAAAGTTTCCACGGTCAAGTGGCGTCCGCCGAAAGTGGGGCGCAAGCCGACGTTGGTGATAGAGCGCCAAAACCGCGGTTGGGAGTGAGTGTCAGGGTCAGGTAAGGTACGCGTGATGTAGACGCCGCTCGAAGGAAGGGCCGCGCGTTCCAAGGCGAGCGAGGCGATATCGAGATTCAACGTCGGCACGGTCTCGCGGCGGCCGCGGCCCGCGCCGGCGACCACGCGGCCAGTGAGGGCGAAGGGACGCTCGAGCAGCCGCCCGGCTTTGCCTACAGCGCCGGCGGCGAGCAGGCGGCGGATCTCCGAAGAGGAGACGATCACGCCGCGGCGGCGTACGGCGGGGACAATCTCGATGCGCACGCCGAACTCGCGGCCGAGTTCAAGCAGCGTTGATGCATTGCCGCTCTGATTGCGTCCAAAAAGAAAATTGTGGCCGACGGCGAGGGCGCGCGCGCCCAGAGAGTCCACCAGGATTTCGCGGAAAAAGTCCGTCGGATCGAGCAAACTGATGCGTTCATCGAAGGGCAGGATCAGGACCTGTTCAATGCCGTCGCGTTCCATCAAGGCGCAGCGCTCAGCGGGGGAACTCAGCAGCAGCGGCGCACGCGCGGGGGCCAGGAACTCGGCCGGGTGGGGATAGAAAGTCAGCGCCGAGGCGCGAGCGCCGCACTCGCGGGCGAGGTGGACGACGGTGCGCATGAGCTCGTGGTGGGCGGCGTGCACGCCGTCGAAATTGCCGATGGTGAGGGCGCTGGGCGCGAATGCGAGGCGGGCCTCTGCGAGGCTGCGATAGATCCGCATGGGGTCCCGTTAGCGATCGACGACCACCTCGAGGCCGTCGTAGGCCAGGCGCACGCCGGCGGGCAGGAGGCGCTCAGCGCGCTCGTGCGGCAGGTCGTGCGCGATGTGGGTGAACCAGGTCCGACGAGGTTTCAACCGCTCGACGATTCGCAGGCTTTGCTCGACGGTGCTGTGCGTGGGATGGGGCTTGTAGCGCAATGCGTCGAGGAAAAGGACGTCCAGGTTTTCCAACATGGACAAAGACTCCTCCGGTACTTCGCTGTGGTCGGTCAAATAGGCCGCCTTGCCGAAGCGAAAGCCGTGGCAGGTTCCGCGGCCGTGGAGCAGAGGGACGGGCAATACGCTGAGCCCTGCGATGTCAATCGGCGCGCCGCTGAAGGCGTGAGCGCGGATGCGCGGCCGCGAGGACTGGGATTCGCCGGCGTGGAAAATGTAGGCGAAGACGCGGCGGATGATCGTCAGAGTCTCCTCAGAAGCGTAAACCGGGATGGCTTCGCTTTGGAAAAAGTTGAAGGGACGCAGGTCGTCGAGACCCAGGATGTGGTCGGCGTGACCGTGTGTAAAGAGCACCGCGTCCACGCGCGGGAGACCGGCGCGGAGAGCCTGCTGCCGGAAATCGGGCCCAGTGTCGACGACAACGCAGTGCTCGTTCCAACGCAAGGCGATCGAGGGCCGCAGACGCTGGTCGCGCGGGTCGACCGAGTGGCAGACCTCACATGGGCAGCCGATGGTCGGGACGCCGACGCTTGTTCCAGAGCCCAGAACGGTGATGGTCAGCCGCCCGGGCGAATCAGGCATCGTCTTTCGGACCTTGTTCCGCTGCCGAGGCTTCGTTGGCGGGCGAAGGTTGGTCCGGGGTGGCGGCGCTGTCCTCCACTTTCCTTTTTTGCTCGTTTTCGAAGGACTGGATATAGCGGAAGCGCAGTTCGGTCAGCGTATTGTCGAGCAGGCGCTGCTCCTCCATCGACAGGTTATTGCGCGTTTTGTCCTGCAGCATCGCCAGAAGATCGATGGAATGCCGCGCCAGAGGCAAATTGACCTCTGGCTTTTCCTGGCTCCAAGGCGTCAGGCCCAGGTGGGATTCGGTCTGCAGTCGCAAGCTCCAAACGAGAAAGTCGAAACTCGGGGCGGGCAGGTGGGGTGTTGGGTCGCTCATCAATGAGTATTGTAGCGGGAGGCTGGTGGCCTGGTGCGGCCAAAGCTTCCGAGGCAAAACGGGTAGCCGACCTGGTGCGGGGCCTGGCGGTTCGCCCTTGAGTCCAACGGAGCACTGCACGAACCGGCGAGGACGCACGAGAGCAGAATCGCAGCGGGCGACCCTGCGCCGATTTGGCGCGGAATCTAAAAGGAATTTCATCTGAAACCGGATCATGTGGGAGAGAAAAGGTAGTCGTCACGAGCACTCAGTGAAGTGAACGAGCAAGAATCAAAAGGGCATAAAGACCTATACAGGTTCTAGGGACCGTTATTTTCAGACGCGACAATACACTTTCACGGCGGTATTGAAAATCGCAAGCACGGGTACGTGCCTCATAACTAAGCCGGCACTTTGCTTCAGCGAAGGTCGAAAAGACATCTTATTTGGATGCTTGGAAAACTTTCAGGCACAGAACCGAGTATCGGGCGATGGCATCAGCGTTTTTGGAAGTCATTCTATAAATAACTCGCTGCAAGACGGTTGCCGTTGCGAACTAAAGGCGTAATCCAATCGGGATATCGCCTAGAACTAATTGTCATTCTACGCCAAAGCCGATCGGAGTGTCGCGTGCGTGACCAGTCAAAGCGAATTGTCCCTGGTTTCAAGATTGATCTAAACATAGACAATAGTATTGAGCGACGCTCACCCACGACAGCGGCCGCTCCAGGCGCACGTCAAAAAAAAGATTTCACGCAGACTTAGCCCATGATTAAGAAGATCTTGAGCCGCTCGATCTCGATCAAACAGACGCGCCTGGTATGGCGTATTATTTATTTTGTCATATACGGGCTCGCCTTCGCACTATCCGGAATATTAGCATTCGAATTACGCTTTGAATTCGCTATAGAACCGAAGTATAAGCAATATTTCCTTTTCGCTATTTTAATTTGGGTTAGTGTAAAAATACTGACGTTCAGCGTAGGGCGGTTTGACCGGGAGGAATGGAGTCAAGTTTCTGGGTCGGACATATTAAGAATTGCCGGCGCAAACATCGCTGGATCGGGGGCGAGCACCGTCGTCCTTTTAGCCCTGTTTACTGGCTTTCCCCGGTCGCTGCTACTTCTGGACTTCATGATATGCCTGCAAGCCACAATTGGATTACGGGTGATGGCACGGATTGCCCGCGAGCTGACGGCGCGCTCCATCGGTCCCGGAGTGCGCAAGCGGATCCTGATCTACGGCGCGGGCGCCGGTGGAGTGATGCTGCTACGCGAACTTCGAGCCAACTCAGCGTCCTCCCACGAGGTCTGCGGCTTCATCGACGACGACCGCAGAAAACAAGGAATGCTCGTCGATAGAGTTGCGGTGCTTGGCTCAGGTCAGGAACTCGCCGAAGAAACGAGAAGAACAGGGATTACAGAAGTCTTCATAGCGATTCCGTCGGCGCGCGGAGCACAAATGGCACAGATTCTGCAACACTGCCACGCGGCGGCGGTTCCATGCAAGACGATGCCTGGATTGGCCGAATTCGTAGTAAGCGTTCGAGCCGACGCACAGATCCGGGACGTCGCCGTGGAGGATCTCCTTGGGCGAAATCCTGTGCATCTTGACGAAAAGAACATCCGACAAAAATTAGAAGGTCGCACGATTCTGGTAACCGGCGCTGGGGGTTCGATCGGCAGCGAACTGTGCCTGCAAATTGCGCGGTTTCACCCCCAAACCATCGTAGGACTGGACATAGCCGAAAGCGCTCTATTTAATATACAACAAGAAATGAGCCGTCTATTTCCTGATGTCGACTTTCGGCCTGAAATCGGCAGCATTAGAAATACTCAACGAATATACGAAGTGTTTCACAAATACACGCCAAGCACTGTATATCATGCAGCGGCATATAAGCATGTACCTTTAATGGAAGAACACCCGTTCGAAGCAGTAGAAAACAATACCCTTGGGACGTGGCAAATTGCTACGATGGCAGGAACATTTCAAGTCGACGACTTCGTCATGATCTCATCAGACAAGGCGGTCCGACCTACAAGTATTATGGGCGCTACTAAACGAACAGCAGAGTTATTAATATATGCAATACAAAATGATAAAACAAAATACATGTCTGTCCGATTTGGAAACGTGTTAGGGAGTAACGGCAGCGTAATACCGACATTTAAAAAGCAAATAGCCATTGGGGGACCCATAATTGTAACACATCCTGAAATGCGGCGATATTTCATGACAATTCCAGAGGCGACACAACTTGTTCTGCAAGCATCCACAATGGGTAGTGGCGGAGAGATTTTTGAGTTAGAAATGGGGGAGCCGATCAAAATAGTCGACTTAGCGCGGAATCTTATACTTTTGTCTGGCCTGCGCCCCGGCAAGGACGTAAAAATCGCCTTCAGTCGACCGCGACCGGGTGAAAAGCTGTACGAGGAATTAAGCAGTCGCGATGAACGTACAATGCCTACCTACCATGAAAAAATAAGAATACTAATAAATAACAACATCCCTAGTCAATTCAAAACTAATCTTGAAGGACTCAAAACATCTTGTGAATCACGCAACATGTTTGATTTACTCGTAAAGCTCAAAGAAATAGTTCCAGATTATAATCCTGGGGCGCACATACTAAAAAAAGTCGTGAAAAATATTGCTAATCAAAAAAGTTTGATTGCCAAGTTGACCGAACTATGCTACAAAAACGGCTTTTCGACATAATTGTATCTATCTTGGTGTTGACATTGTTCGGCCCGCTAGTGCTCTTGCTTGCCGCCTACATTATGTTTTCATCTGGACGCCCAGCGCTTTACAGCGGCTGGCGGGCCGGTAAAGCTGGAGTGCCGTTTAGAATCATAAAATTACGCACAATGGTTGTTAACGCGGAGAACCAAGGCGGCGCAGAAACTCCCAGCGACGACGTTAGAATAACGTCTTTCGGTCTACTTCTTAGGCGATATAAACTCGATGAATTACCACAATTTGTAAATGTCCTCTTAGGTGATATGAGTATCGTGGGACCGCGACCAGAAGTTCTCGAGGAAACTTGTCAGTATGGGAGCAAAGAGAGAGAGCTGCTGTCACTCCGACCAGGGATTACAGACTGGGCCTCGATTAAGTTCCGACACGAAGATGAAATGCTGCTTGGGGCTGAGGACCCTCACGAGGCATACCACACACTTATTCAACCAGATAAAATCCGTTTGGGCTTGAAGTATACGCGTAACCGCTCAATGAAAGTTGATCTACTTATAATTGCAAAAACGGCGCTAGCTGTTTTTAGCAACAAAGTGTAAAACATGTATCATAAAAATGATCAATTGGCCATTGATGGTGGTAAAAAAGTCCGAAAGCGAGCATTTGCGCCGTGGCCATTATATGACGCAGAAGAAATTGCCGCTGCCAGCACAGTTCTTCAATCCGGAAAAGTGAACTACTGGACGGGGAATCAAGGAAGACTTTTTGAAGAAGAATTTGCAACTGCAACCGAAAGCAAGCATGCGGTGGCTGTAGCAAACGGAACTGTAGCACTGGAGTTAGCTCTTCAAGCGTTGAAAATTGGCGTCGGTGATGAAGTAATTGTGCCAAGTCGATCGTTTGTCGCCAGCGCGAGTTCTGTCGTAATGCGAAACGCAACTCCCGTGTTTGCTGACATAAGCGAAGAAAGCCAAACAGTGACTGGGGAGACGATCGAAGCAGTAGTAACTAAAAAGACCAAGGCAATTATTGCCGTACATCTAGCGGGGTGGCCCTGCAAAATGGATGGCATCTTGTGTGTAGCTAAGAAATATGACCTCAAAGTAATTGAAGACTGTGCGCAGGCCCAGGGCGCGAGGTACTTGGGTCGTCCTGTCGGCTCATTTGGGGACGCTGCGGCGTTTTCCTTTTGCCAGGATAAAATTATGAGCACTGGCGGGGAAGGTGGAATGCTCGTAACCAGTAATGATGAGATCTGGCGGAGAGCGTGGTCTTTCAAGGATCATGGAAAAAATGTTGACGCTGCACGCGGTCTGCCGTCAAGCGAAAAATTTCAGTGGCTTCATGAGTCTGTTGGTACGAATTGGCGGCTTACGGAGATGCAGTCGGCTATCGGGCGCGCTCTTCTTTCAAAACTTAAGAAATATGTTGAGAAACGCAGGAAAAACGCCGGGTATTTAAATAATCTACTGGAAACTTTACCCGCAGTTCGGCTAACCATACCATTACAGGAGACATTTCACTCGTATTACAAGTACTACGCATTTGTTCGACCTGAACGAATTCGCAGAGGATGGAATCGAGACAAAGTATTATTAGCGCTTAGGGCCGAAGGCATTCCATGTTTTTCTGGGAGCTGCAGTGAAATCTATTTGGAGAAGGCATTCAGGCGAACTCAGCGGCCAACGAGGCGTCTATCTGTTGCGCGTCATCTGGGAGAAACAAGTTTAATGTTTTTAGTGCACCCAACGTTGGGAGACGAAGAAATGAATGACGTGTATCGGGCTCTAAAGAAGATAATGTTTATAGCTTCGGTTTAAAGTTCAAATTGATGTAATGCTTATGCCGCCACATGTTTCAATTATAATACCAATAAAAAACGAGGAGCGGCGCATAGGACGATGCTTAGATAGCATTGCAGAGGGTAGCCACCCGATGGCGGATTGTGAAGTGTTAATAGTTGATGGGGGCTCAACGGATCGCTCGTGCTCAATAGCAGCAAGTAAATTGATTTCGTTTCCTTCTACGAAAATTATATACAATTTCAGCAAAACACTGCCTGCGGGACTCAATATGGCCATAAAGCTGGCTAAAGGCAGTTATATAATCCGAATGGATGCACACTGTGAGTATCAGCGCGACTACATTGAAACGTGTCTTGCGGAGCTAGCGCGGACTGGCGCTGCCAATGTTGGTGGACTCCTCATAACTCTTCCCGGTAAGAACACCCGGATTGCCCGATGCATCGCACAGATCTCTCAGCACCCGGTGTGTGTTGGGAACTCGGCATTTCGGCTCGGGGTTGGAAACCAGTTTGTTGACACGGTTCCCTTCGGTGCCTTTAGACGAGAGGTGCTCGACGTTGTCGGTTTATACCGGGAGGACCTTCCACGAAACCAGGATTACGAACTGAACGCGCGAATCCGAACGGCTGGCTACAAAATCTATCTTTCATCAAAACTGCAAACTAAGTACTACAATTCAGAGAATCTGACGAGTTTCATTGCGCAAGCAAAGGCAAACGGGCAAGGGGTGGCCCGGTGCTGGAGTGTGAATCCACATAGTGTTAGCTGCCGGCATGTTGCTCCTTTGCTATTTGTTGTAACATGGCTTATATTGCTGACGCTTTCAATATTTTTGCATTATGTAAGCATTGCTTGTATTGTATGCGCTTCATTTTATATTGCCGCCCTAATGTATGCAGCCATTCAAATTGGACTGTCAAGCGATTTGTCTTTAATTATGGTTGTACCTGCTATTATTGTGATATATCATATAAGCTATGGTGTTTGGACATTCGTTGGGGTGCTTCAAATAGTTACTACGGTGGCGGCAGTGTGCTTTCGAAAAGTGGCAAATGCAGTAATAAATTATAAGCGCGCTACAGTCATTAACGCAACAGGGCTACTCAGCATATTGACAAAAAAGCTGTATTGGAACGTTGGTTATAGCTGCTGTAAAAAAAGATTGGCAACGAGGCGATAAGTAATGCGTTGCAAAAGAAAAGCGCTAAGTGCCGCGGATAGCGGTATGGTATGTAATCGATTTGGCTTACCGAGGGGCCGTACTCGCCCAGTGGATTGTCAGTCAGATTTGCGCTTTTCGCTTAGTAAGTCGGTATGTAATAGCTATAAATGGAGTTTTGTTTATAATGTTATTACTAAACGACTTAGGTTCGTTGCATGCGTCGCTGCGATAATATTTGTAATTATCATTGCATCTTCGTTGGTGTCACCTGTAAGCTATGAATCAACAGCTAAAGTTGTTATCGAACCTCCTGGCTCTGAGGCGTTCTCTCTGCAGGCCGCGTCTCCTGGCGTAAGTGAGGCAGACTATATAGAAACGCAAGCACAAATTTTACGCGGAAATAGTGTTAGTGTTGAAGTTATGCGCGTATTAAGGTTGGACCGCAGTCCGCTCATTACAAAACAAACATGGCCTGAGGCCTTCATTGTTTGGCTTCATGTCGATGCGTTTTTTAGACTGTTACGACGAGACGAAAAGGTCAATGGAGTTGTGGATAGTATTCATCTTGCGCCTGCAGAAATGCGTGCATTAGAGTTTCTGAAAAAACACTTGGTAATCACGCCGGTAAGAAATAGTCGCGTGATTGAAATTTTGTTTAAGTGTTCGGGGCGGGATCTTTCAGCAGAAATTGCGAATACAGTTGTACAAAAATTCATTGACAACAGCAACGATGCGCGATTTGACGCAGTAATGAAATCCTCCCAGTTTTTGACAAAACAACTGGAAGACGTTCGAAACATCTCAAAACAATCACAGACATTATTAAAACGGTATCGACAGAAATATGGAATTGTTGATGTGGATGAGAAGCAAAACATATTTTCTGAGCGAGAAACTGAACTGATTCATTACCACGCGCAGGCGCAAGCTGAGAAAATACAGCTTAAGTCTTTATTAATGGGAGTACGGTCATCTGGTGTTCGCTCGGTGCCTCAATTTCGTGATAATCCAATAACCCAGCAGTTGGCTTTTAAGGGTGCTGAGGTGTCTGGACTGCTATCGCAGGCGCTGGTGATTTACGGTGAGAAACATCCGGAGATTGAGAAACTGAGAAGTGAACTGGCAGAGTTACAGAATCAATCGGATGCGCATGAGCGCAGCATGTTGATCCAGTTTCAGACATCGTATCGCGAGGCAGAATTGCGAGAAAAGACATTGGCCGACGAAGTGAACCGAGAGGCAGTATTGTTAAACCGCGTATCAGGGTACAGCATTTTGCGTCGGGATTCTCAGGCCGGCGAAGATCTCTATAACTGTCTTTACGCGCGGGTCAAGGAGGCTGCGATTGCGGCTGGATCAAGGTCCAGTAACATTCGGGTGATCGAGAGAGGACTTGTTCCGTTTGAGGCATCGGGGCCTAACGCGATATTAATGCTTTTGATTGGATTATTGGTGGCCTGCTTTGGGGGATTCGCAGCGGGGGTGGTCAGGGAAGGCATGGACGTTAGTGTGCGGTCGCCTGAGGATGTCAGTTTTGTGGCAAGGGGAGCGCGTCTCGTTCTTCTCCCCGAAACGCGGCGGCGTGGTAGGTGCGATGACGATGTGGCCGCAACTGGCCGCACATTGAAGCCTCAGGCAAAAGGTGGGGTAAGAGTTGAGCGGTTTATGCTTGAGCAACCTGCGTCAGCATCAGCGGAGAGCATCCGGGCACTAATGGGATTAATTATGCTGACGAGGCAAAGAAACAAATCGCAGGTTTTGTTAATCGCTTCGCCATTTTCACGGGAAGGAAAAACCACTGTTGCGTACAATCTTGCTTTAGGGTTAGCAGAAAAGGGACCGACATGCTTTGTAGATGCAGATTTGCGAAAGCCGAACAATGGAGATGTTGGAGGCCTTTTTGCTCACTATAGAGATGCGGCGACAGCGGAGGAACTTGAAGCTCCTTCCGGTGATTCTGGAAACTTGACTTGTGTGAGTTCAGGGACAGGCCCAGAGAACCCAATCAGCGTGCTGATTTCGGACAAATTTCGAAGATTCGCGTCGGGAATTCGCTCTCGTTACGAGTTTGTTGTCATAGACTCGCCGCCTTTGTTGCCGTATGCTGACGCCCGGTTCTTGGCGGCGTTGGCCGACGGTGCCGTGTTGGTCGGGTATGCGGGTTTGACTGCAAGAAAAGCGTTGGTGTCAGCTGCGGAGATACTGGCCCAGCAGGCGGTTCCAATCCTGGGGGTTGTACTGAATGGGGTTCGAGCGGTCGAAATACCCTATCGTGGGTATTAACGATTAGTTTTCGAAGCATTGGCCAACCGTTACTGTTTGTTGTGAAACCCGTGTGAAGTTGTGAGGACTTGTGTAGTGAAGGTCTGCTTTGTGTCGACGATTCCAATTGGAACTTCACGATTGGTCGCCCGCCAATGTGATGCTGTTGCAAGGCTGGGCGCGCGCGTCACTTTGATCGCGCCGCTTCATGCGAGGCTTCACAATATGAGCTTCAAGCTACAATATTTCCCATGTGCGGCAGGTGCAATTGGAAGATTGTTTAGCACCCCGTTGGCCCTTATTGCCTCGTTACGGGAAAAAGCGGATATTTATCATATACACAGTTTTCAGCTAGTTGGTTGTGCTATTTTACTAAAAGTGTGTTTTCGTAAACATATAGTTTATGACATGTTTGAAGATTTTCCCTCTATGATGTTGATGAAACATTCAATTCCAAGTTTTATCAGAACTATATGCAGCTATTTTGTTTTGTTCTTAGAAAGGCTTGCCTGTAAGACACTCGACGCAATCGTGACGGCTGATCCAGCCGTATTACGGATGCATGCGGGAAACCACAAATTGATTGGTAAAGCGAGGCGTAGGGTGTTTTACAACTTCCCTGCTGAGTGGTTTTTGAATTGTTATGAATCTGAGCGACGGCGTTTTCCCAAAAAATACGACCTGGTTTATTCAGGTGGGATGTCGGAGAGAACGGGGCTCTCCGTGCTTTTAGACGCCGTTGAGTTAATGGCTAAGGACGGAGTGCGGCCGAGAGTATTGATGTTTGGTTATGTGGATGAACCGAGATTCGTCACTGAGTTTAAGGTGAAGGTGTCCGAAAGAGGTTTAAAGGATTGTTTTGAAATGCTGGGACGCGTACAGCCATTGGAAGTGCCATCGCTGCTGTGTCAGGCGCGGATTGGCGTCGTTCCGCTGCAGCCCATTCCAAAGTTCCTGAAGAATATTCCGACTAAGATGTTTGAGTATTGGGCGTGTCGCTTGCCGGTGGTGGCTAGCAACCTTCCACCAGTCCGGTTGTTCCTGCGCGAGGGAGAGTTCGGGCATCTCGTGGATCCGACTGATGCATCGGCATTTGCCGGAGCACTCCTGAATCTGCTCTCGAATCCTTTAAGGGCCGAGGCGATGGGGGCCAAAGCTCAAAAGGCAGTGCGGTTGAGAATGAATGCAGAGTCTGAACAGAGAAGACTTTTACGGTTGTATTCGACGATTCTTGGTCGGGATGCTTCGGAGGACTTTAGTATGTGAGAAGTGGTTGAAATTTATAAAGTTGTTGGTCAGGATATATGAAATATTCCTTTTAAAATAATGTTGAACACATTTTATGAATTGGATGTGAGGGCAAAGTGGAGCTTGAAAAATGGTACAGGCATAAGGCCAAGCACCTGCAATTTGTATATGATCGGATGCCCTTGTTTGTTCGTACTGGCCTAGTGACTGTGCGGGGTCTGTCGCTGGTAATGAACCGCTACACTCGATCCATGTACGAAGACCTCGAAAAATTGAATAGCCATGATCAATGGAGTCGACGAGAAATAGAACATAGGCAGATTGTTAGTTTACAGCATATTCTTGATCTAGCGCGTGCATCCTCACCATTTTATAGCGCATACCCGCCTCTCAAGCTTTCGTCACTTTCGGCTTGGTCGCAGTTGCCGATTATATCGCGCGAAGAAGTGCGGGCAATGGCACAGGCGATGCTGAATGTGACTGTTCGTGAACGAGACCGGATTTGGGTTACAACAACGGGTACGACGGGTGGCAGCCTCAATGTGTGCTATACGCCAGCGGTGATGCGGAAAAATTGGGCATTCCGGATGCAACAGTTTCTTTGGGCTGGCATTCGCCCTAGAAGTCCTCGCATTACTGCATTTGGCAGTAAGGTTGTTTCATCGCGCCAGAAGTCGCCGCCATACTGGGTCAGCAATATTTCAGAAAATCAGATCCTAATAAGTATATTCCATTTATCATCTTCGACGGCAGCAGACTACGTTGGATTTCTCAGACAGCATACTAATAGGGTTTTGGAAGGGTTCCCGTCAGCATTGGGATTACTTGCCAACTTCGTTCTGGCTGCCGGTGCACCAATCCCAATGCGGGCCGTGCTTACGGATGGCGAGCCTCTTCCTGCTACTTTGCGAGAGAGAATAGAAACCGCATTCTCTGCTCAAGTGTTTAACACCTACGGTAATACGGAACTGTGTGGTCTGATTCAGCAATGTGAACATCAGGGAATGCATCTGAATCCTGACTACGCATTTCTGGAGATCTTAGATAAAAATGGCCGTCCGGTCGAGAAAGGAGAAACGGGAGACTTGGTGTGGACGGGGTTTATTAATGACTGCATGCCACTATTGCGATATAGAATTGGCGATCGGGGCGCATGGCTGTCGTTGCAAGAGTGCCCGTGTGGGAGGCAATCCGCGCTCGTCGATCCTGGAGTTAGCAGGGAAAGCGACCTGCTGTACGCGGCCGATGGGAGAGTATTCTCTGCCCGCGCTGTGAATCAAGTATTGAAAGACGCGACGTCATTTCGGTTCTGCCAATTCGTTCAGCGCCAAAAGGGTCACGTATTAGTTCGCGCGGTGGGCGCCGGCATGCGCGCGGAGCAAGAACTGTCGGGAGTTCGACAGGGCATTGTCTCGCTGCTGGGGGCGAGCACCATCGTAGAGGCCGAGCTGGCAACGGAACCGATAGTGACAGTTGGCGGCAAGACACCCCTGGTGTTGCGGGAACGAAATTGATGTCACGGGTGCTGATCATCAATGGCGACGATCTCGGGTTGACGAGGGCGGTCAGTGACGGCATCTTCCAAGCGCATACGAACGGCCTGCTCACGAGCGCCTCACTTATGGTGAACCAGCCGGGGACTGAATTTGCGGTGCAGCAGCTCCTTCGGCACCCCAATCTCGGTGTCGGTATTCACTTGAATCTCTGCCAGGGGAGGCCGGTTTTGGGCCCGCAGGCGGTTCCGAGCCTCGTTGACAGTGACGGCAGGTTTCTGGCCCCCAGCGAGATGCAAGCCCGATTGATGACGTGGCGTGTGTCAAGAAAGGAGATTGAAGCGGAATACCGCGCTCAGATAACCCTGGCACGCGCGATGGGAGTTGATCCAATACATGCAGATTCACACCATCACATGCACTTGTACTTCGCGGCCGTGGCTCCATTTCGAAGAGCGCTGGAGGCGGAGGGAATCCAATGGATCCGCGCGTGCCGCATCCAGCAGCTGCCCCGCACGAGGCGGGTTGGCGGTCCGCACAGCGGAAGCGCGCTGCGCCGGCTCGGGGTCCTGGCGTATATGGAGTTTCTGAGTTCCGGTCCGTTTCGGTCCTTCCGCGCCCCCAATTACCGTATCGAGACGCCGCGTGCCGCAGCCCCTTCGATTGTCGAATCTATGATCAAGGCCTGGGCTGCGGCGTTTGAGAGCCTGGAGGAGAATGGCATTTTCGAGCTCGTCTGCCACCCCGGCTGTTCCGATCCCGAAAGTCTGCTGACGGACCGCATCCACGACAAGCGCGTCCGGGAACTGGCTCTGTTGACCGCGCCGGGATTCACAGAGCTTCCCGCGAGGCACGGGCTCGCACTGGCATCTTACGCCGGGCTCGCCTCAAACCAAGTCCGGGCGTTCGCGGCACAAGGTGCGGCTTGATCGGCCGGAGGCGTGCCACCGGCGTTTTAAACGAAGCTGCGGCTTCGTCCGCCTCCATTGACGACGGCCGCGCCGTTCTGGTGGGCGGAAGATCCTCGGTTGCAGACGCAGATTTCTCGGGAGAGGGATCCTCCGCACTCGTGCGGCTGGGAGATGGAGCGATCCCGAAGCGGGCGCAGATGTGCTGATCTAGCGGAGCCACGCCATGGATCTGTCGCTAAATGAAACCCATCCTTCCGCATTAATTGCTAGCCGTCCGCAAATCCTGACATCGAGTGTCACGATTATTATTGTCATTGTAACTTCCACTTTCACGCTGGCAGCTTCATATTATGGATGGAAACTATTCATCATTCCGTTAGGTTTAATTTGCTGGTTCTTGCTGACTAAATTCCCCGAGATCGCACTCGGCTGTCTGATGGTTGTGGGCACGTTCAAGGGAGCGCCTCAGTTGGAAGGATCGTCGATCGATCTGACTGTCGTGCTCGTGCTCGCACTTGTGTGGTCAATGGCGCGTGCATGCTTGAGAAGAGAATTAATTCCTCTTCCGAAGGAGTTCTTGTTATACTTTCCAATTCTTTTCATGATGTTATTGAGCTTGTTATATACTCCGAATCTTTCTGGCGGAATCGATAAAACGGCGCGCTTTTTCATCATCGGTGGTGTGGCTATTTTAGGGCCGTTCGCTGTTCTGACGACGCCGGCCCGGCTGAGAAGATTCTTCTACACACTATTAATGGCCGGAATAATTGCGAGCGCCGTTTCTCTCCCCATGCTCGGCGGACGGGAGAGGCTCACGGCGCCCGGAGGGGACACAATCCAATTAGGCCACGTCGCCGCGGTAGGAATCGCAATCGTGTGGTTTGGACTCATGCCGGGCCGGAAAATCATGGTTAGAGTGATTCTGTATGGCTGCATCACCCTGCTGGCGGTCGCTTTGGTTGGGTCCGGAAGCCGCGGACCGATGATCGGGATCGGAGCAGTCATTCTTATCAGCATCTGGCACCGGCGGCATGTGGGATTCACCGTGCCGCAACTGCTCTTCGATTTTGCCTTCCTTGTCGGAATGGGTATACTGTTGCTCCCTTTCATTCCAATTCCGGAAGAGTCAACGAATTACTTGGGACAGTTGTTGTCGTTCAAGAGCGCGACGACGTTCCTCGGTCCCAGGGCGGGATTGTTACAGTTGGGATGGAAATTGACTCTCGAACATCCTCTCACGGGTGTCGGCATAGGTGGTTTTCCAACTCTGTATACAGGCATCGGAAACTGGCCACATAGCATTCCGCTCGAACTTGGATCCGAGTTAGGTTTGATCGCTGCACTATCGTTCTGTTGTCTTGTGTTTGTTGCCTTGATGACCGCATTCAAGGAGTTCGTCTCAGAGGATGAGAGTTCACAGTCACTTCGGAATATGATGTTCTGCTTCGTTGTGATCGTAACGATCAGTATGTTGAATACCGGTAATCTGAATGATAATCGTCAGCTTTGGACCGCCCTGAGTCTCCCGTTTTTGCTCAGGGCCGCGCGGGTTGCGGGGACTCCTGGTTAAGTCATGTCGCAGCAGGAAGCGATGACTGACCACGGCTCCCAGGCGCCTTTCCCTGTGTGTCGAACCCGCGGCCTGCGGCAACGTGGCGGGCGCGGGCTTCCGGAGCATGGTCACGAGGTTCTGCGACTTTTCGGGAAAAACACGTTGTGGCTGTTGTTGGATCGTGCCGGCCTGAAGGTCGGCGCGATGTTGGCCGGCGTCATTCTGGTCGGCTACCTCGGTCCCGCCAACGTCGGCATCTATAGTACGGCGCTTGCTGTCGGTTGTCTCTTGAACGCGCTGCTGGATCTCGGCCTCACGCGTTACGCCGCTCGCGCCGTCGCCGCCACCCCCGGAGAAGCGCAATCCATTTTGGCCTTGTCGCTCACCAGCACAGTCGTTGCGACTCTCGTCGAATTGTGCGCTGCCGCCGCGGCGTTTTACTCGGGGAATTGGTATTGGACCTGCCTCTGCGTGGGATTCATCTTCACAAATCTGGATGGCACGGCGTCTGCTTGTGGCGGAGTGCTGTCTGCGGACCTTCGGTCGCGGGCGGTGCTGCCCGGCTCTGTCTTGAACGCCTTGGGAGTCGTTGGCATCATCGCTTTGGTTGTGAGATTCCGCCTATCGCTGCTTGCGCTACTGGTGGGGCTGACAGTCAAATCCCTGATCGTACTGTTGTTCCGGCTGTGGCAGCTTAGGACTTTCTGGCCCTCCTCGTGGAACTACTTCACGCCTCAAGCGTTCGTCCGCCTGGCGAAGCGTTCGTGGGTCTTCTTCTCGTATTCACTTACGCAAATCGGGTATGAGAAGGTGGCAATCATCTCATTCGGTCTCGTAGCCGATTATGAGCATGTCGGACTTTTCTCGACGGCGCTGCTGATCGCCGGCATTTTCCCATCATTCACCTATGCGGCCTCAGACGCGTTGCTGCCCGTGATGACGCGTTTATACGAGGACGGACGCACCCAGGATTTGCTGGAACTGAGGCGTCGCCTCATCAACCTTCTGCTGCACCTATCGGTGCCGATCGGCATAGCCCTCGCAGTTTTTGCGCCTCAAGTCTGCCAATTGCTCGGAACCAGGTTCGTGGCCTCAGCCATCATTTTGCGGATAGCGGCCAGCCGGTCGCTGCTTTCAGTTCTTGATAACTTCCTCGGCCAGGCAGGACTGACCGCCGTGGCCAGGGTCCGCGAGCGGCGGAATGCGCAGGCCATTGGTTTGGTGCTCTGCGCCGCTTTGACCGTCGCCCTGGGTGCGCTCTGGGGCGGGCAAGGCGCGGCCGTCGCCACGCTGCTGGCCGACCTCTTCATCGTTTCGCAGTACTTCCGCGTCTATCGGCGCATCGGCCTGGGGGTTGAGTGCCCGGCGCTCTGGTCTTCTCTAGTCGCGGGTTGCGCCATGGCGCTGGCGTGCTTCGTGGTTCCGCATTCTCGCTGGTACCTGAACGCCGCCGCTTCGCTGCTGGTTTATTTTGTCGTGCTGGCTGTCGTCGCGCGAGGGCGGCTCGCGGATAGTGCCACGACATTCAGGCAGTGTTTCATCCCCGCGCATGAGGGCACTCTCTCCAATGGATCCGTCGCATGACCCTGAGAGGAGTATTGAGCGGTACTCTGCGGCGCGTTCTTCCACGGGTTTCAATTCGGGCCATCAGCGCCATCATGCTGCTCATCGCGTTCGGGGCATTCTCCCGCGACGGATCGAGTCAGGAAGGATCGAGCCGGCACAATTCGAGAATGTCGCGCCCTGACACCTTTGGCGCGGGCTGGACAGCCGAATCGCTCGCCAATCTGGAGATAGGGATGCGTCCAGGCCGCTGCGTAAGTTACCGGTTCCGAGCCGGCCACGACGGAGCCGCCGCTGCCGTGCGCGTCTACTTCATCTTCCGCAAGATCTGTAGTACAGGCTGTTACGCGGCCGGCGATGGCGGTGTCATTCGTGTCGAGATACGCGCAGACGACGGCACGGCGAATCATCTGCCGTCCCGCACGACGTTGGCCTCCGCGCTCGTTTCCGATCCGCTCGCCCAATGGAACCGGCTGGTTCATTTTCCGAACGCGGCACGCCTCGAGGCTGGCATGCTCTATCACATCGTCTTCACAAACGTGTCCCAAGAGGAGTCTACGAATTTCGTTTCCATCGACGATCTCTACACGGCGACTGACGGCTTGGAATCGCAGCCTGCGGCCTGCAGAACCGATCTGGCCGTCCTGCTCCGGGCAGACGGGGCGGCCGCCTGGCAGACCAGGCCCCACCATCTCCCCATCTTCTCTCTCGACTACGGCGACGGCTTCCGGCAGGGACAAACTTACATCGATGTCAAGCAGTCTGGAGTCGTCATTTCGCCCGGCAACAGCGTCCGGGAGGTTTTCACAATGCAAGCCGCGACCCCTCTCTTCGCGCTGGCGGGCGTTCGGGTTAAGCCCCTCGCTAGCGGTGGAACTTTGCGCATCATGCTGACGGAACATTCCGGCAAGACGATCGAGTCGTCAACCGTTTCACCTTCCGTTCCACCAGGTCAATCCACCTGGATATCACTTCCCTTTTCATCGCTCCACGCATTGACGAAGGGCATCACCTACGATCTTGTGCTTGTCAGTGACGAAGGGGGCCAGTATCTGGTCCAGCCTCTGCAGAACGGCGCACCGTACGGGTTTGAAGGTGAGAGCCCGTTCACTGGGAATCACTGTGAGGTGAACGCGGGGCAGGGTTGGAAGGGCTGCCTGAATCGCTCCGACCTCGACGTGCCATTTTTCTTTCGCGTTATCGATCGGCAACCGTAGTTCGGGAAGCGTGCTGCGGCGGAACATCCGCACGCTCTGCTCCCGGACTCGCATCTTCCGCTCGCTCATATTCGCGAGACAATCAGAACTCGGACGCGGTAACGGCACACTGCAAAGCACGTGCCGCGCTCTCGGTTGAACGTGCGGGACAACGCCGAGCAGTGTTCGATACGCGTTTGCCCTAGCTCTTGGGCAGCTTCTTCTTGATGACGTCCAGCTTCTTCTGCACGGCCTTGGTATCGGCCGAGGGCGGCGTTAGGGAGAGTGCTTTTTCGGCTTCGCCACAGAGCATCTTGATCTGCCCTGACTGGTCGAGCTTTTTGGAACCGTAGAGCTCGGTGAGATCCGCGTACTCGCGCGCGAGAGTCGTGTAAAAGGTTTCCTTCGGAATCTTGAAATCGCCCTTGGCCATCAGCTCGCGCGCTTTGGCCACGTCCTCGCCGGCGCCCGTAAAGCGGGTCACAGCCTTCATCACGCTGTGCTGCTGCATATGGGCCAGTGCCCCTTCCTGCTCGCTCTCCTGAAGCGCCACGCCCTTCTTGACACGCCCGGCCTCGACCGGTAGATCCGTGTTGAGCGTAGGCAGCGTCACCGCCAGCACGAGGTCGGAGTTCTTTAGCCGCTCCATCGACTTGTGCTGAATCTCCGCCACCCGCATCACCGCCTGGTTCGCGCCCGATCGAGCCGCTGAGGACGATCTCCTGAAATCCAAATAGCGTGTACGGGCGTACTTGGAGCCGTCTTCGAAAATGTCGGCCCACTCCATCGCGCCGCGCGCGAGTCCTATGCTGACGACCGTCTGCAAGACCTCGGCCCGATCTCTGAATTCCCCATCCTTGCCGGTCAGTCGGTCCAGATAATTCGAGGCCGCTGCGAAATTACCCTTCTGGAACGCGTCCTGCGCCTGGTTCCAGATGAAGAGCGGTGTGCCCGGTTGGGCCGCCTGCGGACCCGCATTGCCGCAGGACGTCAGCCCTAGCGACAACACGATCACCAGCGTAAGGGATAGAAGAATCAGTACGCGCATCAATAACCTCCGGGCGCACTATTTCTCATTTTTTCGCCGGTGTCAAGGGTACCCTCGCCGCTGGGTTGTGCGCGACCAGCGCGCCGCCGCCTCGGCCGCAATCGCCTTTCGCTGCTCAATCCGTTTCCGCCGGCCCCGCTGTGGCGGCGGCCGGCGAGAGTCCAAGCTGCCGTTTGCGCAGACCGGCCCAGGACGGAAACACAGGCGGATTCTCGAGCCACGTCCGCAGCCACGCCGCCATCTCAATCTTTTCGGCGCGCTTCTCGTCGTGTGTCTTCGGATTGTGCGCAGCCAGTTCGGCATGGTTCTTGGCGCGGATCACCAGCGCGCGCACGACTTGGCATCGCGGCGCATTCCCGCACTCCTTGGCGGCTTCATACTCATGCAGCAACGCGTTGAGCGTCGCTTCCAGCCGCTCGTAGCTCTGCTGACAAACGCCTTCGACCAGCGGATCCAGCGCCAGCCCCGATTCCAACAGCGCCGCGCGCTGCGTCTCCACCGAACATTCGGGGAACGCGGCGCCGAGTTCGTCCGCCCGCGTCTCGCTCACGCGCTCCCAGCCGCGCTCGGCCAGCCACGCCAGCATTCGTTGCTTTTTGCCCGGCGCGCGCTGCGTTCGCCCGGCCGGTTGGCCGCTCGCTGGCCGCCTGTCCCGGCTTCTCTTCGGAGGCCCGTCCCGCATGGGCGCGCTTTCACTTTCGTTTGCGCTGTCCACGACGATAGCTTGCCACGGCCTTCTCGTGCGCGTCGATGTCTTTTGAAAACGTGTGCGCGCCGCTGCCTCCGGGCGCGGCGACGAAATACAATTCGTCGGTCTCGAGTGGATCGAGCGCGGCCCGTAGCGATTCGCGGCCCGGGTTCGCGATCGGACCCGGCGGCAGTCCCGCATGCTGGTACGTGTTGTAGCGGTTCTTGCTCTCCAGCTCCGAGCGGTGGATCACGCCCGTCCAGTGTCCTTCGAGCAGCGACGCGTAGACCACCGTCGGGTCGCAATCGAGCTTCATGCCAATGCGCAGGCGCGCCGCGTACACGCCGGCGATGCGCGCGCGTTCCCCGGCCAGCACCGCTTCCTTCTCCACCATCGACGCCAGGGTCACGCTCCGGTTTGGGTCGCCGCCGCGTGGATTCACTTCGCGCCATACCCGCCGGAATTGCGCCGTCATGGCCCGGCACACGTCGCTCAGCGGCGCGTTGCGGCGGAAGCGGTACGTGGCTGGGAAGAGAAAGCCTTCCAGGCTCGGCGCATCCGGCGCAATATCGCGGATCAGTTCCGGTGAGCGCGCTTCGGCCAGAAACGCTCTGGCCGTTCCGAGTCCCGCGTGCTCCACTGTCGCCGCAATGTCGAAAACGTTGCTGCCCTCCGGCACCCGCACTTCGATCAGAAACACGTCGCCCGCCGCCAGTCGCGCGACGACCTCCGCCGGCGTCGCCGCCTCGGCGAACCGGTACTCGCCCGCCTGCGCCGGTTTGCCCGGCTTGGTCAGGCGCGCCAGTTGGTACAGCCACGGGTTGCGCACCACGCCCGCCTCGCTGAGCTTCTCGCCGATGCTCCATGAGGACGTCCCGTGCGCGAGGTTCACAAAGACCGGTTCGGCGAAATCGGCGTAGCGATCGTGGCGCACCATCCAATCGAGCAGGCCCAGTGTACCGGCCACGCCCGCCAGCAGGATCAGAACGCCCAGCCGTTTCACTTCGCCCCCTCGCGCGAAGCCTGCGCGGCCACGTAGTCTTCCAGCACCAGCACCGCCGCCATCCGGTCCACCGCGCCTTTGCGTTTTTCGGCCAGCAGCTTTTTCAAGCTCCACCCGGCGTCTTTCATTCGGCCTTCGGCTTCCACCGACGTGAGCCGCTCGTCCTGAAAGTGAACCGTCAGGCCGCTGGCCCGTTCCAGCCGGCCACAGAACTCGCGCACCAGTTCCGCCTGCGATCCCTCCGTGCCGTCCATGTTCAACGGCAGCCCTGACACGAACGCCGTCGCGCGCCGTTCCGCGGCCATGCGGCTCAGCCGCGCCAGGTCTTCTTCCCGCCTCTTCCGCTGCAGCGTATCGAGGCCGCGCACCATGCCTTCCGCCGGATCGTAGAATGCGATTCCGATGCGCCGCAGGCCGATGTCCAGTCCCAGCAGCCGCCCTCCGGGCCGCTCCGCAGCGCCAGTTTGCAGTGAAACATCCACTTCCATAATTGTATCGGTCGAATCGGACGACAATTTGTTTTAGCTCCGCATCGACATTGCCGGCGCCGCCGGCGTGTTTCAGCGGATTGCCTTCGGATGGGGTTGCGCGTCGCTCTGGATCAACGCTGGCACGCGCGGCCCCAGGCCCTTGAAGTATTCGATCAGCTTCGGCATGAACGCCTCCAGCGTCGGATAGGCCGCCCGTTCCCGCTCGTACTCGCCCAGCAGATCGTACACTTCCCGCGCCCAGAAAAAGGAATCCTGCGTGTCGGCCTCGATGGCGCGGCGGGCCAGCGTCTCGCCCCCGTGCGCCACGAGGTAACGCGCCACAGAGCCGCGCACCAGAGTCTCGTAGAGCACCACGCGCGGCTCGCCATAAGCCTGTGCGCGCATCGCCTCCGCCACCGGTCCAAAAATCTTCGCCCCTGCCGCGTCCAGTTCCCGGCCGTGAGCGTCGATCAGCGGATTGGTGTACGAATGAACGAACTCATGCACCAGCACAGTGGTCACCATCTGGCCGAACGCCGGCGCCCCCGCGCTGTCCACGCTCCACACGCCGAGAATTGCGTACATCTCCTCCCGGCCGTCCGCGCCGCGGAACTTTGCGCCATAGTTGCTGTTGCCGTTGACCAGCCCGGGCACGACAATGAACCGCGCGCCCGCCTGTGCTCCGAAAAACCTTCCGAACCAGGCCTGATCGAGCGCCGAGTCCACGAATCCCTTCAAGCGCCGGCCGGCGATTTCGTAAAGTGGTTTCTGCGATTGAACAAATTCGAGATATCTCGTTTCGGCCACGAATCGGCGCGCCGCTTCCAGGAATCGCCGCGCCTCGCCACCGTGCCAGCGCTTGTCGAGCAGAATCCCGGGCCGGTCGAGCGGCACGCGCTCGGCCAGCGTTTCGATGTTCGTGACGTGCACCGCCAGGCTCATCACGGCGTCGTATGCCACGCCGTCTCTTCTCCGCAGTTCGCGCGCCAGCCGCACCGCGTCATGCTCGCGGAATTGCTTGAAATGCGCGTCGATCGCCGCGTCGTAGCCTGGGATGGCCCCGTGTGAATACTCCGGACTACCCGCCAGGCGGAAGATGATGCTCAGCAACTCGACCCGCTGGTCGGTCCCCGTCTCCAGCGCCTGCGCATTCATCCGCGCGGCCATCGCGCAGAAAACGACAACTGGGAACAAACAGCGGTAGCGCCTGTTGCGCGCGACAAGCTCCATTTCTCTGCATTAGAACATCCCGCCCGCTCCCGCGCCACGATTCGCCCCGGCGATTACATGGCGCTGCTGCGTTTCCAAACGTAGAATCTCGGCACAACCGGGCGCGCGCGGATATTCTGGGGAGAGCCATGTTTCTCCATTCCTCGCACATCCGTTTGTCTGCGGCCTTCGTTCTCGTCACCGCGCTTCTGCCGGCGCAGAAAAAGCCCGTGACTCTCGAAAGCCTGCAGGAAGGTGGGATGCGCGGCGGCGGGGCCATGTTCGCGCCCGGCCGCGTGTGGCATCCGCAGGGCGGCCGCTTCGTCTGGATCGAAGGCTCGAAGCTAATGCAGTGGAGCACGGACTCCCCGGAAGCGAAGGAGCTCTTCTCCATCGATCCGCTGGAAAGACTGGCCGTCGCCGTCGAGCGCCCCAAGGCTGCCACCTGGGAGGACCGGCGCGTGCAGGACGAGCGCATTCAATGGTCCGCCGACGGCAAACGGCTGCTGCTTCTGCTGAACGGCGACCTGTTCCTGTGGGACTCCGCCACGAATAAAACCGAGCAACTCACCGCCACGCCTGTCGCCGAGCGCGATCCCAAACTCTCCCCCGACGGCACCAAAGTCAGCTTCCGCCGCGGCTCCGAGCTCTACGTCCTCGACATCGCCTCCAAGGACGGCGCTCTGAAAGACGCCGCCGCGAGGAAGGAGACCCGCCTGACCTTCGACGGCACGGCCACGCGCCTCAACGCCATGCTCGACTGGGTTTATCCCGAAGAGCTGGACCTCGGCACCGCCTACTGGTGGTCGCCCGACTCGAGCCAGATCGCCTACATGCAGTTCGACATCAGCCGCGAGCATATCTACGGCCATGTCGATCATCTCGCCGTCGAGGCTGTCTCCGAACCCCAGCCCTACCCCAAGGCCGGCACGCCCAACGCCGACGTGCGCATCGGCGTGGTGAGCGCCACCGGCGGCGAAACCCGCTGGATGGATCTGGGCGAGCCGCGCCTGTACCTCTACCCGCGCGTGACCTGGACGCCGGACTCGAAAAACGTGGCCGTGCACCGCCTCAACCGCGTGCAGAACCATCTCGATGTCCTCTATGCCGACGCCGCCACCGGCGCCTCGCGCGTGGTCCTCAACACTAGCGATCCCGCCTGGATCAACATCAAGGACGACTTTCGCATCCTCTCCGATGGCGCCATCCTGGTCGGCGGCGAACTCGACGGCTTCCGTCATCTCTACATGCACTCGGCCGACGGTAAGACTGCCAGCCGCCTCACCGCCGGCGATTGGGAAGTGACCGGCCTGGCCTGCGTCGACGAGGCGCATCGCCGCGTCTGGTATGAGTCCAGCGAGCCCAGTCCGCTCCAACGCCACCTCAACAGCGTCGGCTTCGACGGACAAGATAAGCGCCAACTGACGCACGGCGCGGGCTGGCATAGCATCTCGATGAGCCCGGCCTGCGACCTCTTCATCGACAGCTATTCCAACCTCGACAACCCGCCCTCCGTCGCGCTCTACGATGGCGCTGGCAAACTGGTGCGCGTGCTCAAGGAAGCCAACCGCGAAGTCCTCGATAAATACGAAATCCTCAAAACCGAGATCCACACTTTCAAGGGTCCCGGCGGCCTGACTTTTTACGGCCGCCTGATCAAGCCCGCCAATTTCGATCCGGCGAAGAAATACCCGGTCATCGTGCAGGTCTACGGCGGCCCCGACGTGCAGACCGTCGCCAATCGTTGGCCCGGCGGCGTGTCGCTGGACCAGCTCTTCGCCCACCACGGCTACGTCATCTGGCAGATGGACAACCGCGGTTCGGCCGGCCGCGGCCACGCGTTCGAATCGCCCATTCACCTGCAACTCGGCAAGCTGGAGGTGGAGGACCAGGTGCTCGGCGTGAATTACCTGCTCTCGCTCGGCTTCGCCGACCCGCGGCGCATCGGCGTGATGGGCTGGAGTTACGGCGGCTACATGACGCTGCAGTGCCTGCTGCACGCGCCCGAGACATTCAAGGCCGGCGCCGCCGGCGCGCCGGTCACCAACTGGCTCAACTACGACACCATTTACACCGAGCGCTACATGGGACTGCCGCAGGACAACCCCGGCGGTTATCGCGATAGTTCGCCCGTGAATTTCGCCGCGAACCTCAAGGGACGCCTGCTGCTGATCCACAACATCGAGGACGATAATGTTTTATTTGCCAACTCGCTGCAGATGATGAACGCCCTCCAGAATGAAGGCCAGAGCTACGACTTTCTGCTTTATCCGCAGAAGTCGCACGGCCTCGGCGGCAAGGCCCGCCAGCACCTCAACGCACAGTACCTGCGCTTTTTCGACGATGCCTTGAAGTAGGGCTCAGCGATTCGCGGCCACCGCGCGCCCCGCGCTGAAGGCCAGCACGCGCGGATGCACCAGTTCGCACCAGTCCTCCACGCGCAGCCGGATCACGTCGCGGTGCGTGCCGGCGTTGAAGCAGATCGCCTCCTCCGCCATCAGCAGCCCGTCGCAGTAAACCGGCATCTCGTAGAGCGTCCCGTTGCCCATTGGCGGCATCGCCCCGAGTTCGCAGTCCGCAAACAATTCCGCCACTTCGTGTTCCGTGGCCAGCCGCAGGTGTCCGCAGCCGAACGCGTCCCGCAGTTCGTCCAGGTTCACACCGCGGTCGGCCGGCAGCGCGGCCATCGCATAGTCTCGATCGAAATGCACGATTACGGTTTTCGCAAAGCACCGCGGCGGCACATGGTCCGCCAGCGCGGTCTCGCGCGCGGTGAAACTCAGCGGATGAACGTCGTGCCGGTACCAGCACCCGCGCAATTCCAGAAATGCAACCAGACGGTCCAGCAGAGGCATGTCGTTCCTCCCATCGCGAGAAGAGCATAACGCCATTGGGGTCGGAAAGAAAGGGATTTCTTGCCTGTGCAGCGCGCTCGTCGCGCCGCTGGTCGAACCGGACTCAACCGGACTAATTTATCCGAAATGCCGCGCCGCCGTGCGAGAATTAAGTAACGATGACCCGCCGTCTCGCACTCTTGGGAGCCGCCTGTTTTGTCGGCGCGTCCGCGACGGCGCTTCTCGCCCAGGTCACGCCTCAGCAGTCGGACCTCGTCGCCGCGCTCGTCGCCCGGTTCCTCACGCTCCGGCCCGCGCCCGCCGTCTCCGTCGCCGTCTGGGACGGGACGGGCCCCATCTGGACCCGCGCCTGGGGCAAGGCCGACGTTGAAAACGATGTGCCCGCGACGCCCCGCGCGCTCTTCCGCCTGGCTTCTATTTCCAAGCCGTTCACCGCCGTGGCCGTCTTGCGTCTGGTCGAAATGGGCAAGCTGCGGCTCGACGCTCCGGTTCAGAAGTACCTGCCGAAATACCCCAAGAAAAAGTGGCCCATCACCATCCGCCAGTTGCTCTGCCACCAGTCCGGCATTCGCCACAATCGCGCCCCCGACTACGACAACACGCGCCACTACGCCAGCCCCACCGCGAGCCTCGAGATCTTCGCCAAGGATCCCCTGCTGTTCGAGCCCGGCACCAACGCGTTCTATTCCACCTACGGCTACGTCCTGCTCGGCGCCATCATCGAAGCCGTAACCGGCAAACCCTACGCCGAATTCGTTCGCGAGGAAGTCCTCGTGCCGGCCGGCATCGAAACCATGTGTCCCGACGATGTCTTCGCCATCATCCCTCACCGCGCCAGTGGCTACCGTTTGCGACGCGACGGCGCGCTCGAGAACTGCGCTCTGGTCGACACCAGTCATAAAACCCCCGGCGGCGGCTGGCTCGGCACGGCCGAAGACCCCGTTCGTCTGGTCCGCGCGCTGATGCGCGGCAAGATCCTCAAAGAGGAGACGCGCACCCTGATGTGGACTCCGCAAGCGCTCAAGAACGGCACCATGACCGGCTTCGGCCTCGGTTGGAATATCGCCGACGAACGCGGCCTGCACGTCATCGAACACAGCGGCGGCCAGCAGGGCACCAATACCCACCTCGTCTTTGCGCCCGACCGCCATCTCGCCGTCGCCGTGCTGCTGAACCTCGAAGAGGGCGGCGCGAAAAACCTGGCCATGGATATTCTGGCTGCGCTGGCCGCCCCCGCCGCCGCGCACTGACCCGCCGCCGCGGCCCTCGCGGCGCGAGTCCGCCTCGCGGTCTGATACTCTGGTTTCACTTCCTCCATCAGTGGGAGGCCCGCGGCCATGACCGATCTGAATCCCGGCGACGTACTGCGCGGCAAATACGAAATCCTCGGCGAGATCGGCCGGGGCGGCATGGGCGTCGTCTATCGCGCCCGCCACATTCTGCTCGATGAAATGCAGGCCCTGAAACTCCTGCTCGACGCGCGCCCGCAGTTCGTCAAAAGCTTTCTGGCCGAAGCGCAACTCGTGCGCCGCCTCCGCCATCCTTTCATCGTCGAGGTCTTCGACGTGGACGTCGCCGAGAGCGGCTTTCCCTTCGTCGTCATGGAATACGTCGAGGGTCCCAGCCTGCGCGAGCTCCTAGATCGCGGCCCGCTGCCGCCCCAACGCGCTCTCGAAATCGCCGCTCGCGTTTGCGATGCCCTGGCCTTCGCCCACCGCCGCGGCGTCATCCACCGCGACGTCAAGCCGCAGAATATCCTCGTCTCCGCCGATCCCTCGCCCAACACCGGCGGCGGTCACGTGAAGGTCATCGACTTCGGTATCGCCAAGGTCGTCGCCGAGGCCGACATGCAGGTCACCGGCATGCTCACCGCACCCACCGGCTTCGCCCTCGGCACCCCCGAGTACTCCAGCCCCGAGCAGGCCATGGGCCTTCCCAGCCACGAACTCGACGCCCGCTCGGACCTTTACTCGGTGGGCCTGGTGCTCTATGAAATGTTGAGCGGGACCCGCCCCTTCACCGCGCCCACGCCCATGGGCGTGCTCATTGCCCGGCTCCAGCAGGCGCCCCGGCCGATCACCGATGCGCGTCCCGACCTCAACCAGAACATCGTCCGGCTGGTCATGCGCTCCATCTCCTCAGACCGCGAAAGCCGCTACCAGTCGGGTGAGGAGATGGCCGCCGCACTCCGCGCGCTGCGCGCCAGCCTGCTGGAAGAATCGGCCCCGGACGACGCGATCCCGCCATCCTCTCCGGCTCCGCCCGCGCCTGCGCCGGCAACTGGCCACGGCCCCACGGCGCCAGCCCCCACGCCCGTGCGAACCAGCCGCCTGCAACAGCCGCAGGATCAGGCTCCCATCTCCGCCGCTCCAGCCACGCCTGCGGTCATTGCCGATCAATGGAAGACGTCCACTCTGCCGCAGCCGCCGTGGGATAGCGCCCCCCCATCTGCCACTGCGCCGCCCGTCGCCGCCCCTCCCGTCGCCCCCTCCGTCCCGGGCGCTATGGGGCAGCCGTCCGCCGCGCCTCCGCCGCGGTCTCGACTGGTCCCTGAGTTTTTGGATACGGCCATCTACACTCCACCCCCGCCGCCCGGCGGGGCCGCGGCTCCGCCCTCGTTTCCGCCCGGTGTGGGACCAGCGCCAGCCCAGTATCCGCCCGGGCCGCCTGCCCCTCCTCCGCCTCGCCGCCGCGGCGTGCTGCCGGTCCTGTTGTTGTTGCTCCTTCTCTTGGTCGTGATGGCCGCCGCGGGATGGTTCCTCCTGCCGCGTTTCCTTGGCCCAGCCTGGCAAGAGGCGCGTGCCCTGATATCGCGCTCGCCGGCGCCTTCGCCCGCGCAACCTCAGCCCGCCCCGACCCCCGTTCCGTCTCCTGCGGAGAAGCCCGCGGCCGTCCCCGCTCAGCCACCCGCGGCTGTGCCGTCCCAGCCCGCGCCCGTTGCATCCGCGACCGCGCCTGGCAAGACCTCGCCACCGCCACCCACCCCCGTGGCCGCGCCGCCCAGGCAGACCGCGCCCGCCAAGGCCACTTCACCCACGGCGTCTGCTCCCGCGCCATCGCCCAAGCCGGCTGCCGCCGCGTCCGGATCCGTGCGCTTGAATGCCATCGACGACCTCAACTACGTCGCAATTCCCGCCGGCGAATTCATGATGGGCTGCTCGGATGGCGACCTCGAGTGCTCCGATGCAGAAAAGCCCGCCCACGGCGTGCGCATCACACGCGGCTTTTGGATGGGTCAGACTTCGGTCACCGTGGCGGCTTGGAAGAAATTCCGCGCCGCCAAAGACAAACCCGCGCTCCCCGTCAAGGACAACTTCGGGCGCTCGCTCAACGAGGCTGGCGGCGATGATTCGCTCCCCGCGGTCGGTGTGACCTGGGACGAAGCCCACGAGTTTTGCGAGTGGTCCGGTGGACGGCTGCCCACCGAGGCCGAGTGGGAATACGCCGCCCGCGCCGGCGCCTCCGCCCCGCGCTATGGCAACCTCGACGACATCGCCTGGTTCGGCGGCAACAGTGGCAACTCGCCCATCGACACATCCTCCTTGTGGGCCTCCGACCGCCAACACTACGCCCAGCGCCTCTACGCCAACGGCAATGGTCCGCACCCCGTGGGCCGGAAAAAAGCCAACGCCTGGCACCTCTACGACACCCTCGGCAACGTCTGGAACTGGGTCGCGGATTGGTATAGCGACGGCGCCTATCAGCAGGGCGCCGCGGCGGATCCGCAGGGACCGTCCTCCGGAACCATGCGCGCACTGCGCGGCGGATCCTGGTTCTTCAATCCGCGCAGCATTCGCGTCTCCAACCGCTTCAAATACGCTCCCAATCTCCGCGTCTTCGAGTTCGGTTGCCGCTGCGCCCGCGACCAAGCGCCCAGATAGCGCCTTGGTTGGATGCCGGTCTGCGCCTGCCTGGGCAACACCTCAGCGCGACGGCGGACAATTCCCTCGCCTTCCTACGCCGCGTCCACCCTTCCTAGAAACTCAATAGCAAATGCCAAATATACAGGTACGCCAGCCCCTCGACGTCTTCCCAGACTTTCTTCGCCAGCGCCTCGTCGCCTTTCATCGGCGGTAATTCGCGCACCTTTTCCGCCCACGTCCGGCAGACGCCGGGGCGCGGCTGTGCCGCGCTGACCCACGCCGGAAGTCCCGCCGTCGTGACGCGCGCCTCCGCCACAGGCGTGGGCGCGGATGGTGAACGATAAACCCCGTATTCGCGCGTCGCCTCGGTCATCGCGCGCAGGTTTTCGAGCGTGGCGTCGTTCTGCAGGATCGCGCTCGCGTCCATGATGTAGCCGCCTTCGGCGCCGATGCTCTCGATCAGTTTGCGGCATTGCGCCCGCACCTGCTCCGGCGGGGCAAACGCCATCATGACGTTCGGCAGGCCGCCGCTGAGGCAGAACTTCTTCCCCAGCACCTCGTGCGTGCGTTCCGGATTGCCCCGGTCGAGGTGATAGACGATGCTGTGCGCGGGCAATTCGGCAAAGCTCTCCAGGTGCGCATCCCACTTGCCTTCGGCGTAAAACAGCGTCTGGTTGCCCTGGGCCCACAGCGCCTCCACGATCGGCTTCAGCGTCGGCCAGTAGATCCTCTCGAAATGCTCCTTCGAGATAAATGGCGTGCATCCGCGGTGCATCCAGATCGGGATCGGAACCTGGTGCGACGGATCGGCCCCCGTTAACGCCAGGTAGCCCAGGTGCGGCATCAGCGCCCGGCAGGCCTGCTCCACCTTCTCCGGTATCTCCATCAGGTCGTAGGCCAGCCCGAGGTACCCGCGCAGTTTGTCGGCCAGAATGTCCAGCGGCGCCTTCAGCATGCCGCAGATCGCCGAAACCGTGCCGCACTCGCGCCGCATCCGCTCCACCTGCGGGCCGAACGCGGTGAAGTACTCCATCATCGCCATGCTGCTCTTCACGAACGCCAGGTTGTTGCGGAACGTCGCCGCCTGGCCGCGCGCGCTGAACTCGGTCGAGACCCGCGGCAGCCATGTCTCGTACAGGAACCGTACCGGGTCGGCAATCAGCTCGTCGTACTCCTCGCGCTTCATGAACGCGGTTTGCTCGGCCGGCTCGCGGTACTGAAAACAGACGTCGGCCTCGACGTCGATGCCCGGTACGCCGTAGTAAGTCAGACCCGCCGCCTGCGTCAGCCCGGTCCAGACGTACACCATGTTCGGCACGGTCGCGTCCCAGTCGTAGTCGTGGCAGCAGCGTATGATCGCCTCGAACGCCTTGCGGTAATCGTGCGTCACCTCCTGGCACGTGAAGCCCGCATGCCGCGCCGTGATCTCGGCGGCGAACGGCCGCAGCGGCACGCGATCCGGCATACCGTTGTGCATCGCGCACACATAGCGCGCCATCCGCGTGGCGTACAGTTCTTCCATTGATAGTTGCAGCATCAAGTGTCTCCCGCCGGCCGGAGTGGCTGTGCCTCGCTCGAACGCCCGGGCTGCACTGATTCTACAACCGATTCGCCGGCCGCTACGGGCCGCGCGCGTCCACTCTTGCCAGGCTGACGGCGCGCACCTGCAGCCGCCCGGTGCGCCGCTTGGTCTGGCGCCACGAGCCCGGCCACTGCATGCCGCCCTCGCTTGCGCCGGACCCGGTCAGCCGGCCATTGGCCGGGCTGAGGTAGAGCTGCATGGCGCGCCGCATTACGCCGTCGCCGAGCAACTGTCCGTCGAGATTGACCGAGAGCGTGAATCCCGGCATTTTGGCGGATTGCTTCTTGGGCTCCAGGTACACGCCGCCGGCAATCTCGGCGTATCCGATGGTTCCGGCGACGGTCCCGTCGGGCATGATCCCGATGTCCACCGGCAGCGTTTGGACCGATGTCCAGTCATTCACAATGCGGCCCTGCCCGCGCCAGTGCCCCACCAGTTCCGGGGGCGGCAGGGAAGTGCCTGATTTCTCCCCTGCAGAGGCCGCGCCGGCCACGATCAACACCAGGATCCAGGCGGATACGGCGCGTGCCCGACGACGTTTGATCCGTTCTCCGAAGATGTGCTTCACGGCCACCTTGCGAGGCATTCCACTCCTTAGATCGGCCGGTTGCGGCCACTTGATTAGAGGGACGGGAAGAGATTCTGGCGCGAATTTGGCGACTGAGCGCCGATAGGCCAAGTACTGCCGGAGTGGTACTTTTCGGGTAGCTTGGCTTTGGTAAATACCTGAATTCTCTAGACTTCCGAGTGGAAAACGGAATACAATACAAGTAGAAATAAAAGGCAAAGGCCGCCGCCGAAACGAGTTTTGTTTCGCGGAGCGGCCGATTGAAATTCCCAACCGGCCGGATGCAGGCGGGGATCACCCCGCGCACTCCTACCAGGCGTTTATCAACCCTCTCCCGTTTTGATCCGTTGCGCGGGCCAATGCCGGCTCACGCCGCGGCTCGATGAAGACTATATCTCAGGGAGAGTTCCAAATGCATCTGAAACGCCTATCCAAGGCCTGGCTGGCCGGTGTGCTGCTGCTTGCCACGCCCATTTTTGCCGGCACAATCCTGCCCGGTCATGGTTCCGGCTCGCCCGGCCGCACGGACTGGAACATCCCCGCGCCATCGCAGACAACGATCGACATCAGCGATGTTTCGGCTTGCTCGGGTGTGGGCCAGCCCACATCTCTTATAGGCGGGCCGTCCAGCGATGGCGAGAGGCTATTCGTTGCAGCCGATTACGGAGGCTTCTTCAGCTCGACCATTTTCCCGGGGTGGGGCTTTACCGACCCGCAGAATCAAGATCCTCCTCCACCGGGCACGGGAGGCAACTATTTCCTTCCGACGGGCGCTCCGCTTGATCTGGGACAGCCGGCGGATGCGGAGGAGTCGGCTCCGGAGCCTGCGACACTGTGGCTCATGGCGGCGGGTCTGATTGTGGCCGGGTTGTTTAGGCGCAAACTGGCGCGTCAACCGGTCGCGAGTCGTGAGCAGGACAGCACTCGTTAGACGATCTCCAGCGCGCTCCCGACTCCTGGCTGTGTAGGCCAACAGATGGGAGCTGCAATCTGGTCGAAGAAGCACTTCCATCGGGCGCTCGCGCCTCTGCCGTGCGGCTCATTTCCGCCCTTGCCGAACCGCGTTCCCCACTTTTAAAACGCCTCGGTCTTGCGCTCGGGCGGCGCTTGCTGCAAACAGGGAAATCGTAAGGGGTTACGGCTGTGGTGTCTTAGAATCAATCGCTAACAGACAAAAACCGAAACACCCTTTCGGTTTCGCCGCTGCACCCGCGCTCAATCCGCGGCTGCAAGAGACGCGCGTTCGCGCCCCCTGCGGCAGGCTTGGCGGTGGCGTTGCGATTCTGCTCCCAAAGACGACATTCCCAAATCATCTGCTACCGGTCCGGAGCGCTGCTGGCTGTTTCTTCCGCGCGTCCCAAAATGGAAACTGCGGCTCAACGCCTGGTTCCCATTCGGCACGCTTGATTTCCAGAGTGGTTCAAACCCGCTACCGGGCATTACCCGGGTCTTTCATTTCAATGGCTTAAAACAACTTTCAAAGTGGCGACCGGATTGCCGATGAGGCTGGCATGAGCAGCGTTTCGATGAACACCCTCTCCAATAACTACCTGCAGTCCATTCTCAGTCGGCTGCAGAACGCCGGCTTGACAGCCAACGAAACCAGCAACAGTACGGGCAGCGTAGTCGCGTTAACGTCCACGCAGCAAACTGACAGCACCCAGCTTTCGCCCCTGGCCCAGATTCTGGAGACGCTCCAGCAACTCCAACAATCGAATCCTACCGAGTACAAGCAGGTTACCGCGCAAATCGCCACGAACCTGACAAGCGCCGCCACGACTGCCCAGGCGGACGGTAATACGACGGCCGCAACCCAGCTCAACCAGCTCGCCACCGACTTTACGGACGCCTCGCAGAGCGGCCAGCTGCCCAATATCCAGGATCTGGCGCAGGCGGTTGGCGGGCATCACCACCACCATCATCATGCGCAAGCCGCGGCGTCCGATTCCGACAACAGTTCCAGCGCTACTACGAGCACCACCGACAGCAGCACGACTGCCAGCCAGCTCACGAGTGAACTCCTGTCGGCGATGCAGGTCAACGGAGCCCAGAGCGGTTCCCTCAATCCTGTGAACATTATTCTCGACACGCTGTCGCAGGCCGGCGTGACCTCGCAGTCCCAGACCACTGCGACCGGCTCCAATGGCTGATGGAACCCTGGCTCTGACGCGTCCGCAAACGATAGTTGAAGGCCAGAATCGCGCGACCACCTGGTCGGCTTGCACCGCCGAACTGGACGGCTGCGCTGTTAGCTGGAGCTGGATGCATGCGGTTTTCAACGTGCGCCGCGCGGGAATTCACCGGCAAAACACCGTGTTTGACGCGGGGGAAACACCGTTTGTCGCGCGTCTTTGCGTATCCGTGTAACTATGGTTTTCTAAAGGACTTATTGAAAAGTCACCGCGTTTGGAAGCAACGTGAAATCGCAGTGTTTTTGCGAAGTTCGTGTGTTTCGGCGGCCGGTGCGGCCAGCGGTCAGTATTGGAAGCCGGGCAGGTCGACGCGGCTGGCGATGTGATCCTTGATCCAGTGGGAATCCCACCACTCTTTGGGGTCGATCTGGACGCCGTCGAGCTGCATGCTGAAGTGGATGTGGTCGCCGCCGGCCATGCCGGTCTGGCCGCTCTTGCCCAGGATCTGGCCTTGTTTGACAAGGTCGCCTTCGTGGACCGCGATTTCGCTGAGGTGGCCGTAGATGGACTGCAGACCGTAGCCGTGGTCGAGCACGATGCAGTTGCCATAGATGCCGAGCGGAGCGGCATAGACGACCCGGCCGTCGTTTGAGGCTTCGACGCCGACGTGCTGGGTGACGGAAAGGTCATAGCCGAGGTGGACCTGCTGGTCGATCTTCTTGCCCTGGTAGATATAGTTGCGGACGTCGGCGAAGTTGGACTCGACCTGGGAGTTGTGCTGCTGGCGGAAGGCTCGGGACCAGAGGAAGTGGGCTTCGGACTTGAGCCGCAGATCGGATAGGGCCTGATTGTTAGCGCGGCGCATCTCACCGTTGAGCTTCAGAAAACGCGTCACGGAATCGCCAGCGCCGTTGGGGTCGAGTTCGTCGATCACTTTCTGGATGAAGCGGTCGTCGATGGCCATGTCGCGGGTGCGGTATTTGGGCTGCTCCTTTTGGGGGAAGCGGATGACCATCCCGCCCGTGACTTCGTTGCCCGCGGGGTTGGTGGCGTAGACCAGAGGAACCGTCTGTGGCGGCATGTTCCAGGCGAAAGCGTAGAGCGAGAAGAAGCCGGGCTTTCCGCCAGGCATGGGCCAGGCGCGGAATCTCTGATCGCCGACGCGGACTCCGGCCTCGGTCCAATAGCCGGAGACGGTGAAGGTGACCAGGTCGGCCATGCCGAGGTAGAGGTAGTGCTGTTCGGAGTCGACGCTTAGAACGGGGGGACGGGTTACGACCGTCACTGAGCGGGTGACGGTGGCGGTGCTCGCGCGGAGGTCGTTGGAGGTGGCTTCGATGGTCAGGCGCGCGGGGCCGTCCTTCAGGCTGGGGGTGGCTTTCACGCCTGCCGTGAAGTGCACGATCGAGTCGGAGACGTGGCGCTGCCAGAGGAAGCGGCGGGCGGGCTGGTTGATTTCAAAGACGGTGGAACGGACGCCGTTCTGCTCGACGTAGGCGGTGAGGCGGCGGGTTCCGTGCGGGGCGCGCACGCGGACGGGGATAGTGGTGGCGGCGCCGAGGGCGGTGACGGAGGAGGGTAGATCCAAGGCGGGGGTGGCCGAGAAGGCCAGCAGCAGCGCGAGGGCCGCGCCGAAAACGACAAGAACGGCAATAATTGTTCGCATCCCTACTGCTCAGGATAGCGCGGCAGGGGTGGAAGCATGGCAAAGGAGGTAGCGCGTGGAAACACCCGCGGCGTTCGCGGCGGCCGCCTTGGTGGCCCCCTCGGCAGAAAGCCCGGTGGTCATGCCCGGCGATGAGTGGGCCGCGGTGTCCCCCGCGCGCGAGGCGGTTGTGGTGCAAGGAGGCTGGACGGCGCACGGAGGGCAAAGGTTGGATCGAGGGAGTTGCGCACGCCTCGGACAGAAACGTCGGGCCCGGGTTTTTGGCAGGGTGACCGACGGCTCAGCTCAAGTGGAGTAAAGCCACGCCCCCTCCCGGGACCAAAAGCTGGTCCCGGGAGGGGGTGGCTACGGGAGGGTCGAGATCGACTTAAGGAGCAGTAGGACTGACCTTAGTGGGGTCGGAGGCAGTGCTGGAAGGCGAGCCGCCGCCGCCCACGTTGGCGCCGTTGGTGGACGATAGGGGCGCAGCGAGGGAGACATAAACGCCCACGCTGATGGGCGGGTAAGAGGCGCCCGGAGCGAGCGAGTCGGTGCGCGAGCAGGTCGCGCCGCTGCAACTCCAGCCGGCGCCCGAGATCGAGACCAGAGTCATGCCGGCCGGTACATATTCGGTGACGAACACCGTGCCGCGGGTTGGGCCAGCCGTTGAGGCGTCGGTGACCTTGAGGGTGAAGTAGGCGACGGGTTCACCGCGATAGAAGTTGCCGGTGTGGGTGGAGGTGATGGACAAGTTGGAGGGCAACGCGCCGAAGTTGGCGGTCACGGACTGGGGTGCGCTCATGGTCACTTTGCAGGCGGCGGTGCCGGTGCAGGCGCCGGACCAGCCGGAGAACTTGTATCCGGGCTTGGCGGTGGCGGTGACAGAGACCAGCGTGGCAGGGTTATACCAACCGGTAGCGGGCAGGATGGCGCCGGCGGCGGCGTTGTTGACGGCGGCGGTCAACAGATACTGGGTACTGAAGGTGGCCTTGTAGGTAGTCGCCGCAGCGGGCGTAACGGCATGTGAGGCGGCGCCGCCGTCGCTCCAACTGACGAACACGTAACGCGTGCCCGCCGGGCCCGACTGCGGCGTCGGGGCGGCGATGGTGTGGCTGCTGCCGGCGGCCCAATCGAGGATCACGTTGGCGGGGACCGGGGTTCCGTCCGCAGTGATGCTTGTCCCGGGTTGCGATGTGGTGAGCGTGATGGCGACGCTTCCGGAGGCGCCGGTGCTCACAGCCAGGCTGTGACTGGTGCCGGCGGCGATGGCGGTCACATTGGCCAGACTGGCGGAGACGGCGTCCTGGCCGTCGGTATTGTCGCCCCAGGCGGAGATGGTTCCGGTCTTCTTCAAAGCGAGGCTTTGATCGCCGCCGGCGGCAATCGCCGCGACGACGCCAGCCAAGCTCGAGGGCACGGTGATCTGGCCATAGGTGTTGTCACCCCAGGCCGCTACGGTGCCGGTGGCGCTTAATGCCAGACTGTGGTTCGCACCGGCGGCCACGGCGACGATGCCGGACAAACCGGCGGGCACATTGGTTTGGCCGTACGCATTGGAGCCCCAAGCCACGACCGCTCCGCTGCTGGTCACGGCCACGCTGTGAGTGGCACCGGCGGCGATGCCCACGACACTCGCCAGCGATGCGGGCACATCGGTTTCGCCATCCAGATCGTAGCCCCAGCCGATGACGGTTCCATCGCTCATCAGAGCCAGGCTGTGATAGGCGCCGGCGGCAATGGCCACGGCACAGGGTTGAGTCGAACAGGTGGGACTGGTCAGGGCCGCGGGCAGGATGGTTTGCCCATAGGTGTCATCGCCCCAGGCTACGACTGTTCCTGCCGTCGTCAGGGCGAGGCTGTGGTAGGCTCCGGCGGCGATCGCCATGACGCCCGTCAAACCGGTGGGCACTGTGGACTGGCCGTGGGAGTTGTCGCCCCAGGCCACAACGGTGCCGTCGGCCTTCAGCGCAAGCGAATGGGCCGTGCCGCCGGCGACGGATACGACGTTGGTCAGACCCGCGGGCACGGTGGATTGTCCGTTGGTGTTCAAGCCCCAGGCCAGGGGATAGCCGGTGGCGGCGATGGCAGTGACGTCACTCGCGGTCGCCACGTTCGAGACGGTCGCATAAGAGAGGTTCGCCACGTTGGTCACGCTGGCGGCGGCGCCCGCCGCCACCTTGACGACAAGCTCGATGGCCGGATAGCTCTGGCCGTTGGGGAGCGTGTCGGAGCGAGAGCAGGAGTTGGCTGTGCAGCTCCAACCTTCGCCGGACATCGAGACCAGGGTCAAACCGGCGGGCAGGGTATCGGTCACCGTAGTCGTTCCGTTGGTGGGACCAGCGGTGATTGCAGTGGAAACCCGCAGCAGATAGACGGCGTTGGACTGACCCTGCAGGAAATGACCGCTATGTGACGAAGAGAGGGAGAGGATGGGAGCCGGCAGGCTAGCGGTCGGGACGAAGTTGGCGGTGACCGAAGCCGGTGCATTCATGGTCACATTACAGGTCGTGCTTTGGGTGGTGCAAGCGCCGCCCGACCAGCCTGTGAAGGAGTAGCCCGTAGACGGGGTTGCGGTCACGCTTGCGACCAAGCCGGCGCCATACCAATGGGCTCCGTCGGCGGGAGTAATGGATCCCCATGCGTCGTTGCTCGAGGCGGTGGTCAACTGATATTGGGTCGTGAAATAGGCGGTATAAGTGGTGGGCGCAACGGGGCTGACGGTGTGCGACTCGGCGCCGCCGTCACTCCAGGAACTGAAGACATACTGGACGCCCGTGCCGGTCGGCAGCGTAGCGACGCTCAGGGTGTGGGAAGCGCCGGGCAGAAACTCCCATACTCCACCCACGTAGACAGATGTGCCGGGGGCCCAGTTGAACAGCACGCCACTGCCGCTGACCTGAATTGAGTCCACGAGGAGGTTCGGGGAGCCTAGGCTCGGGGCGGCTGCGCTGGCTTTGACGACGATCGGCATTGTGACGTAGGCGATGGAGGTTAAGGCCAGGCTGTGATATCCTCCCGCGGCCAGGCTGGTGATATCGGTCAAACCGCCGGGTGTCGCCAACTGGCCGTAGCCGGCGTAACCCCAGGGCACGACGGTTCCGTCGGCCAGCAGTGCCAGGCTGTGGTCCCAGCCGGCGGCGATGGCGACGGCATCGATCACGGTTGAGGGCACGTCGATCTGGTTGCTAGTATCCACGCCCCAGGCCGCGACAGTGCCGTCGCTCTTGAGAGCGAGGGTGTGATAAGCGCCGGCGACGATGGCCGTGACATTTTTCAATCCGGGCGTGGGCGTGCTCTCGCCGTCCACGTTATAGCCCCAGGCTACGACGGTGCCGTCGTTCTTCAGCGCCACGCTATGCCACCAGCCGGCGGTAATGGCCTTGACGTTCTTCAAGCCGGCCGGCACAGTGCACTGGCCGTGGGAGTTGTCGCCCCAGGCCACGACCGTGCCGTCGCCCTTCAAGGCGAGGCTAAAGGCGTGGCCGGTGGCGATGGCCACGACGCCGGCGAGACCCGTGGGCACGGTTCGTTCACCGGCGGAGTTGTCGCCCCAGGCGACGACGGTGCCGCTGCTCTCGAGGGCGAGGCTGTGCATGTCTCCGGCGGCGATGGAAAGTACTTTCGTCAAGCCCGCGGGCACGGTGGTTTGGCCGTAGGTATTGTCGCCCCAGGCCAGGACCGTGCCGTTGCCGAGCAGGGCCAGGGTATCCGAGCCGCCGCCAGACAGGGCCACGACGTTGGTCAAGCCCGTCGGCACCAGGGACTCGCCGGATTGATCTCCGCCCCAGGCCACCGGATACCCGTACGATACGACGTTCGCGGTATCGGTGGCGCCGTGCGTGTTCGGATCGCCGCCGAAGTAGACCGTGGCGCCATAGGTAATCGTGGCCGGGGCGTTCGAATACACTGTGCCTTGCGCGACGATGGCGGGATAGGTCTGGCCCGCCGCGAGAACGTCGCTGCGGACGCAGGTGACGTTGGAACAGCTCCAGCCGGGACCGCCCAGCGAGGTGATTTGCATTCCAGTCACGGCATGGTCGGTTACCTGCACGGCGCTGGTGGTCGGGCCGGTGCCGACGTTGCTCACGCGGATCACGAAGAAGGCATTCGTCTGACCGAGCAGGAAGGTGCCGGTATGGCTAACGGAGATGGAGAGGGTCGGGAGCGTTTGGCTCACCGCGCAAACCCCGATAGCAAGCGAAAAAGCCAATTTCAAAAGGAAACGCACTGTTATACCTCTTCAAAAGAGTATTGATCGCAAGCTGCGAGCAGGCTTAGTATACCCGAGATGATCCACAAATAGGTCATCCAGGTTCAAAGATCTTCTCTCGCAAAATAACAAATAAATGCAAGATAGTTTCGACGCCATGGACGCCCACACCGGTGGCGCCGCCGCGCGGGATGACCGGACGCAGGCGCGCCTCGACCGGCGTCGGATGCCGGAGCGGGGCGCAGCGTCGGAATTGGCGCGAAAAGCGAGGCAGCGGAGGCGAGACAACGGGCATGATCCGCGCTGGGGAATGACGAAGCTAGTGCCTGGTGGCCGGAGTTGCGGTTCCGGCTCCTTTAGGGTTGCGGCACTGAAACCGTTACGGGACGGCGCGCGCAAGCGAGCGGTTGGATGCGCCTATTCCCGCGACTTAGCAGTCTCGGCGCAGGTCCAGCTTGCCCCTACGGAGTGCGGCGGCGCTCGCAAGCGGACGCGCGGGATTTCCACGGCCGGCGGCCAGGCGATCTCCTCACTCGACAGAGTGTTCATCGAGCGCGGCGGCTGGAGATTCAGGCTCGACCGCGACGTTCAGAGGCTGGTTCCGGATGGCGGCGCTGGGACCGCTGGCGCGGTCGTCGCGCATGACCGAACCGGGCAAGCGCTGGGGGCTTTCCTGGACGGACGGCGAGAGAACAGACACGGTGGCTGAAGTCTCATTCTCGGGCGCGATGTTGAGCGGCTGTTTCCGGGGGGCATTGCGGGCGCTTTCCCGGCCGCCGGGCGAGACTGAGGAAAACAAGCTCCGCAGGCTATCGAGCGCCGACGACCAGAATGGCGGCTGGGTGAGGAGGGCGTCTTTCGAGGCGCCTAGCGAGCGGGCCACCAGCAGTTCGCATTGGTGCCGCAGGGACGAGGCGCGCTCGATAAAGTTTCCGGAGCTATAGGCCTCCTCGATTTCGCTGGAGTAGTCCGAGAGCGTCCAGCAGGCGGAATGGCCCAGCGCCTTTTCGATGGCCGAGCGGGTGACGAAGTTCGGGCCGCTGACCCGGTTGATGATCAACCGGACCTGATTCTCGGTGAATCCGAGACTCGACAACTTTTTCAGAACGCGACTGGTTTCGTACATTTCGACCATGCCGCAGGTTGTGACCACGTAGATCTCGTTGAGCTCCTCGAGCAGCCGCAGGCTGATAGGGTCGGCGCGGCCGAGGTCCACGACGATATAGGAATACAGCGATCGGGCGAAGCGCAGCACGTGCCGGACGCGCTCGCCGCTGAGCTGGTCGAAGGCGCCGACGGCGCCGGGGGCCTGCAACAACTCGAGGCCGTCATAGGCCGTTTTGCAGACGATGCGGGCCCAAAAGTCGGTGTCGAGCCGGTGCAGGTTCGTGGCGGCATCGGCGACGGAGTAGTGGGCGTCGGCCTTCAGGAGAAGTGCCGCCGACCGGCCGCTCATGTCGAGGTCCAACAGCAGCACCTTGGCGTGCGTCTGACGCGCCAGTTCGACGCTGAAATGCGTGGCGATCGTAGTGGCGCCGACGCCGCCTTTCACCGCCAGGAAGCCGACGGTTTTGGCCTCGACGGCTTCGGCCTGCGCGGCACCCGCCAGGCGGCGGTTGCGCGCGACCGAATATTGAAGCACGCGCATGAACGCCTGGCAGCTCGGCTTGCCCTTGATCAGGTAGTCCTGGGCGCCTCGTTCGACCGCCGTCAGGGCTTGCATCTCATTCGCCGTGCCGGTGTAAATAACGATCGGCAGGCCGTGGGCATGGCGCTGGATGGTTTCGAAGGTGGCCAGGCCCTGGGAATCGCCCAGGGCGAGTTCCACCAGCACCACGTCAAAGCTAAGGCGCGCCAGCGCATTCAAAGCCGTAACGAGATTCTCCGCGACCTGCACATTGAACCTGGGCCCGTTGGCGGATTCGAGCATTTCGCGGACGTTGCGGGCATCCTCGGCGTTGTCCACGATCAATAATCTGAGTTCCTCGTCGGGCATGGTGTGGCCTCCAATGGTCTTATCGTCAGCCCAGGAAATCTCGCGACCGCATTCCACGCAATGGGCGATTTGGCCGCGCCGGCGGGCCGAAAGCGCGGGGCTGGGCCGCTATCGTCCCGCGATGGCGCGCGTGAGTCTTGAATTCAGATTGAAAAGCCGCCAGGACCAGACTCAGGCGCCCAGTCAGTAGCCGGGAGGATTCAATTGAATAGGGAACGGGCTTTGTTCATTCGCCGCCAGCGGCGCGCGCGAGGTGCGCAGGGTTTCCGGCGCGATCTGCTCACGGCTGCCGCAACTGCGGGCGCCGTTCCTGCCACCGCTTGAGACAGGAGAAAACGCGCGGCGAAGGCTATCGAGCGACGATGACCAGAATGACGGTTGGGTGACTGGGTCGTCTTTTGACGTGCCGAGCGACCGGGCCACCAACTGTTTGCATTGGCGCCGCAGGGATCTGGCGTCGTCGATGAAGTTGCCGGAGCCATAGGCCGCCTCGAGCTCGCTGGAATAGTCCGGAAGCGTCCAGCAGGCGCTATGGCCGAGCGCCTTTTCGATGGCCGGTTTGGTGACGAAACTCGGGCCGCTGACGCGGCCGGTATTGTGGATAGGGTACCCGACCGGCGCGGGGTCCCAATCAAGCGGAATCCGCGGGATCCTCGTTAAACACGCGCAGATTGCGCGGTGTGAGATCCACCAGATCGCCGATTTTCAGGTCGAGGCTGACGATAACGGTCGCGCGGGATTTCGGCCTCGAGCGCCTGACCGGTGTCCTCGCGCTGCAACTCCAGGCGCACCACGGGACCGATCCAGCCGATGTGCAGAACCTTCGCGGCCACGGCGGCGGGGCCGGCGGTCGCATGCGGGGCGACCTCGAGTTCGTGCGGCCGGACATAGCCGGCCGGGTTGACGCGGCCGTGGAACAGATTGACGTCGCCGAGAAACTGGTAGACGAAAGGGGTCGCCGGAGTGTCGTAGACTTCGCTGGGGGTGCCGATCTGCTCGATGCGGCCCTGGTTCATGATGACCACGCGGTCCGATACTTCGAGCGCTTCCTCCTGATCGTGCGTCACAAAGACGCTGGCGACGTGCAGTTCATCGTGCAGCCGGCGCAGCCAGCGGCGGAGTTCCTTGCGCACCTTGGCATCGAGCGAGCCGAAGGGTTCGTCAAGCAGGAGCACGCGCGGCTCGACCGCCAGGGCGCGGGCGAGGGCGACGCGCTGGCGCTGGCCGCCGGAGAGCTGATTGGGGTAGCGGTCGCCGAGCCAGTCCAACTGAATCAGCTCGAGCAGTTTGCGCACGCGCTCGCGGATCTCGGCCTCGGGAGGACGCGTTGCGGCGGGACGGACCCGCAAGCCGAAGGCGATGTTCTCGAACACCGTGAGGTGGCGGAACAAGGCGTAATGCTGGAACACGAAGCCGACGTGGCGATCTCGGGCCGAGGTGCCGGTGGCGTCTTCGTCATACAGGCGAACGGTTCCGCTGTCGGGCTGATCCAGGCCGGCGATGATCCGCAGCAGGGAAGTCTTACCGGAGCCGGAAGGTCCCAACAAGGCGACCAGCTCCCCGCTTTCGATGCGGAAGCTGACGTCGTTGAGGGCTTCGAAGGCGCCGAAGTGTTTGCGGATGTGGTCGACTTCGATGCTCATCGGGACTCCTGAGAGGTCTTCCATTCGAGGAACTTTTTGATGGCCAGGGTGATCACCGCGACCACGCTCAACAGGGAAGCGACGGCGAACGCGCCGGCGTAGTTGTACTCGTTATAGAGGATCTCGACGTGCAATGGAAGAGTGTTGGTCTGGCCGCGAATGTGACCGGAAACGACCGACACGGCGCCGAATTCGCCGAGTGCGCGGGCGGTGCACAGGACCACGCCGAACAGCAGTCCCCAGCGGATGTTGGGCAGAGTGATGCGGAAGAAAACGCGCCAGCCGCCGGCGCCGAGCACCAGCGCGGCCTCCTCCTCGTCCGAGCCCTGCGATTGCATCAGCGGAATCAACTCGCGCGCCACGAAGGGGAAGGTGACGAAGGTGGTGGCGAGGACGATACCGGGCACTGCGAAAATGACGCGCAGATCGTGATCGGCGAGCCAGGGTCCAAACCAGCCTTGCGTGCCGAAAACGAGCACATAGATCAAACCGGCGATGACCGGGGAAACGGCGAGCGGCAAGTCAATCAGCGCGAGCAGAACATTTCTGCCGCGAAATTCGAACTTCGTGACCGTCCAGGCCGCGGCCAGTCCGAACAGCGTATTGAGGGGTACGACGATAGCGGCGGTGAGCAGGGAAAGCCGGATCGCGGAGAGCGTATCGGGCTGGCGAATGGCGGCGAAGTAAACGGCCGCGCCTTTCTGGAAGGCCTGCACGAAAACGGCCACGAGCGGCAGCACGATCAGAACTCCGAGCGCGGCGAGTGCCAGAGTGGTTAAGCCGTAGCGCACGAAGAGCGGGTCGCGGCGCGGCGCGGCGCGCGGAGGACGAAGCGGCAGGGCGACCGTTGCGCCGGCCATGGCTTAACGCGCCTCCAGGAAGCGGCGCGTGCGGCGCTCAAGAAGATTGATGGCCAGCAGCAGCACGAAGGACGTCAGGAGCATGACGGCGGCGATGGCCGTCGCGCCGGAGTAGTCGTATTGTTCAAGCTTGTTGACGATCAGGAGCGGGACGATTTCGGTGCGCATGGGCAGGTTGCCGGCGATGAAAATGACGGAGCCGTATTCGCCCAAAGCGCGGGCAAAGGCCAGCGCAAAGCCGGTCAGCAAGGCCGGACGCAGCAGCGGGAGAATCACTTTGAAGAAAACCTGCCAGTGAGTTGCGCCGAGGGTGGAGGCGGCCTCTTCCAACTCGTCATCCAGGTCCGCCAGCACGGGTTGAACGCTGCGCACGACGAACGGCAGGCCGACGAAAGTCAGAGCGACGATGATGCCCAGCGGCGTGAAGGCGACCTTGATGCCGAGGGGCTGCAGATAGCGGCCGATCCAGCCGTTCTCGGTGTACAGGCTGGTGAGGGCGATGCCGGCGACGGCGGTGGGCAGCGCAAAAGGCAGGTTGACCAGCGCGTTGACGAGCGCGCGGCCGGGGAAATCGTAACGCACCAGCACCCAGGCGACGAGGAAGCCGACGACGACGCTGATCAGACCGGCCGCGAACGACGCGCCGAAACTCAGCCGATAGGCGGCCATCACGCTGGGCGATGTAATTACCGCGCGGATATGCGCCCAGCCGCCCGATGCGGCCTTCGGGAACACGGCGCTGAGCGGGATCAGGACGATCAGGCTCAGGTAAAAAATCGTGAAACCGAGCGCCAGCCGGAAGCCCGGGAGAATGCTGTGGCGTCGGAAGGAGGTCGGCATGCGTATGTTCGACTTTAACAGAGCCGCGCGGCGGCTCAACTGCCGGGCGCGTAGATCTTGTCGAAGACGCCTCCATCATCGAAATGAGTCTTCTGGGCCTTGCGCCATCCGCCGAAGAGCTGGTCGATGGTGAAAAGCTGCAGCTTGGGGAAACGGCCGGCGTAGCGGAGGGCGATTTTCTCCGAACGCGGGCGATAGTAGTTGCGCGCGCCGATCTCCTGGCCGTCCTCGGAAAAGAGGAATTCGAGATAGGCTTTGGCGACGGCGGTGGTGCCGTGTCTGGCGGCGATTTTGTCGACCACGCTGACCGGCGGTTCGGCCAGGATGCTCACCGCGGGCGTGACGATTTCGAACTTGTCTGCGCCGAGTTCTTTAAGCGCGAGGAAGGCTTCATTTTCCCAGGAAAGAAGGACGTCGCCGATGCCGCGCTGCGCGAAGGTGGTGGTGGCGCCGCGCGCGCCCGAGTCGAGCACGGGCACATTCCGGTACAGCCGCGTGACGAATTCACGGGCTTTGTTTTCGTCATTGTGATTGCGCAGCAGAGCGGAGCCCCACGCCGCGAGGTAGGCCCAACGCGCGCCGCCGGAGCTCTTGGGATTGGGCGTGATGACGGCGACGTTGGGCTTCACCAGATCGTCCCAATCCCGGATGTGTTTGGGATTTCCTTTGCGCACCAGAAACACGATGGTGGAGGTGAAAGGAGCGCTGTTATGCGGTAGCCGCGTCTGCCAGTTGGAAGGCAGCAAGCCCGCCTTTTCCGAAATCACGTCAACATCGTAGGCCAGGCCGAGGGTCACTACATCGGCCTGCAAACCGTCAATGACCGAGCGCGCCTGCTTGCCCGACCCGCTGTGGGACTGGCTGATCTGCACGTCCTGGCCGGTCTTGGCTTTCCAGAGTTTCACGAACGAGGCGTTGATGTCCTGGTACAACTCGCGCGTGGGATCGTAGGAGACGTTGAGGAGCTTTATGGTTTCCGCGGAGTGGGCCAGCGCGGAGTAGCCCAGCGCGACGAGGGCCAGCGCAGATGCCAGAGCCGCGGCGGCGATTGAAGTGGTTTTCATGAGGATGGCCTAAGCTTTTTCAGATGAAATTGATCTGGAAACGCGTCAGGATCACATTCTCCGTGGGGCGGTTGCCGTTGACCGCGCCGCCCTCGAAGCTGGTCCGGCCGTAGTCCAGCGAGACGCGCAGCAGCCGGTTGAGATACCAGTTGACGCCGCCGGTCCATTCGTGAGCGCGGCGTGCGGACTTGGTCGGATCCATCAGGCCGTAGGAATAGACGCCGCGCTCCGCGGCGAAATCGCCCACGCGGGCGGCCAGTTCGACTGCACCCCAGCCGCCATTGCGAGGATCGAAGGATCTTTTCGGCGTGGGACTCGTAAAGCTCTTGTGCTCGCCCGTCAGGATGTAGGTAGCCTGCACCTGCCAGGCACGCAACGCGATGTCGCGACGGACCGTGGTTTTCTGGAAACCTTCTTCGGTGAGCGTGTACTCGGAGAGCAGGCCGAAAGGTCCCAGGTAATAGTAGGCCTGGGGAGCGAGGCGCGTGCGGTGGCCGGAGGAGGCGACGCCCGACTCGAATGTGACGAAGGTATTTTGGCCAACCGACTTGTAAGCGGGCAGTGCGATGTTGCTGACGCTGCCGTCGGAGGCGCCCACGCCGAAGCCCAGGCCACTGAGCGGATTGCCCGCCGCGGGCAGGAACGGCGTCAGGAAAATGCGGCCCGCGAAGTCGCGGTGGTCGGAGGCGGCGCTGTCACTCAATCCGTTGTCGGGCACGCCGTTGAACACGCCGGCAGCGTAGTACACGCGCCGGTCGAGGAGATTGCCTGAGAGCTGAAAGCCGATGTCGCGGCTGGGGACAAGCAACGTCGGCAGGCCGCGTTCGATGAAGTTGGTATCGTCGTCAGTCTGCAGGCGCTCGAGCCCGACGGGCGGCTTGAATTTCCCAACCGTCAGGTTGGCGCTCGAGAAGTATGTGTAATTCAGGTAGGCATCGTAGATGACAACCTGGCCCAGACCAAAATCCGGCCGGAACATGAAGTCGAAGTACTTGTAGACGGTGCCTGAGAAAGTCGGACGGGCGCGGCGCAGCACGATCGAGTCGGGCAGCGCGGAACTGCCGTCGCCCAGAAAGGAACGGTTATCGACCTGCAGGTCGGCCCCGATCTTCAGCAAGAAATCCCCATCGCCCGATTGAATCTTGAAGCCGCTCGTATCGGCGCTGACGGTAGCGGCGCTCTTGCTCAGGTCCACAGCGGCTTCGTCCTGCGTTTGCTTCTTGCTTTCGTCCGCAGCCGCTTCGTCCGGCGTTTTCCTTTTGCTTTCGTCGGCCTGGATGCGCTGCTCCAAAGCGTCGATCTTCTGCTCCAGTTTCTGGATCTTCTCATCCTGCTGGACCTTCTCATCTGGCGATTGCGCGTGCAGCGCCAGCGAGGCTGCTCCGAATACGAGCAGCAGTCCAAACCCAAATGGTCGATTCAACATTGCGATGCGGTGCTCCTCGTTTGGTAACTCTTTCGCGGACCGGTCGAGCTACCGTTTTCGGCTCCTGGTTCGTGATTGCCCCCGGTGGGTTTGCAGGCTTGCCTGGTCAGCGACAGCCGCCTCGAACAACGGAGGGAGGGCGGGCCTTTGCTCCACGATGTGAGCGAGTGACCTTGCTGCCAAGACAACAATCTAGAACAGCGATAGACTTACTATACTGACGGTTCCGCCTAATGTCAAGTATTTATATCTACAATGATCAATATTGATTTTTTGCTGATTCTTAAGGAGTTATATAACAGTACACGATCAAAACGCGGAACTGACCCGCCATGCCGCACACCGTGTGGAGTGGGCAGTCAGACTCTCAAATCGCAGTCGAAGCGCCCCGCACTTCTGTCCTCACAACGCAGGTTCCGCAGGTCGCGATTTCGGGCACTCATCGCATTTTCGGAACTCGGTTTCGCTGGCGAACGGGAGCGGCGCGAGGGGGACGGCCCGCCGAGGCTGCGCCGCATGATAGAATTCGCCTCCGATGCCCAGACACGGACTGCTAGCTGAGGTTGTGGCGGAGTTTATCGGAACAATGGTTCTGCTGGCCCTCGGCGGCGGTGTGGTCGCGATGGTCGTGCTGTTCGGTTCCGGCGTGCCTGGCGAAGTGGTCAACGGCGGCTGGACCAGCATCACACTCGGCTGGGGTCTGGCGGTCACTTTCGGCGTCTACCTCTCGATCCGCATCAGTGGCGGGCACCTGAACCCCGCGGTGACGCTCGCGCTCGCCGTCTTCCGCGGCTTCCCGTGGCGCAAGGTGATTCCGTATTGCCTGGCGCAGGTGGCCGGCGCGTTCGCTGGCTCGGCCCTGGTCTTTTTCAACTACCGCGAGGCGATCGCGCGTTTCGACCCGGGATTGGAAAAAACGGCAGGCATTTTCACGACTTTTCCAGCCTTTCCGGACGTGCCCGCGGCGGGTTTTTTCGACCAGGTCATCGGCACCGCGCTGCTGCTGCTGCTGATCTTCGCCATCGGGGATGAACGCAATCTGCCGCCGCAGGCTAACCTCGCTCCACTGGTGGTGGGACTGATCGTCGTCGCCATCGGCTTCAGTTTCGGCAAGCTCCACGGATACGCCATCAACCCCGCGCGCGATTTCGGGCCGCGCCTGCTGACGGTGCTCGTCGGCTATAAGAATAATGGCCTGACGGCTGGAAGCAGCGTCTGGTGGGTGCCGATTGCCGGTCCGCTCGCCGGCGGCCTGATCGGCGCGGGAATGTGGGACCTGGTGCTGAGGCGCATGTTGCCTGACAAATAGCGCGTGGCGGGACCGCACGCGTGACGGGCGCGTGCCAGAGCTGCAATTCGCAGGGCAAACCCCACTTCCTCGGGTTGTCTGCCGCCCAATTCGCCTTACACTCGAACAAGGAGGACTTCATGCGCCGTTTCACCGCCGGCCTGTATTGTCTGGTCATACTCGCGGCCACTGCCGCCGCGCAAGCGCCGGCGTCCTGGCCCAAGGTGTGGAACCTCACCCATCCCAACGCCGCCGCTTTAATCGGCATCGACGTACGAGGCATTCGCGACTCACCGCTGGGCAAATCGCTGGGTGACCAACTGAAGACTAGCGGCGCCGCGCTGCCAGCCGCGCTGCCTAACGTGCGGGGCAGGGAACTGCTTCCTGGCAAGGAGTTCTTTAACGATATCGACCGCGTGCTGATGTCCTCTCCCGGTTCGCCCAAGCCGGCCGCCAAAACTGCTACCGCCAAGCCCGTGGCTGGCAAGCCTCCCGCCGCCAAGGACAACCCGCCGTTCCTCATGATCCTGACCGGACATTTCCCCGTCGAGCATCTTCAGACTCTTCTTAAGGGCGAATCGCACGTCTACGACACTGTGGATGTCTATCGGCCCGACCCGCATGGCAACTCGAGCGTTGCCCGTCTCGATGAGAACACGTTGCTTTTCGGCGATACGGCGTCGGTGCGGGGCGCCATCGATCGCCGCAATCTCACTCCCAAGACGCCCAGCCCGCTGCTGGCGCGTGCTGCCGCCATGGCGGCGGCCAATGATTTCTGGATTATCGCAACCGTTCCGCCGTCGGCCTTTCAACCGTCCAACATGAACCTCGGTGCGATGACCGCCGACATCAGCGGGCTGGAACTCGGAATGGCGTTTCGGGATGGCTTCAAGCTCGAGCTAAGCCTCGCCACCAACAGCCCCGAGGCGGCACAGCGGTTCGCGCAGATGCTCACTGCGCAAATGAAGCTCGGCATGGCCGGAAAGGTCAATGCACAGCAGGCCGCCGAGATGATGCGCAAGTTGCAGATCACGACGGACGGGAATAAGGTCAGCTTCCGGGTCGAGGCCAGCCGCGAAGAAGTGGAGCGCAAAATTCAGGAAATGCGGAAATCGCCGTCCTTCGGACTCACTGGCAGAAAACCCGCGCCAGCGCCGCCCGCGCCAGGAACGCTCAAGGTCTACGGCATGGAGGGCGGAGTCCGCGAGATTCCCGCCGAGCCGCCCAAGCAACCCTGAGCCTCGCCGCCGCTAGTGGCCTGTCGCGGGGACTTGCGTTTCTGAGCCGCGACTGTGAAGGAGCGGTCGGCACGCTGCTCCCCAATCGCTGCTGAGCCGCGCGCCAACAAACGGCCGGCACATGGTAACGATTTCTCAGCGACAGGCCGCTAGTTGAAGCCGGCTGCGCCGCGGCCAGCCGGTACGGAATGTAGCCCCCGACGACGGTAGAAACAGGATCGCGAAAACAGCGCGGCGGCGCTATGGCAGAATCGAGCGCAGGCGCGTGTACTGTCGGCCGATGCACACCCAGCGCCGGACGCCCATTGGGCACCTGCTTGCGTTGAGGGGCTTGCGGACCCGATCCTAACTGCAGTGGGTCCCGAGCCGTCTACGCCGCTCATGCGGCAATACCATGCGGCCAAGCAGCAGGCGCCCAACGCGCTGCTGCTTTTTCGCTTGGGCGATTTCTACGAGCTGTTCTTCGACGATGCCATCCTCGCTTCGCGCGAACTCGAGATCACTCTGACCTCGCGCAACAAGGAAAAAGGCGAGCCGGTGCCGATGTGCGGCGTGCCGGCCCACGCCGTCGAGAACTACATCGCGCGCCTGATCCAGAAGGGTTACCGCGTGGCCATCTGCGACCAGATGGAAGATCCGCGCCTGACCAAGAAGATCGTGCGCCGCGAGATCACGCGCATTCTCACGCCCGGCACCGTCACGGACTCCGCGCTCCTGCGCCCGCATGAGAACAACTACCTCGCCGCGGCCGTCGTGCGCCAGGGCTGTACGGGCCTGGCCTGGGTCGACATCTCGACGGGCGAATTCCGCACCACCGAAATTGATTCTCAGGAATTGGAGATCGCGCTGGAGCAGCTCAACGTCTGCGAACTGCTCTTCGCCGGCTCCGGGCGCGACGCTCCTTCGCCGGGCCTCAAGCGGGATCTCCTGCTGCCGGCCGCGGCGCGCGAGAACGCGCCGCAGGGCCGCTGGATGGTGACGCCGGTCGAGTCCTGGACCTTCGCGACCGACCACTCGGAGAGCCTGCTCAAGGAACATTTCAAGCTGCTGGCTTTGGACGGATGCGGGCTTGCCGGGCGTCCTCTGGCCGTCGGAGCCGCCGGCGCTTTGCTGCACTATCTGCGCGACACGCAGCGCTCCGCGCTCGATCACCTGGACCGTCCTTCCTGGTTCGACCGCTCCCGCGCCATGCTGCTCGACCCGGTCACCGTGCGCAATCTCGAACTCGTCGAACCCTTGTTCTCCGCCGACCTCGACGCGCGCCGCGACGCGACGCTGCTCAGCGTGCTCGACCAGACGCTGACCGGAATGGGCGGCCGCCTGCTGCGCCGGCGCCTGCTGCGGCCGTCGCTCGATCGCGCGGAAATCGAAGCCCGGCTCGATGCCGTCGAGTGGCTAAAGGCCGCGACGATCGAACGCACGAAGCTGCGCGAAATCCTCGGCCGGATTCAGGATCTCGAACGCCTGCTCGCGCGCATCACCCTCGGCACCGCCAATCCCCGCGACCTGCTCGCGCTCGGCCGCACCCTGGCCCAGGTGCCGGTGTTGAAACCATCGCTCGCCGCGGCCCCGGCTGCCAACCTCCAGGCTGCTTTGGCCGGTCTCGACGATCTGGCCGAACTGCGGGATTGCATCTTGAAAGCAATCGCCGACGAGCCGCCGGTCAATCTCGCCGACGGCGGCGTCATCCGGGAGGGCTACAGCGCGGCGCTGGACGAACTGCGCCATCTGAGCCGCAATTCCCGGCAAATTATCGCCGCAATTGAACAACGCGAGAAAGAACGCACCGGAATTAACTCATTAAAGGTTCGATTTAACAATATATTCGGCTTTTATATCGAGGTTTCCAAGGCGAATCTGCACTTAATTCCGTCCGATTATGAGCGCAAACAGACTCTGGTTAACGCCGAACGCTATACGACGCCCGAGCTGAAAGAACTCGAAACGAAGGTGCTCGACGCCGAGGAGCGCAGCCTGACGCTCGAACGCGATTTGTTCGCGGAAGTCCGCGCCCGGGCCGCCGCCGAAGCCGCGCGCATTCGCGCCACGGCCGGCGCCGTCGCCGAGGTTGACTTCTACGCCGCGCTGGCGCAGGTGGCCGTGGACCGGCGCTACACGCGGCCGCGTTTCAGCCAGTCGGGTGAAATGAAGATCGCCGTGGGGCGCCATCCGGTGATCGAAAAACTGGCTGAGCGCGAGGCCCAGCGCTTCATTCCGAACGACCTCTACCTCGACCGCGGCAATTGCCGGATTGCGATCATCACGGGGCCGAACATGGGAGGAAAGTCCACTTATTTACGCCAGGCAGCGCTGCTGGTCGTGCTCGCGCAGATGGGCGGTTTTGTCCCGGCGGACGAAGCTTTATTGCCAATCATCGACCGGGTTTTCACCCGTATCGGCGCCTCCGACAATCTTGCCCGCGGCCGCTCGACGTTCATGGTCGAGATGACCGAGACGGCCGTGATCCTCAACACCGCAACACAAGACAGTCTGGTGGTCCTGGACGAGATCGGCCGTGGCACGGCCACCTATGACGGCTTGGCACTGGCCTGGTCGGTGATCGAGTTCCTGCACGAGCGCATCGGCGCCTGGACCCTGTTCGCGACGCACTATCACGAACTCACCGAGCTCGAGGAGCGGCTGCCGGGCGTGCGCAATTTGCACGTCTCGGTGCGCGAGTCCGGGGATCAGATCCTGTTCCTGCGTAAAGTGGAACCCGGGGCCGCCGATAAGAGTTACGGCATCGAGGTGGCTCGCCTGGCTGCGCTTCCGCTGGCCGTGATTGAGCGGGCGCGCGAGATACTGGCGCTGCACGAGAAATCCGAACACACGGTGAGCGTGGAATTGGTTCCGCCGAAAAAGCCGGTCGCGGAATCCGCGCTCCAGATCCGCATGTTTGAGCCCGTGGGTTGGGAAATCGCCGAGCGCATCCGCGCTCTGGAGATTGATAATCTGCGGCCGCTCGACGCACTCAGGTTATTGGCTGAACTGAAGGAAGAGTTGGAGCAGGGATGAAAGTCGCTGGCATCATGAGCGGCACTTCCCTCGACGGCATCGACGTGGCCATCGTCGACATTGTCCCTCGCGCGGCGACGTTGGAGGTCGCCACAACCGCCACCTACACGCAGGCCTACACGGACGACGTGCGCGCCGCGCTGCTGTCTGTTTCGAACTCCGATACGCACACCCGCGCCATCGCCCGGCTGCACTTCCTGCTGCCGCAGTTGTATGCGGAAGCGTTTTTCGACTGCTGCCGCGCCGCCAGCCTGGACCCCGCTGAGGTGGCGCTGATCGGCTGCCACGGCCAGACGATTTACCACGAGGGGGCGCCGGCCGACGTGCTTGGCCGCAAGGTCGCTTCGACCCTGCAGATCGGCGACGGCAGCGTTCTGGCGGAACTCACCGCCACCACCGTCGTGAGCGACTTCCGCCCGCGCGATATCGCCGCCGGCGGGCAGGGCGCTCCGCTGGTACCTTACGTGGACTGGTTGCTGTTCCGCCACAAGAAGAAAGGGCGCGCGCTGGTCAATATCGGCGGCATCGCCAACGTGACGCTGCTGGCCCCCAACTGCCAGCTGTCCCAGGTCCTGGCCTTCGATACCGGCCCCGGCAACCTGCTGATCGACCAATTGGCCGCCCACTTTTCCGGCGGGGCCAAGCGCTGCGATTTCGACGGCGCCATGGGCCGCGCCGGCATCGTCAATCCCGCTCTCCTGGCCGTATTACTGCAGGACGACTTCTACCATCGCCCTCCGCCCAAGTCCGCCGGCCGCGAGCAGTATGGCGAGGAATTGGCGGCCCGTCTGATCCGCACCGGCCTTTCCGGCGAGGACCTGGTCGCCACCGTCACCCGTCTTACGGCCGTGACGATTGCCGAGGCCATCTGTGCTTGCGTGGAGCAGACTGGAGCAATCGCCGAAGTGATTGCCAGCGGCGGCGGCGTCAAGAACCCGTTCCTCATGCAATGCCTGCGCGAGGAATTGCCGGAAAAGTTGAAGCTCATCACGACCGCCAAGCACGGCGTCGATCCCGACTTCAAGGAGGCCGTCGCCTTCGCCGTCCTGGCCTATGAGACCTGCCTCGGCCGCGCCTCCAGCGTGCCCTCGGCTACTGGAGCCTGCCACTCCGTCGTGCTCGGCAAGGTCAGTTATTAGCCCGTTTTCCGGCGCGGCCGCGTTACTCCGACCACGGCGGTTTGATGCCGCTGGCGCGCGCGTAGGCGATCAACTGCCCGAGGTGTTCGGCCACGTGCGCCACGCTGCCGATCCACACTCCCTGTACGGTAGCCTTCGGACCGAATGTGGACACCGGCTTCTTCAGGCTCTCTTCGCTCTCCGCGTCGAGCGCCTTTGTTACCTCTTCCCACGAAGCCTTCATTTCGGCGATGATTGCCGCTTTGCCCGTCAGGTTCTTTTCCTTTTGCTCCTGATCTTTGAACAGCGCCATCATCTGGTCCCTGGTAGCGCCTTTTATGGCGCTCAGGAACTCGCGGTTGCCGTTGGCGATGTGCACCAGCACTTCGCCCGTTGTGCGCACGTTGGCGGCCGGCCGGTAGCCGTACTTCTCTTCGGGGATGGCTTCGGCCAGCGCGATGGCCTTCTTCATTTCGCTGTCAAAATTCGTTTTTAGATCCCCAACCATCGGCGGCGGCGCCAGAAGCAAGAGCAGGGCAGTGTGAAGCATGGGGTTAGAATGGCATACGGCGCCGCGAGTTTCCAGGCCGGGTAGCCGTTGTTACACTCGTAACACGTCCTCGGCGGTCCGCCAGGCGGCCGTGCCATCCCGGGAACAAGCGCCGCGCCGTTTGCGTATTCAAATGTGACCGGCCAGGGTTCAGAGGATCGGGAGTGGCGGCCAGGGAGGCGAATATGTATTGCACCAGTTGCGGCAAGGAAATGCGAGCGGACGACCGCTTCTGCGCGAGCTGCGGCAAGCTTGCTCCTAGTGCCGCGGCCTATGGACCGCACGGGCGGCCCCGGCTCACGCGCATTTACCAGGGGAAGAAAATCGCCGGCGTTTGCGGCGGCATCGCCCGGCACTATGATTGGGACCCGACGCTGGTGCGCGTCGCTTTCCTCGCCGCCTTCATACTGCACGGCATCGGTTTGCTGGCTTACATCGTGCTGTGGATCGCCGTGCCCAGCGAGGAATACTACAACTATTCTCGCGCCTGAGCAGTAAGCCACTGAAACCAAAACAAAACACAAGCTTACGCGAAGCAGAAAAAACAAAGAAGCGTCGTACAGACGGCCGTTTTTGCGCATTGTTGCACAGTGGCCGGGCGCGCGTAAGCTCGCGGCGCAATGCGGGACAGGGTCGGCGCAGCCCTTGCGGCGGCGCCTGGAACTAATGGCGCGGTGGTTTCCGCCAGCCCGCGGGCAGCGTCGGTTCCCCGCGACACAGCGTCCTGTGGGACCACCTCCGTCAGTAGCTGCCTGGTAGCCGCTCGGGCTGTCATGAAAATCGTCCTGCTCGGGTCTGACGATCTGCTGGAGGCGTTAATCGGCGATGAAAGGCTATCCAGGACCAGTGCCTTTAGCCTGTGCCAACCGGCAGCCCAATTCGCCAGCGTTAACCCATTCATTTCATTCCCTTTAGTCCGGATCGGCAAGATGGATAAAACATGCCACGTCCAGCGAGGCCAGAATCCCAGCGGGACAGATCAGGAGGTTTCGGTTTCTGAAACCCGCTCGTTCAGGATTCGCAGAGAGCGAAACTCGGTTTGCGGGTCTGCCAACGGCCGCGCGTGAAATCGGGGCAAGGGATGGGCGTGCCTCCTTTGCGGATGGACTCCTCCGAAAGCGGGATGACGGCGCTCATGGTCACGGAGTCGTACACGTCGATGGGCGTTTGCGTTTTATTGCGGACGGCGCGGACGAATTCGCGCAGTTCCAGCAGGTCGGTGCCGCCATGCGAGACCTCGGCAGCCTGAGATCGGAGCTCCTTCCACCAGGAGTGCTCGTACTGCTCCTGGTACGGGGCGAAGGGTTCCCACTCCTGGTAACGCGGGCTGCGGCCATGCAGGTAGACCAGGCTGCGGTCTTCCTCATAGACGCCGAGGGTCCCCTGCGCCATCCAACGATTGTCGTAAGGGCGCGGCAATTGCATGTCGTAGTTAATGACGATGGAGCGGCCTTTGTGGGTGCGCACGATGCTGGTGACAATATCGCCCTGGGCGTAACGCAGTTTGGCGTTGGGATGGTTGGGGCCGAAGGTGCGCGCAAAGTAGTCGTTGATGCCGCGCGAATCGGTGGCGGTGGAGGTGAGGTGCGCGAAGGCGTCGCCGCAGTTGATATCCAGCCAGCTCAGAACAGGGCCGAGGGCGTGGGTGGGGTACTGATCGGCGTTCCGCTCGATGAGGTACCGGGCGGGCCAGCGGGCGTTGCCATCCTTGTCCCAGAACCAGTGGTCGATGCAATCGTGGGAATGGGCGCAATGACAGTGGACCATCTGGCCGAACAGGCCCGCGCGAACCATGTTGAGGACGGCGAGATTGTCGCGGCGGAAGCTCCAGTTTTCGAGCATCATGCAAGGCACTTTGGTGCGTTCGTGCGTGTCGACCAGTTGCCAACACTGGTCATAGGTGAGCGCGCAGGGCACTTCGACCGCGGCGTACTTGCCCGCCAGCATGGCGGCGACGGCCATGGGCGTGTGCCATTCCCACGGGCTGGCGATCAGAACGGCGTCGAGATCGTTGCGCTGGAGCAGCCGTTCGAAGTCGTGCTCGCCGCGTGAGTAGCCTTCGGGGCGCGGTTGGCCGGCCTGCTCGACGAGATTCTGCGCGTGACCGAGGTTGTTTTCGCTGATGTCACAGATGGCAGGAACCAGAACGTTCTTTAAGCTCAGCAGGATGCCCAGAAGCCCTGTGCCGCGTCCGCCGGAACCGAGAATCCCGACGCGCACGGGCTTCTCCTCAGCCGCCGCGTGGGCCGAGCTGAGCGCGGCGGCGGAAATGGTCTTGAGGAAGCGACGCCGATCGACGGAAGAGTGCATGAGAGTTTCCTCACCTTATTGGCCGGAATTCCAATTTTGGACTCCCGGATCCTGTTCAGTGTATACCCAGCCACCAGGCTTTGATTTTGCGATTTGCATTTTCCCCTCCGGGAACCGTCTCCCGCGTTACCAAGCGCCACTTACGCGTTGCCGCGAGCGACCAACATCCGGCAGCGCGGCCTTTCTAATGGATTCAATGGCCACAGCGCCGGCCGTCGCCGCCCGATCGTTTGATTTTCGCGGCTTCCACCGCCTCCGTCTAGCCCTTCGCCACGGGCATAGCCGGCGTTCTTCTCATCCAGATTTATCCTCGAGACGACCGTTCTTGCCCTGCGTTTCCGGGTGAGAAGAGTGATCCATCGTCATGCGCCGAACACCGAGCAGAATGGAGACAGCTTTGACGTGAAACATGCAACTCCCCTTTTGGGCCGACAGACACCTCGTGCGGTCATTTCGACACAGTCACACACTCCGTTCGGATCTTATTCGAAGAAGCGGCAAAGTCAAGGGTAAACCGGTATTACAACCGCATTATCTTGGCGCGAACGGCCACCCTCCTGGTAGACTCTTGCCGTGACCGGGTGGAGTCCAGTCCTGTTGGCGCTGCTTCTGACTGCTAGCCTGCTCGGGCAGCCGAAACCCCCTCCGGACAAACAGTAAGGCGTCAATTCCGCACGCCCGTAACTTTCCACTCATCCAGCAGCACGACGGGCTTGCTGTTCCGCAAGTCCGCTGCGGGGTAGGTTGGTTCTTCAAGACCGCTGGGCGGCCTGGGGAGAGCGTGGACCGGTCACCACGGGAAGACTTACTGCGAGAGCGGCGGGAGCGCGCCGCAATGTTGGGAGATGCGTTGTCGGGCAATCGGAAAGAGACCCCGCGTTTCACGCCCGGCCTTAGTTTAGGGTTCCACCCGGCTCCGTCCTGGGCAGCCACTCACGTGGAATTGCCCGTACCGCTGATGGCCACTTTGCGGATGCGGTTGTGCAACGGGAATCGCCAATGCATGTCCCTATGCCGGCGGAAAACGGTCGAAGAACGCTAGTAAAGGAAGTTGGCTGGCGATCGTCTTAAGACAAATCGATTCAAGGCGAATTAAGATCGATCCGGCCTGCCTCGGGAAAGTCTTGCTATTGAACTACCGCCGGTGCCTTCGGACTGATTGGTTCTGGGATTCTCGGGATGCGCCCAGGATGCAGCTCCATCGCTATCCGGCGCGCGAGCAGACGGCGGGCGTTCTCGTAGTCATTGCCGGTTTGGGAGAAGCCGACCGGGGCACTGGCGTTTGTATCCGAGAACACCTGGGGTACGAGGGTCCCGACTAACTCATCCACCAAAGCCCCCAGACCGAGTTGCCGCCCCATGCTGAGGTATAGATGGTCCTGGAGTCCGCGCCGGAAATTGCCCAGTTGGATCGTTGAAACGGGGCCCGCGATGCCGCGATTCTGATCCGGGAACTGCACATCGGTGCCCGGATACATCAAGACTCCGTCGCCGTAGGCGAACGCTCCCCCCGGAGTGCCGCGACTGTCGAATGTGATTGGGTTGCCCCAGACGTTCTGCAGCGGATCCGTCTTGTTCTGGGAGTTAGCCAACCACTGATCCGTGTGCCAGTAGAAGTAGGTCTCAATGCCGTGCTTGAAGCAAGCCCAGATCATCGCCCGCGGATCGGTGGCCGGCGAATCGATGACAATCGCCGGAGCGAAGGGCCGCCCACCGTTATAAGTCCAATAGCGATGACCTTTGGCGCGCTGCGCGATGGCCGTGCTGATTACGTACTCGGAAGGAGCCGCGCACCAGATATCGATCGCGCTGTCGAGCTGCTGGACCCACTGGGTGGTGACGAAAAGCGGCAGGTTCTTGCCAATGCCCGGGTCGGACTTGATGTTCGAAGAGATGCTCAGGATGTAAGGATACTGAGAGGCCGACGGCTCGTCGGGTAGATAGACAAACGTTATTGCCTGCGGCAGAAACGCGGCCAAAAATGTCATCCACTCGTCGGAGGTACTCCACGCGCTGGCCTGCGTGTCAAACGCAGTGCCGGGGCCGTAAAAAGTAGCCGGCAGGATGATGTTGCCGGTTGCTTCGCCGGGCCCTTCGTAGCCTGTCGCGGCAGTGAAAGCGCTGCCATCGAAGCGGCCCTGCGCGGCAAGCGCCGCCGCCTGGTCGTAGGCATTGACGAACTCCACCCGATTGCGGTGTGCGAAGCGGTGGTAGGCATCGTCGAGGTTGAGCCCCTGATACAGTTCCGGCTGGGAACTCTCGTAGTAGAACATCGCGTTGATGCTGTTCTGATCCGGGAGCGTGAAATCGAACAGCTCCAGTTCGACCGGGACGCCGATTACGGCGCCATCGGCCGAGACCTGAACCGTGCCTTCGTACATCCCTGCCGGCAGATCTTTGCCCGTGTAAACCTCGATCCAAAACCCCTGGTTCTGGAGCGGCGCGACGGTCAGAGGAAATCCTCCGCGTCCCACCAGCGCGTTCTCGGGAACCAGTTGGACTGGTTTCCAGCCGACGATGTCGGCCGGCGCGCTGGGAGAGCCTGCAACGTAGATCCAGGTGGCGCTCGACGGCCCGGGGATGTACATGTAGTTCTCGGAGAATAGCTGAATGGGTCGTCCAGCGTACTGGCTCGGGTCGTCGACCGGCGCCTGGTAGGCGATGGAGGAAAGGCCGGAAGTGCTGGTGAGAGTCGGCAGCGAAAGGTTCAACTGCTGAATGCCGTTGGCGCCCGACTCAACGATCACTTGAAAAGCAAGCACCTCATTGCGCGCGCCGAACAGGCGAATATGCATCCCGTCCCAAGCGGAATTGCCCCCCTTGTTCGGGTTGGCCAGATCGTCGCGGGCCACCTTCTCGCCATCGTTGACGGCCCATACCGCAGCGACGGGAGACGCACTCTGGGCCAAAGCGTGCGCGCTCAGCATCGCTGCCGCCAGGAGCGTGATCGCACTTTTATCGATCATACGGGCCAAGTCCCTACGATCAAGAATACACGCGAGCGAACGCCCAGCCAATCACCCGGAGTTTCCGTTGGGACTCCCGGGTCTTGTTCAGCAGACACCCAGCAGCCGTTCTTTGATCTGATTCTGCGAGCACAGTTTTCGGTTCGGCAGACGTCTTCGGCTCCGCTAGGGAACGATACCATGCCGCTCGGATCGTAGCCCAATGTCGCCGCTGACAGTGTAGCCGGCATCCCGCATATGTCGCTTCTAGCGCGGGGTCGCCGGTTGTCGGGGGTTGACGGCGCATCAGGTAAGGGAGCGGCGGCCAGGAGTTGACGGCACAGTGGCAGCAGGCTGCGGCACCGCCGCTGAGCAAAGGTGCCGAAGTGCCGGATGCGCACGAAGCCGGCTCCAGCGCGTACCAATGCTCCAGCGCCGCCGCGCTCGCCAAGTCGAAGTTGAACCAGTCCATCATGGTCAGCTCTTCGGGCTCCTTGTACCGCTGCGCCACCTTGCGCGGCACCGGCAGCATCGTCTGCGGGTCCAGCGCTTTTCAGCGGGACTGGAGCAACTCCGCCTGCTTCGGGACCGGCAGCTTCTCGAAGTTCGCCGCCAGCGCCGCGCTGGTCCTTTTCTTCAGTCCCGGCGGCAACTCCCGCCCGTACATCGCAGAGTCTTCGACGATCGTCGTTGCGCTCAAGGACAGCGCCTCGTTGCGCTTCGCAGGAAGGGCGTCCACCAAATCCATGCGGTATTTCGACACCAGCGCCTCGCGCTCCTGCGGCAGGACGCCGCCCGAGTCCGCCGACAGGCCCGCGCCCAGTTCCCGCCGCTGAGTAAAACCGCTAGGAATTGCATGGACCGGATGCTGGGCCGGATCGGTCCCGGCAGGCGTGTGACTGGCCCGGGCCAGACAGGATACAAAGCAACGACCGGCGTGCGGTTCTGTCTTCGCCAGCAGGGCGACGCTACAGCCCGCGGCCACAATGGTGCGGCAAGCCCGACGAATAGGTGTCGTTCTATGGGAGTCGCTTGCCGGAAGCAATGACCGGATTCGGCATGGCCGGGGGTCATGCCAAGCTCAGCGACCTGAAACGTAAACAGAAGTCCTGCCCGGGTCAGTCCATTCCGCTTGCGGTGATCGCTTGTGGATCAAAAAGGAGTGGAAAGAAAGCGCCCTCCATTTTATGACCGCTGGGGATCGCGGGGACGCCATCCAGCAACGGCTCATCGGACGCCGATCGGACGCCATCCCGAAAAACATTGATCACCGTGGCGCGGCGAGACCGTTCGGACCGGTTCTCAAAGGAGCCGTGGACCAGCAGCGGATGATGAAAAGAGCATTCCCCTCGCTGCAGCTCGATCGGAACAGGATGGAACGCCCGCCTTTGTTCCGGCGTGAGGACCGTCTGGATCTCGTCCATGTCGCCCGCAAGCCCGGTGATCGGAAGCAGGTTCCAGCGATGACTGCCGGGCACGTAGTGAAGACAACCGTTTTCGCTGGTGCTATCGTCCAGTCCAATCCAGCAGGTCAGGTGCGCCAGGGGCTGCGTGCGAGTCCAATAAGAGTAGTCCTGGTGCCAGGCCACCACTCCGCCGTGCTTGGCCGGCTTGCAGAACAGTTGATCGTGCCAGAAACGCACTGCGCCCCCGAGTAGTTGCGAGGCGGCCATGACGAATGCCGGGCACCACAGGATGTCATGGAATGCGGGTTCGATTCGCCATGCGCCCAGGGCGTGAAACAGCACTGTTTCAGGATTTGCCGACTCGTTCGAGTGGTACTCGTAGAACAACGAATGCCCGGCGTGGGAGTTCGAGAACAGGCCGGTCAATTGAGATCTCAGAACTTCCACCTGCCGATCGTCGAGCAAGCGCACGCCGGCCAGATAGCCGGACTCGCGGTAGGACGCAATCTGCTCATCGCTGAGGCGATATTGGTCCCACCCGGCCCGGCTCTTCGGCCAATCAAACAACTCCCCTAACGGGTGGTGAATTTCAGACAGATCACGGTGCATGCCCATTCTCCTGGACGGATTCAAAACACTCCCCGGCGATCCGCCGAAGAACCAGCGCCTGCTCCCAGCGGTCGCACTCTTCGATCCGCTCGGATCCGCTCACCGCCAGGCGCCTGGCATAGTAGATTCGCGGGCTCAACAACTCGGGCACGAAAGGAATGTAGTCGCCCGGTTGCGCACGCTTCAGAAATCCCGCGAACGAGGCGGACCACAGGTCGCGAAAGTGCGCGATGTACGGATGAGTCTCCACATTGCCTGACCCAATGTTCAACCTGCATTGATCCCGGATCTCCGATCCGGCCGTGCAGGAAGCTCACCCGCTCCAGGACGGGGCGAATGAACTCGAATTTATTCTGGAATCCGCCGTACACCATTTCGAGCCCGGTGTACCAGTGCGAAAAATCGCCGTTGAACCGGATCTCCGGGAATCGTTTGACGAACTGCACGGTCCGCCACATGTCCTGGAGGATCGTGGCGCGGTGAGTCTCGACGTAGAGTGGCACGCCGTGTCGCGTGGATGCGTCCAGCACGGCTTCCAGCAATGAGAACGCCTGCTGATCGTCCTCCAGGCCCCAGCCGACGTGCACAGTGGCGCACTCCATTCCCTCGGCTGCGAACCGCAATGCCAGCTCCTGTGCGTCCTCCGGCCGGTTGACCCTGCCGGACCCCACTTTCCCCAGACTCCAGCGAGCGCACGCGGCCAGCCTGCCCCTGCGTTGCCGGCTCGGTGAACTGGACGCCTTCGTATCCCGCCTCGCAAATGCCCGCCAGCCGGTGGTCCAAGTCAGCCGTTGCGGGGCGCGCGCAATGCGCTGGCAGATCCTCGAGCGTCATCAGATTCAGATAGCAGCGCATCCGTGGCGCAGCCGAGCTTCCGTCGTTGGAGTTGGGAATCATGACTTCCTGCCGGCATCGAGGCTCGCCGCGCTGGAATCGCGAGCGGGGTCCAGCCAGGCGACATCGCCGCGACTATCCGCAAATCGCTTCATTCCGACGGCCCTGATCATCGCATCGTCGACCTTGGCGAGCGGAGTATAGCGGGGATGGTGTGATTCCCTGTACGGATCGTTGCGCGCTGCGTTGTAACAGCAGATGAGAGACCAACGCGGTTGCTCGGAGCGGTTCTGGTCACTGCGATGCAGCAAATTGGAGTCAAAGAAGACCGTGTCGCCCGGCTCCATTTCCAGGTGGACCAGCTCCAGACGCTTCGCGAGCTCCGCCACGCGTTCGACGTCGGCGCCGGCCTGATCCCCGGCCAGTACGTGGTCGATTCGCCCGGCCAGGTGAGAGCCTTTTAGAACCTGCAGGCATCCGTTCTCCTTGGTGGCGCGATCCACCGCGATAAACGCACTGCAGAGAAGCGGGAACAGGACGCCGTTCTGATACCAGTAACCGTAGTCCTGATGCCAGGTCCATGCGCCACCAACCCGGGGCTCTTTCATGATCATCTTCGAGTGGTAGTGGTACACCTCTCCACCCAACAGCAATTCGGCTGAGTCAACCACGGAGCGGCAGCGCGCAAACATACCGTAGATCGTGTCGCCAGGGTGGTTCCACAAGGCCAGCCGGACGGATTCCGCCTTCCGAATCGGCTCTCTGATAGGCGTGATCGTCGAGGGTCTTGTCCTCTTTGGCGGAGCGGCGCAGAAGCTCGATCTCCCCGGCGTCGAACATGCCGCGCGCCAGAACGTAGCCGTCGTTCCTATAGGCCGCCAGCGCGCCTTCTCCCAAGGGTCCGCCTGCCATCAACGTGGGTCCCCCACCCCTCGATCACCATTTCGAACGGAGCGCATCTCAAATCAATAACACGAACTGAGGATAAGCAGGTGAGGGGGACCATCGAACCGGAATATCTGTTGTGCATCCGACCCTCTGGCGCGGGTCATATCGACACAGCACGCTCTGGCGCCCGTCTTCTGTTGCGACTTGCCGGATTGCCAGGAAGGCTGTGTCAGGGGTCGGGCGAGGTGTTGAGGATAGTCTGGACCCCCAGATCCGCCACGCCCCTAAGCGCTCGTTTCTCTTTTCGGACTCGACCGCAGCGAGGTGGTCTCGTATTTCCAGAAGCTGGACGCGCTGACGCTTGACACCGTGAATGCGACCATCAAGCGCTACTACAGTGACGCGAACCTACAGTTCACGCTGCTTGGGAACGCGTCGAAAGCAGAGGCTGTGGCGAAGAAGTATGCGCCGGCGATGAAGGTGATTCCGCTCGCGGGCGAGGGCATCGCCGCACCTTCGTTTTAGGGCAGATCGGCTATGTCTGTGACTTCGACCGAGTAGATCTCGTCGAGCCTTGTTATTGCCCGCAAATACTGTATGAGATATTTGTACCCTAATCTAAGCGGTGTGATCAGAGACGGCGCAGGGCGGCGTCGCGAGTCTTTGACAAAACGCGCCATTGTCTCGGTGAGACGATACTGTAACTACTCGCCCGCGCGCTGAGGCGCGCTCCCGGCCGGCGCGCTCGCGCCCGGTCCGCGCGCACTCTGATTCCGCTCCCACGGCTTCGGCTGCGTTCCGGCGTCGCGCGCCGTGATGCGGTCGTACAGGTGCTTCTCGTTGGTCGTGCCCAGCCCCTCGTTGTACAGGCTCGTCAGCCCCAGCGCCTGGCGCAGATTCTCGTCGAACTCGTGCAACTCCTTCAGGTGCCCGGCCAGGGCCGGCACACGCCGCCCGCTCGCGGTCTGAAAGATCTTCTGGAAACCCAGGTCGGTCAGCTCGGCCACTTCGCCCTGCAACTCCAGCCCCAGGCAGTGAATCGCCGCCTGGGCGCCGGCCCCTTCCACGAGCACCGCACCGAACTTGCCTTGCACCACCGTGCTCGTCCCCTGCGCTCCCGGCGTGACGGCGTAACCCGCACTCCGCAACTCGTCGAGCTGCTCCGCATATGTGGCGGCAACTGGCTTGTGGCGCTTGAAGAACATAGGGTTCGTTGAGGCTCGGTGGACTCTGCCTCAGTATAGTGGATGCGCCCTCCGGTCCCCGCGCTTCAGCGACCCCATCCGCGCCTCAACCACTGCTCACTCCGCTCCTGCGCGCTTCTCCTGTCGCCGGATTCGTCCCGCCGCCGCCCGCCATCCGTCCCTGCCCGATCGCTGCCGCGCGCTGGTTAAAACCCTTGACAACCGTCTCGGCCGGACTTACACAGGAGGAGTCGGGAGGATCCCATGCACACTCTGCGCGGCTCCCGTTTTCATAGCCCCACGCACTTCGCCTTTTGCGACGGCGTCATCGAGGGCTTCGGTTCTCTCACCCCCGCCCCCGCGGGCTACTCCCTGGACCGCTCCGGCCGCCTGTGGAGCGCCGGCCGCGCCTTCAGCCAGCCGTCGGGGCTCCTCGTCACCGAGGATGGCGAACTCGTCGAGGACACTGTTCTGGCGGAGAAGGCAGGCTTCGCCCGATCGGCGGCAATCGCCAGTTCCAGGAGGCTTCCGTGAAAAAAAGGAATGAACCGCCGCGGCACGTGCCGGCGCCGTTTGCACCCAAGCGTCCTTTGAATACGCTGGCTGGGGGCGCTCCGCGTCCCGCGCTGGCCGCGGCGCACCCGCCCGTGCGCACGCGCTCCACGGTTCGCCGCATTCCGCCGCGCTGAGGGAACATTCCGGGCGCACGCGCGAAGCCGCGGCCGCTCTTGCGACGCTGCTATGCGATTTCGCTGCCGCGGAAGAACCACGCCAACTCGATGCCCGCGTGCTCGTCCGAGTCCGACCCGTGCGCCGCATTGCGCCCGATGTTCGCGCCGTACAGCTTGCGCACGGTGCCCGCTTCGGCCTTCTCGGGATTGGTCGCCCCCATCACCTCGCGCCACTGCGCCACGGCGTTGTCCCGCTCCAGCGCCAGCAGCACCACCGGCGCCTCGGTCATGAAGGCCACCAGTTCGTCGTAGAAGCCTTTGCCCTTATGTACGGCGTAGAATCCCTCCGCCTCGGCCCGCGTCAGGTGCTGCATCCGCATCGCCAGGATCCGGAAGCCGTTCTTCTCGATCAGCGAAACGATCGCGCCCGCGTGGCCAGCCGCCACCGCGTCGGGCTTGATGATTGCCAGTGTTTTATTTCCAGTTGCCATGAAATGAATGCTCTCCTCTTTAATCTCGGGGCGGCCCGGGCTCCTGGCCTCGCTGCCGCTCGCGTGGCCGCCCATTCGCTCCGCGCAAAACCTACAGCTTCAGCGCGGCCTTCACCTTCACGCCCATCTCGGCCGGCGTCGCGCACACTATGATGCCGGCGTCTTCCATCGCCGCCATCTTGTCCGCCGCTTTCCCCGAGCCTCCCGAAATGATCGCGCCCGCGTGCCCCATGCGCCGCCCTGGAGGCGCGGTCTGCCCGGCGATGAATCCCACCACCGGCTTCTTGCCGTACTCCTTGATGTACGCCGCCGCGATCTCTTCGTTGTTGCCGCCAATCTCGCCGATCATCACGATCGCCTCAGTCGCCGGGTCCTCGTTGAACAACCGCATCGCGTCCACGTGCGTCGTGCCGATGATCGGGTCGCCCCCGATGCCGATGCACGTCGATTGCCCGATGCCCAGCGCCGTCAACTGTCCCACCGCCTCGTAAGTCAGCGTCCCCGAGCGCGACACCACGCCCACCGGTCCCCGCCTGTGGATGTGGCCCGGCATGATGCCGATCTTGCATTCCCCGGGCGTGATGATGCCCGGGCAGTTCGGTCCGATCAGCCGCGTCGCCGGCTTGGTTTTCAGGTAACCCCAGGCCTTTACCATGTCCATCGCGGGAATGCCTTCGGTGATGCACACCACCACCGCCACGCCCGCGTCCGCGGCCTCCATCACCGCCTCCGCCGCATAGGCCGGCGGCACGAATATCACGCTCGCTTCGGCGCCCGTCTCTTTCACTCCATCGGCCACCGTGTGGAACACCGGCCGGTCCAGGTGCGTCTGCCCGCCCTTGCCCGGCACCACCCCGCCCACTACGTTCGTGCCGTAGGCGATCATCTGCTGCGCGTGGAAAGTGCCCTCCTTGCCCGTGAAGCCCTGCACGAGCACGCGCGTTTCTCGATTGACCAGAATGCTCATGGTTTGCTCCTATTGGGCCAGCGCGACGACCTTTTCCGCCGCGTCTTTCATATCCTCGGCCACCGTGAAGTTCAGCCCCGATTCCCGCAGGATCCGGCGCCCTTCTTCCACGTTCGTGCCTTCCATGCGGATCACGATCGGGTGCTTCACCTTCAGCTCCCGCGCCGCCTCCACCACGCCCGCGGCCAGCACGTCGCAGCGCAGGATGCCGCCGAAAATATTGATCAGCACCGCCTTCACCGCTTTGTCTTCGAACAGAATCCCGAAGGCGCTGCGGATCTGCTCTTTGTTGGCGCCGCCGCCGACGTCCAGAAAATTCGCCGGACTCCCGCCCGCCCATTTAATAATGTCCATCGTCGCCATCGCGAGGCCGGCGCCGTTCACCATGCACGCCACGTTGCCGTCCAGCTTGATGTAGTTCAGCCCGTAGTTCGACGCCTCCACCTCCAGCGGATCTTCCTCGTTCAGGTCGCGCAACTCCTCCACGTCCTTGTGCCGGTACAGCGCGTTGTCGTCGAAGTTGATCTTCGCGTCCAGTGCCACAATGCGGTTGTCCACCGTGCGGATCAGCGGGTTGATCTCGGCCAGCGTCATGTCGTATTCCACATACGCCTTGGCCAGCGCCTGCAGCGTTTTCACGGCCTCCGGAATCGCCGCGCCCGGCAGTCCCAGCCCGTAAGCCAATTTGCGCGCCTGCCAGCCCATCAGTCCCAGGCCCGGCTCGAACGCTTCCTTGCGGATCAGCTCCGGCGTCTTCGCGGCGACTTCTTCAATCTCCATCCCGCCCGCCGCCGACACCATCAGCACCGGTTTCGCTTGCCCGCGATCCAACACCACGCCCGAGTACAGCTCCTTCGCGATCGGCAGCGTCTCCTCCACCAGCAGCCGCCGCACCAGCTTGCCCTCGGGTCCCGTCTGGTGCGTCACCAGTTTCATCCCCAGGATTTGCGATGCCGCCTGGCGCGCCTGCTCCGGGCCATCGGCCAGCTTGACGCCGCCGCCTTTGCCTCGTCCGCCGGCGTGGATTTGAGCTTTCACCACCACCCGCCCGCCCAGTTCGCGGGCGATCTCCACCGCCTCTTCGACCGTGGTCGCCACCCGCCCGCGCGGCGTCGGGACGCCATATTTCGCCAGAATGGCCTTGGCTTGATATTCGTGAATTTTCATGGGAGTTCGATTGGTTTCAATGTCTCCGGCCGCCCGCGCCGCCTCGCCGGCCGCACCTGCCTGGTTTCGTTCCAAGTGTGCGTAAATTGTTGTAGGGGCAAGCTCTGCCTCACCGCACTCGACGCCGGTTGCAGCCTTCGCTCGTTCAACACCTACGCTGCCGGGTTTCGCGGGAAACCAGATTCAGGATACCATGCCCTTTCTCGAGCCCCTCCACAAGGTGATGAATCGCGGCGACTTGTCGGCCGCGGAGGCGCACTCCGCCATGCAGCTCATCCTGCGCGGCGAGGTCACCACGCCGCGCCTGGCCGCGTTCCTCGCCGCGCTCCGCGTCAAAGGCGAAACCGCCGCCGAGCTCGAAGGCTTCGCCCGCGCCATGCGCGCCGGCTGCGTGCGCATCGATCACGGCATCACCGCCGAGCCCGTGCTCGACGTCGTCGGCACCGGCGGCGACCTCCACAACACGATCAACGTTTCCACCTTCGCTTCCTTCGTTGCCGCCGCCGCCGGCGTGCGCGTGGCCAAGCATGGCAACCGCTCCATCTCCTCGCGCTGCGGTTCGGCCGACGTCCTCGAAGCTCTGGGTGCGCGCGTCGATCTCGCTCCGGAACGCGTGGCTGCTTGCATCCGCGAATTGGGCATCGGCTTCCTCTTCGCGCCCCTGCTGCACCCCGCCATGAAGCACGCTATGCCCGCGCGCCAGGAACTGAAGGCGCGCACGGTCTTCAACCTCCTGGGGCCGCTGTGCAATCCCGCCGGCGCCACCGTCCAGGTCGTGGGTGCGCCCTCGGCCGACATGGCCCGGCTCATGGCTGAGGCGCTCGCCGCCCTCGGCCTGCCCTATGGATTCGTGGTCCACGGCGAGGATGGCCTCGACGAAGTCTCGATCACCACTACCACCGTGGCCTACGAAATCCGCGCCGGTGTGGTCACCCGCCAGGTCCTCCTGCCTGAGGAATTCGGCTTCGCCCGCGCGCCCCTGGAGGCCCTTCGCGGCGGCGATGCGGCCCACAACGCCGCCCGCCTGCGCGCCATCTTCGGCGGCGAATCCGGGCCGCAGCGCGACTTTGTCCTGGCCAACGCCGCTCTCGCCATTTACGCCGCCCGCCGCGCCGCGCACCTCTCCGCCGCTTTTCCGCCCTCCGCGTCCTCTCCCGCCCAATCCGCGTCTACCGCTATCGGGCCTGACTCCGCGTTGAACCCGTCCGCGTTGAGCGAAGCTGCGCGCCTCGCAGCCATTGCCATCGACTCCGGCGCCGCCCTCGACAAACTCAATCGCTTCATCGAATTCACCAACCGCTGATCCCGTCACCACAGCGGAACCAGGAACTCATGTGGTGGGCCGCTGGGTCCGGGCAGACGATCACTTCCATGACTAACAGCCCGTGGTAGAGGTGCTCCGCGCCCAAAAAGCGGGACAGTCACCACTTTTCGCTCGAAGGATCTGCTTTGGATTGAAAACGAACCGCCGCGAAAAATGGTGACTGTCCCGGCTTTTTGGTCCACGCCGATTATTACGACGGGCTGCTAACCAGCGACGCGACCAGGTAAAATTCCGAAAACCGCTCGGCCCCTCTGGCCTGGCCCGCCGCCCAGGCCGCTATTAGTAGCGGCCTGCCTTTCTAAAAGTGCCATAGAATCAATTACTTGCGGACAAGAGGCCGCTACTCAGTAGCGGCCTCAGGCTTCGCCGCCCACTTTCGCCGCCCTCACTTGCCCTGGAAGCTGGGTTTGCGTTTTTCGAAAAACGCCCGAATGCCTTCCTGATAATCCTCGCTGTCGTAGACCGCGCGGCGCAGGCCTTGGATTCGTTCGAAAGTGTCAGGCGTGAGCGGCGAGGCGGCGGAGAGAACGCGCAGCTCCTCCTTGAGCAGAGCAATCACCATCGGCGAGTTTTGTGCAATTTCGCGCGCCAGGAGGTAGGTTTGCTCTTCCAACTCGGCTGGCGGGACGACGTAGTTCACGAGTCCCACCAGGTGCGCGCGCACCGCGCCGACCGGCTTGCCGCAGAACAGCATTTCCTTCACCAGCGTGATGTTGGCGGAGTGCATCAGGTTCAGCGTCCCGGCGATGTTGTAGGGCACCCCCATCCGCGCCGGCGTGAGAGCGAAGGTCGCGTCCTCGGCTGCCACGATAAAGTCGCAGGAGATGACCACCTCGCAGGCGCCGCCCCAAACTCCGCCCTCGACCATCGCGATCACCGGCAACTGGCACACCTGAATGCGCCGCACCAGCAACCGCAACGGGTCGCTATAGGCCAGCGGATCGCGCCCGTTCGTGGGCAGTTCGCGCACATTGTGACCGGACGACCACGTTTTTGATCCCGGAGGCGCACGCAGCACGATGGCACGCGCCCGGGCCTGTTCCAATTCGCCGATGGCGTTCACCACGCCTTCGATGAGTTCTCCGCTGAGCGCGTTGCGCCGGCGCGTGTCGTTCATCGTAATCGTGCCGATGCCCTCATCGTGCGCGATGGAAACCAGACTGTCGGGCTCGCTCATACTGTTCCCCAGGCTCCCATATTGACTGGCTCCGCAGACTGCGATTTGTCCAATTGTCCCTCGCCGCGGCCGGGAGCTTCCATCTCGAATGTAATCAGTACGCACCGTCCGGAGTGTCTCTCTATTGTCCGGAACCAGATTGCAGATTTGACCTGCGTGGAGTTCGCCGCATCCTCATCTTATTCAAACAGCCGCGGATCGCGTTGGTTTCGCGACGCTTTGTGAGTGCTGGCGATCGTATTCGCGGCAGCCGGCGGACTCGATTTGAACTCTTGAACGGACGACTTGCTGCTCGATCCGACCCGATGAGCATTGACACCACAGTATCGTGGTGGTACAAATAGGCCGCTGATAGGGTGGTCGATGTAACCAGCGGAGGTCTGCCGAGCCGGCGGCGGATTGGAGCAAGGGCGCCCCGTGCGCCTGGATTGGATGATCCGCGGCTCCTTTGAAATCCACGACTGCCGGCCGCTGCGGTTCATTGTGGAGCGATTTGGTCATCTCTTCAAGTTCTTCAAGTCGACGAGTACTCTGGAGAGATGGATGCGGGATGGACGGCTCAACCAGGCGGCGGCAGGCGAGCCGTCCATCCCGCCGGCGCACCTGAAAAACTCCTCCGCGGCTTCCCCGCCGCACTAGCCTGCCTCTGCGCCATTGTCTGTTTTCTCCATCCGCTGGAAGCGTGCGCGCAGGCAACGCCAAGCTGGGCGGCGCGGAGCATCGCTTTGCCGAGCGGCACGCTGGCGGTGAAGGTGGAGAATGGTTTCGCCGTGGCCCAGGACGGCGCGCGCAGCTTCCGGCTGTATGCGCTGGCTAAGCAGCCGCCGGAAGAACGGACCATCGCGTTCGATCCGAAGCAATTGGGCGTGTTCTCCTTTTCGGTGGAGGATTTTTCGATCTCGCCGGATGGGGTGCTGTACGTCGCCGCGTATGTGAACTTCGGCCTGGGCGACAGCCGCTACGCGCTACTGCGTTATGCATTTCTGGAATCAGGCGCCGAACCCCAAGTGCGCCACCTGCCGGACGTGCGCTGCCGTTTTCTGGGCGCGGGCGTGCACGGCGTGTGGTGCCTGGATCCGGAGCCGCGAGAGATGTACGCCGAGCCGCCAACGCTCACCTGGATCGCTTTTTTGGGCACGGTGCGGCGCTACAGTGTGCTGCGCGAGCCGGGTATCTCACTGGGTCCGCCGCGAGTAGTAGTGGCGAGCGACGACGTGGCGGAGACGTGGCTGCCGTCAATGCGCGCCTTTTTGGAGGCTTATCCGGACGCAGGCGTGCGAACACAGGCGACGATTCCGGCGGACGCGTCGTCGCGCGCGCTGACCAGTTTCGCGGTCTCGCCGGGCGGCCGGATCCAGGCCCTTGCCCCGCTGCGCGAGAATGGCGTGGAGATGCTCACCACGCCCTATGCGCTGGTCGAACTCAACGCCCAGCGCAACGCCTGGCGGCGCCTCGTGCCCGGCCGCCGCTTCGCGCGTGGCTCGCTGCTGGCGGGCTGGAGCGCCACCGAGTTGTGGCTGTGGAACCGGGCCACGCACAGTCTCGAAACCATCGCCGATGTCGAACCGTAAGACGCCGGCGGTGCGTGCTCGTTGCAAGTGAACAAGCCTGAGCCCTCAGCGCGGGCTGGGGTTGGCCATGGCATCGGCCACTCGGGCCGCATCCAACGCGAGCGGCTCCGCGAGAACCATCTCGAATCGCCAGCCGACCTTCAGATTGACGTAGCCAACGCCGCGTGGGTGGTTGCAGGCGGATCAGAGTTTGATCACGCCTTCGAGAAACAGCGCGGCGCGGCCGGCGATGGAGACGCGGTCGCCCAGCAGTTCGCAGAACAGCTCTCCGCCGCGGCGCGAAACCTGGCGCGCGAGCAGGCGGTGCTTGTCGAGGCGACCGGCCCAGTAGGGGATCAGGGTGCAGTGGGCCGAGCCGGTGACCGGATCCTCGGCCACGCCTTGGGCCGGCGCGAAGAAGCGGCTGACGAAGTCGCACGGATGCTCGCCCGCCTGTCCGGGCGCGGTGACGATGACGGCGAAACGGTCGATCTGCGACAACAGGTTCATGTCCGGCGCCAGCGCGCGGATCTCCTCCTCGCTGTCGTAGACCACCATGTAATCGCGCGCGGCCCAGACTTCGCGCGGGTTGCCGCCGAGCGCGGCCAGCAGCGGCGGCGTGGCGCGGACCGGTTCCGCCGCGCGGGCAGGGAAGTCGAGCGCCAGCAGATCGAGTTTGCGGGTCACTTGCAACTTGCCGCTGAGCGTGTGGAAGGTGACCGCGGGGCGGCCCGGCTCCAGTTTTTCGAGAATCACCCAGGCTGCGGCGAGCGTGGCGTGGCCGCACAGATCGACCTCCACGGCGGGCGTGAACCAGCGCAGATCGTAGTCCGCGCCGGCCTTCACGAAGAACGCCGTTTCGCTGAGGTTGTTCTCCATCGCAATTGCCTGCAGGGTTGCGTCCGGCAGCCACGATTTCAGCGGACACACCGCCGCTGGGTTGCCGCTGAAAACGCCGCGGGCGAAGGCATCCACCTGGTAGATCGGGATCTCCATATACACAGTCTCGCGGTGCGCAGGGCGAATGGGCAACCACCGCCAGCGGCTGGGAAGCTAACCCAGCTTCTCGATCCAGATGCTGCTGGCGTGCGCGTCCTCGAGGCCGGGGAACGCGGCGGTGGCTTCGTCGAAGTATTTGCGGAAGATCAAATTGTTGAAAAACAGCACGCGGAATTGCGGGTTGAACTGCAGGAACGCGCGCAGCAGGTAGACTTCGTTCCAGGAACGATTGTCCTGCACCACCCACGCTTCGGGATACTCGAATGGGTAGAAAACGTCGTGGATGTGGATCAGCACGCCGGGCGCCAGCAGCGGCAGTACGCGGAACAGCAGATCGGTCACGTCGCTGCCGGTCTTGGCGACGTGGGAGGTCTCCAGGCTCAGCAGATCGCCGCGCCCCAGCGCCGTGAATACCTCATCCGGGATCTCGCGCGAACGCCGCGCCTGCACGCGCTCGCGATACGGATCGTGCGGTGCGAGCAGCGACAGTACTATGTCGGGCCGCGGATCGTACATCGTCATCTCCATCGAATGTTCCAGGAAATGATCGTTTACGTCCATGATCAGCAACGAGGAGAATCCGCATCCGAATTCGATGCAGCGCGCCGGCTTGTACTCCATCAACATCGAGAATAGGACTGCGCCATCGGCGTGCCCGAAGTGGCCGTTGCCGGTGTAGTAGCGCCACTCCGGCGTGGCGCCGGTGGTGAAAGGAAACCGCTGTCCATTCTCGCCCAGCCAGCCCAGCAGCCGCACCATCGTTTTCTCGTCGATGGCCAGGTCCCCCTGCTCCGACAACGCATCCAGGTTCAGATTCCCGGACTGCCGCACCAGCGGATCGTTGGGGTCGGTGATGGGCGAATAATAATGGCCCGGCGGCGCCCACAGCCGCTCGCGGTTCAATTCGGCCTCGCCCCGCAGCTCGTGCAGTTCCTTATCCAGGGCCACGCGCTGGGCTTCCACCTTGTCGTAGAGCGTACGCAGTTCGTCGCGCTCGAACTTCGTGGCCGTCAGTTGCTTTACATCCTCGCTGCCCTTGGTCTCCTGCCCCCGCAGCTCGTCGAGTTCTTTGGTGAGACGCCGTAACTGCACCGCCAGCCCATTGCGCTCGTTCTCAATGGCGCGCGTCTGGAGACGCATCTCGGATACTTCGCGCTCGAGTTCCTCGGTCCTCTTTTGGAGATCGCGGTGCGACGGGAAGAGACTGGCAAACTCCACCTCTACAGCATGCCACGCTTAGCGCCCGAGTTGGAAAAGAGATTCAGACCGCGGAGGCGTAAATTGGCCCTGCCAGGCCTAGGACTTACGTTTAGCCGTACCAAATCGTAATCTAAGCTGCCAGTTGTGGAACACGCCCAACGCCGATGCCGCGGCCGGCACTGTTGCTGCGCGGCGTGAGAATCCCGTCTCTTCCGCTGCGGCCACTGGCTTGCACTCCCAGCTTGGCGACCGCTGACTTCATTTTCGCTGCGCACCGGCGGCTATCCGGACAACGCCGCCGCGTCTAGCGCAGGTTGAATTTCTTCATTTTGTAACGCAGAGTATCGCGCGTGATCCGCAGCAGGCGCGCGGCCTGGGTCTGGTTGCCGCCGGTCTTCTCCAGCGCGCCCACCAGCAGACGGCGCTCGTTCTCCTCGAGCGACAGCCCTTCGTCCGGAATGCGCGCTGGAAACTGCGGCGCGGTCTCACCGCCGGCGCTGGCCGCGGCGGCAATGTTGCTCTCGGCCTCCTGGCTCAGCGTCATGGTCAGGCTGGAAGCGGTAATGAAGCTCGAGTCCTCGAGGATCATCGCCCGCTCAATTGAGTTGCGCAGCTCGCGCACGTTGCCCGGCCAGTCGTAATTCACCAGCAGCCGCATCGTCTCCGCCGCCACGCCCTGAATCTGCCGCTTGAACTTTTTGTTGTAGTGCTGCACGAAGAAGTTCGCCAGCGGCGGAATGTCTTCCCGGCGCTCGCGCAGCGGCGGGATGACGATGTGGATCACGTTCAGCCGGAAATACAAATCCTGGCGGAACGCGCTTTCCTTCACCGCCTCCCGCAGATTCTTATTGGTGGCCGCGACCACGCGCAGGTCGACGTTGATGTCCTTCAGCCCGCCCAGACGCCGGAAGTTCTGCTCCTCCAGTACGCGCAGCAGTTTGGCCTGCAGCATCAGCGGGATCTCGCCGATCTCGTCCAGGAACAGCGTCCCCTTGTCGGCCAACTCGAATATCCCCTTCTTCTGCGCCCGCGCATCGGTGAATGCGCCCTTTTCATAGCCGAACAGCTCGCTTTCCAGCAGCGTCTCGGGGATCGCGGCGCAGTTGATGGCGATGAACGGCTCGGCCTGCCGCACGCTCTGGTAATGCAGCGTCTTCGCGATCAGGTCTTTGCCGGTGCCGTTCTCGCCCTCGATCAATACCGTCGTCGCTTCACTCAGGGCCACGCGCCGCACGAAGTTCAGCAGATCCCGCATCAGCGCCGAATCAGCCACAATCTCGCGCTTCTGCGGCTCCATTTCCTCGGTCACGTCCTTGATAGTGGCCACCGCCCCTTCGAGCGTGCCGTCGTCGCGGACCAGTTGCGAGGTATGAATAACGACCAGGCGCTCCATCCCGTTCTGCGTGTGCAGCCGCACGGTCGAGTTGTGCCCGTTCACCTGCACCAGCCCGGTTTGCATCCCGCAGCCCGGTTCGCATACCTGGCAGCGGAACATTTCGTGGCAGTCGCGGCCGATCAGCGCCTCGGCGCTCATGCCAAACAGACGCTCGGCCGCCGCATTGACCCCCGTGATGACCTGGTTGGCGTCATACAGGATCAATGCGTCAGAAAGCTGATCGAAGACACTTCCCAGTATCTTGGCGTTCTGCCAGCCGGCGCTGAGCTTTGCCATACTCCCAGAAAAACCCATTGTATGTCTGATTGTAACTGCTCGGAAGCAGCCGAAGATACTCAAAATGGGTCAATTCACGCTATGCCGCGCCCTGCAAATGGGCAAAAAGTCACCGGACAACCGGAATCAGGCGTGGAATTCCCCAGATTTCTCTATGATCCCAACAGTTGACCTTCTGGCCCTTGGATTGCTATTTCTCCGGCGGGAGAGCGTCGTATCCGGCGCAGGACCCCCGGGCGCGCGTGTTCCCCGGCTGGAGTACTGCGGGCGTGCTGATTTCGCGATCAGAAGGAGCAGATGCACTGTCGGTCACAGGCCTCGTTGCCCCAGGCAGACGGCAGAAGGACCGCCGTATGAGTTGCATTCAGTTGGCATTGAGTGACGCGGCTAAGGCGGACGTTTTGCGCGCTCTATTGGCTCGCAGCACTCAATTGCCGGTCCACTGTGTGGCGCAACCGTGTCTGGAGGAAGCCTGCGTGGTTGTTGTGGATCCGTCCCATTTGCGTATGCTCCCCCGTCCGCTCTCGTTTCCCGACCGCGTCGTCTTGTTGACCCCCAACGATCCCAGCCACTTGCGGGACGCCTGGGAGGCCGGCGTGAGCTCGGTGGTGACCGATCAGGATCCGCCCAATACCGTGGTGCTGGCCATTCTCTCGGCCTGCCTGCGCAACGGAACCGCGGACACCAAACAGGTGCTGGGATGGAAGTTTGATTGATCATGCAATGCTACGCTGTCATGCGCCAGGGTTTCGACCGAGTTGAGGAGTTACGAATATGGATCTGATGAAAATCGATTTCTTACCTTATGCCATCGCCTGGGGCGTTCTAGGCTTGATTGTGCTGCTGCTCGCGCTGCTGCGCCGGAAGGTCGCGGACAGAGAAGATGACTCGCTCAAGCTCAGCGAGGGCGAGACCGCTCACCTCGCCAAGCAGGAGCAACTCGCCAAGAAGTTGGCAAAAATCGAGCTGTGGGGCAAATCGGCGACCATCGTGCTGATCGTCACCGGCGTGGCTCTGGGACTGCTGTATGGTTGGCAGATGTGGCAGGCCAGTTCCACCGCCGGTCTGCACTAACCATCGTTGACTGCTCGTGGCCTGTCGTTGTGACCTGCGCCGGACCGCCGGCTGAGGCGCGCTCTGGTCTGGCTACTTCGCCGCGGCCGGTATCGGCGCTTCGCTCCCGTTGTCTCCGCCTCAGGCACTGGCGCATGCAGCGGCCACGGACTTCGCGCGTTAATCTCACGGCGGGCGCGGCGGGCTTCCGCCGGGAGGGGTAATTCTTTGTCAAAAGGGACGCTATTCTCGCTCGTACTCCTCGCGGCGCCCCTGTTCGGCGCCGCCGCCGTCGCCGCGCCGACGGCCCCCAACTCCAAGTGCGCCGAGTGTCACGACGTCCAGGCCAAGCTGAGCAAGTCGGCCCACGCCGTCGTGGCCTGCACCTCGTGCCACGTCCGGCACGAGGACTATCCCCACCCCGAGAATCAGCCCAAGCCCGCTTGCGCCAACTGCCACCTGGGCGAGGTCCAGAACTTCTGGCAGAGCGTTCACGGCGCCGAGTTGAAAAAGGGCAATTCAGCCGCTCCGAACTGCGACACCTGCCACGGCGCCGCCCACGAGGTGGTCTCCACGCAGACCGTCGAGTGGAAAAAGGCAACGCCCGACCTGTGCGGCATGTGCCACGACAAGGAGGCCGCCGAGTACCGCACTAGCGTCCATGGCAAGGCCGTCGAGCGCGGCATCGAGGGCGCCCCCGTTTGCACCGACTGCCACACCGCCCACTCCATCATGCGGCCCTCCAATCCGCAGTCCACGGTCTTCGTCAACAAAGTGCCCGAAACCTGCGGCCGCTGCCACGGCGACGTGCGCCTCATGGGCCGCTTCGGCATTCCCGCCGACCGCCTCACCACCTTCAATTCGAGCTTCCACGGGCTGGCGTTGAACTCGGGCTCGCAGACCGTCGCCGACTGCGCCTCCTGCCACGGCTACCACGGCATTCTCCCGTCCTCCGATCCGCTCTCCCGCACCAATCCCAACAATCTGGCCCACACCTGTGGCGCCTGCCATCCCGGCGCCGGCAGCCGCTTCCGCCTGGGCGCGGTGCATATGCTCGAGGGCCAGCGGGCGCCGCTGCCGTTGCAGTATGTGCAGTGGTTCTACCTGATGGTGATCCCCGGCACGCTGGCCTTCATGGCCATTCACCAGTTGGGCGATTTCCTCCGCAAGCTCACGCGCCTGCGCTTCCAGGGCCGCACCGTTCCGACGCGCATGCTCAAGCCGCCCACGCTGAGCCACCGCATGTACTTCGTCGAGCGTATCGAGCACGGCCTGCTGGCGGTCAGCTTCATTGTGCTGGCCTACACCGGCTTCGCGCTGCATTATCCCGACGCCTGGTGGTCGCGGCCGCTGCTGAGTCTCGAACACACCTACCCCATCCGCGGCGTGGTCCATCGCAGCGCCGCGGCGATCCTGGTTGCCACGTCGATCCTGCATCTGGTGTCGCTCGCTTTCAGCCGCAAACTGCGCACGCACTGGACCGAATTCCTGCCGCGCGTCTCCGACATCCGCGAGATGATGGATGGGCTCATGTGGCGGCTCGGCCTGCGGCGGCAGCAGCCCCATTATTCAGCGCACGGCTACATCGAAAAGGCCGAATATTGGGCGCTCGTCTGGGGCACCGCCGTGATGGCGCTGACGGGGGTTCTGCTGTGGTTCAATAACTGGACGTTGAGCATGCTGCCCAAAATCTGGTTGGACGTCGCCCGCTCCATTCACTACTACGAAGCGGTGCTCGCGACCGCGTCCATCCTCATCTGGCACATGTACACTGTGATTTTCGACCCCGACGTCTATCCGATGGATGCCGGCTGGTGGACGGGCTACAGCCCGCGGCCCTCCGGCCCGTCGCATGGCGGCGCCGGGAGCGCGCATTCGGCCGAATGACGGCCCTGCGCGATCGCTCGCTGGGAGGGTTCCGGATGTCTCGTTTAAAAGAGTTCCTCGCTCCGCTGATTTACCTGTCGAGCAACGCCATCAGCCTCGCCGGCGTGGTTCTGGTGACCACGGCCACCGTGCTGTGGCTCGCCCTGCTGCCCAGTTTCATCAACGGGGAGCCCGCCAACGCCTACACCGGCATCCTCGAATTCATGCTCCTGCCGGGGATTTTTTTCGCCGGACTGGTGCTGATCCCGCTCGGCATTCACTTCTACCGCCGCAGCCACCGTAACTCGTTGCCGCCGGTCTTTCCTGAAATCGATCTGCGGAATGAGCGCTTCCGCCGGCTGCTGCTGTTCGTCGCGGTGACGACGGTGTTGAACGTAATGATCGGCGGCCAGTTGTCCTACCGCGCGGTCAGCTACATGGAAACGCCGACCTTCTGCGGGCAGACCTGCCATACCGTCATGAAGCCAGAGTATACGGCCTATCAGAACTCGCCCCACGCCCGCGTGGCCTGCGTGAGCTGCCACATCGGCCCGGGCGCCAACTGGTTCGTCAAGAGCAAGCTCTCCGGCACATGGCAGGTCATATCGGTCACCTTCAACCTCTACCAGCGCCCCATTCCCACGCCCGTCAAGGCCCTCCGGCCGGCGCGCGAAACCTGCGAAGTCTGCCATTGGCCGCAGAAGTTCAACGGCAACCGCATCCGCATGATCGACAAGTTCACCGACGACGAGCAGGCCAAGCACCTGCAGACTGTCCTGCTCATGAAGATCGGCGGCGGTGGCGGCTATGAAGGCATCCACGGCGCGCACATGGGGCCCGGCGTGCACATCGAGTACGCCCCCGCCGACGAGAAGCGTCAGAACATTCCCTGGGTGCGCTACGAGCGCAACGGCGACCGCACCACCTTCCGCGCCGAAGGCTTCAAGGACGCCGACCTGGCCAAGATGCCGCAGCGCACCATGGACTGCATCGACTGCCACACCCGCCCCTCGCATAGCTTCCAATTGCCCGAGCGCGCCGTCGACGAGGCGCTCGCGAAGGGCCTGATCGACGTCTCCCTGCCGTTCGTGCGCAAGGCCGCGCTGGACGTGATCAAAGCCGATTATCCAACCACCGCCGCCAGCGAGCGCGAAATTCCGCGGCGCTTCCAGGAGTTCTACCGGAAGAACTATCCGGCCGTCTGGCAGGCTCACTCCGACTCCGTCCAGCGCTCCGCCAGCGCCGTTCTGGCCGCCTACAGCCGCAACGTTTTTCCCGAAATGCGAGTGACCTGGGGCGTCTATCCGAACAACATCGGCCACACCGACTATACCGGTTGCTTCCGCTGCCACGACGACCGCGCCGGCGACAAAGCCGGCCGGACCATTCCCCAGGACTGCACCACCTGCCACCAGTTGCTGGCCATGGAAGAAGAGTCGCCCAAGATCCTGACCGAACTCGGACTGGCCCCCGCGCCGCCTGAGGCATCGAAATAGAGCCCGCAAACCAGGCGCTCTCCCGCTTTTCGATCGCTATCCGAATTCAGCGCGCACTGCGCTTATCGTGCCACGCCGGAGAGAAGGTACCTGTGGCCGTTGTGGTTCGCCAGGAATAGATAGGTTGCGCTGCCGTCATAACATGCGAAAGCACCGTGCAGATCGTCCGCCTTCTCGTCCATCGACACGGGCTGCTTGGTGAACAGGTCGTAGACGACGTATTTTGTGGGCTTTCCTTCCTTTGCAGGGTCCTTTACATACTCAATCCACAGCAGGCTGTCTGTGACGCGCATATTGGTCGGAACATAGTCAGCGCCCGGCGTCCACAGATCGCGGATAATGTCGGTTGCGCCAGACTCCTGGAAAGTGTAAATAACAGTCGGAGGCCCCGGCTGCAGGAAATACACTAGAGTTCCCGAGCTCTCCATCAGGTTCATGGTCGTGTCCGGCATGTGCTCCTGGCCAACCGGTTCGCTTTTCGTCCCGTCGGTGCCCAGTTGAAGGCTGCCCAGTTGTTTGACCCAACGGCCCGTGGGATCGTACAGGGCCGCATAATGCGTGAAGCCCTTGGTCTTACCTGGGGCATCCTCCTGCAGCATGGCCCCCGACGCGACGAAGGCTCCAGAGTTGAAGGCCGCGATCTTGAAAGCATCGAAGCCAGGCTGCAGGGCCGTCGTGCCGAGCCACCTTCCGTCCCCCGCTGAAAAACGCAGCACGAAGGAGCGATTCTCTTCCTCGTTGACGGCCGGGATGTATAGCGTTCCGCCCGCTGGAGCGAAATCAGTGAAGGTCAGAGAATCGGCCCTGGGCACCGCGTCCTCGGGCACCTTGGAGAGGTCGAACTCCAGAACTTTGTCATCGCGCTGGGATACTCTAGACACCGGCACGCTAAACAGCGAGCCCCTCCTATAGGCGCGGAAATAAACCGCACCGGAGGCATCGCACCTCGTCGGGCCGAAGATGGGCCCGGAAGCGAGAGCCGTGAACTCCTTGGCCTCGCCTCGGTGTATGGTTCTCAGGTTTGGCGGCGATTGGGCGCTGGCAAGAGCGAGCGCCGCGAGCATCAGAGCGACTTTGCGCATGAATCCCCCGGCTGTCGAAACATGCTCGTGTGCATCGAGCTCTTCGAAGCGGGCTGTTTTGCGGTCTTCGGCGAGGGAACGGGCGCCCGCACCTCGCCGTTCACGCCCTTGGATCCGCGAGAGAAGGGGCGTTGTCCGGTCACGCAAGCGAATTGAGTCTTGTTATTGTCAGGATTAATCACCCACAAGCCAAAAGTGCAGTTCTTCGCCCCGCCGTCGGGACAAATGCCGCTATACCCCGCATTGGTGAGAACGTCTGAGCAGCAGGGGACTTGATTCTCGTTGCCGTTGCAGCACATGCTGCTGTACAGTATGCCACTACACTCTTGAATCTTATGTTTCTGATCGCACTTCGGCTGGTCGTCCATGCACTCTACAGTGACGGCGTGAAGGTAAGGGCACCCCGTCTGACCCCAAGTTGGGCTAGACCCACTGAGGCCAATGACAACAGCGACTGTGAGTAATAGGTGTTTCATGAAGACAGGCTAGGGCAATAATTACTAAATGTCAAGACGAAAGTTAGTAGAACATAACTACCTCACCAGGAGGTCATATATATAATAGTACTGCTAAAAGGCAGACCTATGAATTACCACGGAAAAATAATACAGCGAAGCCGCGACACCACAAACCTGGACAGGGTCGGTTTCGCATCTTGCGGCTCCGGGCTTCGAAGAAGCGCGCCTTCCCGGTTCCACTGCGCGCCAAATCGGTGTAAAGTTTGGGCGGAGGTGCCGCATGCCGCTCAGCCGCATCCTGGTTCCGGTGGATTTCTCCGAGCGCTCCATGGGCGCGGCGCGCTACGCCGAGGCGCTGCACGACGTCTTCGCGAGCAGCCTCACCCTGCTCCACGTTCTCCCGCCCCCGCACTATGAGTTCGGCGCCATGGAGCTGGCCGGTTCGGTGCTGGAGGAACAGTTCCGCAACCGCGCCGAACTGGCCTCCAAGGACCTGGAGAGCTTCATGGCCGAAGAACTGCCCGCGCCCCACACCCAGCGCATTGTGCGCGAAGGCGACCCGGCCGGCGTCATCGTCGCGCTGGCGCATGAGGGCGGTGCGGGCCTGATCGTCATGCCCACCCACGGCTACGGGCCTTTCCGCCGTTTCATCCTCGGCTCGGTCACAGCCAAAGTCCTGCACGACGCCGATTGCCCCGTCTGCACCGGCGTCCACATGGAGACGCCCTCCTCGCACGCGGTTCACTTCCGCCAGGTCACCGCGGCCATCGACCTCGGCGCGCAGAGCGAGCGCACATTGATGTGGGCCGCGCGCTTCGCTCAGGACGCCGGCGCCCGCCTGGCCCTGGTCCACGCCATGCCTTCCATGCCCGGCCGCGCCGGAGAATCTTACGACGCCGAGTACCGCACCCGCGCCGAGGCTAGCGTGCGCCAGGAGATCGCCGAGTTGCAGCAGCGGCTCAGTCTCGACGTGCCGCTGCACGTGCAGAGCGGCGACCCCGCGCGCACCGTCTGCGAAATCGCTTCGGATCTCGAATCCGATCTGCTCGTAATCGGCCGCGGCTCGGCCGCCGGCGTCTTCGGCCGTCTGCGCGCCAACGCCTACTCGATCATCCGTCAGGGCCGCTGCCCGGTGGTCAGCGTCTAGCGTCCGCCTGCTGCGCCGCGACCGTGTGACGGAGCCGCGATTCTGACGGAGCCGCGACCGTTAGGGAGCGGTTGCACAACGCGGCCGCTCCCGCCGGAGGGTCAAACTTGACCCTCCTACCTCGGACTGCGCCCATTTCCAGCGCCGCTGTCAGGGGTTCCACGTCAGCAAGAGCACGCCGACGGCGGATGTGATTGTGTTGTGAGTAATGAATCCGGCGCGCCGCGATCCCCATTGGAAGGGCGGCGCACCGGCGTTGAACTGGAAGGCAATCAGGCGCGGGCCGGACCTACATCTTCGCGGCTTGCTGTTGCGCGATCGGGCCGATGATCGGCAGCACCAGCGGGTTGTTGTTGTAGGCCCTCCACATCAGGAACAGCCACAGCAGGAATCCGCCGAAGCCGATCACCAGGCTGATCAGCATGCTGAGCAGGCCGAACAACGCACCCAGCAAACCGAAGCCCAGCGTGGCCAGAACGATGTGCAGGCCGAACCAAAAGATGATCCACGCTACGTGATAGAAAATCGACTGGAAGGCGTGGAAGCGGATCGTCCTGTTCTGGTTGTAAGGCGGGATCACCAGGAACACAATCCCCGTCACCAGGCCCACGATGTAGCACAGCGCGCCGGCCACATTCTCCTGCAAACCCGGCGCCGCGCCCGGCCCGCCCGGGGGCGGAGTGTAGGGCGCGTAGCCCCCCGCAGGAGCCTGTCCCGGTGGGGGCGGAGTGTAGGGCGCATAGCCGCCCGGAGCCTGACTCGGCGGGGGCGTAACCGCCACCGGAGCCCCGCACTTCGGGCAGAAGGCGCCACCCGCTGCATCTGCACCGCAATTCGCACAAAAAGCCATGAACTGTTCCCTCCCTCCCCGCAACTGTAACCGAACGCACCGGCCGCACACAAGCGGAATCCGCGCCCAGCCTGCCGTTCGTCCCTGCGCGTCCCGGTCGCCGTTGCGCCGGCCCTGCCCAGGGCCTCTGGAAGCCCAGTTTTCTGAACGTTCTCAAACCACAATCACGGCTCGCGCAGCGCCCCTTGCGGCGGCCGCGGCGGTTATCGCCGCTCTACGTCCCCCCGGCCGGAACTCAGCACTGCCCGCAGCTCCGCCACGCGCCGGCCCGCACTCGGGAATTCGTTAGCGAGTACGCTGTGTTGCGCGCACAAAAGACTCAAGCCCGGGAGGCGGTTTCCGATAAGAGCGTTATGGGCGCAATCACTAGTCCGATCAACAGCAGCGATAGCACATCCGCGGCCACCTTCTATGCCTCGCTCCATTCAGCAACCCAGGCCCCGCATCGCCCCACCCCGCAGGATACGGCCGTATTGAGCGTGCAGGCGATTCAATTCGGGGAAACGAACGCGCTGGCCGGCCATAGTTTCGCCCCTACGCCGTCAGCGGCTGCGAGCACTGCCCCGGCCGCGGCGTCAAGTTCACGGGCTGCCTCGGCCACCTCGCCCAGCCGCGAATCGACGCCCCAGCAACAGTTGATCCAACAAACGCCGGACCCGATCCGGGCGCTCTACAGCAACCAGACCAAAGCGCCGCCAGTCTTCTCCGTGCTGGCCTGAGCGGAGCGGGAACCAGCACCCGGGGCGCCGCACGCGCGTCCTGCCGATGACTACGAATAGTCATCGGCAAAAAATATCGTCTTGAGAATCAAAAGCTTACTGGCTCCAATGACTACTCAGTAGTCATCTGTCTCGTGGCTGGGGGCGCTAGCCGCGCACCCACAGCTTCGCGGCCTGGCGTTGCAGTTCGTCGCGAAACTGCGGGTGGCCGATCGAAATCAGCAGTTCCGCCCGCTGCCGCAGGTTTCTGCCAAACAGATTCACCGCGCCGAATTCCGTCGCCACCCAGCGCACGTCGCCGCGCGATGTGACCACACCCGCGCCCGGCTGCAGCCGCGCCACAATCCGCGAGACCGCGCCGTTTTTCGCCGTGGATGGCAGCGCAATCACGGCCACGCCTTCGCTGGCGCGCGCCGCCCCGCGCACGAAATCCATCTGCCCGCCGATGCCGCTGAACGGCACGGAGCCCAGCGAATCGGCGCACACCTGCCCGCCCAGGTCGACCTCGATCGCCGAATTGATGGCCACCATGCGCCGGTTTTGGGCGATCACGAACGGGTCGTTGACGTAGCGGTTGGGCAGGAACTCGAACATCGGATTGTTGTCGATATAGTCGTACAGCCGCCGCGTGCCCATGGCGAACGAGGCCACGCACTTGTGCGGATGCAGCGTCTTTTTGTTGTTCGTCACGGCGCCGCATTCGATCAGATCGATCAGCCCCTCGGTGAACAGTTCGGTGTGGATGCCCAGATCGCGCCGGTCCCGGAGCAGCGCCGCCACCGCGTCCGGGATGCCGCCAATGCCGATCTGCAGCGTGGCCTCGTCCGGGATCAGCGCGGCCACGTGGCGCGCGATCTCGCGGTGCGTCGGGGTGATCTCGTCCGGCGCCAGTTCCGGCATCGGCCGGTCTTCTTCCACGAACGCCTCGACGTCGTCGACCGTCAGAAAGCTGTCGCCGAACGTGCGCGGCATCCGCCGGTTCACCTGCGCGATCACGTGCCGCGCCGTGCGCGCGGCGGTCAGCGAGATATCGACCGACGTGCCCATGCTCATGTGGCCGCTCTCATCCGGCGGCGTGAGTTGGATCAGCGCCACGTCGAGCGGCAGGATCGCTTCGCTGAACATCCGCTCCATCTCGTGCAGAAAAATCGGAATCGAATCGGCGCGGCCCTGCTGCACGGCCTGGCGCACGTTGCCCGCTACGAATAGCGCGTTGTGCCGGCAGTGCGGCGCATACTCGGGCGCGGTGTAGGGCGCCGGGCCGATGTTGATGCAATGCAGCACTTCGACTCCGCGCAATGCCTTGAGCCGCCGGCACAGCGCTTCAATCAGCGCCTGCGGAGCGCAGGCCGCCATGTGGATGAACACGCGCTGGTGGCTTTGCAGGCAGCCCAGCGCGGCGTCGGAGGCCGACTTTTTCGCCTCGTAAACTCTACGCCAGTCGGACATGTTTCACCGCCATCCACGCTAGCATGCCGCTACGCCGGCAGGCGGGCGGAAAACGGAGAGCCAGACCGGGAATTCGATTATTACACCGGCGCCGCCCCATGCACGCACCGCGTCCGCACCGTGCGGATACCGTGATCCACCCGTGCGCGCACGGTGATTTCATGGTGGGCGCACGGTGAAAACCGTGGTTTCCGGCGCGGGAATCGGTGCGGCGCGGGGCGGCCGCGGCATGCGACAATTCGATTCGGCCGTATGAAAATCACTTGCGTTGAAACCATCACCCTCGCGCGCGGCATCACGGTGCATGCCGGGCCGATTCGCTGGCTGTGGCTGCGCCTGCACACCGACGCCGGGCTGATCGGGCTGGGCGAAACCTACCCGTTCCCGGAGGCCGAAGCGGGCGTGATTCATGGTGCGCTGGCGCGGACTCTGCTGGGGCAGGACCCGTCGCGCATCGACTGGTTGTGGCGCGAGATGCACCTGGCGGTCTCCTACGCCGGCTGGGCCGGGGCCGAGATCCGGGCCATCAGCGCTGTTGACATGGCGTTGTGGGACCTGGCTGGGAAAGTAGCCGGGCAGCCGCTCTATCAACTGTTGGGCGGGGCCTCGCGCGAGCGGATTCCGACCTACAACACGTGTTACGACCATCTCGATTTCCACCGCGAGCCGGAGCGGCTGGCCGAGTCGTTGCTGGAGTCTGGCATCCGCGCGATGAAGATCTGGCCGTTCGACCCGGTGGCGCGGCGCAGCGGCGGGCAGCGCATCACGGCCGAGGAAATCCAGGAAGGACTGGAGCCGCTCGAACGCATCCGCCAGCGCTTCGGGCGGACGATGGACGTCGCCATGGAGTTCCACGGCTTCTGGAGCCTGGCCGCGGCGCGGCAGATCGCGCGGGCGCTGGAGCCGCTGGAGCCGATGTGGCTGGAAGAGATGCTGCCGCAGGACAACCTCGCGGCGTACCGGGAACTGGCGCTGGCGACGCGGCTGCCGCTGACCCTGAGCGAGCGGCTGATGACGCGCTGGGGCTACCGGGAGCTCTTCGAAAACCGGGCCGCGGCGGTGATCATGCCCGACATCGCGTGGTGCGGGGGCATTTCGGAGGCGAAGAAGATCGCGACCGCGGCCGAGACGCATTATCTGCCGGTGGCGCCGCACAACTGCGGCGGGCCGGTGCTGCACGCGGCGTCGCTGCACCTGGCAGCGAACCTCCCCAACCTGTACATCCTCGAGAGCGTGCGGCGGCACTACGCCGACGAATACCGCGGCCTGGTGACGCCGATCATGCAACCGGAGAATGGCTCGTTTCCGCTGCCGCCCGGGCCGGGCCTGGGCGTGGAACTGGAGCCGGCGGTGCTCACGCGCGAAGACGCCATCATCCGGCGCAGCGAGGGCTAGGTTTCAGTCGCAAGAGTCGGCGTATCAAACCGCTTGCTTGCGTACGGGGCGAACGGGTCGGGGCGAACGGGTCGGGGCGAACGGGTCAGGCTGATCCGTTCGCCCGTTCGCCGATTTCGGAATTCAATAATTCTCTTCGGTTAGCGTATCTTGAGCGGCAGCGGTACAAGCGCAGGCACTCGTTGTGCGTACTGCTCGTAGACTTCTCCAAATTGCAGCCGCATCCACCGCTCTTCCAACCGCAGCTTGTACCACAGCATCGCGAAGAGGAAAGCAAAAGCCACCAGGCCGCGAAGCTGCCCAATGGCGATCGCCGTGCCTACAAATCCGGTCAACAGCCCGGTATAAATCGGATGGCGTACCAGGCCATACGGTCCGCCGGTGATTAGTTCGTGGTCTCGCTTGATTGTCACCGAGTTGCTCCAGTTACTACCCAGATACAGGCGCGCCCAGATCGCAAAGCCAAGCCCCAGCACACTGACCACCGCGCCAATCCAAAACCAGGTGGTCCAGTTAGTGTCAGAAAGATAGGACTGGTAGAGCACGGGAATGGGCTGCCGGGGGCTCATCAGGAGAACAAACGCGAAAATAAGCGTCACGGCCCGTACGATCCGCGACACCAGCGGCTCGACCCGTTCGTTGCTCTTGGCGCCGCGCGCCACAACCCGCCAATAGAGAAAATAAGCCACCCACAGCGCGGGGAAAAACCAATCGTAAAAGAATCTCATGACGCCTCCATACGGCCATTACTCAAGCGGTATACGCATACAACGCATCACCTGTTCCCAATCGAGCGGGCGAACGGGTCAGTCTGACACGAGCAGTTGGTGATTCGGCGAACGCGGCGAACGGGTCCTAGTTCAGCGGCGGATTGTAGACCCGGATGGCCTGCAGCGGAGGCACGGAGCCTTCTTTCGCGACCAGTTCCAGCGTGTGTTTGCCGGCCGGCAGGCCCAGCGCCAAAGTCGAAGAATACTCCGCCGATGGGTCTTCGATGTGGGGAGCGGTGTAGACGTCCTGGAACATCGGAACGACGCGCCAGTGCACCTCGAAACCCTTCGGCGTGGCCACGTGGAGCAACTCGAACGCCCGTTTCACGCCCCATACATCCGGGTCGATCACCACGCGCCCGGATCGGGAAACGAAGCGTTCGCTGCTCACGCCCGCGCCGTCCATGCCCGTTCGCGAGCCGGTCACTTCGAAGCGCAACTGCGATTCATCGGCGTTGGCCTCAGTCACCTTCAACGTCCAATCCTCCACGAGCAGCGGCTGGATCGCCGTCACTCGGTTCACCGCCGGCCAGTCGACGTTGAAGGTGTCGCTGGGGCGCGTGATGAAATACAGTTCCGGCATCTCCGACGGCCGTTTGCCGTCGATGAACACTTCGGCCTGGGCGGCATGCCAGGCTCCGCCGGGGCCCGCAATGGCATCCACGCGGTTGCCTTCGAACTCAACGCGCAGACGCCCGTTCGTCCACTGCAGATCACGGCCAATCTCGTACGACCGCACCGCGTCTTTGCGCGGTTCGGCAGCTAAGGCCGGATCTTCGCGCTTCTCGGCCGCTAACGCCGGGTCGTATCGCAGATGCCGTTTGGTCAGCTCCGCCACCACGTAATCGCCCTGCTGAGTAAAGTGCGCGCCGTCGCTCAACACATCCGTCGCCTTGAGATGATTCTCTGTCAGGTACTCGATATACGGCCGTCGGAGATCCACGATTTCACAGCCATATTTGCGCGCCAGCGCAGGCAGAATTTCAAAACTGTTGCGCTCGGAATACGCTTCCCCTTTGGCCTTCGCCGGGTCGTCCGCCACACCGTCCACGTGGATCCAGGTCGGACGATCGGTCTGGATCAGAATCTCCGCCGTAGTGTGGCGCAGGATCTCGGCGATGATCTGCTCATACAGGTTCACCGCGCCGAAGTCGTGGAAGATGATCAGGTCCGGGTAAAAAGCGTAGACGTCGTGCGGCAGCGTCTGAATCAGAAATTGCGAGCTGTAGCCGCCGATCGCGCGGTTGGCCGTGACCAGGTCGGCGTACGGGAATTGCCGGCGCAGATACTCCGTCACATCGCGCGTCCAATCCTGTTTGGTGAGCGATTGGCCATAGAACATAACTCGCACTGGATGGCGCTGCTTCGGCGTGCTCGTTGCCAAAAGTGTCATCGTTCTCTGAATGCCCGCGCCGAATCGCGCCGCATCCTTCTCGGCGGGCACCGGAGCGTAGTTCCGCGCCTTCACGAGCAGCGGATAATTCGCCGTCGCGGCGTTGCCATGGCCATCGCGCACGTAGACGAAGAGGCGGTAGGGGCCCTCTTCGGCCGGTAATTGAAACACCGCGGAGTTTCCCGCTGCCGAACGCACCAGCCCATCGATCGGCGGCGTGGGCGCTTCCCGGTCGCCGCCCGTGTTAGCGTTTCCGGAAACGTCGCGGCGCAAATCCCAACTGATTTGCAGAGCGTCGCCATCGGGATCGGACGCATCCACTTTGCAGTGCAGGATGGCTTGCGGAGGGAACGCGGCCGGATCGTGCGTTTCGGGATCATCCGTACGCACGGCAATTCCACCTGCTCCGATCCGCGGTGCGCGGTTCGCCGGCCACTTGCCGCTCCACAGGAAGCTCATCACGTCCACTGCTTCCGTGCGGCTGCCGTCTTCCAGGAACATCCCATACCAGGTGTGCGTTTTTTCGTGATGCTGCGCCCAGTGGAACACATACGAGCCCAGGCATTGCGGCTGCCCCGCGACCGCGTGTTCATAGGCTTTGCGATATAAATCGGCTTTTACGGTGCTGGTATCCTCAATCGGCAAATGCCACGGCGTCAGCGCCACCTGCCAGTGCCCGCGCGGGCCGAATTCAGTCACCAGATACGGGCGCGTCCAGCCTTCGCGCGCGACGTCCTCGGGCAGCGCCAGCATATCGACGTAGGAGTTCAACCCGACCGCGTCCAGGTGCGGGCAGTATTGGTTCAGCTCGTGCAGGATGTGCCGGTAAGCGTCGCCAACGGGCGTGATTACCGGGTGCCGCGGGTCGAGCTCGTGAATCATCGCGGCCACGTGGTCGACCTCTTTCCACAGCGCCACGCGCTGCTCAGGCGTTGTGACCAGCTCGAGTTCGTTGCCAATGGCCCAGGCCAGCAAGGCCGGATGATCCTTGGATTGAACAACGATGCGGCGGATCTGCTCCCGCTGCCGCTCCACGGCATCGGCGTTGGAATAGTCGAAGCCCAGGCGCTGCTTGCCGAACGGCAGCCCGGCGAGCACCGTCAGACCCAGCGCCTGCGCGCGGTCCAGCGACTCGACCCCGGCTCGAATCGAGTTGCCGCCGGCGGACACCAGTTCCTCGAGGTGCACCGCGCCGACTGCGCCCTTCACGAAATAGGGCTTGCCGTTCCGGAGCAACTCCCAGCCGTCGCCATGGCGGGCGATCTTCACTGGAAGCGGCTCGGCGGCGCCGGCCGCGGCAAAACCCGTGAGAACGAGGAGCAATAAGAATGTTTTATGCATGACGAACCCGCAGCGACGGCAAATGCGCCTGAGCCGCTGCGCCTTTCGATGAGCTTCACACTATCAGAAAGGGCGCGACGGCTGGGACGGGTTTCCGCGCGGCGCGGAGGACGCCGATGCGGGCGCCCGCCCCGATTGCATCCGGAACACGCATTTGGCCTGGGCGGCCAATGTGCGATATTCTCGGCGATTCGGGGTTTCTCCAATGATTCTGCATCCGATCGATTGGGTCATCGCCATTGCCTCCATCCTGATCTGCTTCGTACCCGCGCTGTTTTTCGGGAAACGCTCGGGGAAAAGCACGGCGGAGTTTTTCGCCTCCGGCCGCTCCGTGCCGTGGTGGCTGGCCGGCATCTCGATGGTCGCCACTACGTTTTCAAGCGACACGCCAAACCTGGTGGCGAACTTCGTGCGCACCCAGGGCGTGGCCGGGAACTGGCAGTGGTGGGCGTTCACGCTGACGGGCGTCTCGACCGTGTTCTTCTACGCTCGGCTATGGCGCCGGTCGGGCGTGCTGACGGACCTCGAGTTCTACGAGGTGCGCTACTCCGGCAAGGCCGCCAGCGCGGTGCGCGGCTTCCGCGCGCTGTACCTGGGCCTGCTGTTCAACTGCATCATCATGGCGACGGTGAATCTCGCCGCCTGCAAAATCGCCAGCGTGCTGTTCGGCTTCAGCCGCTGGCAGACGTTGCTGGCCGTGGGATTGCTGAATGTCATTTTCGCCGCGCACTCCGGACTGTGGGGCGTGCTGGTGATCGACATGTCGCAGTTCTTTATCAAGATGACGGCGGTGATCGCAGCGGCGTATTTCGCGGTGACCCTGCCGCAAGTGGGCGGCCTGCACGGGCTGGTCTCCAAGCTCTCCAACGTGCAAGGGCCGGGCGGTTTGAACTATCTGAACATCCTGCCGAATTTCAGAAGCAACTGGGAACTGGCGGTCGCGGTCTTCATCATGCCGCTCACGGTGCAGTGGTGGGCCGTCTGGTACCCCGGAGCGGAGCCCGGCGGCGGCAGCTACATCGCGCAGCGCATGCTGGCCTCGAAGTCGGAGAAGGACGCCCTGGGCGGGACCCTGTTCTTCAACCTCGCGCACTACATCCTGCGCCCGTGGCCGTGGATCCTGGTGGGTCTGGCCTCACTGGTGGTTTACCCGACGTTGGCGGATCTGCGAAGGTCCCTGCCGAATGTCGATCCCTCGCTCATCGGCCACGACATCGCGTTCCCCGCGATGCTGCGATTCATGCCCGCCGGCTGGATCGGCCTGATGGTCGGTGGGCTGGTGGCGGCGAACTCGTCGACGATTCTGACGCATCTGAATTGGGGCGCCTCGTACCTGGTCCACGACTTCTATCGCCGCTTTTTGAAGCGTGACGATACGGAAAAGCATTATGTCCGCGCGGGCCGCATCGCGACCGTCCTGCTGTTCGTGCTCTCCTCGTCGCTGGTCTTCGTATTGCAGACCGCCCAGGATAGCTTCAACATCATCCTGCAGGTTGGAGCCGGCACCGGCCTGCTGTACCTGTTGCGCTGGTTCTGGTGGCGCGTTACGGCGTGGTGCGAAATCGTCGCTATGACCAGTTCCTTCGCCATCTCGCTGGCGTTCCTGTGCCTCCACCGGTACGGGATCGTACTGGGTACGCATCGCGAACTCCTGCTCAGCGTCGCCTTCACCAGCTTCTGCTGGATCCTGACCGCCTACATCGGGCCGGAGACGGACCACGCCACGCTGATCTCGTTTTACAAGAAGGTCCATCCGCTGGGGCCGGGCTGGACCCTGATCCGCGAGGAGGCGGGCGTGCCCAAGGCCGAAGCAGCGGAATACGCGCGCCAGGACAACATCCCGCTGGCCATGCTGGGCTGGGTTTGCGGGTCGGCCACGATCTGGTCCGGGCTGTTCATGGTGGGCAACATCCTCTACGGGCGCACCGGGTACGCGCTCGGTTTGTTCGCCGTCCTGGCCGTCAGCGGCTCGACCCTGATCTGGGTCATCAGGCGATTGTGGAAGTAAGCTTACGCGCCTGAGTTGACCGCCTCGAGATCCTCGGGGCGGCCGACGTCGCGCCAACGCCCCTCGATCGCCGAGATGCGCAATTCCACGCGCTCCTGGAGCATCATTTCGAAGATCGACGTCAGCTCGTATTCATTGCGCGGGGAAGGCACCAGGCGGTCGAGGTAGGGGAACACGGCGGGCCGCATCGCGTATAGGCCGGCGCTATTCCACCGCGTCGTGGACGTCCCGCGCGGCGGCTTTTCGACCACCCGCGTCACCGTGCCGCCGGCCTCGTAAACCGCCGCGCCCTGCCACGGATCGTCCACGTCCCTGACGCCGAGCACGGCCACGGTTTGCGGGTGCTCCTCGAGCACCCGCGCGCAATGCTCGTAGGCCGGCGGCTCGCAGAGGATGTCGCCGAAGGTCAGCAGGAACGGCTCGCTGCCCGCAAAGTCGCGTGCCAGGCGGGTGGCGCCGCCGGTGCCGTTCAGAACCTCCTGCACCTGAAACTGAATGGGCCGGCGCCAGTTGCGAAAGTGCGCTTCCACCATTTCGCGGCGGTAGCCGACCACCACGAAGAACTCGGCGATCCCGGCCGTAGCCAGTCCATCCAGCACGTGCTCGAGCATCGGCCGGCCGCGGACGCTCAACATCGCTTTGGGCATGTCGGCCGTGATCTCACCCATCCGCGTGCCGCGGCCCGCGGCCAGAACGACAGCACGCCGAATTGTTTTACTCCTCACTCAGAGCCCCCGCCGAAGGCTCGGCCGCGATCAGATGCACGTTCGGATCGAAGCCGGCGCGCCCGGCATAAAACCGTTCGACGATGCCCGCCGCGACCCGCTCCTGCTCGGCCGCGCGGCACAGGACGACGGCGCAGCCGCCGAAGCCGCCCCCCGTCAGGCGCGCTCCCAGCGCGCCCGCCGCGCGAGCCGCTTCGACGAGGGAATCCAGGGCCGGCGAACTCACCCGCAGCCAATCGCGCAAGCTGGCGTGAGATTCGTATAGCAGTCGCCCAAACGATTCGGCATCGCCCGCTCGCATCGCCGCGACCGCCGCAGTCACGCGATGGGCTTCGGTGACCACATGCAGAAAACAACGCTGCTCGTCATCCGCGAGATGCCCGGCGGCCAACTCGCTCAGCTCTTCCACGCTATAGCGTTCGAGCGCCTGGCCGAAGGAATGGAAGCCCAGCCCATGCAATGCGTTCGAGCCGGCGGTGCGGCGCGCATTATATTTGGACCGGACGTCGCCCGACTTCTCAGCCGTGGTGAGACTGTGCGCGATCAAAAACACCCAGCCCTCCGGAACGGGAACACTGCTCACCGAAAGCGGCGCGAAGTTGACCAGAATGGCGCAGCCGCGCCTGCCCGCCAGCACCGCGGCATGGTCCATGCCGCCGCCGCGCGTACCGACGAAATACTCGCCCTCCGGCAGAACGTCCATCAATTCTTCAAACGTCGCCTGAACCCCGTTGGCCCGCAACAGCGCCAGCGTGAATCCGGTGAGCAGCGCGGAAGAGGACGACAACCCGGCGGCCGGCGGCAGATTCGACACCACCGCCGCATCGATCCCGAACTTCAACTTCCAGCGTCCTTCGACCGCCTGGGCGGCCGCTTTGACATAGTTCACCCAATCGCCGGAAGCCGACGGCATGAGCTGCTTCGTCCATTCGAATTCGCGCTCGCCGAAAGAATCCGAGCAGGCGCGGATCACGCGGTCGGTGCGTGCCCGGAAGGCCACGCGGATCTTCCGTCCGATCGCCATGGGCAGCACCGGCAGGTTGTGATAGTCGATGTGTTCGCCGATCAGGTTCACGCGCCCCGGCACGGCCACCACGTCGGGTTTCAGCCCGTCGCCGAAGCGAGTTGTGAACAATGACACGGGATCGTCGAAATCGCTCATTCAAAGTTACTCTTGCCCACGATAGCGGCTTCGTTCGGCGCCTGTCCACGGGTGGGTCCGCGAGTAGCCCGAAGTGCCGGCGTTCTGCGCCGCTATTTGTCGCCGGCGTGTGCGGCCGTCATCGCGGACCGGCCTCTCGTTTTTGCCGCGCGAGCGGCTCGCTCAGGCGTAGATGCCGCGCAAGCGGATGGCGAAAGCTACGCGGTCCAGCGCGACCATGTAGGCCGCCGTGCGGTTGTTCACCTTGTGTTTTTCCGCATACCCGACGATGTCGTTGAAGGAGTTTACCATGATCTCCTCCAGGCGTTCGTTGACCAGTTGTTCGTTCCAGAAGAAGCCCTGGCGGTCTTGAACCCATTCGAAGTAGCTCACCGTGACCCCGCCGGCGTTGGCCAGTATGTCGGGAATCACGAACACGCCGTGCTCCTCGAGAATCTTGTCGGCCGGAGCAGTGGTCGGACCGTTGGCTCCCTCGCACAGAATCTTCGCGCGGATCCGGTGGGCGTTGCGCGAGTGAATCACGTTCTCGCGCGCGCCCGGCAACAGGACGTCGCACGGCAGGAACATCGCCTCGTCCCGGTCCATGTCCTCCGCGCCCGGGAAGTGAACGATCGAGCCGGTCTCCTTGCGGTGCGCTTCCAGAGCAAACGGGTCGATGCCGCCGGCGTTGTAAACCGCGCCGTCGTACTCGATGATGGCGACGATTTTCAGACCGGCCTTGTGCATCAGGCGCGCCGCCATGCCGCCCACGTTGCCAAAACCCTGAATGACCACTTTCGTTTCACGCGGATCCAGGCCGAAACGCTTCAGCGCCTGCAGCGTCACGATCAGGCAGCCGCGTCCCGTGGCTTCGGGCCGGCCCAGCGAGCCGCCCAGGTTGAGCGGTTTGCCCGTCACCACGGCCGTCGAAGTCTGCCGTTTGTGCATGGAATAGGTATCCATGATCCAGGCCATCGTCTGCTCGTTCGTGTTCATGTCCGGGGCGGGCACGTCACGCTCCGGCCCCAGGATGTCCATCAGACTCCGCCGTGTAGCGCCGCGTGATGCGCTCCAGTTCGGCGGGCGACAGGATCTTGGGATCGCAGATCACTCCGCCCTTGCCGCCGCCGAAGGGAATGTTGACCACGGCGCATTTCCAGGTCATCCACGAGGACAGCGCGCGCACTTCGTCGAGCGTCACGTCGGGCGCAAATCGGATGCCCCCCTTGGCCGGGCCGCGGGCCAGCGAGTGCTGCACCCGGTACCCCGTAAAAACTTCCAGCCGCCCGTCGTCAAGCTGGACCGGAATGTGAACCGTCACTTCCATCGACGTACTGCGCAGCACCTTCTGCAGGCCGTCGTCCAAGCCCAGCTTCAGGGCCGCTTCATTGAAGCGCGTCTCGGCGGCGAGCCAGGGGTTAAACTCCCGCTCCAGCGCTTCATCCTGCGTGTTAACAACTTCGAGGGACATCGTGGACCTCCGCCACCATTATGCTTAGCCACTGGAAAAGCGGCAACCCGAGGGGCGGGCGCGCATCCCTCGCCGGACCACTCGGGGCTCACTCCCGCGACGACTTCGGTGGCGCTTCCGGCCGCTGATCCCGCGGATCCATTGCGCGCGCTGGCAGGTGCACGCGGCGAGCGCCCCGCGCATCCGCGGCCGTGTGGAGCATTCTCGGAAAGCGGTCGCGTTGAGCGAGCGGTCGGCGATGGTCAAGCGCGCTCCGGCCGCTGCGGCACAGGCGCGTCAGGCGAACTCGCGCTTGGGCGGCGCCTGCTCGGGCCCGACGCGTCCGATGACGATCTGCGCGCGGAAGTAGCTCTCGCCGCGCACCGGCGCGCCGGCGATGCGGCGCAGCATGGCGATTTGGCCAAAGTGCGTGAAGGCGTCGGCGACGGGGCCCTGGAAGAGTTTTTCCACTGTCATGCCGAGAGGCTCGCCGGAGGCGAGGCGCGCGTCGAAGGCTGCGAGCGTCCGGAAGAAACGAGCCACTTCGTCGGGCCAGGCGAGCGGCTCCGAGTCGTGCCACTCCATGCGGCCGTCGGCCATGGCCAGCGCCCAATCGAAGAGGTCCCCGATGTGCGCCAGAATGCCGGCCGGCGTGCGCGTTCCATCGGCGGCGCGAAACGCCGCAAAGCTTTCCGGTGCGTCGCGCAGAGTTTTGGCGCCGCGATAGGCCAACGTCGCCAGAGAGTGACGCAGGAATTCGTGCGAGGAGTCCATGGTAAGTACTCGCGAGAGTCGCGATGGGGTCGAGCCCATTGTCGCAAACTGCGGTGTGGGGACACGCTCCAGCGCATGGCGGAGGAGAAAGCAGGGGCACGAAGGGAGAAGCGCGCCTTGGAGAGTCACAGGAAGGCGGCTGGCCGGCAGTAGGCGCATGGCCGGCGGAAGCCGGGTAATCAAAATGATAATTCCGCTCTAAAGGTTTCGGAGCTGCAGGCCGATTGTGAGAATGAAGGTCAGGGCAGGCTGGACTCATCCACTCAAGGATGCCCAGCCTGGTCACGAGATGATCAAGCGAATCTCCTTATTGAACCGGCCGGGTAATCATTGCCGATCATTTCCTGTGTGGTTTCACGCTGTTAGCGGAAGCTCAGTAACGCGGCCGGTAGTTCACCGAGTTTTATACAAAGGCGTTGCGGAACGAAAGGGTTTATCGCCCGAAAGGCGAAGAGAGGCGATGCTGAAATTGAGCGGTTAAGGAACTTCTCAATTAGACGATTGATGGCTGATCGCTGACCGAGGCGTGCTCGAGTGCGGCTTTGCACATATCCCAAAGCCGTTCAGCTTAGATGGTCTGGCAGGGAAGGTTCGCGAGGTCCCGGCACAGGCGAATCCATTGTGCGCCTGATGATGAGGTTAATGAAAGAGACGACGATGCAGTCCAGTTTACGAGACAGTACCAACCTATCGAGGGAGAGTTTGGAGAAAGACCCAGCGGTAAGCTTCATACTGGATGGGGACCTCCGCATTGTCTACTGCAACGAGGCTTGGGATAAGTTTGCAGTGGAGAACGGCGGTCGGGGATTGGAGCGTCAACAGCAACGGGGTCGATCCGTGATGGATGCCGTTCCCGCGCTGCTGAAGCAGCTATTCGAGGGAAGGTACCGGAAGGTACTCTCTTCACGGCAAGCGTGGGAACACTGCTATGAGTGTTCCAGCCCGACTGTCTATCGCAGCTTTCGGATGGTATCTTACCCGGACCCTGAAGGTGAGGGGGTGGTCGTTGTTAACTCAATTGCGGCAGAATGGCCGCATGAGGGTGAGGACCGAAAAGTGTGTGCTCCCGATGGGATGGTCTATGGGGATGATCACGGTACTATTACGATGTGTTGCCACTGCCGGCGGACGCGGCGGGTCGGGCCAGGAGCGGTGTGGGATTGGGTTCCCAACTATCTCGAAGAACCTCCGAAGCTGATCAGCCACGGCGTTTGTGCCGTCTGCACGACAGCATATGGTAGAAATCGCGTGCGGCCGCGCTATACAAGGACTTGCGTCACGAGCAAGGATCGGCTTGGCGGTTGATGCAAGGCCGTATCATGGGGCTATGCGTCAACTCCTGTGGCTGCTTCTTCCGGGGATGGGTTTGTGCAGCGCGCCGCTATTGAGCCAGACGGCAGCGGTGAGCGAAGGCGATCGCGTGTGGCAGGTTCTGAAGCGGCTGGAGGGCGCGTGGAAGGGCACGAGCGGAGGCGGAGAGCCGGGCGAGGTCAGCGCGAGCGGCATGAACTTCCGCTACGAACTGCGTGATCACGTGCTGACGCGCTGGAGCTTCACCACGTTCCGCGCCACGGCGACCCATCCATTGCGGCAACATGCCGACCTGACGGTGATGTATCCGGGCGAGGCCGGCGCGCCGCCGCGCGCGATTTATTTCGACGACGAGGGCCACAGCATAGAATACCTGGTTTCAACTTCGGCCGACGGCCAGCGGATCGAGTGTCTGAGCGCGCTCGCGCCGGGCCGGCCAAGGTTCCGCTTCACGTACGTTTTCACAGGGCCGGACGAGCTGAAGATCAGCTTCGACATAGCGCCGCCGGGCCAGCCGGAGAAGTTCAAGACGCACGTGGAAGGCAGCGCGCGCCGGGAGGCAAAGAAGTAACGGGCGGCCTGGCAGCCCGGCGCCAACGAACTTATCGTACAGTCGAAACAGGCTATGGCACTCCTGGATGCCGTGAACAAAAGGGAAATCGTGCGTGCGCCGCGCGGCACGACGCTGCGCTGCAAAGGCTGGAAACAGGAAGCTGCGCTGCGAATGCTGATGAACAACCTCGATCCGGAGGTGGCCGAGCGGCCGCAGGATCTGGTGGTCTACGGCGGTTCGGGTAAGGCCGCGCGCGACTGGCCGTCGTTCCACGCCATCGTGCGCGAGCTGGAGCGGCTGGCGAACGACGAGACGCTGCTGGTGCAGTCCGGCCGGCCGGTGGGCGTGTTCCGCACGCACGAGGAAGCGCCGCGGGTGCTGATCGCCAACGCGAACCTGGTCGGCCACTGGTCGAACTGGGAACATTTCCGCGAACTTGAACGCGCGGGCCTGATGATGTACGGCCAGATGACGGCCGGAAGCTGGATTTACATCGGCACGCAAGGCATTTTGCAGGGCACGTTCGAGACCTTCGCGGCGGCCGCGCGCCAGCACTTCGGCGGAAGCCTGGCCGGGCGATTCGTGCTGACGGGCGGCATGGGCGGCATGGGCGGCGCTCAGCCATTGGCGGCGACGATGAACGGTGCGGCCATGCTGTGCGTCGAAGTGGATCCGGCACGCATCCAGCGGCGCCTCGAAACGGGCTATTGCGACCGCATGAGCACTGACCTGGTGCAGGCGCTGGGCTGGGTGGAAGACGCGCGCCGGGCCGCTCAGCCGCTCTCGGTGGGCTTGGCCGGCAACTGCGCGGAGGTACTGCTCAAGCTGGTTCAAATGGGCGTGGTGCCCGACGTCGTGACCGACCAGACCAGCGCCCACGATCCGTTGAACGGCTATGTGCCGGCCGGTGTGACGCTGGAGCAAGCCGAGCGGCTGCGCGTCTCCGACCCTACAGGCTATGTGGATCGGGCGATGGACTCGATCGCGGCGCACGTGCGCGCGATGCTGGCATTGAAACGCAGCGGCGCGGTGGCGTTCGACTACGGCAACAACATCCGCCGGATGGCCGCGGATCGCGGCGTCAGCGACGCGTTTGAGATTCCCGGCTTCATCCCCGAATACATCCGGCCGCTGTTTGCCCAGGGCAAGGGGCCGTTCCGCTGGGTGGCATTGTCGGGCGAGGCGTCCGACATTGCCGCCACCGACGAAACGGTGTGCCGCCTGTTTCCCGAGAACGAAGCGTTGGCCAGATGGATGCGGCTGGCGCGCGAGCGCGTGCAGTTCCAGGGCTTGCCGGCGCGCATCTGCTGGCTGGGCTACGGCGAGCGCGCGCGCTTCGGCGTCGAGATGAACCGCATGGTGGCCGACGGCCGGCTGAAGGCGCCGATCGTGATCGGCCGCGATCATCTCGACTGCGGCTCGGTGGCTTCGCCGTATCGCGAGACCGAGGCCATGCCCGATCACACTGACGCCGTGGCTGACTGGCCGATTCTGAACGCATTGTTGAACACGGCCGCCGGCGCGAGTTGGGTCTCGCTGCACAACGGCGGCGGCGTGGGCATCGGCTATTCGATGCATGCCGGCCAGGTGACGGTGGCCGACGGAACCGAATCCAGCGAACGCTCGATCGAGCGCGTACTCACATGCGACCCGGGCATCGGTGTGCTGCGTCTGGTGGACGCGGGCTATGCGCCGGCCATCGAGTTTGCGGAGCAGGCCGGTCTGCGCGCTCCCATGCGCGCGGAGGCGGCGCATCCTTCAGACGAGAAATGACGCAGCCGATCCTCATCCGCCACGCAGGCCAGCTTCTGACTCTCGCCGGTCCTCCTGGAGCGCGGCGCGGCATGGCCATGCGCGATCTCGGCGTGGTCGCCAACGGCGCTGTTCTGGTGGACGCGGGCCGCATCGTGATCGCCGGTCCCGAGGCCGTGGTCGAAAGACTCGCCAGCTCGCGGACGGTCCAGGAGATCGACGCGCATGGCCGCGTGGTCATGCCGGGTTTCGTCGATTCCCACACGCATCTGGTCTTCGGTCCGCCGCGGCTGAACGATTTTGAGATGCGCCTCGGCGGCGCGGATTATCATGCCATCGCCGCTGCCGGCGGGGGCATCCTGGCCACCGTGCGAGACGTGCGGTCCGCGTCCGTGATTGCGTTGGCCGCTCTGGCCCGCCGTCGGTTGGAGGGCTTCGCGCGGCACGGGACAACGACGCTGGAGGCGAAGTCGGGCTACGCCCTGGACGAGCAAGGAGAGTGCAAGACGCTGGGCCTTTTGCGCGATCTGGACGCTCATCCGCTCGACATCGTGCCGACGTATCTGGGGGCGCACATGACTCCTCCGGAGTACGCGGCGCGTCCGGACGAATACATCGACTGGATGATCGGGCACATGCTGCCGCTGGTGCGTGAGCAGCGGCTGGCCGAATTCGTAGACGCCTATATCGATCGCGGCGGCTTCACGCTGAACCAGGCGCGGCGCTATTTCACGGCCGCGCGTGACCTCGGTTTCGGACTGCGCGTGCACGCCGAGCAGTTCACGCGCACCGGCGCGGCCCGCCTGGCCTGCGAATTGGGAGCGGCCAGCGCCGATCATCTTGAACAGGCGACGCTCGAGGACGCCGATGCGCTGGCCCGGTCGGCGACCGTCGCGACGCTGCTGCCGGGTTCGGTATTCCATCTCTCACTGCCGCGCTATGGTCCCGGGCGGTTGTTGATCGACCGCGGCGCGGCGGTCGCGCTGGCTACGGATTTCAACCCTGGAACCAGTCCGACGTGCAGCATGCCGATGGTGATTGCCCTGGCTTGCCGGATGATGATGATGAGCATCGGGGAGGCCATCACGGCTGCTACCGTAAATGCAGCGGCGGCGCTGCGGCGGAGCCAGCGCGTGGGCACGATCGAGCCGGGCAATGACGCCGACCTGATCATCCTCAACGCGGAGGACCATCGCGAATTGGCCTATTGGTTCGGCGTCAATCCGGTGGCGCTGACGATGAAGCGCGGCTGCGTCATCTACGAGGAAAATCGAAAGAGGATTGAGGAAGAGGAGATTCCAGCCCGTGACGCCAGCCCCGAATAGCGATCCATTCTGGCCCCGCGCGAGCGCCTGGCTTGCGGGGACGCACGCCGCCGATGCGCTGCGCCGCCTGTCGATTCTCGGCGCGCCGGTGGCGCGCGGTTCGATCACGCCCGGACGCTGCGATCTGGCGCCGGCGGCGGTGCGCGCCGCGTTGCAGCGCTTCAGCACTTATGACATCGAGTCGGGCGGCGATCTGGAGCGGGTTGCGGCCACCGATCATGGCGACCTGGCGGTAGCGGGCTTGAGCCCGGCCGAGGCGTTCCAAACCGTCAAGGAGGGCGCATTCAGCTCTTTGGTCGGCGCGGACGCGCTGTTCCTGCTGGGAGGCGACAACAGCATTACCTATCCGGGAGTGCACGCACTGGGCGTTGCTCTGGAACGCTGCGGTCTGCTCACGCTCGATGCGCATTTGGACCTGCGAGACCTCGACGCCGGTCTCACCAACGGTAATCCCGTGCGGGCGCTGCTGGCCGCCGGCCTGCCGGGCCGCAACATCGTGCAGGTTGGCCTGCAGCCCTTCGCCAACTCGCGCTTCTATCACAACCTCGCCACCGGCGCGGGCATCACCGTGATCACCGCCGACGACTTCCACCGGCGCGGCGTGGTCCCCGTCATTGCGGCCGCGCTGGACCAACTCGCGAGGTCGGCCGATGCCATCTATGTTGACTTCGACATCGACGTGCTCGACCGCGCTTTCGCACCCGCGGCTCCCGGCTCGCGTCCCGGCGGCATCACTCCGGCCGAGTTGCGAACCGCCGCCCGGCTGTGCGGAGCGAATCCAAAAGTTCTCATCGCCGACCTGGTCGAAATAGACCCCGAGCGCGATGTGGCGGGCGTGACGGTCTACGCGGCGTGTATGTGCGTGTTGGCCTTTGCGTCGGGGCTGCTGTTGCGAAAGCAGTGATCGGCCGCGTTGCTACTGCGCGACGCCCCGGCGCGCGGCCATCCGCGCGCGAAGGCCGCGAGCGGAGCGGGCCACGTCCGGCGCGGGCGCGGGCTACGATGGTCAGTTGTGGGCGGTTCTCTATTCAACGGCGTTCGCCGCACGCTCGTCATGGGCATCCTCAACGTGACGCCGGACTCGTTTTCCGACGGCGGGTCTTACTTCGAACCGCAAAAGGCGCTGGCGCGCGCCCGCACTTTGATCGATGACGGCGCCGACATCGTCGACATCGGTGGAGAGAGCAGCCGACCCGGTTCCGAGCCCGTCCCCGTGGACGAGGAATTGCGGCGTGTCCTTCCGGTGGTGCGAGCGCTGGCCGCGGACGCTCGCGTGCCGCTGTCGATCGACACGACCAAGCCGGAGGTGGCCGACGCGTGCCTGCGGCTGGGCGCGCGCATCGTCAACGACATTACCGGATTACGCAATCCGGAGATGATCGCCGTCGTGGCGCGCCACAACGCCGCCGCGGTCATCATGCATATGCGCGGCACGCCGCGGAACATGCAACTCGAACCCGTCTATGACGACGTCGTGGCCGAGGTGCGCGAGTTCCTGGCCGAGCGCGCCGCAGCCGCGCGTGAAGCGGGCATCGCGGATCTGGCCATCGATCCCGGCATCGGTTTCGGCAAAACCGCGGCCCACAATTTCGAGCTCTTGCGGCGTCTCGAAGAATTCACTTCTCTCGGCCTGCCCGTGCTGGTCGGACCGTCGCGCAAATCGTTTCTGGGCGCATTGCAAGGCCAGGAGGCCACGAGCCGGCGCCTGGAGGGCACGCTCGCCGCGGTGGTCATCGCGGCCATGAAGGGAGCTTGCGTGGTGCGAGTGCACGACGTATTGCCATGCCGCCGCGCACTGCAACTGGCCGACGCGATGAGGGACGCATGAACGACCGCATTCATCTGCTCGACGTGGCGCTCGAATGCCGCATCGGCGTCAGCGCGGAGGAGCGCCGGAATCCGCAACAGCTTCTGGCCGACGTCACGGTCGCAACCGATATCCGTCCGGCGGCCGCGTCGGGCGATATCGCGGCGACCATCGACTACTCGCAGATTCTCGATCTGCTGCAAGCGCTGGCCGGCGAAAAGGAGTATGTGCTCATTGAAACGCTCGTGGAAGCGATGGCCGCGCGGATCCTCGAACGGTTCCCGGTCATGAGCGTGCGCATCCTGTTGAAGAAGCCCGCGGCCCTGCGCCATCGCGGCGTCGGAGCGGCGGCGGTGGAGATTGTGCGCCAGCGCCATGGCTGACGTGCTCGTAGGTCTGGGCTCGAACCTCGGCGACAAGCAGGAGAACCTGCGCCGCGCCGTCAAATGCCTCACCGCGGCGCGCGCGAATGCGCCTGCCGGTGCGCCATCCTCGGCGCCCGCGCGCCTGGTTGCGGTCTCGTCGCTCTACCGCACCGCGCCGGTCGGTGTGCTCGACCAGGACTGGTTCTTCAACGCCGCGATCCGCGTCGAGACGGGGCTCAGCGCGGGCGAGTTCCTTCAAATAGCCTTGGCGATTGAAGAGCGACTGGGGCGCGTGCGCAGCGTGCGCAATGGTCCGCGCCTGATCGACATCGACATTTTGCTGTGGGACGACCTGGTCCTCGAAGAGCCTGGTCTCGTGATTCCGCATCCGCGCCTGCACCAGCGGCTGTTCGTGCTGGAGCCTCTGGCCGAAATCGCCGCCGCAGTGCGCCACCCATTGCTTGGCAGGACCATGTTTGAACTGCGCGCCGAATTGCGCGCGGAACGCAGCGCCGCTGGTGGCGTGCGGCGCGAACGCGGTCCGGAGTGGGCCGCCGCGCTTGCTTAGTGGGCCGAGACGTCACCCGGGCCGCCCTTGCCCGGCCGCTTCATGATCAGGATCAGCGGGATGATCGCCAGGAACATCACCGCCAGAAGTTGGAACACGTCGATGAATGCCAGCATCACGGCCTGCCGTTCGACCATGCCGAACAGTCCGACGTAGGCCTTGTGATAGGCCGTCGCAGGATCCGCGCCCTGGGCTCCGAACATCGATTGCAACCCATGCGAAATGCGCTGCGTCCCCGCGCTATATGGCGTCACGTGGGCGCTCAGCGTGTTCGTAAACGTCTGCTGCCGCCGCGCAAACATGGTGGCGACGCCGGCGATGCCCATGCTGCCGCCGATATTGCGCAACAGGTTGAACAGGCTGGTCGCATTGCCCATGTTCTCTTTCGAGATGCGGTTCATCGAGATCGTGGACAGCGGAACGAAGAGCATCGCCAGCGCCATGCCCTGGACGAACTGCGGCCAGAACAGGTCCCAGTAGCCGACATCGGCGTTCAATTGAGAGAAGCGCCACAGCGTCAACGATCCTAAGAACAGTCCCGTCGCGAGGAACTTGCGGGCGTCGAAGCGCCCGATGAATGCGCCCACGAACGGCATGGCGAGCATGGAGCCGAGGCCGCGCGGCGCCAGCGCGATGCCCGCCTGCAACGACGGGTAACCCAACAGCGTCTGCAGCCAGATGGGCAGCAGCACCAGGCTGCCGTACAGCACGAAGCCCAGCACGGTCATCAGGAAAACGCCCGTGGCGTAGGTCCGTTCCTTGAAGACTCGCAGGTTCACGATCGGGTGCTCGATGCGCAGTTCGCGGATGATGAATGCGCTCAGCCCGACGATCGTGAGCACCGCCAGCCAGACGATGAAATGCGATTCGAACCAATCGTCCTGCTGGCCCTTGTCGAGCATGATCTGCAGCGCGCCGATCCCCACTGCGAGCATGCCGATGCCCCAGGCATCGATCCCACCGCCCGCGCGGCGCTTCATGTACGGCGGGTCGAAGACGTAGAGCTGCGCCATGATCACCGACAGGATGCCGATCGGGATGTTGATGTAAAACACCCAGCGCCAGCTATAACTGTCGGTCAGCCAGCCGCCGAGTACTGGCCCGAGCACCGGCGCGACCACGATGCCGAGGCCCCAGAAACCCATCGCTTTGCCGCGATCCTCGGGTTTGAAGGACTCGAGCAGAATGGCCTGCGACAACGGTTGCAGCGCGCCGCCGCAGAGTCCCTGCAGGATGCGGAATACGATCAACGTCGGCAGGTTGGGCGCAAAGCCGCATAGTGCCGAGGCGAGCGTGAACCCGATAGTCGAAGCGAGCAACAGCCGCTTGCGCCCGAACTGCCGCGCCAGCCAGCCCGCCATCGGCAGGATGATCGCGTTCGCGACCAGGTACGAGGTCAGCACCCACGTCGCCTCGTCCACCGTCGCCGAAACGCTGCCCGCAATGTGCGGCAGCGACACGTTCACCACGGTCGTGTCCAGCACTTCCATGAACGTGCTGAGCATGACCGCCATGGCGACGATCCATGGGTTCACCAGCGGTTGATGGGCCTGCGAGGCGGTGTCTGCGCTCACTCGTTATTCTCCGCGGCCCATCGCGAACAGCATGAGCCGCACCGCCGCTTCGACTCCGATGCGCGTGTTCACCATCAGGTCGTAGAGTCTGCGGGTCGTACATGTTGCGGTTATAGTTCAGCCGGATGTACTCCGCCCGCCGGCGGTCTACCGCGTCCATCGCATGCTCGCAGTTCTCGGCGTCCGGCAGCCGCTTACGCAGGTGTTCCATCCGCAGTGCGCGCGGCGCATATACAAACACGTGGAACGTGCCCGCGCGGCCCGCCAGCAGGCACTGTGCGCCGCGTCCGACCACGATGCAGTCCCCAATTTCCGCGGCCTCGATGATGATGCGCCGGGTGAGAATGGCCATCGTGTGCGCGTCAAACACCGCAGTCTCGTCTAGCGCGCCCACTCCTTCAAACGCTCCGTGCCACAGCGCCTTGCGGCTGATGCGATGCAGCCACGGATCGACGCGCTCATCGAACCGCTGGGCCACTTTCGGATCGACATTCGCCTGCTCGACGATCGTGTCGATCAGCTCCGAGTCCAGCAGTTTCCAGCCCAGCTGATTGGCGATCATGCGGGCCGTGTTTATGCCCGCGCTCCCGTACTCCCGCGAAATTGTCAGCACACGATACATGACGGCGCTCCTGTCCAGCTGCGGCTACTTCGTGAACACGGTCGCTTCGACCGACATGCCCGGCCTCAGCCGGTGCTCTTTGTCCTGCCCCGCATTGAGAACGATCTTCACCGGCAGGCGCTGCACGACCTTGACGTAGTTGCCGGTCGCATTTTCCGGCGGCAGCAGGCTGAAACGCGCGCCCGTGGCTCCGGCGATGCTGTCCACGCGCCCCTCATATTCACGCCCGTTGACGTCCACCAGAATGCCCGCTTTCTGCCCGGGCTTCATGGAACGCAATTGCGTCTCTTTGAAGTTCGCGGTCACCCAGATATCTTCGGTCGGAATCACGGCCACCAGCGGTTGCGCCGGCCCCACGATCTGGCCCAGTTCCACCGTGCGATTGCTGACCATCCCCGCCACCGGCGCCCTCACCGTGGTGTAGCCCAGGTTCAGTTCGGCCTGCTGCAGTTGGGCCTTGAACTGTTCCACGCGCGCCGCGGCCGAGGCGGCGTGCGCCTTCGTCACGGCCACCTGTTGCGGACCCGTGCGCGCCCGATCCTCGGTGGCCTGGGCTTCCTTTACGATCTCCCGGTCGCGGTTCAATGCGCTCTCCTGCGTCCGCACATTCGCCTCGGCCTGGCTGACCTGCGCCTGCACCGCGGCCAGGCCCGCCTTCAGCGCGTCGGCCTGCGCCACGGCCGCGTCGAACTGCTGCCTTGAAATCTCTTCCTTCGCCACCAGCGGCCGGAATCGCTCGACGTCCTTCGCCGCCTTATCGTAGTTGGCCTGAACCTGCAGCACTGTCGCGCGCGCGGATTCGAGCCCGGCCCGGGCCATCGCGACCGTCCGGTCCGTCGTCGTCATGGAGGCCTGCGCCACGCCCACGCCGGCGCTCGATTCGGTCAGACGCGTGGCCGTGTTGGTGGTCGTAATCGGCACGTCGGTCTGGCTTCCGGCCAGCGTCGCTTCGGCCTCCTCCAGGTCGGCGCGCGCCCGCTCCACCGCCACCTGATAATCCTTGGGATCGAGTTGCACCAGCACGGCGCCCGCTTCCACGTACTGGTTATCCTGCACCGCGATGTCAATCACGGTTCCCCCCACGCGCGCCGCCACCGGACTCACATGTCCGTCGATCTGCGCGTCGTCGGTGGTCTCGCGCACCGAGTAATAGCGCCAGGCGAAAAACCCGCCCACCAGCGCCAGCAACACCACCACGATCAGAATCGTGCGCAGGCGCGAGGGCGGCGGCGCTTCGGGTTCGCCTGCCGTCCGGTCCGCCAAATCGCCGTTTTGGAGATCAACCGCCTCGCTCATATCTCTTCGCTCCGCTTTTTCAAATCTCTCTTCACCGCTCGAGGGTCGCCGCTCCCGCGCCGCCCAGGACAAAGACGCGGAACAGTTTCTCGGCCGCGCCTGCCGCCCGCGCCAGCGTGCCCTTCGCCAGGTTGTAAGCGAACAGGCTGGAAATGTAGTTGTCGCTGGCGACGGCCAGCGCCTGCTGCGCCTGGACCACTTCCAGGTTGTTGGCCACTCCGGCTGCGAACCGGTCCTGCGATTGCGCCACCTGTGTTTCAGCCAGCTTCAGGGCGTTCCGCGCCAGGTTCACCTGATCCAGCGAGGACTTCAGGTCGAGGAACACCGACCGCACTTCGAACTCGATCCGGCTGCGCAGCGCATCCCGCTCGGCCGTGCGTTGTTTCAACGTCGCATCGGCTTCCAGAACTTTGCCGTCGATGCGCCCGCCCTCGAACACGGGAATGGTCACGCCGATCGCCGCCGTGAACGTTCCGTGATTCTGCACGACGCTCTGTCCGAGCAGTCCGTAGTCGAAACTGGCGCCGACCGACGGGTAGCGCTCCGCCACCGCCGCACGACGCGCGAATTCGGCCGCCTTCACCAGCGCCTGAGCGCCGCGGTAGTCGGAACGGTTTTCGTAAGATTTTTCAATCGCCTGCTCCACCGTGAACGGCGGCAGCGATTCGGACGAGAGGCTGTCGGTCAGCCTGTAGCGCTGCGTCAGCGGCAACCCGATGGCCTGCGCCAGGCTCAGCTTCATCTTCTCAAAGTCGTTTTCCGCGGCGATCAACCGCTGCCGCTCGGCCTCGAGCTGCACCTGGGCGCGCAGCACGTCGATGGCCGGGATCAGGCCCGATTGCTTGTAATCCAGCGCCTGGTCGTAGACCGCCTGCGCCGTCTTCACCTGGGCGCGCGCCGACTCCACCCGGCTCTCCCCCGCCACCGTCTGCAGATACAGTCCGCCGGCCACCAGCGCCACCATGTCGCGGCTGTTCTGGTAGCTCTGCTCGGTGGCCAGGACACCCTGGCGGTCGGCCTGCATACTGCGGATCGCGCTGAGGTCCAGCACCCGCTGCGTCACGTAGCCGCGCACGTCGAACACGGCGAATGGGCCGAGGATCTGCGGGATGCCTGGAAAGCCGCTGAATCCCAGCGCCGCCAGGTTCTCCTGCATGTCGGTTTCCCCACTCCGGACCGTGACATTCGGCAGCAGATCGGCCAGCGACCGCATCCGCGCGGCCTGGCTGTGGCGCCGGCCCTGGTCGCTGAGCAGCGCGCCGAGGTTGTTCTTGAGGCCGCGCTGAATCGCATCTTCCAGGGACAGCGCCAGCTCTTCCGATGTCGCCTGCCCCGCGGTCACGCCGCCCAGGTATTGTCCCTGACCTTCCATCGAATACGTACCCGCCGGGCGCGGCGTACCGGGCACCGCCATCGACTGCGCTCCGCCCTCGGCCCCGGACTGGGCGCTCACCGGCCCTCCATTGACCAATGCCAGCGCCGTCCCCAGCGCCGCCAGTATAAATGCTCTCATGCGGCAATTCCTCTCCAGATCAGCCCGATCAGGTGTTGGATATCGTCATTCAGTTCCGCCCGCGACCAGCCCAGCAGCCGCTGCACAATCACCCCGCGCGTCATGTCGCACACCGTGAAGGCCGTCGAATCGGGCCGCAATTCGCGGATCTCTCCCGCGGCGGCAGCCTTCTTCAAGACTTCCTCCAACATTTGAGCCTGCTCCAGATACAGCTCGCTCAGCTGGCCATCATGGCTGGCCTGCGGAAACCGCAGGTTGCCGACCTCCGAGTGGTAAATCAGGAAGAAATCGCGGTGCTGCTCGAAGTACCCGACCCGTGTCTCGATGAACGCGCACAGCTTCTCGCGGACGCCTGCCGCAGCCTCGACCTTGCGCCGCGAGTCGTTGTTCAACGACCGGATCCCCTCCATCAGCGCGGCCATGTAAATGTCCCGTTTGGACCGGAAGTACAAGTACAGGGTGCCCTTCGCAATCCCCGCGCACTCGGCCACCTGATCCATCGTCGTCTCGCTAAACCCTTTTTCGGCAAAGACTTTGCGGGCGGCATCGAGGATCTCGGTGCAGCGGAATTCGGTCACAACTGCTTGCTTAGTTTTGGACAATGGGGTCTCGTCAGGAAGGGAATGACTACTCAGTCATTTTACTGGATGATGATTCAGTCCGGAGGGATGCAGATTCCCGCGCCGCGACCGTCTCGGGCAGAAACGCTCGCTCTCGAGCCGCCGAAAGCGCGATCAATCCCCGCTGAAAGCGCATTAAATCGATGTCCGGCAATGCGGCACTCGCGCATTTGGCCAGCCCTCCCGACGGCCCGCCGCTGGCGTTGTAACCCGCGGCACACTCGTGAGATACCGGGGCCAGGAAGTCCCCGGCGCGGGCGCCACCGGCCGTCGGCAGAACCAGGCTGTCGGGAGGGGAATCTGTCTGGAGCCTGTCTGGGACCCGTCTGGAACCCGTCTGGAAAAAGACGCGATCTGGAGCAGTCGGAGCAGGGAACCGGCGGGTCCATCAGGCGGGATCCGGCGCCGCGTCCCGTCCCTCGTCGCAACGGCCGGACTGTGTCGATTCACACTCAGCCAGCGAATCGGTTTGGGGTGCGCGGGCCAGATCCGGTATAGGCTGTTGCCACGTTCAGCCCGAGTATGCAAAACAATTGGGGGGCGACTTGATCCAGTCGCCCCCCGAAGAATTCTAGCCGGCTCGATCGCCTGCCACTTCGGCCCCCGCCCTCGATCCTCCTCAGCCGGAAGAACCGGCTGCCTTCTAAGGGTCTCCAGGACCGTTTTCTCCTTTACGATCTGCCGCCACTCTTGCCGCCACTCTTGCCGCCGGGTCTCCGTCCTCCCCGGCTCCGTCGGCGGTCATTTGATTAGTCGAGAACCATCCGGCCAGGCCCCGCGAGCAGGTGGCATGGCACAGCGCATGTCACGCCATAGACAATTCCCGCCTCCAGATCCCCCTCCGCTCCTTGCGTACCCCTCCCTGACGAGCAAACCCTGGGCGCCGCGCCACCGCGCACTGCGCCCTGGTCAGGATTTAATCCAACCGTCGTCGGCTTAGCCGCCGTATTCAAAAGCGTGCGTGCCGCCACCGCCGCCGCCCGACACCTCGCCGGCCTGTTCGTCCGTGACTTCGCCCTCGGGCTTGATCTCGGGATCTAAATTGCTCATGGTAGTGGTTCCTTTCTTCTGTCGCGCCATGTCTGGCGGTTGCACGCGGTTTCCAGGTTGCGCTGCCCATCGTGCGTGCGACAGCGAAATCTCTCCGTTCTGGAGAACGTCGACAAAATTCACTCGGCTGGGCTGGTCTGGAAGAGCTGGCACCGGCCTGATCCGCTCCCCGATCCGGCGCGCTTTCAACTTCCACCTCGCTCAATGACTCGTCGAGCTTACGAGATCAATACCGCCGCAGTCCTAAGACTCCCCTCATGCCGTCCCCGGCGGTGGTTCATCGGTTAGGCAAGCAAGCGACCTAATACCTGGGGATTTCGAGCGGCGGCAGCGGTTGGGGGTTCAACCCTCCCGATACCTCAGCCGACTGCTCTTCCGTCAGCTCGGCCGCGGGCTTGGTTTCCGGTTCCTGCAAATTGCTCATTGTCGTGGTTCCTTTCTCTTGTCGCGCTCTGTCTGCCAAATGGGCGTGAAATCGGCCTGCGGTTACGAACGGCCCGGCGGCAGCGGTTGGGGGTTCAACCCTCCCGACACCTCACTCGTCTGCTCGTCCGTCAGTTCGCCTTCGGGCTTGTTTTCGGGATCGAAGTTGCTCATGGTTGTGGTTCCTTTTTGCGGTCGCGCCATGTTTGGCGGTTGCATGCGTTTTAGGTTTTCGCTGCCCATTATGCACGCGACAGCGGAATTCCTCCCCCTCAGAGAAGCTCGAAAAAAGGCCACCGGACCGGCTGGCCGAGGTGAGTCGGCAATTCCCGGCTTCGTGTTCTCTCGTCAGCCGCCCCAGCGTGGCTAGAACGGATTGAAGGTCACCTTGCCCGCGCCGGCGCCGCTGCTTTGGGAACCGATCCCGCCCGACACGTCGCTCTCTTGCTCTTCGCTCAGTTCGCCCTCGGCCTTCGTTTCCGGATCCTGTGAACTGTTCGTGCTCATTGTGTGCTCCCTTGTCTTGTTGCCATGGCTGGCTTTTTCGTGCGTTGACACCTCGCCTCAGGCAGAAAAATAGCCCTCCGCCATCCGCTTCGCATTCGGCTCCCTTTGCCAAGGGGCCCGCCGGCTCCTCGGTTAGCTCTGGCCGTTGGTTTTTCCAGACCACTGCCCGCCGCCGCCGCCGGCCACTTCGCCGGCCTGCTCTTCGGTCAATTCGCCCGTAGGCTTGGTTTCGGGATCCATGTCATTCTCCTATGCTGATTTCGCGCCTTCGGCGGCTCTCGAAGCGTTGATACTCTGCGCCCGTCTCCGTCGGGCCTGTGCGGCCCTTGAGGCGCAACTAGCAATCCCAACGGCCGGCCCAAAGCTCGGCCCATCTAACAAGATCCGGACCGGTTCTATGCTCCCTGACAGGCCGTCCGGCTCTTCCGCTGCTCCTCAAGCCGTTCGGCCCAACATTGGGAGCTGGGCTTCATCAACTCCTTCGGTTCTTCCCAGTCCCGCTCCCGGTCGCGGTACGAGCGATTGGACGCTTTTTCCGTACTGCCTCCGGCAGTTTCCTCCATCCCTCCTGCCACCTTCCTTCGGGGCCGCCACCAAGATCACCCACGCAGATTCATTACTAATACTTCACTGGCGAATCGCCGGACGCCCTGGTGAATCCGCCAGTCACTTCTTCCTGCTGCTGTTCTGTGAGTTCATCTTTGGGCTTAGTTTCGGGATCCTGTGAATTATTCGTGCTCATCGTGTGCTCCTCGTGTGGTTTCCAGACTTGCCTGCCATCTCTCGAACCCTTCCGCCTGGCCCCGTGCCATGCGCGCGCCCTCGCTCTGCCAGCATTCGATTCATACGGAGTCAATGAAGAATCATCGAATCCGCCCCGCTCGCCAAGTTTGTGGAAGATATTCTGTCTGCACATTAGTGTGCAAGCAGTATGCCAAACGCCCTGTCGCCACCGCACCGGCTCCCTGATCCGTTTCATTCTTAATCGTAATATGAACTAAATAAATGACTTATCATCAGATGGATCTAGTCTGGAGCGACGCGCTTCGTATCCCATGATCCTCGCCTGCATCCTTGAATCTTCCCTAAACTGTCCACAATGTAGTGAATAGCTTACCACTTCGTAGACAATCGCGCGCCGGAATCCTGCGCCCGCCTTCCCGGCACCGCGCTCTCGAATCCCGCTGCGCCTTTCGCTTGACGGCCGGGAGTAAGCTCGAAGTAGCCGGTCGCCTGCACGGCGCGCCGGCCCCGTTCTTTGACAATTCCGAATATTTAGCGAATATGCACAGCCTAAGCCAATCATTCTAAAAAGCAAAGGCGATAATTGGCTTTGTTCCTGCCATTTTGTTGTGCACGCTGCACCGACGCGCTCCTTGGCGTCCGGTGACCAGGGATCCAAATGTCCGAAAGATAGCCAATATAAGTCAATCATTCTAAAAAGAAAAGTCGACAATTGGCTTTGATCCTCCACTTTGTTGCGCACGCTGCGTCGCCCGTTCCCGCCGGGAAGGTTCAAGCCGTGTGGCTGACGGCGTCCCAGGCGCGCTCGGGCTCCTGACAAGAATTCGGTAAGTAGTTGTAAATAAGAAACTTACAATCAGACGCTCAGGCGCTCTGCCGCTGCACCAGGCGGGCGAACAGACCCTCCGCGGCCACCAGTTCGTCGTATCCGCCCTGCTGCACCACGCGGCCGGCTTCGACGACGTAGATCCGGTCGGCCTGCCGGATCGTGCTCAGCCGGTGGGCCACCAGGATCCGCGTCACGTTGAGTTGGTTCAGGCTGGCGGTGACGATCGCTTGCGTGCGGTTGTCCAGCGCGCTGGTGGCCTCGTCGAAGACCACGATGCTCGGGTTGCGCACCAGCGCGCGGGCGATCAGCAGCCGTTGCCGCTGCCCGCCGCTGATGTTGCCCCCGCCTTCGGCGATCACCGTGTGCATGCCCATCGGCATGCTCTCGATGTCCTCGCCCAGACCCGCCGCCCGGGCCGCATCCCAGGCCTGCTCCATCGTGCAATAGCCGCCGCAGGCGATGTTCTCGAAGATCGAACCCGACATGATCTTGCCGTCCTGCGTCACCACGCCGATCTGCCGCCGCACGGCCGTGATGTCCAGGCTCGAAAGCTCTTGCCCGTCGAGGTAGATCGCCCCCGACATGGGCGTCTCGAAGTGCAGCAGCAGGTTCAGGATGGTCGACTTGCCGCTGCCCGACGGCCCGGTCAATGCGATGCACTGGCCCGGCTCGGCGTGGATCGTGATGTCGTCCAGCGTCAGCGGGCCGTCGTCGCGGTAACGGAACGTTGCGTGCTCGATATCGATGCGGCCCCGCAGCCGGCCGATGCTCGTCTTAGTCGCGTCCACCTCGGGCGTCTCGTCGAGAATCGTGCGCGTGCGGATCCACAGCGTGTGCGCCTGCACCATCCTCGAGAGCACGTCGCCGGCCTGCGTCAGGCTGGTCAGGAAGATGGTCTGTGCGGCGATGAAGGCCAGGAACGTGCCCAGCGGCAGCGGCGCACCGTCCGCGGCCCCCGCGCCCGGCACGCCGGGTCCCAGCATGTAGAGGAACGAGCAGCCCAGCGCCAGCACCGGCACCGTCAGGTTCACCAGCCGGATCTGGTCCTTCAACGCCTGCACCCGCAGGCTCAGCGACTGCTTGCGGCCGTACTCCCGCGCCCAATAGGCAAACGCGCGCCGCTCCGCTCCGGCCACCCGCAGCTTCGACACCGCGTTGATCAACTGCAGCACCACGCCCGACAGCAGCCCTTCCACCTCCTGCACCTGGGACTGCAGCCGCACCAGCCACCGCATGCGCAGCGCCATCCAGCCCACGATGACCGCACCGCTCGCCAGCGCGATGCAACCCAGCTTCAGGCTGTAGTAGAACATCAGAGCCAGCGTCAGGAACGAGGCTGTTCCGGCGAACAGCGTGCGCAGCGCTTCGGTCGAGAGGATCTGCTCGATGCGCGTCAGCGCGTAGGCCCGCCCGCTCAGCTCGCCCGCCGTGTAGCGGCGGAAGAACGCTGGGCGCAGCTTGAGCAGGAAGTCCCACACCCCCGCCTGCAACTCCGTGTACAGCGCGCTCTGCACCCGCAGCGTCGCCAGCGACTGCGTCAACAGGAACAGCATCGCCCCCACCGCCGAGGCCAGCATCGCCAGCCCCAGTTGCCACACCATGCTGCGGTCGGCGTCCGGAATCGCCTGATCGATCAGCACCGCCGTGGCTTGCGGAGCCACCAGGCCCAGGGCCATCGCGGCGATTCCCGCCAGCGCGATCGTCCGCAGATCGTGCCAGTTGTTGTGCAGCGCGAAGCGGATCAGCGAAGCCGTGCGCCGGTCCCGCGGAAACGCGCGGTACAGCACGTAGCCGCGCGGCTCGAGCGCGAACGCGCTCTCCGCATCCACGCGCCGGCGGCTCCCGTCGGCCGGGTCGAACAGTTCGTAGCGCGGACCGCCCCAGCGGCCCGGCTTGGCCGGCAGCAGCGCCACGCTGCGGCTGTCCGCTTTGAGGAACGCCAGCAGCGGGCCGTTCTCGCTCTCCCACCACATGCCGCTCAGCACCACCATCCGCGTGCGGAATCCGGAGCGCTGGGCGATCGCCGAGAGCTGCGTGTGCCGGCTTCCATCGTCCATCGCCGGACGCACTGTGATGCCTTGCGCGCGTCCAATCGCCCGCAGCGCCACCAGCAAGTGCGAGCCTTCGAGCGGTATGCGTTCGCGCGCCCCGCTGGCCGCGGCATCGGCCAGATGCTCCAACGCGCGCGAGGCCAGCGCCTGGTCCACGCGCCGGCGCTCCTCAAACCGCTGCCGGTCCTCGGCTTCCTTGCGCGCCGCCACCTGCGCCCACGCCTCGTAGAACGCCGGCCTCAGCCGCGCCAGCGCCTGCACCGCGCCCTCTTCCGGCCACGGCACGAAATCCGGGCCGCCGACCGCGCGGCCGAGCGAATCCAGCCAATGCCGGATCGCCCGCTCCATCTCTTCATCCGGGTCAGCCGGCGGATACGGCAGCGGACGGATGCGGCTCTCTTCGAGCGCCAGCGCCATCAGTTGCCATTCGCCCGCCGGCGCGGGCATGGGCGGCACGATCTCTCCCGGCGCGATCGCGAACAGGAAGTGCCGCGCGCCCGTGACGCTCCGCGCGCCGCCGTCTTCGGCCGATGCGCCGGCCGCTGTCTCGCGGGTAGTCGCAAACACGCCCAGCACGCCCGATTCCAGCCGCCACGCCGTCCGCGCATCGTCCAGCCACAGCGGCTGGTTGTCCCACAGCTCCAGGCCCTCGGCCGGGCTCTTCGCCGGTGGCGCGCTCACGCCGCGCTCTCCTCGCCCGTATGCGCCTGCGCCGCGGGATCGTCGGCCAGCAGCCGCAGATAGTGGCCTCCTGCGCGGACCATCTCGGCGTGCGTGCCGCGCTGCACCACTTTGCCCTGGTCGAGCACCACGATCTCGTCGCAATCGCGAATCGTGCTCAGCCGGTGCGCCACGATCACCGAACTGCAGCCCCGACGACGGATGTTGCGGTCGATCAGCCGCTCGGTCTCGGCGTCCAGCGCGCTGGTAGCTTCGTCCATGATCAGCAGCGACGGGTTGCAGGCCAGCGCGCGCGCGATCTCCAGCCTCTGCCGCTGGCCGCCACTGAGGTTGGCCGCGCCCTCCAGCAGCGAACTCCGGTAGCCCTCCGGCAGCGCGCGGATCGCGTCGTCGATCAGGGCATCCTCGCACGCTTGCACCACGCTCTCCTCCGGCGTCGAGGCATCCCACAGCGTCAGGTTGTCGCGCACCGTCCCGCCGAACAGCAGGATGTCCTGCTCCACCATCGCCAGCGAGTGCGCCATCACCTCGCGCGGAATCTGGCTGGCCGGCACCCCGTCGAACAGGATCTCTCCGCCGGTCGGCAGGTACAGGCCCGCCACCAGCTTGGCGATGGTCGATTTGCCCGATCCGCTGCCTCCGACCAGCGCGATGCGCTGGCCCGGCTGCAGGATGAATGACAGCCCCTCGATCAGCGGCGGTATCACTGCGCTGTAGCCGAATGAGACGTTGCGAAACTCCAGCCGCCCTTGCAGCCGCACCGCCATCCCGGCCCCTCGATCGCCCGGTTCCGGCTCCGGCGCCACCGGATTGCTCAGCACGTCGTCCAGCCGGCTCAGGTCGCCCTCCAGCACCTGCAGCGTTTCGCCCAGGCTGACCAGGCTGATCACCGGCAGCAGGAAGCTCGTCGTCAGGCTCTGGAATGCGACCAACTGGCCGATGCTTAGTTGGCCGCGCATCACCTCGAAACCGCCGAACACCAGAATGCACGCGGTCATTAGAGCCGTCAGGAACCCGGGCAGCACGCCCAGCACGTTGTTGGTCTGACCCAGTTCCGTCTGCGAGATGCCGAGATTGGCGAAGTAGCCGGCCCAGCGCGCGTAGAAATCGGACTCCAGGCCCGACGCCTTGAGCGTGCGGATGCTCTGCAAGCCCGCGATGCCGAAGCCCACCGTCTTGCCCGTGTTCGCGGCCAGCCGGTAGTTGCCCTCCACCCGTTTGCGCGCGATCCAGCGCAGCGTGGCGAAGTTCAGCCCGGCGAATGCCGCCGCCACCAGCGACAGCCGCACGTCGAACTGCAGCATCACCGCCAGGTAGAAGATCATCATCAGGACGTCGATGGCCGTTGTCGCCAGGCGGCCCGAGAGCACCGCGGCGACATTGTCGTTCAATGCGATGCGGCTACTGATCTCGCCCGCGTAGCGCTGCGCGTAGAAGGCCGCGGGCAGATGGAACAGTTGCCACACGAATCGGCCCGCCATCGAGACCGCCAGCTTGATCTGCATGAAGCGCAACACGCGCAGTTCGATGCTCGTCAGAAACGCCTTCAGCAGCGCGGCCAGCATGATGCCCAGCACCAGCGGCCGCCCCCAGTCGCGAAAGCCCTGCACCAGCACTTTGTCCACGAAGGTCTGGGTCAGCGCCGGCGTTGCCAGGCCCGGCAGCACCAGCAGCAGCGCCGTGAATGCCGCGAACAGCAGCGGCCGCAGCGAGCCTTTGAGCCGCTCGCGGATGCTCCCGAGCATGCTCTTTTTGCGGCCGCCCGGCCGGAACTCAGGCCCCGGCTCCATGACCATCACCACGCCCGTGTAGCTCTCGTCGAACTCCTCCAGATCCACGCTGCGCGGGCCGCTGGCCGGGTCGTTCAGGTACACCCGGCCGTCGCGGTACCCCTCGACTACCAGGAAGTGGTTGAAGTTCCAGAAGACGATGTAGGGGTAGCGCAGGTCCTTCAGTCCGGGCAGATCCTTCTTGAACGCCTTGGCCACCAGGCCGTAGTTGCGCGCCGCTTTGCAGACGTTCGAGCACTTCGAGCCGTCTCGCGAAACTCCGCACTCGCGCCGCAGCACCGCCAGCGGAACGATGCGCCGGTAGTAGCCCAGAATGATCGCCAGCGCGGCGGCGCCGCATTCGACGGCCTCCATTTGCAACACCATCGGCGTTCGGACTCTGGTCGAAGGTAGCGGCGACTCTTTCCTCTTCACTGCGTGGCCGCTCCTCAGTAGATCCCCGACGATTCGCGCAGGATGGGTAGCAGATACGTGATCGGCGCGCGCCCCTCCACCGTCACCCGGCTGAGGTGCGTCAGGCCCGACGACATCTTCAGGTTCGGCCCGCGCGACGACGACCAGCGATAGCCGCTGAAGGTCGCGGGGTCGGTCTCGAGCCGCGCCGTCACCTCGATATACGCGCCGCCGCTCATCAGTGTCTGCACGACGTCTGAATTGCCCACCACGCTCTGCGCGCCCTCGCGCGTCACCGGCAGCGGGGAGACCTTCGTCACCGTGCCCAGGATGCCGCCGAAGCGCTGGCGCTCCACCGTGTCGGGCGTTACCTGGATGCGCATGCCTGGCTGGATCTTCTTGCCGTCGGCTATCGGGAAATAGGAGATGCTGGTCAGCGTTGTGTCCGGGTCTTCGATCTGCAGCGAGAGCACCGCCGCGCCCGGCGGCAGCACTTGGCCCGGCGTGGCCAGCACTTCCACCACACGTCCGCCGAACTCGCTGCGGATGTCGCCGTTCTGCCGCAGTTGCACCTCGTTGATGGCGATGTTCTTCGCGATCTCGCCGATCTGGTTCCGGCGCGCGGTGGAAACTTCCAGCGTCTCGCGGCTGAGCTGCGCCTGGCGCGTTTCGATCTGTCTCAACTGTCCGTCGATCTGCGACAGTTTCGACTGGTATTCCGCGATGCGGATATCGTTATCGCGGTACGCGAACTCCGCGTCCGACACCTCGTGCGCGGCCCGCCCCAGCAGCCCCTGCTTTACCATCTCGTGCACCGCGTTGCGATGTTCCGCCAGCGGCTCGACCAGCGCTCGCGCGTTAGCCAGCGAGGCCTCCAGCGTGGAGCGCTGCACCGCCAGCGAACTCCGCTCGGCCGCGTCCTGTTGCATCTGCAACTGCAGCCGCTGCTGGTCGGAGGCGATCTTGACGCGATCCTGCACCCCCAGCGTCGCCACAGTGGCGTGGTCCTCTTCGATGCGCTTGCGAATCTCCGACTGGTCCAGCTTGCCGATGATCTGGCCCTTCTCGACCTCGTCGCCGGCGCGCACCGTCAGCACCAGCAACCGGCCGCCGCTCAGGGCTTGCACGCGCACCACGCGCCGCGGCTTCAGCAGCACCCCGCGCCCGGCGACGACTGTCGGCACGCTCCCGGCCACGGCCCAGAACAGCCCCAACGCGAACAGCACGCCCGTGACCAGCACCGGCATCCAGTCGCGCCGGTGCACCGCCGGCACCAGCCGTTCCAGGTTGTCCGGCGAGGCGAAGCGCTCCAGCGCCTTGGCGCGGTATAGGTTGGTGTTCCGGGAGGCCATTGCGGCTCAGTTCTCCGTCCTTAAACCGACCGCAACTTCTTCTGAATCCACTCGAAACGCGCTCCGGCGAGCGAGATCGCATCCAGCGTCTCCGGGTCGATTTCGTCTCTATAAAGCTTGTCCTGGTCCAGGGTTTCGTTTGAGCTGTAGCCCAGCGTCGCCACCGTGCTGCGCAGCCGGTCCGCCAGGAACACGGCCAGCGCCCGGTAGAATCGCGACGCGAAGGCCGTATCGTCGTTCAGCTTGGCGCTGAGCCGCGCCCGCGGCACCACCAGCACCGCCGAGCGCTCGAGTGCCTGCACCGAGGCCGACGGCGGATAGGAATCGACAAACGACATCTCGCCGATCACCTCGCCCGACATCAACTGCGCCACTTCGCGTCCGCCCAGGGCCGACACCGTCACCGAGAAGCGTCCGTCGATCACCAGGAACACCGAATCGATCGGCACTCCCTCCGTCACCAGCGCCTGGCCCGGCGCGACCTCGCGCTTCGAACCCGTCGTCACCAGCCAGTCGATATCCGAATCGTTGAGAATGCCCAGAAAGGTCAGCGCCTTGCGCATTGCCACCTGCTTCGACAGACAGTTTCCCGGAAAGCCGTGAGTTCTTAAGATTGTACACGGCTATTCGGCACGCGCAAGGGCGTAGATCGACTTGTGCCGTAAATCGGAGATCGCGGGAAATGTTCGACGCGCGTCAACAGGCGCGCCGCCCGCGGCACAGGTCCAGCTATCGCGGCGGTTCTAGCCCGCCGCCGGAATCTGGCCGTGGAACGGGTCCGCGCCGATGGTGCCCGTCAACTCGCCCAGGTATTCGGCGGAGTCAACGCGCGCGAGTTGTTGGCGCGCCGAGGCGAGCAGGGCCGCGGCGTCCAGCTGGCCCCCGGCCGCGATGGCCGGCGTCGCGCCGAACGCCTCCAGCGCCGCGATATGCCGGCGCCACAGCGCGATGTCGCGCTGCTGCTTCACCCGCAGGCGTTCGTGGTACCACTCGCTTTCCAGCAGGTGCTCGCGCGTGAACATCGCGCGCAGCTCCGGGTGCTCCACGCCCATGCCCTCATACACGCCGTGCGCCATGATGTGCAGAAGCGCCTTCAACGGCGGGCAGGCCGCCTCCACGCTGCCGTCCTCGAAGTAATTCAGGGCCACGCGACGCTGCGATTCGACGATTGCGTCCACGCCGGTGGCGAACGCTGCCGGGTCCTGCTTTTCCGGGCGCAGCATCTCTTCGGTGAACACGCCGTCCGGCGTCTCGAACAGGCGCCCCAGGAACTGGTCCGCGAACAGCGCCGTGATGCGGTAGCCCAGCCGGCTCGCCAGCACCTTGCGCCCGCCTGCTTCGAAATCGTCCACCTTCTCCAGGTAGCCGCTGCGGATCAGAAACGCCGGGTCGCGCTCCGCCGGCTTCATCCGGCACCACAGCTCCGGCACCAGCATGCTGATGTCGTGATCGACGCGGAACTGCGCGCCGATGTAGCCCGCGGCGGTGGTGAAGCCGGCGTAGCCGGTGAGAATGAACGAAACCAGCGCGTTGTTCAGGTCCACCACCGGCCACAGGGCGTTGAACGGCCCCTTGGTCATCGCGCCTTCGCTGCCGAAGCCCGTCGTGGAGGGCGATTTGCCGGTCAGGCTGCACGTGAAATCCATGAACAGCTCGGGCAGTTCCTGGTAGTGGATCGGGCTGTAGACCGCCAGCGGCGGCAGGCCGATCTTCGCGTCCGGCGGATTGCCGCGGCGTCCAGCCAGCACCGCGTTCACCGGGAAATGGACGCGCCCTTCGGCCGGGATTTCGCGGTCCAGTCGCGCGCTGATCTCGGCCAGATACGTCCCGCGGGCGTTGACCACGTCCGGGCGCTGCTGCAGATAGCGCGGGTTCTTCGACGGGCTTCCATCGACCATGCGCGGATGCGCCGACGAGACGGCGTAGGAGACGCCGCAGCCCGCGACGAAGCCTCTGAGCAGCCGCTTCATCGGCTCGGTGTACTTGTCGAACTCCACCACGTGGTGGACGATCGCCCGCGCCTGTTCCACCGTCAGCGGCTCGAAGTTCGAGATGAACGTGCCGGGCGCCGCCAGGTCGGCCTCGGCCTGCGCGTCGAAGCCGCGATGGATCGCCTCATCCGGACGCTGAAACAGCAGCGCCTCGCAGTTGGTCACTAATTTGACGCTCGGATTCGTGTAGCGCGTATCGAGGTTGTTCAGGCTCTCGCGCGGCACCACCACTGACGCCGTAATGTCGTCCTCGACCTGCACCTTCTCGGCCGGATGGAAGTCCGGCCGGAGCTTGTAAATGCGCCACGACCCATCGGGATCGAAGCCCACCCGCAGATAGTTGCTCACCATCTTCTGGTTGTCGTATTTCAGCTCGTGTCCCAGGAATCCGTTGATCCGGTCCACGGTGAAATGCTGCTGCCAATCGTCGCCCCATTCGGTGCGGTAATAACGTTTGACCGTGGTGACGAGTTGGCGGATGGTCTGCGGGAGTTTCCTCAGCCAGTCGTTGTACTCCTCCTTGTAATCGGGCGAGGGCGTGAGCAGCTTGATCACCGAGCCCAGCGAGCGCTCCGGGCTCAGAATGGGCCGCTTGGGCCGCTCGCCGGTGCGCGGTTGGACGTAAATCGAGGAGTAATCCCTCTTCAGAATCTCGGCCACCTCCCGCATGTCGGCGTGGTAGTCTTTCACGAAAATCGGTCCCTCCAGCAACACGCTGGTGATGGACTTCGAGATCTCGGATTTGCCTCCCCCGGACACCGTGGACGGTTTGTGGCACAGCGTGCCGTCGGCCGCCGAGCCCACCAGCCGCCACGACGTGCCGCCGCGCTGCTTTTCCAGCCACACGCGGTACCCCGACGGCAGCACGTAGGTGTCGCCGATGCTCAGCACGAGTTGTTGCATGCCGCCCTCCGCCGGCCACTTCACGAAACCCTCGCGCACATGGAACTCGGCGTTTTCGGGCAAGTAATACACGTTGGTATAGCGCCGGTCGACGGCGTAGCGGCCGGGCTTCTGCTCCGCCCGCTCGCCCAGCATCCGCAGCGCCGCCTCGAACGTCGTCTTCTTCAGCGGCACCGTGCGATCGGCGTAGAACTCCTGGCCGAGAACGTAGGCGGCGAAGGCAATTGCTCCGCCGGCGTGCTCTTCTTCGCATAATCCGAACAGATTTGCCGAGAAACTGATCTGAGTTTTGACCTCTTTCTTGCAATATCCATAGTAATTATCCGCAATTATGGACACAATTACGCCGGAATCATCGCGGCAGGTCAGCTTAAAGGCCTTGCCGCCGTTGTAGGCTTCGTCATCCTTCTCCCAGCACATGCCGTCGCGCCGCTGGCGCTCGGTCGCCGCGCTCACGTGCGGCAGGCCGAGATCCTTCTTCCGGATGCCGACGATGTGCGGCGCCACGATCACGCAGCCGGTGTGGCCGGTCCAGTGCGGCGCGTCCAGCGCGGCATCGTTTTCGGGCAGATACGGATCGCCGCCGTTGCCGAAGATGGCTTCGATGAAATCGAGGTTGCTGACCAGACTGGCCGGCGCGAAGCAGCGAATCTCCATGCGCTTTTCCGGCTCACTGCCCGTCGCCGGGCAGACGATCGGGCGCAGCAGCAGCGACACGAACATCCGGGCCTGCTGTTGCTGGTCCGCGGTGAAGGGCAGCGCCAGCACGCTTTCCGGCGGGTCGAGCGCCCGCTCGAGCAGCGTTGCGAAGGCCTTTTTCGGCACCGTGATCTTGTCGGCCGGCACCGGCAGCCCGCCCTCGACGATGTGGAAAACACCCTGCGTCGTCCGCCGGTCGCTCTTCGGATTGTGCAGCACGCCCTGCACGATGCGGTACGACTGCAGGTACGGCGAGGCGATGCTGTCGCCCCGCGCCGGCAGCGACATCACCCGCGCCAGCCCCGGCCGGTCCAGGACGAACGCGAGGCTGGGCAGCCGCGGCACTCTCGCCGCGCAGGTGGTGGCCAGTTGATTGTCCAGAAAGGCCTGAATCCGCGCATCCGCGGGACACAGCATATCGCCCAACAGCAGGTCCTTCTGATAATGGTTACGCAGCAGCGGCATCGCGACTTCGAGCGAGTAGGGGTCGGCCGTGCTGCGGCTGGTGGGCTGGCCCATCGCGGCGAGTTTCAGGTTCAGGTAGCGCAGCAGCTCATCCAGGTGAGTGTCGCCAGGGGTGGTCGCGGTGGGGGATGAAGTCAATGTTCGCTCCAGGATTGCGTTGATTGCGGCGGATTCGTTCGCAGGGCGCCTGTGGGCATCGGCAACGGCCCGGCATTGAGGCCCCGGATCGAGCTCCGGCCAGCCTCTCGCGCGTTTGAGAACGGCCTTCTCTTTGAGGGTAAGTTTCGGGACGCGACAACATTCCTGTATTTTGTCTTGGCAGCTTCGCGTTCGCTACCCTACAGCCGGGCCTGTAGGTTTGTAATCGTTTGCAACTTGCCGTTACCGGCCTCGATTCATCTTACGAGATCATCCCCTGAGACTGCGGCCTCTGCTTATTGAAACGCAGGGCGGCTCTGTTTCACAATGGGTCTTCTCTGCAACACGAAGGGGAATTATCATGAGGGTATCCATGGTCACTAGATCTGGGCTCAGAACGTGGATCGCGCGGGGAGAAACCGCCCTGCGGGCGCCGACGCGGAAACCGGGAGGAGGCACACGATGAACATCCTGTTGTGGGTCCTGCAGGTCCTCGCCGCGCTCCTGTACGGAGCGTCGGGCGTCATGAAGGTCTTCATGTTCGACAAGGTAAGCGAGGGGGTCCCGTCCTTTGGTGCGTTGCCGCGGGAAGCCTGGATGGCCCTCGGCATCCTCGAACTCGTCTGCACGGTCGGGCTGATCGTCCCCGCCGCCTTCCACTGGCAGCCGGCGCTCACGGTGGTGGCCGCCACGGTCCTGACGATCGAGAGCCTCGTGTTCGTCTGGGTGCACGTCAAGTACGGCGAGATCACGGCCATCATCTTAAGCGGCGTGCTGGGTCTCCTCATGGCGTTCATCGCGTACGGCCGGATGGTCCTGAAGCCGATCTTCTGAAGGCCAGCCATCTCACAAAGGGTAGCAATTGGGAATGCGGCCAGCGGCGTTGCTGGAGTGCATGCGCGGGCCGGTTCACCGCCGGCCTCGGTCCGGCTGTTCGGTTCTCGCGGCACTCCCGGAACGGGCGGCCGCGGAGGTTTGCGGTTGCACGCGCGGTCCCATTTCGATGAGACTACGAGTAGCTGGTGTTTAGCGGGATCGTATCCGGCTGACTTCGCGCTGTGCGATGCCGACGAAATCTTAGAATGAGCCGCGTGTCCTTGTTCAAGGGCACGCTCCGCTGGCGTTTGCTCCTGTCATGGTGCCTCGCGCTGCTGGGGCTGAGCGTCTCGCTGTCCGCTCAGCACTACAACTTCAAACTCTACGGGCAGGAGGAAGGACTGGGGAACCTGTCCGTGCAGTGCCTGGTGCAGGATCGCCCGGGCTTCCTGTGGATTGGAACCAGGAACGGCCTGTTCCGATTCGACGGACGGCAGTTCCGCGAGTACGGACCCGCCGACGGCCTCAACGCGAGCTCAGTCTATGATCTGAAGCTGGCGGCCGATGGCACGCTGTGGACTCTCGGCTCGCATGGGCCCGCGCGACGGCTTCACGACCGATTTGAAACCACCGGATTTCCGGGCCATCTCAGCGGGGACGACCACCCGCAGCTCGCATGCCCCGGCCCGGGCCAGTTGGTGATTTCGAGCCACAAAGGGCTCTGGTTCGGCCATTCGCGGGACGGCTCGTGGGCCTGGCGCCTGAGCCCTTCTGGCGGGAAGGACTCTGGCGCCTACTCCGTCCACATGGATCCAGACGGTGTTCTATGGTACGGCTGCGGGCAGCGCATCTGTTCCCAGCAGGGGACGCGAACGCAGGTCTGGGGCCGTGAATCGGGCCTGCCGGCAGGACGTTGGTCCGGTCTGGTGACCGACAACGCAGGCGTGCTGTGGGCGCGCTCGGACGCCGGGCTTTGGAAAAAGGCGCATGCTGCTGCCCGCTTTGAACCATCCGCGCCGCAGCTTCCCAAGGATTCGAAGGGCCTGCGTCTGTATGCCGGCACTGACGGAATGCTCGGCGTGCCGACCAATCGCGGTCTGCTGCTCAGGGATGAACGCGACTGGCTGGCGATCCGCGCCGATCAGGGCCTGCCCGGGGAGTCGGTCGAGACCGTTCTGCTCGACCGCGAGGGCTCGCTCTGGCTGGGCCTCGCGGGATGGGGGCTGGTGCGCCGTCTGGGCTTCGGGCAGTGGGAGTCCTGGACCGCGAAGGAAGGCCTGGGCGCTCTCGAGGTCTTCCACATAACCAAGGATGCGCAAGCCACGATGTGGGCCGCCACCACCCAGGGCCTGTGGCGACTGGACCGCGATCGCAAACGCTGGCGCATCGCCACTGCCGGCCGCCTGGCCTCGGAGTCGCTCCTTGCCGTCGCCACGGACCGGGATGGAACCGTCTGTGCCGGCGGGACGTCGGGCGACGTCCTGTGCCTCGACCACGGCCACGGCGCGGAGCGGATCTATGGGCCCTCCAGTGGTCTCTCCGGTCAGTCGGTAAGCTGCCTGAGGTTCGACCACCAGGGGACGCTGTGGGTCGCCTCAGCCGGCGGCATCTACCGTGGCCGGCGGACCCTGCAAGGTCTGCACTTCGATGCCCTGCCTCCGCCCGATGCCTTCCCGGGCCTGCAGGCACGCATGTTCAGCTTCGGCTCGAACGGCCGGGTCTGGTTCGCGACCAATGAAGGAGTGGCGCTGTTGGGCGGCGGTCAATGGCGCGTGTTCACCCGCGGCGATGGTCTGCTGTCTCAGCAGGTTAGTTCGGTCGTGGAGGGCCCGGATGGGATGGCCTGGCTGACCTATGGAGAAGCGCTCGGTCTGGCGCGCCTCGATCCGCGCACATCGCCGCCGCGCATCGACCACTTCCGCCAGCACGACGGCGGCGCTGGTTATCTGGGCTTCTTCATCGGAACCGATCGGCGCGGCTGGATCTGGGCCGGCACCGACAAAGGCGTGGATGCGTTCGATGGCGCGCATTGGAATCATTACGGGCGGCAGGACGGGCTGCTGGGGGAGAATTGCAATGAGTTTGGATTCTTCCCCGACCCCGACGGCAGCGTCTGGATCTCCACCAGCCAGGGTGTCTCGCGGTTCATGCCGGGCACGGGCGCATTCCGGCCTCCTCCGCCATCCACGGAACTGATCTCGGCGACCATCGGCAAGCACGATCTGCTGGCCGGGCCGCCGCGCGCGATCCAGTCCGGCGCCGGCCCGTTCCACGCCGGCTTTGTCGCGCTGAGCTTCCTGAACGAGAATGCGATTCGCTTCCGCTACCGGCTGCTCGGGCTCACGGCATCGTGGACCGGGACCGCGCAACGCGAAGTCGAATTCGCCGATCTGCCCGCCGGCGAGTACATGCTGGAGGTCGTTGGAATCAGCGGCGCGGGCATCGCAAGCACGCAGCCGGCGCGCGTGTCGTTCGTGGTCCTGCCACCGTGGTGGCAGACCTGGTGGTTCCGCCTGCTCGCCGCCGCCGCGTATGTCGCGTTGGTGCTGGGCATCCTGCGCCGGCAGGAACTGAAGCATCGGGCCGCAAAGCGCCGCCTCGAGTCGGCCGTGGACGAGCGCACCCGGGAACTGGCCGAAGCCAAGCTGCGGGCCGAAGCGGCTAATCGCTTCAAGAGCGAGTTCCTGGCCAACATGAGCCACGAGATCAGAACGCCGATGAACGGCGTCATGGGCATGCTGGCCCTGGCGCGGCCGCTGGCCGATTCACCCGAGTTGAAAGAGTACGTCGAAACCGCCCAGGAGTCGGCTCAGGCGCTGCTGGAATTGTTGAATCATGCGCTCGATTTCTCCAAGATCGAGGCCGGCAAGATGGTCCTCGACCGCACCCTGGTGGAACTTGCGGACTGTATCGGCGGCGCCGTGCAGACCATGCTGCCGCTGGCGCGCGCGCGCGGACTGGCGCTCGATTGCAGCATCGATCCGGGCCTTCCGGCCGCTCTCGAAGGCGATCCTCTGCGCCTGCGCCAGATTGTCCTCAACCTGGTCAGCAATGGGCTCAAATTCACCGAGCGCGGCGGCGTCGCGGTGCGTGTCTGGGCCGACGAGACGGAACAGCGTTCGGTGCTGCTGCATGTCGTCGTCGAGGACACGGGCATGGGCATTCCGATTGAAAAGCAGAAGCTGATTTTTGAAGCCTTCCAGCAGGCCGACGGGTCCATGACGCGGCGCTACGGCGGCACCGGCCTGGGGCTTTCCATCTGTACTCACATGGTGGCGCTCATGGGGGGCCGGATCTGGGTCGAAAGTGAGCCCGGCCGGGGCAGCCGGTTCCATTTCACGGCTCGTCTCGGCCGCCCCGAACATCCACTCGCCGCCGCGCCGCCCGCTGTGCCCAGCGAACGTCTGGCGCTGCCCCGTGGCGCGGGCTCGCGGCGCGTTCTCGTCGCTGAAGATAACATGGTCAACCAGAAACTGGCGCGCATCCTGCTCGAGAAGCAGGGCTACGCCGTGGCCTTGGCCTGCAACGGCCGCGAGGCCGTCGATCTGTTCCGCGCCCAGCGCTTCGACGCCGTTCTGATGGATCTGCAGATGCCTGAAATGGACGGTTTCCAGGCCACCGCCGAGATCCAGGCTCTGGAGCGCGACTCGGCTCGAAAAACTCCCATCATCGCCATGACCGCGCATGTGCTGCAGGACGACGTCAAGGCCTGCTTCGCCGCCGGCATGAGCGCTTTTCTGGCCAAGCCGGTTCTCCCCGCGGAGCTGTACCACGTGCTGGAAACGCAACTGGCGCGCAACACCGCGCCGGATGCCCAGTTCGGCACCTCCGCCTGAGCCGCGCCGCGGACGGAAATCTCCCACTATCTTCCCAAACCGAAATCAATCCCAGTCAATCAAGCTGTTCCCGTGCGCGGTGTCGCCCCCGTTGCCCCCGCGCTTCCCCGCTGCCTGTCTTGCCCGACGGACGTAACAGCTTTCTGTGCCTCCATGTTTCTGCCTGACCCAGGCCGGCCTCGCGCCGATAAGACCAGTGGCAGTCACGCTTTTCCCAAGCCGCATCCGTTGCGGTGATCTCTTGCGAGCGCAATGCCGCGCGCCCGCTGCCAGCCTCGCGATCGCGCAGTATCCACTTCGCGATCCGAGCCCGCCACAGGCCCGGTCTGCCCACCGGGTCTGTGGCGGTGGAACCGTAACCGGAGGCGACAACCGCGCCTCGGTTCGTGGACAATAGCTTTCAGCCGCCATGAAAAGCTATCGTCAGGAACTCTGGTTCGACATCCCCGCGCGCCGCGCCTTCGTCAACGTCACCGCCCAGGTTGACGAATGCCTGCGCGCAAGCGGCGTCCGCGAAGGACTGTGCCTGGTCAACGCGATGCACATCACCGCCAGCGTCTTCATCAACGACGACGAGAGCGGGTTGCACCGCGACTACGACCAGTGGCTCGAAAAGCTCGCCCCGCACGAGCCCGTGGCCTCCTACCACCACAACCGCACCGGCGAGGATAACGCCGACGCGCACATGAAACGCCAGCTCATGGGCCGCGAGGTGGTGGTCGCCATCACTGCCGGCAAACTCGATTTCGGCCCGTGGGAACAGATCTTCTATGGTGAATTCGACGGCCGCCGCCGCAAGCGCGCGCTGGTCAAAATCATCGGCGAATAGAGCGGTCCGCACCGTGTTTTCACCATGCGGCCACCATGTTTTCACCATGAAATCACCATGAACTCACCGCGAAGCCACGGTGTTTTTGCGGTGCAATCGTGGTTTTCCCGCGCCGCGGCCCGCCAGCTTCGCGCGCCGCACAGCCGGCCCTCCGCGGACCGCTACAATTGAGGAGCAGACGCATCGTTCCATCTTCAAGCCATGTTCAAATCTCTTTTCGGATCTCCGTCACCGCCGCCGGCGCCAGCCGCGGACGCCGCGGCGGGCCCGCCTCTGAGCCTGCTGGAGCGGTTGAAGCAGGGCATTCAGAAGACCCGCGCCGGGCTCGTCGATAAGGTGGAAGACGTCCTCCAGGGACGCAAGGAAATCGACGCCGAGCTGCTCGAGGAACTCGAGTACACTCTCATCGCGGCCGACATCGGCGTCAGCACGGCCGGTGAGATTCTCGAAAGCATCCGCCAGAGAGTGGACCGCAAGCAGGTGAACGATCCGGCCGAGCTGCGGAATCTGATCCGCGAGCACCTGCTGGGCGTTCTCGAAAGCTCGGAGAGGCCCTTCCAGTACGCCGCCGAGCCTCCGACCGTGATCCTGCTGGTGGGTGTGAACGGTTCGGGCAAGACCACCACCGCCGGCAAACTCGCCGCCCGTTTCAAGAGCGCCGGCAAGAGCGTCCTGCTGTGCGCGGCGGACACGTTCCGCGCCGCGGCCATCGAACAGCTTCAGGTGTGGGGCGGACGCACGGCCACCGAGGTGATCGCCCAGGGCCAGGGCGCCGACCCGAGCGCCGTGGTTTTCGATGCCATTCACGCCGCCCGGGCGCGCCAGATCGACGTCCTTGTGGCCGACACCGCGGGCCGTCTGCACACCAAGGACAACCTTATGGCGGAGCTGGAAAAGATGCGCCGCACCGCCAGCCGCGTGGTGGCTGGCGCGCCCCACGAAGTGTGGCTCGTGCTGGACGCGACCACGGGCCAGAACGGCCTCGAACAGGCCCGCAAGTTCACCGCCTCGGCCGGCGTCACGGGCCTGATTCTGACCAAGCTCGACGGCACGGCCAAGGGCGGCATCGTCGTCGCCATCACGCGCGAGCTGAACCTGCCCATCCGCTTCATCGGCGTGGGCGAGCAGGCCGACGACCTGCTGCCGTTCGACCCCGAACGCTTCATCGAATCGCTCTTCGAACCATGAACACCCACTACCTGGCGGAAGTCCTCGAACTCGCCCGGCAGGGCCTCGGCCGCACGTCGCCCAATCCCAACGTCGGCGCGATCCTGGTCCGCGACGGCGAAGTGGTCGGGCGCGGCTTTCACACCTGGACGGGCGCGCGGCACGCCGAAATCGTCGCTCTCGACGACGCCGGCGAGCGTGCCCGCGGCGCGACGCTGTACATCAATCTCGAACCCTGCTCCCACCAGGGCCGCACCGGACCGTGCGCCGAGGCCCTCGTCCGGGCCGGCGTGGCGCGCGTGGTGGCGATCCACCAGGATCCCAACCCGCTGGTCGCGGGCCGCGGTTTCGCGCTGCTCGGCGCGGGCGGCGTGGAGGTCGAGATCGACCCTGCGCTGGCCCACGAGGCCGAGGCGCTGAACCGCGCGTTCTTCCATTTCATGCGCACCGGCCGCCCGCTGGTCACGCTGAAATCGGCGCTCACGCTGGATGGCAAGATCGCGGCGCCCGAAGATAACTCGGGCTGGATCACGTCGGAAAAGGCGCGCGCCCACGTGCAGCAGATGCGGCACTTGCACGACGCGATCATGACCGGCATCGGCACCGTGCTGGCCGACGACTGCCTGCTCACCGACCGCAGCGGCCTGGAGCGTTCGCGCCCCCTGCTGCGCATCGTCCTCGACTCGCAACTGCGCCTGCCGCTGCAGTCGCGCATGGTCGAAAGCTGCCGCGGAGACTTGCTCGCCGTCTGCACATCGGTCGCTTCGGCCGCGCGCCGCAAACTGCTCGAAGAGCGCGGCGTCGAGGTGCTGGTGGCCGACCGTCCCGGCGGCCAGACCGACATGCACGCCGTCGTCGCGGCGCTGGCCGAGCGTAAGTACCTGTCGCTGATGATCGAGGCCGGCAGCAAGGTCAACTGGGCGGCGCTCGAGGGCGGCGTCGCCGACCGCATCTACTTCTACTACGCGCCCAAAATCCTGGGCGGCCTGCAGTCGCTGCCGGTCGCCGGCGGCATCGGCCGCCGCCGCCGCGTCGACGCCATCCGCCTGCGCGACCTGTCACTGCACGTCATCACGCCCGACGAATTCGCCGTCGAAGCCACGGTCGTACGAGCCCAGGCAGAGGCCGCATCCGCCCCGCGCGCCTGACCGGGTGGGACTGGGGACGGTGAATAATGGGTTTGAAAAGCCCAAGCCATCTGTCAGACGCCTCTTACCGCTGTGACTGACCACGGCGGTTTGGGCGTTAGCCGGCCAGGACTTACTCCAAGCGCGGTTCTGAGGGCCTGGAAGGGCTATTCAAGCCGCCTCGCTTCCGGGATTGCGGCTAACAATGAAGCAATACAATTCGACCGGGGCGCGGCATTCACGCGACTCATATCGAAGAATGCGACAGCTCCGGGCCTGATCAGTTGATCTACATCAGGATCCAGGCTGTAATCCTTATCTTCGTCAACTGATCTGCCGTCAAGAAAGAGCACCCAGGTCTCGATGTTTCGCTTCGGAACAAAATGAGTGATCGCCTCGTCGCCCGAACGGTCAGGTAGCCCAAGTTGTGTAAGAGCCTCGCGAAGTTGGCGCCCACGTCTGTCAGCGTCGCAGGTATCAGCGTCAATCACGGCAACGAGAGCAGTTCTCGCCCGCGCCGATCTCTCACGGTAGGCCTTGACCGTTGTCGGATACCGTTCACGTACCCATTGCTCTCCGCAGCCTTTGCCGCTCGGCAGGGGTTCCATCCGGATTTGATGGGTCGAGAGGCCCTTTTGGTAAAGAAAATGACGGACGAACCGTTGGTGCCGCTCGTCCTCGGCGAGGACTATGACCAGCGAGGGCTTACTCACGTTCCCATCCCCGTGCGATCAATTCTGAGGGGAGCAGGCAGCTTGCAGAATCTTTCGGAAACTTATCGACGCGAACGGGCCCAATCCCGTCTCGATATAATTGGACGCCGCCCGTCGGCGCCCATTGATTGATGATTTCCGGGTGGTGCGAAATCATTAGTACCTGTCCGCGGCTTTCCTCAATGGTGTCATCTACCGCCAGGAGCCACGGCTGAATCTCACGGAGAGACAGGAAATTGTCGGGCTCATCAAGAATGACCGTGCCACCCTTCGCCAGTACGAAATGCAGAATTGTATATAGCGCGATCAGACATCGCTGGCCATCGGACAACTCGTTGAAGGAGAACTTGCTGGCCTTGCCACCGCCCTGGCCGAACTCAGCAACTAGCAAGCGCACATTCTCTCCCGCAGACTCCAATTGAAGGAAGTTGAAGCCATCGAGAGACTCGCGCAAGCTTCTTAGCAGGGCGGCGTTCTGCTTGGGGTCGGCCTGAACCAGATGCCGGTACCACGCAGCGATATTCGAAAGGTTAACGTTCGGGTAGAGGTTTTCCCCTTCCGCACGCGCTCCCATCCCAAACGGGTTGAGGCGAAAGCAGTAGAGATTGCCAATCCAGAGCTTAAACCGCGTCAGCGACTGATTGTCCCTCCTCGGCACGATCGTCGCCAGGGCAGAACGGTGCCAGTCAAATTCGTAGGTGACCTTATGTTCGAACCGGTCGTTGAAAAGATGCACCTCACCGTTTGTGAATTCAAAGATGGGCTTTCCGTCGAGATGAACGGTTTCCGACACAACCCGCGGCCGTGGCGGTTCTCCCCAAGGCTCAATCACTAATTTGTAGACGTATTTCCCCCCGCCCAACTCCGCGTCAAGTTCGCCGGTTATCTGGCGTTGGTCCAGCCAACGCGTCCGTTGAGCCAATATGAAGTAATCGTCAAAAACATCGCCCTTCGCGATAAACTGTCGCAGCAGCAATACGGCATCCAGCAAAGAGGACTTGCCCGACCCATTGCGGCCGAGGATGAGTTCCTTGCGGGCTGGTCTGTGCTCGAAGTTCACGAAGCACTTGAAATTGTCGAGATAGAGCCGGGTCAGCATCCAATTCAATTCTACACGCGGCCTGAATCGATTTCTCCGCCCGGGGGCGTAGTCGGCGACCCGCAGCCTGGGATCGTCAGTGTGCGGACCCGCTACCGGGCGCGGAGGCTCGCCTCCGATGCGGCGCCGCCGGGCGGCGCTCGCTCGCAGACCGGGAAACCGTAAGGGGTTACGGTTTCGTAGTCGTGGAATCAATGAGTTACAGACAATAACCGAAAGACCCTTTCGGTTTTCCACCTCTCACCCGGCTCAATCCGCGGCGCCAGACTTGCCCGCAATCACGCGCCGCCTGTCCCTATCACGCGCCAGCAGTACGGTCGGCCCATCCTCCCGAAACTTACCCTTTTGGGAACATGGCTACAGAGAGCCCGTGGCGCTGATTACTTCCGGTACTGCTCATCACTGACCTGTTCCATCCAGTCAACGACCTTACCACCGAGCTTTTCCTGAATAGCAATATGTGTCATGGCCGTTGTCGGCGTGGCCCCGTGCCAGTGCCTCTCGCCGGGAGAGAACCAAACCACATCGCCGGGCCGGATCTCCTCGATGGGTCCGCCCTCCCGCTGCACCCAGCCACAGCCCGCCGTCACGATGAGGGTCTGACCAAGGGGATGCGTATGCCATGCGGTGCGCGCACCGGGTTCGAAAGTGACGCTGGCCCCTTGAACCAGCGCCGGATCAGGCGCCTGAAAGAGCGGATCGATCCGCACTAGGCCAGTGAACCACTCTGACGGTCCCTTCATGGAAGGTTGCGAGCCTATTCTCTGGATGTCCATGTTTTTATCCCTTCACTGGATGGTCTTGTTGTTTGGCAATCTCAGTATCATCGCCGGCGGCATTGCCCGTCGATCATAGCCTTAAGTTAACGCTTATGGGGCACCCTCCCTTCGTTAACTCGCAAGAGGCGAGATAAGGCTGTCCCGTAGGCACGTCCCGCGAGGCGGTCGTGGGAAACTATGCTGCGGCCCACGCCCGGTCGGAGTAACCGGGCGCGGGCCATCTTAAGCCGGACGGAATGGCTGCGCCACGGCAGCCGAGTCAACGGGCTCTTACTGCTGCGGCGGTGCCGGCGGCGGCGGTGGCGGGGCAGGTACGGCGGTCGCCTCGTCAGAGCGCACGATGATCCTCTTTTCCAGCACGTTGGGGCGCATCATTCCGTTCGCGCCGGGATGCATCATCCCGCCGCCGTCCTGGCGCATGTAAAACACATTCCCGCCGGGATGCGTCATTCCGCGCGGGCCGCCGGGTCCACCCGGGCCGGCGCCGGGGCGACGGAACTCTTCCCGCATCTTCTCGAGCTTTTTACGCTGTTCGGGCGTGACCAGGTCGCGCACGGCGAGTTGGTGATCGATGGCCGCTTTTTCGACCGTGAACTGAGCCGCATTGGCCGCCCGCAGGCTCTTGTCAATCGCGGCCCGGTCGGGCGTTTCGGCCTCCAACAGGCTGTCGAGTTCGAGCCGCTTCACTTCGAGATCGGCCCGGGACAGAATCTCCGCCTTACGGAAATTCAGCGATTCCTGGCGAATCTTCGCTACCTGCTCGGGCGTGATCAGGAGTTGCTCGCGCAGCTTGGGGTTGTTGATCGCCCATTCCAATCCCATCTCGTGTCCGCCGCCGCGGTGCATGCCCATCTCCATGCCCATTCCGGGGCCCATGCCCATGCCCATACCAGGACCCATTTCCATCCCCATGCCAGGGCCTCGGCGCACGTCCACGTCCATGCGCATGTCCATGCCCGGACCCTCAGGGCCGTGGACGGTGACCGTTGTGGGAGGTCCTGCGGGACCAGCCTGATTGTCGGGCGCGTCCGGCACAACCGACTGCGAAAAAGCCAGCGCCGGAACAAGGCATGCCGCCATTAAGGCGGCCGCGAGTTTCGAGTGAACTTCAAGCTTCATGATTCTTCTCTTCTTTCCTGATTCGACCCGGTGCAATAACAAGTACAAGTTCCTGGTCGTGGGAGCCGGCCGGCGCTCACCACTCCCTGCTATAGATAACGGCCCAGGAACAAAAGCGTTACGAGTTGGGCGTAAAGAAATGTAAAGGGTTCGGCGCGGCTGCGGCGCACAGACGCCGCATGGGCCTTGACAGCCGTTGTAATCTAAAGCAGGGAAAGGGTTTGCGCGAGATTGGCTGTGTTCCTGCAAATTACTAGGCACGACTTAACCGCACCATTGCAGACTGGACTCTAAAAGGCATGTTCACGGGCATCATCGAAGAACTCGGCGCGGTCGAACGCCTGGAGCCGCGCGCCACCGGCAACCGGCTGACGGTCCGCGCGCCGCTGGTTTCGACCGGCCTGCGCGCGGGCGACAGCGTCTCGGTCAACGGCGTTTGCCTGACCGTCGTCGATCCGCAGCCATCGACATTCGGCGCCGACGTCGCGCCCGAAACCCTGCGCCGCTCGAGTCTCGGCGCTCTGCGGCCGGGCAGTCCCGTCAATCTCGAACGCGCTCTGCAAGCCGGCGCGCGCCTTGGCGGCCACATCGTCCAGGGCCACGTGGACGGCACCGGCGAGGTGCTTTCGATCGAGCCGCTGGGTGGCGAGAATTACTGGCTGCGGGTGAAAGTGCCGGCCGAACTGGACCGCTACTTCGTTTACAAAGGCTCGGTGGCCATCGACGGCATCAGCCTCACCGTGGCCGAAATCGAAGGCGGCATCATGAGCGTCACCGTGGTCCCGCACACGTGGGCTAACACTAACCTGCGCGCGTGCCGCGCGGGCGATGCGGTGAACCTCGAAACCGACGTGCTGGCGAAGTACGTCGAGAAGATGCTGGGCGCGCTCGACCTCCGCAAACCGCGGCTCACCGAAGCGGGCCTGCGCGAGCAAGGCTACTGAGCCGCCGCGGCGATGGCACACTGGAAGATACCGCAACCGCGCTGCTGCTATTCGCTTCGCGCGACCGGGCAACGCACTTTTCAGGAGGCCTCATGACCCGCATTCAGACTTATAAACAACGACTGCGACACGGCGCCGTCGTGGTGCTCGCCGCGAGCCTCGCCGCCGCTGGATGCGCCTACGCGCAATGGGCCAAGCCGGCCACGGCTCAGGCTGCCGAACAACGTCCTCAGCCGTATAATCCCGCGGCCGATGCGAACAAGGATCTGGCGACGGCGCAGGCGCGCGCCCGCGCGGCGAAGAAGGGCGTGATGGTGATCTTCGGCGCCAACTGGTGCCCGGACTGCATCGTGCTGCACCGGCTGCTGGACGAGCCCGAGACGCGGGCCTACGTGCGGGCGCACTTCGAAGTCGTTGCCGTCGACCTGGGCCGGTTCGACAAGAACACCGACCTGGCCCAGCGGCTCGGCGTGAACCTGGACAAGGGCATTCCCGCGGCCGCGTTTCTGGCTGCCAACGGCTCCTCGATCGGCAACACCAACCAGGGCGAGCTCGAGGCCTCGCGCAACTACCACTCGGACATGATTCTACGCTTCCTGCGCGAGGTGGCGGAGCATCACAAAATTACGCGGCCCGAGTAGCGGCGCGGCTCATTCGTAGCGCAGCGCCTCGACCGGATCCAGCGCCGCGGCCTTCACCGCCGGCCAGGTGCCAAAGAACAGGCCGATGGTCACCGACACGCCGAAACCCATGCCCACGGCCCATCCGGGCACCTGCGACGGCAGCGCCGGCACGAGCACGCCGAGCAGCAGCGTGAGCAGGATCGCGACGCCGACGCCCAGCGCGCCGCCGAGCGCGGTCAGCGTCACGGCCTCCATCAGGAACTGCGTGACGATGTCCTGGCGCCGCGCGCCCAGCGCCTTGCGCACGCCGATCTCCTTGGTGCGCTCAGTCACCGAGACCAGCATGATGTTCATCACGCCGATACCGCCCACCAGCAGGCCGAGGCTCGACAGCGCGATCGAGACCAGCACGACGACGTCGAGAATCTTGTCGAGCTGTTTCACGATCTGATCGGCGGTCGTTAGGCCGAAGTCGTCCTCGGCGCCGCGCGGTGTGTGCCGCACGCGCCTGAGCAACTGGCGGATCTCCTCCTCGGCGTCGTCCTTGCGGCCCGGCCGGGCCTGGGCCACGATTACGAAGCGGTCTTCGTTGGGGAAGCGCTGCATCGCCGTCGAGAGCGGAATCACGATCTGCGTGTCCTGGCCGTTCTGGCCGAAGAATCCGCCCTTGGCTTTGGCGAAGACGCCCAGCACCGTGTACTCGCTGCCGGAGACGATCAGCGTCCGTCCGACCGCTTTCCCATCGGGGTAGAGCGCCTCGGCCACCAGCGGGCCGATGATGCAGAGGCGCATCCCGCGCGCCTCTTCGTCGTTAGTGAAAAGGCGTCCCGCCAGCAATTCGCGCGGCTGCAGATCGAAGCTGTTGGCCGAGAAACCGGAGAAGATCACGTTATCGGTTTCGAAGCCCGGCACGCGCGCCGTGATCGGCCCGTTGGACTCCGCTGTGATGTAGACCAGCACCGAAGTGTCGGCGACGTCGCGGATCTGCTGCTTGATCAGCGCCGCGTATTCGGGTTTGATCGCCCGCCGCTTGGCTTCCTTCGGCGTCAGCGGCGCGCTGGGGTCCTTGTCCACGCGCTGCACGAACACATTGTCCGGGCCGAATTCGAGGAAGAACGTCTCGATGCCGGACTTCAGTCCGCTGGTCAGGCTGCCCACGGTCACCACGGTGGTGATGCCGATGACGATGCCCAGAATCGTTAGCGCGCTGCGGAAGCGGTGGCTCCAAACGGCGTCCAGCGCCATTCCGAGGTTCTCTCCGGCCAGGGTTGCGACGATACCGTGCCTCATTCCGCCCGCAGCGCCTCCACCGGGTCCATGCGCGCCGCCCGCGCGGCCGGGTACCAGCCCGACACGACCCCCACCGCCGACGATACGAACAGCGCGAGGAAGATGTAGAACGGGCTCACGCTGAGCGGAAAGCCCGCGAATTGCTCGGCGATCCTGGTGATCACGAAGCCCAGGCCCAGGCCGGTCGCGCCGCCGAATGCCGACAGGAACACCGCCTCCATCAGGAACTGCATCATCAGGTCGCTATGCCGCGCGCCCAGCGACTTTCGCAAGCCGATCTCCTTGGTGCGCTCGGTCACGCTCACCAGCATGATGTTCATAATTACGATGCCGCCCACCACCAGCGAGATCGCCGTGATCGGCACCACCGCCGCGCTGATCAGCCCGATCACGCGTCCGATAAATTCGCGGATTGCGTCCGGCGTCAGCATGTCGAAATTGTCGTCCCGGCCGGGCCGCGTCTTGAAATGGCTGCGCAGCGCCACGCGCGTCAACTCCAGCGCCTGGTCGAGACTCAGACCGTTGCCCGGCCGGGCCCGGGCGAACAGCAGCATGCTCTGCTGCGGGCCGAAGAGCCGGTTGTAGACCGTCGCCGGAATGAACACTACGAGGTCCTGCGACTGCCCGCCGCCGCCGC
>CAWIQF010000002.1:0-76673 GCA_963838205.1 Terriglobia bacterium | reverse complement strand
CCGCCGCGCCGCGCGAACAGCGCGAAGAAGCGCTGCGCTTCCTGGTCCATTTCATCGGCGATATGCACCAGCCGCTGCACGCCGGCGAGCGCCACGATAAAGGCGGCAATGACGTGCATGTCACGTTTGAGGGCCATCCCTTCAATCTGCACGCCGCCTGGGACGGCAAACTGATCGAAGCCTGGTTCCGGCAGGACCCGGCGGCGGAACAGAAGCTGCGGCAGGGCGCGCCGCCCGAGCAGCGCGAGGCCCTCAGCGCGGGCACGCTCGACGACTGGATCTGGGAATCGCAAGCCGCCGCGCGCGACCACGTCTACGCGCCGCTGGACCGCTGCCAATGCCTGACCCTGGACCAGGCTTACCTCGAGCAGGCAATCCCGGTGCTGCGGACGCAGTTGCTGCGGGCGGGCGAGCGTCTGGGGCGGGTCCTGAACGAGACGCTGGGGCAATAGTCCTCGCATTTTCACCGTGCGGCGGCGTGGTTTTCACCGTAAAACAGCGTGGATTTGCCGCGATATCGCGGTGAGAATGCGGTATTTTCACGGCGCGGACGCGGTGCAATCACGGTGAAACGCGGTGCTTTGACGGTGCGCGCACGGGGAAGCCGCGTCCACCGCCCGGCCGGGACGCCGCCCGCCGTCGTCTAGAAGACGACGCGGGATTTCTGCCACCGGCTGCTAAGCCCTGCCTGGAGCATGTGTTACGATTTTATGGAGAGACGGGCTCCCGGTTCGGGCTTTCGTGCAACCTTCGTGCGCTGAAAACGTCTACTAAAGCGTGCCCCCGCAGGAAACACAGCCCGGCCTGGGGATTGCCGTCGTCCCCCCGCTGAACGAACGTATGCAGGCCTACGATCCGCAACGCGAGGCTGCCCCGCAGCCACCACCGACTCCACCGCAGGTGGATTATACCGCCGACCGGATCCTGCGCTACCAGGGGAATGCGAAACCGTGGTTTCTCTCGATTATTGAGAACCTCAAAGAACTAGCGGCCATGAAGCGGCAGCCGCCGCTGCAGGTTTCCTTCCGGCCCATGACCGAGGACGAACTGCGGGACAGCGACGAACCGGCGCTGCGGCAATTGGCCGTTTTCAATGAGGACAAATCGTTCTTCCAGTCGCTGCGCGAGAACCTGGGCGAGCTGATCAACCCTGCCAAGCTCCCGCCGCTGCAACTGACCTCCCGTTCGCTGACCGCGGAGGAACTGGCCGCCACGACGTCGATGGGCGCGATCGAGCAGTCGGCGCTGCCCTGGTACCGCACGATTTTCAGCGGTTTGCGCGATGCGCTGTTCCCGCAGAAACTGCCGCCGCTCGAGCTTACCTCGCGGCCGGTGCAGGTCAAAGAAATTTTCCAGAAGGATCCCTACCGCGGAGGGTCCTTCGCCACGTCGGTCCTGATCCAGGTGGGGCTGATCGCGTTGTTGTTCGCCATCGGCACCAACAAGACCGTCCAGAACAAACTGAAGGACAACGGGCTGATTTTCACGCCGGTCAACCTGGCGCCGTACACGCCGACGGATAACAAGCCGTCTGGCGGAGGCGGCGGAGGCGGCGACAATTCGCCGCTGCCGGCGAGTAAAGGCCGTCTGCCCAAGGCTTCGCTCAAGCAGTTCACGCCGCCCGAGGCCGTGCTGAACAACCTCAATCCGAAGCTGGCGATGGAGCCGACCATCATCGCTCCGCCCGACGTCAACCTGCCCAACGTCAACATGGCCCAATACGGCGACCCGTTCGCCAAGATCGGCCCGGCCTCGAACGGACCCGGCTCCGGCGGCGGCATCGGCAGCGGCTCCGGCGGCGGCGTGGGCAGCGGCAGGGGACCCGGCGTCGGCCCCGGCGAGGGCGGCGGCTTCGGCGGCGGCGCGTTCCGCATCGGCGGCGGCGTCAGCGCACCCGTGCCGATCTTCAAACCCGAGCCCGAATACTCCGAAGAGGCCCGCAAGGCCAAGTTCCAGGGCACGGTGATGCTGGCTATCGTCGTCGACACCGACGGCAAGGCGAAGGACATTCGCGTCGTCCGGTCGCTCGGCATGGGACTGGACGAAAAGGCCATCGAGGCAGTGGCCAAATGGCGCTTCAAGCCAGGCTATAAAGACGGCAAGCCGGTCCCGGTCAAGGCCAACGTCGAAGTCAATTTCCGGCTGCTCTAGCTGGATTCCTGCCTGCAAATCCGCCATCTTCTTATGCGCCCCGCGGCGCGGAGGCGCGCAGGGCAGTGTTAAGGCACAATTTCAGACCACTTCGGTAACGCCGGGCGGCAGAGTGACGGTGTGTTTCACGACGCCGTTCTCTTTGGTGACCTCGATCTTAATGAGACCCTTGGGGTGCGGCACGACGCCATGCGCCGCCAGCAGCGGGCCGAGGTGCGGGCGGATACGGACCTGGCGGAAGCCCGGTCCGGCCGAATCCACACCCAGCACGGTGCGGAAGAACTCGATGTTGGGACTGGCGCCCCAGGCGTGGCAGTCGGAGCGCGTGTCGGGGCTGTCGGTCTCGGCCCACGTCGTCAGTCCCTCGGCGAGCATGCCGGTCCAAGTGCCGAGGCGCTCGAGATAGCGGTCGCCCAGGCCGGCCTCGGCCATGGCGCGATCCAGGTAGTAGCGGAAGTAGACCGTGCAGCGGGCCAGCGCGGGATCGACCGAAACGCGATCCATCAGGTCGCGCGCCGTCTCCGCCGGCAAGCGCCCGCTGAGCACCGCCAGAGCATTCACATGCTGCGAGCCGAGCTTGTGTTTGGCGTCCTCGAAGAAGACGCGCCGCTTAGGATCCCAGAAGGTGGTGCGGATCGCCGTCCACAGATCGTCCGCGCGCTTGCGGCACGCGGCCGCGAGGCTCGCGTCGCCGAGATTCTGCTCCAGTTCGGCCGCCTGTTGCAGAGCGAGGACCAGTTGGACCTGGATGGTGGCCGGGATGAGGTCGCCCTCGACCGGCGGCGTGCCGTCGGGCCAGGTCTCGACCCAGTCGACGAAGTTCCACCACGGCAGGCCGCGCAGCAGGCCGTCGCGGCCCTGGTATTGCGCGAAGAAATCGAGCACCGCGCGCGCGCCGTGGAGCATTTCGCGAACGAATTCAGGATCGTCGGCGTAGCGGAAGTAGTCGTGCAGCATGCCGATCCACCACAGCGAGAAGGGCGGAATGTACTGCGGCAGAGTGCTGGGCGCGCGTGAGAACGTAGCGCCCTCGGCGGTGCGCGAGGCGTCCAGCAGCTCGATGGCGTTGCGCATCAGGCGCGCGTCGCCGGTCATGTAGAGCGAAACCTGGGCCTGGATGCGCGTGTCGCCGGCGTACTGGAGTTGCTCGTAGTAGGGGCAGTCCATGTAGGTCTCGTGGGCGCACAGGCGGGCCGTGCGCCAGCCGGTTTCAAGGATCCGCTGATGCAGCGGATTACCGCTCGCGAAGACTGCCTTCACCTGGAACGGATAGCCGGTGTAGAGGCTGTGCAGGTCCTCGATGACCAACTCTTCGGCGCGAGTCTCGATCTCGACCTGCAGATAGCGGTAGGTGCGCCAGTAGAGCGGCCGGTAGATGCGGCGGGCGCCGTCGGCCACGTAGACGTCGGCGTAGCCGCGCATCACGCGGCCGTCAATCTCGTCGCGATTCCCTTTTCGGTGAGTCTTCTCATCGACCAGCGCCTCGGCGTAGCGCAGCGCGATGGTGGCGCCGCTGCCGCCTTGCACGCCCAGCACCGGGTAGGCGGTGGTGAGGTGCATGCCGTCCAGCAGCAGCGTGGCGCGCGTGCCCGCGGGCACGCGGATGGGAAAGCGCAGCTCGCCCGTCGGCACGGCGGGCAGGCCCTCGACGCGGCGCAGCGCGGGAATCGGCTGCGGGGTCCGCTCTTCCATAGGAATGAGGCGGGGCACGAGCATCCAGCGGCTGGGAGCGTCCTGCATGCCGCGCGGACAGCCGGGGTCGCCGGTTTCGACCGCGCTCCAGACGGAGTCGTCGAACGCGGGGAGTTGCCAGCCCCAGGGGTAGCGCGCGGCATCAAAGCGCTCCATCGGACCGATAGCCTGGTAATCGCCCAGATCCGTGCGCGACGCGGGCTGATAGGCGTCGTTGCGCGAGCAGCGCCATGGCGCGCCGGTGTTGACCTCTTTATGGGCTGGGTCGGCAACTTGCAGCAGGAAGCCGGTGCGCAGAGAGAACTGGGCCAGCGCGGCGGGCGGGCCGTCGTTCCAGACCACCGCGGCGAGGACGTTGCGGCCGGCCTTCAAGTTGGGCGCGAGATCCACGGTCTCGTAATGCCAATGGTCCAGGTCGCCGCGCGCGGGACCGCAACTGACCAGGACGCCGTTCGTATACAGCTCATAGCGGCTGTCGCCGGAAACGTAGATCTCGAATTTCGCCGGCACGGCGGCGAGGTCGAAGGCGCGGCGGAAGTGCACCACTGCCGGCTCGGCGGGCGCGAGACCGGGAACGTGAATCCAGTGCGCATCCCAAGGCTTGGCTGGACGATCGATGCGCGCCAGACTGAGGCGCGGCGCGAGCGCTGCGCCCGCGGTCAATAGGAAAGTGCGACGGCGGATAGAGCGGAGAGACATGAGAAAACCTCCGGCCGCGGCCGGGGCAGCGACCGTTCAGGATTCTATCGAATGCGGCTGGCGAAGCGCTGCGCAGGCGGGGCACGGGCAGATGGCGCGGAGATGGTCGAAAGAGTAGATGCCGGTGTTGTGGCCGTCGCTCCAGCGGATGCGCAGGGCGTAGCTTCCGACCTCTTCAATGGAGTCCATGCGCAGCTTCGGCGTGAACATCTGAAACGGGCCGGCGGGGGCTTGCGCGTAGGATGATTTCTGAGGCTCGTCGCCGTGGGCGCCGGTGCAGGAGGCGCAGGGGCAGGCGTCGCGCAGGTAGGCGTTGACGTATTCGCTGCGGTGGCCATCGGCCCAGTCGATGGCCAGGCCTTTCGATTTCGAAACGGCGATGTGGAGCGGCTCGGTAGAAGGCGTAGGAGTCGGCATAGGCGGGTAGATCAGTAGACGCGTTCGATATCGCGCACGCCAGAGACGCGGCGCATGGTGGAGACGAGGCGCTCGAGCTGCTTTTTGTCGCGGACCTCGATCGTCATTTCGATGACCGCCGCCTCGAGCTGGCGATCGTCGCCGCGGGCCTCGACGCTACGGATGTTGACCTCATCGTCGAACAGGATCTGGGTGAGCTGGTTGAGCATGCCGGAGCGATCGTCGCTGTGCACGACCAGGCGGACGCTGAACGACTCGCCGGCGGCGCGGGCCCATTCGACCTCGATGCGGCGCTCGGCCTCGTACATCAGATTCTGGACATTGGGACAGGTGCGGGAATGAACCGCGACCCCCTTGCCGCGCGTGATGTAGCCGACGATGGGCTCGCCGCGGATGGGATTGCAGCAGCGGGCGCGATAGGTGAGCAGGTCGTCCATGCCCTTGACCTGGATGACGGCGTCCTTGTGATCGCCCTCCGTGCGGGGCTCGGCGAGGGCCGGCACGGCCGCGGGCAGTTCGGGCGGCACGATCTCCGGGGCTAGTTTCTCGAGAACCTGCTTGGCCGAGTACTTGCCCCAGCCGAGAGCGGCGTAAAGATCCTCGATTTTGCTGACACCGTAGTCGGCGGCAACCTGCTCCATTTTGACGCGCGTGATGCGGCTCAAGGAGACGCCGAGGCGGCGGGCCTCGCGTTCGACGAGTTTTTGGCCGAGATCGACGGCCTTCTCGCGCTCGCTGGCATTGATGACATGGCGGATTTTATTGCGCGCGCGGGCGGTTTTGACAAACGAGAGCCAGTCGCGACTGGGCTCGGAGCCCTTCTGGGTAATGATTTCGACGACGTCGCCATTGCGCAACTGGTGTTTCAATGGCACCATGCGGGCGTTCACTTTGGCGCCGGTGCAGCGGTGGCCGACGTCGGTATGAATGGCGTAGGCGAAGTCGACCGGGGTGGCCTCGCGCGGCAGCACCACGACCTTGCCTTTGGGCGTGAAGCAGTAGACCTCCTCGGGGTACAGGTCGACCTTGAGGCTGGCCATGAAGTCGGAGGGATCGCGGGCCTCGCGCTGCCACTCGACGAGCTGGCGCAGCCAGTTGACTCTCTGGTCGTCCTCGGCCACGCCGCGCCGGCCTTCCTTGTATTTCCAATGCGCGGCGATCCCCTCCTCGGCGATGCGGTGCATCTCCTCGGTGCGAATTTGCACCTCGAAAGCGACGCCGCCCGGACCGATCACCGAAGTGTGCAGCGACTGATACAGGTTGGGGCGCGGGATGGCGATGAAATCTTTGATGCGTCCGGGAATGGGGTGCCACTCGTTGTGGATCACGCCCAGCGCGGCGTAGCAGTTGCGCACCGAGTCGGTGACGATGCGGATGCCCAGCAGATCGTAGACTTCGGCGATGCCGATTTTCTGCTTGCGCAGTTTCTGGTAGACCGACCAGGGGCGCTTGACGCGCCCCTCGACGCGGGCCGGGATCTCTTCCTGGCCGAGCTTGCGCTCGATCGTGGCGCGAATCTCCTCGAGCACCTGCTCATTGGCCTGGCGCTTGGTCTCGATGGCCGAGAGGAGGTCGGTAAACTCCTCGGGATGGAGATAGCGGAAAGCGTAATCTTCGAGTTCGTTGCGCAGTTTGCCCATGCCCAGGCGGTGGGCGATGGGCGCGTAAAGCTCGATGGTCTCGGTGGCGATGCGCTCCTGGCGCTCGCGCGGGAGACTATCGAGGGTGCGCATGTTGTGCAGCCGGTCGGCCAGCTTGACGAGGATGACGCGGATGTCCTCGACCATGGCCAGCAGCATTTTGCGGACGCTCTCGGCCTGCCGGTCCTCACGGTTGGCGAGGTTGATTTTACTGAGCTTGGTGACGCCGTTGACGCAGCGCGCCACGTCGTCGCCGAAGACGCGGGCGAGTTCCTCATAGCTGGTCTGGGTGTCCTCCAGAACGTCGTGCAGCAGGGCGGTGACGAGGCACACCTGGTCCATCTGCATTTCGGCCAGGATCCAGGTCACCTCGAGCGGGTGGGACATGTAGGGCTCGCCCGACAGGCGCCACTGGGCGGAGTGGCGCTGGGCGGCGAACTCGAAGGCCCGGCGGAGGATGGACGGGTCGTCCTTGGGACGGCGGGTGCGGAGATACTCTTCCAGGCTGCGGAAGCGCAGTTCCAGAGCCGGGCTGACGCCGGGCGGCAATGGCGCCGGCAGGCTTTCGCTGGTGGGAAGGGCTTCCATTAACGAAAAAAGGACGAAGGTGAGATGTCTCACCCTCGTCCTCTATTCTATTGGATCGCCGGCCTAGGGCCGGAGGTTTACTTCGGGGGCTCGCTGGTGATGCCCATGCTCTTGGGCTGGCGCTCGGCCTTCAACTTGCGCGTATCGAGAGCCTTGTTCATCCATTCGTCGGCCAGGTCCACATCCTTCTTGTAGCCCTCGGAGGTGTCGGCCAAGTCGGCGCGCTCGCGGTACATCAGGTTGAGATAGGCCATGGCGTCGTCGTATTCCTTGTCGATCTCGAGTGCCCGATTCAGACTGGCGATGCCGCTTTCGATCCTCTGGGCATGTTTGGCCTTGAGCTCTTCCCGGGCCTTCTTGTCCTTGATCGGTCCAGGGGCGTCGGGTTTCATGCCGGCCTTGGAGCGGGCCGAGTTCCAGTCGGGATACCATTCCGCCCAGGCGATGACACCGAGGCTGTAGAACGCTTCCTTCCGGTTGGGGTCCACTTCGGTCAGCTTCTGATACCACTGGCGGGCGTTATCGAGGCGCGCCAGTTTGTCATCGATCTTCGTGGCGCCCTGGGACTCGAGGTAATAGAGCGAAGCGATGGATTCGATGGCCGTGGCGTTCTTGGGATCGGCCTCGAGCACCTTCTGGAAGTTCTCCAGGGCATTCTTGGCCATTTCGACGTTCTCGGGGGAATCGGCGCCCGGGATGTACTGGTTCATGTAAGCCGTGGCGAGATACAACCTGGCCGTAGCGAAGGTCGGATCGAGATCCACGGCCTTGGTAAAGAACTGCACCGCGTCGGGATACCTTGCATTCTTGAAGGCGGCGACACCCTTGTTGAGGTCATCCCTGGCCTCCAACTTCCGGCAGCCTGAGAGAGAGCCGCTGAGGACCACGACCGCAAGCGCGGCGGCCGAGACAAAAATTCGGTTGCTCAACTTCATGACGGCTTCCTTACTGCCCCTGCTCCATCTTGGTCGTCATCAAGCCGACCTTATCCATCTGCGCCCCTTTGGCGAGATCGATGGCCTTGGCGACTTCCTGGAACTCGAGGTCGGGATCGCCCTTGACGAAGACCACGCGCTCGTTGCGGGTCTTGAAAACGTCTATCAATCGCGCCGTGAGACGGTCCGCCGTAATGGGCTCGGTGTTGAGCTGCATGGAGTGGTCTTTGTTAATGATGATGACCACCGTGCGGTCCGTCTCGGCCGGCGGCGTGCCAGGCGGCGGCGGCTGAGGAATCAGCGCCTCCAGGCCGTGCGGCGTCAACGGAGTGATGACCATGAAAATAATAATCAGGACCAGCAGCACGTCAATCATCGGAGTCATGTTGATGTCGGACTTGGGGCCGCCCCCGCCGCCGCCAACTGCCATTGACATAGAAAATCTCCTTCACTCTCGAACTTCTCTGCGCGGCCGGCCGATCCGTGAATCAGAGGCCGGGCCGAACCCCGGAAAGGGTCCTGAAAATCCCCGGAATGCTACTTCGACTCGCCCCCGGAAACTGCGCCGGCAGCAGCGGCAGCCGCATCCGCGCGCGCCTTGGCCTTGGAGTCGAGCTCCGTCAGCAAACCGATGTTATCCACGCCCGCCGCGCGCAAGTTGTCGACTACATCGACGACCTTTTCATAACGGGCGCGGCTATCGCAAATCACAAAAACGGTCTTGTCGAGCCGCCCCGTCAGCAGGTCCTTGACTTTGCCCGGAAGCTCCGCCGGCGGAGTCTTCTTGCTGCCGAGGAAAACGCCGCCGTCGCGGGTCACCGAAACGAGCACCGCATCTTCCTTGTCGGCGGCCTGCATTGCGATGGGATTCATCGCCTTGACCTTGTCCACGCTGACGCCCTTGGAAAGCATCGGCGTGACGACCATGAAGATGATCAGCAGCACGAGCATCACATCCACCATCGGGGTGACATTGATATCCGAAATCGCCCCACCCGACACTAATTTTTTCGCCATCCCATTTTCTCCTTATAAGCGGGCTGGAACCGCCCGCTTCCCGGCCCATCGGGACCGGGAAGCGGACCATCCATCAACTCGCCGGACTGGACCTGAAACGGTCCCGCTACAAGCGCGGCCGCGAACCTTAGCGGACCACGCCGGCTTTGGCGGAGTGCTTCAGGAAATAGTCCACCAGCTCGGAGCTGGAGTTGGTCATTTCCACGTCAAAATTCTTGACGCGGTTGTTGAAATAGTTGAACAACCAGACCGCCGGGATGGCCACCAACAGACCGAGGGCGGTTGTAACGAGGGCTTCCGAAATACCGCCGGCGACGGCGCTGAGACCACTGGATTTCTCGGTCGAAATGCCCTTGAACGCGTTGATGATGCCGACCACGGTGCCGAACAGGCCGACGAACGGCGCGGTCGAACCGATGGTCGCCAGGCCGCTCAAGCCGCGATCCAGTTCGGTGTGGACGATGGCTTCGGCGCGCTCGAGAGCGCGGCGTGAGGCCTCGATGGTTTCACCCGGTATGTCATTGCTGACCAGGTGCGCCCGGAATTCCTGCAGACCAGCCACGACGACCTTGGCCAGATGGCTCTTCTTGTAGCGGTCGGCAATTTTAACGGCCTCCTCCAGCTTGCCTTCGCGCAGAGCGCCGGCAACGGCGGGAGCGAACTGCCGCGACTGTTTGCGGGCGGCGTTGAATACGATGATGCGGTCGATCATGACGCCGATGGACCAGGCGGACATGATAAACAGCACAAAAACGACGGCCTTGGCCATCCAGCCCATGGACGACCACATGGAGCGGAGGTCAAAGCTCGTACCGGCTTCCTGCAGCAACAGGAACGACCAAATCTGGAACTGAAGCAACATTTGCGATCATTCTCCTGCGAGTTGATTAGAGTTTAGGCTCTCGAACACACTGGTTACTGATTCAACGTGAAATTCACGTCGATCTGGGTTACCACTTCTACCGGCTCGCCGTTCAGCAATGTCGGCTTGTACCTCCATTGCACAACGGCCGACTGAGCTGCCGCGAGCAGCAGCGGGTGGCCGGACACGACGGTCAGATTCTGGATCGTGCCGTCACGTCCGATGATGGCCGTGAAACGGACCGTCCCCTGAATACGGGCCTGTTTGGCCAGCGGCGGATAAACCGGATGCGGCTGGAAAATCAACATGGCCTGTTGAACGTTTCCGCCAACCGTGATCCGCTTGGGAGCCGCCGCCTTGGGAGGCGGAGGAGGAGGCGGGGGAGGCGGTGCAGCCGCGCCGGCCGAAGCCAGCAGGCCGCCGATGACGCCGCCCGGCGATCCACCCGGCATACCGCCGGGAATACCGCCCTGGACGCCGACATTCGACGATGGCGGCAATTCGTCTTCCTTGATCATGGCGATTTCTTTCGGAATGTTTTTGGGCGCCATGAGCTTGGAGCCGTCGAACTGCCGCGGGATCACCTTGACGCGCACGATTGTGGCGGGTGGCGGCGGAGGCGGCGGCGGGGGCGGGGGCGGAGGCGGCGCGGTCAGCATCGACTTCAAAGCCGTTTGCGGGAGCAATTCGGGATTCAGCAGTGGGATGATTATCAGTGCTGTAACCAATCCGACCTGGAGTCCTAAGGAAAGGAACACGGTCCAACCGGTGTTGGTTTTCGCTCTTCCATCCACGAAAGTCTGTTCGAACATCTTTTTCTATTCCCCTTTGGGCCAGTCTCCAACACCTCGGAGACCGCTCTCTAACCTCTTAGACACCGCCGCGTCGCAGCGGTTCCCTGATAGCAGGCCTTAAAGCCGTTTTTTCAACCGGATTTCGGACGCTCCCCGCACTATCCAACCGAGGAGAACCAGTCCGCGGCCAAATGGCCCGTGCCTGGCTCAATCTTACTTCCGCCAGCAGCAGCATACTACATTCGAACCAAACTGGCCACCCCCGTCAAGCAGCCGGCCGGACCCGGCCCCGCTTTTCGGCGAAATTGCGCCAGAAAATCAAAATCGGACTGGCCACGAAAATCGAAGAATACGTGCCCACGATAATGCCGCAAACCAACGCGAACGAGAAGCCGTGCAGTACCTGGCCGCCGAACAGCAGCAAGGCGATGGCCGAGATAAACGTCAGGCCCGAGGTCAGCACGGTGCGGCTCAGAGTGCGGTTCACGCTTTCATTGACGATCGCCTCGAAGGAGCCGCGGCGGCCCTGTTTCACGGTCTCCCGGATACGGTCGAACACGACGATCGTATCGTTCATCGAATAGCCCACCAGGGTCAGCAGCGCGGCCACCACGTTCAGCGAGATCTCTTTATTGAACAACGAAAACAGACCCAGCGTGATCAGCACGTCGTGGAACGTCGCCACGACGGCCGCCAGACCATAGATCCACTCGAACCGGAAGGCGATGTAGACCAGCATGCCGCCGAGCGCGTAGAGCGTGGCCAGCACGGCCTTATTGCGCAGCTCGGCGCCGATCTTCGGGCCGATGCTTTCCACGGCGACGATATTGTACGGCGCGAAGGAACACTCGTCGCCGATGACCTTAAGCATCGCCGGGGTAACGCCCGGGACGGAGGCCAGATCGTTCAGGCCGGCCAGCACGCCGGCGTGCGCCGGAGAATTGCGCAAATCAGTCATGGCCTTGGTCAGATCCAGCAGTTGCTCATCGGAGAGCGAGATCCCGGCGGCGGGGAAGGGATCGCGCAGCCGTTCAAAAATCGTCTGCGCGCTGGAGTTATTGAAATCGAGCTTGCCGGAGTGCTCGGCGAAGGTCGCGGCGAGCGTCTCGCCGATAACCCGGCGCACGTTAAGCAACTCCTGATCGCTCTTCAACCCGGTGCCGATCACGACCTGGTTCTTTCCGGTGATTTCCTGGACGGAGATTTCGCCGGGGATGCGGGCGGAGATGACCGAGCGGATCTTATCCACCGGCGGCTTCATGCCGAACTGGACGGTGATGTTGGCGCCGCCCGTGAAGTCGATGCCGTACTTCAACCCGCCTTTCGCGATCCAGCTCGCGAAACCGGCCGCGGTCAGCGCCAGTGAGAGGCCGATGAAGAACCACTTCTTGCCGAGAAAATCGATGTTTGTCTGTCGAAACAATTCCATGGACTGTAACCTTCGCGGGCCGCGGCGCAAGTGGCCGCTTTCTCCGCTATCGCTTCACTCCAGGGCCCCGCCGGGCGGAAGCCCGTACACTATCACACTCGCATTCCGATGCTCAACGCAGGCCGCGCCGATCCGCTGTATTCGAGGTCGAACAGGTAGCGGGAAACGAACACGGACGTGAATACGTTGGCCACCAGACCAATCACCAGCGTCACGGCGAAACCGCGCACCGCCGGAGTGCCGAACATGAACAGGAAGGCGCAACTGACGATGGTCGTCACGTGGGTATCGATGATCGTCAGAAATGCCTTGTCAAAACCCGCGTCCACGGCGGCGAAAAGCGCCTTGCCGGCGCGCACCTCTTCGCGGATGCGCTCGAAGATCAGAACGTTCGAATCGACCGCCATGCCGATCAGCAAGATCACGCCGGCGATGCCCGGCAGCGTCAGCACGGCCTTAAAGTAAGCCAGCACGCCGATCAGGATGACGGCGTTCAGCACCAGCGCTACCGTCGCGTTGATGCCGCTGCGGGCATAGTAAGCGAGCATGATGCAGAGGACCACAACCAGGCCGACCAGGCCCGACAGCAGGCCGGAACGGATCGAGTCGGCGCCGAGCGACGGACCGACGGTGGACTCCTGCAACTGGCGGATGCCCGCCGGCAGAGAGCCGGCCTTCAACACCAGCGACAGGTCCTCGGATTCCTGCTGTCCGGAGAGACCCTCGATCACGCCCTGGTCCTCGATGCGCGCGTTGATCACCGGCGCGCTCTTGATCTGGCCGTCCAGGGCGATCGCCAGACGCTGGCCGATATTGGCTTCGGTAAACCGGCCGAAACGGTTCTTGGAGTCCTGGGCAATGACGAAGCGCGTTTCCCACTTGCCCAGTTCGTCCTGCTGCGGCCGGGCGTCACGCAGGTCGCGGCCAGTGATGACCGGAACGCGGCTCACCAGGTACCAGCCCGACTCCTGATCGCTGGCTTTCTTCATGGACGGCATCGGCTTGGTGCCCAGCGGGAGGATGCCGTTGTTGGAGGCCAACAGTTCCTGCTGGCTGCGGTACGGGCCGCCCTTCACTTCGTACAGTTCGAGCACGGCCGCGGTCGACAGAATCGACTTCACGCGGTCGGGGTCGTCCATACCGGGCAGGGAGACCAGGATCTCGCTCTCGTTGCCGACGCCCTGGCGCTGCTGCACGCTGGATTCCTCGAGCCCCATGCCGTTGATGCGGTTTTCCATGGTGCTCATCGTGCGCGTCAAGGTCTCCTTCTTCAGGGCCAGCGCCTCGGTGGGCTTGATGGTCATCCGGTAATCGGCGGAGCTGACCGGCGTCAGCACCCACGAGGCGTACTCATCGGAAATCATGCTGCGAAACGCCGAGGTCTTGTCCACCGGCACGCCCTTGACCAGAACTTCGACCTTCTCGGCGTCCTGCAAGTTCTCCGGCTCGAAACCGAGCATCGGCTGGCCGCCGATGCCGTTCTTCCCCATCGTCTCCTTGAGCCGTTCGACGGTGGTCGCGGCCTCCGCCTTGAAGGCGTCCTGCAGCTTGACTTCCAGGACCAGCAGAGTGCCGCCCTTGAGGTCCAGACCGAGGCGGATGTTATGGTTCCAGTTGGCCACCAGCTCCGCCTTGGACTTCGGAATCCCGATGGCGCCGTAGACGCACAACAGAATTACGGCCACAATCAATATCGCTTTCCACTTGGGCACTTTGGACATCGCGAGTCCTTATTCCTGATTTCTGTTCTTCAATTTCAGTATCTCGATCCCGGGTCTGGAAGCCGATTCTTCCTCGACAAAAGTCCGGATCAGGACTTGGCCTCGGGGTTCACCAGGCTGGCCACCGAACCCCGCGCCATCTGCAACTTCACGCCCTCGGGCTTGACTCGCACGACGATGGTGTCGTCGTCATTGAGCGCCACGACCGTTCCCATGATGCCACCGCTCGTCAGCACGATGTCGCCCGTCTTGAGCCCCGCCAGCATCTGCTGCTGCTTCTTCTTCTGCCGCTGCATGGGCATGAAAAGCAGGAAGTAAAAGATGGCGAAGATCAGCAGGATCGGGCCAAATTGAAGCAGCGGGTTGGACGCCGGAGCAGATTGAAAAAGTATAAGGCACATGGTTTACACCGGGCTCACAAAATCGATCCGTCAGACTACGCCCGCATCTTTCCTGCTGCCTCTTTCGGGGGATTCGGAAAACCCATTTGGAGTCTCAGGCCTCGGCCGGAAGCGTGCGCGCCGTCTTCAGGAACTCGGGGAAAGTCCCAAATAGAATAGCCTGTCGCATCCGCTTCATAATGTCAAGGTAATGCCCCAAGTTGTGCAGGGTGGCGAGCATGCTGAAAAGGATTTCTCCGCTCATGTAAAGGTGGCGCAGATAGGCTCGCGAGAAGGTCCGGCAGGTGTAGCAGGCGCAGTTCGCGTCGAGCGGCCGGGGATCGTCGCGGTAGCGCGCCTGCTTGATCAGCAGCTTGCCCTGGCTGGTGAACAGGCAGCCGTTGCGGGCGTTGCGTGAGGGCAGCACGCAATCCATCATGTCCACTCCGCGGGCCACGTATTCCGGCAACTCCTCGGGCATTCCGACGCCCATGACGTAGCGCGGCCGGTCGGGTGGCAGCAGAGGCGTGGCGGCCTCGGTCATCTCCAGGCTCAGCCCGCGCGGCTCGCCGACGCTGAGGCCGCCGATGGCGTAGCCGTCCGCGTCTAATTCCACTAGAGCGCGCGCACATTCCTGGCGCAGGTCGGCAAACATCGAGCCCTGCACGATGGGGAACAAAGCGTTCCCAGGCGGACGCGATTGCATGCGCTCCAGGTAGTGTGCGTAGCCGCGCCCGGCCCAGCCAATCGTCCGCTCCATCGACCGGCACGCCTCTTCCCGCGCGGCCGGATACTCGGTACATTCGTCGAGCATCATGAGGATGTCGCTGTTGAATGCGAGCTGGACGTCGACCACCGATTCGGGGGTGAACAAATGGCGATCGCCGTCCAGATGCGATTGAAATTCGACGCCTTCGTCTTTCACTTTTCGCAACTGGCTCAGGCTCCAGACCTGGAAGCCGCCGGAGTCGGTGAGGATCGCGCGCGGCCAGCTCATGAAGCCGTGCAGCCCGCCGAGACTGGCGATCAGCTCGTGGCCCGGACGCAGAAACAGATGGTAGGTGTTGGCCAGAATGATCCGCGCATCCAGTTCCCCGAGCAGGTCGCGCTGCGCCACGGCCTTGACCGTAGCCTGCGTTCCAACGGGCATGAATACTGGGGTTGGCACGTCTCCGTGCGCGGTTTTCAACACGCCGGCGCGGGCCCCGGTCACCGGACAAACGGCCTGTAATTCGAACTGGATGGATCGCAAAGTGTAAACTGCTTAGTTTAACGGGTCTTTAACGGATCATGGCATTGCGCTTCCACAATACGCTGACGCAGCGTCTCGAGGAGTTCGTCCCCGCGGACGGAAAAACGGTCCGGATGTACACCTGCGGACCGACCGTTTATTCCTTCGTCCATGTCGGCAACTTCCGGACGTTCGCCTTCCAGGACATTCTTCGCCGTACGCTGCGCGCGCGCGGCTACACGCTCGACCACGTCATGAACATCACCGACGTGGAGGACAAAATCATCCGCAACGCGATGGAGCGCGGCGTCTCCATCCAGGAATATACGAAGACTTACAGCCAGGCGTTCCTCGAGGACGCGGCGGCATTGCGAATGGAGCATCCGGAGCGCCTGGTCTACGCCACCGAGCACATCGGTGAAATGGTCACGGCGATTTCAAAACTCGCCGCGACGGGCCACACTTACCAGAGCGAAGGCTCCACGTATTTCCGCATCGCGACCTTCCCGGAGTACGGCAAACTCAGCCATACCAACTTCGGCGGCAACGTCGCCGGCGCGCGCGTGGAGGTCGACGAATACGACAAGGACGATGCGCGCGACTTCGTTCTGTGGAAGGGCCGCAAGCCCGGCGAGCCGGCCTGGGACGCCCCCATGGGCGAGGGCCGCCCGGGCTGGCACATCGAGTGCTCCGTGATGGCGATGCAGTACCTGGGCGAGACGCTCGACATTCACACCGGCGGCGTGGACCTCGTGTTTCCACATCACGAAAACGAGATCGCGCAGTCGGAGTCGCTCACCGGCAAGCCTTTCGTCCGCTTCTGGATGCACGCCGAGCATCTGATGGTCGAAGGCAAAAAAATGGCGAAGTCGCTCGGCAATTTCTTTACGCTGCGCGACATTCTCGAGCGCGGCTACGCGCCGGAAGCGATTCGCTTTCTGCTGGTCGCCACGCCCTATCGCAAACAGTTGAATTTCACTTTCGAGGGCCTCGACGCGGCCCGCACGGCCATCGACCGATTGCGGAATTTCCAGCTGCGCGTGCGCAACGAGCGCTTCGGCGAAGGTGCAAACCCGGCGTTGGATGAGCGCGCTGCACGGGCGATCGCGGAATTCGACGCGGCTCTCGACGACGACCTGAACACGGCCGACGCGCTGGCGGCGGTCTTCGAGTTCGTCCGCGAAGCGAACACGGCGATGGATAGCGGACAATTCCGCGCCTCCAATCAAGCCGCGGCTCTCGACCTGCTGCGCCGCTTCGACGAAATTTTCGCGGTTCTCGAACCGACCGTCGCCGCGGGCGGCCTCACCGATGCGCAGGTCGATGAGCGCGTGGCTGAGCGCAATCGCGCCAAGAAGGCCAGGGATTTCGCCCTCGCCGATTCCGTTCGCAACGAGCTGTTGGAACAAGGTGTGATTCTCGAAGACACGCGCGAAGGCACGCGCTGGAAGCGCAAATAGCGGCCGTCATCGAACCCCCGGAGGAGTGCATTGAAGATCCATACGCTAGCCGTTCACTCGGGCGACCGCAAGCAGGCGCCGCCGCAGATCCCAGTCACGACGCCTGTTTATACGGCCGCGAGCTATGTCACCGACGGCCTGGAGGAGCAGGACCGCATCTTCGGCGCCGAAGAGCGCGGCTACGCCTACCAGCGCTACATGAACCCCACCAACGTGGCGCTGGAAGAGCAGATGACCGCGTTCGAGAACGGTTTCGGCGCGCTGGCGACGGCGTCCGGCATGTCGGCGCTGCAGATCGCGCTGACTTCGGTCCTGCTGAACCGGCCGAAGAGCATCATCTGCGCGCGCGATATTTACGGCGCGACGATCAAGCTGCTGAACGACGTCATGGCGCCCTTCGCGCTGCGCGTGCGCTACGTTGACACGAACGACATGGCGGCGCTGGATGCGGCGATCGTGGAAGAAACGCCCGGCGCGGTGCTGATCGAGTCGATCTCCAATCCCGTGCTGCGCGTCGCCGACATCGACGCCATCGCGGCTCGCTGCCGCAAGGTGAACGCGGCGCTGCTCGTGGATAACACGTTCGCCACGCCGCTGCTCGTCCGGCCGCTGAACCACGGCGCGCACATGTCCATCCACAGCCTGACCAAGTTCCTCTCGGGCCACGGCGACGTTCTGGGCGGGTTGGTGGTGAGCGACGAGGAACACCACGAGACGGTGCGGCGCATGTCGCGCATCTACGGTCCGGTGCTCGGCCCCTTCGAGAGCTATCTGTGCATGCGCGGCGCGAAGACCTTCCCGCTGCGCATGGAGCGGCATTGCGCCAACGCACAGGCCTTCGCCGCCTGGCTGCGGAAGCATCCGGCGATTTCCAAGGTCTACTATTGCGACGACCCCGCGCACCCCGATGCCGCCATCATCCGGCGACTGCTCAGCCCCGGGCTATACGGCGCGATGGTGAGTTTTGAACTCGCGGGCGCGGGCAAAGCGGAAATCTTCGCGCTGGTGCGGCGGCTCAAGCTGGCGGTCAACGCGTCCTCCCTGGGCGACGTGCACACCATGCTGCTCTATCCCTGGATCGCCTCGCATCGCGAGGTGCCGCAGCCGATGAAATCCGAGATGGGCGTCACGGAATCCATGCTGCGCGTGTCGGTGGGCATCGAAGATATCGACGACATCATCGCCGACTTCGCGCAGGCGCTGGGATAATGGTGCATCGAAACAGTTTCCAGTACCCTCGTTTCGCAGCCGTTATCGAAAGTTCTGCGCCTTCTAGGCTATCAATGCCGTCCTTCGATCAACGCGCCTGCTTCACGCAGTGCATCTTCAGCGTAACGACCCGATGAGGAAGGAACGTTAGGCCGATCAGGCCGCAGGAGTTCTCCGGTGCTCCGCACTGTCCCAAGTTCCTCGGTGTGATGTTGCTCGACCGGAGTTCGTAGCCGTCACGGCAGTTCGCCCACAGTACGTCCTGGCCCGTCATCCAGTGGGGAGCGTATTCATCGGCAGGCGTGAGAACTTGGCCCGTGGCTGTTTCGCGCACCAGCTTTTCAAGTCGGTCGGCTGTGCGGATCGTAACGTCGTAGGCCCGAACTACCCTTACGTCGGGACGCGGGGCTTCGGGAGTGCGGAGCGCGGCTTTCCCTTGTTCGTCAACCGGCTCGACGGCTTGTACTTCCAATACGACCGCCTCCCGCTGATAGCCCGTGAACCATTGGGTAAGCGTCCCCGTGAGAAGAGCGCCATTGTCGATCAGACGATTCAGACGAGAATTGATAGGCCGCTGCCCCAGGTCGGAGGTCTGCATCATCTCAACGGCGTCCACTCGCTCGATGACGCCGTCACCCCGGTCACCCTGCACACAGACAGGCCGAGGAAGTTGCAGGCCAATCCACTGCCGATAACCGTTTTCATCTATCAATAAGAGCCTGCCGCTGAAAGAGAGTGTTTTGCCTAATGGGAGGCAGTCTTGGCCGAAAGCGACCGTCGAGGTGAGCAGCACCATCGCGACCAGCTTCGTCATCCCTCCACGTTAGCTAAACTCAACCCGATCTAAAAGTGCGGAATTCACGCGCACTTTGGACGTTGGCAGGGCACGACTGGCAGCGAACGGTCTTGAAATGGCGTAATCGAACACAGTTTCGATCCCCCGTCCGTATCATCGAACAGTAGCTGCGCCCAACCGGCCACGCGCTTGCATCCCGGCACGCCCTTCGTGCTAATCTTGAGTTTCATGCTGATTGCGCTGAGCACCGGCCGCCATCATCACCATCATGGGATGGGCGGGCGAGCCGTGTCCTGAGCGTCGGCAGAAGGACTCCAAGCGCAGCGGCCCGCCCCCGATGGGGAGCGGGCCGTTTTGTTTTTAATGGGAGTTTTGAAGGAACCTACAGCAATGGATCTCGATTTTGCGAAAACCGGCGGACTGATTCCGGCCGTGATTCAGGACCACGGCAGCGGGCGCGTGCTGATGGTCGGCTTTATGAGCGAAGAGGCATTTTCCAAGACCGTGGAGAGCGGCTACGCGGTCTTCTACTCGCGCTCGCGCGACAAGCTGTGGATGAAGGGCGAGAGCTCCGGCCACCGTCTGGCCGTGAAGTCGATCCAGACCGATTGCGACCAGGACTGCGTGCTGCTGCAGGTGGAAGCGCTCGGCCCCGGCGTGTGCCACGAAGGTTACGCGAGCTGCTTCTTCCGCACGCTTGAAGGCGGCGAGTGGAAGGTCAGCGAACAGCGCACGTACGATCCGAAAAGCGTGTACGGAGGCAAAGCATGATACTCAAGCTGGGCATTCCGAAAGGCAGTCTCGAGAACGCGACGGTCGATCTGTTCCGGCGCGCCGGATTCAACATCCAGGTCTCGATCCGGAGTTACTTCCCGGCCGTTGACGACCCCGAAATCGAGTGCATGCTGATCCGCGCGCAGGAGATGGCGCGCTACGTCGAGGACGGCGTTCTCGACGCCGGTTTGACCGGTTACGACTGGGTGGTCGAGAACGAAGCCGACGTGGTCACCGTGGCCGACCTGATTTATGCCAAGCAGAGCTTCGGCAAGGTGCGCTGGGTGCTGGCCGTGCCCGAGGCGTCGCCGTTCCAAAGCGTGACCGACCTGCAGGGCAAAATCATCGCGACGGAGCTGGTCGGCGCGACGAAACGCTACCTGGCGAAATTCGGCGTCACGGCGAAGGTCGAGTTTTCCTGGGGCGCGACGGAGGTGAAGCCGCCGGTGCTCGCCGACGCGATCGTCGAAGTCACCGAGACCGGCTCGTCGCTGCGCGCCAACAAGCTGCGCATCATCGACACGGTGATGGAATCGAACACGCAATTCATCGCCAACCGGGGCGCCTGGAGCGACGACTGGAAGCGGCGCAAAATCGAAGATATCCGGATGCTGCTCGACGGCGCAATCAACGCGCTGGGCAAGGTGGGCCTGATGTTGAACGTTAATAAGAACGACCTCGCGAAGGTGCTGGGCGTGCTCCCGGCGTTGAAGAATCCGACGATCTCGCCGCTGAGCGATGGCGAATGGCTCGCGGTCAACACGATTCTCGACGAAGCCACCGTGCGCAACATCATCCCGCGCCTGAAGGAAGCGGGCGCGCAGGGCATCGTCGAATACCCGCTGAACAAGATCGTGCTATGAGGCCCAATTGCCGTGAGGGTTAATTGATGATACGCATCGTGGAAAGCACCGCCGCCGCCGGCCTGTTGCGCCGCCGCGCGGCACGTCTAAGTGCGGCCGAAGAGATCGTGCGTCCGATTCTCGAAGATGTCCGCAAACGCGGCGACCGGGCGCTACTCGAGTACGCACGCCGGTTCGACGGGCTCACGCGCAGGAGCGTCGCCATCCCGCCAGCGGAGTTGGACGCCGCGGCCGGGCGTCTGTCGCCGCAGTTCCGGCGCGCCGTACAGACGTCGGTCAAAAACGTCCGCGCCTTCGCACGGCTGCAGTTGCCTACGGCAAAGAAAATCGAGCCCGCGCCGGGCCTGAAGCTGTCGCAGATCTTGCGGCCGCTGGAAAGCGTCGCGGCTTACATTCCGGCGGGCCGATACCCGCTGCCATCCACCGCGATCATGACCGTCGTGCCCGCGCAGGTGGCCGGCGTTGCCAACATCATGCTGGCCACGCCGCACGCGGTGGATGAGATTCTGGGCGTGGCTTCTCTGCTGAAAGTCACGCGCGTATTTGAAATGGGCGGCGCGCAGGCCATCGCCGCTTTCGCCTTCGGCACGAAAACCGTCCCGCAGGCCGACCGCATCGTCGGTCCCGGCAACATCTACGTGGCCGCCGCGAAAAAGCTGCTCGCCGGCGAGGTCGGCATCGACTTCGTCGCCGGGCCCACCGAGATTCTGATCATCGCCTCCGAGGGCGATCCCCGTTGGCTCGCCGCCGATATGCTGGCCCAGGCCGAGCACGACACCGCGGCCTCGGCGATTCTGCTGACTCGTTCAAAGTCGCTGGCCGCGGCCGTCGCGGCGGAGATCGAAACGCAGTTGGCGACTCTGCCCACGGCGCCCATCGCGCGCGCGGCCATCGACCGCAACAGCGCCATCATCATCGTCCGCTCCGATGAGGAGGCCGTCGAACTCTCCAACCGCTTCGCGCCGGAACATCTCAGCCTGCACGATGCCAAACTTCTCGGCGGAATCCGCCACGCCGGCAGCGTGTTCCTGGGTCCGTCGAGCCCGGAGGCCGCGGGCGACTATGCCTCCGGACCGAACCATGTCCTGCCCACTTCCGGCGCGGCGCGCCTGCGCGGAGGACTGAGCGCGGCCGATTACGTGAAGCTCATCTCGGTCCAGCAGCTGAGCCCTAAGGCGCTCGAGAGGCTTGCTCCTGCGATCACAACGCTGGCGCGCGCCGAAGGGCTCGAAGCCCACGCGCGTTCCGTGGAGGTGCGTCGTGGCTGACGCGCTGTTGAGGCCGCGCGACGCGGTCGTCCACATGGCGCCGTACTCGCCGCCAACCGCCGGACGCGAGGGCAAGCTGCGCCTCGACTTCAATGAGAATACGGTCGGCTGCTCGCCGGCCGTCGTGCAGGCGATCACCGCAGCTCTCACCGCGGAGCGCCTGTCCATTTATCCCGAATACGAAGCTACGCGCGCCGCCCTGTCGCAGTTCTACGGCGTGCCCGAAGAGCAGTTCCTGCTGACCAACGGCACCGACGAAGCGATCCAGGTGCTCGTCAATACATTCGTCGACGACAACCAGGAAGTGATCGTCCTCCAGCCCTCGTATGCGATGTACCGCTTCTACGCCGAAGTGGCGGGAGCGCGCGTGATCGACCTTCCGTACCGGCCCGCGGATCTCGCGTTCCCTTTGGAGGAACTGCTCGCGCGTATCTCAATTGCGACACGCGCGATCCTCATCGCCAACCCGAATAATCCGACCGGCACTCTCATCGGAATCGAGGCCATCGAAGCGATCCTGCGGCACGCGCCGCACTCGGCCGTGCTGATCGACGAAGCCTACTGCGAGTTTTGCGGCGTGACGGCGCTGCCGCTCGTCGCGCGCCACCAGAACCTCTTCGTCAGCCGGACATTCTCCAAGGCCTATGGCCTCGCGGGCCTGCGGATCGGCTGCCTTTTTTCCCAAACCGAGAACGTGCAATACCTGCGCAAAGCACAGTCGCCTTACAGCGTGAACATTCTGGCAGCGATCGCGGCCCGGGCCGCGGTGAGCGACGGCGCTTATGTCGAAAACTTCGTGCGCCAGGCCGTGGCAGCACGCGACTTGCTTTGCGCCGGCTTCGAAAAACGCGGCATCGGTTACTACGAGAGCCACGGCAACTTCGTTCTTTTTCGCGCCGGAGAGAAATCCATTTTCATTCGCGACGCGCTGCGTGACCGCGGCGTTCTGGTGCGCGACAGAAGCTACGAAATCCCCGGCTGCGTGCGGGTCACCGCTGGAACGCCGCAGCAGGTCGAACGCTTTTTCACAGCCTTCGACGAGGTGTTGAGCGAGGCGCGGGCATGAGTCTTCCGTATCTCGTCTTCGACATGGATGGCGTGCTCGCGGAGGTCTCTGAAAGCTATCGCGAAGCGGTGGTGCAGACCGTGCGCCACTTCACCGGGAAGACAGTTGGGCACGAGCGCATTCAGGAGTATAAAAACCGCGGCGGCTTCAACAACGATTGGCTGCTCGCGCAACAACTCTGCCGCGACTTCGGCGTGGAGGTCCCCTACGACACGGTCGTCGAGCACTTCTGTGCGATCTTCTTCGGACCGGGGGGCGACGATGGCCTGATCGCGCGCGAGGTCTGGCTGCCGCGGCCGGGCTTGCTCGATGCGTTGGCGGCGCGCTTCAGTTTGGCCATTTTCACAGGCCGTTTGCAGCGTGAGGCCGCGATCACGCTGCGGCGCTATGCGCCGGACATTCATTTTTCGCCGATCATCGCGGCCGAGGATGTGCGGGACGGCAAACCGGCACCCGAAGGTCTCGTGTTGATTCGCGATCGCACCCATTGCCGGGAGATGATCTACGTCGGCGACACCGTGGACGATGCACGCTGCTCGCGCGCCGCCGGCGTGCCTTTCATTGGCATCGCTGCGCCTTCCAACCCGCTCCATGCGGAGCTGGCCGCGCTGCTCGGCGCCGAGGGCGCCGTGGCCGTGCTCGACGATGTCAATCAGATAGAAGGAGCCTTGGCCCAATGCGCAGCGCCACGATCGAACGAATAACCCGCGAGACGCAGATCCGCGGCTCGCTGAAGATCGAAGGAAAGGGCCGCTACGAGATCTCCACCGGCGTGCGTTTTCTCGACCACATGCTGGAACTTTTCGCTAAGCACGGCGCCTTCGACCTCACGTTGCAGGCACAGGGCGACCTCGATGTGGACCAGCATCACACGGTCGAAGATGCGGGTATCGTGCTCGGACAGCTCTTCGCCAAAGCTCTCGGCGACCGCGTCGGCATCAACCGCGCCGGCTACTTCGTCGTGCCGATGGACGAGGCGCTGGCCGTGGTCGCGGTCGATCTCGGCGGCCGGCCCTATCTGGTCTATCGGGACAAAGTGAAAACAAGGTTAGTGGGCGATCTGCAGAGCGAATTGTTGGAGGATTTCTTCCAAGGATTCGTGACGCATGCCGGCGCCAACCTGCATGCCAGAATCCTCAGCGGACGCTCGAATCACCACAAGGTGGAGGCGATCTTCAAGTGCTTCGCGCGCGCCATGCGCTACGCCTGTTCGAAGGACGCCCGGCTGAAGAACCAGTTGCCGAGCACCAAGGGCCTGCTATGATCACCATCGTCGATTACGGCGCCGGCAATCTGCGTTCGGTCGAGAACACACTGGCCCGGACCGGCGCGGCGTATCGCATCACGCGCGATCCCGCGCAGGTGCGCGCGGCGGAGAAAATCATCCTGCCGGGCGTGGGGCATTTCGGACAGATGATGCGCGCCTTGGATCAGCTGGGCCTGCGCGAGGCGCTCGTCGAAAAGGCCCGCTCCGGCGTGCCTTTCCTCGGCATCTGCCTCGGGCTGCAGGCGCTGTTCGAGACCAGCGCGGAAGCGCCCGGGGAGCTCGGCCTGGCTCTATTTGCCGGCCGCGTCGAAAGGTTTCCGCTGACCGCGCGCGTGCCGCACATGGGCTGGAACGAGATCGTGCCCGTCGCCCCGTCGCGCCTGCTGAGCGGCCTCGCAGCGAAGCCTTACGTCTATTTCGCGCACAGCTTCTATTGCCCCCGCACGCAGGCCACCGCCGCCACGTGCGAGTACACCGGCGTCGCCTACACCGCGGTCCTCGAGTCGGCGAACCTCTTCGGCGTCCAGTTCCATCCCGAGAAATCGGGGCCTCTGGGACTGCAGATCATCGGCAACTTTGTGAGGATCTGAACTGTGCTCGCCAAACGTATCATCCCTTGCCTCGACGTCACCGGCGGCCGCGTCGTCAAAGGCGTCAACTTCGTAGGTCTACGCGACGCGGGCGATCCCGTCGAGCTCGCCGCGCGCTACAACGAACAGGGCGCCGACGAACTCGTGTTCCTCGACATCACCGCCTCCAGCGACAACCGCGACACCATGGTGGACGTCGTGGACCGCACCGCGCGCGAGGTCTTCATCCCGCTCACCGTCGGCGGCGGCATCCGCGGCGTCGAGGACGCGCGCCGCATCATCCACTCCGGCGCGGACAAGATCAGCGTCAACACCTCCGCCGTCCATCGCCCCGAGTTGATCACCGAACTGAGCAACGAATTCGGCGCGCAGGCCGTGGTCCTGGCGATCGACGCGCGCCGCGCCGGTCCGGGCCGTTGGAATGTTTTCACGCGGGGCGGGCGCGTCGACGAAGGCATCGACGCGGTCGCGTGGGCCGCGCGCGGCGAAGCGCTCGGAGCGGGCGAGATTCTGTTGACTTCGATGAATACCGATGGCGTGCAGGACGGCTTCGACTGTGCCTTGACGCGCGCCGTCTCGCGCGCCACCCGCATCCCCATCATCGCCTCCGGCGGAGCTGGCAAGCCCGAACATTTCATCCAGGTCCTGACCGAAGGCGAGGCCGACGCCGCCCTCGCGGCGTCCATTTTCCACTACGGCACTTACACCGTGGAGCAGTTGAAACAGACGCTGGAGCAGGCCGGCATCCCTGTCCGGAGGATGGCGTGAGCAGGGCGCGCGCCGCGCGTGGAGCCGCCGCATGATCATCCCCTGCATCGACCTGATGGACGGAAAAGTCGTGCAGCTTGTCCAGGGCCGCGACAAGGCGCTCGAAGCCGCGCCGCCGCTCGAAATGCTGGCACGCTTCCGCGGTTTCCCGGTGATCCAGGTGATCGACCTCGACGCCGCGCTGGGCCGCGGCGAGAACAATGCCATCGTCGAACTGCTGGCATCGCGCGCCCGCATTCGCGCCGGCGGCGGTATTCGCACGCCCGAACGCGCGCGGGCATTGATCGACTGTGGCGCGGAAAAAGTGATCGTGGGCACCGCCGCGTTCGCCCGCGACGGCGTGAATCACGCGCTGTTGGGCGCCATCGCGTCCGCCGCGGACCCCGCGCGGGTGCTGGTCGCGCTCGACTCCCGGGCTGGACGCATTGTCGTCCAGGGCTGGACCGAATCGCTCGCAATCGGCGCCGAACAGATTCTAAACGAACTCGAGCCTTATTGTTCCGGCTTCCTCTGCACCTACGTCAACAAAGAGGGCCTGTTGCAGGGCACCGACCTGGACTGGTTCCGCCGTCTGCGCGCGGCTACGACGAAGGAGTTGACCGCCGCCGGCGGCATCACGACCATCGAGGAAATCCGCGCACTGCTGGCGCTCGACATCCACGCCGCGCTCGGCATGGCCATCTACACGGGCCGCCTGGACCTGGACACGCTGCGCGCGATGAATGCGGATTGAGACGGGCGGCGCCTACGCCGCGTACTGATCGAGAAACCGCTTGCCGGCCTTCACGCCTTCCAGTTCGCTCAGCCGGTTGCCCTCGTATTCGATGCCCACGAATCCGCGGTAGCCGGCGTCCTGAACGATCTTCATCAGCCGGTCCATGTCGATCGTCGTCTCTTTGCCGTCGGCCCCGAAATCGTAGCACTTGAAGCTCACGCCCTTGGCGTACGGCATCATCTTTCGCACCGCCTCGTAGCGCTCAACTTCCTTCGGGAAGTTGCCGAAATCCGGCAGCGCGCCGAAGTTCGGCTGATTCACTCTCTTCATCAACGCGACGATCGCGTCGGGGTCCGACGAGAGCCCCCAGTGGTTCTCGATGAGCACGTTCTGCCCCGCCCCCTTGGCGTAATCGGCCAGCGCGGCGAAGCTCTCGGCGCAGTAATCGAGCACCGTTTCCCTCTCGCCGGGCGTCTTGGGCGTGACATCGGAATGCATGTTTGCGCGGATCGAGTGCCCGCCCAGTTCAGCGCTGTAGTCGACCCATTTTTTGTGGTTGTTGACGCTCTTGCGCCGGACCTCTTTCGAGGAGTGCCCCATCTGCCCCTCGTCATCGCACATGATCAGCACGCACCGCGTCCCGGTCTGCTTCATCGCCGTTTTCAGACGCGCCAGATAGCCCTGCGTCGGCGCGCCCCACAATCCGTTGACGAACTCCAGTCCCTCGATGCCCAGCTCGCGCGCGTATCGCGGGAAATCGAGATTGGTCATCTTCAGGCCCATGATGGCGCGGTGCACCGACCACTCCGCCAGCGAGATGCGCAGCGGCTTGCCGCTCTCTCCCAGCGCAAAAGACGGCACCGCCATGCTCAGCGCTCGCAACATGTCGCGTCGATTGACCACGGGCATTGGATTATCTCCGCAGGGCCATCATATCAACTCGGCCTCCGCTCACGAAGCGAGTTCGAGCGGATTCGAGATCCAGAAATTCGGTTCGCGCGCGCGCATCGCCGCCACGTCGCCATAGCCCCAACTCACGCCGCACGTCCTCACGCCGGCGCGCCGCCCGGCCTCCATGTCCGGCACCGTATCGCCGATCAGCAGGCACTCCTCCGCTCTCACGCCGAATTTGTCAAGCGATCGCAGAATCACGTCCGGCTCGGGCTTCGAGGGGAATCCGTCCGTCCCCTGCACATGGTCGAAATGAGTGGCCAGACCGAATTGCGCCAGAACGTTCCGCGCCGTCTCGCTGCCTTTCGTCGTCGCCGTCGACTTCAGGCCGCCCAGGTTCTCGAGCATCCGCGGCACTCCCTCGTAAACCCGCGTCGCCGCGTGCCCGCGCCGCAGATAAATGGCGCGGTACGTCGCGAGCAGCTCCGCGCTCCGCTCCTCGCTGATGCCGGGAAAGACTTCGCCGAAAAGATCGCACAGGTGGTAGCCGATAAATGAACGTAGGTAGCTTTCCGTCAGCCCCCGCGCGCCGGCATCCTCGAGCGTCTGCCGCACGGCGCCGCAAATGTCCTCGGCCGAGTCCAGCAGGGTCCCGTCGATGTCAAACAGATAAAGTTGAAAACGAGGAATGCTCACGCCGGCGCCGGGCTCTCCCCTTCGATGAAGCCGCGGCCCCGCCTGCGCTGGTCCTGGTCGGGCTCGATCACCGCCTGATGCTCATCCGCGGCCACGGCCGACCCCGAATCGGGGCCGCGATGCGCTTCGCGCTTCTCGATAATCGCGTGGATCTCCTCGCCGTCCATCGTCTCGCGCTCCAGCAGCGCCTCGGCGATCTTGTCCAGCGCCCAGGCGTACTCCCCGATCAACTGCTCCGCCTGCACATAGGCGCGCTCGACCACCGCGCGCACGGCTTCGTCGATCCTGATCGCCGTCGCTTCGGAGTAGTCCCGGTGCTGCGCGATTTCGCGGCCCAGAAAAATCTGCTCGTCCTTCTTGCCGTAACTCATCGGCCCGAGCTCGCTCATGCCGTAATCGCACACCATCGCCCGCGCCACTTCCGTCGCCTGCTCGATGTCGTTGCGCGCTCCGGTGGAGAGCTGGTTGGTGTACCGCATCTCGCTGATGCGTCCGCCCATCAGCACGCATAGCCGCGCATTCAATTGCTTCTGCGTCCGGTTCAGCACGTCGCCTTCCGGCAACTGCATCGTCACGCCCAGCGCCCGTCCGCGCGGGATAATGCTCACCTTGTGCAGCGGGTCCGACTCCGGCAGCAGCGCCGCCACCAGCGCGTGCCCCGCCTCGTGGAATGCCGTGATCCGCTTGTCTTCCTCGGTCAGAATCATCGACCGCCGCTCGGCGCCCATCAGCACTTTATCCTTGGCCACCTCGAAGTCCGACATCGTGACCACTTTGCGGTTTTGCCGCGCCGCCAGCAGCGCCGATTCGTTCACCAGGTTGGCCAGGTCCGCGCCGGCGAATCCCGGCGTTCCGCGGCCAATGATCGACAGGTCGACGTCGTCAGCCAGCGGGATCTTCCGCGTGTGGACCTTCAGGATCTGCTCACGGCCCCGCACGTCCGGCAGGCTCACCACCACCCGGCGGTCGAATCGGCCCGGCCGCAGCAGCGCCGGATCCAGTACGTCCGGCCGGTTCGTCGCCGCCACCAGAATCACGCCTTCATTCGATTCGAAGCCGTCCATCTCCACCAGCAACTGGTTCAGCGTCTGCTCGCGCTCGTCGTGCCCGCCCCCGAGTCCCGCGCCGCGATGCCGGCCCACGGCGTCGATCTCATCGATGAAGATGATGCATGGCGCGTTTTTCTTGCCCTGCTCGAACAGGTCGCGCACGCGGCTCGCGCCTACGCCCACGAACATCTCGACGAAGTCCGAACCCGAGATCGAGAAGAACGGCACGTTGCCTTCGCCCGCGATCGCCCGCGCCAGCAGCGTCTTGCCGGTGCCCGGAGGTCCGATCAGCAGCACGCCCTTCGGAATGCGTCCGCCCAGCTTCTGGAACTTCTGCGGTTCGCGCAGGAATTCGATAATCTCCTGCAGTTCGTCCTTGGCTTCTTCGACTCCCGCGACGTCCTTGAAGGTCACCTTCTTCTGCTGCGAGCTGTGCATCCGCGCCCGGCTCTTGCCGAAACTCAGCGCCTTGTTGCCGCCGCTCTGCATCTGCCGCATCATGAAGATCCAGAACGCAATCACCAGCACGAACGGAATCGCGTTCAGCAGCAGCGCCGTCCAATTGCCGTTGCTCGATTCCTTCACTTTGACATCGACGTTGTGCTCGCCCAGCACGTCAAAAACGCGCGGGTAGTTGAGCGGCACCGTCGTGTGCAGATCCGTCTTGTCGTCCTTGAACTGTCCGCTGACCTCGTTGCCCGTCACCACCACGCTCTTCACCCGGTCCGAGTTGACCATGTCGATGAACTTGGTGAAGCTCAGTTCCTGCGTCGGCCGGCCGCCGCTGGACTTCACGACAACAAACAGCAGCGCAGCCAGGCAGAACAGCACTGTCCAGACGATCGCGGTCCTTACGTTGGCATTCATTCGCTTTACTCGCAGAACTCCAGAAATTTCAATTCTATCTCTAACTACTGAGACGCAATCTGGTGAACATTTGATTCATGCCCCCGGAATCGGTGGCTCTTCGAGGATCTCTATCGGAAATGCGCCGCCGTTTTCAGCCGCGTATTCCGCTGCCACTCCGAATTGCCTCGCCCACACCACCTCGCCGTGCCACTCCAGCACGGGCCACGCGCACCGTTCCCACGCCGGGACACGGCGGCTTTGCAGGAGCGCCTGAATCGTGCGCCTCTCTCTGCTCCCTCTGGGCCGATACGCATCGCCATCCTGCCAGGTCCTGAGCATAAACGGACCCGGGGCCAGTGCGCCGCCTAATCGCTCGCTATTTCCATTATAGGCTTCCGCTCCCGGCTCCGCCGGCCGCAGCCGGATCCGCGCTCCCGCCTGCTCGATCGTCGCCTCTCCAGGCGCGCGTAGCTCCACGCCTGCCTGCCGCTCAAATCTCCTATCCGCTGGATGGATCAGCACTTGGTGGAACGACCGCCAGGCCCGCACTCGCGGCAGACTCAGCTTCCCCGCCCCGGCCCGCTGCCGCGCCAGCTTGAGCAGCGCTTCCAGATGTTCGCCTTCGATTCGTGGCGCTGCCCCCGCCGCTTCCGCGCACGCCTTCTTCCATACGCGCACTTGCAGCGCCGCATGCGCCTCGCCTAGAGTTTTCAGGTCTACGACAATTCCGAATCGGTTCCGCGTCGCCGCCGCCGCCCACACCGCCTCGACCTGCGTCTCCCAGAATTCCTCGTCCCGCGCGAACGCCGTCGCCAGCCGCGCCAGCGCCTCCTCGACCGCCGGGTTCCACTCCCGCCGCAACAACGGCAACAATTCGTGCCGCATGCGATTGCGATCGTAACAACTATCAATATTCGAGGAATCTTCCCGCCACACCAGGCCCTGCGACCGCAGCCACTCGCGCACATCCTCGCGCGTCACTTCGATCAGCGGCCGCACGATCCAGCCGTCGTTCACCGGCCGAATGCCCGCCAGCGATTCCGCCGCGGCCCCGCGCAGCACCCTCATCAGCACCGTCTCGGCCTGGTCCGAGGCCGTGTGGCCCGTCGCCACCGCGTCCAATCCCCGCCGCTCGCGCACTTCCTTGAAAAACCGGTAGCGCATCTGCCGCGCGGTTTGTTCGAGATTCGCGCCCGCGGCCGCCGCACGCACATCCGCGCCTTCGACGTGGCATGGCAGCCCCAACTTGTCCGCCAGTTCTTCGACAAAACGCCGGTCGCCGTCCGACTCCTCGCCGCGCAGCCCGTGATCGAAGTGCAGCACCTCCAGCGACCACCTGCGCGGCCCGCCCAGACGCACCAGAATATGCAGCAGCGCCACCGAGTCCGCGCCGCCCGACACGGCCACGCCTGCGCGCGTCCCTGCCGCCAGCATGTTGTATCGCGATACGGTCCTGAGCACCTGATCGAGCACTCGCATGTCCTGCTTATTCATTGTATGACCCGGTCGCGCAACCCCCTCAAATCCCGTAACTTCCACTCTCGCCGCGACTCGCTCCCCTGACCAGCCGCGCGCGCACCGCGACGCGTGCACCCGCGCTATGAGAAGATCATTTCTTTCCCGGAGAAATCACGTCGCACTCATGCCACCCCTAGTCAGCCCCGACATCGCCGCCCGCGCCGCTAAAATCCGCCTGGTCCTGATGGACGTCGACGGCGTCCTCACCGACGGCCGCATCTGGTTCCTGCCCCTGCCCGATGGCGGCATCTTCGAGACCAAGGGCTTCGACTCGCAGGACGGCATCGCCATGCACTGGCTCAAGCGCCATGGCTACCAGACCGGCATCATCAGCGGCCGCACCGCGCAGGCCACGGCCGAGCGAGGCCGCCAGGGGAAGTTCGATTACGTCTACATGGGCGACACCGAAAAGCTGCCGATTTTCAACGAAATCCTCGCTAAATCGGGCTTTTCTCCCGACGCCGTCGCCTATCTCGGAGACGACCTCACCGACGCCATTCTCATGCGCCGCGTCGGCCTCGCCGTCGCCGTCGCCAACGCCGTGCCCGAGGTGAAGGCCATGGCCCACTACGTCACCAAGGCCTGCGGCGGCTCTGGCGCCCTGCGCGAGGTCACCGAAATCCTGCTTGCCGCCACCGGCCGCTGGGACGAGATTCTGGCGCATTACGAGGTCGAAAGCGCGCAACCGCCGATGAAGTCCTGAGCTTCGCGCCACCCGCGCTCCTTCGTCACACGCGAACCTCTCGGCCCGGTTCCAACGGCACGATCCGTTCAACGCGCGCCATGACCTTCCGGTTTTGCGCAGCCTTCTTGAGCTCGTATTCCGCCTGCAGGCGCATCCAGAACTGCGGCGTGCTCCCGAACAGCCGCGCCACCTTCAGGCACATGACGGCCGACAGCGGCCTCCGCCCGGCCAGGATCTCGTGCACCATCTGGCGCGAGACGCCGAGCGCCCTTGCGGCGGCAGTAACGCTCAGCCCGGCCTCTGGAAGGACGTCCTCTCTCAGGATTTCGCCCGGATGAACCGGCGGCAGCGCATTGCTTTTCTTCATCTCGCCCCCTAGTGATAATCTTCGAAATCTACATCCTGCGCATTCTCGCCCGCCCAGCCGAACGTGATCCGGTAGTTGCCTGTCACTCGCACGGACCATCGCGGCGGGTTGTCGCGCAGGCTGTGGAATCTCAACCCGGCGATGTTCATCTCGTCTGGGCTCGTCGCCACGTCCAGCGCCTGCAGGATGCGAATGCATTTCCTGACATATTCATCGCCGATCCGGCGCGTCCTTCCCGTCCGGTAAATCTCTTCCAGCCCTTTGTTCTTGAAGCCGGCGATCACTTTCTTCACCTTAACCCGCATCCCGCCATGTGTCAACTATTTGGTTGACACACGGGACACCATCGTCCGCTCCCGCCAGTGCTGCCCCTCCTCTCGCCGCTATGCGGAGCCACCCGGCAGCGCCGCTCGCGCGTTGCAGCTTAAGATGAATAGTTCAACCCGTGCAGCCTTCTTCTCCATCGCCCGACCGCATCGGCATCTCCGTCTCCGCCGCCAACCGGCCTGGCACGCTGCGCGACCTCACCACGACCATCGCCGCCCATGCCGGCAATATCCTCTCGGTCGAGTCTTTCGAAACCCGCGATTCGGCCCTCGCCCGCACCTACTTCGAAGTCGAGCTGCCGGGCGATCCCGCGGAACTCCTCGCCGACCTCAACGCCCTCGACGTCGTTCACTCCGCCACCGCCGAAAAGAGTCTGCAGAAAATCTACGGCAAGCGCATTATCATCGTCGGCGGCGGCGCCCAGGTCGGCCAGGTGGCCTTGGGCGCGATCAGCGAAGCCGATCGCCACAACATTCGCGGCGAGCACATCTCGGTCGACACCATCCCCCTGGTCGGCGAGCAGACCCTCGCCGACGCCGTCCGCGCCGTCGCCCGCCTGCCGCGCGCCCGCGCCCTCGTCCTCGCCGGCTCGCTGATGGGCGGCGACATTGAAGCCGCCGTCCGCGAGGTCCGCGCGCAGGGCCTGCTGGTCATCAGTCTGAACATGGCCGGCTCCGTGCCCGACGCCGCCGACCTCGTCGTCACCGACCCCGTCCAGGCCGGCGTCATGGCCGTCATGGCCATCGCCGACACCGCCAAATTCACTCTCGAACGCCTCAAGCGCCGCGTCTTCTGACCTTCGATGTCCTCGTTCAACCTGCTCCATGCCGCCGTCGCCTTCGCCGCCGCCTTTGCCGCCGGCGCCATCAACTCCGTCGCCGGTGGCGGCACCCTGATCTCCTTCCCAACCCTGATCTGGCTCGGCTTGAACTCGGTCACCGCCAACGCCACCAATACCGTCGCCATCTGGCCCGGCTCGCTCGGCGGCATGTGGGGCTTTCGCCGTGAACTCCGCACCGCCCACTCGCGTATGTTCGCCCTGCTCCTGCCCAGCCTCATCGGCGGCCTCACCGGCGCCTGGTTGCTGCGCTACACGCCGCCCGCTCTCTTCGACCGCCTGGTGCCCTTTCTGATCCTTTTCGCGACCCTGCTTTTCATGGTCCAGGAACCCGTGCAGCGCGTGTTCAAAACCGCCGACACGGCTCAGCACACCTCCTCGCGATGGCTTGCCGGTGCACTCATCTTTCAATTCTTTGTCGGACTCTACGGCGGCTACTTCGGCGCCGGCATCGGCATCCTCATGCTGGCCGCGCTGAGCATCGTCGGCCTCACCGACATCCACCAGATGAACGGCCTGAAAAACCTCTTCGCCCTCTCCATCAACGGCGTCGCGGCCATCTACTTCATCTTTTACGGCATGGTCTACTGGCCCGACGCCCTGCTCATGGCCATCGGCGCCATCGCCGGCGGCATCGGCGGCTCCGGCCTGGCCCGCAAACTGGGCCGCACCGCCGTCCGCCGCATCGTCATCTCGATCGGCTTCGCCATGGCCATCTCGCTGTTCCTAAAGCGCTAGCCCCCGGCCACGCCCCAATGACTAAAAGCAGCGGCCTCCCCGATTTCTTCCGTTTAGTTTGAATAACTTACAGACCAGACCCGCTACAATGTAGCGACCCCTGCCTTGCGCCACCTGTAGTTGGAGCGCGACGACCCTCCCAGACACAACATGGGCGGGCCCTTTCGAGGCCCGCCCGTGAAAGCGAATCTGTGCCGCTTGGACTCAGTTCACGCGCCTGCGCCGCACCACTGCGGCTCCGAGAAGCCCGCCCGACAACAGCAGCCAGGTCGCCGGTTCCGGAATGGTGGAACCACCCGCACCTGCGGTGCCATACGACACGTTGTTGAGATCGAGAACAAAGTCAGGAGACGTCGTCAACACCGAGTCGAACGGAGTCGTGTCGGTGACTCCAAAGAAGTCCGGCACCGCGTAACCGGTTCCCGCGCTGCCCAGAGTGGCGCTATCGCCGTTCGACAGCAGGAAGGTCACGTCGCTCCCATTGAAAGTGCCGTAATTCAAGGCGAAACCGGTCGCGTCTCCCGGCAACGAAATCAGGATGTTCTCTACCCCCGTGCTCGCTTCCTGGTCGGACAGGACCGCCGGAAGTCCGCTAAAAACGACGCCGATATTGAAGAAGTTGCCATTTCCCAAGGTAGAGCTGGTTGAGAAGATCACGCTGGAGTAAGTGACGGACGCGTCACCGGATCCGAGGTTAATGAAGCCCCCGCCATCGCCGCTGCCCGGGTCTGGGATGGGCACATTCGTGATACTCGACATGGCGGCGCTCCAACTGGCATAGCTGGAGTAAATAACGGCCCCAGCGCGAGATGGGACGGCGCTCAAGCAGGCGAAGGCCAAAACGAGACCGGCGTGCAAAAACGATCTGCGGGAAAACATGATTCGAAATGGCTCCTCTTCCGCAATAGCCTACTCTCCACAGAAACCGGCCGTCAACGGATATTCAGGTATTTATTTATGATTTCGGGCGACTTAGTCCTCTGACCCCATATGGCTTACAAAAGTATTCGATAGTCCATTTTGCACTCATCGCATCGCGCGCCTCCGCTGACGCGTTGGGAACGGGCGCAGCGGGCAGTCCCGGAATAGACCGGCCGCGGCGATGTTACCCTCGAAGCAGATACCTCATGAGTTCGCTACTTGGTAAAACCCGCGCTGGTCTGCGCGGCGCGATCCTCACGGGCGCAGAGCCCGCCTCCGACACTCCGCCCGCTCTCCAGATCCACCGCGATACTCTGCCCAACGGCCTCAACGTCGTCCTGGCCGAGGACCGTTCGCGCCCCGTCACCAATCTCCAGGTCTGGTATCACGTCGGCTCGAAGGACGAGCAGACCGGCCGCACCGGCTTCGCCCACCTCTTCGAACACCTCATGTTCCGCGGCTCGAAAAACGTCGCCCCCGAGCAGCACATGCGCCTGGTTCGCCAGGCCGGCGGCCAGGTCAACGCCTACACCACTTTCGACCAGACCGTCTACTGGGAAACCTTCCCCTCCAACTACCTGGAACGCATGCTGTGGCTCGAGGCCGACCGCATGGCTTCGCTCGACATCAGCCAGGAGAACTTCACCAAGGAACGCGAGGTGGTTAAGGAAGAGCGCCGCATGCGTTTCGAAAACCAGCCCTATGGCCTGGTGAGCGAAGCGGTGCTGGCCGAGACCTACCAGGTCTATCCTTATAAGCACCTGCCCATCGGCTCGGTCGAGGACCTCGAACGCGCCACGCTGGCCGATGTCCAGGAGTTCCACTCCACTTTCTACGTCCCCAATAACGCGACCCTGGTTCTGGTCGGCGATTTCGACGTCGGTGAAGCCCTCCAGCTCGCCCGCACCCACTTCTCTGCCCTGCCGCGCGGCCGCGCAGTCCCGCGGGTGAAGGCCGAGGAGCCGGCCCACGCCGCGCCCGCCGGCGGGACGGTCAAGCTGGCCAATATCCCGTTGCCCGCCGTGACGCTGTCCTGGATCCTGCCGCCGATGCGCCATCCCGACACCTACGCCCTCGACGTCGCCGGCATCATCCTCAGCTCCGGCCAGAGCTCGCGCATCTACCGCCGGCTGGTCTACGAAGAGCAGTTGGCCCAGTTCGCCTTCGGCCAGGCGCAGACCCTGGAAGGCCCGTCGTTCTTCTTCGGCGCGGCCGTCGTCAACCAGGGCAAGGATATCGAAAAGCTCTCCGCCGGGCTCTTAAGCGTCATCCAGGAGCTGGGCCAGACCCCGCCCGCCTCCGACGAACTGGTCAAAGCTAAGAACCAGCTCATCGCCGGCTTCATCACCGGCCGCGAGGGCGTCCAGTCCAAGGCCGACTCGCTCGGCCGCTGCGCCGTCCTGCTGGCCGACCCGGCGCGCTACAACACCGAATTGGAACGCTACCGCCAGGTCACGGCTGAAGATGTCCGCCGCGTCACCGCCCACTACCTCGCCGCCGCCAGCATGACCCGCCTGGTCTTCCCCGCCTCCGCCCAGCCGTCAGAAATTGCCGCGGAAGATCCCTCGACGGACCACCCCGGAACTGACGACCGGAGTGACATCGAATGATGCGGCGTGACCAGCCAGCGGCCAGTCCACCCAGTCAACGCCGAATCGGCACGCCCCCGGAACTCAGAATCAAAACGACAGAAAAATGACCATACCGCTCCCCTCCGCGCCTCGTCAGTACGCCTTTCCCACGCCCGTGCGCCGGCAACTGCCCAACGGCCTCACCGTTTATGTGATTGAGGACCACCGCCTCCCGGTGGTCACCTACGCCTTGGAAATCCTGGCCGGCAACTGCGACGTGGAACCCGCGCAATCCGGGCTGCCCAGCCTGGTCGCCGGCCTGCTGAGAGAAGGCGCCGGCGCGCATACCTCGCCCGAAATCTCTTCGCTGGTCGACGGCTGCGGCGGCAGCATGGGCGCTGGCGCGGGCGACGACGTCACCACCGCCGGTGGCACGTTCATGAAGAGCTACGCCACGCTGGGCCTGGAGTTGCTCGCCGACATCGTGCTGCGGCCGCGCTTCCCCGAGGACGAAATCGGACGCCGTGTCGAGCAGGTGCTCTCGGGGCTGGCCGTTAACCTGAACGACCCGAGCTACCTCGTTTCGCTCGTCGCCTCGCGCGTGATTTACGGCCCGCACCCCTACGCCTACCCCGGCGACGGCACCCCCGCCACCATCGGCGCGCTGCGCCGCGACGACCTGGTCAGCTTTTGGAAACGCTGCTACGCGCCGCATCGGGCCTGGTTCGCGATCACCGGCGACGTGACCCCCGAGGAGGGCTTCCGCCTGGCCGAAAAGTCCTTCGGCGCCTGGACAGGCGATGCCACAGTTCTGCCCGCCGTGCTGCCGCCGCCCATCCCGCGCGGCGCGCGCGTGGTTATCGTCGATATGCCCCAGGCCGTCCAGACCCAGCTCTCCATCGGCCTCACCGGCATCCCCCGCAACCATCCCGATTTCATGGCCTTGAACGTCGCCAATCAGATCTTCGGCGGCAGCTTTAACTCGCGTCTCAACATGAAGATCCGCACCAAGGAAGGGTTGACCTACGACGCCAGTTCGGGCTTCGAGGCCCAACGCCAGGCCGGCCTGTTTACGGTCAATACTTTCACGCGCACCGAGAAGACCGCCGCAGCCGTGCGCCTGATCGTCAACCTGCTGCAGGAATTCCACGACGACCCCGCGCAGCAGGAGGAGTTCGACGAGGCCAAAGCCTACATTAACGGCAGCTTCGCCCTGGCCACCGAAACCTCCGGCCAGGTGGCCGAACGCGTTCTTTCGTCGGCTTTGAATGGCCTCGGCGAGGATTACTGGACCGGCTACCGCGAGCGCCTGGAGGCGTTGACGATCGCACAGGTTCGGGCCGCGGTGCAGCGTTTTATCGAGCCCGCCAAACTGTCGATCGTGGCCGTCGGCGACGCTCAGGCGTTCTCCCAGGACCTGGCCGGTTATGGACCGGCAACCGTGATCCCGAAGGCCGAACTGGACCTGCTCTCGGCGACTCTTCGCACACCCAAAACGCCTCCCAAATGACCGCTGCGCCGGGCGCCGGCAGGTCGCGGTAGGTCATCGGTAAGTCCTTTAGAAAACGCGGAATACAAGGCGACCCACGGTATTTGCTGGGGAATACGCGATACGCACTCCAAAATGCACGGCTCAATGCAGCTAAGTCCTTTAGAAAACGCGGATTACGCCGAGCGCGCGTTAAATGCGTGACTAAATGCATTTAAGTCCTTTAGAATAAGGCGCATACACGGAAATGTACTGCGCGCACCCTGGTTGTTGCCATTCAATGCTGCTAAGTCACTCATAACAAAACAGATACTCGGCGACGCACGACAAAACTCCTCGTTTTATTCGGCTAAGGCCTTTAGAAAACCATAGATACGCGGCGGCGGTTGTGTAGTTGTTGCTAAGTCCTTTAGAACGCTACACATGTGGACAGACGCACGCGGCGCGTATGGTGAAGTGTGTCGTTTAACTCGACTAAGTCCTTTAGAAAACCATAGATACAAGGGGACGCAAAAAACCGCGCTGCGCACGGCGCGCGCGTGGTAAATACCCCGATCAGCGACGGATGCGAAGCGAAATCACCCGACGCGCGGGCCGGCGCGAGGGGCCTGGCGCATCTGTTTCTGACGGTTGATTAATCCAAGATGAATATCTCGTTGTCGTGCGCCTATCTTTTGGTTGTCGTGCGAGTTCTTCCTGTTCCAAAATGGACATTTTTCTCTGAAACTCTGATACGATAGCAGCGGTAGGCGAGACGGTAAGGCAAATGTGCCGTCTCAATGAGCCTGCTTTGGGGCTTCGCAGCGGATTCCTCCTCCTAATCCTCCTCCAATCTCCGCTGCGAAGCCTTTTATTTTCCCCGACCCCGACCGAACGAATCACGCGCCACTTTCGTCTGTTGAAATGAGCTTCAAGAGCCTTTGTCAAAGGCCGGAGCTACAGGGGAGGTCGCCGTGCACTTCATCTGCGTCCCAGGGTTCTTTCCTGGATTCCTCTTTTTCCACGGGTTATTCGGGTTCCTGCTGTTCGCCCTGATCGTGGGATTGGTCGTCAAGCACCTGTTCGGCGATGGCGGCGCGGGCGGCTATCGCGGCCATCCAGGCGCGGCGGGACCGGGCACATTCTGCGGGCAGTGCGGCGCGCCATTCCGCGAAGCGACAGCCTTTTGCCCGCACTGCGGCGCCCGCCGCGGGTAGCAATCGTCCCTCACGGGGAGGAAGCGGGCGGCCTCGAGCAGTTGGCCATAACGCCTGAAGCACTTTCGTTCTTTTGAATGTTCATCCGATAACGCCAAACACGCCGCGCGGCGCGCGAATGATTGAGAACATTACCTGGGTGCGGCTGCTCCGTTGCTCGGGTTTGCCCCGTCCGAAACTGCGCCATCAGCGCGCAGCGGCTGTGTGCCTGAGACTGCCTGACCGGTGCGACTTGCATCGAACAATGCCTTGGTCCTCCAAACACTCTGATCCCAGTCGTTGCCTATCCGCGCAAACAGTTGCTGGACGGTCTGAGTATCGCCTACGCGCAGGGCTAGATAAGCCATTATGTTCCGCTCGTGATTGGTAGAACCATAGAGCTGATCGAGAGCAGCAAAACCTTGCCGGACACGTGGCCACGACAGGGCCGGAGCCTGCGTCTTACTGCAGCTGTTGCACAGTTGCGTGGGTATCAGTCAGGCTCGCGTTGTGGTAGACGTAGGCGGGGGGAATGTGGAGGCCCGCCAGATGGTCAAACAGCGAGTCGCAGCTATCTTGGACTTCTCGAAGAAGGTGACGGAATCCATAGAGGGCCGGTGGGATGACTTCTGGGAGGCATTCGGGGATTACGCGGTCAACTGGGGCTTCTTCTGGTCCCCAGTTCGTGTTGCCGCCGTGTTTTGGGTCGCTAGGCACGGGTGCTCGTTCTCGGTGTACCAGTCCATCTTCCTCACTGTGCTCTGGGCCTTTGGCATTGAGGCACGCCACCTGCGGCGCGTGGCGGCAAAGCAGTTCGTTCCGTTCTCTTTTTCTATCAGGCCCAATTACCGGACAATCCTAACGGACGCGGGCTTGCTCGCGAGAGATCCGGAAGGGAATGAACGCGATTGGACTGCGCTGATTGACGCGCAAGCTGAAGGCGAAATACCCTGGAGCGGAACCGAATGTCGCGTGATCGATTACAACGCCGATTCCGACAGGCATGTGATCGCGTCCGAGTGTTCTTACGCTTCATTCTCAAATCCTCACCCGCAGGAATTTCGACGGTACTTCTACTCCTCCGTCTTGGGTTTTCACTTCGGCCGGTTTGAACTTGAAGCCCTCCCCCTCGCGAGCGCGTTTCCAGCCGCTTGTCGGGGGGCGGGTAGCAGTCTGAAGGCCGGGTTCTGGGCGGAGCCACGCGGCGCCGGGGTTCACATTCTGATGGACATCGATTACACTTGGTGGGCTGCGCGCTGGGCCAATTCTTCCGATACGAAGCCCGTGTTTCTTCGTGAGAATGTCGAGGCATGGCGCGGGGCCGGGGGAGTTGTCGAGCTAACCGTTGCAGTGATTCCGTACATGGAACTTCAGCGCTTTTACCACTGGATACCGAGGTGGGGCACCGTTTCACTTCGGCGGAGAAACCGCGCCATGGAATCGCTCGGATGGCACGCTGACTGGGTTGATGGGGGCGTGGCCATCTACTCCCACAAGTACCTTGATTTCCACCATGGGCCGCGCTGAACTGCCGGCATTGAAACATTTTCGGATACCCTTGTATTAGCCGCCTAGCTCGACGGGGCGAAGGCTGGGAACCCTACCCAGGGGCGGCTACTTCACACCTAGGGAGTCGCTGAGGGCGCGATGGCAGACCTACCCGCGTTATCAGAGCCCACGCTACGCAAGTTGGCGGTTCAGTGGGACACGATTCGAGACAAACAGAAGCTCACGGACCAAGAGCTTGAGGGCTATGACCTGGGGCGACGGTGGCTCTTGGGGACTCTGGCCGAACGGCCACGCGGCATGAATCTGGGCGGCTTCCACAACGCTCAGCCAAGGCAGGCGGCGACGTGGCTCGGGCTTGATTCGTCAGTCAGTGCAGCAAGAGCGCGGTTCGCAGAATTGGATTGGGAGTACTGGTCGCTTTGGTGCTCCGGCTGCTTTGGGTACGAAGTGTACCGGGACTGGCTCGATTCCATCAAGCGTCAGGTTTCAAACGATCTCGCCTCAATCTGGAAGGGCCGATCAGGCGCGTCTGATCACTAGCCTGAACGGGTGAACGGGGACAGCCTGACCCGTCCCACTGGGGTTTTCATGCGATTTATGCCTAACCGAAAGCGTCGGATTCCGCCAGATGCTCTCAATCTGAATGAGTTATAGGTCTACTGGCCGGCCGCGCGGCGACGGAGTGCCACGAATCGCGCTGTCCGCTGCGAACGCCTATGAACGATGTCTCATTGGCACCTCATACTGGAACTGCATGCCCGTCAGGGACTTGCGGGAAGGCGCGCCTGGAATCCAATCGACGGAATCCGGTTTCAGCGAAGGCAAAATGCCGTGGGGACGGGTCAGGCTGTCCTTTCCGTCGGCTGTCCTTTCCGTCCGGATAGTAGAAGTTCACGCCCCATCCGTGGATCCAGATCACCGCGATGGGCTGGGACGACTCCTTCGGCGCCGTAAACAGCGCGCCGCCGCTGACGACGTCGTCCTTGGATCGAACGAAGACCAGCTGCTCGGGGAACTTTCCCGGTTCTTGGTTTTCCGGCCGAGGCGCTAGCCTCAGCCGAATCAGGAAGGCTGCTCCCGCAAGAATGGCCACACCCAGGATTGCGAGAAGTATGCGCCTGAACATGATTCCTACAATACCGGGAACGGGGACGTCCCTTTCACCATTCCCATGCGGTATGGTGCGCGCGGTTAGAGCAGGCGCAGGAGGTCGGTCTGGATCTCGCCGGTGACCTCGGCCGAGGATTGGGCGCGATAGACGTTGACCTCGCTGCGGATGCCGAAGTCGGGCAGGTAGATGCCGGGCTCGACCGAGAAACAGGTGCCGGGAATGATGCGGCGCTCGTCGTGGGTCTCGTAGTTATCCATATTGGCGCCGTTGCCGTGGACCTCTTCGCCGATGGAGTGGCCGGTGCGGTGGAAGAAGTACTCGTCGAAGCCGCGCTGGCGCAGGTAATCGCGGCAGGCGTCGTCGACCTGGAAGCCGGCCAGGCTGAAACCTTTTCCGGCGGCGTCCTGGACGCACTGGACGGCGGCGTCGCGCGCGCCGGCTACGGCGGCGAAGACGTTGAGCAGCTCCTCGGGCGGGGTGGCGCCGCAGTAGGCGGTCCAGGTGATGTCGTAGAACACGGAGGCGGCCCGGTCGAGCTTGGCCCACAGGTCGATGAGCAGCAGATCGCCAGGCTTGATTTCGGCGTGGCGGTCGCGCGCGGGCTCATAGTGCGGGTTGGAGGCGTTGGCATTGACGGCCACGATGGGCCCGTGGTCGGTGATGAGGCCGGCGCTGGCGAAGGACTCGCGGATGGACTGCTGCACGTCGAACTCGGTAATGCGGGCGCCGGCGCGCAGGGCCTCGGCGACGCGGGCGAAGGCGGCGCGGCGGATCTCGTCGACGAGCATGCCGGCACGCTTGTGGGAGTCGTACTGCTGGGGCGTCCAGACGGCTTCGAAGAGCTGAATCAGGTTGGCCGAGGTGACCACTTCTACGCCGGCGGCGCGCACGAGTTCGACGGTGCCGGCGTTGACCATGGAAACATAGGGCACGCCGCAGCGCGGGGAGTATTGCATGGCGACGCGGCGGCAACCTTCGAGCAGGCGCGGCAGCCGTTCTTCGGTATCGCGCCAGCCGGAGTAAAGGGTGGTCTGGCCGGGGAGCGGGTCGAGGACGTTGGGCTCGATGCGGTGGACCAGCTTGCGCGGGGCGCCGCTGGCGGGCACGAGGTAGTACCAGCGGCGGGTGACCGATTGCGCGGGCTCGAAACGGAGGACGCGGTAGGCCAGCTGATCGCGGCGGTGGTGATCGAAAAACAGCCAGCCGCCCAGACCTTCGGCTCGCAGGGCGGCCTGAATCTCCTCGATAAGGGCCATGGGATTACTGTACACCGACTGACGGGAGCGGAGCGGAGGGTCGCGCATCGCATTGGGGAATAAGGAACAGGCAAGGGCCGCTGGGGCGCGTAAGGGCCGGCTCCCATACGGTCGCGGCCGCGGCGCAGCAAAACGGTTCGGAAGAACCGCTCCTTTATAGTCGCGGCTCCGTAGCGACCACGGCTCGGAAACAACGCGAAGAACCGCTCCTTGCAGTCGCGGCTCCGTCAGACGGTCGCGGCTCCGTAGCGACCACGGCTCGGAAACAACGCGAAGAACCGCTCCTTGCAGTCGCGGCTCCGTCAGACGGTCGCGGCTCAGAAACGTGAAACCGGAAATCGGGACAGCCCCATTCCCGAGGATCGGCCAGGGCCACTCTGCTCCAGACGTGGGAATCCAGCCATACGCCGTCAGAATCTCACAATGGGAATCGCGGATCGAACGAAAGCCTGGAAAAGGCCAGCCATGGGGCCGATGAGCCCGGTATGACATCCACCAAGAAGGCGTTCTTCCCCTGGAAACCGGAGTATAGCGTGCACCATCCCGACATCGACCGGCAGCACCAGCGACTCGCGATGCTCGTGAACGATCTGCACATAGCCATGGCGGAAGGGAAAGGGCGGCAGGCCGTGGGTCGCGTCCTGACCGAATTGGCGGACTACACCAAGAACCACTTTTCATACGAAGAGCGGCAAATGGAGAGCGCCGGCTTCCCCGCGGTGGCGCAGCACAAAGAGCTGCATCACAAGCTTCTGCAGCAGGTGGAGCAGTTTGTCAAAGAGTGGAAAGAGCGTGAGTCGGTCAATGTCGTGGAAGTGTCGGATTTCCTGAAGGACTGGCTGCTGAAACACATCGGGGAAAATGATCGCCCATTGGCGGCATATCTGACAGCGCGAGGTTGACACGCGCGATCGGCTCATCCAGTCCGGAGCCGGCCCCAGCGGGGCCGCTGGAGTGGCTCGGGATGAAAGAAATGAGACAACCGGCTCCGCTGGGGGCGGTTGGACGTACATTCGATGCGGGCCGGGATGGCGTGCGCGCGGGCGGGCGCAGGGCGAGAGAATGCGTTGCGCTTTCCGATATAGCGTGGCCGAAACATGGCGCAGGCGGAATAGAATGAGTTAGAGGCCTGAACATGGACAACACCAAGAGCATTCATCTGTTGAACGAAGGGGTCGGCGGCGAGCTGCGGGCGATCCACCAATACATGTATTTCCACTTCCACTTGGACGATCAGGGCTTCAAGCCGCTGGCGCTGCTTTTCAAGCAGATCGCGATTCAAGAGATGGGGCATCTGGAACTGCTGGCCGAGCGGATCCTGTTCCTGAAGGGCGATGTGGTGATGGTTGAGGCGGCCGCGGTGGAAACCATCACAGAGCCGGAAGCGATGCTGGTGCGAGTGATGGAGCTGGAAGAAGAGTGCGCCCGCGACTATAATCGATCGGCCATCGAAAGCGCGGCCAATGCCGACGCAGCGTCCAAGCAACTCTTCGAGCGACTGGTCAGCGCCGAGGAAGGCCACTACGACCGATTCAAGAAGCAGCATGACAATATCAAGCGGTTCGGGCTGAGCTATCTGGCACTGCAGTCGTTCGACAACGGGATTCCCGAGGGCGCGGCGGCGGCCGAATAGGGCAGGCGGCGCAAGGGGCACCCGTTTCCGGCCTTTTGAATTGAAGCCAGGCGCGGACCGGCGGCGCAGAATGCGCTGCCTGGCGAGCCGGCCGCCGCAGACGTCCAAGACAATGGCACCTAGTCCAAAGGGGGTGGCCTGTCCATTTCCTCTCGGCGGAGTGAACGCATAAGATTTGCACGTATGATGCAGGTCTTGCCGACCCGCGACCCGAACACACCGATGATGGCCGCCTGTCCCCGATCTAAGCCTTGAAGCTGGAGGCGTTTAGGGTTTCGCCAGCAGCCGTCTCCGAATGGTAATTGAAATGCAGGGTTCACTTTCCTCCTGCGATTTGATGGACGCGTTCATAGGGAGCCCGACGCTCGATAAGATAATCTGCTAAATGGGCCCGTTTAAGGTGTACGCTCATTAGCAAGTGTTAGCCCGAATCAAAAATCCCGGCTAGGGGAGGCTGTCTGCATGACCACGAAAGCACCCACATGGCTGGAACGGAAGCCTATCGTCGGAGTCCTGCACGTGCCCGCGCTGCCGGGCACGCCCCGCAACCAGTTAAGTTTTACTGACATTCAGGAGTGGGTGACACGAGACGCCGAGGCCTATTGGGCGGGCGGCGTTAGTGCTCTGGGCGTGAATGCCCTGCTGCTCGAGAACGCCGGTGACACCCCTTTCTACCCGGACCGCGTTCCCGCGGAAACCGTGGCTTTCTTGACCGCGCTGGCTTGCCAGTTACGCTCGCGGTTCGATTTGCCGCTGGGCATCAACGTCCTGCGCAGCGATGGGGAGAGCGCACTGGCGATTGCCGCGGCGGCGGGCGCGGAGTTCATTCGAGTGGCCACATACTCCGGGGCGCGCGCGGCTGACCAGGCCAGTTTGCAGGGCCAGGCCCATCGGATCCAGAGGCTCAAGCATGCGCTGGGTTGCCAGGTCATGATATTTGCCGATGTCATGCTCAGGCACTCGGCCACTCCCCTAGGCGGGCGGGCGCTCGAGAATATAGTAGAGGATACGATCGAACGCGCCTTGGCCGATGCGGTCATTCTCTCCGGACCGGAGAGTGACACGCCGTCTGACCTGGCGCCTCTGCAGACGGCTCGCGTGGCCGCCAAGGGGGCGCGAGTGTTCGCCGGCAGCGGCGCGCGGGAGGACACGATTTCGTCCATCCTGGGAGTCGCCGATGGCGCAATCGTCGGCAGCGCTTTCAAAGTGGATGGAGTGGTGACGAACGAGGTTGATGCGGAGCGCGTCAAGCGCTTCATGGATGCCGCGCGGGCGCGGCGCTAGCGTAGTGTCTCAGTCAAGGGTTGACAACGCCGGCTGAGCGTCGACACGAGTGTCAACGCGGCAGGCACGAGTGCCTGCGCCACGGTGAATGGCCGGTGATTGTCAGAGAATTTGCGAGACATGACACTAGCGTCGACTTACCGCAGTGTCCGCAACCGCGGGAGAGCGGCGTTCGAGCCCTCCAACAAGCGCAATTGAACAAACGGAGAAGCACCCCCCAAATAGGGAGAGATCGTAGCCTGTTTGGGGGAGTGACGCCAGATGGCCAGGCGCGCATAGTTCGAGCCGGGTACGGACCGGACCCTCCCGCAGGGTGGTCTTTGCCCAAAACAGTTCCAGGAGAGGGAATTTCCATGAAGAAATTTATCACCGCTCTCGCCTTTGCCGCATTCGCGACCGTGACCTTCGCACAGACCCCGGCCTCGACCACGACACAGACAACCACTACAACGAAGACGACCAAGGAGAAGAAGAAGGTCGTGGCGGCGGTTCCCGCGCCGACGGCGCAGGAAATCGCCGACGCCAGGGCCAAGGGCATGGTGTGGGTCAACACCGGCACCAAGGTTTATCACCACCAGGAAAGCAAATACTACGGCAAGACCAAGCAGGGCAAGTTCATGAACGAGGACGAAGCCAAGACGGCCGGTTACATGGCTGCCAAGGAGCCCGCGGCGAAACCCGTAGCCAAGAAGAAGGCCGACGCAGCGAAATAAGTTCCAGCCACTCTAAGCAACGCAAGCGGGCCGGCTATGAAGCGGCCCGCTTTTGTTTTTGCCAGCGGCCGGCGCTCGCGAGTCCGCATTGAGATTCATTACGGAAGCGCGGGCGCCGTGCGGAAGCTTTTCGGCGGACGGGATTAACGGTCGCCGGAAGCGTAGCCGACCGAGACCATGGCCGAGGGCGCCAGGTTGCTGTTGAACTGGTTGGTGAAACCGGGGATGTAGTGCAGGTCGATTTGCGGCTTCACAAAGATGTGGTTGGTCACAAACAGCATGACGCCGGCTCCGACGTGCACGTCGAAATGGGTCGCGGTGCCGACGGCGGAAGAACTGGTGGAGCAAACCGCGGTGCCCACGCAGCCGGTCTGGGTGTAGGAGAAACCTGTTCTGGCACCGCCGATGCCGCCTTCCAGACGGAACACGGCGCGCTTGGTCGAAAACGGCTGATAGATGCCGTTGAAGTCGTAGAAGGTCTGGCGGAACTGCAAGGGACCGTAGTCTTTCTTGGCGGGCGACAAGTCGATCTGCACGCCGGCGCCAAACTGCTTCTTGAACATGACATCGCCGCCGATGCCCATCAGCACGCTGTTCAGGGCTGGGGTGGTCTGACAATAGGTGTCACCAGTGCCGGGGACGCAAGGTCCGAAGGCATTATCCGGGGAATTGGCGTTGTCGATGCCCGAGTTATTGGACTTGTCCCACGCATATCCGACGCCGACGTGGGCGTCGACCGAAAACTGCGCGCTGGCCACGGAGGCACAGAAAAGCAGCGCAAGCAGTGGGGAAAGGCGGAATACATATCTCATGTCAGGGAACTCCTGTCGTGTTTCAATAGTTGGTCGTACGGGCAGCGCCCAGTGCCGCCACGCCCGGTGCCAGAGACGGAGGGAAACCGCACGCCGTAAAACCGCGGCGCTGATGCGACATCCCATCTCGTTGCAACATTTAGGACGCTTCACGCGAGCCGAAAGTTTCACCTGTGGAAAGCGGAACAGCGGAACGGCCGACGAAAAAGGCGGCCGGCGCGGGTCGCAAAAGGCGCGCCAGCTGACGCGCGCAAGGCGCCGGAACGGGTTCGCCGGTCTCATGCTAAGCTGGTGATTTCCCATGCAGTTACAGTCGAATCAGTTGGCCAAGGTGTACGAACCGCAGCGCTTCGAGCAGCACTGGGCGGAGTGGTGGATCGAGCGCGGATTCTTCGAGGCGCCGGCGCGTCTGACGGCGCCGGGGCGCGCCGTTTTTTCGCTGGTGATTCCACCGCCCAACGTGACCGGGATGCTGCACATCGGCCATATGCTGGAGCACACCGAGATCGACGTGACCACACGCTGGCACCGCATGCAGGGCGACCAGACGCTGTGGCTGCCGGGGACCGACCACGCGGGAATTGCGACGCAGATGGTGGTGGAGCGCAGCCTGAAGGAGACGGAAAACGTCACGCGGCAGGAGTTGGGGCGCGAGGAGTTCGAGCGGCGCGTGTGGCAGTGGAAGGAGCAGTACGGCGGAACGATTCTCAAGCAGATGCAGCGCATCGGCGACTCGTGCGACTGGTCGCGCAACCGCTTCACGATGGACGCGGGGCTGTCGCGGGCGGTGCGCGAAACGTTCGTGCGGCTCTATGCGAAGGGACTGATTTACCGCGGCGCGTACATGGTGAACTGGTGCCCGCGGTGCCACACGGCGCTGTCGGATCTGGAAGTCGTGCACGTCGAGACGCAGGGCAAGCTGTGGCACATCCGCTACCCGGTGCAGGGCCTGGAAGGGCGCTTCGTGACGGTGGCGACGACGCGGCCGGAGACGATGCTGGGCGACACGGCGGTGGCGGTGCATCCGGACGACGAACGGTATCGCGACCTGCACGGGCGCACGGTACTGCTGCCGCTGATGAACCGCGAGATTCCGGTGATTTGCGACACGCTGGCCGACCCCGAGTTCGGCACGGGCGTGGTGAAGGTGACGCCGGCGCACGACCCCAACGATTTCGAAGCGGGCCAGCGGCACAACCTGCCGCAGATTGTGGTGATCGACCGGAACGGCTGCATGACGGAGGCGGCGGGCGCGTTCGCGGGACTCGACCGCTACGAAGCGCGCAAGGCCGTGCTGGCGCATCTGGAGGCCGAAGGCGCGCTGGTGAAGACGGAAGACTACGCATTGAGCGTGGGCCAGTGCCAGCGCTGCCGGACGGTGGTGGAGCCGCTGGTCTCGACGCAGTGGTTCTGCTCGATGAAGCCGCTCGCCGGACCGGCGATCAAAGCGGTGGAAGAGGGCCGCATCGTCTTCGTGCCGGAGAACTGGTCGAAGACGTATTTCGAGTGGATGTACAACATCCGCGACTGGTGCATCTCGCGGCAACTGTGGTGGGGCCACCGCATACCGGCGTGGCATTGCGCGGAGTGCGGCGGGGTGACGGTGGCGCGCGAGGAGCCACAGGCGTGCGCGCAGTGCGGGTCGAAGAAGATCGAGCAGGATCCGGATGTGCTGGACACGTGGTTCAGCTCGGGGCTATGGCCGTTCTCGACGCTGGGCTGGCCGGACGAGACCGACGAGCTGAAGACGTACTACCCGACGACGGTGCTGATCACGGGCTTCGACATCCTGTTCTTCTGGGTGGCGCGGATGATCATGCTGGGGCTGGAGTGCATGGGCGACGTGCCGTTCCGCACGGTGTACATTCACGGGCTGGTGCGCGACGCCGAGCGGCAGAAGATGTCGAAGACAAAGGGCAACGTGGTGGATCCGTTGGTGGTGACGGAGCAATACGGCACCGACGCGGTGCGGTTCGCGCTGCTCAGGGGCGCGGCGCCGGGCACCGACATCGTGTTCAGCGAGGAAAGGCTGACCAGCTCGCGGGCGTTTGCCAACAAGATCTGGAACGCGGCGCGGTTCATCTTCCTGCAGATGGAAAAGCTGGGCGTCGAACAACTGGAGATGGCGAGCGTGGAAGCGCCTGCGCCGGTGGCGATCGAGGCGGGCGGCGAAGTGGCGCTGGAGGACGGCTGGATCTACGACCGGCTGAGCGACGTGGCGGCGAAGATGGAGCGGGCCCAGCAGACGTTCCGGTATCACGAGGCGGCGGAACTGCTGTATGGGTTTTTCTGGGACGAATTTTGCGACTGGTACGTGGAGCTGAAGAAGCTGCGCCTGCAGCAGGGCGAGCACGCGCAGGAGCACCTGAGCAACCTGCTGCGCGTGTTTGAATGCGCGCTCAGAATGCTGCATCCGGTGATGCCGTTCCTGAGCGAGGAACTGTGGCAGCGGCTGGTGAAGCAGGGCGCGGGGCGGCCGGAATCGTTGTGCATAGCGGCGTATCCGCAGGCCAATCCGGCGGCGGCAAATCCAGCGGCGGTGCGGCGAATGGGGCTGTTCCAAGAGTTGGTGACGGCGGCGCGGGGGTTGCGGGCGGATCAGAAGCTGGATCCGAAACAGCGGCTGGATGGCATTGTGTACCCGCACGACGAGCCGACGAAGGAACTGGTATTTTCAGAACGGGCGGCGCTGGAGGCGCTGACCAACACGACGTTCTCGAGCGGCGAGGCGGCGGGAGCGCGGGCCGAGGGAGCGTCGCGCTCGACGCCGGAATTCGACGTGGTGCTGAAGCTCTCCGGCGCGCAGGCCGATGCGATGCGGCAGCGGCTGGAGAAGGAGATCGAGCAGTTGACGAAAGTGGTGGAGAACACGCGGCGTCAACTGGCGAACGAAAAGTTCACGGCCAGGGCGCCGGCGCGCGTGATAGAAGAAATGAGGACCAAGCTGGCCGACTACGAGACGCAGATCGAGCGCAGCCGGGCGGCGCTGGGCGAGGCAGGCTGAAGGCCGGCCGGGCCGCGTGATACAAGTTGGATGGGCCGCCGCGCAGGCGGGCGGGCCAGGCGATAGAGCCAGTTTCAAAGAGAGGCGTGAAGCATGTTCGACATCACGCATCCAGAAGTCCGCGGGGCGGTACGGCGGGCGCTCGAAGAAGATATCGGCACAGGCGACCTGACGACGAATCTGCTCGTGCCGGCGGAGCGCCAGGCGACGGGCACGTTCTACGCGCAGGAGCCGATGATGGTGGCCGGCGTGGAACTGCTGGAGCTGATCTACGAGCTGCAGGGCGGCCACGTGACGGTGCAGGTGCGCAAGCCGAGCGGCCAGCGAGTGTGGACCGGCGAGCACCTGGCGCGGGCGCACGGCGAGGCGCGGTCGCTGCTGACGTGCGAACGGACGGCGCTGAATTTCATGCAGCGGCTCTCGGCCGTGGCGACGCTCGGAAACCGGTTCGTGCGCGCCTTGGAAGGCACGAAGTGCCAGGTGCTGGACACACGCAAAACGACGCCGGGATTGCGGCGGCTGGAAAAAATGGCGGCGGCGGCGGGCGGCGTGAAGAACCACCGCATGGGCCTCTACGATGCGATTCTGATCAAGAACAATCACATCGTGGCGGCGGGCGGCGTGCGGGCGGCGCTCGAGGCCGTGAAAGCGCAGACAACGCAGGTGGAGATCGAGGTGCGGACGATCGAGGAGCTGAACGATGCGCTGGATTGCGGGGCGACGCACCTGCTGCTAGACAACTTGACGCCGGAGCAGGCGCACGAGTGGATCGCGAAGGTGAAGGGGCGGGCGACGGTGGAAGTTTCGGGCGGAATCACGCTGGAGACGGTGCGGGCGTACGCCGAAGCGGGCGCGGATTACGTGAGCGCGGGAGCGATCATGCATTCGGCGCGGGCCATGGACATCAATTTCAGGCTGACGATGGAATGAAGCGGCGGCGGCGCTAATCCTTCTTCTTTTTGGATCCGAACAGCAGACCGAGAGACGTGGCGACCAGGCCTTGCAACGGGCCGAGCCACAGGTTGGCGGTGTGCATCAATTCCACTGCGCCTTTCCCGGTGACGCCTTCGGGCCGCGTGGGCGCGATGAGGATGGTCAGCAGGACCAGGACCAGGTAGAACAGCGAAATCCAGAAAGAAAGCATGTAAAAAACCGTACGCACGACGGTGCGCGAGCGGTGCGGGTCGAGCGCGTTATAAGCCATGCCGGCCAGGATGGTGCCCATGGTGGGCAACAGATTGGGCATCAGCCAGGTCCAGGCCTCCTGGGAGTGGTCGGCGTAACGGCCGTTGAGCGTCTGCAGCACCATCAGCAGGAAAATCAGGCAGGCGCCGATGAACCACAGCAGCGTCAGTCGCGTGCGGACCCAATCGAGCGGCCGCAGTTCGCCGGCGGGCAGATCGTCCGCGTCGGCTGGTTTCCTCCGCAGGCTGATGGCCATAAAGCAGGCTCCTCCTCATCCGTATCGCGACACCGCTCAGCGGCCGCCCAAGCGGGTCCAGAGGCCCGATTTCACCAGGTGCGTCATGGCGTCGAGGCGGCCGGGCTGGGCAAACTGGGTGGCGTTGGAGTCCGCGCCCGGCTTGCGCGTGAATTCGTAAATCAGAACAGTGCAGTTGACGGCGGGCGCGAAGGGCAGCGCCCCAACTTCCGGCGGCAGGACATTGGCGCCCGCGCTCACAAAGGCAATCGCCTGGGCTTCGGTCGGCCGCTGGCCGGAGGCGCGAAAGGGTGCATCGGTCAGGATGAAGACGAGGACGCGGTAGTAGCCTGGAACGCCTTTGAACAGCGCCTGTAAATAGTCCTTCAAGCGCCACATGGAGACCGGCTGAGGATCGATGGCAAAGCGCGCGGGCGGCGCCTTGGGCGTGCCGTCGGCGTCGATCTGCTCGATGCGCGTCGCGAGCGCGAAACCGTCGGGCACAGCGTAGTAGCTGCGTTCGGAGTAGCCCGCCGAGCCGAGCGCCGAAACGAGCACGCGGTCGATGTCGGCGAAGTGGAGACTCCGCCGAGGGGTCGCCGAAGACATTCCGGGGCAGTACGTATTGTTCGGAAGGCTGCGGCGGCGGCCACTCGAACGTCGGCAGCGAGGCAGAATTCTCAGAGGCGGTGACGGTAGGAGCGGGTGGTGGTGGCGGTGGCGGCGGCGCTGCCGTTGCGGTCGTCTGGGTGGCTCCGGTTGCACGCTGCGCCGGATAACGCCGGATGTATGCGTCGGCGGCTTGGGAAATACTACGGGCGGATTGGTTGTAGCGCATTGACTGCTGCGACTGCGCCAGCCATTGTGCCTGCAACTGCGCCAGCCGCGCCGCCTTTAAGGATTCCTCGTCGGACTGCTGCTCGGTCCCACTGGGAGCCTGCCTGACCTCCATGCGACGTTTCTCATATGCCATGGGAGCCACCGGTTCGAGGCGTTCGGTGACGACCGCGCGAGCGTTTGGAGGAGTAGGAAGGCTGCGGTCGAGTTTGGGCGGAGTGCGCGCGCCTGCGTGTGTCGTCTCCGTAGCGGACGAAGTGCGCTGTTCGTTGAATTTTGGAAAATCATCGTGGCCCGCACGAGGAGTGTCGGCCAAACCCAAAGGCGAAGTCTCGGACTCGGATGCGGGCGGATTGGCCGCGGAACTCTGAGCGGGTGCGGGCGTGGACGGAGTGCTGCTGGCCTGCTGCGCGCTGGGGGCGGGCGCTGCCTGGGCTTCGGGCGCTGGCGCGGCAGTAGGGGGCACAGCGCTCTTCTGACAGCTTGCGAGCAGCACGGCGGCGGTTACGGCCACGGCCCAAAAGCCAGGCACGACAAACCCGCCGCGGACGCGCGACGTTGTCCGCATGGCTTTGAAAAGCCTCCTCTGGTTGTCCAATCCGATCCCAGTTTCAGCAGCCCCTGACGACAGGCCGGGCAGGAATGAAGTTTAACCTAGGAATGGCCCGTATACAATAGAAAACCGTCCAGATAGGGGCGGCGCGGGATCGCGCGCCTGCGAGCATCACCATGAGAACGCGAAGCGGCGGTGCGCGGCTTGATACGCTCTAGACATGGCTCTGGACGTGGAACAGGTGCGGACGCGGTTGCCGGGGCGGCGCATCGAGTGGCACGCGGAGATCGACACGACGATGCGCGCGGCGGAGCAGTTGGCGGATGCGGGCGCGGAGGCGGGCACGGTGGTGGGGGCGGAGATGCAGCGGGCGGGCCAGGGGCGGCTGGGACGCGAGTGGCATTCCCGGGCGGGCGAGGGGCTGTATTTCACCGAGATTCTGCGCTTGGAACTGCCGCCACAGCGAGTGCCGGTGGTGACGCTGGCGCTGGGCGTGGCGGTGGCAGACGTGCTGCAACTGCGGACCGGCCTGGAGTGCGACCTGCGCTGGCCGAACGACGTGCTGGTGAACGGGCGCAAGGTGTGCGGGATCCTGACCCAACTGCACAACGGAGCGATCCTGGCGGGAGTGGGACTGAACGTGAACCAGACGAAGTTCCCGGCGGCGCTGGCCGGGATTGCCACGTCGCTGCGCCTGGAGAGCGGCGAGACGTATGCGCGCGAGGCGCTACTGGCGGGGCTGGTTCGGTCGATCGACAGCAACGCGAGGATCCTGGCCACGGGCGGCGCGGTGCCGATTCTGACGCTGTTTGCGACGATGTCGAGCTACGTGGAGGGCAAACGGGTGGAGGTGGATCTGCCGGAGGGCGTGGCGCGCGGAACGACGGGCGGGCTTACGGCGGACGGGTTTCTGCGGTTGCGGCTGGCAGGCGGTGGCGAGCGGGTGATCACGGCGGGCGGCGTGCGGCCGGCGCAGGATTGAGGGGAAAGGAGCGGGACCCAGATGCTGCTGGCACTGGACGCGGGCAACACGAATGTGACGATCGGCGTGTTTGACGGCGGGCGGATCGTGACGCGCTGGCGTTTGAGGACGGACCGGGACCAGACGGCCGACGAGTGGGGCATCCTGCTGCGCAACCTGTTCTCGCTGGAAGGGCTCAACCTGGCGCAGGTGGACGGCTTCATCGTCTCGAGCGTGGTGCCGATTATCGACGAACCGCTGAAACAAATGGCGCGGCGGTACTTCAAGACCGAAGCGCTGTTTGTCGACGCGGCGACCGACACCGGGCTGGCGAATTTGTACGACAATCCGCGCGAGGTGGGGGCCGACCGGCTGGTGAACGCCAGCGCGGCGTTTTTCAAGTACGGCGGGCCGTGCGTGGTGGTGGACCTGGGCACGTCGATCAATTTCGACGTGGTGTCGGAGCACGGCGAATTTTTGGGCGGCATGATCGCGCCGGGCATCGGCATGGCGATCAGCGGGCTGTTCTCGAAGGCCGCCAAGCTGCCGATGGTGGAGTTCCGGGAGCCGGAGAAGGTGATCGGGACGAACACGGTGGGGAGCATCCAGTCGGGGCTGTTTTACGGATTCGTAGGGCTGATCGACGGACTGCTAGAGCGCGCGCTGGCAGAGTTGGGACCGCAGACGATGATCGTCGCCACGGGCGGGCAGGCGGCGCTGATCGTGCCCAGTTCGCGTTTCATCCGGCAATTGGACGAGGACCTCACGCTGGAAGGATTGCAGCGCATCTGGGAGCGCAACCGGCACTGAGGCGCGATGAGATGAGCGACGACGCGCGCGAGTGGCGGTTGAATTACTTCAACTATTTCACCGAGGTGGAAGAGCATTTCCAGAAGGCGCGGGGCAGCGGATTATTTCTGCTGTCGCCGCTGGACTGGGCGCTGGTGGAAGCGTGGAAGAACGGCGGCGTGCCGCTGGAGGCGGTGCTGCGGGGCATCGAAGCGGCGTTCGACAAATGGCGGCAGAGAAAGAACCGGACGAATCTCGTGAATTCGCTGGCGTATTGCGCCCAGGCGGTGATGCGGGAAGCGGAGGCAATGGCCAAAAACGTGCCGTCGCAAGGCGCCGCGGGCGCGGCGGAGGATGCATTCCCGATAGAAACGGTGCGAGCGCACCTGGAACGGGCGCGGTCGACGCTGGCGGCGTTGGCGGGTTATGAGGAAATTGCGCTGGCGGTGGAACGGACGCTGGGCGCGCTGGAGGAGCAACTGAAAGATCCGCAGGAACTGGATCAACGGCTGACGGCGATCGAAGAAAAGATGGCGGCAGTGGCGCGGACGCGTCTGACGGACGAGGAACTGTTCGAGATGCGGCGCGAACTGGAATTGCAACTGCGGCCATACCGCAGCAAGATGACGGGCGATCAACTGGCGCGGCTGGAGAGGAGTTTTCTCGACAGGAAAGTATATGAAAAAGCAGGGCTACCACGGCTGAGCCTGTTCTTCATGATTTGAGGGAGCGGAAACAATGCGATTGAGGGAGAGTACCAGCGGGAGTAGTACTAACGCGTGTTTGCAACGCTGGACTGCTGTGATAATATCCCTTGCAGAGCGTACATCTGGTACGAGCTAGCCAGCATTCCTCCGATTCAAGCTGGCAATGATCCGGCGTGGATCTTCCTCCGAGTCCACGCCGGCTTTTTATTTTAGACTCCATGCTGGTGCGGGGATGCAACGCACCCAGGGGCCCGGCGCAAGGGATTCATCGCCGCGGCGGAAGATATTAGAGCGGCTTAAATTGCGCTCCGGGAGGCCTTGGCGGGCATTTGCGGGCCTTCGGGCAGCCGATTCGATAAGTATCTTTCGACAGGTAGAAACCGAAAAACTGCGGTATGGGTTCCAGGTCCGGACACCGCGCGCAGGCGTCATGCCAGGGCCGGATGAGAGGTCCGCGGGCGGACCCCGGCAGAAGGCGCTTGTACTCTCTTAGAAGAAGAAGAGGACCTCGGGCCGAACCTTCCAATCGGAATACAGACAGGTGCCACATTCGACGGAGTAGCCGCTCCAGCCCTCGCGCGCGGCGATCGGGACTTGGCGGGGGTGCTCATCGACGTGATACGTGCACAGAGACATGCGCGGATGGAAGCGCGCCAGTGTCCCCTTGGCGCCCGCGAGGGCGCGGACTTCGGCGCCTTCGATGTCCATCTTGATGAAATCCACGCGCGGGAGCTGCAACTCGGCGACGAGGTGGTCGATGGTGGTAAGCGGGACGCGGGCGACGGCTTTGGCGCCGGGGCGATGAATGATGAAGCTATCGGCGGGCTGGTTATCCGGATCGACCAGCAGGTCGAGGAAATCTTCCTTGTCCCAAACGCCTTTGGGCACGAGGACGACGCGGCCGGAGGCGATCTCCTGCGGGAAATTGCGGCGCAGACACTCGATGTTGTCGGGCGCGGGTTCGATGGCGATGATCTTCTCCGCACCGGCGCGCAGCGAAGTGCGGATGAACACGCCGACGTTGGCGCCGCAATCGAGCACGATGTCGCCCTTGCGGACTGAGCGCGGGCCGGTGCCATAGATGTGCGTGGACTGTTCGGCGATGTTGAAGGGCAGGATATACAGGCTGTTGGCGGGCGTCCAGTAGTCGCCATCGGGCGTGGCGTAGTGCTCGAGACCGTTGCGCTCCTTCTCGATCAGCCGCGTCTGGCTCAGGACATCGTCCTTGACTTGGGTAATATCTTTCTCGTGGCGCGGGATATCGAAGGCGCGCGCCAACGAGCAGCCGTGCCCGTGGCCGGCCAGGACAAGCATGGAGTATCGCGTCGCGGGGATGAGCAGGGCCAGCGCGGCGACGGTGACAAGTAGGATGAGGAAGGCAATTCGTTTCACAAGGGACAGCGTATCAGGAGTGGGGCCGTGGCCGCGCGTCGAAAGACGCGGGGCGATATTCTGACCAGTATGGATGTCGTCACGGGGCATATCGGGTGGATCGAAGTCATTTGCGGGCCCATGTTCTCCGGCAAGAGCGAGGAGCTGATCCGGCGGTTGCGGCGGGCCGTGATTGCGCGGCGGCGGGTACAGGTGTTCAAGCCCGCCATCGACGTGCGCTACTCGCCCAACGAGATTGTCAGCCACGCCGACACACGGATGAACTCGGAGGTAGTGGGCGAGGCCAGCCAGATCCTCGAACGCACGGATCCGCGCACGCAGGTGGTGGGCATCGACGAAGCCAATTTTCTAGGGCCGGCGCTGATCGACGTGGCAGAGCGGCTGGCAGACGGCGGCAAGCAGGTGATCATTGCAGGGCTCGACACGGACTACATGGGACGACCGTTCGCGCCGCTGCCGGAGCTGTTGTGCCGGGCGGAATCGATCACCAAGACGCTGGCCGTATGCATGCGCTGCGGCAATCCGGCCAAGCACACGCAACGGCTTTATGAGAGCGACGATCTGATTCTGGTGGGTGCGGCCGGCATGTACGAAGCGCGCTGCCGGCGCTGCTTCGAGCCGGGGATCCCGAAGCAGGAGTACCTGGAATTCGCCCGGCCGGCGCGGAAAAGCGGCGCAATGGGACCGGAAACAGGGGATCAATAGTGGCAAAACAGGGGGATCCGGGGCAGGATGGAAACGGAGCGGCTCCCGATCGCGTCCCGGATGATAGGATAATGAAAGTCCGTTCAGAGGTTTGGAGAGAGGCCTTGGGAGCCCCGTAACTCCGTGCCGATTCCTCACTTGTCCAAAGAAAGAGAGAGCTAAGAATGTCCGGATTACCGTATAACCCCCAGGCCGGCTACACGCCGCCCGCGCATGACAACTCGGGGATGAAGTTCGCGATTCTGTTCGGCGCCGTGATCGCGCTGATCGCCGCCAACATTTTCCTGTACCTGCAAATCGACAATCTGAAGCAGCAGACCGCCAAGATGCAGGAGTCGATTCTGAATGAGGTCGGGCGCGTGCGTGAGACCGAGAGCGTGACCAGCGCCGCTGCGAGGAAGAACATTCAGGACCTGCAGACTGATTTGAGCGAAGCGCGCAGGCAGGCGAACCAGGCGGCGGGACAAGCCAAAATCGACGCGACCAAACGCGCGGAAGAACTGGCCGCAAAGCTGGCGGCGCAGCAGCAACAGCAGAAGCAGGAACTGCAGAGCCAGATCAGCAAGGTGGACGAAGCGGCCACGAGTAAGATCGGCCAGGTTTCGTCCGACGTCTCAAACGTGAAGACCGAGGTTTCGGCCAACAAGAGCGAACTCGACAAGACGATCGCCACTTTGCGGAGCACGCAGGGAGACCTGGGCGTGCAGAGCGGGCTGATCGCGACCAATGGAAAAGAACTGGCCGCGCTGAAGGCGCTCAACGACCGCAATTACTTCGAGTTCACGCTGCCGCGCAAGTCGAAGGCGCCGCAGCGGGTGGGCGACATCATGTTGCAGCTCAAGAATGTCGATCCGAAGAAGAACCGCTTCACGCTGAATGTTTCGGCCGACGACAAGGTGGTGGAGAAACGGGACAAGGGCGTGAACGAGCCGATCCAGTTCTACACGTCGAAGGCGCGGCAACCGTACGAGATCGTGGTCAACAGCGTGAAGAAAGACCAGATTGCCGGGTACCTGGCCACGCCGAAAGTGCAGGGCGGGCGTTAGAGACCGTTTGTTAATTGGAAGACCGCCGGGGCCGATGGGGCTGCGGCGGTCTTCGTGTGTCCAGGGAACTGCCAGGGGGCTGCCAGGCGCGCTCAATCAGACGATGTGCGGATTGGCGTCGAAGAAGCGGGCGAGATGCGAGTGGACGGTAGCCCAATCGACGTCGCCGTGCGCGCGGCCCGGGAGCGCGACCAACCGGGAAGAGTTGCCCGCCGCGCGCAGCGCCTGGTCGAGCCGCTGGCTTTGGGAGAACGGCACAACCGGGTCGAGCCGTGAGTGGATGCTGAGCACGACAGGCAACCCCGGGCGGACGTAGCCCAGCGGGGAATAGTCGCGAGCGATCCGCGCCAGAGCTTCCGGAGTATCCGCGGGCGGGAGCCAGTTCCGAACCAACGGGCCGGCGACGGAATGGTCGAGCAATGCGGCGAGGTCACTGACACCCCATAGATTGACGATCGCGAGCGGCCGGGGCGCGGGGCCGAAACCGGCGTCAGCGGGCGGCAGCGCGGCCATCAAGGCGAGATGGCCGCCGGCGGAAGTTCCGCACAAGATGACTTGATCGGTGGTGAGCTGCCAACGGCCAGCGGTTGAGAGGAACCAGGATGCGGCCAGCCGGACGTCGAGGATGGAACCGGGGGCCAGGGTGCCGGGCGCCTTGCGGTATTCGACATTGGCGACGGTGAAACCGCGATTGAGAAACCAGCGGCACAGGGCCTCCTCCATGTCGGCGCGGACGCCTTCATTCCACCCTCCACCGTGAATGAGAAGCACGCCGGGCGACTCGCGACGCCAACGAAAGCGCGGCCGCCAGACGTTAACGAGATGCTCGGGCAGGGGCCCGTAACGCAGGTCGCGATGGACCTCGAAGGCCGTCTCCATGGGCGCCCGGCCGCAGGCGGCAACGGCGAATGAGGCGGCGGGCACGAGCCACGAGCCGAGACATTGGCGGGCAAAGCGGCGGCGCGTGGGAGAGGTGGCCGGATCGGCGTTGACGGTGTTCGGCATTGGTTCCGTGCCGGCGGTCAGTTCCTGAGAAGAGAGGATCTGGCCGGGTTTATTCTTATTCTCGGCTACGGGCGCGGCAGCGTGGAAAGCAGTGCGTCCATATCTTGCGGGCTGATGTAGAAGTGCGGCGAGACGCGCACCCAGCCCTGGCGCGGCGAGGTCTGGAAACCGCTGTCGCGCAAGCGGGAGTGGACCAGGCGGGCATCGATTTGCGGATGGCGGATGCTGACGATGCCAGAGGTGCACGACGGCGTGCGCGGCGGGCCGAGAACTTCGTAGCCCAGCTTCGCGGCGCCCTCGGCCAACTGGTCTGTGAGCGCCTGGACCGCGGGCGCGATTCTCTCGACGCCGGCCTCCAGGATCAGATCGAGGGATGCCCGGAGGCCGAACAGGCTGATCGTATTCAGGGTCCCGCACTCATAGCGGCCGGCGTCGTGGCGCGGCGTCATGTCGCGGGAAGCGTAGTCGTTGTAACCGGCGACGGTGGTCCAGCCGAATTCCACGGGCTGGATGCGGTCCTGCCAGGCCTTTTCGACGTACAACAGGCCCTGCCCTTCCGGACCGAGCAACCATTTATGACCGTCGGCGGCGAAGGCCCGGATGTTCATGGCGCGAACGTCGAGGGGGAACGCGCCCAGGCCCTGAATGGCGTCGACGAAGAAGAAAACGCCTTCCCGGCGGCAGATTTCACCGATGGCGGCAAGGTCGGCCCGATAGCCGCTGAGGTACTGGACGAAGCTGATCGCCAGCAGCCGCGCGCCGCGAGCCGCCGCGGCGATGGTTTCCAACGGGTCGAAACAAGAGAGCCAATCGACGGTCACGCCGTGCGACTCTTCAATTTTCTTCCAGATGTAGTAATTAGCTGGGAACTCTTCGCGGAAGGCGACAATGCGATCGCCGGGGCGCCACGGGAAGCCGAGAGCGACGGTGGCGATGCCCTCGGAAGTATTCTTAACAAAGGCGATTTCCGAAACGTCGGCGTTCACCAGGCGGGCCGCGGCGGCGCGGGTAGCGGCATAGGCAGCGAGCCAATCCGCATAGTGGAATGAGCCGTTTAGGCAGGCATCCTCGGCCAGATCCTGCATCGCGCGGGCGGTGCGGCGGGGCAAGGGCGCCACGGCGGCGTGGTTCAGATAGACGAATTTCCCGGTGACCGGGAACTCCTCACGCCAGGTCTGCCAGAGCGGAGTATTGTCGGGCGCAAGCGGGTGCATCGGTTGATTATCGTAACCCATCTCTATGACTGTACGTTAGAGAGCATAGGGGTCGGGATCGGCCTCGGTGTAATTAGTCTATACTGGTGCCAGGTTCCCACACCTCACTGGAGCAGCCATGACCTTTCGGGGTTTTCGTCCATATGTCGCGATCTTCGCCGTCGGGGCATTGGTGGCCCTCCCGCTGCCCGCCGACGACAAAGAAAAAGATCCGGACCAGATTGGAAACCGCAAAGTTGACGGCGGTGTGAACTGGTATTCCATGGAAAAAGAGATCGCCATGGGCAAGCAGTACGCCATGGAGATCGAGCGCCAGGCCAAGATCGTGGACGACCCGATCATTGCCGAGTATGTGAACCGGGTGGGCCAGAACCTGGTGCGCAACTCGGACGTGAAGGTGCCGGTGAGCATCAAGGTGCTGGAAACCGACGAACCGAACGCGATGGCGCTGCCGGGCGGTTTTTTCTTCGTCAACACGGGCTTGCTCAAACTGGCGCAGAACGAGAGTGAGATTGCGGGCGTGATGGGCCACGAACTGGCGCACATCGCGGCGCGGCACGCCACGCGGCAGATGACGCGCGCGGGCATCGTGAACCTGGCGACGATTCCGATGATGATCCTCGGCGGAGGCTGGGCGATGTACGGGATCTACCAGGCGACGAACCTCCTGATCCCCATCACGTTCCTCAAATTCTCGCGGGAGTTCGAGTCCGAAGCCGACATGCTGGGCTTGCAATACATGTACAAAGCGGGCTACGACCCGAACGGATTCGTGGACATATTTGAGCGGCTGGAGTCGATGGAGAAGCGCAAGCCGGGCACGATTTCGAAGATGTTTACGTCTCATCCGCCGACCGGCGACCGCATTGTGAAGGTACAGGAGATCACGGCCAAGTACCTCAAGGAAAAGCCGGAGTACGTGGTGACGACGTCGGAGTTCGACGATGTGCGCGACCGGCTGATGATGCTGGAGAACCACCGCAAGACCGCCAGCGCCGATCCGAACCGGCCGCGGCTGCGCAAGGCGCCGGGCGCGGGCGGGACGACGATCGACGGCGACGACACTTCGAACCAGCAGACTAAAGAAGGCGACGACGAGCGGCCGACCTTGAAACGCCGGGACCAGCCTCAGAACTGAAGCTCGAACCTTCCTCCAGATTGACGGCGCGGACAACAGGCTCCGCGCCGTTTCCATTTCCCGCCCCATGCCGCGGCGTCCGTTCGACCGCGGATGGCGCGCGCGTAGCAACCCGGCCGGTCCGGAGTGCGCCCGCTATGGCGGGCGAAGCCCCTGTTGTCTACTCGCGCCCGGAACTCGCCGTGAAGCTGCGCGCGATGGGCATCGGTCCCATAGCGAAGTCTTGCGTTTCAGCACCGCCTCTAGTAGGTTTTAGATTGTCCACGGGCCATTCATAGCTAATTCACCGACATGCCGACCGAACATGATTCTTTGTATGCGACTGGCAGGCTTACGCGGATTGTCAGCCTGCTCGGATGCATCATTATCTATGCGCTTCTGGTACGATTTTACTTTCCATTTCCAAGTACGGTCGAAGACAGTTTTATAGTTTACCGCTATGCGGCGCATTTTTCCGCGGGACACGGACTGAGCTGGAATATCGGCATGCCGCATGACCAGGGCACTACGGGCATTGCCTGGGTGGTAATGGTCGGGACAGTTCAAACGCTGTTTCACAACGATCCGCCCCAGGCGGCAGGCTATCTGGGCCTGGGGTTGGGAGCGGTCACAATTATCCTGCTATACCTGGCGTTGCGCCGGGCGCTGCGCGCAGACCAGGGTTATCTGGCGCTCGCGGGGAGCCTGCCGCTGGCCCTGACGCCGGTGTTTTCGCGACATGCCGGCAGCGGCATCGACACCTCGTTGGCGTTTCTTGTTTTTGCGGCAAGTGTTTATCTTGCAATGAGATTACCGGCACACCGGCCGGCGGTGGCAGTGGCGCTGACGGCGCTGGCGGCAGGGCTGAGCTACCTGGCGCGGCCGGATGCCACCGTGTTCTGCGGCTCCGCGCTGGTGATGGTGATTCTCATGGAAGCGCCGGCGAAGAGACTACTCCTGGCCGGGGCAGCCGTAGTCTCATCGGGAGTAATCGTTGCCGCCGAAACTATCGCCATCGGGCGCTATTTTACAACCGCACTACCACTCCCCGTGTACCTCAAGATTTCGTTTCTGGAACTAGCCCAGAATCCAAAACTGCTGCAGCAAACCTGGCGCTGGGTCATGAGCTTTCAGCTTCAATTATTCAGCACCGCGGCTATTTGGCTGGCTTTCATCGCCCTGTCTGCAGCCGGTGATTCTAAGGCGCTGCCGCGCCGGGTGAGAGCTGTGCTAGCCGGCGCACTGGTCTTCTATATCTATCTTTTCGCGGTCCTGCCGATCATGAACTTCGGGATGCGCTATCAGGCGCCGCTGCTGGTTCCGATGATTTTCGCCGGGACCGTGGCACTGGGCGGCCTGGTCGGGGCGGCTGGAAAGGTGGGACGAGGGAGGCTGGCGGCGGTGGGCGCGCTGTGCGCGGTGGTCGCATTTTACTGCTTCGGGCAAGCCGCGGAAATGAAGATCGCGGCGCGCCAGGCCACCGACGACCATGCGTCGTTCATGCTGCTGGGGGAGCGGCTGCGGCAGTTGCCCGGGGTGCGGATTGCATCCACCGAGGCCGGCAAACTGGCCTACTTCTCGGATGCGCCGTTTGTCGATCTGATCGGGCTCAACGACACCTTCGTGGCATTGCATCACACAGCGCCCGACTATGGCGAGCGTTTGGAACACTACATGGCCTCAACCGCCGGCTACCCGGATGTCTATGCGCGGCAGGCCGGCGGAAGCGGCCCCTACGCCGACTTGTGCACATATCCGCGGATCATCGCAAGGTACGATTACATCGGCAACATGGCCGGCCAGTGGCCCGAGGTTTTCGTGCGCCGGGACAGCGAGTACGCGGCGAAGTTGCGCGAATTGCTGGTGGGCGTAGTTAACGCGCCGGCGGCGGGTTCGGGTGCCGGTTGCAGCGCAGCGCGCCACTGAGCGGGAATCCGCGCCGGCGACAAGCGCGGTGAGAGGTGGCGAAAGGCGAAAGGAAAGGGACAGTGGGACGGGTCAGTACTGTCCCCATTCACCATTCACCATTCACCCATTCACCCATTCACCATTCACATTCCCATTCCCAGCCAGGCGGCGAGCAGTTGGCGCATCACTTCCTCCTGACCTACCCACTCCACCGGCATTTCGTCCGGATGGGCCAGGTGCAGGGTGACGCCGTCGGTTTCAACCACCATACGGACTATTGTGCAGGAATCGGCGCGGCGGGTCTACCATGCGGGTGGGGCCAGGTCAGGCCGCTACTAGTAGCGGCCCGCACTTTTCTAAGATATTGATAAACAGCCACTTAGGCAGATCAGGCCGCTACACTGTAGCGGCCTGCCTGCAGAGCGGCGGTGGCGGCGCTGAGCCGGAACGGCAGTGGGAAGTGGGGGATTGGCTCAGCGGCGGCGCGCGGCGAGCCACACCAGCCACGTGGAAATCCAGACCGCCTGGGCCATTGCAAGGTGCACGATCTGCAGCCAGCCGGGCGCGGCCAGCAGAACATTGACGAAGCCCACTCCGGTTTGCAGGATGACGGCGGAGAAGGCCAGCGTGGCCAGTTGATACTGCGCCGGAGCGGCGGGCGCACGTCCGGTGACGATGCGCAGCAGCACGCCGGCGACGAGCAGGGCGGCGCAGACGGCCACCAGCGGATGGAGAACGCGCAGGCGCACCAGGAAGTGCTGGCTGGGCGAGGCATCGGCGCGGATGGTCGAGAGCAGCGAGGCGTCGAGCGCGGGTTGAGTGGGAAAAACCGTATCGCCGAGCGCGGTGACCGCTCCGGACATGCACGTGAGCATCAGAGCGGCCAGGGCGACGCCGAGCAACAAACGCGGGATGGGCGCGGGGACGGACGCTGCCGATTCCACTTCCGAAGCCGCGCCCGCGCGCCAGGCCACCAGCGCGGCGGCGGCGGTGAGCAGCAACGTGTTGGCCAGATGCAACGCGACCACCAACGCGCGCGCCACCGAGGCGTCGTTCACCACCAGGTGCGCCTTCACCAGCAGTGCGCCGAGCCCGGCTTCGACGATCAGGAAAAACAAAGCCAGCAGCGCCGCGCGGAAAACACCGCGGCCGACCCGGCGCGCCCACACCACCAGCGTCAGAGCGAACAGGACCGACAAGCCGCTCATTAAGCGGTGCGTGTATTCGATCAGCGTTTTCTCCGCCGGCGCCGGCGGCACCAGCGCGCCGTTGCAGGCCGGCCAATGGCTGCCGCAGCCGTTGCCCGAGCCGGTGATGCGGACCCAGGCGCCGAACAGAATCACGGCGACGAGATAGGCGACGAAGAACCAGGCGAAGCGGGCGAACGGGCGTCGATTCATGGTACAGACGGGCCTCTTTTTTACAGCCTACTGCCACGCGCAGGCGGGCGGCGCGGGAGGGTGGCAAACCCGATGCTCTCTCCGAACCGCGCCTGGAGGAAGCGGTCATCAGTGCACGCATACCTGCGAAGCACCGCTCCTTTCAGTCGCGGCTCCGTCAGGCGGTCGCGGCTCCGATCGGAATGGTCGCGGCTCGGATCGGCGGTGTGCAGTATGCTGGCTATCTGCGTTGATTCGCCGGCGGGATCGCGGCCGCGGCGCATTGCGATCCAATTTCAGCCGCACGGGAGCTCGTCCATCCAATGAAACTGCAGCGCTATGCGGGCAACCCGATTCTGTCGCCGCACCCGGATCATGCGTGGGAAGATCTGGCGGTGTTCAACCCCGCCGCTTACTACGACGAAGAGAAACGGCAGGTGCTGCTGCTGTACCGCGCGGCGGAGTCGCATCCGGAATACAAGTGCTACTTCGGACTCGCGACGAGCAGCGACGGGTACCACTTCGAACGCGCGAGCAGCGAGCCGGTGCTGAGCCCGAGCGTCGAGGGCTTCGACGGTGCGACGATCCAGGATCCGCGCATCACGAAGATGGGCGAGTGGTTCTACGTGACCTACGCGGCGCGGCACTACCCGTATGGGCAATTCTGGATTCCGGGCGGCCGCGAGCGCTACATGCCGCCCGACTGCGGCCCCGATTTTCCCCGCTATCTGAAAATCAACGCCACGCTCACCGGCCTGGCGATGACCCGGGATTTCAAGACGTGGATGCGCGCGGGATGGCTGACCGATCCGCTGCTGGACGACCGCGACGTGATTCTTTTTCCGGAGAAAATCAACGGCCAATACGCGATGCTGCACCGGCCGCTGGAGTGGGTCGGACCAGAGTACGGCACGGAGGAGGCGTGCGCCTGGATTTCCACGGCCGACGACCTGCTGGGGTTCCGCAAGAGCCGCCTTTTGATCAAGAACAAATATTCGTGGGAGCGTTTTAAGCTGGGCATCAACACGCCGCCGATCCGGACGCCGGAAGGGTGGCTGACGATTTATCACGCCGTAGGCGAGGACAAGCATTATCGGCTGGGCGCGCTGCTGCTGGACCTGGAGGATCCGGGGCGGGTGCTGCACCGCACGCCGGAGTGGATCATGCAACCCGAGGCCGATTACGAGATCGAAGGCTTCTACCGCGGCGCGATTTTCCCGTGCGGCGCGGTGGTGATCGAAGGCACGCTGTTTGTTTATTACGGCGGCGGCGACAAGGTTTGCGCCGTGGCAACATGCGATCTGCGAGAGCTGATCGACCATCTGCTGAAGTGTCCGGCCTAGGCGCGGCGCGCGGTCCCAGGGCAAAGAAAGAGACGACATGCACCCGGTAGACCAGACGATCATCGCGCTGTACCTGCTGCTGATGGGGCTGGTGGGGTGGTGGTCGGCGAAGCGCGCGTCGAAGAACGCCGAATCGTATTTCCTGGCGTCGAAAAGCCTGCCGTGGTGGATCATCGGCGTGGCGCACGGGTCGAGCGGGGTGGACATCACGGGCACGATGTGGTTCGTGATGATGCTCTACATTTACGGCGTGAAGGCGACGTGGCTGCTATGGGTGTGGCCGCTGTTCAGCGTGATCTACCGCATGATGTACCTGGGCACGTGGGTGCGGCGCTCGAACGTGCTGACGGGCGCGGAGTGGATGCGGACGCGCTTCGGATACAGCCGCGGCGCGGAGCTGGCCTACATCAGCGTGGTGGCCTACGCGATGGTGCACGTGGTGGGCTTCCTGAGCTACGCGTTCCGCGGGATCGGCGAATTCACGCGGCCGTTCTTCCCGTGGAATTTTTCCGACAATTGGTATGGCGCGGGGATGCTGCTGGTGACGGGGATGTACTGCGTGGTGGGTGGCATGTACAGCGTGATCATGAACGACCTGATTCAGTTCGGGTTGAAGATGATCGCGGCGATCGGCGTGGTGATCGTTACGCTCGTGCTGATCCGGCCGGAAGAGATCATGGCCAAAGTGCCGGCGGGCTGGGACCACTTGTTTTTCGGCTGGAAGCTGACGCTCGACTGGAGCCACCTGATGCCGCAGCTCAACACGCGCATCTATGGACCGATGTCGGCGGGCGGCGACGGCTATTCGCTGTTCATGTTCTTCACCGGCATGCTGCTGTTAAAAGGCGTGCTGGTGAGCATGGCCGGGCCGACGCCGAACTACGCCATCCAGCACGTGCTGTCGACGCGCAGCCCACGCGAGGCGGCGCTCGAGAACATGGTGATGGCGATGGTCTCGCTGGCGCCGCGGTTCCTGCTGATCGCGGGCATCACGGTGCTGGGGCTGGTGTTTTTCAGCCCGGACCTGGCGGCGATGGGCACGAAAGTGAATTTCGAAAAAATTCTGCCGAATGTTTTAAACAAATATGTGCCGGTGGGTTTGAAGGGCATACTGATCGCGGCGCTGCTGGCGTCGTTCATGAGCACCTTCGTCTCGACGGTGAATTCGGGCGCGGCTTACGTGGTCAACGACATTTATAAGCGCTACCTGAACCCGACGGCGACGGCGCGGCGGCAGGTGCGGCTGGCCTGGATCACGTCGGCCGCGGTAGTGCTGTTAGGGATCGTCTTCGGCCTGGCGACGTCGAATGTGCACAAGGTGACCGAATGGATCGTTTCGGCGCTGATCCCGGCCTTCGTCGCGCCCAACGTGCTGAAGTGGCACTGGTGGCGTTTCAACGGCTACGGGTTTTTCGCCGGGATGGTGGCGGGCACGGCGGCGGCGGTGCTGAAGCTGGCGGTGAATATCCACCCGGTGTTCGGCTTTCTCTTGATCCTGGCGATCAGTTCGGCAGCGTCGGTGCTGGTGTGCTTGTGGACCAAACCGGAGGAAGACGCGGTGCTTAAGAGCTTCTACCGCACGGTGCGGCCGTGGGGCTTCTGGGAGCCGATCTACCAAAAATGCCGGGCCGAGGATCCGACGTTCGAGCGCAACCACGACTTCCGGCGGGACACGTTCAACATCGCGGTCGGATTGGTGTGGCAGACCAGCCTGGTGACGGGGCCGATCTACCTGGCGATCCAGCATTGGCGCGAGATGTGGGTCTCAGGCGCGGTGTTCGCGGTGACGTCGCTGATCCTGAAATTCTCCTGGTACGACCACCTGGGGCCGGGCGAAATGTACCTGGTGGAACAACCGCAGCCGGGAGCGCCGGGGACCTGAGAGAGCGGCCGGCCGCCGCGTGCCAGCAGTCGCGCGAGATGGCGTGAACGGGGGCCGGCGCCCCCATTCCCTGCCCTTTTCAATCGACCGCCGCGCTCAGGCAGCGGGCATCAATAGCCTTCGAGATGGTCGAAATGCAGATCGCGGGCGGCCCGGCGCATTTCCCCGATGGCGATGTCGATGTGGCGGAAGGCGACGTCGCGCCAGCGGAGCGCGTTGGGGTTGTCTTCTTCCCTGCCAATGTCGCGCCGCGCGGCGTTGAGCAATCTCATCACCTCCCGGAAGCGTCCGCGACGATCCAGATGCGTGTCCACGCGCGGATGATCGTTGAGATCCTTGCCATCGACCACGGCGGCGTGATCGACCTCGTGAATCGCGCGCTCAATCTCCCCGGCCGCCGTATTGAGATGGCGCATGACATTCGGCTCCAGGTTCGTGTCGCGAATAATGAATTGCGCGGTACGGAGATCGCTGCGCGCGTGCAGATAGCGCGGGTGGCGCTGCGCCGAGGCTTGCGGGGCTAACAGTATGGCCGCGAATCCTAGCGCGGCCGTAAGCAAGAGTGCTTTTCTGAGCATGAGTCTGGCCTCCAAATCCAGAGTTTCCGGCGTGAACTTCGAGCGCGTCCAACGCCGTGCTAGATAGCATATCTCAGCCGGCTCGGTCGCGGCCGCGCCTGGTGCTGCGCGTGCCGCTGATAGGCTAGGGCTGTGAATCAGACGAGCGGGCCGGCGCGCCGGCGGAAGCCGCTAACGCGGAACCGCATGGGCTGGATCTCCGAGGTGCTGGGCCCGGTGAGCGTGATGTTCGTCGAGTTCTGCGCGACGGGTTGCTGCGGACAGCAGACGCCGGCGCTGGACGTGGGCGCGGCTTCCGGGACCGCGAGCGAAGCAGCGCTACGAGCCGGCGCGTGGGTGATCGCCAACGACCTGGACGCGGCGCTCCTGATGGAACTCGAGCGGCGTGTGCGGCGCGACTGCACTGAGTCGGAACAGGCGCGGCTGTCGGTGCAGCCGGGCCGTTTTCCGCGCGAGCCGCACTTCGAGCCGGCCTCGCTCGGAGCGCTGCACGCCTGCAGCGTATTCCACTTTCTGACGGGCAACCAGTTGGCGCTGGGGGTGGAGAAAACGGCGCGCTGGCTGCGGCCGGGAGGGAAACTGTTCGTGCAGGCGGCGACGCCTTTTCAAGCACCTTTCGAGGCATTCCTGCCCGAGTATGAGCGGCGCGTCGCGCGCGGAGAGAAGTGGCCGGGTTGGGTAGAAAAGATCGGAGCGTATTCGAAGCACCGGCTGCTGGGCCAGATGCCGCGCGCGCTCCATTTGTTGGACGACGTCGTGCTGGCGCGGGTCTGCTCGGGCGCCGGGCTGGAGGTCGAACGGGCGTGGCTCTACCGGCGCGAGGATCTGCCCGCGAGCCTGCATCTGGATGGGCGGGAATCGGTGGGTGTCGTGGCGCGCAAGCCGGGTTAGATGGCCGCTGCGACGGCCGGGCTGGCGAGTCGGGAGTCCATTGGATCATTCGAGCAGCGGAATCACCGCTCCTTCATAGTCGCGGCAGTGAACAACACAACCGCTCCTTTCAGTCGCGGCTCCGTCAGAATCGCGGCTCGGCAACGCTGACTCCGTGGCAGGCCGTTAGAAGGTCACGCCGAAACGCTTGCGCAGGGCGAGCATGGTGAGCAGGTTTACAATGCAGAACCAGATCAGCCAATGCATGCCGATGCCGAAGATGTTGATGTCGGCGGAAGGATAGCGCACTTCGATCCACTCGACCGGGCCCGCGGGCAAGCGCGACTCGGCGGGATAGCGCAACCACGTGAACCACGAGGCGACGCGGCGTTCGGAGAGATAGTCGAGGCCCGCGCCCGACTGAACGGTCTTCTTCACACTGGCGCCGTCAAGCTGCATCACGACCGCACGAGAATTGGCCGATGATGCCGGCTCCACGACGCGCACGCGCCAGAGGAATTGGCGCGCATCCGGGAGCCGCAGCAGCATGGTCTCGACCGCGACGCCGCGGCCGGCGAGCGTTGGAGAAATGGTTTGCAGATTAGTGCCAGCATCCATGTGCGCCGTAACGATCACCGCTTCGCCGGCGGCAAGCGCGCGATGTCCGTAGACGGCGTCCAGGTGCCAAAGCAGCACAACCAGCGGGAGCATCATGACGAGCGTCGGGCGCAGCATCAAAGCGAGATAGCGCGCGTTCCAGATGAGCAGTTGTTTCTGCGAACGAAAGATCAGCCGGGGCTCGTCCGAGAACAGGCGGAAGGCCAGCAGGTGCGCACGCAGCTTGCGTTTGGCGACCTCGATACGGGCCTGATCGGAGCAGCGCGCGAAGGCCCACAGCATCGCCACGCCGGCCGCGATGGCGATGGCGGTCAGGGTCCAGGTGTGCAGGCCCGAGAGCATCAGTCGATGTAGCCCAGCCCCTTCAGCTTGTTCAAGATCTCTTCGTCCGAATCGGCGTCCTCGAGCTTGGCGAGCTCCTTCTCGACCACGTGCGAGACGAACTCCTGCGGCGAACTGTACCCGGCCACTTCGGCGACCTTCTTCACCCGTTCCCACAGCTCCTTTTTCAACTTGATGGATGGTCCCATCCGAGAGTGCCTCCGCTTCAGAATACTGAATGCCCGCGCATGCCCTCGGCCGGAGCGACGCCGAACTCATGCAGCAGCGTCACGGTGAGATCGCCCAGCCAGGGCTTGTCGATTTTACTTTTCCGGTTGCTCAAAAACGTCGCGGGCACGAGCTCCGCGGCGATGCAATGGTCGGCGCGCCATTCATCCACGTTGTCTTCGATGAGCGCGGGCGCGAGCGCGCCCAGCGCGGTCTGCCAGGAGGCGCGATAGCCGTTGGCCCAGCCGACGATCAGATCGGGCGCGGACTCGACCGCCGCGCCGTGATAGATCTGACGGGTGCGATAGACGGTAGCGACCACCGAGTGGCCATTCAACGGATCGCGCAGCGCCTCGAGCCGCTGGGCGATCTGCTCGGCCAGCGGCGCGCGCTCGGCTTCCGTCACGATGCCGTTGCGCTCGCGGCCGGCGACGTTCAAATACAGCGAATTGAGGCCCAGGCCATAGGCCTGGGTGCGCGACCAATCGACGTGGGCGAACATCTCGCCTTGCCCCAGATTGGAGGGACTGTCGAGCGTCAGAAAGCCTTCGCGGTAGAGCCAGGTGTTCAGATTGACGGCGCGATCGAAGGCGGCGAAACCATGGTCGGAGATGACCAGCAGCGTCGCGTCGGGCGCGGCGCGCATCACGCGGCCGACCTCGGTGTCAACGCGCTGGTAGGTCGTGAGCAACTCGTCGTCATGCGCGCCCCAAAGCACGTGCGAATCCTGATCGACACCCAGGATATGAATGAACAGCACGCCACCGTGGAAGCGGCTGAGCGCGTATTCAAGCATGCGGAACTGCTCGAAGTCAACGCTGCGGCTCTGCTCGCGGTACTCATCGCGCGTCAGCACGCCCGCGCGCAGCGCCGCGGTGTCCTCGGCAATGCCCTGGGTATAAAAAGGCCCGATGGCGTTGGCGAGCTCGCGGCTGTAGGAGGGCGGCGTCGAGATGGGCAGCTCGGGCGAGAAAGGATCGAGATTGACCGGCGAGACGTAAATGCGAAAGACCGGATTCAGCTTCTTGGCGTAGACGCGGAACATGCCGGCCGCGGTTTTCACGAATGGCAGAATCGGGAAGCGCACGCGGATCCAACCGGACCACTCGCCCTCGCGCAGAATGAAGCGCTGGCCGTCGACTTCAAACACGGCGACGGGATTCTGCGGGTCGCGCTGCACGGTCATCGTGACGGTGGACCAGGCGCGATCCTTGCGTAGCGTGTTCTCCGGACCTTCGATGACCAGCGCGGCGCGATCATGTTCGAGCGTGACCGGTACGACGCGCCCGCCCGGCACCTGGCCCGGCGTGGCGAGCGGATCGTCATTGTAGTCGGTGAACGTGCCGTAGGTGCCGCGCATGTCGGGCGTGCCCATGCCGGAGAGCGTCAGACTTTTGGATTCGAGCGGCGGAAAATTATTCGGCATGCGCAGCAGCGTGACGGGCACGCCGGCCGCGTCGAGAAGCTGCCAGAAGGCCGTGCCACGCAGAAAGCGGCGCACGCCTCCGCCCCACAGCGGGAGCTGGTAGGCGCCGATGGAAAGCGTGTGGGTCGGCGGGACGATGTCGGCCATGGAGGAGAGCGGCTCCATCGTTTTCGGGTCGCGATGCACGAAATCGAAGACGCCGTGGCCGCCGGGATCGAGGCCGGTGATGAAGGTCGACCAGGCCACGGGACTCTGCGGAGGAACGGTGGTGGCCATGCGGCGGAAATCGCCGGTGCGGCGCAGGCGGTCGAGATTCGGCAGCGAGTCCCAGTGACGCTCCAGAAAACCGGGGTCCATTGCGTCGATGCCCAGAACGATGATCTGTTTCTGGACAGAAGGCCGCCGGCCGCAGCCCGCGAGTGCGAGTGCGAGTGCAAGCCCCAACGCGAGCAGAGCGCGACTCATAGCAGCGGCTTCCCATCGATCCACGCCGGCGGAGCGACGCCGAACAGGCTCAGCGCGGTGGGCGCGAGGTCTTCGATGCCGGGGCCTGGAGCGGCGGAGTTTTCACTGCCCGGAGGCTCGACGGCGAGTTTGCGATTCGAGAACAGCACGCCGGGCACGAGCACCGGATCGACGCAATGATCGCCGCTCCAGGCCTTCTCGTTGTCCTCTAGGACCTCGGCCGAAACCTTGCCGACCGCGCCATCCCACGAGGCGCGGTAGCCTTCGTTGTAACCGACGATGAAGTCCGGAGCGGCGTCGACGTAGGGCCCGCGATAGAGCGCTGACGTGGCGTAGACGGTGCGAATCGGCACATCGCCGTTCTCCTCGCGCAGCGCCGAAAGCCGCGCGATGATTTCGCGCTTCGAGCTCGCGCACCTCGGCGCCGCGGCCGACAATGCCCTGCGCCTCGCGGCCCTTGATGTTCAGATACATTCCGCCGAGGCCCAGCGCGTAGGCGCGCGTGCGGCTCCAGTCCACGCCGTGGAAAAAAGGCCCGCTCTCGCGGGCGCCGTCCAGGAGGTGCAGATAGCCGTTGTCGCGCAGCCACGCGTTCAGATTCACACCGCGGCGGAAGGCGCAGAAGCCGTGGTCGGAGAGCACGAACAGGGCCGTCTGGTCATCGACGAACGGCAGCGTTTTCCCGACCAGGTCGTCCATGCGGCGGTACATCTGCTCGATCACGCCGGCGTGCGGGCCCGATTGGTCCAGATGGCGGAAAAACATGTGCTGCACGCGGTCGCTGGTATCGAAAACGCAGGCCACGACGCCGCGGCTGGCGCTCTCGAGCGCATTGAGAAACATCGCTTCGCGTTCTGCGTAAATCGACCAGGCCTGGCGCAGAAATGCCTCCTCGTCGATCACGCCTTCGTTGAGCGCCCAGGTGTCCTCGGCCATGCCCGCGGTGGCGTAGGAGCCGAGCAGATTGGCCAGATAAACGGCGTAGCAGGAGGGATGGCTGATGGGCAGCGCGGGCCGTTGCGGGTCGATCTGGATCGGCGACATGTAAAGGCTGAACTCGGGCTCGGTCCCGGTCAGCAGGAAGCGCGCAATGCCGCAGGCCGTGGCGCCGACGGCGGTGCGGAAGGTGAGTTTCAACCAGTCGGTGTAGACGCCGGGCTCGAGCGGGTAGCGCTGGCCGTGCACCTGCAGCTCATACGAAGCGCCGCGAGGCGCTACGCGAAACGGAATGCGCAGGCACGCGCCGCCCTCGACGAAGCTATCCTCGGGACCTTCGATTGCACCTTCGAATCCGCCCGCGACGCGGCGCAACGGATAGCGGCTGCCGTTCTCATAGGTCGCGTGATCGAGGCGCGTTGTGAACTGCGAGAAGCTGCCCTGGGTGCCTTTCAGATCGGGCGTGCACATGGCCGAGAGCAGCTTGCCGTCGAATGCCTCGGGCGGGAAAGTGATGGGCACGCGCAGGATGGTGCAGCCGATGCCCTGCTCGCCGAGGATGCTCCAGAACGGGCGGCTCTTGCGGCGTAATTCGAGCGTGGGCCGCGAGAGCGGGATGCGCAAGCGGCCCAGGCGCAGGACGCGATCGGGTTTGCCCACGCGGGCGGAGGAGAGTTGCGGCAGATACGATTTTAGGCTGCGGTCGAGGAAGTCGAAGATGTTGTGCTTGGCCGGGCTGACGCCGGTGGCGAACGTGGACCAGGCTACCGGCGAGAGCGAGGGGAACGTGGTCCGCAGACGCGAATAGCTGCCGGACGCGGCGAGCCGCGCCAGGTTGGGCAGTTTGCCTTCGGCCATCCAGCGCTCGGTCAGGCGCGGGTCCAGACCGTCGAGTCCGAGGAAGATGATCTTCCGCACGCGCGCTTGGGCGTAGCCTTTGCGGCGCCGGATGAGGCGCCACAGCATGCGGAACGGCCAAAGCAGAAACGAAAACAGACTCAGGAAAAAGCCGGCGACGAGCGTCAGAAAAGAACCGAGAAAAGCGAAGCCCGCGCCGGGACCGATGTAGGCCAGATCCAGCGGCTGCAGCCCGCCCTGCGGATGGGAAGCGAAGTGCGGACACAGCCACGCCGCCACGGCTAGAACGAAAACGAGAGCGCCGATCCAGGAACTCCGGCGCGAGCGCGAGAACGCGTTCACCGCAACTGGCCTTCCACGAACGGCACCTCGAGAACCTTGTTGTGCAGGATCGGGCCATGGCCGAAGTAGCCCTCTTCGCCGAATAACTCGCCGTGGTCGGAGGTGATTGTGATGTAGGTATTTTTCGGCACGAGATCGAACAACTCTTCCACCACGCCGTCGAGATACTTCACCGCCGCGACCTGGCGCGCGCGTAGCTCGTCCAGCTTTTTCTGATTGAAGAAGCGCTGCCGCCGGTTATCCAGTTTGCCGCCGACGACGTGGTCGTCGAGATGCTTGAAAACGCCGTGCACGCCGTGCAGGACCGGCCACTGGTCGCGGGGTTCGTCGGGCAGCGCGTAGGGATAGTGCGTCTCGCCGATGTTGAGCAGCCAGAACGAAGGGCGCTCCTCGGAGAAGTGCAATTCGCGCACCATGGCGCGCATATCGTTGTGGCTTTCCATGAGCCGGAAGCTGTCGAAGCCGACGTTGATCGGCGTCTTCGGATTCAGCACCGGCAGCGACACGCGCGCGTGCGTCGCGTAGCCCAGTCGATCCTTGAGGAACGGCGGCAGATAGAGCCGCGGGACAAGCGACTTGAATTCGAAATCGCTGCAGCCGAGGCGCGCGTTGAATTGCAGGAAATCGCGCTTGTAATACTCCGATGCGAACACGTGCTTGGGGCTCACGTGCGGCATCAGGCCCATCAGCAGGTTGAAGTGCGAGGGTGCGGTCCAGGAGGCGTAGGAGAAGCGTTTTTCCACGCGGCCCAGGCGGCGCATGACGCGCGGCCGGGCGCGCACGAACGAGTCGTAGCGGCAACTGTCGAACACCACCAGGATGTAGTTATTACGCTGCGGTTTTTTTTGAGAATGGACTGCCGTCACGGTGGCTCGATTATAACCCGTCGGCGTGGCCGCGCGGCTGCGCGCGGGCTTTCGAGCGAGTTGGTTCTATCGGGAATCCACGCCCCGCGCCGCGTGTGTCGCGGGCGTAGAATCTGGGCATGAATCCGTTGTCGTGGAT
>CAWIQF010000001.1:0-484348 GCA_963838205.1 Terriglobia bacterium | reverse complement strand
CGAGCAGCCGTTGCCGAAGTAGGCCGTGACATCGTCTGCTACCGGGTAGCCGCTGACCGTCGTCGCACCGGAGGAGCCGGAATAGGGCACCGTACTGGGCGTGTCCTGCTCGGCCAGGGTCATGCTAAGCATGTCGCGCGAGCTGATCGAGTAGTCGATCTTGCCCATGAACTCGGAGTGGTTGGCCTGGGCCGTCGCCTCCGGGAACACATAGCCCGTCGCCGAGGTCGGAATCAGATTCTGCTTGAAGTAATTGAGCGCGACCGGACTGATGCTGGTCGGCGCGATGATGCCCTGCGTGGCCAGCGTGGGATTCGGCTGGAAGTAGGGATTGGCCTGCAGGAACGACACCACCGCCGGATCGGGACCGCCGTTCACCGACTGCGAGAAGTTGCCCTGCGCCTCCAGCGGGGTATAGGTGGTCACCTTGCCCGACGCCGCATTGGAACTCTGTTTCTGGCCTTCGTAGCTGAAGAAGAAGAAGAGCTTGTTGCGGCCGTCGATGATGTGCGGCAGCACGATCGGACCGCCCAGCGTCGCACCGTACTGATTGCGCTTGAGGATCTGCCGCGCAATGCCCTGCTGGTTGTTGAAAAACGTGTTGGCGTCGAAGTCCTCATTGCGAATGTAGTCGAAAGCCGTGGCGTGCACCGAATTAGTGCCGCTTTTGGTGACCACGCTCACCACGCCGCCGCCGTTGCGGCCGTACTCGGCCGAGTAGTTACTCTCCAGCACGCGGAACTCGGCCACTGCATCGGGATTCGGATTGATCACCACATCGTTGTTGATCAGGTGGTTGTTGTTGCCGCCGTCGAGCAGATAGGTCACCGAGTCCGAGCGCATGCCGCCGATCGAGTAGCCGCCGGCCTGGCGCGGCGCGTCGGTGTTTTTCGGCGTCGCGCCCGGTTGCGTAGCCAGCAGGTCGAGCGTGTTGCGCCCGTTCAGCGGCAACTCATAGATCGCGTTGCCGTTGACCGTCGAACCGACCGTCGCGTTTTCGGTCTCCACCGCGCTCACGCCGCCCTCCACGGTGACCGTGTCCTTGACGTTGCCGACCTCGAGTGTGACGTCGATCCTCAGCGTCTGGTTGATTTCGAGCGGATTCTTGCCTGAGACCACCGTCCGCGAGAAGCCCGCCGATTCGGCGGCTACCTCATAGCGGCCGATCGGAAGCGGCGCCACCGCGTAGGTGCCGTCCTCGTGAGTAACAGCCTGATGGGCAATCCGCGTTCCGGTGTTGGTTACCGTCACCTTCGCCCCTGCAACTACTGCGCCCGTCGCGTCGAATACGGTCCCGGCAATTTTGCCGGTGGCATCCTGCGCCCGGAGCGTGGCCGGCAACACGATGAGCATCGCCGCCACAGCGCCCATGAATACACGTGCCATGCGAAACGTCATTCTGCACCTCAGGTTTTTGAATTGAACAGGACGAGTGCGAACGTGGCGGCAGACTAACCGGCCAGCATCCAACGCATGAATGCAGCGAACGTGGCCCAGAGCGGCAACCGGGCGGACGCGGCCCGGCTGCAGCACGCAAAAAAGATATAAAGCGCAGAATATCACATCGGTGGCAATTGTTGCAGCAGTGCCAAGGCCGGCGGCGCGCGCGTAGGCGCGCAGAACGCACCAGGGCGGGAGGAAAGCGAGCCGCGCGCGGCGGTCGCACCGGCTATGCTTCGGACTCCGCGGACTCGATCAGCGGCAGCTTGTCGGTCGGCCGGGCCCACCACACGTACAGCGTCGGCAGCAGGAAGACGCTCACCACGAGGTCGGCAACCAGGCCGCCGACAATGACGATGGCGAAGGGGCGTTGCGAATCCGACCCGATGGCATGCGACATGGCGGCTGGCAAGAGGCCCAGCGTGGCCACGAGCATCGTCATCATGATCGGCCTGAGCCGGCGGACCGCGCCTTCGACGGCGGCCTCGACGACGGAAAGACCGCGGGCGCGCAACTGGTTGATGTACTCCACCATGATCACGCCGATTTGCACCGAAGCGCCGAACAGGGCCAGGAAACCGATGCCCGAGGAAACGCTGAAGTGGGTGCCGGTGAACAGCAGCGCGAAGAGCCCGCCAATCGGTGCGATGAACAGGTTCATCAGGTTGAGGCAGGCCCACTTGGCACTGCCGAATGCGCTGTAGAGGATCATGAAGATGAGGAAGATCGTGATCGGGACGATGACCGCCAGGCGGGCTTGGGAGCGTTTCTGGCTTTCATACTCCCCGGCCCAGTCGTACTTGTAGCCCGGAGGCAGCTTGACCTGCCGATTCACCTTGGCCATCGCTTCTTCGACGGTGCTTCCGAGGTCGCGGCCGCGCACACTGTATTTGACGGCGACGTAGCGCTGGTTGGCTTCGCGATAGATCTCCGAAGCGCCGTCGGTGGTCTCGATGCTGCAAAGCTGCCCCAGCGACACGCGTTCGCCGGAGGGCGCCAGAAGGCGAATGTTGGCGATGGCCTCTTTCGTATCGCGGTACGGCGTCTGGTAGCGCAGCACCAGGTCGAAGCGCTGCTCGCCCTGCAGTACCTGGCTCACGGCGTTGCCGCCCACCGCCGTCTGAATCGCGTCCTGCACGTCGGCGACGTTGATCTGGTAACGCGCGGCGCGCTGGCGATCGACAATCACGTTCAGGTTCGGCTGGCCGATCACGCGGAACACGCCCAGGTCCTCGATGCCCTTGACGCCATGCATGATGGCAACGATCTCATCGGCTTTGGCTTCGAGCAGCTTCAGGTCGTCGCCGAAGATCTTCAGCGCGAGTTCGCCCTTTACGCCGCTCACCGCCTCCTCCATGTTGTCGGCTATGGGCTGGGAGAAGTTCCAATTCACGCCGGGAATCTCGGAGAGTTCCGCGTTCATGGCCGCGATGAGTTGCTCTTTGTCTTCGTGAAAGATGGGTCGCCATTGGTTCTTGGGCTTCAGATCGACAAAGTACTCGGTGTTAAAGAATCCGGTCGTGTCGGTGCCGTCATCGGGGCGCCCGACCTGGCTCGTCGTAACCGTGACTTCGGGGAATCTTGCGAGCAACACGCGCGCCTGGTCGGCGACTCGGATGCCTTCCGTGGGACCGGTGCTCGGCGCCAGAGTGCCGCGCACCCAGATAGCGCCCTCGTCGAGGTGCGGCAGAAACTCCGACCCAATCATGCCGCTCAGGAGAAGCAGCACCGTCACTCCTATGCCCACCACCGACATGCCAACCATGATCCAGAGGTGGTGGACGGCCCATGTCACGCCATAACGGTACTGGCCGGTGATCCATTCGATGACCGGATTGCGCCACTCCTTCACTCCGTTGCGAAACGCATAGCTGGCCAGGACCGTCGCGATGAGGATCGAGAAGACGAGCGCGCCCAGCAAGGCGAAGGCAACCGTCCACGCCATCGGCCGGAAAAGCCGGCCCTCTACTCGCTGCAGAGTGAAGATCGGCAGGAAGGCAGTGATCACCATCGCCTTCGCATAAAACACGGGACGCTGCACTTCGTGCGCCGCGGCGCGAATCCTGTCGTGCACGGAGAGCCCGCTGTTCTCCTCCCGGCCCAGGTGGCGGATGATGTTCTCGATCATCACCACGGAACCGTCCACGACCATCCCGAAATCGAGCGCGCCCAACGAGAGCAGATTGGCGGGGATCTTGCCGAGGTCCAGACAAATGGCGGCGAACATCAGGGAAAACGGAATTGTGATAGCGATGATCAACGCCCCGCGGATATTACCCAGGAACAGAAACAGAACCACCGACACGAGCAACATGCCCTCGGTGAGATTCTTCTCTACTGTGCGCGTCGTGAAGTGCATCAGATCGCTGCGATCGAGGAACGGAACGACCTTCACGCCCGGGGGCAGGATGCGCTCGTTCAGCTCCTGGACCTTGGCGTGGAGGGCTTTCAACGTCGCGTCGGCCTCGGCGCCTTTTTGCAGCAGCACAATGCCTTCCACCACGTCGTCGTTGTCGATGATTCTACCGTCCGCGCGGTGGATCGATTTACCGTTCCGGCCCAGCCGGATCTTGGGGCCCTGCTGAACCACGGCGATATCCTTTATCTGCAGCGGCGTCCCGCTCTTCGTCGTGAGAACCGTCTCTTCGATATCGTGAACGCTGGTCACCAGGCCTACCGCCCGAACGTTGATCTGTTGCAGACCGGCCTCGATGAAACTGCCGCCCGCATTGACGTTGTTGGCCGCAAGTTGCTGCTCCAACTGGCCGATGCTCAGCCCGTAGGAGATCAGCTTGTTGGGATCGATCCGCACCTGGTATTCGCGCGTGGCGCCGCCCAGGCTCGACACGTCGACCACGTTGGGCACGGATTTGAACTGCTTCTCAAGCACCCAGTCTTCGAGCGCTTTCAGCTCCATCACGTCGTATTTCGGGTTGGTGCTCTTCAGCGTGTAGAAGTAGATTTGTCCCACCGGGCTCCAGTCGGTGCCCATTTGCGGTTGCAGACCTGCCGGCAGCGTCGCCTGCGCCAGCCTCTCCAGCACCTTCTGGCGGTTCCATTGGTTGATCGAGTCGTCGTCGAAGATCAACATGATGCTCGACAGGCCGAACAACGTTGTGGAGCGCAGATGTTCGAGGTGCGGCAAGCCGTTCATGGCAATCTCCAGGGGGATCGTCACCTGCTGTTCGACCTCTTCCGCCGCGCGGCCGGGCCACTGCGTGATGACGTTCACGTAGTTGTTCGCCACGTCCGGATAGGCCTCGATGGGCAGGACGCGGAAGGCTAGGATGCCCCAACCGAACAGCAGGGCCGCAACGCCCAGAATGAGGAGCCGCTTGCTGAGAGCGAAATCGACGATTCGCTGAATCATTACTGGTCCACCGTGTTTTGCAAGACGAGCGCGTCGCGCACCACCTGTGCGCCCGGCGCGAGCCCCGAACGAATCTCCTGCTGGTTCGCCGGCAGCATCCTGCCGCCCACCACTTCCACGCGCCGGAAACGGCCGCCATCGGCGGGCACGTAGACCCAGTCGCGATCGTGCAGATGGAGAATCGCCGCGGCGGGCACGGACGTGTGCGTTTCCAGTTTCTGCCCATGGAACGTGGCCGTGGCGAACATGCCGATGCGCATCGTCTGGCCGGGGTTCGGTACTTCGATGCGCACCTTGGCCGTGCGCAGATTGGGGTCCATGATCGCTCCAATGTTGCTGACGCGGCCTCGCAGAACCTGGCCCGGATAGGCGTTCAACGTGATGTCGGCGGACTCGCCGACTTTCACGCCGGCCAGGTTGTTTTCAAAAACGTCGCAGATGATCCAGACCTCGGAAAGGTCGGAGATCGTGAACGGGTTGGGCGCGGCGAGCGCCTGCACGCCCGCGCCATCGGTCACCTGCTGGTCCGTGATCACGCCCGCCACCGGGGCATAGACGTCCACGATGCCGGTGGGATGATCGAGGTCGGATCCCAGCAGCCGCAGCCGTTCGGTAGTCGTGTCGAGATCGACCTTCGCGGCATCCTCGGCGCTCTGCGCCGTTTCGACGTCTTTCGCGGCGACCGCGCCTTTCTCCAACAGACTCTTCTCGCGCTGCAACTGCGTGCGCGTCAGTTGCTCGTTCACTACGGCCTTGCGGTAATCGGCGAAAGCGCCGGCGACATCCGAGCTTCGGACCTTCACGAGCAGTTGCCCTTTTTTCACCTCGTCCCCCAGGCGGGCGTGGATTTCAACAACCCGGCCCGAAACCAGTGAGACCACCGGCACGCTGCGCGATACGTCGGGACTGACCACGCCCGTGGCGCTTAATTCGGGCGCGGCTTGGAAGGATGCGGCGACGGCGAGAGCGAATTGCTCGGGACGATCCACATGCACCATCGATGAGTCGTTCTCGCGCTCGACCTTGGCCGGCGGCGGCGCTCCGGCCGACGGATCCGGTTTCGCCTTGTCGCCACAGCCCGCCAGAACAAGCCCCAGCGCGGCACAGCAGACGGCGTGCACCGAAGTCATGCGGTTCATTGGATCACCTCACAGCCCACGGCGGGCGACGCCTTTTTACGACTTGTGCAAACTCTTGTTCTGAACATTTCCATCCACCCGTTGTGCTATCCCCAACTCTTGCTACCGCTATTCCACCTGGCGCGAGTGCGTCCGCGGCGGGGCCGGCTGCGTTGAACTCTCCCAACTCCGCGTCCTGGCTGGAATGCCGCTCAGCCCGATCGTGCGCTCCAATACCGGCACGACGAATCGCTGAATTTTCTTGTCGGGCGCCGGGTTCAGGCGCTGTGCCGGTATGCCGGTGCGCTGGCCCGCCGGCCGATCCGGATCCAGGAGGCGTGAAAGGGAATTGACGGGAAACTACGGCGCCCGGTTGCGGGGCAGATCTAGAAAGCGCGGGAGATCAACCGGCTCTTGAACCGGCCCGTGGACGGCGGCGTTGTTCAGGAAATCCGTTCGACGCCGGCCGCGCACGGCTGCCTGTTGAGACCCGCTATTCCACATCGCGCACAGCCACGCCGCAGAGCGGCCCGGGGGCATCAACTGGGAATAGTCCGTGCTCGGCGCGGTTACGTAACGGTCCAGAACATCGAATTCAAATCGGCCCGACCCATCATTCAAAAACACGCCCACGGTCTGGTTCAGGCCGCCGATCAGAGCGAGATCCACGTAGCCGTCCCCATTCACATCCCGGAGCACGAATGCCAGCGCGGGCCGGCCAGCCGGGAGAGTCAGTTCGTAAGCGCCATGCGTGCTGCTGAGGTGAACTGAAATAGAAGCAGGGCGATTTGCCGAACCGTACACCTGCACGGGAAACGCGAAGTCCGCCTGGTGATCGCCGTCCAGGTCGGAAACGGCGCAGCCAAACTGGCCCCAGCGGATGCTGGCGGCGATACAATCCCGCTCGACGTTCGTCGCCGGTCGAGACGCCAGCGCGAGGGCGCCGATCGCCAATAGCAGAGCCAGCGTCCGGAAGACGCCGTGCCCTCGCCGGGATGTTGGCCGCCTCATCGACACTTCTGGCGTGCTCTCCTCTGAAAAGATGAGTCCTCAGTTCGATTCTATCCAGGATTCCAATCCGCCGACGTCAGCGCCCATCGTTCGATATGGCGCCGCCACTGGCTGCCCGGCGCGTGGTTTTCAGCATCTGCTTGACGTCACCCACGTTAAAGCCTTCGACAACCAGGCGCGGGTCCTCGCCGCGCGTGTCGGCGTCCTTCACTTCCGTCACGATCGTGCGCCGCTCCCCCGGCATCAGCGTGAAGTAATTGTCGCTGTAAATGGCCGGCAGGATGCGATCGCGGCTCTTCTCGCGCACCGCTTTCAGCCGCACCATGAGCGCTGGAGACTGGGAGACGTTGCGCACCTCGGTAGTGATAAGCCAGCGGCTGCCCTCGGGTCCGCCGGTTGACACCAACTCCAGATTCGCCTTCGGCAATGTCCGCAGCGCGCGATAGTTGCCTTCCTCGGTTCCACGCCAGTAGAAGTTCTCCGAGACGAGCTGGTCTGCGCGCGTCAGGCGCAGCCGCAGGAAATGCACGGCGCTCAAAGTGGACGGGTATTCCATCCGGATCGGCGCCAGCACGCTGTCTTCGGGACTGTCGACAGCCGCCGTCTTTTCCCACTGCACGCTCCCGTCCATGTTCAGAAGCTGGACCTCGGCGCTCAGCCCGCGCACCTCGCCTGCGTTGTAGTTGACGACTTCGATATTGTCGGTCGCCTGGTTCCACTGGATGTGCAACGGCTCCGAAGCCTTCTTGATTCCGAAGTAGGCCGCCGTCGGCTCGAAGTAGTAGTCGTAGGTCTGCCAAACGAAGGAGGGCCACGCCGGGTGGCTCATCCAGATCAGCAGGCCCATGCGGTTCTTGCTCTGCGCTTCGAACATCGCACGGTAACCTTCATAGTTCACGAACTGCGCCAGGGCGACCCAGTCCGCGACGTTGTCCGCTCCGCCGTAACTTTTTTCGATGCGATCGAGAAACGATTTGCCGCCCTGCGCGCCCTGCAGGCTGAAATCGTGGATCCCCCACATGTCGCCCTGCGGCCACATCGCCCGCTCCGGCATCATCAGCCGCAAACTGTCCAGCGTGACGATGTTCGGCATGCCCAGTTCGCTGTGCAGTTGCGTCGTCGCCCGCTGGGTGAAGTAGAATTTCGCCGGCATGGCCTGATACGGCCCGTGGCCGCTCACCACGTTGTCGGCCGAGCTTCCAATATAGTGCAGGCCCGGCTGCAGTTCGGCCAGCATCTGCCGCAGGCCGTCGTCCAGCACCTTCGGCGGGAAGCCCTCGTTGCGTCCGCAATAGAGTCCCAGCGAGGCATGGTTGCGGATCCGCAGGACGAAGTCACGGGCGTTGCGCAGGAACATTTCGTTGTCCGACGGGTCCGGGCCGTCCCACGGGTTCGCCAGCCAGAAGTCCTGCCACACCACGACGCCATGCCGGTCGCAGGCTTCATAGAACGCGTCGTCGCCGATCTGCCCCACCCAGTTGCGAATCATCGTCAGGTTCATCTCGCGGTGGTAGCGCACGGCCGTGTCGTACTCGCGTGCGCGGTAGCGCAGCATCGATTCGCCGAAGCCCCAGTTGCCCCCGCGCGCCACGAAGCGCCGCCCGTTGATCCACAGCCGCAGCGCTCCGCCCTCCTCGCTGTAGGTGAATTGCCGCACACCCGACTGGAACGATTTTTCGTCCGAAACGCCGCGCCGGTCGGACTCGAATTTCAACTCGACCGGGTACAGGCTCGCTTCGCCGTAGCCCACCGGCCACCACAGCTTCGGGTTGTGCAGCCGCAGCGCCGGGTTCGTGGCGGGATCGAGTTTCACGACCTTCGTTTCGGACGCCGCCAGCCGCACCGGTGTCTCAAACGCGACGTCGCCGAAGCGCCCGCGCAATGTGCCGGCGACCGGCTTGGCGTCGTGGTTCTGCAGAGCGACCTCCACGCTCACGTCCGCCGTGGATGTGTCGGGCAGCGGCAGCGTCGTGCTGACAAACGGATTCTCGATCGTCACCGCGCCCGTCGTGGTCAGATACACGCTGCTCCAGATGCCCGTGTTGCGCCCGCGAATCGTCGGGATCCAATCCCATCCCACCGAGGCGTGGTACGTGGGATTGTCCAGGCCCAACGCGCCGCCATTCGTGTCCGGGCTGTGCCAGTTCTTCTCACGCACGCTGCCCGGCGTCGCGTTTTTGATAATGCGCACGGCCAATGCATTCTTCCCGCCGGCGCGCACGCGGCCCGTGATGTCGAATCGCCCGCGCATGAATCCGCCTTCGATGCGCCCCAGCTTCGCGCCGTTCAGGTAAACGTCGGCCTTCCAGTTGATCCCGTCGAAATTCAGCCAGACATGCTTTCCGTTGGCCGCCGCCGGCGCGATGAACTCGTTCCGGTACCAGAAATCGGCGTAGAAGAACGAATCCGAAATCATGTTCTGGTTGTCGCCGTAGTTCGGATCCGGCAGTGCGCCGTCATTCCAGTAGCTCGAAAGAGTGGTTGCGGGCACGGTCGCGATCATCCAGTCCTGGTCGGCGTAGCCCGGCTGAGAGAGCGTTTCGCCGCTGGCCTCGACCATCGAATCGCGTTGCAGCCGCCATGCGCCGCCGGCCAGCTCTAGTCGTCCATCGGCGCGCGCGGGCGCCGCCTGCGGCTCCGGCACCGGGCCGCCGCGGCCGTAAACCTCCAGTTCGCTTAGGATGTAACCTTCGCTCGAAACCGGCCGCGTCATCAGCACGCGCACGTACCTTCCTTGCCCGGGCGTCGCCAGCTTGATGTCGTCGGATGCCGCGCCCGGCGACGGCAACGCCTGCAGCGTGCGCCAGGCCGCGGCGTCGTCCGACACCTGGATGGATCCTTCCGCCGCCGGCCGGATCCAGTGCAGCACCACGCGGTCGAACTGGCACTCCGCGCCCAGGTCGACGTACACCCATTCCTCGCCTACGCCCGCGCTCATCCACGCGCTCGTGAAATCGTACGGCCCGCCGATGCTCAATCTCCGATCTTTGTCGAAAAACGAAATGTCTCCGACCTGCCACGTGAGGTCGCTATCGGCCTGAAAATCGAGCCGGTACATCCGGCTGTGCGACGGCGCGCCGAAGGCCACAGAAATGAGCGATGGCCCGAACGCCTCGGCCGGCTTGGGCGGGTTCGGCGCGCGGCCCAGCTCGCTCCACGTCTGCCCGTCGTCGGAGCCCGAGACGATGCACGTCCAGCTTTTTCCCGGTCCAAAACTCGATTGCGCGCGCGCGTCGATCTGGACGCGGTCCACCTCGGGTGCGGCCTCGCCGCCCAGCAGTTCGAATCGCACCCAGGCGCCCGGTCTCTTCACCACCACATGCGTCACCGGATTGTTGTCGAACATCCATTGGCGCTCGTTCTTCTTCAGCGCGCCCTGCTGGCTCGTCGAAACCGCTTCCCAGCGCGGCAGTTTGGTCTCCACGATGCCGTCGGTCACCAGTTGCGCCGTCAGGTTGTAGTCGTAGCTGCTCGAATGGTAGGCTGCGCGATGCAGCGCCAGGTTGCGGTAAGTGGTCCGATCCACGCGCATCCGCGGCGCGAAATCTTCTTTCGGATTGCCCGGGTACACCCCCACTCCGCGGGTGAAATCCTGCGCTGAAAGCGTCAACCCAGCCATCAGGACCAACATAGCTGTCGTCTGCATAAGTTACCTCGAATCTCACCGCGCCCAGGCGCCGGTGTGGTTATGGGGATTCCGGTCCGATTGTCCAGGATTGCCGGTATATCGCTCGCTGCCATGGGCACGCCGCGCCGTTCGTGGCCCGCGAGTTGCACCGCGATCGCGACGTGGCGTGATCGCGCGCGTGGCCTCCCGGTCACAAAAACTCGACCGCATCGGCCTCTCGCTGCAAGCGCGAATGACGCGCGAATCGGGGCGCGGTCTCCGGGAAATCGGTGCGCTGATGCGCGCCCCGGCTCTCCTCTCGCGCCAGTGCCGAGCGGGCGATCAGGCCCGCCAGCGCGTGCACATTGCGCAACTCCGATTGCGCGCGCGTCAGCAGTGGAGCTTCCGACCGCGGCACCGCGTCCAGCCGCCGGATCGCCTCTCTCAGACCGTCCCCGCATCGCAGAATACCGCAGTAATCGCTCGCCATCCGCCGGATCTCCGCTGCCTCGATCGCCAGCAGTTGGAACGCCTCCGGCAGGCCGCCGCCGCGACGCGTTGGCTGGATTTCCGCGGACATCGTCCGCGCGGCGCGCGCCCCGAACACGAGTCCCTCCAGCAACGAGTTGCTCGCCAGCCGGTTGGCCCCGTGCACGCCCGTGCAGGCTGCTTCCCCAGCCGCATACAGGCCTTCGAGCGTCGTCCGTCCCGCCAGATCCGTTGCCACGCCGCCCATGGCGTAGTGTGCCGCCGGAGCTATCGGCGCCGCCTCCAGATCGAGATCGATACCCAGCGCCAGGCACGTCGCGTGAATGCGCGGGAATCGCTGCTTCACGAAATCCGCGCCGCGGTGCGAAAGGTCCAGCCGAACGTGCGGCGCCTGGTCTCGGCCCATCTCCGCCACAATCGCCCGCGAAACCACGTCGCGCGGCGCCAGTTCCTTCAGCGGGTGGTACCGCTCCATGAAGCGTTCGCCCTTCGAATTCAATAAATACGCGCCTTCGCCGCGCAGCGCTTCCGACAGCAGAAAGCGCGGCGCGCCGGCCACGTGCAGCGCCGTCGGATGAAATTGAATGAATTCCAGGTCGCTCACCACCGCGCCCGCGCGCCAGGCTGCCGCCACACCGTCGCCCGTGGCCACGTCCGGATTCGTCGTGTCCCTGAAGACGCAGCCCATCCCGCCCGTCGCCAGCAGCACCGCGCCCGCCCGGATCCGCACCTGCCGCTTGATCCGCTCCTCGCACGCCAGCGCACCGCATACCCGGCCGTCGTCCACCAGCAGGTCCAGCACGCTCGCAAAGCTATGGAATTCCACCGTCGGCATTTGCGCCGCTTGCCGGTACAGCGTCCGCGCAATCTCGCGTCCAGTCGAATCGCCGTGCGCGTGCAACACCCGGCTCCGGCTGTGCGCGCCTTCGCGGGCGAACAGCAGCTTATCGCCGTCGCGGTCGAAGTCCGCGCCCCACTCGATCAGCCGCCGCACTTCGGCCGGCCCTTCTTCCACCAGCACGTGCACGGCTTCGACGTTGCACAGCCCGGCCCCCGCCGCGATCGTGTCCGATTCGTGCAGCGAAATCTCGTCGTCGTCGGCCAGCGCGGCCGCGATGCCGCCTTGCGCGTATTGGGAGGAGGATTCCTTCAGACTGTCCTTGGCCACCACCAGAACGCGTCCGAAAGCCGCCAGTTCGATGGCCGCGCGCAGCCCCGCCACCCCGGCCCCGACCACCAGAAAGTCCGTATCTACTTGTTCGACAACGCCAGTAATACCATCCATGCTACAACTCCATGGCCCGCGGCATGCCCCATCCGCGGGGCGGCGCCGTGCTCCAAGCGCGCGTGCTACAAGAAAGCTATGCCTTCCTTCGTAGTTACCACGGCCTCGCGCCAGTATGAGGCCATCGTGGAACGCGGGGCGCTGGCGCGCCTGCCGGAGTTCCTCCCCGAGCGCGCGGGAAAGCTGTTCACGGTGACCACCCGCGATGTGTGGGAGCTGTACGGCCAGGAATTCATCTCGGCCCTGGCCGGCCGGGAGTTTCACACGCTGTTCTTCCCCGGCGGCGAGGAGCACAAGCGGCTGGCCGCGGTCGAAGCGCTGGCCGAGGAACTGGTCGCTCTGGGCGGCGACCGCTCCAGCGTCGTCATCGGCTTCGGCGGCGGCATCGTTACCGACCTCGCCGGTTTCCTGGCGGCGATCTTCATGCGCGGCGTCCCGTTCCTCTCCGTCCCCACCACGCTGCTGGCCCAGGTGGACGCCGGCGTAGGCGGCAAGACCGGCGCTAATCTTCAGTCCGGCAAGAACTTAATTGGCGCGTTCCACCAGCCGCTGGCAGTTCTGACCGATCCCTCGCTGCTTGCCAGTCTGCCCGATCGCGAGTACCGCGCCGGACTGTTCGAGGTTCTGAAATGCGGCGTCATCCGCAACCAGCCGCTGTTCCATCTTCTGGCCGACGATCCCGGGCCAGTCCTGCTGCGCGAGCCGGCCCTCGTCGAGCGGATGATCGCCGAGTCCGTGCGTATCAAGTGCGAGGTCGTCTCCACGGACGAGAAAGAACACGGTTTGCGCCGCATCCTCAACTTCGGCCACACGGTGGGCCACGCCATCGAAGCCGAAACCGGATACACGCGTTACCTGCACGGCGAGGCGGTTGGGTTGGGCATGCAGGCGGCGGCGTGGCTGTCCCTCCTGGCAGCCCGTTGCAGTGCCGAAGTTGCCCGGCAAATTGTTGATTCCGTGAACCTATATGGGCCGCTTCCGTCCGCGGCGGACCTCCTGCCCGAACGCCTGCTGGCGCGCCTGGCCCAGGACAAGAAGACCCTTCGTGGCACCGTCCATTTTGTCCTCGCGACCGCGATCGGAAGCACCGAAGTCGTTTCAGGTCTGGATGATAGCCTGGTGATCGAGGCCCTCCGGAAGGTCCTCAAATGAACTTGGCGCGGGGCACCACGCCTCCCGGGATGGCAAACGAGGAACAGGCCTCGCGCTGGGTGCGCGGCATGTTCGGCCGCGTGGCCCGGCGCTATGACCTGCTAAATCATCTGCTTTCTTTTCAATTGGACCGCTTCTGGCGGGCGCGCACGGCCCGGCGCGTTTCCGAGGTTCTGCGTCAGCCCCAGGCGCGCGTGCTCGACCTGTGTTGCGGCACCGGCGACCTCCTGCTCGCGCTCGCCGCCCGCCGTGACGGCCCGGTCTACGGCGCCGATTTTTGCCATCCCATGCTGGTCGCGGCCCGCCGCAAAATCGTCCGCCGGCCGGCCGTCGTGTTCGAGGCGGACGCCCTGCGGCTTCCGCTCGCGGATGCCTCTTTCGACCTGATCACGATCGCTTTCGGCCTGCGGAATTTCGCGAACTACCGCCACGGTCTCGAGGAGTTGCGGCGCGTTCTCCGTCCCGGCGGGATGCTCGCCATTCTCGAATTCTCCCAGCCGCCGCACCGGATTCTCGCCCGTTTCTACAGCTTCTATTCCACCCGCATCCTGCCGCGCGTCGGCGCGTTGATCTCGGGCGCCGGCGACGCCTACACATATCTCCCGGAGTCGGTCAGTAAGTTCCCCGGCGCCGAAGCGCTGGCGGAAGAAATGCGCGCCGCCGGCTACTCCAGCGTTGAGTTCGAGCGCCTGACATTCGGCGTCGTGGCCCTGCACATCGGCCGGGTGTAGAACGCCGATTCTTGATCACAAGATCATTCATTGTTAGATTCTTAATTAATTCATTCGCCGGGACCCATATTCCCGGGAGATAATCGAGATCTTTGGAATCCTATAATGTCCCGAAACTTTTTTATAACCCTGGTCCTTTCTGCACTCTGTTGCGCCGCCTGTCTTGGCGCGGACTCGGCGGTTCTCACGGTGAAAGTGTCCGATCCGAGCGGCGCTCCCGCCCCTGGCGCGCTGGTGGAGTTGCGCGCAGGCTCGAACGCTGCCGTTACTGCGAAAACCGGGCCGGATGGAAAGGCCCAATTCAGCGCTCTCGCGGCCGGCGAATATACGCTGCGGATCACGTTGAGCGGATTCAGCCCCGTCGAGCGCGCGATTGTGATCGCGGAAGCACAGCCACTGGAGATCGCGATTGCATTGGCCCTCGCACCGGGCAAGGAAGAGATCGAAGTCACCTCCAAGGCCGGGGCGCTGGCCAACAGCGACCCCAATTATCGCGCGCTGCGCGATGCCGGAACCGTGGAAACCTACACCGTCAACGAACTCAAGATCCAGCGCGACCGCGGCGTGCTCACGTTGCACGCCGGGCGCATCAGTTTCTCGCCTCCGCTGCTGGGCCGCGTGACCATGGCGTCCTTTTCCGGCCAGGGCGAGTTCACCCTCGCGCCCCTGCCCACAAGCGAGATCGAGTCTCTGCGCCGCATCACGGGCCAGGATTCCATCCATGAGGAAATCAACCGGCTGGCGCTCGTTTTCACCGACGACACGTACCGTGAAATCTCGCAAAAAGCGCAGCCCGCCAGCGGCGCCCCGGAGATGCAGGCGCTCAAGGAGACGCGCGAACGGCTGCGCCAGCGCCAGGAGCAACCGCGCAGTATGCTGGAAAGCCTCCTCACCGACGAGTCGATGGACAACGTCGACGCCGACGTTCTGGCCGACCTCTACAACCCCCGGCCGGCCGGCTTCTTCAACGCCTACATCATCGGCAAAAAACATTCGGACCTGCGTTTCGAGGTGCGCCCGCGCGGCGCCCTGCTGGGCCTGCTGGCGCCGGAAGAAGTGGCCGTGATGAACGTCGACGCGGGGGGCAAGGAGGAGGGTATCTGGTACCTCGCGCACCTCGAGCCGGAGTACCGGCGCGGCGTGGCCAGCTCCAACGAGGACAAGCGCTCCGTGCATCCCGAGCATTACGCCATCGAGACCGTGATCGGCGGCAACGAACGGCTGGCCGCGGTCGCGGATCTCACCTTCACGCCGGTGATCGACGGCGAACGCGTGATCAAGTTTGGCCTGCTGCCTTCGTTGCGCGTGACGCGCGTCAGCGCCGCGAACCGCGAGATCCCCTACATCCAGGAAGGGCGCAAGCACGACGGATCGTTCTATGTCATCTGGCCCGAGCGGCTGAAGACGGGCGAACGCTATAAGGTCAAAATCGAATACGAAGGCAACAAGGTTGTGCATGACGAGGGTTCGGGCAATTTCTCGGTCGAGGCCCGCACCAGTTGGTATCCCAGCCTGAATGCTTTCGGCGACCGCTCCACCTTCGACCTCAACTTCAAATTCCCGAAGCAATACACGCTGGTCGCCGTGGGCAAGCTCGACAAGGAGTGGAAGGAAGGCGGCTTCAACGCCTCGCATTGGACGTCGGACATACCGCTGGCGGTGGCGGGTTTCAACTTCGGCCGCTATCTGAAGAAGGAGCAGACCGATCCGCAGACGAAGTACCAGATTGAGGTCTACGCGACCACGGAAGTGCCCGGTTACCTCCGCGATCGCGGCCTCGGATCGATGACCCCCTCGGCGATGGCGCAGAATGCGCTCGTCGACGCAACCAATTCCATCCGCCTTTACCAAACCTATTTTGGCCCGGCGCCGTATGGACGAATCGCCATTACCCAACAGCCGGCGTTCAACTTCGGCCAGTCCTGGCCGACGTTGGTCTACCTGCCGGTCAGCGCCTTTCTCGACGCCACCCAGAGATGGAGTCTGCTGGGCGGCAACACGTTCCGCTTCAGCGAGTTCATCCAGGAGGTCACCCCGCACGAAATCGCCCACCAGTGGTGGGGCCACATGGTCGGCTGGGCCTCGTTCCACGATCAATGGCTGTCGGAAGGATTCGCCGAGTTCTCGGCCGGACTGTTCACCGAAACGATCGAGCATAATCCGTCCAAGGTGAATGAGTTTTGGGATCATCTGCGCAAGCACATCACGGACAAGAATGCCTTCGGCATCTGTCCCAACGACGCCGGCCCCGTCTGGGCCGGATTGCGCCTCGACACCTTTCGCACCGCGGGCGCATACCGGGGCCTCGTCTACCCCAAAGGCGCCTACGTCCTGCACATGCTCCGGATGATGCTGCAGGACACCAAAACCCACGACCAGCGCTTCATCGAGATGATGCAGGATTTCGTTAAGACCTACTACGGCCAGAACGCCTCCACCGAGCAATTCCAGCGCATCGTCGAAAAACACATGACCCCGCGCATGGACCTTACCGGCGACGGCCGCATGGACTGGTTTTTCAAGGAATGGATCCACGGCACCGATCTGCCGAGCTACCGGCTGGAGTACTCGCTGGCGCCGCAGGACGGCGGGAAACTGCTGCTGCGCGGAGCAGTCACGCAGAGCGGCGTCTCCGGCGACTTCCGCATGGTTGTGCCGGTTTACGGCGATTTCGGCTCCGGTCCGGTGCGGATGGGCCGTCTATCGGTGCAGGGCGCCAGCACTTCGGAACCATTCCAATTGCTGCTGCCGCAGAAGCCCAAGCGCCTGCTGCTCGGCGTCCAGCACGACATTCTCGCCCACGAGACCGTCACTCAGGAAGTCAAGCCGCGGTGACTACCACTTGCGCTTTTCCAGCGCCGCTTCGATGATTCCTTCCAGCGCGATCTTCTCGAGCGCCGTGCTGATGAACAGTTCCTGCCGCGAACCGGCCGCCAGTGCGATCGCCTTCCAGCCGTTCTGCGTCGCCACCGTCACCCGCATCTTAACCTCGCCCCGGGCGTCGCGCACGACTCTGATCACGCCCGGCACGATCGTTCGGATCTCCTCCCACTCGAGCATCCGCTCCAGCACCGGCCGCAGCCCGTCGATGATGCTGTGCTCGATCTTGAGCCGCCCGTCCACGGCCCGCAGGCGCATTTTTCGGCCGCTCATTTGAACCGCTTCTTGAACAGAAAATCGATGCCGAAAATGCCGTTCTCATCGCGCACCGCGACCAGCGCCCACTCCCGGCTCAGGTTCCATTCGAACTGCACCACCTGTTGTTGCGCCTGGTGCAGGTTGGTGACGAACGTCATCGTGACGTCGGGCGAGATCGACTGCTCCACCGTGATGCGCGCCTGCGGGATGTTGTCCACGCCCGTCACCTGCGGATCGATTTTGATGCGGCTGGCGCCGAAGAAACGCTCCACGCGCGCCGACACGGCGCCGCTCAGGGCCCCGCCCAGCAGCGAGTTGGTGCTGTCATCCGTCACCGCCGGATTGCCCGTTCCCGGCGCCATCGGCAGCGCCGTGCTCTGCGCCACCGGCGCACGCCCCACCGTCAGCAGCGCCAGAATTTCGCTAGCTTGCAACGGCGGCTCGCTGCGGTAATTCACCTTCAGGCGGTTCAGCGGCCCGGAAACATTGATGTACGCCGTCACGCCGCGGATGCGCGTTTCCAGATCGAGATTCAGCGACGGCGCCAGAGTCGCCGTGCTGTTAAACAGCAGCTCGCCGCGCGAGATCGTGTAGCGGTTGCCGAAAAATTGCACCAGCCCCTGATGCACCAGCACGCGGCCCAGCACCACCGGCTTGATCAGGCTGCCGCGCAGCCGCAGGTCGGCTTCGGTCTGCACCTCCTGCGTGTACTGGCTCACCAGCGTCGCGTTCGGCGTCGTGCGCACGCGCACGTCGAACTGCATGTTGCGCAGGAGTTCGTTGTCCGTGGCGATCAGCGGCAGCGGGTTGCCCGACTGCGCCACCACCGCCGCCATGTCGGTCTTCGTGTTGAACCCCGAGCGCGCGATCGTCAGCGTCCCCGAAAGCAGACTCCGCGCCGGCGAACCGACCAGCGCCAGGTCGGCGTCCAGCAGCGTGCTCACGCCCTCCGGGTACCTCACCCGCACGCTGGCCGCTTTCCCCTGCAGCCGGAAGTTGAGTTCATTTCCGAATGCGACGAACCCCGACAGCTCGAAGGTGCCCGACCCGGTGTGCCCCGTGATTTTTTCGATGTTGGCCCGGTTCCGCTCGAAGTACACCGTGCCGCTGGCGTCCGCGATTCCGTTCGGCACGTCCTTCAGGAACAGCGAGCCGTTGGCGATGGTCATGCGGCCGCTCAACTGCGGGTCGTCCGCCGGGCCGCGCAGCGTGGCGTCCAGCCTGGCCGTGCCCGAAGCCTGCAGGTCGGGCCGGAAACTGCCCGCCACCGCCAGGTTGATGGCGCCCGTGAGGTGCAGGTCCCACGGCGCGCGCGAGTTGAATGCGTAGCTGCCGGCCAGCGTCACGTCCGTATCGCGCGCCGTGAACTTCGCCGCCTCCAGCCGCACGCCGTTGCGGTCGGCCGCTATGTGGATCGCGCCCGCGTTGCGCAGAGTCAGGTCGCTGGGGTCGATCTGCGTGTCCAGAATCTGGTCGCTGCTCGGCCGGATCTCCACGCCGGCGATCGACGCCGAGGCCGTGAACTCCTCCGGCCGCGCCAGCGGGATGCGGCCTTTCAATTCGCCTTCGACGAATCCGCGCACCGGCAGCGGCTCGCGCGTCTGCCCCGGCGCCGGCGCGGACGTGATCGTGCGGATCAGCCGTAACGGCAGCCGCGGCGCTTCGAGCTGGCCCTCCAGCACCGTGTCGCCATCGAAGCCCAGCGTCGCCAGGCCCATCACCCGGACGCCTTCGAGCACCGCGTTGATTTCGATGCGCGCCCGGCCCGTTTCAGGACGCACCAGCGCCTCCACGCGGCCCAGAGCAGCGCCTTCGAGCGTCAACTGGTCTGCCAGTACCCGGCCTGAAAGGCTCTCCAGACGGGCCTCGCCTTGGTTCACGCGAATGGCCCCCGCCAGCTCCGCTTCCAGCATGCCCTCCAGGCCCGGCCGTGCGGCCATCAGATTCTCCAGCTTGCTCAACGCCATCTGCGTCAGGTGCGCGTTGAACTCCAGCCGCCCGCTGGCCCACGTCCCGCTCGGATGGTCGTATACGCCCTTGCCCGTGATCCGCGCCCCGTCCGCGATCAGGTCGGCCTCCACCACTTCGCGGCCATCGTTGTGGAACCGGATCTGGCCTTTTACGCGCTCGATCTTCTCCCCGCGCCACAGGATCTCCGGAGCGTCGATCTCGACCGTCGCCTCGGGGCGGTCGTACGTGCCCTGAATCCGCAGCGTGGCGTCCATCGTTCCGCCCACTCCCGCCGTCAGCCGCAGTGCGCGCGACAGCGCCTCGAGGTCGGTCTTGCGCAGCGTCAGAGCGGCGTCCATCCGCGACGCGCCGACGATTCGCCACTCGCTCAACGACGCGCTCACCGTCCCGCTGCTCACGGCGGCCCCTTGCCGGATGCGGACGTTTTTGAGATTGAGCTTCTCCGGCGCGACCAGCCCCGCGCCCTCCAGCTCGTCGAACTTCACATCCTGATAAATCACGTTCGTCGCCCGCAGCGTGCCGTTCACCGTGGGCCTCGCCAGAGGTCCATCCAGCGTGCCGGATGCCTCGATCGTGCCCTGCTCCAGGCGGAATGGTAGATGGATGTCGTCCCGCTGCATTCCCTTTCGCAGGCCGTCCTCCAGTTCCTTCGCGTCCGTCGTCCTGAGCGTGACCGTCAGCCGCTCGTCGAGCAGCCCTTCGAAGCTCACGTGCGTCGTTGTCGTGTCCAACGTCGAAGGGCCGAAACGCACGGTATCTCCGGCCTGCCGGTATTCGAACTCCACCGCCGCCTGCAGCGGCCAGTGCCCATTCGCCGGCGTCGCTTTCAGCTTCGCGCCCAGCACGGTCTCGCTCAGCTCGCCTCCACGCCACGCGGCGTTGAAGCTCGCCTCGCCCGTGGCGCGCGCCTCCCACACCGGGGGCAGGAAGTCGAAAATCGGCCGCAGGTGCGCCACCTCGACGCCCGTCAGCTCGCCGGCGATTTCCAGATGATTCCACGACTGCCAGGAGCCACTGCCCGCCAGCGATCCGCCGAGCAGCGAACCGGTCAGCGTGCCGCAGCGGATGCCACTCGATACGATCTCGCAAGTTCCCTCGGCCGAGATCGGCTCCGCCGGCTTTCCCAAGATCGTAAACACCATGCCCAGAGCGCGCGCTTTGGCCGTGGCACGCCAGCTTTCGGGGCTCCATCGCCAGTCGCCCGCCACTTTGAATTTCCCCGCCCGCAGCGAGCCGTTCGCCAGGTCCCGGATGTCGAACTCGGAGCGATAGTGTCCCGCCGCTGACGGCTGCGCGAAGTTCTCCAGCGCCCCTTCCACGCTCAGCCAGCTCTGCCCCACATTGATCAGCAGCCGGCTGGCGCGCATCCGCGTCGCCTCCAGCGCCAGCTCTCCTTCCAGCCCCAACGCGGGCACACCGGGCACTTCGATGCGCTCGATCTTCAACCGCGTCTCATAGCGCTCCGGTTTCGCGGCGTACCGCAGCTCCGATTCAAAGCCCTGCAGCCGGCCATCGAAATCGATTTTGCGCGCCGCCACTTCGGCTTCGCCCTCGACGATCTCCGCTGCGCCGATCTTCAGCTTCAGCAGATTCTCGATCGTATTGCCCTTCCGCGGCCCGGCCGGATGCGGCAGGTTGGTCGTTCCATCCGCGGCCACGTAGATGTGCACTTCCGGCCGTTCGATCCGCAGACCGCGGATGTCGAGCCTCCGCTCGAACAGCGTACCCGGCCCCAGCGTCAGCCTGATCAGCCGCGCGCGCAACAGCGGCGCCTGCCCGCGCTGTTCCAGACCGTGCAGCACCACCCCGCCCGCCTCGAATTCCAGCGTCTTCCAGTGATAATCGAACCGGCCGATCTCGACCTTGCCGCCGGTCGCGATTTCGATCTCGCGCACCAGCTTCAGCCGCACCTGCTTAAGGAACCAGTCGCTGCGCAGCACCAGCATCGCGGCCACGCCCAGCGCCACGGCGGCCAGCACCACGCTCGCGACTTTCCACCGGCGCTTCAACGGAACGCCTCCTCGAAGTAGCGGATCTTCACCTGTTGCCGCGCCTGCGCCAGCCACTGTTCCAGCGCCGCCGTCGTCTTGCGGTAGGTCAGCAGCTTGACGATGCCCGCCCGCGCATCCTCCAGAGCCGGCGGCGCCGTGTTCCGCCGCTGCGCCTCCGGCACCACTTCCTTCTCGTACGCCTGTTGGATCTCTTCTTCACTCACCTGCACGCCCGGGCTGAACCGGAAGTTGACGAATCGCAGCAGCGCAATCTCGTAGAACACCTCGTTGCGCAATGCCTCTTCGCTGAACCCGTAGCGCGCCAGCGAACTCGCGAACGCGCCCGCGTCTTCGTTGCGTCCCTTCCGGATCCCCTCCAGGTTGGCCTCGACCTCGCTCGCCGGCGGCGTCGGATAGCGGTTCAACTCCAGTTCGCGCCGCACCAGCGTCTGGTCGATCAGCCGCTCCGCGGCCTTGCGCCGCGCCTCGGCGCCGAGGTCCGGCTCGCGTTTCTCTACGAACGCCTCCATCCGCAAATGCCGCCGCACGGCGCTCTCCGTGATCACCTGCGCGCCCACCCGCACCGCCACCCGGTCCAGCACCTCGCCCGTGGCCAGCGCCGCCAGTGCAGCCAGCAATGCTGCCACGCGTCTCATCAGAACGTCTGCCCCAGCGAAAAGAAGTACTGGAATGGGCTTACCCGCAGCGGCACCGTCGGGTACGGCGGCGTGCTGTTCAGCAGGTCGTTGCGCGTACCCGGATAACCTACGAACCGCGGCGCGTTGATTGACCAGCCGAAATCCACCCTCACCGGACCGACCGGCGTCCGGTAGCGGAAACCGATGCCCACCGAATGCACCATATAGTCGAAGTCCTGGCGGTTCTGCTGACTGACGCGGAACGACAGCTTGTCCAGGCTCGAGTACACATTGCCCATGTCGTGGAACAACACCCCGCCCAGCGTTTTGCCCACCAGCGGGAACCTCACCTCGGTGCTGAAGAACAGGAAGGCATCGCCGCCCAACGGGAAACCGGTGGCCGGATCGCGCGGCCCCGCCTGGTTCTCCGGGAACCCGCGGTCCGTCGTGTTGCCGCCGCCGAAGAAACGTTCCGGCAGCGGCACCGGATTGCCCGACAGGTTGTACAGCCATCCGAACGAGGCCGTGCGCGCCAGGATGATGTCCCGCGCAATCTTGTAATACGTCGAGTTTTTGACCACCAGCCTCGTATACGCCGTGCCCGCCGCCAGCAGCGACGGCGCAATTCCGAAATCGACCGAGTTGTAGACGCCGCGCGTCGATTCCAGCGGGTCGTCGCGCCGGTCCTGCACCCAGGTTGCGGACATGATCGTCGTCCGCACGGGCACCGAGTAGATCGGAATCAGCGCCGGTTCGATCTTCAGCGTATTGGCGTCGATCGACACCTGGCGGATCGCCACACGGTATTGCAGCAGGCTCGATTGCGAGAGCTTCTGGCTGATCTGGGCCGATCCTTCGAATCGTTTCGAAGTGAACGTCCGGATATCGCTCGAGCGGTCGAACAGCACGCTGAACGACAGGTTCACATTGTCGTGGCCCTCGAACTGCGGCGCCAGGTACGTCGCCAGCGCGCGCTGCTGAATGGTCGAAACGCGGGTCGTCAGCGACAGGCTCTGCGCAATGCCGAACAGGTTCGACCGGCTCACCCCGAATAACACCCGCGGGCTGAAGCCGGGCGTCCCCGCGGGCGCGTCGAAGTCCGTCTCTCCGCCCCCGATGCGCCCGATTTCGGCGCCCAGACCATAGCTCAGACTGTACCGCCGCGCTTCGTCCACATCGAGCACCACGTTCTTGTCGCGCTCCCGCCCCTCCGGGTTCTGCACCGCGACGTCGACGCTCGTGAAAATCCCCAGGTCGTATAGCCGCCGCTGCGTCTCGACGAGCGCGCCCTGCGACAGCGGCTCGCCCGGCTTGATCGCGATCCGCCGGTCCACCAGGCGCTGCCGCGTCGTCTTCAATCCGTTCAACAAAACGCCGCGCGTGAACTCCCGCAGGCCTTCCTGCACCACGTATTTCAGATTCACGTGGACCTCGTCTGCGCCCGGTTTGATCTGCGCGTCGAAGGTCGCTTCCGGATAGCCGTTGTTGAAGTAGTGGCCCAGAATCGCATCCCGGTCCACCGCCATGCCGGACGTGCTGAAGGGCTGGCCTTTCTTCAACGTGACAACCTTATTCACCTGGTCCAACTCTTCCTGGTTCATGCCCGTCAGTTCCAGCTCGCCCACGAAAACCTGCCGCCGCTCCTCGATTTTCACGACCACCGCCACGTTGTGCGGCTTGCCCTGGTCGGCGAACAGCACCTCGGACGTGACCTTCACGTCGCGGAATCCGTTGGCCCGGTACATCTCCTGGACCCCCTCCACGTCATGCGCGAGCAGCGATGCGCTGTACACGCCCCGCCGGTTGCGCAGCCACGACGCCGGCGTCAGACTCATCCGCTCCTTGAGCGTCGCCGTGTCGAAGTACTTGTTGCCCTGAATCTCAATCCGCGTGAAGCGCGAACGCGCGCCGCGCGCCACCCGGTACACCACCGTCCGGCTGCCGGCCTCGCCCTCCGGCTGCACCGCATAGCTGACCTTGGCGTCGAAGTAGCCCTCGCTGGTGAAGTAATCCTGCAGGCTGTGCACGCCTTCCGCCAGCAGTTCGTTGTCGAAGCTGCGCTCCTGGAAAATCGGCAGCACGCGCCGCAGTGTCCCCTGCGCCACGTGCGCGCCTTCGGTGCGCACCGTGATCAGCGCTCCGGCCTCAATCGCCAGGTGCGGCGCGACGCTGTTCTCCGCCTGGTCGTGATCCAGCGCCATCAGCCGCACCGTGGCCATCAGATAACCCTTCTTCGCGTACATCCCGCGCACGCGCTCCAGCCCCCGCTGCACCCGCGCGTCGGTCATCTCGCGCCATTCGTGCCAGCGCCACCACGGCCAACCCCATCCCTGCCAGCTCACCAGCGCGCGCCACGCCGTTTCGCGGATAATCCGCTCGGTCGGGAATTTCGTCTCTCCTTCCACCTTGGGAGCGGAGAAGCGCGCCCGCCGCCCGGGCTGCACGATGAATCGCAACTCGACCTCTTCGGTCGCCTCCCGTTTCAGCGTTTCGTAGCGAATCTTGGCCCCGTAAAAACCGTTCGAGCGCAGCAGCGTCTGCATCTGCTCCATCGCCCGCGCCACACCCTCTTCGTCGTAGGCTTCACCCAGGTTGAGGGCCGAGGCGCCGGAGAGTTGATCGCTGCCCGGCGGCGTCGGAGTATCGTCTACCGCTATGCGGCTGAGGAAGTACCGCGGCGTTGTGTGAAACGTGAGCGCCACGCCCTCGCCGGCCGCCTCACCCTGAACCGCAATGTCGTCATAACGTCCGGTCGCGTACAGGCTCGTGATGGCCTCGCCCAGCAGCGTTTCACTCAGCCGGTCGCCTACGTGCAACGGCAGGCTGACACGCATCTGCTCCGGCAGCAGCGGCTGTGCGGCGGGATCGAAGGCGATTGCTGCGACCACCCGGCCGTAAAGCGAGGAAAGCTCCGGCGGCCCCGCCGCAAGACTCGGCGCGGTGACGCATAAAATCAGCCATAGCAGCGCATTTGCGCGCTTGCGCCTCACACTTGGTCATGATAACAAGCCGTTGCCTCCGGCATTCACAATGCCCGCTTCTGCGCGAAAACCGGGGACTGACAGCACCATCCCTGCGTTGTCGAAGCGCAGCGCAGGTGCTGTCTTACCATGACGGCTGACGAAGCAGAGTCCCATCTCGTTGACGATGCTGGGACTGAGTCCTTCAGGCAGGTCCGAAGGACGCTTGTGAAAGTGACTGCGGCGACAATACGACGCCACTATAACTCACCTGCTCACATGCTGCGGGCTCGCATTCGGGAAAGATATGGCAGGCGGCCAAGGGGCGTCGTTTGTGGATCGATGAGCTGGCGCATGACAACGCCAACATCGGCGCCAGCATCGTCGCGGGCGGCGTTGCGTTCGTTCTCATAACCCCATTGGGGCCCGCCCTATTTCTTCGCGGCCATGCGCTCCAGCGCTTCGATCTCCTTGCCGGCCTCCGAGTACTTGCCCTGCGACATCAGATCGCGATACCGCCGTAGATGGTCGCGGACTTCCGCCAGATCGTCGCGCTGCTCCGCCGGCCGTGCGGCCGATGCGGCTGTTCCGCCCGCCGGGACTGCCTCCGCCGATTTGGAAACGCCCCGCATGCCGGCCAGTTCCGCCACGGCCTCTTCATAGTTGTCCGTATAGATCAGCCGGTTGCCGATCGCCACGGCGATCTTCTTCAACTGCGGCATCTTGGCTTCGGAAGCCTGGATGTAGATCGGCTCGATGTACAGCAGTGTGTCGCCCACGGGCAGCACCAGCATCTGTCCACGCAGCACCTGCGAGCCCTGCTGGTTCCACAGCGTCAGGTCCTTCGAGATCGTCTGCTCCTGGCTGATCCGCGCTTCGATCTGCATCGGCCCGAATACCAGTTGCTGCTTGGAAAGCTGCAGGAAGTGCAGTTCGCCCAGCTTCTCGCCGTCGCATCGCGCCAGCATCAGCCCGATGAGATTGTCCTTATTGCGCGGCGTGAATGTCGTCATCAGCAGGAACTCCGGCTCGTCGCTGTTGGGCAGCGAGGCCACCAGGTAGGTCGGCGATACCGTTTCCGGCTTGCCCGTCGTGCCGATGATGCTGCGCGAGAGGTCCCACATGTCCTCTTTGTTGAAAAACGCCTCGACGTTGGTCATGTGGTAGGTGCGGTAGATCTCCGCCTGCAACTGGAACAGCACCTCGGGATAACGGGCGTGCGCGCGCAGCGCTGGCGGCATGGTCGCCACATCCTGGAACAGGTGCGGGAACAGCGTCCGGTACGCCTTCAGAATCGGATCGGTGGTGTCGAACGCATACAGGTGCACCGTGCCGTCATAGGCGTCCACCGTGGCCTTCACCGAGTTGCGGATGTAGTTGATGTCGCCGTAGGAGCGCGTTTCCAGCAGCTTCGAATACGGGTGCGACGAGGAAGTCGTGTAGCCGTCCAGCATCCACACCAGCCGCCCTTCGGGCGTGATCACCAGGTAGGCGTCCGGATCCCAGGCCAGGAACCCCGCGATGGTTTCCATCCGTTCGTGCACGTTGCGCCGGATCATCATCCGGCTTTCCGATTGCAAGTACGAGGTCAGCAGGATGTTCCAATCGCCCGTCGAAACGGCGGCCGCCAGGCGATGGAACTCCGTCGTCATCGGGAAGCCCCCCCGGCCGTCGTAGTGGTTGTATTCATTGCCCGCGCCCGAGGGATAGTTGAACTCCTGCTGCCCCGTGCCGACGAATACCGGCTCGTGCGTCACTTCGCCGTAGTACAGCTCCGGGCGCGTCAACTGTAGCGACTTCGTCCGGATCTCCGGCGGCGCGTTTTCGATCAGCAGTTTCGGCAGTCCGTCCGCCGTGATCCTCGACGCCTCCGCCACCACCACGCCGTAACCGTGCGTGTAAATGAAATGCGGATTGATCCAGCGCCCGCGCGCGTCCGCCGGTAATTGCCGCACGTCCAGTTCGCGCGGCGTGATCAGCAATTGTCTCAATTGCCCGTCAATCTGATAGCGGTCCACGTCGGTGTCGGCAAACACGTAGTACGGGCGCAGCGCCTGAATCTGCGTCACCGTATCGTGGAACGCGTGCCAGTCCCACAGCCGCACGTTATCCAGCAGCAGCTTGTGCCTCGATGGATCGACCGTCCCCTCCATGTTGGCCGCAAACTCGACCTCGTGCGTCCTCTGCGACAGTCCCCAGGCGTCGCGCGTCGCCTGGATGTGTCGGGCGATGTACGGCTTCTGGATCGTAATCTCGCTCGGCCGCACGTACAGCGAATTCGCCAGGTACGGCGCCACCAGAAACACTACGTACGCCGCCGGCAGCACCAGCGCGTAGCGCAATCTGTGCGCGAAGAACGCCCCCGCCGCCACCATGCTGGTCACCATCAGCACGCCCAGCAGCGGCAGCGTCAGGTGCTCGTCCGTCCAGTCGATGCCTACCAGCGATCCGTGGTCTTCAAACAACAGGTCGAATCGGTCGAAGTAGAACCGCGCCGCCAGTGCCAGGAAAAACACGCCCGCCGCAATGCGGAAAAACCGTCCTTCCAGCGCCGCCCCAAGCTGCAGCGAGCGCAAGTCGAAGGTTGCCCCGCCCTCGCCCACATCCTCGAAACGCTTCGCCTGCTGGCTCAGCGACCAGCCGCGCGCCGTCAGCCAGTAGATGAATGCGCTGCCCAGCGACAGCGCCAGCACCGTCCGCAGCAGCACGCCGTAGAATGGCAGATCGAAGAAATAGAATGTCAGCGGCTGGCCAAAAATCGGATCGCGCCACGCCCCCGCCGCCGCGCCCATTCCGCCGAAATACCGCACCACCGTCCACGAGTCCACCGTCGCAAACGCCACCAGCAGCGACAGCAGCACCAAAATCAGACCGCTTAGCCGCGCATACAGCTTATGCCCCTTGAGGCTCGTACCCGCCGACTTCAACCCGCGTGCGTGCGCCGTGAAAAACACCGCGAACAGAATCACCGTCGCCGCCAGCACCGGACCCGTGCCGTAAGCCAGCATCGCGATCCACGTATCCCGCTGCCCGATCTCGCCCCACCACTGCCAGTCGATCGCGAAGTCGGCCAGCCAACGGCCCGCAATCAGAATCGCAAACACCACCGCAGCCAGCACCACGATCCAGCGGCGCACTCTCGGCACAGGACTGATGTAATCCATCGAAGGAACTCCTGTTCCTCAGTCTAAGCTCCCGCGTTCTCCGCCGTCGCCCAACCCCTCGCTGCGCTCCTCGCCCGACGCCGGTTTGTTTCCGCTTGTCTGGGATTGTACTTTGTTGGGGAAAGTACTTATTCTTGAGAACCAATCCCGCCTCACCTCTTGCTCCCGCGGGCGGATCCGTCTCCGTGCCACGCGCCTCGGCATTGCTCCCCGCGCGTTCGGGAAATGGATCGGGCGTTGCAGCGCCCGCTACGCCTGCGGCGGGGCGTTCGGTTTCGGCGCTTCCTCCGGCTTCACCGTGATCTGCGGTGGCTCGGTCTTGCCCGCGGGCTTCTTCGCCTTGGGATCGTCTTCGTCCGGGAACGAGATGTCGCTGTCCACCTGCAGCACCTGCGACTCGACGTTGAACTTGCGGTAGTTCTTGAACTCGATCTCGTTCTTCGTGCAGTTGAACATGTGCGTCTCGCACGCCAGGTTCTCGCTCCGCACCGGCATCAGATACTGCTTCTCGCCGATCTTCACCCACTCGTAGTCCACGATCGCCTCGACTTTGTCCACCGGGTAGTCGGTCGGCAGCGACTTCGTGCCCATCTCGACCCTCAACGCGCGCCCGCTCTCCGGGTCGATCCACACCGCGCCGCTATAGGCCGGCTTCACCGGGTAACTCATCCGGATGGTCCAGTGCGAGTCGGCCAGGGCGACCGAGAACGCGTACTCCTTGGCCTTCATCCCAGAGGCCGTCGAGTCGCCCCGCAGCTTGAATTGCGTATGCGTCTGCGGATCGAAAATATCGGCCAGAATGCTCCCGAACTCTCCTGTCGACCACTGCCCGCTGTCCTCCGGCGAGCCCTTCTTCATCGCCTTCCCGTTCATCCGGACGTTGCGGTAATCCTCCTTGCCGCCCGTGAACATCAGCTCGACCTCGACCCGGTCTTTGTACTTCCACTCCGGCTTGAGCGTCTTGCTGTTGTACCGTTTCGTCGTCTGGTCGCAGATGAAATTTGGAAGATTGTCGACGAAATCGAACGTCGCGTCGCGCGCCTTCTCGATCAGCGCCTCCGCTTCCGGCAACCGCCGCGCGGGGGGTCTCTCCTTGCCGGCCGCGGGCCCCGCCGCTGCTGGAGCGCCCGCCGGCCCTGCCTCCTTGCGCTCGACCGGCTGCGAATCGTCGGGCGGCAGGTCCCTCAGCGGCTTTGGAATGTTCTCTTCGGTCTTCGCCGGACCTGAATCGACGTGCTTCTTCGCCGGGCCTCCATGCCGCAGCACCGGCTTGCCCGGGTCATCCTCTTTCGGCGGAGTTTGTTGATCGCTCGGCTTCGGTTGGGCTGGCGTCTGCTGATCGCTCGGTTTTTGGTCGGGCGTTTGCTGCGCCCGCAGCCCGTAGACCGCGCACATCGCCCCCAGCGCGCAAATGACAATCAGCCGGCGCATGAATCCCTCGCTCTTAGATGCGCGGCTGAGGCCCGCCGGTTACCGCGGATTCCCCGGCACAAACCCATTCACCGCCAGCCAGTCCTTCAGCCGCGCCGGCCACGTCCCCAGCACCGCGTCCTTCGGCGCCAGTCCCACCCCGTGCTGCCCTTCCTGGTAAATGTGCATCTCCGCCTTCACGCCCGCCCGCCGCAGCGCCAGGTAGTACAGCACGCTGTTCTCGGCCGGCACGCCCGTGTCCCCGCTGGTGTGAAACAGGAACGTCGGCGGCGTTTCCGGCGTCACCTGCAGTTCGTTCGACAGGTTCCACGCCAGCGTCGGATCAGGCGGATTGCCCAGCAGGTTCCACATCGACCCGCTGTGCGTGTAAATCGTCGTGAACGAAATCACCGGGTACACCAGCACCGCGAAATCCGGCCGTTCCCCTTTTTGATAATGCGTCGATAGCGTCGCCGCCAGGTGCCCGCCCGCCGAGAAGCCCATCACGCCCACGCGCTTCGGGTCGATTCCGTACTCCGCCGCCCGCGCGCGAATCGTGCGCATCGCCTGCCGCGCGTCATCCAGCGGCGCCGGGTAGTGATACCGCGGCCCCAGCCGGTATTTCAGCACGAACGCCGTCACGCCGAACGAGTTGTAGAACTCGCCGATCTGCTTGCCCTCGTGGTCCATCGCCAGCGCGCCGTAGCCCCCGCCGGGACACACCAGCACCGCCGCCCCGTTGGGGTTCGCCGGCCGGTACCACGTCAGCGCCGGCTTGTCCGCATCCTCCTGGCCCACCGCACCCGGCGCGCCCTGCGGCCATAACAGTTCCGTCTTCGGCCCTTGTCCAGAACTCAGATAAGGCGCCAGAAACAGCGCCGGAGCCAGCATCCACATCGCACGTCGCATCACGCCCGTTTTATCACACCTCGCCCCACCTCGCTGCCGTGGCTGGTGGCCTGTGACCAGTCTCCTGTCGCGGGGGCTATGTCACCGAGCCGCAACTGTTAAGGAGACCCCATGCGCCCTCGGCTCGCAAAATCGGATGAACGCCGCCCGCGACTCGCCGTGAATTTCGACGGAGCGGTTCTCGCGTTGTTTTAGAGCCGCGACCGTACGGTCGTGGCTCAGCAACGCGCCGCGCGCTCACATTTCTACTTCGTCCCTTCCGGGCCTTTCACGATCTCCAGGAACGCCTGCGCCGCGTGGCTCAGCACGCGCCGCGCCGGGAAGATCAGCCGGATCTTGCGCTCGACGTTGAGCTCCTCCACCTTCACTTCTTTCAGCAGGCCCTGCTCCAGGTCCTGCTCCACGCACATCTTGGGCACGAACGCTACGCCCTCGTTGCGCGCCACCATCATGCGGATCGTCTCCACGGTCGGCATCTCGACGTCCATATTCAGCGGCACCTTGGCGCGCTGGAACGCCTTCAGCACCACCTCGCGATAGGGCGACAGCACGTTGTGCGCGATGAACGTCTCCATGCCCAGCTCGCGGATCGACACCTGTTCCCGTTGCGCGAAGCGGTGCCCCGGGCTCACCACGAAGCACAGGTGGTCGATGTAAATCACGTGCGACTCCAGCCGGTCGTCCTCCGGATCGTAGCTGATCACGCCCAGCTCCAGATCGCCGTCGATCAGTTGCGTCGGGGTGCGGCTCGATAGCGTCCGCCGTACCTGCACCTTCACCTTCGGATACTGCCGCCGGTAGTTGACGATGTGGTGCATCAGGTACAGCGACGTGGTTTCATTGGCCCCGATCACCAACCGGCCCGAGGCCATGTCGCGCAGCTCCGAGAGCGAATTCTCCAGCTCGTGCTCCAGGTTGTCGAAGCGCCGGCAGTACTCCAGCACCAGCCGCCCGGCATCGGTCAGAATCAGCTCACGCCCGGTCCGGTCGATCAGCTTCTCGCCCAGTTCCCCTTCCAACCGCTGCACCGCCAGCGAAATCGCCGGCTGCGTCCGCAGCAGCTTTTCCCCGGCGCGGGAGAAGCTCTTCTCCGTCGCCACCGTCAAGAACACCTTCAAAGGATAAAGTTCCATCTTCAGTCCTCAGTATTCGAATAAGGGCGACCTTACGTATTTAAAAAGCTTATCACATGCGATCGGCTTATCCAAAGGATTGTTACTATAAATTTGTCCCATTGCCGCCCGCCCGAGGACAATGGAAGGAAACCTCCCGCGGGCGCGGAGCAACAGGCCGCCCCTCGGGACAACCTGCAATCGGGGTCCCACACCGGGATTCCGGTCACGAAGGAGAGCCGCACCCCATGGCCGAGACGCTCGACAGGAATCGCGTCTTCATTTTTGACACCACGCTGCGCGACGGCGAGCAGTCGCCCGGCTGCAGCATGAACGTCCCCGAGAAGCTGCGCATGGCGCACAAGCTGGCCGAATTGGGCGTCGACATTCTGGAGGCCGGCTTTCCGATCGCCTCCGAAGGCGATTTCGAAGCCGTGCGCACCATCGCCCACGAGTTGCCGTGGGTGCGCGTCGCCGCGCTGTCGCGCGCCTGCAAGCTGGATGTGGAACGCGCCGCCGCCTCGCTCGAAGCCGCGCGCCGCCCGCGCATCCACACCTTCATCGCCACCAGCGACATCCATCTCAAGTACAAGCTCAAGAAGACGCGCCAGCAGGTTCTCGACGACGCCTGCGCCGCGGTGACGCTGGCCCGTGGCTACGTCGAGGACGTCGAGTTCTCCGCTGAGGACGCCACGCGCACCGACTACGACTACCTCGAGCAGGTCACCCTGGCCGTGATCGAGGCCGGAGCGAGCACCGTCAATCTGCCCGACACGGTCGGTTACTCCGTGCCGCAGGAATACGGCGAGCTGATCGCCCGCATTACCGCCGCGGTCGCCGGCCGCGCCATTATCAGCGTCCATTGCCACGACGATCTGGGCCTCGCCAGCGCCAATTCCATCGCCGCGGTGGTCGGCGGCGCGCGGCAGATCGAGTGCACCATCAACGGCATCGGCGAGCGCGCCGGCAACTGTTCGCTGGAGGAGGTCGTGATGGCCTTCCGCATTCGCAAGGACCAGTTGCCCTACCATACCGGGATCAATACCCAGCACCTGTACCCCGCCAGCAAGCTGCTCACCGAGTTCATCGCCTTCGGACCCCAGCCCAACAAGGCCATCGTCGGCGCCAATGCCTTCGCGCACGAAGCCGGCATCCACCAGGACGGCTATTTGAAAGAGAAGACGACCTACGAGATCATCGACCCGAAGAGCATCGGCATCCCCGAGGGACGGCTGGTTCTGGGCAAACACAGCGGTCGCCACGCCCTGCGCTCGAAGTGCGAGCACCTGGGCTACAACCTTTCCAAGGAAGAGCTGGACGTGGTCTATCAGGGCTTCATCGAGATCGCCGACCGCAAGAAGAACGTCGCCGACCAGGAGATTTTGGCCATCATCCGCACGCTCAAGCTCAGCGAGCGCATGACCAAGGATGCCCCGGTGAGCGGCGATTGAGCACCGCCGGCCACTTGCGTCGGACAATAGAGACAGGCGCGGCGCGCCGAGTTCTGAGGAGCTGAAAACCCCGTTATGCAATTGAATGTTCTGGTCCTTCCCGGTGATGGCATCGGAACCGAAGTCACGCGCGAAGCGGTGAAGGTTCTGCGCCGTGCCGCCTCGAAATTCGGCCACGCGCTCGCGCTGAGCGAAGGCCTGCTGGGCGGCGTTGCGATCCACAAAACCGGCCAACCGCTGCCGGACGAGACCGCGCGCCTGGCCGCGGCGGCCGACGCCACATTGCTGGGAGCGGTCGGATTGCCGGAGTTCGATAACGCTCCGCCGGCGCAGCGTCCCGAGCGCGGCCTGCTGGGCATCCGCAAAGTGCTGGGCGTCTACGCCAACCTGCGCCCGGTGCGCACCTATGCCGCGCTGATCGATTCTTCTCCGCTGAAGAACGAACGCGTGGCCGGGGCCGACATGATCATCGTGCGCGAGCTGACCGGCGGCATTTACTACGGCACGCCGCGGGGCATCGAAGGCTCCGGCGACAGCGAGCGGGCAGTCAATACGATGACCTACACGCGCGCCGAAATCGGTCGCATCGGCCGGATGGCATTTCACCTGGCCGGAAACCGCCGCAAGAAGGTTTCTTCGGTCGAACAAGTCGAACGTGCTGGAGTGCTCGCAGCTCTGGCGGCGGGTGATGGTCGAGCTTTCGGCCGATTACCCGGACATCGCATTGGAGCACATTTTGGTCGACAACTGCGCCATGCAACTGGTGCTGAACCCGGCGCGCTTCGACGTCATCGTTACCGAGAATATGTTCGGCGACATCCTGAGCGACGAGGGCGCGGTGCTCGCGGGTTCCATCGGCATGCTGCCCTCGGCTTCGCTGGGAGAGCGGCGGCCGTCGGGGGCGTTCACCGGCCTGTACGAACCGGTGCACGGCTCCGCGCCGGACATCGCCGGGCAAAACAAAGCGAATCCGCTGGGCGCGATCGGCAGCGTCGCGGCGATGCTCGAATACAGCTTCGGATTGCTGGAGGAAGCCGCCGCGGTGAACCAGGCCATCGAGCGCGTCCTGAACAGCGGCCACGTCACGGCCGACCTGAAGCCGAAGGGTGCGCCGGCCACTACGTCGCAGGTCGGCGACGCGATCTGCGAGGCGCTGTGAGTCGTCTGAGAAGCTCATGCGGCGGCGCCAGGCCGCTACTCAGTAGCGGGTTGACCATCATATGTAATTGATTATAAACAAGTTATTTCCGACTGGCCGCTATTAGTAGCGGTTTCGGCCAGTTCAAGCCGACAGTTCCGGCGGCCGAAGCTGGTAGTTTTAAGTGAATCGAGAAGCCATTATGAACCGTCCCCGTACCATCATCGAGAAGCTCTGGGATGCACACGTGGTTGCCGCACCGGCGGACGCCCCGGCGCTGCTGTACATCGACCTGCACCTGGTGCACGAGGTAACCTCGCCGCAAGCCTTCGACGGGCTGCGGAGCCGCGGCCTGAAGCTGCGGCGGCCCGACCTGACCATCGCCACGTGCGACCACTCGACGCCGACCAGCCCGAAGTCGATGCCGATTATGGACCAGGTCGCGTTGGCGCAGATCAGACGGCTCAGCGCCAACTGCACGGAATTCGGGATCCCGCTATTCGACTACTTCAGCGACAAGCAGGGCATCGTACACGTGATCGGCCCGGAGAACGGCCTCACGCAGCCCGGCATGACCGTGGTCTGCGGCGACTCCCACACGGCCACGCACGGCGCGTTCGGCGCGCTGGCATTCGGCATCGGCACCAGCGAAGTGGAGCACGTCCTGGCGACGCAGTGCCTGCTGCAGCGCCCGTCGCGCAGCTTCGCCGTGCGGGTCGGCGGCGCGCTGCGGGCCGGCGTCGGCGCCAAGGACATCATCCTGGCTCTAATCGCCCGCGTGGGCATTGGCGGAGGGACCGGCTGCGTCTTTGAATACTCCGGGCCGGCGATTCGCGCACTGTCGATGGACGAACGCATGACCGTGTGCAACATGTCGATCGAGGCGGGGGCCCGCGCGGGGCTGATCGCGCCCGACGACACGACGTACAACTACTTGTATGGTAAGGACTTCGCGCCCAAGGGCAGGGACTGGGAAGCGGCCGTGGCGCGCTGGCGCGGGCTGCCGACCGACGAGGGCGCGAGCTACGACCACGAGTTGACGCTGGACGCTTCGACGCTCGAGCCGATGATCACCTTCGGCAACAATCCGGGCATGGGCATGCCGATTACCGGCACGGTGCCGGACCCCGCCGCCGTGGCCGACGCGATGGAACGCGAGACCCTCGCCAAGGCATTACGTTACATGGATTTGCAGCCCGGCAAGCCGCTTCTGGGCCATCCCGTGGACGTGGTTTTCATCGGCAGTTGCACGAACTCGCGGATGCCCGATCTGCGCGCCGCGGCGTCGGTTTTCAAGGGACGAAAAGTGAACCCGAAGGTGCGCGTGCTGGTGGTTCCGGGCTCGCAGCCGATCAAACGGCAGGCCGAGGCCGAGGGACTGGACCGGATCTTCCGCGAGGCCGGCGCGGAGTGGCGCGAAGCCGGCTGCTCGATGTGTATCGCAATGAATGGAGACCAGTTACAGCCCGGCCAGTACAGCGTTTCCACGTCCAACCGCAACTTTGAAGGACGTCAGGGCAAGGGCGGACGGACGTTCCTGGCGAGCCCGCTGACCGCGGCCGCCGCCGCCGTCACAGGCGTCGTCACGGACCCGCGGACGCTCCTGAAGTAGTAGCATGTCTCGCGCGCATTATCACGAGTGCTGGCGGTCACGCTCGCCGCTCCGCTCCCTCACGGTCGCGGCTCAGAAACGCAACCGCCCCCTGCGTTTGCGGCTCCGTTGTGGCGCAGACACTCGTGTCTGCCGCGTCGACACTCGTGTTGACGCATGGTCTGCATCTTCAAGTTCTTAGCCTGGGTATTGCATCAGAAGGGAAACGGTAATGGAAAAGTTCACTGCATTTGAGAGCAAAGTCGTTGTTTTCCCGGTAGATAACATCGACACGGACCAGATCATCCCGGCGCGCTTCTTGAAGACGATTTCGAAGCTTGGTCTGGGCGACCAGTTGTTTTACGATTACCGCTATGACGCCGACGGGCGGCCGAAGCCGGAATTCATCCTGAACCAGGCGGCGGCGCGGGAGTGCCAGGTGCTTCTGGCGGGGGACAACTTCGGCTGCGGGTCGTCGCGCGAGCATGCGCCGTGGGCGCTGACGCAGTACGGATTCAAGGCCGTCATTTCGACCAGCTTCGCCGACATTTTCAAGAACAACTCATTGAAAAACGGGCTGTTGCCGGTCATCGTGCCGCGCGATGTGCATGCCCGGCTGCTGGCGATCGGCGCCTCCGGCACGGTCCGCATCGACCTCGCCAGTCAGACCCTGACGTATGGCGAAGGCCTGACGACGGAGTTCCCGGTGGACCCGTTTTCAAAGACCTGCCTGCTGGAGGGCGTGGACGAACTGGGCTACATGCTGCGGCAAAGCGACGCCATCGCGGCCTACGAGGCGCGGCGCGAGTCGAAGCTGTTGACCATCGCGGCGGCGTAAAAATCGCCGGCAAACACCGCGACAAACGCCACGAAGCACCGTGTTGTCATGGTGAAGCCACGGTGCGCGCATGGTGTTTTCATGGTGAATCCACGGTGCCGGCACGGTGGCCAGAGCGTGGATCAGAGTCCCGGCTCCGAGCTCTGCGACATATCCTTGAGATTAAACTTGGTCTTGACGGCCATCGGACCGAGGGCCGTCTGGAAGGCCAGTTCCTCGGTGCTCTTGTCCAGCGCCAGGCTGCGCGGAAACAGGAACAGACGCACGCGTCCGCCCGAACCCTTGACCGACTCGACACGTTCGGGAGCGATCGGCTGCCCGGCGCGGGTCAGGGAGGTTACGGCAATCAGCCGTGCGTCCATGGCCTTGCGGCGGGTCTCGACCTGCTCGGGGGTTTGATCCGCATTCTGACCTCCCCAGCCGCCCTCGCCCTCGCCTTGGCCGCCGCCCCAGCCGCCGCGGCGCTCCGCGCCCATGCTGCTGACGGAGACGACGTAGTAATCCTTGGCGAAGCCGGCCACGGCGTCGTTGAATTCCTTCGACTCGGAGCGGGTCTCGGCGTCGCGCACCAGTGGCGCGCTCTCCCAGCGAACCACGGCCGCAGGCGTATTGTCGCTGCTATCGGCGCCGCCCGCGCCGCCCATGCCGCCACGGCCCATGCCACCACCGCCACCCATGCCTCCGCCGCCACGGCCCATGCCACCACCGCCGCCCATGCCACCACCGCCGCCGTAGCCGCCGCCACCGCCCATGCCGCCGCCGCCACCGTAGCCGCCGCCACCACCCATGCCACCGCCACCACCCATACCGCCGCCGCGCCCGGCGCGGTTGGCGTCAAACTGCATTGGCACGGTTTTGGCCCAGGGCGACTTGTTGAGAAACTTCTGCAGATCCTTGTCCGACCAGTCGGCGGGCTTCTTGTCTTTCCAGGGATCGCCGGCCCAAACGGTGGCCGCCAGCGCCAGGCCACCCCACAACCAAATGGAACCCTTCATCGAGTCTCCTTTCCCGTGCGGCTCGCGCGGCCGCAGACAGGCGCGATATGTCCAGAATCACTCTACCGACGACCGGGGCCAGCCGCAAGTTACCGGGCATGCGCCGCTCCTTTCCAAGCTGCGCGGTTATGGCAGCCGCGCCCGCGGGGTGGCTCACCAAGACCGCTTGCTTTGGTCGCGGCGCGGCAACAATCGGTCACTGCCGGTTTTCGGGAACTGTGAATTGGAGGGCCTGGAAACAGGGATTTGAGGATACTGTCCCGGTTTCGAGGATACTGTCCCGGTTCCCGGTTCTAAAGCAGCGGTGTGCGTTGGCGTGACATCACGGTTCCTCCAATAGTCGAGGTTTTGAATGGATGCCGCGAAACGTGGCCGCGCAAATCAATGTATGGCGAACAACTTGTTGCATATTTCGCCGAGCTTTTGCCCAAGCTCAGCGTTGTGGATCTTCGGTGCTCCGGGGTCGATGACACTGATGTCGCAGCCGCGATCATGGCCTTTGACAGCAGAGACGGCGCCTGCCCCGTTCCAGTACGCGCCGTCGCCGACGCCGCCCATCGGGTGCGCGCCGACAATCCTCGGCACCTCCTGCCGGAATACGTCGATGTCCGCGACTTTCAGGCTGATGTAAATCGGGCCGACATTGCACGAGTTCGCGTCGAGCCGCCGCGGCTTGCCGGCAGGATTGCGCAGGATTGCCGCCACCACACCCGGTGTCAGATATTTCTCGCAAGCGGTGGCGCCGTTGGCTATCCAGGCGCTACCGCCATCCGCTGCGGCGAGCGCGGGCGCGGTGAAAGCGAGCATTGCCAGAACGGCGGCAAAGGCCAAGGTCAGCAAGCGGGGCAGGGAACGCATTGGCATGATGTTTCTCCTCGATGGATGCGGACACGCAGTGAACGGATGAGACGCGGATGAGTCGTTGGATCAAAGGCTCGTGGTGTATTCGATAAAGGCTTCGACGGTAACACGCACCGCTCGATCAAGTCAAGTCCAAATTGTTCTGTAGATTCCCATTCCTCAGGGTTGTGGAGCCACATCCGGCGGGGTTTTTTCATAGGGTTTGAATCGGTTCTGCGTCATGAGTTCGCGGCAGTGCGCCTCGGCCGCGGGCTGGACGTAAAAGAATGCGCCGACGCGTTCGCTGACGAAGATAAAACCGCCGCGGTAGGTGTCGGTTTCCACCAGATAATCCACGCTGGCGGTGGTCAGGAGGTCCTCGAGACGCTTCGCTTCCTTGAGGCGCTTGGCAATATAAACGAGCGCCAGCTCACTCGATGCAAACGCTTCATCCTGGCGGCGCATGGCACTATCGAGCGTATCAATCTTTGAAACGGGGCGTGGCCGCGCCGGGACTGAAAGGGCGCATGGCGGTACCTGGATTGAAACAGCCGACTCCCTGACGGTCGCGGCTCAGGAACGTACTCTGAAACGTGGCCTCTAAGGAACGAGGTGGGTTAGAGACGGCGCGTGGCCGCGCCGGGGTTTGACACGACCGACTCCCTTACGGTCGCGGCTCGGTAACGCGAAGATAAAGGCGCGAAGAACCGCTCCCTGACGGTCGCGGCTCTGAAACGCGAAGCGGCTCGGTAACGCGAAGATAACGACGCGAAGAACCGCTCCCTGACGGTCGCGGCTCTGAAACGGGCTCTGAAACCGGCTCTGAAACGTGTTCTGAAACGTACTCTGAAACGTGCTCTGCAACGTGGCCTTTCAGGAACGTGGCCTCTCAGGGATGTGGCCACTCAGGGATTTGGTCTCTCAGGAATGTGGCGGGTTAGAGACGGCGCGGGGCCCGAGTCAGGCATGCGAGCATGCGTGAACAGAGTCCGGCGCGGAACGGGCGCGGGAGGAGGGCGCGGGAGAATTCCGTCGCTCAGGCCCACTTCCATTTAGAGGGACCCGGATGGCGGCGGCAGCTGCGATACGAACTGAGGAACAGATACTGCACTGGCTGGCGCTGGCGCTGGCGCCGGGGCTGGGTCCGCGCAAGTGCCGGGAACTGCTGGAGCATTATGGCAGCCCGGAGGCGATATTCCGGGCGTCGGCGAGCGAACTGACGGCGTTTGGACTGCACAGCGCGACGGCGCGCAACATCGCCAGCGGGGTTTCCTTCGAAGAGGCGGCGGGGCAGCATGAACGGCTGAAGAAATCCGGCGCGACGCTGATTCCGGCGGACGATCCGCGCTATCCGGCGCGGCTGCTGGAGATCTACGATCCGCCGGTGGCGCTGTTCGCCAAGGGGCGGGTGGAGTTGCTGGGGACGGTGATGGTGGCGGTGATCGGCAGCCGGCGGGCGACGCCGTATGGGAAAGCGGTTTCGCAGAAGCTGGCCGGGGAGTTGTGCGGGGCCGGCGTGACGGTGATCAGCGGGATGGCGCGGGGCATCGACACGGCGGCGCACGAAGCGGCGCTGCAGGCCGAAGGCGGCACGGTGGCGGTGTTCGGCTGCGGCCTGGACGTGATTTATCCGACGGAGAACCGGAAACTGGCGGCGCGCATCGCCGCGGACGGGTTGCTGGTGAGCGAGTACGCGTTCGGCATGCCGGCGTGTCCGCAGAATTTCCCAGTGCGGAACCGCATCATCAGCGGGCTAGCGTCGGGCGTGGTGGTGGTGGAAGGCGCGCAGTACAGCGGGTCGTCGGTGACGGCGCGGCTGGCGCTGGACCAGGGCCGCGAAGTCTATGCGGTGCCGGGCAATATCACTTCGACCATGAGCTATGGGCCAAACATGCTGATCCGGCAAGGGGCGCGGCTGGTGATTCAATGCTCCGACATTCTGGACGATTTGCCGGAGGAGGCGCGGGTGCAACTGGCGGCGACGAGAAAGAAGGGCGCTGGGCCGGTTCAGCAGACGCTGGGCGGCACCGAAGCCCCGGCCGCGACGAAGGAACTGGCCAAGCAGATTGTGAAGCAACTGCATGCGGATGCGCCCACGCCGCTGGACGAACTGCTGGAGTCTCTCAATGGAGCTAGCGCTTCGGAGGCGATCGCCGTGTTGTTCGAACTGGAGCTGATGGGGCTGGTGCGGCAGTTGCCGGGGAAGAGTTACATCCTGGTGTGGTGAGGCGGGAGAGTGCGGGCATTGAATAGACAAGAACCGCTCAGGCTGCGCGGATTTTAAATTTAAAACAAAGGACTTAAGTGCAAAGAGCCGCTCAGCTTGAGCGGGTGCGGGCGCTGGGCGCTCAGATGCGTAATTGCGGGATCGACGTTATCAAACGGTACTCAGGCGCTCTTGGCGCTACAAGAGTTCAGTTGAGGTCGGCATGTCTTAAGGCGCTGGCGATGGCTGGCAATTCCGTCTGGTCAAGCTCGAGTCTGAAGCACAAGTAGTTACCCTGCCAAAGCGTGTCGTCCGCCTTGCCCTCCAGGTTGAAATGACCCCTTCCGTCGCCTGACAGTTTCAGTTCCAAGTGCGGCTCAATCGGGGTGAACTGGGCGGTTCCATTCAACTCCCGGCACAACCTATCGATCTCGGCTGCGAACTGACCTAGCTCTCCGCAGTAGAACGATGCGCTGTAGCGCCCCTTCCACGGGCCGGCCTGGATTTGCACAGAGCCTGAAAGCTAACCTTCCAGATCCCGGCTCGTTACATTGATCGAAACGTGATCAGTTGCCGGCTTCCCGATCACGATAAGTCGCGCTCCAGGCAGGCTGCATTCATCGATCATCCTACAGACTTCGGCTCGGAAGCGCCCAGCCCTGCTTGCGTCTTCATTTGCCGCGCAGGCGGAAGGTCAGGCCGACGGCGGCGGTGAGGGGATAGCCGGGCGTGCCGTGGATGCGGTAGACGGCGGGAGCGTCGGGAGAGACGCGCGATTCGAAGTAGTTCTGCGTCTCGTAGTAATCCTTGTTCAACAGGTTATCGAGGCTGAGGTCGAACTCGAGGCCGCGGCGGAGCCGGCGGGCCAGGCTGAGATCCCAGACCGTGCTGCCGGTGGCGACGATGGACGGGTCGTTGCCGTCGAGGCGGTAATGGTTGATGGCGCGCATACGCAGCGACCCGCTCCAGCCGCGCCAGGCGGCGAGCGTGAGCCCGGCATTGGCGGTGAAGTGCGGGGCGCTGTTGACGTAGACGCGATGGTCGCCGCCGAGATAGAACGCGTCGCCGATCTTGGTCAGGCCGGCGTTCAGTGAAAGATGATGAGTGATCTCAAGGGAGGTCTTGGCCTCGACGCCATAGGAGCGGCTGGGGCCCTTGAATTCGAAAGTGCCGTCGTCGGGGATGTAGACCATCTCGTTGGAGTGGTCGATCAGGAAGGCGTCGGTGCTGAAGGCGAAGCGGCGGAAGCGGGATGAGGCGCCGGCCTCGTAGAAATCGGTGGTCGCCACGCGCGGGCTGGACGGGCGCTGGACGACGGCGCGCGCGTCGACGCTGTTGATCCCGCGGCCGTAATTGGCATAGAGCGTCAGCGGCAGGTGGCGCGAGGGCGTGAACGCGAGGGCAAACTTGGGCTGAAAGCGGCCCGCGGTTTCGACGCCGCTCTGCTCGGGGTTCACCAGGTCGGCCACGTCCCAGAGGAACTCGTCGAAGCGCAGACCGGCGCTGATCAACAACCGCCCGGACAAGAAACTCAGGCTCTCCTGGGCGTAGCCGGCGCCGTTGGCGATGCGGGCCAGGGCGCGCGTCTGAACGCCGAGTGGAACGCGGTCCTCGCGCGGGTACAAGCCGACGTTGACCTGGTCGTCGTGGTAGTTGAAGCCCGCGCTGAACAGGGCGACGACTGGGCCGAGGCGGCCGGTGTGGGTGTACTGGGTGGTGGCGCCTTCGGTGAGGCGCGAGTCGTGCTGCTGGATGCCGTCGCCGTGCACGGGATCGTTGAGGAAGAAGGTAAAGTTGGAGAACAGGTCGAACAGGTCGCGGGTGAGGAAGCCGTCGGCGCGCAAAACGTCTCCATTGGCGAAGGACTTGATGTAGTAGGCCGAGGCGGTGCCGAGCCAGACGCGTCCGCCGTCGCTGGGATCGATATAGCCGTAGCGGTCGAGCAAACCGGCGGCGACGAGATCCAGCGGGAGGCTGGCCGGAGGAATAGAAGTCGTTGCGGCCATAGAGCAGGCGAAAGCCGAGCTTCTGATGCTCCGGGAGCGTAACGGCGTAGTTGGCGTTGACGTTGTCCCGGCGATAGCGTTCCGGGTTTTGAAACGGTCCGTCGGTGTAGGAGCCATCGTAGGCCAAGTAGGAATCCACTTCCTGCACGTTGGGACTGTAGGCGGCAAAGCCGCGCCAGGCGTCGAAATTGCCACCCTGGAAGCGCGCGGTGATCTCGTCGGGCAGGGACTCGCGCTGGCGGATCTGGACGACGCCGAGTCCGCTGAAGTCGCCGTATTCGGCGCTGAAGGGGCCGTTGATGATGCTGACCTCGCCGATCAGCTCCGGGCTGAGCGCCTTGAGTGAGCCCAGATAGCCCTGGCCGTGGCCCTGGGTGCCCTGGTTCTGCTGGACGTCGTTGACCATCACTTTGAGGCCGCCGTTCACGCCGCCGTGGTCGAGGTTGAAACCAAAGCGGCGGATCTCCAGAGACTTGCCGCCGCCTTCGTGCTGGCCGGCGTTGATGCCCGCGTCCAACTGCTGGAACAACTGGTCGTCGCGCGTGAACAGGGTGCGGTTGAAGACCTCGGCGTTGCGCAGGTCGATGGACGGCTCGAAGGGTTGGGCCGAAATGACCAGCGATTCGGTCTGGCCGCTGATCTGGGTGAAGTGCAACTCGGCGCTGACGGTCTCGTCAGAGTCCACCTGGACGGTGCGCGAGGCGTCGGGAAAGCCGAGCGAGGAGGCCGTGAGGCGGTACTCGCCGGGCTCGAGCCGGTCAAAGGCGAAGCGGCCTTCGGCGTCCGAGGTTGCCTCGCGCCGAATGCCTCCGGAGTGCCCGACGAGGCGCACCTGGGCGCTGGGGACGAGCTTGCCCTGGGGGTCGGTGACCACACCCTGCACGGCGCTTGTGGCAGGGGCCTCCGGAACGGACAGGAGATGGGCCGGCAGGGCGGCCGGGATACCGATCAGAAGCAGCAGGGCGAGCCAGGCGTGGGGGGCATGGCATTGCAGGACGGTCGCCATGGAAAGAACCGTTGTATCACGATTTTTCAGTTTGTGCTACAAGGTCGGGTGCAATACGCGCGGATTTGTGAGCCAAACGGCTATCTCGTGGTCGAAGGAGAGCACGGCAGGGCTGGTCGCAAGGGCGCGGAGCATTCGATCGAGGCATGAGCCCCGGCTCGAATCTTCCGCGCCCTCGAGAACCCTTGTAGAGCCAGATGAATCTGACATAGGTTGTGCCTTCGTTACACGTGCAGGCCGAAGAAACCGGCCTGGCAGAAGACCCTGTAGAAAACCAGCAGGAGCATCAGGATGAGATACGCCCGCAGGCTCATCAACGACAGCCTGACGCTGAGCGTCAACTTCATCGGACCCAGGGCCGCGGTGTCGACCTTCGTTTCGGGCGCATCATCGAGCGGATGAATCACCACCCAGCGATGGTCGTTGCGCAGCTCCTCGAGCTCCATTTTGTTCAGCAGCATGGTTGCCATGGTTCAGTCCTCCTTACGAAATCGTCGGAAACAGATTCGGCGCGGCTACCTGCGCCGCCAGGATCAGCGAAAGCGCGAACAGGACGACAATGATGGTCCAGTTCACGACATTGTTCCAGGGCTTGTTGGCGTAATCGCCGAGCAATTCCCGGTCGTTCAACAACAATTGCAGGAAGATGATCGCCGAAGGCAGGATCACCCCCGCGAGAACTTGCACGCCCAGAATGATCAGTTGAAGCGGGGCGCGCGGAATCAGCACCAGGCCGGCCGCGGCGGCCACGCACAGCGCGTAGACGAAATAGAAGCCCTTGGCCTTGGAAAACGGAAGCTGCAGGCTGTGCGGCCAGCCCTGCACCTCGCCGTAGGCCCAGGCGCTCGACAGCGAGATGGCGGTCGTGCCCAGCACCGCGGCATTGATCATCATCAGCAGGATCAAATTCTTGACCAGCGGGCCGGCGAAGGAGCCGATGTCGACCGCCATCTGCGCCGGGTCCGTGAAATGGAAGCCGTGAGTGTGCGAGGCCGCGCCGGCGATCATCATACAAGCGGCCGCGGTCACCGTCACGCAGGCGCCCAGGAACGTATCCAGCCGCGCCCAGCGCAGGTCGGCGAATCGCAACTTCTTGTCCGCGATGCAGCTCTGCTGGAAGAAGAGCTGCCAGGGCGCAACGGTGGTGCCGACGATGGCGATCACCAGAAACGTCAGGTCGGCCGTGATGCCGCCCGGCGGCATGGACGGAAGGATCGAACTCCTGGCCACCGCGCCCCACTCCGGCCGCATCATGAAGGCGATATAGAACCAGGCCAGATCGAGCAGGCACAGAAACACGACCGTCCGCTCCCAGCGCCGGTAGCTGCCGCTGACGGTGATCAGAATCAACGCCGCGGCTGCCAGTGGGACGCCCAGGCGCGGGTCCACGCCCATCTTGTTCAGCGCCAGGTCAATCGCCGCGAACTCGGTGACCAGCGTGAGGAAGTTGACCAGTTCCAGATCGACCAGCGAGAACAGACCCCACCACTTGCCGAAACGCTGGTAGATCATCGCGGCGTGGCCCTTGCCCGTGGCGATGCCGAGGCGGACCACCATCTCCTGGATGAAATACGTGACCGGCAGCAGGATTGCGACGATCCACAGCAGATGATTGCCGTATTGGGCGCCGGCCTGGGAGTAGGTGGAAACCGCGCCAGCGTCGTTGTCGGCCACCATGACGATCAAGCCCGGGCCGAAGACCACCAGGAAGGTGAGCAGGCTATGCAGCCATTTGCTCTTCACGACCGTGCCGCGGACGGAGGTGGCCTCGACTTCCGCTTCGGCCGCGGCCAATGGAATCAACTTGTTCGTCATCGGGGCATCTCCTTTCTCCGGCTCGGAATGTGTCTGCAGCACGGGCACAAATAGAACCACCATGTCCCTCTCGAGGAGAGGAGCGGTTGGGCCGGAGGTCCGGCGGGTTACTGTTTGGCAGGAGATGTCGGAAGGGGAAGGTCAAATGGCCTTCGGCCCGCGCGAGCGCGTTTACCGCGGGCGCCACGGTGACCGAAGCGGCAATGCGAGAGAACTCGCCGGCCGGGTCAGCACCGCGGCGACCGCCTGCTGCCAGTGCAACTGGGAGGCTGATCGTCGAGTACCATACCGCCTTTCTGCAGGCGAGTGAGGCTCAGAAGGGAAATGAAAAAGACCATTTCCCCCAGAGCGGAGAAATGGCCAGAAGCATAAAAATACTACTGAGGCCGGATTCCCCCACTGGTCCAAGCTTCAGCACCGCGCGCCGTCAGAGATCCGAAGACCTCAGCCATCTTAGGAAGACCCTTAACCCGGGAATCCCTGGTCTACCCTTGAACATCTTTCGACGCTTTAGGGCAATGGCCTGTTTGCCACGCGGACGCCTCGCCTACCGAGGATCCATACAACTCAAGGCAACTCGACCTTTCACAAGATCTTCGTCACCCACCTATACCTTAACCCGCCGGCGAGAGTTCCGTCAACCCAAAACGACCCAGCCACGGAAACTTTTTGCAGGAAAAATCCGCAGCGTCGGCGAAACTGCCGGATGGCGGCAACATCTTGCGAAGATTGGCGATCCGGGTTTCACTCGGGGCGGCACGGCGGGAACTGCCGGCAGGCTGCGGCGCTGGTGCGCCAGGATCGCGCAGCAGACCGATTGGTGCGACTCGGAGTGCGCTCAGCCGGTCCGGCGAGTCGGCGCGCTCAGCGCCATCAGATTGTCAAGAAATGGACCCGGGGAATCGAACGTGAGGGGACTGGAGTGATTTGGTTCAGGGTTGAGAAGGGAGGTGTTTGAGGTGTTGGGATTGAAAGAGGATACTTCGATCCCCGGGTCCGCCCTGGAAACCAGCACGACTTCTGATTAGCACAGCATGGGCCAAACTAATATCTATTGAAACCAAACGACTTATACGGAACTACGGGTTTGCTTGGGCTTAATTGAATCCCGAATTGGAATCCACCGGCCTGGCGCTGCCGTGACCGTTCCGGGCCTGTGCCGAATTGGGCCGCGCCGGGTGGCTGCCGAGAGAGCAGGAGAAGGAAAAGCCCGCCCGGAAGATCCAGGCGGGCGGGAGGCTGGAGAGTAACCGCGCGAGGTGGCGCGCGGGCCTCAATTCTGGGGCGTCGTGTTCGGTCGCGCGCTCTTGCCGGTCCTGGCCTCGCCCAGTTCCACGTGGTTCTTCTCGAGCACCGAGCCGGTTTGCAGATCCAGATTGACCAGCGCGCGGTTGTAGCCGGCCAGGGCGGCGACTTCGCTGGCGCGCGCGGTGGCGAGGTCGCGCTGCGTCTGCACGACCAGGAAGGCGGTGGAGGCGCCCAGCGCGTATTTCTTGTTCTCGGCGTCGAGGGTCTGTTCCTGGAGGACGCGGCCCTTGAGCGCCGACTGGTAGCGGGCGCGGGCCTGAATCACGGCGATCCAGGCATTCTGGACGCTCACGCGGATGTTCTTGATCTGCTGCTGTTCGGCCAGTTCGCTTTGCCGGACGGTGAGCGAATCGCGGATGTAGTCGGCCTGCGCGCTGCGATTACGCAGTGTGGCCGACAGGGTGAGCGTCAGGGCGTAGTCCGGGAAGTTGCGGCGGAATACCTGCCCGAACAACGTGCCCTGGCCGCCGAGGAAGTACGGGTCCACCTGCTGCACGATCGGCACGCCGTTGTAGGGCTGCGTGTTCAACTGGCCGACCAGGCCGGTGTTGGCCACGTAGCCCGACGCCGACAGGGTTGGCAGCAGCGCGTTGCGGCTGCCCGCCAGGCCGATCTTCGAGTTCTCCACATTGACCTTCGTCTGGGCGAGTTCCGGACGCTGGCGCAGCGCCGCGTCCACCAGGTCCCCGAGCTTCTCGTTGTACTCGCCCTCGGGTTTCACCAGTTGGTCGGTCGGGATCACGCGCACCAGCGCGATGGTCGGGCTGGCCACGCCGTTGCGGCTGAGGTAGTCCTTGATGATCGTCTCCTGCTGCAGCAGCACGGTGTCCGAGTTGGTCAGGTCCTGCTCGGCGGTCGCCACATTGGCCTCGGCCCGCACGACTTCGATCGGGGCCAGGGTCCCGATCTCGACCTGCTTCTTGTTGTCCTCGTAGAACTGCTTGGCGACTTCCAGCGCCTTCTGCTTCACCAGCAGGTCTTCGCGGTCGCTGACCAGGTCCCAATACAGACCGATGACGCCGGCCACCGTGACGTTAACCTGCTGCTGGAACACCAGGTCCGAGAAATGAATGTTGTTCTTGGCCACGCGGATACTGCGGTTGTTCACCGCCAGGCCGAAGCCTTGCAGCAAATTCTGGCTGATCTGAATCGCCGCCGTGCCGGTGGTGTTGGGATTGAGGGTGTTGAACGGGCTGTTGGTGGAGGTGTAGAGCTGCTGATAGCTGGCGCTCACGGTGGTGCCGGTCAGAAACGACTGCTGGAAGGCTTCGGTCCATTGCCGCGAGTCGTAAACCAGCGAGGAAGTGCCCGCCGTGATCGTGTTGGCCTGGGGCGCCGAGATGTGGCTCAGCGAGGTTTGGAAATAGACCAAAGGATCGAGCACCGGAACCGACGGACCGGTCTGCGTGATCACGGTTCCGCCCGTGGTGGCGGTGGCGGAACTGCTGCCGCCGCCCGACGATGCGCCGCTGGAGCTGGTGGCGCCGCCGGCCTGCGCCGCGGCCGAACTTGGCGCCGCGCTCACGCTCGACGGCACGCCGCGCAGCAAACCGCCGGCCTTGGCGCGCAGGTAATCGGCCTGCGCGATCTGCGGACCATAGCGCGCGACTTCGATATCGATGTTATTTTCGAGCGCCAGCGTGATCGCGTCCTCCAGCGACAAATACAGTTTGCCAGCGCGGATCAGCGCCTCCAGACGATTGGAGTTGCCCATGTTAATGGGCGCGATGGCCGGAGCCCTAAAGCTACGCGTGACAAAATCGCCCGGAGGGCGCGGCACTTGCGGCTGGTCGCTCAGGGAACTCGTATGGCCCGCGCTGGACGATCCGGCCGGGGGCGGCGCGGACTGCGCGAAGCCCATCGGGCTCATCAGAAGCGCGCACAGCGCGATGGCGATCGAAGGATAGAAGCGTCTCATCGTAGTTATCAGTCCTGCTGGTCTCTCAAGTAGCGCGGCGGATCCGCGATCTCTTCTCAGGAAACGCCGGCGGATGGCCGGAAGTTCCCTAAAAACACAACCATGGTAACAAGCCGACTTGAGTGACGTGGCCGCCCGCGGGGCGCGCCCGGTGATATCCTGTCGCATGGTGACGAATCCCGTTGCTCCCGTATTGGACCTGTTTCTCGAGACAGGCGCGTATCTCAAGGGTCACTTCCGGCTCACCAGCGGCCTGCACAGCTCGGAATACCTGCAATGCGCGCTCGTGCTGGCGCACCCGCGCCATGCCGAGACGCTGGGCCGCGCGCTGGCCGAGGGCGTGGCGCGCCTGGCCGGCGAACGCAGGATTGAGACCGTGGTTTCCCCGGCCATGGGCGGCCTGATCATCGGCCACGAAGTGGCGCGCTCGCTCGGCGCCCGGCACATCTTCACCGAGCGCGACGCGGACCGAAAGATGGTGCTGCGGCGGGGCTTCACGCTGCGAGCCGGCGAGACGGCCGTGGTGATCGAAGACGTGGTCACCACCGGCGGCAGTTCCTTGGAAGTGGTCGAACTCTTAAAGGCCGCCGGCGCCGACGTGCTCGCGGCGGGATCGATCATCGACCGCAGCGGCGGCCGTGCCGACCTGGGCCTGCCGCGGGTCGCGCTGGCCACTTTGAACGTCATCTCCTGGGAGCCGGCGCAGTGTCCACTGTGTGCGCAGGGGCTGCCCGTGGTGAAACCGGGCTCGCGCCCGGCGTGAGGCGGCGGCATGCGCCGAATCCGCATCAGCGTAGCCTACGACGGCACGGAGTTTCACGGCTGGCAGGTGCAGCCCGGCCTGACGACCATTCAAGGCGAACTGGAGAGGGCGGTAAGCGAGATCGAAGGCCGGCCCGTCGATGTGGCCGGCTCGGGGCGCACCGACGCGGGCGTGCATGCGCTGGCTCAGGTGGCGGCCTTCTCGATCGAAAACCCGATCCCGGTGGACAACCTGCGCCGCGCCCTGAACCGTCTGCTGCCGCGCTCGATCCGGGTCACTCAGGTCGAGGAGGCGGAGGCGGAGTTCCATCCGCGCTATGCGGCCCGGGCCAAGACCTACGAGTACCGATTCTGGCGCGCGGAGGTCTGCCCGCCGATGCGCCGTTTGTACGTCTGCCACTTCCCCTATCCGCTGGACGAGAGCCGCATGGCGGAGAGCGCCGCGCTGTTTGTTGGCGAGCACGATTTCTCGGCCTTCGCCGCCGCGGATGAGAAGGACGATGCGGGCGGCTCGAAGGTGCGGAGGGTCTTCGATTCCGCGCTGTGGCGGGAAGGCGACGAGCTGATCTACCGCGTCCGCGGCAGTGGATTCCTGAAGCACATGGTGCGGATGATGGCCGGCACGCTGATCGAAGCCGGCAAGGGCAACCTGGACCGCGCGAGCCTGCTGGCGCGGCTCGAACCGGGCTTCGCGGGCAAGGCCGGCCCGGCGCTGCCCGCGCGCGGGCTGTGCCTGATTTCGGTAGAGTACGAACGAGAGTGAGGCAACCGTGTTGAAAGCCATCCTTGTGTTTCTCATCGGCGCGATGCTGGCCGTGGCGGCGCCGCCCGTACCCGTGATCTTCGACACCGACATCGGCAACGACGTGGACGACTGTCTCGCGTTGGCGATTCTGCATGCCTTTGAGAGCCGGGGCGACGCGCGGATCGCCGCCGTGACCATCACCAAGGACAATCCGTGGGCGCCGCGCCTGGCCTCTGCAATCAACACCTACTACGGCCGGCCGGAGATCCCGATCGGCATGGTGAAGGACGGCAAGACGCCCGACGACGGGTATCTCAAGAAGGCGCTCGATGCCGGCCATTACAAGTACACCGACAACGCCAAGGATGCCGTCGAGGTGCTGCGGGCGGCGCTCGGGAAGGAGGCCGACGGCAGCGTCGTCATCGTGCAGGTCGGCTTTAGCACTAACCTGGCGCACCTGCTGGAGTCGCCGGGCGGGCGCGATCTGGCGGCGAGGAAGGTGAAGCGGCTGGTGATGATGGCCGGCGACTTCACGGGCGGCGGTCCCGAGTACAACGTGGTCACCGACATCCCGGCCGCGCAGAAGGTCGCCCGCGAATGGCCGACGGCAGTGGTGTGGAGCGGATTTGAAGTGGGGCGCACGATCAAGTACCCGGCCGCGAGTATCGTGCGCGATTTCGGCCCTCCCGGCGCGCATCCCGTGGCGGACGCCTACCGCGTCTACCAGAAGATGCCGTATGACCGCGAGACCTGGGATCTGACCGCGGCATTTTATGCTGTGCGCCCCAACGACGGCTATTTCACAGCCTCGCCGGAAGGGTCCGTGAGCGTCGACGATCGCGGCATGACAAAATTCACACCACAGGCGGGCGGACATCACCGCATTCTGTCGGTCGATGCGGCGCAGCGTGCGCGCATTCTGGAAGCGTTCCTGTGGCTATGCACGCAGCCGCCGCGCGGGCATTGAGCCGGCACGATTGGGAGCGGCGCCGGGAGAAGCGGCAGCGGCGAGAGCTGCGTGACGCGTGTTAGCCTGAGATTACCTGCATGAGCGAGAAGCCCGAGATCCAGTATCCGCCTCTGCCTCCGCTGTCCAAGTGGCTGCCCGTGCTGGTTGTGGCATGGTTGTTCCCCGGCGGCGGCCACTTCTACCTGAAGCGCACCTATCGCGGCCTGATTCTCTCCGGCTGCATCCTGGTCTCGTTCGCCATCGGCCTGATGATGCGCGGCTATATGTTCCAACCCGCCGGCGGCGATCTGCTGACGACGGTGATTTACTACGGCGGCTTCCTGGCCAATCTCGCGACGGGCCTGCCGTTCTTCATGACCAAGTGGTTCGGCTACGAGTCGGCCGACGTGGCCGGGCACGTTGTGGACTACGGCACCAAGTTCCTGGTCGCGGCGGGCCTGTTCAACATTCTGGCGATGGTCGACGCCTGGGAAATCGCCGTCGGCCGCAAGGATTGAGGAGCGCGACCCCGATGAAAATGGCCTTCACCCACTTCGAAACGACCCTCTTTCTGGCGCTGTTCGCCTCGGCCGTGCTGGGCGTCGTCACCAAGAAAACCGACCGCGAGCGCCTGATGTACGGTCTCACCTCCTTCGGCTACTTCCTGGCCACTGTTTTCGGCCTGGGTTGGCTGATGTATCTCGGCCACCGCTGATCCACGCGTCGAGCTTAATCGGATGGGCCGAATAGCGGTCCCAGCCGCATCTGATCTGTTTGCTCCGTGCCAAACGGGATGATCGGTGGAGTCCCTATAATGAGAGCAGTTCCCGCCCTGGTTGCTCACAGATGAAGAAGTTCTACCTCGAGACGTTCGGCTGCCAGATGAACGTGCACGACTCCGAAAAGGTGGTCGGCACGCTGGAAAGCCGCGGCTATGAGCAGGTGGAATCGCCCGCGGAGGCCGACCTGGTTCTCTACAACACCTGCAGCATCCGCGACAAGGCGGAGCAGAAGGTGTTCCATCGCCTGGATCAGTTCAAGCGCGCGGGCGGAAACAACGGCAAAGTCTATGGCGTGCTCGGCTGCGTGGCCCAGCAGGAAGGCGAGCGCATTTTTGAACGATCGCCCCACGTGGGTTTCGTGGTGGGCTCGGCCAGTTACTCCAAGCTGCCCGAGCTGCTGATCCGGATCGAATCCGGAGAGCGCCGCGTTACCGGTCTGAGCCTGGACACCGAAGAGGCCTTCGAAACGCCGATGACGCGGCGCGACAATCCGCATCGCGCCTACATCACGATCATCGAAGGTTGCGACAAAAGCTGCGCTTACTGCGTGGTGCCGTTCACGCGCGGACCCGAGCGCAGCCGGAGTTCCGCGAGCGTGATGGCCGAGGCGCGGCAACTCGCCGCGGCCGGCTGGACGGAGATCCAGCTACTCGGACAGAACGTCAACTCGTACCGCGATCCAACGCCGGCCGGTTGGGACTTCGCGCGTCTGCTGGAGGAAGTGGCCGGCATCGCCGGCATCCGCCGCGTGCGGTTCACGACATCGCACCCGCGCGATTTTGTGAAAGAAATCGTTGACGCCATCGATCGCAACGCAACGCTGTGCGATATGGTCCACCTGCCAGTGCAGTCGGGCTCGACGAAGGTGCTGCAGGCGATGGATCGACAGTACACGCGCGACGAATATATGCGCCGCATCGAGTGGATGAAGAACGCGCGGCGTGCCATCGCCATCTCGACCGACATCATCGTGGGCTTTCCCGGCGAGACCGAAGAGGACTTCGGCGAAACGCTGTCGTTGCTGGACCAGGTGGAGTACGATTCGATCTTCAGCTTCAAATACTCGCGGCGGCCCAACACGCCCGCTCTGGCGCTGGGCGATCAGGTGCCCGAAGAGGAGAAGGGCCGCCGCCTGACGATCCTACAGGAGCGCCAGCGGGCCATTCAACTGCGCCGCAATTCGGGCCTCATCGGCAGCGAACTGGAGGTGCTGATCGAAGGCTTCAACAGCGCCACCGGGCAGTGGATCGGGCGCACATCGCAGAACCGCGTACTGAATTTCACCGCAGCGCCGCGCGCCGCTGGAGCGGAGCCGCAGAAGAGCGAGGTGATCGGGCGTTACGTGCCGGTGCGGGTGCAGCGGGCCGGACCGAATTCGCTGGCCGGCGATTGTGCGGTGGCGTTATAAGGCGCGTTTTCGCGGGCGCGCTCCGGCCGGTTCTTGCGGCGGGCTGAGTTTAGTAGTCTGAGGAAGGGGCTGACATGGAGATTGAGATGAAGATCCGGGGCCTGATGGTCGATCCGGTCACCAACACGCCCATCGTCATCCTGCGCGACACGAGTGGTAACTCGATCCTGCCAATCTGGGTCGGCGTCTACGAAGCCAATGCCATCGCCCTGGAAATCGAGAAGGTCACGACGCCGCGGCCGATGACTCACGACCTGATCAAGAACCTGCTCACGGGCGTCGAAGCCACGGTCCACAAGGTCGTGGTGAGCGAGTTGAAGGACGAGACCTTCTACGCCGTGATCTGGCTGGAGCAGAATGGCGAGCTGATCAGCGTCGATTCGCGCCCTAGCGACGCGCTGGCGCTGGCGTTGCGGCTGGATTGTCCGATCTATGTCGAAGAGCAGGTGCTGCAGAACTCGCGCAGCGCGGCCAACATCAGCGACAAGGTCACCAACGAAGAGCTGAAGCGCTGGCTCGAGGGCCTCAACGACGAGGACCTCGGCCGCTACAAAATGTAAGAGGCGCCGTTGCTCCCCAGTCTGGTTCTGCAGTTCGAGCGCCTCGCCGCGGCGGAAATCCAGTTGCTCCCCGTGCCGGAAGTGACGACGCATTTCGTATTCGAACGCGAGGGTTGCGTGGTCCTGGTCGAGCGCCGCGGTGAAGGCTTCGGCTCCATCGGCTCGCCGGGTCTGCTCACCGCGGGCGGCTTCGCGGCGCTGGTCACGCGCGACGGCCAGGACTGGTTCGTCGGCAAGGGCGAATCGCGCGCGGCCGCAGGCGCCGAGGCCTCCGCCGCGCGACGCCTCTATCGCGACCTGCGCGACATTCTGGGTTAAGCCCGCACTAGTGACTCGTCGCTGAGAAACCGTTACCATGCACGCAACCGCTTGCTGCCCCGCGCGGCTCAGTAGCGGTTGGGAAACAGCGCGAGGACCGCTCCTTATAGTCGCGGCTCCGACACCACACCTCCGCTCCCTCACGGTCGCGGCTCAGTAACACAAACTCTCCGTCGCAGTCGCGGCTCCTCATGCCGTCTCCGCGCCACTAGCCTAGTAGATGAAATCTCGCGCCCACCGGTCGAAGCGGCGCGTTTCAGGCGCTGCGCACGATCACCTGGTTGCCGGCAAACCAGGCTCGCTGCTTGTCGGAGTGGAACGGATAAGCGCGGATGCTCCAGCCGCCGTGGAACCAGAAGATCCCGAGGGTGTAGTCCACGCCTGGGTGGATCAGGATGTTGGTCTGGCCATTGGTCAGCAACCCGCCGGGTTGCCCGCTGGCGTGCTGCAGCAGCAGGTGCCAGGCGACCGGCAATGGCACCAGGCAACTCTCACCGAAACGTTCGACGATCTGCGGCCCGCTGAGACGCTCGGTCAGATTGCGGGTCGAGAAGTCGCCCGGGGACTCAGGTGGGACGACCAGGTCGAGATACGTGCGGCGGAAATTCTCGCCCAGGTAGCCGATGTGGACGGGCTCAAAGCCCACCGCGAAGTGGTCGCGGATGGAGAACTGGCCGCTGCCGGGGAAGTAAAACCGCTTCCTCGTGGTGTGGTCCATTTGCATGTGAGCCCTCATTGTCCATGGTAACTTCCCGGCCTGGAGACAACTCAGAATTGGATCCGCGCAGCGAGGACGCAGCCGCAGTCCGGTGGAAAGAACTGAGGCTAATCCAGCGTGGCCGGCGAGTGGCCGTAGGCTTCGTCCAGCAGTTCGATGACATGCAGGACGCGCTGGCCATGGCCGTGCCGGGCGACACCAGCGCGGAGCTGCAACATGCAGCCCGGGTTGGCGGTGGCGATAATCGTGGCGCCGGTGGAGTTGGCGTAGCCCAGCTTGCGTTCGATGAGCGCCGCGGCCATCTCGTCCTGCACGACGTTGTAGACGCCGGCGCTGCCGCAGCAGATGTCCGAGTAGGGCAGCTCTTTCAACACCACTCCCGGGATCTGCGCCAGCAGTTGGCGCGGCGCGTTACGGATCTTCTGGCCATGCAGCAGATGGCACGAGTCCTGATACGTAACCGTCGCCTCCAGCCGCCCCGGCGCTCTGGTCAGCCCCGCCGCGGCGAGGAATTCGTTCACGTCGCGCATGCGTTCCACGAACTGCCGCGCCCTCGCGGCGTAAGCGGGGTCGTGTTCCAGCAGCTCGTGATACTCCTTCAACGTGGAGCCGCAGCCGGCGGTATTGCTGATGATGGCATCGTAGTCGCCGGGCAGGAGCGCGTCGATGTTCTTCCGCGCGAGCACCCGGGCCTGCTCGCGTTCGCCGGAATGGACGTGCAGCGCGCCGCAGCAGGTCTGGTTTTCGGGCACGTGCACTTCGCAGCCGTTCTTTACGAGCACGCGCACCGTCGCCTCATGCAGCCGTGCGAAGAAGATGTTGGCGATGCAGCCGCCGAGCAGCGCCACGCGGTAGCGGCGCTGGCCTTCGGCCGGGAAGGCACTCCCGTAGTGCGTGAAGAAACTCGGCATCTCGGCCGACGGCGCGAGCGGCTCGATGCGGCCGAGTTTTCCAAACGCCTTCAACACGCCGCTGCCTTGCACCAACGCGCGCAGACCGCTGGCCTCGTAAAACCATAACAGGCCGACGATGATTCGGAGCCAGCGGCGCGAGGGCAGAATGCGGCCGAAGACGAGGCTGCGGACGAAGCGCTCCGTGGCCGACTCTGGAATCTTCCCGTGCACCTTGGCGGACTGGATCTCGGCCCGCGCCGCCTCGATCATGCGGCCGTAGGGCACGCCCGACGGGCAGGCGGTCTCGCAGGCCCGGCAGGCGAGGCAGAGATCGAGGTGCTCGAGGTAGCTCGGCCCCATCTCCATCTGGCCCGTGGCGACTTGCACCATCTGGTAGACGCGCCCGCGCGGGGAGTCCATTTCGAGACCCAGCTCGCGATACGTCGGGCAGGCGTTCAGGCACAGCCCGCAGTGAATGCACTTATCGAGATCGAAGGCCGCCGGGGCGTCCTTATCACGTCCCACGAGCACCGCCGGATACGGCGCGTGCGTGTCACAAGCGGCCATAGAGCCTCCCCGCGTTCAACCGGCGCTGCGGGTCGAACAGCAGTTTCAAGCGCTCCATGACGCTGAAATCGTTGCCGCAGTCGGGCCACAATTCGACCGTCGCGCGTACTTCGTCGCCCGACCATTCGACGACGCGAGTCCACTCCTTGGCGGCGGTCGCGAGCATCCATTCGCCGAGCGCCTGCGGGCTGTCGAAAGCCAGGTAGGAAACGCCGTTGCCCGCGCGCGCCACGCAGGCGCCGGGAGCGGTGTTCAATACCTCCGCCAGGGCGCCCATGGGATGGCCGACGCGCACTACCGCACGCATCGGAAAGCCGTTGACCCAGACGCAAGCGAACTCCCGAATCATTGTCCAGAAGGCCTGTTCCGGCGGGCCTTCGAGCGCCTGGGCGCCCGCCAGTTCGCGCCCGTAGCGGGCCAGCACGGCCGCGCTCGCTCCGGCGCCAACGGCCAGCACAAAGTCATGCAAGCCGATGGAATCCAGCCCGCACAGCTTCGCCGCGGCGGGGTTCAGGACGTCGAGCGCGGTGGGCTGCAAGACGCTCGTGAGAATCCGGTCTCGTGCGGCGGCACATTCCTCGGCGGTCCGGCAGCCGATCAGAAAAGTGCGCGAGGCTTCGGGCAAAGGCGCGAGCCTGAAATTCACGGCGGCGATCGCGGCCAGAGTGCCGAAGCTGCCGATGAGCGCCTTCTGCGTATCCAGACCGGCCACGTTTTTCACCACCATGCCGCCAGTCTGAACCAGGCGTCCGTCCAGTGTCGCCAGCGTCATGCCGATCACCATGTCGCGCGCAGTGCCGAAAAGACGCCGGCGCGGGCCGCTGCAATTCGAGGCCACGACGCCGCCCACCGTGGCGCTCTCCGCGCAGGGTGGATCGAGCGCCAGCATCTGGCCCTCGGCGGCCAGAATGGCGCTCAACTCACGCCACGGCGTGCCGGCCGCGACGCTGACGGTGAGGTCGCACGGTTCGTACTGCAGAACGCCGCTCAGCTTGTCGAGACGCAGATCCACATCCGCGGCTGGCACGGGCCCGCCCATGGCGTCCTTGCTGCCCGCGCCGCGCAGAACGATGCTGCGATCGGCAGCGGCGGCCTCCTGCAGGGCTTGCGAGAGTTCCTTCGCGCTTTCGGGCCGCAATGGTTGCATATTCAAAACAGGGACGATCGGGCCGAACCCATTATCTCCGATGCGCCGGCTCATTCGGGTCACGCGAGGTCTCCCACGCGGCCCGCAAGCCCGCTATTCTGAGGGTTTGTCCACTTCATCGTGAGAGAGGTGCGCGGAGTTGAACCCCAGAATCGGAATCATCGGCGGCAGCGGTCTGTATTCGATGCCGGGCTTCACCGGGCAGCACGACGTTCGCGTCGAAACGCCCTTCGGCGAGCCGTCCGACCCCTATGTCGTCGGCGAACTCGAAGGCAAGACCGTCGCCTTTCTGGCGCGCCACGGCCGCGGCCACCGCATCAGCCCGTCCGAGCTGAACTTCCGCGCCAACATTTATGGATTCAAGAAACTGGGCGTCGAATGGATCCTCTCGCTCAGCGCCGTCGGCAGCCTGAAGGAAGAGCATAAGCCGCGCGATTTCGTGATCCCCGATCAGTTCGTCGACCGCACGCGCGGGCGTGTGTCGACGTTTTTCGGCGAAGGCCTGGTGGCGCATGTCAGCTTCGCCGATCCGGTTTGTCCGCACGTCAGCAGGCTGCTCTACGACGCCTGCGTCGAGAGCGGCGTGAAGGCGACTCTCGGCGGCACGTACCTATGCATGGAAGGCCCCGCGTTCTCGACCAAGGCGGAGTCGAACCTGTATCGGAGCTGGGGCATGGACGTCATCGGCATGACGAACCTGCAGGAAGCCAAGTTGGCTCGGGAAGCCGAGATCTGCTACGCCACCGTCGCGATGGTCACGGACTATGATTGCTGGCACGCCGAACACGCCGCGGTCACGGTGGCCGATATTATCCAGAATCTGAATGCGAACGCGGCGAACGCCGCGCAGGTCGTCCGAGGCGCCGTGCGCAACCTGCGGCTGGAGGCGCGCACGTGCGATTGCAGCCACGCCCTGGCACACGCGCTGATCACCGATCCGAAGACCGTGCCCGAGGCGACGCGCCGCAAGTTGGAGTTGCTGGTTGGAAAGTATCTCGCCCGCTGAACTCGCGCGCACGTTGCTCGACGACTGCCTGGCCGGCCGCGAGCCCGACCCGGCGGCCGTCGCCCAACTCGCCGGCCTCGCTTTGGATCCGAACGAAGCCATCGCGCTCAGCGCCAGCCGGGCGCTGCTCGGAACGCTGGTCGAAGGGCTGGCCGATCGTTTCGAGCCGGCGCTGTGCGCGGCCTACGCGCACCTGTTCGCGCCGGTCATCACGCGGGCTCTGCCGGGCCTCGATGGCGCAGTCCTGACAGCGCGCTACGAATCCGTGCGCCGCGTCCGCCCGCCCGCGTTCGAACCGGCGGAGGTCTTCGTGTTGTCGCGTGTCACGTTGGGCGCCGACATCGCCGTGACCAGCATTCTCATGGACGGCGCGCGGCAACGCTTCCCCAAGGCGCGGCTGTGGTTCGCGGGGCCGCGCAAAGCCTGGGAGCTATTTGAAGGCGCGGGCGCACGCTGGTCGTTCCTCGATGTGCCGTATGGCCGAACCGGTTTGCTACGCGACCGGCTGGCGCCATTCGACGCTCTGCGGGAGGCGCTGGACCGTCCCGGCGTGCTGCTCCTCGATCCCGATTCGCGCCTCACACAACTCGGGCTGCTGCCGGTGTGCCCGGCCAGCGCGCATCATCTTTTTGAAAGCCGCGGCTACGGCGGCGAAACGGCCGCGACGCTGCCCGAGTTGGCGCGCTGCTGGGTGCGTGAGACCCTGGGCGTCGAGCGCGCCGAGCCGTGGTTCCATCCCCGGTACGATCACGCCCTGCCGGGCCGAGCCGTGGCCACGGTCAGCTTCGGCATCGGGGAAAACCCAGCCAAGCGCGTGCCCGATCCGTTCGAAGAAGAAATCCTGCGTTTCCTGGTCGAATCGGGGTGGCAGGTGGTGCTCGATACCGGCGCGCCCGGTTCGGAGGAGGACCGGCGTGTGCGGGCCGCGGTCGCGCGATTCGGCCCCGCGGGCGCGGACATCGCACTACACGAAGGCACATTCGCGTCCTTTGCGGCGTTCATCGCTTCATCGCAGCTTTACGTCGGCTACGATTCTGCCGGCCAACATGCCGCGGCCGCCGTCGACGTGCCGCTGGTGTCGATCTTCGGCGGATTCTCCTGTGAACGCATGCTCGAGCGTTGGAGCCCGGATGGTCTGGGGCCAAAGCGCATCATCGCCGTGCGCGACCAAAGCGTGGCGGAGTTACTGCGGCTGACGCGTGAGGCAATCTGCGAAGTGACCGGGCGCGCTTCCTGAGCCGCTCTACCATTCGCAGACTCGATCTTCTCGCCTGGAGCGATCTGCTTTGCAATGCCGTCCCTGATAAAGAGACGCGGCACAGGCCTACCCGCCCATGCGTACCACCGCCGCGGTCCGCTCAGACGACTGGCGCTTCGACCTCGACCAGCGGCTTGCGGTATTTGCACTCCTTGTTCGGGCATTCGGCGAAGTGGCCCGACTTGAGGCGCTTCTCCAGCAAGTACTTCGACCCGCACTGCGGGCAGATCTCGGCGATCGGCCGGGACCACGCGACAAAGTCGCACTCCGGGTAGCGGTTGCATCCGAAAAACGTCTTGCCACGCCGCGAACGCCGCTCGATGATTTCGCCCGTGCCGCACAGCGGGCAGGCGACGCCCGTCGTCTTTTGACGCACATACTTGCACGTCGGGTAATTCGAGCACGCCGTGAATTCCCCGAAGCGTCCCGTCTTGAGCGCCAGCGCATGCCCGCAATCGGGACATTTCTCTTCCAGCAGCACGTCCGGCTTTTTCTGCGCACCGCCGATCTGCTTGGTGGTCTTGCAGTCGGGATAGCCGCTGCAGGCGTAAAACGTTCCGAAGCGCCCTTTCTTGAGCACCATCGGACGCCCGCAGTTTTCGCAATACTCTTCCGCGTCCTGCTCGGTCACTTCGACCGGGTTTTCGCCGTCGCCGATCTGGTCCGCGTCCAGCGAAATCTCGCGCGTGTTGGTGCAATCCGGATACCCGGTGCAGGCCAGGAAAAAGCCGTGCTTGCCCCACTTGATCACCATCGGCTTGCCGCAGCGGTCGCAGCTCTTGTCCGTGGCGATCTCAGTCCGCTTGATGTCGCGCATCGAGCGCTCGGCCTCTTCCAGGTCTTTCTTGAAGCGCCCGTAAAACTCCGACAACGCGTCGGTCCAGCCGATCTTGCCGTCCTCGATGCTGTCCAGTTCGTCTTCCATCCTCGCCGTGTACGTCACGTCGAAGATGTCGTTGAAACTCTCCACCAGCAGATCGGTGACGATCGTGCCCAGGTCCGTCGGCGCGAACTTGCCGCCCTCCTTCTTGACGTAGCCGCGCTCCTGTATCGTCGACAGGATCGAAGCATAGGTCGAGGGCCGACCCACGCCGTCCGACTCCAGTTCCTTCACCAGCAGCGCCTCGGTGAAACGCGGCGGCGGCTCGGTGAAGTGCTGCTCGGGGTTGATCGACTTGAACTTGAGAACCTCGCCCTCGCTCACCTGCGGCAGCCGGTTCTTCAGCTCATCGTCTTCCGCGTCCTTCTGGTCCTTGCCCTCTTCGTACACCGCCAGGAAGCCGTCGAACTTGGGCACCGACCCGGTCGCGCGCAGCAGATAATCGGCGCCGTCGCGGCCGTGCGCCGTCACTTCGATCGTCGTCTGGTCGAACACCGCCGGCGTCATCTGCGATGCCACGAAGCGCATCCAGATGATGCGGTACAGCCGCAGTTCGTCCTCGCTCAGGTACTTGGCGATATCGTCCGGCGTGTGCAAGACGCTCGTCGGGCGGATCGCTTCGTGCGCGTCCTGCGCGTCCTTCTTGGTCTTGTAAACGTTCGGCGTCGCCGGCAGGTATCCGTCTCCGAATCGCTCGCCGATCAGCCCGCGCACTTCCTGCAGGGCCTCGTCCGCGACGCGCGTCGAGTCGGTTCGCATGTAGCTGATCAGGCCGACCGAGCCTTCCTCGCCCAGTTCGATGCCCTCGTACAGCCGCTGCGCCAGACCCATTGTGCGTTTGACGCTGAAGCGCAGCTTCCGCGCTGCCTCCTGCTGCAGCGTCGAGGTGATGAACGGCGGCACCGGGAAACGCCGCTTCTCCTTCGTCGTGACCGCGAGCACCCGGTACTCGCTGCCCTCCACGGCCGCCACGATCGCCTGCGCCGCGGCTTCGTCGCCGATCGCCACGTTCACGCCGTCGCGCTTGGCCAGATTGGCCTTCAGCACCGGTGGCTTCTTGCCGTTCAGGTGGACTTCGATCGTCCAATACTCCTGCTTGATAAACGCCCGGATCTCGCGCTCGCGCTCGACAATCAGCCTGAGCGCCACGGTCTGCACGCGTCCCGCCGACAATCCGCGCCGGACCTTGTCCCACAGCAGCGGGGAGATCTTGTAACCCACCAGCCGGTCCAGCACGCGCCGCGCCTGCTGCGCGTCCACCAGGGCCGTGTTCACCTGCCGCGGGTGGTCGAACGCCCGCTTCACCGCGTTGGACGTGATTTCGTTAAACGTGACCCGGAAGATCTCCGGGCCGCCGGCCTTCTTCGATTGCAGCTCTTCCTGCAGGTGGTAACAGATCGCCTCGCCTTCGCGGTCCGGGTCGGCCGCGAGGTAGATCGTGCCGGCGTCCTTCGCACTCCGCTTGAGCTCGTCGATCAGTTTCTTTTTGCCCTCGATCACCACGTAGGTGGGGCGGAAGTCGCGGTCCACATCGACCGCGAGATCGTTTTTGGGCAGGTCCTTGACGTGGCCCAGGCTGGCCTTGACCACGAAGTTCTTGCCCAGGTATTTGCCGATCGTCTTCGCCTTGGCAGGCGATTCGACGATGACCAGAGATTTTGACATAGAGACGGTTTCAGGCTACTAGACGGAGGATGGTGGGAGCAAACCCGCCGATCCGCGGCGATTACAGCTTCCCACCCTAAGGATACATAAGCCGTCAAGTCCCATTTGGGGCGCCCGGAGGCGCGGCGCGGCTCGGCCTCAGATGCCGCGGAGGATGCGGGCGGGCAGGGAAAAGAGCGCGCCGATCATATCGAGAACGCCGCCGACGGCCAAGCCGAGGATGCGAAAAGGCAGCAGCAGCAGCCAGATCAGCGGGCACAGGACCAGCGCGATCAGGGCCAGCGGCCAGCAGAGCACGGCCAGAATCAGGAAAAGCAAGATATAAATCATTGTCGGGAACTCCCGTGTCAAGGAAGACGCGAATGGCCGGCGGTTTGTTCCGTGACCGGGCGGTCGCGGTAGGCCAGTTGGGCGAGAACCGAGGTCAGGGCCAACTGGTAGTCGATGGCGCGCAGGTCGCGCTGCCAGATGCGGTTGACGATCTGGGCGGGATTCAGGCCTGCGGCGGCCAGGGACCGCACGCGCTCGAGCCGGCGCAGGGCCTCGGCGCGGGTGCGCAGGCACCAGGCGTCCAAATCTTCGAAAGGCTGACCGTGGGCCGGCAGGACACGGGCGCCGGGCAGCGCCTGGAGCCGGTCGAGGGCCAGCAGGAAGTCTCCAAAGCAATCGTGGCCATCGATATAGCCGATGTGGGGGAAGATCTCCAGGAGCACGGTGTCGCCGGAGAACAGCAGACCGCGCGCGGGCAGATAGAAGCACACGTGGCCGGGGGAATGACCGGGAGTATGAATCACTTCCAGGGTCCCGAGGGCGGTGGGGAACGAGTCGCCATGGTTCAGGAAAAGGGCGCCGGGAAGCGGCGGAAAAAGGCCGAACAGACGCGCGGCGGCGGCGACGACTTCGGCGACGCGGCCGGGGTCGGCGCCGGCGGCGAGCAGAGTTTCCCCGGTGCGGTCGGCGGCGCCTAGGCGGAGGATCCACTCGAGCAGATCGACGTCGGCGCGGTGCACGCGGATGGGAGCGCCGCTCAGGCTCGCAAGTTGGGGTGCGTTGCCGGAGTGGTCGGGGTGGACGTGCGTCAGTAGGATCTGGCGGAGTTGCGCGGGCTCGACGCCGGCGTGGGCCAAGGCGGCGGCGAGTTCGGCGAAGACCGGCGGAAAACCCATGCCGGTGTCGATCAGAATCCAGCCGTCGGCGGCGCGCAGCAGGTAGACGTTGACGAAGGCGGGCCCAACGGGCATGGCGAGCGGGATGCGCCACAGGCCGGGCTCGATCAATTCAGGCGTCATGAGGATCAGTTGTTAGTGTAAGCCGAGGGCGGGGCGAGGTGCGGGCGCTAGAGCGCTTGCTCGGCGTGGTAGCTGCTGCGGACGAGCGGCCCGGATTCGACGTGGGAAAAGCCGAGCGCCAGGCCCGCGTCGCGATACATGAGGAACTCCTCGGGCGGAACATAGCGCAGCACCGGCAGATGGGCGGCCGTGGGGCGCAGGTACTGGCCGATGGTGACGACGCGGACGCCCGCGGCGCGCAGGTCGCGCAACACGGCCAGGACTTCCTCCGAGCTTTCGCCGAGGCCGAGCATGAGGCCGGATTTGGTTGGAATCGCGGGGCACATCTCCGACGCGCGGCGCAGGAGTTCAATAGAACGCGCATAACGCGCGCCGAAGCGCACTTCGCGGTAGAGCCGCGGCACGGTCTCGATGTTGTGGTTCAAGACGTCGGGCGCGGCGTCCAGCACCAGCGCCAGGGCTTCGCGGGAGCCCTGGAAGTCGGGGATCAGGACCTCCACTTTGCAGCCCGGGATGCGCTCGCGAATGGCGCGGATGGTGGCGGCGAAAAGGGCGCCGCCGCCATCGGGGCGGTCGTCGCGATTGACGCTGGTGACGACGGCGTAGCGCAGGCCGAGGGCGGCGCAAGCCGCGGCGACGCGACGCGGCTCGTCGAGGTCGACCTCCAGCGGGACGCCCTTCTGCACATTGCAGAAACCGCAGCGGCGGGTGCAGACGTTGCCCAGAATCATGAACGTGGCGGTGCGATGATTCCAACATTCGCCGACGTTGGGGCAGGCGGCGCTCTCGCAGACGGTGTGGAGATTCAGGCCGTCTACGAGCGTCTTCAGATCGCGGTAGTTGTCGCCGGCCGGCGCGGGCGCGCGCAGCCAGCGCGGGCGCGTGGGTTTGGCGGAACCGGTGTCGATGGAAACGAGCACGGCTATTCAGATGATAAACCGGGCAGGTCGGATGCCAGCCCGGGGATGCGAAGTTGTCCCGATGCGGCCATTTCGAGGCGCGTTTCGAGGACCATCGAATCGTCCCAGCGCTCCCAGCGGAAATCGGTGGGACCGGCCATCTCCAGCGCCTGGCGCGGGAGCAGGCCGATCAACTGCGAGCCCGCGATGCCGACTCCTTCGCGCGTCGCGGCGTCAGAAATGGCGTGGAAGACGACGTGGACGGGCGCGAGCTCGAAGTCGGTGATGGTGGTGGTGACCTGGGCCAGGCCGCGGCTTTCCAGGAACACGCCGAGCGCTTTGACGCCGGGCAGACCGCCCGAGGAGTCGCGGATGAGGCGGGCGATGCGGCGGGCGACGGCGACGTCGGGCGTTTGCAGATTCACGTTGTAGGCGACCAGGAGTTTGCGCGCGCCGATGATGGATGCGCCGGCGGTTGGATGCAGCGCGGGCCCGCCGACATCGGGGCGCCGGTATTCGTCGGCGAGGGCGGCGGTTTGCAGAAACGCGAAGCCGCCCTGGCGGATCTGCTCAAGGCGCGTGCGGTCGGGGCGGCGGGCGGCGGCGTCGTAAAAATAGACCGGCACGCCGTTACGCCGCCAGTGCTGCTCGCCGGCGGACCAGGCCAGAGCGGCGCATTCCTCCAGGGTGACGCCGCGCAACGGCACGAAGGGGACCACGTCGGCCGCGCCAACACGCGGATGGACGCCAGCATGAAGGGTCATGTCGATGAGCCGGGCGGCGACGCCGGCCGAGGCGACGGCGGCTTCGAGGACCGCGTCGGGCGGGCCGGCGAAGGTCAGCACGGAGCGGTTGTGATCGGCGTCGGTCTGCAGATCCAGAAGCAGTATGCCGGGCACGGCGGAGGCGGCGCGGGCGATGGCGGCGATGACGCGGGCATCGCGCCCTGCGCTGAAATTCGGAACGCATTCGACCAGGCGGCCGGCTAGGATCCCTGGGGCCACGTGACTTCGCCTCTCTGCCAGACTACCGCGCCGCGTTTCACGACCGCTTCAACGGGGTTGACGCCGACCAGGACGGGCAGGTCGCGGAAGTCGGGCACCGCGAGCACCAGGAAATCGCCCTGCTTGCCGGGCTCGAGGGTTCCACAGCGATCGAGCAGGCCCAGCGCAGCGGCGCTGTTGACGGTGGCCGCGGTGAGGGCTTCGGCGGGCTTCATGGCGTAGAGCGTGCAAGCCAGCGAGAGGATCATGGGCATGCTGGCGATGGGCGAGAAGACGGGGTGCCAGCCGGTGGCCAGGGCGACGATGGCGCCGGCGTCGATCAGCTCGCGGGCCGGTTCGGGATCGCGCCAGCGGTTGTAGCTGAGAGTCGGCCGGAGGATGGCCGCGGTGGTGGATTCGGCCAGCGCCAGGCGGGCGTTTTCAGAGAGATGGGAGAGGCCGGAGATCGAGGCGGCGCGGGCGCTGAGGGCGAGTTCGACGGCGGAGTCCGCGGCGAGTGGGCCGCGCGAGACGCCGAGCCGCAGCCCGAGGCGTCCGGCCACAGCCAGGCAATCGTTGGCCGAATAATCGTCGAGGATGCCGAAACCGAGGCACACGCAAGCCGCCTGGACCGGGTCGCGGCGGGCCAGTCGCGGCAGGAGCAGGTCGGCCACCCAGCGGACGTAGTCGGCCTCGAGGCCCTCGAATTCGCTGAGCCCGGGCTGGGCGAGCAGCAGCGAGTGCGTGACGTCGATGGGGCCGCCCTCGAGGCGCGAAGTGGCGCGCAGTGCTTTCGAGCCGGGGTTTTCTTCCAATCCGATGCCGGCGTGGATTTCCACAGTGCCGGTGCCGTGCCGCACCATCTCCTGGAGCACGCGGGCGGCATGAAAGGCGAGCTTTCCGGCGGGGGCGGCGCGGCACTGGCGGGTTAACGACTCCTCGACCTGGCGCTCGACGGCGGGCGAGCGGGGCTGGGCCGGCGAGTCGGGGTCGAGCGCGGCTCCGTGCACGGGCAGCCCGGTGACGAAGGAGAGCGGATCGACGAACGAGGGCAGGACGACCTTGCCGGCGACGTCGAGTTCGGAAGCGCTGCGGGCGGCGGCGAGATTCTCCACTCGGCGCGCTGGGCCGCTTTCCTGAATGACGCCGTCGACAATCAGAATGGCGCCGTCGGGGATCACGCCCAAGTCCTTCATTTGCGGCCCGCGGCGTGGTCCGGCGGGGCCGCGCATCGTGAGCAACTGGCGGGCTCCGCGAACTAGTAGCGCGCTCATCGCTGGGGAGCAGGTTCCAATGGAAAAGCGATGAGTCAGCCGGCGGCTGCGCGACGCGGAGCCGCCGCGGGCCTGGGGTCAGCGTGCACGATGTGGTTCCACCTCCGTCGGCATCGATCGCCAAAACAAGAATGGCCCTCTCCGTTTGAAACGGATGTGCAAGGCGGCGTCTACTCGCGCCGTAGACCGCGCCATTCCCGTTCGCGCCAGAAGCCGGCGAATCGCCCGCTGCCCCAGGCGACCCGCTTTCCACGATCGGCCGCCGTAAACTTCCAGGCGTTACCTGATTCAAGCGTATCGCCATTTGCGGCAGATCCAATCGATTCCGATTTGAAAGTCAGCAATGGGACACGCGTTCCCATGCCGGCTGGTACGGGTTGTGGATGCGCCCGCACGCTCGACCGGCCAGCAGGCGTGCTGCGGTGGTGGGTTGCCGGCGGCGCCGGCGCGGATGCGGACTCGTGGCGCGAGTGGCGTCTACTCGGATTTCAATCCCGCTTTGGCCAACAACTCCCGCAGCGCTTCGGCCCCGCCCGCGCCGCGCTGCGTGCCGGCAATCGTGCCGTCGCGGTCGATCAGAACGTAGAGCGGATAAGCGTGCGCCGCGAACAGGGCGGCGAGGTTGGTATCCTCGGTGGCCACGATTTTGCAGGCGCGCGGCGAGCCTTCCAGGTAGCTTTTAATCTTGGATTTCGATTCGCCTACGTTGACCGCGAGGACCACCAGGCCCTGGCTCTCAAAGTCGTGGACGATGGCGTCCACCACCGGCTGATCGCGGCGGCAGAAGCCGCACCAGGTGGCCCAGAACTGCAGCAGGACGACTTTGCCTTTGAGCGATTCGTTCGAGAACTGCTCGCCATCGAGGCTCTTGGCGCGAAACCTGGGCGCGGCCTCGCGCGTGTCGATGGCAGCAGCGAGGCCGACGATGAAAAGGGCAACCGCGGCTGCCAGTGCAGCGCGGCGGAGAACCGGCTTGCGTGCAGACATGAGCCGATCTTATCAAAGCGTTCCGCCAACGTCGCCGGAATTCGAGCGGCAGAGCGCGAGTGGGGCATATCAAACAACGCTTATGAATCCATTTGCGAAACCGGGATCGGCGATTGGGGCATCTGGCCCAAGAACAGCCGGAATGCGATCCCCGCCGACAGTGCAAAGCTGTGGAGCGCCCACCACATAGGGACCTTCGGCTCTGAAACAATGAAATGGTATCCAGATTGCAGTAGAATCAAGACGAGTCCTTTTTCCAATGACATCAAGAATCAAGATCACCCTGGATGGGAATGAAGCGGCAGCCTATGTGGCCCACAAGACGAACGAAGTAATTGCGATCTACCCGATCACGCCCTCCTCGCCGATGGGCGAGTGGTCGGATCAATGGTCGTCCGAAGGCAAGCCGAACATCTGGGGCGCGATACCGAGCGTTGTAGAAATGCAGAGCGAAGGCGGCGCCGCGGGCGCGGTGCACGGCGCGCTGCAAGCGGGCGCGCTGACGACGACGTTCACCTCGGCGCAGGGCCTGCTGCTGATGATTCCGAACATGTACAAGATCGCCGGCGAGCTCGACGGCGACCGTGTTCCACGTGGCGGCGCGGAGCCTGGCGACGCATGCGCTGTCGATCTTCGGCGACCACCAGGACGTGATGGGCGTGAGGGCCACGGGGTGGGGCATGCTGGCCTCCAACTCGGTGCAGGAAGTGATGGACATGGCGCTGATCGCGCAGGCGGCCACGCTCGCAGCGCGGGTGCCCTTCATCCACTTTTTCGACGGCTTCCGCACCTCGCACGAGGTAGCGAAGATCGAGCAATTGACCGAAGACGACATGCGCGACATGCTGCCGGACGAACTGATCCAGGCGCACCGGGCGCGGGCGCTGTCGCCGGATCATCCGGTGCTGCGCGGCACGGCGCAGAACCCCGACGTGTATTTCCAGGCGCGCGAGACGGTCAATCCGTTCTACGATAAATGCCCGGCGTGCGTCGAGAAGGCAATGCGGCGCTTCGAGCAGGTCGTGGGCCGGAAGTACGAGCTGTTCCAGTACGAAGGCGCGCCCGATGCCGAGCGCGTGGTGCTGCTGATGGGCTCGGGCGCGGAGACGGCGCACGAGGCGGTGGAGGCGTTGACGGCGCAGGGCGAGAAGGTCGGGCTGCTCAAAGTGCGGCTGTATCGGCCGTTTTCGATCCAGCACTTTCTGGCGGCGCTGCCGAAGAGCGTGAAAACGCTGGCGGTTCTGGAACGCACGAAGGAACCGGGCGGACCGGGCGAGCCGCTGTATTTGGACGTCATCACGGCGCTGAGCGAGGCCCAGACGGCGGGCACGCTGCCGTTTGCCGCGATGCCGCGAGTGATCGGCGGGCGCTACGGCCTGTCGTCGAAAGAATTCACGCCGGCGATGGTCAAGGCGGTGTTCGACGAAGCGGCCAAGCCGGCGCCGAAGAATCACTTCACCGTGGGCATCGACGACGACGTCACGTTCACTTCGCTGAAGTGCGATCCGACGTTTTCGACCGAGGATCCTGAACGGCGTACGGGCCCTCTTTTTCGGCCTGGGCGCGGACGGCACGGTCGGGGCCAACAAGAATTCGGTGAAGATCATCGGGGAGGAAACCGACAACTACGCGCAGGGCTACTTCGTCTACGATTCGAAGAAGTCCGGCTCGATCACGATCTCCCACCTGCGCTTCGGCCCGCGGCCGATCCGCAGCACGTATCTCATCTCGCACGCCAGTTTCGTGGCCTGCCACCTGTATTCGTTCCTCGAGCGCATCGACATGCTGCGCTACGCCGAGCCGGGGGCGACGGTTCTGCTGAACGCGCCGTTCGCGCCGGAAGCGGTGTGGGATCAACTCCCGCGGCCGGTGCAGGCTGCACTCATCGAGAAGCACCTCAAGCTGTACGTCATCGACGCCTACGAAGTGGCGAAAGAGACCGGCATGGGCTCGCGCATCAACACCGTGATGCAGACCTGCTTCTTCGCCATCAGCGGCGTTCTGCCGCGGGAAGAGGCGATCGCGCAAATCAAGAAATCGATCGTCAAAACGTATGGCAAGCGCGGGGAATCGGTGGTGCAGAAGAATTTCGCCGCCGTGGACCGGACCATCGACCGGCTATCCGAAGTGAAGATTCCGGCCACTGCGACCAGCACGACCGAACTGCGGCCGCCGGTGCCGGCGCAGGCGCCGGAGTTCGTGCGGAACGTCCTGGGACCGATCATCTCCGGCGACGGCGATATGCTGCCGGTCTCCGCGATGCCGGTGGACGGCACGTTCCCGACGGGCACCGCGGCGTGGGAGAAGCGCAACATCGCACTCGAGATCCCGGTGTGGGACGAGAAGCTGTGCATCCAGTGCGGCAAGTGCGTGCTGGTGTGCCCGCATGCGACGATCCGGGCCAAGATCTTCGACCGGCGGAGCCTGGCCGGCCAGCCGGAATCGTTCAAGGCGGTCGAGGCGCGGTGGAAAGATTACAAGCAGCTGGCCTACAGCCTGCAGGTGGCGCCCGAGGATTGCACCGGCTGCGGGCTGTGCGTGCAAGCCTGCCCGGTGAAGGACAAGAGCGACACCAAGCGCCGCGCCATCAACATGCAGGAGCAGGCTCCGCTGCGCGCCACCGAGGCCGCCAACTGGGATTTCTTCCTCACGCTGCCGGAATTCGACCGCAATAAGCTTTCGCCGAACCAGGTGAAGGACCTACAACTGTTCCAGCCGCTGTTCGAATTCTCCGGCGCCTGCTCGGGCTGCGGAGAAACGCCGTATATCAAACTGCTGACGCAACTGTTCGGCGACCGGACGCTCATCGGCAACGCGACGGGCTGCTCCTCGATTTACGGTGGCAACCTGCCCACCACGCCGTACGCCGCCAACCTCCAGGGTCTCGGTCCGGCGTGGTCCAACTCGCTATTTGAAGACAACGCCGAGTTCGGCCTGGGCCTGCGGCTGGCCGTGGACCAGCAGAACGTCTATGCGCGGCTGCTGGTGGAGCGCTACGCCGTGCAGATCGGCGAAGCGCTGGCTGAGTCGATTCTGAAAGCCGACCAGAGCGTCGAGGCGGGCATCTTTGAACAAAGGAAGCGCATCGCGGAGCTGAAGCAGCGCGTCCAGGCGTGGCTGGCCGTCACTACCAACGGAGTTGCGGCGTATTGCCGCGATCTGCTGGCGGTGGCCGACTCACTGGTCAAAAAAAGCGTCTGGATCCTGGGCGGAGACGGCTGGGCCTACGACATCGGCTACGGCGGCCTGGACCACGTGCTGGCCTCGGGGCGCAACGTAAACGTCCTGGTGATGGATACGGAAGTTTACTCCAACACGGGCGGGCAGATGTCGAAGGCCACACCGCGCGGCGCGGTGGCAAAGTTCGCGGCCGGCGGCAAACAGTCGGCCAAGAAGGACCTGGGGATGATGGCGGTGACCTACGGCAACGTCTACGTGGCGCGCGTCGCCATGGGCGCCAACGACATGCAGTCGGTCAAGGCGTTCCTCGAGGCGGAGAAGTGGAACGGGCCGTCGATCATCATCGCCTACTCGCCGTGCATCGCTCACGGCTACGATCTGGTGCACGCGCTGGATCAATCCAAGCTCGCCGTGCAGACCGGCTACTGGCCGCTGTTCCGCTACAATCCGGCGCTGGTGGCCGAGGGTAAGAACCCGTTTGTCCTGGACTCGAAGGCGCCCGCGCTGCCGCTGGAAAAGTACATCTACAACGAGACCCGCTACACGATGCTGGTGCATAGCCGTCCCGATGACGCCCGCCGGCTGCTGGCCGATGCCCAGGCCGACGTCATGAACCGCTGGCGGATCTACGACCAGATGGCCGCCGCCCCTGGCGAGGGCAAGCTCAGCGCCGAGGTCCCGGCTCACTGAAGAAGCGCCACGAGGAGAAATTAGCCATGATCGACCTGACTACCGGATACCTGGGGCTCAAGCTCCGCACTCCACTCGTAGCCTCGTCCTCGCCATTGAGCAAGGACATCGGCAACATCCTCCGCCTGGAGGATTCCGGCGCCTCCGCGATTGTGCTGCACTCGTTATTCGAGGAGCAGATCACGCGCGAGAGCGGCGTTCTGGACCGCTTCCTCACCGAAGGCACCGAGAGCTTCGGCGAAGCACTCAGTTATTTCCCCGAGATGGTGAGTTACAACCTCGGCCCCGATCCGTACCTGAACCATCTTCGCAAGGCCAAGGAGAGTTGCGACGTCCCGATCGTCGCCTCCTTGAACGGCGTGTCCACGGGCGGCTGGATCCGCTACGCGCAACTGATGGAACAGGCCGGCGCCGATGCCCTGGAACTGAACGTCTACTACCTGCCCACGGACCTGGAATTGACTGGCGAGAAGGTCGAGGAGATGTACTCGGACCTGGTCAGCCACGTCAAGGCCAGCGTCCGCATTCCGGTCGCGGTGAAGGTGGGCCCGTTCTTCACGGCCTTCGCCAACATGGCCAAGCGGTTGGATGAGGCCGGCGCCGACGGTCTGGTCATTTTCAACCGTTTCTACCAGCCGGACTTCGATCTGGACGCGTTGGAAGTGGTGCCCAACCTGGTGCTCAGCGACTCGTCCGAGTTGCGTCTGCGGCTCCACTGGGCCGCGCTGTTATACAACCGCATCCGTCCCGACATCGCCATCACCGGCGGCGTCCACAGCGCCACCGACGTGGTGAAGAGCGTCATGGCCGGAGCGCGCGTGGCCATGCTGACCTCGGCGCTGCTGCGCCACGGGCCCGAATACATTGGCAAGATCGAAGAGGACCTCTCCGACTGGATGGAGGAGCACGAGTACGAATCGATCCAGCAGATGCGCGGCAGCATGAGCTCTCAGGCGGTCACCGAACCCGCCGCCTTCGAGCGCGCCAACTATATGAAGGTGCTGTCGAGCTACACGCTCAAGAGCACCGCGCGCTGAAGCCGCCAACCCCGGGGCTGACGTCGCTGTCCGAGGCGCGCACAGCGCTCTCGATTCACGCTCTGTGTCCTCTGCGCCTTGCGGGGGGCGTCCGTCTGTCTCCCGTGTCTTAAGCTAGCTATCTTTCGGCTACGAGACTACAGGTTCAGCCCGATTGGGACGATCTACAGACCAGCGGCAGTACGGTGCCTCGGGCGCCGTGAGCCGTGAGAGGTTTTCGTGCATCGGCTCATGGCCATTCCCGGGCCGCTCAACCCGCGAGGGTCGTCCGGCCGCCTGGCGCAGGCCAGGCTGGCAAGTGAGATGACGAGAATCCCAGCAAGGAGCAGCCAGTGTCCAATTTGACTATCGATCCCTCTTCCAGTCGATCCCAATTGCAGCAACCCGGAGAGCTCGATTACTTAAAAAGAAACTCACTTTCCGCGTCCCAGACCATTTCCAGCCTCAGCTCCGGAAGCGGCGCCAATTCGGCGAGCGCCTCAGGGTTTGGCCAGATTCTCAACCAACTCCAGAATCTGGCGACCAGCGACCCCGCACAGTTCAAACAACAGACCTCGAGCATTGCCTCGCAACTCAACACCATGGCCAGCCAGTCCAGTGGATTCGAGGCCCAGCTTTTCCAGAATCTGTTGAACTCAGTTCCAGCAGGCCTCGCAAACCGGGCAGGTTCCCAAGCTGGCGGAATCGCATCACGGTCACCATCATTACGACAGCAATACCGTCACTTCGAATGCTGCGGCCAAGTCCGGCACCGGGGGCCTCACCAGCGCCGCGAGCGCATCGACAACCCAGATCGCTCAGAATGCAAATGGAACCTATGGCCCGGAAAACGCGACTGATCCCGTCACAGCCGAGATTCAGGCTGGCGCGGTAGGCGCGGGCTTTGGGCAGAGCTATAAGACCGCAGAGGGCTGGGGCTTCGCTGAAGTCGTGTAGCGTGGGACGAAACAGCGGCCATTGAGTGCCGCCTCACAATCGGCTGGCTGGCGGTGCGCGCAAGGCACTCCGGAGGGGGCCACCCGCGCTCGCTCAAGCCGCCAGCGCGGCCAATCCCTGGGTGGAACTCAGGCGGTGCGGCCGGGTGCGGCCCGCCGGCCGCCGGTCAGGCCCAGCCGAACCGGCGGACAATCTCATCGATCGGGCCATCGGCGACAATCTGTCCCTGCTCGAAGAAGACGGCGCGCTTTGCCAGGCGCGCGGCGAAGGCCACGTCATGCGAGACCAGCAGGAGCGATTGCGGCAGACCTTCTAAGAGCGTCAAAAACGCCGCGCGCGAAGGCGGGTCGAGGTGTGTGGTCGGCTCGTCGAGAACCAGGATCTCAGGCTCCGCGGCCAGTATGCCGGCCAGTGCCACCCGCTGCCGCTGACCGGCGCTGAGCCGGTGCGGAGCGCGGGCGGCCTCGGCCTGTAAGCCGACTCGTTCGAGCGCCGCTTGGGCTCTGCGGATTGCTTCTTCGGCCGGGCAGCCGTGCTCCAGCGGACCGAAAGCCACGTCCTCCAGCACCGTCGGCAGGAACAACTGGTCGTCGGGGTCTTGAAACAGGAATCCGATCTTGCGGCGGATCGACTTCAGACTGGAATCGGCCAGCTCCGTGCCGCAGACCTCGATGAACCCCGTACCGCGCAGGATGCCGTTCAGGTGCAGCAGAAACGTCGTCTTGCCCGAACCGTTCGCTCCCAGCAGGGCCACGCGCTCGCCGCGATGCACCATGAAATCGACGCCCTTGAGCGCTTCAGTGCCGTCTTCATACCGGAACCGCAGGCCGCGGACTTCGACGATCGGCTGATGGTGGCTCACTGCCATCCTCCAGAAGCCGTCAGAAGCAGCGCCGAGCCTAGGGCTCCGCCCAGCAAACACCAGTCGGCCGGCCGCATCCTCAGCGGCTCCAGTAATAGGAAATGGGCTTCTCCGCCGCGCGCCAGCAGCGCCCGGTGCACGCGCTCGGCCCGCGCCGCACTGGAGGCGAACAGCACGGCGACCGTGGCGGCGGCGAAGACGAAACGGCGCTCGCCCCCGCGGGCCAGTCGCGCCACCTGCATGCGCCGCAATTGGTCCAGGGCTACGTGCAGATAGCGCCATACGAACTGCACCACCGAGGCGAGCAGCGGGGGCACCCCCAGCGACTGCATCCCGGCCAGCAGACGATCGAGCGGCGTGGTGGCCATCAGCACGACGACCGTCACCGCCGAGAGCCACGATTTCGCGAGCAACGTGGCGGCGCGATGCGGGTTCCCTTCAAGCCAGGCCAGCAGCGCGAAGACCCCGGTAAACGGTAGCACGACCCATCCGCGCGCCAGAATCGACAGGGGCGGCAAGCCGGCTTCGACCGCAGCCGTGAACAGGATTGCGAGGCCCACCGCGGAAGCCAGCAGCAAGCCGGTGAAACTTCGAGTGGGCGCCACCGCGATGGCCGCGAGCAAAACCAGCGTCGAGAGTAGCTTGAAGCGCGGATCGCGGCGGTGCAGCCAGGAGCCTCCCCGGCTCCAATCCTCCAGAGTCCGAAACCTGCGCAGGGTGCCGCTTTTCACCGCAGAGATCCATTCAGGCGCTGCGCCAGCGCCCGATCCAACGGGCCAGCGCGACGCATGCGGCCGCGGTCAACAGCAGGCCGCTCAGTCCGGCGATCGCTTTTCTGATCCAGGCCGAAACCGGCAGCGCGATTTCGTAGTCCGCCAGCGGGGCCTTGAACAATATACGTTCGTGCGACGCCAGACCGGTCACCTGGGCCAGATGCTGCACGCCGTCCGGGTGCGTCGAAGCCACCAGGAATCCAGCCGATGCCAGCAGCGTTGCGAATCCCAGCAGCAGCCACAGGACCGGTTGTCCGGTGCCGGCCGGAGCCTTCAGCCAACCCGGCCGGATGGAGTCCAGGGAAGCGGCCACGGCGACGGTGATCAGCCCTTCCAAAATCGCGTTGACCAGGAACACTCCCAATGCCAGGCTCATGGCCGCCGCTCCGAAATGGACCCCGGAGATGGACAATTCGGCCAGGCACAGCAATGCGCAAACCAGCACTGAGCAGAATCCGCCGGCGAAAAGCCCCGCCCTGGCGAAGCGGCCGCCGGCCAGCGCCCTCCACGGCCAATACCCGGCCAGCGTGCCAACCAGGGCCATGTTGAACAGGTTGGCGCCCAAAGCCAGCAGGCCGCCGTCCTGGAAAATCAGCGCCTGCAGCGTCAGGATTGCCGTCATCACCACGATGGCCGGAGCCGGACCCAGTGCGGCGGCCAGCAGCGTGCCGCCCAGCAGGTGGCCGCTGGTGCCGGCTCCGAGCGGGAAATTCACCATCTGGGCGGCGAAGACGAACGCCCCCAGCACGCCCATCAGCGGCACCTTCGATTCGTCGAGATCCCGCTGCGCGCGGCGCGTTGCCGCCACCACGGCCGGGGCGCTCACCACCCACAGACCGCCCCACACCGGCGCCGCCAGAAATCCGTCCGGAATATGCATTGCGCTGCTTCTCATCCTATCGCGCCGGCGGCCGCCTGCGCACACTTTTTTCACATTCGTATGCCTGAATCGGGTTTCGGAATTCGTTTCAGCAGCGCCCCAGCCGCGCTCGGCCGGTCCGCTGCCCGAGCGCAACCACGTTGCACGCTGCGTGAGAAACCGTGGCACGCTGCGCAGTCTACGCCACGCCCGCATTCCGCCTGGACCCCCGCAGGCGCGGCTTGGCTATGCTGAAGCTCTGGAGGAATTCGCCTTGATTGTCGGTACTGGGGTGGATCTGGCCGAAGTGGCGCGCATCCGCGCCTCCGTCGAGCGCTACGGCGCGCGCTTCGTCCAGCGCGTTTTCACCGCAAATGAGATCGCCTACGTCGAGCGCAAGGCCAACAAGTATGAGCGCTTCGCCGCGCGCTTCGCGGCCAAGGAGGCGGGCATGAAAGCCCTCGGCACGGGTTGGAGCCGGGGTGTCACGTGGAAGGATTTCGAGGTCGCCAATCTGCCCTCAGGCCGCCCGACTCTGGTCTTGCACGGCGTCGCCGCCGCCATCGCCGCCCAGCTGGGCGTGAAGACGGTCCAACTCTCCCTGACCCACACGTCGGAACTGGCGCTGGCCTGGGTACTGCTCGAAGGCTAGGATGTTTTTTCCAATCGCTTCGCCGCTTCGAAGGTGTAGACCATGCGGTGGACCACCGTGATCGTCCCTAACACGGCGATCACCCACAGCACGGGCGCCATGCGGTCCATCAATCCGCCGATGATCAGCAGCACCACGCGCTCCGGCCGCTCCAGAAAGCCAACCTTACACGTGGGAATCACGTTCTCCGCCCGGCTGCGCGTGTAGCTGATCATCACCGAAGTGGTCATCACCACCGCCGTCAGCACGACATAGAAGTTGCGGTTGATGTTGCTGTAGTAAACCAGCAACCCCATCAGCAAGAACAAGTCGGAATAGCGGTCCAGCACCGAATCGAAGAACGCGCCGAACAGCGTCACCTGGTTGGTCGCCCGGGCCACCCGGCCGTCCACCATGTCGAAAATGCCGGCGCCGACGATCACCAGTGCGGCCACCACAAACCGGCCCGAGGCCAACAGCACGGCCGCATAGACGTTGATCAACAGGCCGATCAGGGTGAGAAAATTGGGATGGATTTTCGAGAGCGCAAACCCATGCACGATCAGTAGCAGCAGCTTGTTGGAACCAATTCCGATAGCTCGCGTAAACGTCATGGGGCCGCCCCTGATTCTATCTACTCCGGGCCGGCGATGTCGTGAACCGTGGTCAATTCGAGAATCTCGAGTTTGCGTTGCCCGCCGGGAATGGGAATCGTGACGTCGTCGCCGACCTTCCTCCCCAAGATGCCCTTGCCGATCGGTGAACTGGTCGAGATCAGGCCGTTGGCCACATCCGATTCCTCGCTGGCCACGAGCCGGTAGTGGAGCTCCTCGTTCTTGTCGAGATCCAGCACCACCACCTTCGAGCCCAGCCCAACGCGGTCGTGCGGAATCTTCGTCAAGTCGACCATCGACAACTCCGCCAGCCTCAATTTGAGGCTCGACAGCCGGGAATCGACGTACCGCTGACGCTCCTTGGCAGCATGAAACTCGGCGTTCTCCCGCAAATCGCCGTGCGCGCGCGCCTTTAGAATCTCCTTGGGCAGTTCATTGCGCAGCTCATGCTCCAGCTTCGTTATTTCTTCCAGCATCCTCTTCTTGAGGTCGTCCATGCGGTCTGTGGTAACTCCTGACAAGTTCATTATAGGGGCCTGCGCGGCGGGAAATGCGAGCGCCCGGCGCCGCGCCGGCGGGCTCTGCCATGGCCTCGCAGGTATGATGACAATTCGGGTCCCGCGCGCCAGCGCGATTTTTCAGGAGTAGTGGATGAGCCGGATTCTGATGGTGGCCAGCGAATCGACGCCCTTCGCCAAGTCGGGTGGCTTGGCGGACGTGGTCGGAGCGTTGCCCGTAGAGTTGCAGAAACTGGGCCACGATGTGGCCGTCGTCATGCCGCGTTACGCCCGCATCGCCTGGGATGAGACCGAAAGTGCGTTCGACAACATGGTGCTCTACGCCGGCCGGTTCTTTTACCGCGTGGACATTCGCCGGCTGGCGCACAACGGCGTCACCTACTACCTGGTCGAAGCCCCGTATTTTTACGACCGCCCCGGACTGTACGACGAGGGCGGCCGCGAGTACGGCGACAATCATCGCCGCTTCGCGGCCCTCTCGCTGGCTGCTCTGGGCGTCGCGCAGACCGTCTTCCCCTGCGACATTCTCCACTGTCACGATTGGCAGTCGGCTCTCGTGCCGGTTTATAAGGCCGATCAGCAGCACGCCAACCCGGTCTTCGACCATGTCCGCACCGTGCTCACCATCCACAACCTCGGCTATCAGGGGCGCTATGGCAAGGGCTGTTTCTGGGACCTCGGGCTCAACAGCGGCTGGTTTTCGCCCGACAAACTGGAGTTTCACGGCGACCTGAATATCCTGAAAGGCGGCCTGGTGATGGCCGATTGGCTGACCACGGTCAGTCCAACCTATGCCCGCGAGATTCAGACGCCGGAATACGGCTGCGGCCTCGATGCCACGGTGCGCCATAAGTCCGGCACGCTCACGGGCATTCTCAACGGCGTCGATTACACCGAGTGGAGCCCCGAGACCGACCGGCTGATTCCTGCCGCTTACTCGCCCGCGGACCTGGCCGGGAAACGCGTCTGCAAACTGGAATTGCTGCGTGAATTCGGGTTGCCCGCCGACGATCCCGAGCGCCCGCTGATCGGCATCGTGTCGCGCTTTGTCTCGCAAAAAGGCTTCGACCTGATCGCCGGACTGGCCTCCTTCTTCGAGGAGAACGACGTGCAACTGGTCGTGCTTGGCAGCGGTGAATGGCGCTACGAGCAACTCTTCAACGACTGGCAGCGCTGGCTCCCGCGCAAGGTCGGCGTCTGGATCGGATACAACAACCCCCTGGCCCACAAAATCGAAGCCGGCGCGGACCTGTTCCTCATGCCGAGCGCCTATGAACCGTGCGGGCTGAACCAGATTTACAGCCTGCGCTACGGTACGGTCCCGGTGGTCCGGGCCACCGGCGGCCTGGATGATACGATTCAGGAAGACACCGGCTTCAAGTTCTCCTGGTACTCGACCGGAGCGCTCTATGATTCGCTGCGCGCGGCTCTCGGCGCCTACCGGAATCGCGATGCCTGGCGCGAACGAATGATCCGCGGAATGAAGAAGGATTTCTCGTGGGCCGTCTCGGCCGCCGCCTACTCCAGCTTGTACGGCAAGCTCCTGGGCGGCGTCTGAATCCCACGCCGGGAGTCGAACATCACATAAGATGGGAGTGTTTCAAGAACAATGGGCAAGTTTACCGTGGAAATCACCGACACGAACTTCGATCAGGAAGTAGCGGCCTCCGAAGTCCCCGTTTTGCTGGACTTCTGGGCCGAATGGTGCGGCCCTTGCCGCATGATCGCCCCGACCGTCGAGTCCGTGGCCGAGGAATACACCGGCAAGATCAAGGTCGGCAAGGTCAACGTGGATGAGAATATCGGCACCGCCGGGCGCTTCAACATCCGCGGCATCCCCACGCTCCTGCTCTTCAAGTCGGGCAAGGTGGTCGACCAGCGCGTCGGCGCGGTCGGCAAAGGCGACATCGTGAAAATGCTGTCGCCGCATCTGGCTGAGTGATGGCCCAGCCCGCGTTGATTCCTGCATGGGCGGCCCGCTCGGGCCGCCCTTTTCATTTCCTCCGGTTCGCGGCGAAATCTCTCGCTCCAGTCAACTGTTCTGGTTAGGATCATCTGCGCGTTTCGTGTGCGCTTTCGCCGGCCGCGAATCTTGGCTCGGGAGGATTTGGATGAAGTGGTGCCTGGCCTTGGCAGCAGCCCTGGTCCTGATTGGTCAGAGCAGGGCTGAGCAACTGCAGACTAATTTGCAGGCGCAGCCGCAGATCGCTCCCGCTCCCACCGACCGGTTGCTCTTCCCGCGCGACTTCGCCCGCGGTTGCGTGGATTTCGAGATGGCTCCGCCACATAACGAAGTGGACTTGGGGTTCTGCCAGATCCAGCCCAGCGATCCTGGCTATCGCGCCGACTCCGTACTACGCCTGGCTTATACTCGCAAGGAAGACCAAAACGCCGGAACTTCATCCCGACAGCCTCTCAGGCTATCCCGGTTTCCGGTTTCTACGGTTTCTAGATTCCTGCGCTTCTAAGCGCGAGGAGGGTTGAGATGCGGAAGTTGCTTCCGTTTGTGCTTGCTGTTCCGCTGTTCGGGCAGGATTTTCACGTCAACCTGCGCAGCCGGGTGGAGGCTTACAAAGGTAGCGGCGAGTGGCAGGAAGTCCAGATCGGTCAGAATCTCGAACCAAAGAAGACGGCCATCGTCATCTGCGACGTTTGGGACAAGCACTGGTGCAGCGGCGCCACCGAGCGCGTGGCCGAACTGGCGCCGGCCATCGACCGGCTGATCGCAGTGGCGCGCAGACGCGGCGTACTCATCATCCACGCGCCCTCGGATACGATGGAATTCTACAAAGACGCGCCGCAACGCAAGGCGATGCTGGCGATTCCGGCCGTGAGTGCCCCCACGCCTCTCGACCTGGCCAGCCCCGCTCTGCCCATCGACGACTCGGACGGCGGTTGCGACACGCCGGGCGACAAGACCTATCAAGCCTGGTCACGGCAGCATGCGGCCATACATGTCGCCGCGGGCGACCTCATCTCGGACCAGGGATCAGAAGTCCACAGTGCGCTCCGCGAGCACGGCATTACACACCTGCTGGTAACCGGCGTGCATACCAACATGTGCATTCTGAATCGCGGCTTCGCGATCAAACAAATGACCAGATGGGGCCTGCGCTGCATTCTGGTGCGAGATCTCACGGATGCCATGTACAACCCCCAAAAGCCGCCCTATGTGAGCCACGCCGCGGGCACGGAACTGGTGATCCAACACATCGAGAAGTATTGGTGCCCGACCGTCTTGTCCGCGGACTTGATGCGGGCGCTGTCGAACTGAGTGCCGAAGGGCGGCTACTCGGAACGGATGAAGATCGCAGCGCGGCTTGACGCACTGAAACGAGCAAATCAAGCCGGACGACGGAGTTTCCTCATCTAAGTCGCTTGCGGTTCCTGATTTGTTGGTCCGGCGGCGCGAGCGGGAGAGGCAGAGTCTGCCGGCCGAGCGCGGCGCATCAGCCGGGGCAGGAGAATCAGTCCGCCGCCGAAGAATATGAGTGAGCCGAACAGGGTCAGTGAGCGGCCCTGCTGCAAATCCTCGGCCAGGAGTTTCAAGCCGGCCAAGCCCATGAGCGGGTAGGCCAGGCGGCGGAGTTCGGCGCGGCGGCTCCAGGCCATGGCCAGTGCCGCGGCCGTGAGCAGCGCCGTTCGCAACGGGGCCGCGCTCATCCAACCGGCGGCCGCGCCCAGGGCGCCCCAGGCCGCCAGGGCCGCCACGAGAGTCACCTCCAAGGTGTCGGTCCAACGCGGCGCCCGCTGGCGCTCCTGCGCGACCAGCATCGCGTAACACAGCGCGGCGCCCAAGAGCGCAAACGCATACGGCAGAGGAAGTCCGCTCTCCAATCCGCCACCGGTGCGGATGATGCGCTCGGTGGCTCGCGGCACGATCCCGGCCATTCCGACTGCCAGCAGCAGATATGCGCCGGCGTGCAGCCGCAACGTGTAGCGGTCCCGCCGGAAACCCGCCACGAGCGCCGCGACGGCCAAGCCCGAGAACGCCGCCGCCAGCGCGGCGGGGTTCAACAAAACGCCGCAGCCGGTCACCACGAGCAGCAGCGCAAAGGTCGAATAGGCGTAGAAGTTGCGGCTGCGGCCATCCCGATTTTCCAACGAAGCGAACGAAACCGCGTAGCACACCACAGCCGCCAGCAGGCAAAACGCGCCCACACCCCACGGCCCGGTCTGGCTCGCTCCAGTCAGGCGCAGCGCGCCGCCGACCAGGATCGCAAACGTCATGGCCGCCTGCGAGACCTCGAAGCGGGTCACGTTGAGGCCGCGCAGCAGCGTGCGGTCGATGGTGCTCGTCAGGTAGATCGTCAGCAACGCGAACTGCAGCCCCTGGACGACGCCCGCCGCGGGGGCCAGCGTGGTCAGCAAAGTGACGAGCAACACCGCGAAGTCCGCCGCCAACGCCACTACCCAGCGCAGGCCGAGCCAATGGTCGCGGCACGCGGCGAACTCCGTCGCCGCCGCTATGACCAGGATCGACACGGCCCACACGGTGGCAGCGTGCGTTTCGCGGAACAACGCCGTGGTGGTCACGAGGCCCGCCAGCGTGGCGATCCAGGCGATGGGCGTGAGGTTCCGCTGCCACCCGATGGCTAATCCGAACACGGTGAAGCAGACCGCGGCGGCCGAGGCCGCCAGCGGCGGAATCAGGTGGAAGCTGACGGTCATCTCCCACAGCATTGGCACCATGATCAGCGCCGCGGTCAGGCCGTGAATGATGCTGAACATCGGCCGCTCGTGGGCCCGATGCGCGGCCAGAAACAGCCACCAAGCGGCGTAGACGATGCCCAGGCCGACGCCGAGCAGACCGGGCAGGTAGCCGGCCTCCGTCAGCGCGCGCAGCAGATAGGCTCCGGCGATTCCCAGGAGCCCCCACCCGAACAGCGGCACCAGGCCCGCGGCCCACTCGACGCCGGCGACTGGGGGCAGTTCCAACTCCGTCAATGGCGGCGGCGTCTCGATCTCCGCTGTGGTTGGTGATGGTGCCCGTTCCAGCAGGACGTCGCGGCGCCGCAGCTCATCCACTGGCGCGGTGCTCGCGGACGGTCCGTATTCCAGCAGCACGACGCGCCGCCGCAGCTCATCCAAGTCCCGGCTCAGCTCCTCCAGCCGGGCCAGCAGCGTGGTTTCACGAGACGCCTCCATGTGGTCCTCCGAGCGTCCGGGCATCCGCGGCCGTCCATGGGGGCAGCAGTTTGACCAGTCCCCACAGAATGACGAAAGGCAGAATCAGCAGGCCAATCGAGGGCAGCAGTCCCTCGCGCGTGGCGAACGCGAGTTTATAGCTGGTGTAGCCGAGGAAGCTCTTGGAGAAGAGCTGGCCGCCGATGACCACGTTCCAGCGCATGGCGAAGATCCCGATCATGGTCAACGTGCCCGCCACGGCGTACAGCAGGCGGCGCCGCGGCTCGCTCAACCGGACCACCTGGGCCAATGCCAGCAGCGCCAGCGGGACCACCGTGCCGGCGATGATCTGGATCAGCACCTGAGAGGTCCACAGGCGCGTGTGCACCATGAAATCGAGGCTTTGAAACGACTCGTCGGCCTCGTACATGCGGTGGATCAGGTCCAACATCTCCAACGAGAAATCGATGACGAAGGTGTAGAACAGATAGCGTGCGATGGTGTCCAGGCACGGCATGTCGATCGGATGCCGGCGGAGCTTCATCGCCGCCATGTATATCAGCATGACCAGCGCGATGCCCGATACCATCGCCGAGAACAGGAACACAATCGGCATTAGCGGAGTGGACCACCACGGGTTGGCCTTTACCGATCCGAAGATGAAACCCACATAGCCGTGCAACAGGAACGCCGACGGAATGCCGATTACCGTGATGATGTAGCCGGTGCGGTCGTCAATCCGCAGCGCCCGCGGGCTCACGTTGGTCGACCCCAGCGTCATCGCTTTATACAGCCAGCGGAGCGGCCCGCGCGTGGATTCGGCCAGGCGCACGATGTCCTGGCGGTAGTCCAGCCAGATTTCTATCACCAGCACCGCCATCAGGTACCACAGGTAGACGAATCCGAACATCGCCATGGCCGAGGTCAGGTGGGGCGTGGTGTACATCTCATAAGAGCGTTCGGGATGACCGAGGTGCAATTGCAGCGGCAGCGGCGCCACCAGCAGAAACGCGAGGGCCGTGAGGAGCGCCAGCCGGTAGGTCGGCTTCACCGCTTCGACGCGGAAAACGCGCTCCAGCGACGCCAAGATGAATGCGCCGGCGACCAGGCCCGTAATGAACGGATAGAGGACGATCAGGATGCTCCACTGCAGCTCGACTTCATTCGGATACATGAAGCCCTGCACGCCGTTGACAATCGGTTGCATCGTTCCTCCCTAACGCACGGACCCGTCCAGGTCCTTGTAATAGACTTTCGATCCGGTCGCCATGTGCGGCTTCAGCACCTGGACACTATTGGTTCGCAGAAATTCGTGAATCGGATCCTTCGGATTCTTCAAGTCCGCCAGAGTTCGCGCGCCGGTCGGGCAGGTCTCGCTGCAGGCCGTCGTTTCGCCCCGGCTGATGCGGTGGTAACAGAGAGTGCACTTGTCGACCGTCTGCTTCGCCGGGTCGATGTAGCGGCAGCCATAGGGGCAGGCCTGCACGCAGTAGCGGCAGCCGAGGCAGTAGGTTTTATCGACCAGCACGAGCCCGTCCGGCGTCTCGAAAGTCGCGCCCACCGGGCATACCTGCACGCACGGCGAATGGGCGCACTGGTTGCACAGCTTGGGCACGAAGAAGCTCTTGGCGCCGGGCCTGCTTTTCTCCGTGAATCCGTCGAATCCGCCGTTGGGCGAGTCCACTTCGGGGCGCTCGGACGGGTAACCGGCGACCTCGTAGCGCTCCACCCAGGTCCGGAAATAGCCCTGCGGTACGCCGTTTTCCCGCGCACAGGCGCGCACGCAGTTGCCGCAGCCGATGCACTTGCCGATGTCGATGCTCATGGCCCAATAATGATCGGCCAGCAGGTATTTCGAGGGCGGCGACGTCTCTTCTCCGCCCAACCGGTCCAGAAAGGCCGCCGCGGCGGGCGTCAGGAACAACAGCCGTCTGCGAGTCATGCTCATTTGATCCCCTCCGCGCCGCGCCCCACGGGCAGGGGGCGATGTGGATTGTGGCAGGTCGTGCACTCCGCGCCGCCCGAATGCTCTTTCGCCACCACTTGCGGGAAGCCCTTCGGCTTCGCCGAATTCGCTTCATGGCACACCGGACAGAGAAGGTGCGGCGTGGGAAGAACGGGTTTGATGGAACTCGAATCGTCGGCGTGCTTCGCCTGCGGGCCGTGGCAGGCCTCGCAACCTACATGCGCATGTTTGCCGGACTGCAGGAGCTTGAGTTCGCCTTCATGGCACATCTCACAGGTGGTGCGACCCGCGTAGGTCATCGGCCGCGCCCGCACGTCGTCCATGGCGCCCGGGCGGAAGTGGCCGAACTGGCCGAATCCGGCAGGGACCAACTCCCGGCGGATCAGCAAAAACAACACGATTCCAACCGCAAACAGCCCCGCCAGCCTCAGAAGATGGGCTGCGTCTTTCATGGATGCTCCTGACTCCCCGCAACGCAAGCAATTTCGAGACCAGCCCGCCAAAACACCAAAAACAGGTCTGAAACTGCTATTCATTCAGGAATGGTGCGGTAAATCACCCGTGCAACGCACCCAACTGGGTCCCCTGCGCGCAGGCCGGAAGACTCCTCTACCCACAATTGAGTGGCGCGTTCGCGGTGCCTGAGCGGGCGATCCCCAGACGCTGCGGGTTGTCGGGCGCGCCGACCCGGCCCATCCGACGCGGAGCAAATTAGCGGCAACTCGATCAGGAAATCGGCCACACCAAGACCCAGTCGCAATCGATCAACGGCGTGTCCTATTCCAGAGCCCCGCCTACGTCGCCTGCTTGCATGTCCCCTTCGTCCACCCCCGCCTCTTCCAATGCGTCCTCTCGCAGGGTCCGTTCTTCCCTCGCCTGGGCGGCCAGTTGGGAGAACCATCCGCCGGCCTGGGTCAGTTCGTCCGGAGAACCCTCTTCGAGAACGCGGCCTTGATCGAGCACGATCACGTGGTCGGCGTCCTTGATCATCGAGTAACGATGGGCGATCACTAACGTCGTGGGACGATGGCTCAACTGGCCGAGCGCCTGCTTCAATTCGGACTCGGTGGCATAGTCCAAGTTCGCGGTCGCCTCGTCCAGCACGAGGATGCGCGGCTGGTCGACGAGGACTCGCGCGATCTGTAGCCGTTGGCGCTCTCCTACCGAGAGCCCTACGCCCCGTTCACCGACCTCCGTGTCGAGCCCCTCCGGAAGCCGTTCGAGAGTCCGCTCGAGGCCGGCGGCCAGCGCCGCCCGGCGTACTTGGTCCGGTGTGGCATTCGGACGTTTGTAGCGGATATTCTCGGCCAGCGAACCGAGGAACACCGCGCCATCGGTGGCTACCATACCGACGGCGCGCCGGACCGAGGCCGGATCGGCTTTGTCCAGTGGCTGAGAGTCGATGCGAATACTGCCCGAGTCCGGTTCCCACAGTTTCAACAGCAGGTCCGCTGCCGTAGTCTTGCCGGCGCCCGAGGGGCCGGTGATGGCCGTCACTTTCCCCGGTTCGAGCGTGAAGCTGATCCCGTGCAGGACCTCGCGCTGGGGCCCGTAGCTGAAGTGGACATCGCGGAACTCGACCTTGCCGGGACCTGGCTGCAAGTCATCGCCCCGCCGCTCTTCGGGACCGGTATCGAGCAGTCGCACGGCGCGATCGAGCGATGCGGAATTCTGTGGCAAACTGACGGCCAGGCTGCTCAGCGAGTCGATCGGGTCAAACAGGCGGTCCAGATAGGCGACGAACATCACGACATCGCCGGGCGTGAGCCGATGCTCCAGCACCATCCAGCCGCCATAGCCCAGGACCATGGCTTTGCTGAGATGGCTCAGCGTGGTCTGCCAGAGAAAGTAGTAGTTGCCCAACCGCGTGCGGCCCAGGTAGTCGTCGTAGGCCGTGTTGGTCAGCTTCTCGATGCGCCGGATTTCGCGCGGCTCCGCGCCGGAGAGCTTCACCGTCTTGATCGCCGCCAGCGCGTCCTGTATTCGCACCGAGATGTTCTCCCACATCTGGTAGTACTCGCTCATGCGCGATTCCAGGCGTTGCACCGCGCGCTGCGTGATCAGCGCGTACGGCGGCAACACGATCAACGACGCCAGCGCCAGCCTCCAGTTCTGCGTCAGCATGATCGCGCAGATGCCGATCAGGCGCAGCGCTTCCGGGACGATCTGCTGCGAGAATGCCGTGACGATCGGGGCCACCTGGTCCGACTGGTCGATGCGCTTCGCCAGGCCGCCGCTCGGTCGCCGCGTGAAGAACGAGAGCGGCAGGCGCAGGACGTGGCCGAAGGTGGATTGAATCAATCGTGCTTCGATTTGGGTGGCTGCGACCGTACTCTGATAGTCGGCCGCCAGGGAGAGCCAGTAACCGGAGACGCCGATTACAAACAGCAGTCCGACCGCCCAGAAGAGCGTCGAAACGGCTTGGCGGCGGGTGCGTGGCGCGATGGCGTTGGGACGATGCGGCAGCCGCGTGCGACCGGATTTCTCCAACTCCGTGTCCTGCCGCCGATGCAGCGCGGTGACGTCTACGCCTTTGCCCGAGGCAGCCGGCGCTTGCACCACGGGGCGCTCGACGAACAACCCGGCCACATCGTTGATCGCGGTCCGGTAGATCAGCGGCTGCAACAGATCTGCGCCGGTCGCGAGCAGGGCCAGACCGGCGATGATCAGAAACCGTTTCCAGTGCGGCCGCGCCAACTCGATCAGCGCATGGGAAACGCCGGCCGGCGGACGCGACGATTTCGCTTTATCCATTCGAATCCAGATGATACTACTTGATCGGTAGGCTTCCGCCTGCCCGGAGTGATAGCCCTATCGCCGGGTGGCTTCGGGTGCACCAGACACAGCCTCACCGTTGGTTGCCATCGGTTCGCGCTGTAGCACGTCCAATCGCGGCCCCGACTCAGCGCGGGTTTAGGACCTTAAGCGCCGTGTCGCGGTACAGGCTCTTCAGCACTGGTTGGCTCAATTCGAGGCCGTAATACGGCCACCAGATGCGGCCGTGCATGTACTCGTCGCCCGTCTCCAGCAAGCGCCACCACCCCCGGTACATCGCCTCGTCCCGCCCCATGTCCGTGCCGAACAGCACCCGCTCCTTGTACCGTTCGAGAAATGTCCGCATCGTTCGCGGCTCCCGCCCCATCTCGTAGTCTCGCGCCGACACGTCTACATACATGTTCGGGAATCGGTCCAGCATCTTCGCGAGCGCCGCGGTATCGTTGCCCTGGTTGCTGAAGTGGCAGAAGATGAACTTCGTCCGCGGGTGCTTTGCCAGCAGGCGTTCCCGCACCGCCAGCAGCTCTTCGTAGGACGGCACATCCTTGCCGTACAGGTTGAAGTTCTGGAAATCCGGCGTGCGCTCCTGCTTTGCATCCAGCGGCTTCCAGCACGACGGGTGGTCGGCGATATGAATATTTATGGGTATGTTCAACTCGCCACATTTCTCCCAGTAGGCGTCCAGCCGCGGATCGTCGAACCGCAGCCTCTTGGCCCGCGGCAAGGCGTCCTTCTCCGACGCGTCCACGCCCCAGCCCTTGTCCGTGATCTCGCCCACGCCACGCGCGCCTTTCCCGTAAACCCGCTCCAACTCAGCCACTGCCTTCGCCGTGAAATCCGGATCGTCCGGCTTCGACGCATCGAACGAGTACCAGACCTGGAACCGCTTCGGGTACGACCCCAGAAACAGCTCGGCCTGGCGATCGAACTCCGCCCCGCTCGCGCCCGTGAACACCACTGACTTCTCGATGCCGACCTCGTCCATCGTCTTGACCCACGCATCCACGTCGGCTCTCGTCCGGATGCCGTTCATGGAGGAGTGCGAATGTACGTCGATCGCCGCGAATCGGGCCTTCTTCACCACCGTTGCGGGCACCACCAAGGACGACGCGGGCGTGTAGTCCTTTAGCAGAATCCCATCCATCGGTCCACCCGTCACAGGGACGCCGTACTTCATCGTTTCCTGCCTGGCCGTTCCCGCCTTGGATGGCTCCGGCCGTCTGCAAGCCGTACTCAGGAGAATCGCTGCCAGCGCCGCGCACATCGCATGCCGCATTTGTCGTCCACCTCGCAATCCATGCCCCGCTCTGTCTCGCGCATTGCCTTACCGGCCAGCACCCGCTGGGCTCGTGTGCTCTATTCTCAAGTTAGGAAATCAAGCTAACCAGCATGTTGCCCTCGACCATTATTGTCAAGCGCGGAGTCTGACGCCCCATGCTTGCCCTGGCCCTGCTCCTCCTGGCGCCTCCGGAAGTTCACCTCCTCACTCCGCAACCCCATCAATACGACCTCGTGGAACTCGAGATTTCCATCGGCTGGAACTCCGCCAATCCCTTCGATCCCAATCAAGCCGCGGTCGACGCGGTCATCACACTCCCCTCCGGCCGCCTCCTGCGCGTGCCGGGCTTCTGGTATCAGGATTTCCGCCGTTCGATCGCTAACCCCGGCTCCGTAGGCGTGGACCGCGTTGAACAACTCACGCCTGTAGGCCAGCCGGCCTGGCGCATTCGCTTTGCCAGCCCCGAGGCGGGTGCGCATCGTGTGGCCGTCGAATGGAAGATCGCCGGCCAGTCCGGTCGCAGCCAGCCCATCGAGGTTCAAATCCAGGCCGGTCCCCGCCCGGGGTTCATTCGCCGCAGTCCGCGCAATGCGATGTATCTTGAACACGATTCCGGCCGCCCGTTCTTCCCTATTGGCGAGAACCTCTGCATGTACCAGAATCGCGAAGGAACCTACTACTTCGACCGCCTCCTCGAGAAGCTGGCGACTAATGACGCCAACTACGTTCGCCTGTGGCAGGAATACTACGTCCCGCCAGACCCTTCCATCGTTGCCGCCCCCGGAGCATCCAGCTTTTCCGGCTTTCCTCTCGAAACCCAGGCCACTGGCCTCGGCGGCTACGACCTCGCCTCCGCCTGGCGCCTCGATCACGTCGCCGCCGAATGCGAACGCCGCGACATCTACTACCAAATCACGTTCGAAATGACAGTCTGGTGGCAGACCCGCCTGAAGAACCGCTGGCCGCGCAACCCTTACAACGCCGCCAACGGCGGCCCCTGCCGAACGCCTCAGGAATACTTCACGAATGAACGTGCCCGCGAGCTCGTCCGCCGCCGCCTGCGCTACAGCGTCGCCCGTTGGGGCTGGTCCATGTACCTGGCAGCGTGGGAGCTATGGAACGAGGTTGACAACAACGAGGGCTTCGATCCGGCCGCCAATGCAGCCTGGCACCGCGAGATGGCCGCCTACCTGAAGTCTGTTGACCCCTGGAGCCACCTGATCACAACCAGTTGGCGCGACGCCCGCATGTTCGCTCTGCCCGATATCGACATCGTGCAGGCTCACTCCTATTGGGACGCCGAATACGACGCGGCTGAGTACTCCATTGCGGACAGCGGCCATCTCATGCGCCCATTCGGCAAGCCTTTCTTCTTCGGAGAACAGGGGGTCGAGGATCCTGCCGCCGCTGTCGCCGGCGATCCGGACGGCCGCCACTTCCACGACGCGCTATGGGCATCCGCCCTCAGCGGCGCCGCCGGGACGGGCCTGTATTGGTGGTGGCACAACTACGTCGAACCGCTCGACCTTTATCGCCACTTCAAGCCCCTCGCCGCGTTTCTTAAAGACGAGGATCTGCCCGCCCGAACGTGGTCGCCCGCGGGTCTGTCGCGCCCTAACCTGCCCGTCAGCCTCACGCTCTACGGCCTCGTCGCCCGCGACCGCGCATTGCTCTGGATTCACGACCCGCTGGCCTTCAGAATCGTCGGCGGCAAACCGGAACGCGGTCCCGCGCAATCTTCCGCCAGTCTGAACGTCACCGGTCTGGCCGACGGCGAATACGTGGTCGAGTGGTGGGATACCCTGCGCGGAGAGTTCCTGCGGCGCGACGCCGGCCGGGTCCTCCACTCCAATCATTTTGGATACGGCCTGGAGCTGAAACCGCCGCCATTCTGGGCCGATATCGCCGCCCGAGTCATTCGCCAGGCAGCGCCATGAGATCCCGCTTCCGCCTTTCGGAATATGATGATGAGTTGTCGTCGCGCGGCTTGTCGCCGCAAGGAGAAGCAGCATGGTCGAGACCAACCAGGACAACCTGAATCCGCAAGAGTCGGGTAAGCTGCCCGCTTTCTATGTCGAGGCCGGCTCCATCCCGGAAGCCTATTACGGGGCGCTCAAGGCGGTTCATTTTGGCGGCCACATCCTGCGCACCCAGTATGACCGCCGCGATTCCGACGGCAACTTCATCGACCCGCCGGGCAAGGACGCCAGAGTCGCCATCCGCATCCGCGATCCGTTCGCCCAGCCGCGCTTTCCTGTGCTCAGCTATTGCGAACGCGGCAAGTACATCGCCGAATTCCTGGGCGCCAAAGACCATCTGGTGGTTCCCTACTTGGAACTTCTAAGCAGGGTTCGCGAAGGTAAAGAGTTCGAAGCGACCGAGTGGCCCTACTGCTATCATCAGCGGCTCACCGCTTACCCGCGCTCGGACGGGACCACCATGGACCAGCTCGAGTTGATCCTCGACAAACTGGCCCGCGATCCCATCACGCGCCGCGCCGTGGCCACCACGCGCGTACCCGAAATTGACCTGTTCATGGTTTCCGACATGCCCTGCCTGGGCGAAATTCAACTGCGTTCCATCGAGGATCAGCAGGGACGGCTGGTGCTCAATATGCACGCCATGTGGCGCAGCCGGGACCTCTTCAAGGCGTGGGGCGACAATCTGATTGGCATCACCAATCTCCAGGCGCGACTGGCCGCGCGTCTGGCCGAGAAGACTGGCCGCGAGGTGCTGGTCGGACCCTACAGCGAGTCCAACGGTTCGCTGCACATTTACGGGCAGGACTATAAGTCCAAAGGCATGGACCGATTCTTCACGCGCTTCCCCACCTGCGAGTCGTTTGTGCAGCGCGCGCGTTCGAGTGAAGACATGGGCGAGCTGGAAATCATCCCCCAACTGGAGGATCTGCTCAAGGAAACCACCTGGAGGTTTCCGCCGCAGGCGCTGACCCTGATCCAGACCATGATCGACGACTACCGTTCCGGTCGCTTCACACCCTGAAACGCCTGACACACAGAAAATGAATGGGTTTGTTGGAGCGGGAGACGGGGCTCGAACCCGCGACGTCCAGCTTGGGAAGCTGGCATTCTACCACTGAATTACTCCCGCTCGCGGGGCGCTACAACCAGATTCTACCAGATCGATGCCAGCGCCAAGCCTCCCTGATTCCGCACTGGTCCGGGAACTTCAGCGCGTCAGCGGATCTTCCACCCACGGCGGCGTGGCTTCGATCAGCCGTCCCAGTTCCGGCTCGGTTTCCTCCATCCGCAGCTTCATCTGCCAGGCGATTTCGCGGTAGCTGAAGTGGCCCTTCACGCCGCTGCGCAGCTTCGAAATGTACTCCGCTTCGGCGAAATCCATCTTGAACAGGAACCTCGACCGGGCGCCCAGCGCCGTCATGTATTCGCGGCCCGGCGCCGCCAGCCGGGCCGCCGCTTCGGCCGCCTCCCGCATCGCCGCCTGGTAGATTTCCCCCGCGCCCGCTTCGACCACCGCGGCCGGCGTCTCCCACCCGTGAATCCACGTGTAATCTTGCCGGAACTGCTGACAGCGGCGATGGCGGTGCAGGTCGCGGTACGCGCCGATGTCGATCGTCATGTCGTAGACGTACGGGCCGCCGCGAAATGCGCGCAGCAGTTCGTCGCGCCGCGATCGTTGCCCCAGCGCCACTCCAACCACTTCCTGCAGCCTCGTCCGCGGCCACGCGCACGCCAGTTCGTACAGCTCGCGGTACGGCCGCGTCGTCACCGGGTACAGCAGCGTCGCCACGATGTCGGCCAGCGTGTCCGTGACCTTCACCAGCTCCACCGCCCGCACGTCTCCGAGGCTGGGAGCCGGCAGATTCTGCTCCGCCCACAACCGCAGATCTGCCTTCGCCAGCGCCGGATACGGATCGCGCGCCACATACTTCGCCAGCGTCGGCGCAATCGCCTCGCCGTCCTCGCCTTCCTGCCACTGCACGCCCGGCGGAGCCGCGCACGCCGCGGCCGCCTCCTCGCCGATCCCCCGCAACTCGCCGTACTCCGATCCCTTCCAACGCCGGATCTGCCGCTCCAGCGTCCGGATGCTGGTCACCTGGCCCACGCCCGTCGGAACCCCCAGGAACAGCAGGTAGCGCGCCACGTCGAACGCCCGCGCCGCCAGGTTCCGCTCATACGCGCCGGGCTTCATTTGCTCGGGCCGCGGCAGCTTCTCGTGCAGATACCCGAAAACTTTTTCATGCACCGCGCGGTAAGCTGCCAGCAATCTCTCGCCCGTGGCGCGGTACAGCGCCGCCTGCGTTTCGTCCAGTTCCGGCGGCGTCACATATCCTGCCAGCGAGAAGTCCTGGTAGCGCGAGGAGCGCGCCTGCCCATCCCACAGCGCTTCGTCTTCGATCTCTATCGCCGCCAGTTCGGAGATGCCCTCAAAGCACACCGCCAGGTGGCCCAGGTCCGCGATCGACGCGTGCCCGTATTGGAAGTAGAAGCTCTCCAGGAACTTCGACGAGTCGTGCGTGCGCACCCACTCGAGCGATTCCTGGATCGAATCCGGCGAGCGGCTGTAGCGCGCCAGCGCGTACGCCAGCCGCTCCGGCGGCAGCGGCCCGAGTGTGAAAACGCGCGGCGGTGCTGTCGCGTCGGCCAAACCGTTATCATAACGGGTTGCCATGCAGATCCGCCTGACAGTCGGCTTGACACGAAGATCCGCGTGCAAGTCAGGTTGCGCTAAAGTTCTACGTGAAAGTCAGGTTACCATGCAGATCCGCGTGAAAGCCAGGTTGCGATGAAGATCCGCGTGAAACGCCTCCACCCTGAGGCCAAGCTGCCGGCCTACGCCCACGGCCCTCTCGAAGACGCGGGCCTCGACCTCTGCGCCTTAGCCGACACTCTGCTCGCGCCCAATGTCCCGGCCGCGGTCCCCACCGGGCTCGCCTTCGAGATTCCGCCCGGCTTCGAAGCCCAGATCCGCCCCCGCAGCGGCCTCGCCTTGCGCCACGCCATCACTCTGCCCAATGCCCCCGCCACCATCGATCCCGGCTACCGCGGCGAGTTGAAAATCATCCTGCTCAACCTGGGCCTTAGCCCCTACCAGGTCCATGCCGGGGACCGCATCGCCCAGATGGTCATCGCGCGCTACGAGGCCGTCGAATGGGAGGAAGGCGATCTCGCCGACTCCGCCCGCGGCACCGGCGGCTTCGGCTCCTCCGGGCGCTGACCCTGAATCCGGGAATCCGGCGACCCCTTGCCTCCCGTCCGCCCAAGGCGGACAATGAACGCGCACCGCCGCACATGACGGTCAACCGGCGCTGGAAATGGGGTTTGGGTACTGTCCCTGGATTTTGCGAAGGGTTTACGTGCCCGAACCCCGTAGGACCATGACGTACACGTTGGCGCCTTCCCAGAAGCTGAGGCGAGTATGGGGATCAAGGGCTGTCCACGCCGCAGCGAGAGTCCCCGTGCGGGACGCGTCATAGGCCATGAGACAGGCGTAGTCGTAGTTCCATTCCGGGTGCTTCTTGGTCGCAGCCAGACGAGGCAGGCCGCGGTAGAAGAAAGCCTGATAGATATCCTTGACCAGCTCCCGTTGCGCATATTCCAGAGTGCCGCTTGGGAAGTATTTTCCCTCGAACAGGATGGAATGCGGAAACGGATCTCGGAGGGAGAAATCCGGCCAGCTCTGCGTCAACGCACCACCTTTTCCTGGGTTCGCCCAACCCTGGTAAACGTCGCTGGCGCGGGCACCTAGAACCTTCTTAAAAGGATGGCGCTCCCACCGCATAGGCGACTGCCTAGAGATATCCGGAGTCGATGGATGGTACTCACTGAGCAGCGCCTGCCGCGCCTGTTCACCGGACAGTCCAGCATGGGATTTTAGTAAGTCGAAAAGCACCGGAAGAGCCTTCCCAATGAGGAAGGCGGACTCAGGAAGGCGCAAATGCTTCTGCTTATCGTCAGTCTTCGCCGCTCTTATGGTGCTGCGAATCCAAGACTCCATGTCGGAGGGGCCGGGCAGTCGCGTATTCAGTGGCTTTTCGAGTTCCTTGAGAAACCCTAAGGCCTGGTCCTTGGTAGCGGCGTCCACGTGGACCCCTCATTGTTATTGTTCCACGGTCGCGGCCTCTCCGATCACGCGCTCTCGCAAAATATTTCTCGCGTCTTATCAATGCGTTCCAGCAGACCCCCCGCCCCGCCGCTTGCCCGGCCGTGTTCTCCTGACTGCGGGTAGAGCAAACGCTGGCCAGCATCTCAGCCCAACTCGCAGGCGGCGAAAGGCCTCGAGTAACAGCCTTCCGGCTTTCTGGATCGAATCAAATCGGTCCGTCCCCCAGGATGGGATCCGGCTGGCTTGCCGATCTCCCCACGTGCCATCCTTTCAGGCGCAACGGGCGTGTGCCGGCCTAGACGGTCGCGTGAACAAATTCGTCACCTTCCACCCCACAGGAAAGCGGGGTTGTGGCGGGCCCCCAGGCCATTGCGAGCTGGGACCAGCCGTCGTGCAATGCGGAGCATCCGGGGATCAGCGCAAGGCAAGCCGCCTCCGGCTCTGCTCCGCCCTGCGATTTTGCTCTTTTACAATCCCTCCGAAAACCCACACCACGTACAGCCTCAGTGTGCCCGCGCAAACCTGCGCGGCAACCGCTCCTTGACAGTCGCGGCTTCCATGAGAAGGCCGCTCTGGTCAAGGCATTTTTCTGACATTCGTTCTTTGTGGCCGTGGCCGACCAACGGGAGGCGCCGCAGCGTCCTGCCGTCTTCCTATTCTCAGGAAGGTTTTCCTGCTCTCGCCGAATCGCCCTGCTTCCATTCGCACTCTTGATGGAGCGGCTTGCTCCGGTGCCAGTTGGGGTCCTCAATTTCGAACGGGTGCTGCCATCTCAGTATCGAAGTAACGCCCCTGTTTCCAGAAACGCTCTTCCGCCGCGACTTCGCAGTCACCCACACTCGGCGATTTGCTACAAACTACAATCCATTCCGCTGCTGCCATTCCGCTATTGCGTGCCATTCCGCTATTGCGTGCCATTCCGCTATTGCGTGCCATTCCGCTGCCTGCCATTGCGCCGCCGTGCCACTACTTCGCTGCCTGCCGTAACGCCGCCGCGTGGCGCGAGCGGGGCCGGCCCTGGCTGTTGCGGAGCGGCTCGTACACTTCGCCCGTCGTCCACAACCGATGCAGCAGCACGGCCAGTTTGCGCGCCACCGCGACGATGGCCCGCTTCTTCGCATTCTTTCCGCCGCGCTCGGCCAGCTTCAGGCCCCACCTTCTCAGATCCGTGTCCGGCCCGCGAAATCCCAAGATGTGATGTGCGCCCTGCACCAGCATCGTCCGCAGATAGATGTCGCCTTCCTTGGCGATCGGCAACTGCGGCTGGCTCTGGCCCGATTCGCTGCGCTTGGGCCGCAGGCCCACATAGCAGCCCACGTCGCGGCTCTTCTGAAAGCGCGCGCGGTCTTCCACCGTCAAGATAAACGTCAGAGCGATCAAAGTCCCGACTCCGCTCACTTGCTTGAGAAGTTGGGTTTCCGGATACTCGGTCCGGGCGATCTGCTCCAGCTTGACGTCCACGGCGCGGATCTGTTTCGTCAGCCCTTCCACTGTGTCCAACAACGGTTTCAACGTCTGCTGCAAAGTCTGCCGGCAGGTCCACCATCTTGGCCGGACCTAGATTGTCGGCGTCGCACATGGGCAGCCGCTCGCCCATGGCTTTGGCCAGCCCGCGCGCCGAGTTGATCAGCGCCGTGCGGGCCTCCACCAGCGCCGCCCGGACCCGGATCACCATCAGATCCTGCTGCGCTTTTTCGCTCCGATGGCGGATCGGCCGCAGCAGCCGCGGATCGGCGCGCGCCAGCAGCGCCAGCGTCTGCGCGTCCAGCCGGTCGTCCTTGCGGCTGCTCTGGCTGATCAGCTTTACCTGCCTCGCATTGGCCACGATCACCTCGTGGCCCAGCTTGGCCAGCAGCCGGCTCACCCACGGCGAGTGCGTTCCGACCTCGATCGCGATGCGGCAGTGCGACCGCGCGCCGAACGCCAGCTGCAGCCCTTTCTTCGTCGTCGCCACGCTGGCTTCCCGCACCACCTCGCCCTGCCCATCCAGCCGGCAATAGCGACTGCTCCTGTCGCCCAGGTCCAGGCCGATCGTGATCGGCCCGCGCGAGCTCGCCGCCCGACGCTTCGGACTCCGCTGGACAGTGTTATTCTGCTTCATGGCCGGTCTCCTTTTGCACTTCGAGTGCGCAACCATTGGGAGCTTACCGCATCCCGCCGGGGCCGGCCTTCTCATTCCATCTCAGTAACGGCAACGGCCGCGGCTCAGTAACAGCGTTAGCGATGCGCCCAATAGCGCTCCCGCGTCTGCACGATCAGCCCCTTTTGCCTGGTCGTCAGTTGGAGTTTGCGAAACTCCGGGTATTCCACCGGCCGATCGGGGACGAAGCCCAGGCTGTACTGGCTGCGCAATTCGTCCTGAATCGCGTCGAAGATCTGGTCGATGCCTTGTTTTTTGGAGACCTCGAAAAAGCTCGCGCCGGTCTGCGAGGAGATTCGCATGAGCACGCCGCGGCCGTCATGGCCACCTCCGAACATGTATGCGCCCGGATCGGAAAACAGGATCGAATAGACCAGAGTCTCGGTACGCAGCGCGGCCTCCACCGCGTCGGCCAGGGTGGACTCGCTGGTGTTATCGACGCCGTCGGTAAGCAGAATCAGAGCCTTGCGGTTCTTCTGCTTGAGCATGACCTCGTTCGAGGCCTTCACGATGGCATCGTAGAGCGAAGTGCCGTCGCCGATCCCGGCCTCCAGTTCCTTGCGGGTCGGCGTATCGACCATGGAAAGCGCGTCGTCCAGTTCCTTGCGCGACGACGTGAGCGGCTGGCGCACAAACGCGGCCAGGTCGAAGGCCATGATGAAAACCTGGTCCTTGTTCTCGCGCAGAACGTGGTCCAGGAATCGGAAGCTGGCGGCGCGCTCGGCCTCCATGACGCGCGCCTGGCTCATGCTGGTGTCCACCATCAGGCCGAGCGTCAGCGGTAAATCGGACTCGCGCGAGAAATAGCGAATGGTTTGCGGCCGGCCGTTTTCCAGCAGCACGAAATCGTCCTTGGTCAAGTCGCGGACGATGTCTCCCCGTTTGGTCCTGACGCCGGCCAGCAGGTTGACCACGTTCACGTCGGTGGAGTAGGTCGGCTCCTGCTGCTGGGCTCGCGCCAGAGGGCCCGCGGCGGCGAGAGCTGCCGCGGCGAGCAGAAACTGCCGCCGGGAGCGGAGAGCGCCGGGGGTCTGATGGCTTCCAGTGTCTGGTTGCAGAAGTTCCGGTACCGGCTCCCTTACGGTCGCGGCTCTGAACCCGTTATGGAGCTGCGTTCGGAAGCGAGCGGTTTGATACGCCAATTCCTGCAACTTAGTACCAGGTGGAACGTCCGGCATGGATCGGGCCCGTCAGGACAATGTCCCCTATAGAACGATGTCCGCCCGCGGCCGCAGGTTTCCAGCAACGCGCCGGCCGCTTCAAAATGGGTGCGCCTATTCGCCCGAAAGGAAGGGCGACGCCGGCAGGTTCTCCCCGTTGAAGAGGTTGCAATCAGGCACGTCCTTCCAGGCATAACGCACGAACCTGGGCGCAGGCACGGCGGGGGTGGAGACCACCACCGTCAACCCTTCGATGCGGGCTTCGGCGGGAGCGAACTTGCCGTCCTGGCCGGCGAGCTCGAAGCCGCTGACGGGCGCGCTCTTCGACTTCAGCCCGCCGGAGGTGTGATCGAACCAGACGCGCAGCGCCGAGCCCTCCTGAGTCGCCTGGCGGAACAGCGGACCCGCGTATTCGATCTGCTCGCCGTAGGAGATGGCCCGCGCCGCCAGCGCCAGGCGGTTGCCGACCTCCTGCTTGTTCAGCGGATGGATATTGGTGGCCTCGCCGATGTCGATGGTCACGGCCATCCCGGTGTTGACCAGTTCGAGCGTCCGCCGCTGGGCGTCGCGCACGGTGGGCCACATGGCGTCCGGCCCGGTTTTCCAGTTGGCGATCTGCACGAACAGGAACGGGAAATCGCCCTGGCCCCAGGCGCGGCGCCAGTCTTGAATCATCGTCCGGAACAGTCGCGCATACAGCGGCGCACGTTCCGGTCCGGCATTGCTCTCGCCCTGATACCAGATCGCGCCGCGGATGGGGAAGCGCGTGAGCGGGGCAATCATAGCGTTGAACAGGCCCGCCGGCTGCCAGCAGAAGTCCTGATTGGGGTGCCAATGCCGCTCCCGCTCGGGCGGCGTGCGGCCTTCCGCCTGGGCCTTGGCGACGGAGTCGCGATAGCTCTGCTCCTCCTGGCGGCGTTCGAGTTCGATGGTGGTCTGGGCGTCCATCATCTTGCCCCACTCGGCGAAGACCGGCATCAACGACGCGTCGGCTCCGAGACCGCTGAGGCTGGTCCAGGCCTCGGCCGGCGTTCCGCCCCAGTTGGTCTCGATCAGTCCCACCGGCACGCCCTCTTTCTGGTGAATCTGCCGCCCGAAGAAGTAGGCCGCGGCCGAGAACCCGGCGATTGTGCCGGGGCTCACCGGAGCCCACGTGGAATCGCCCCACTGGTACGCGGCGATGTCTTCCAGCGGGTATTGCGAAACCTTGTTGAGCGCCTTAAAGAGACGAATGCGGGGGAAATTGGCGGCGGCAATCTCGGCCTGCGCGTTGGTGACCCCTTTGACTTCCATCTCCATGTTGGATTGACCCGAGGCGACCCACACATCGCCGGCCAACACATCGCGCAGCGTAATGGTGTTGCTGCCCGTGACGATCAGTTCAAAGGGGCCACCGGCCGCGGCCGGCGGAAGGTAGACGCTCCAACGGCCGTCGTGGCCGGCCACCGCTGCGCGGGTCTCGCCACGGAAAGTCACGCTGACGGCCTCGCCGGGCGCGGCATTGCCCCAGACGTGGACCGGCAGATCCCGCTGCACCACCATGTGGTCGGCGAGCAGCGCGGGCAGTGTCACCTCCGCCAGAGCGGGCGTCAGCAGCAACACGGCGCAGGAGGCGAATCGGAGCAGACGGTTGGTAATCGACATAGGGTTTGAAACAGCGATCATACTGCAACTCGCGGGCATGGCGCGGAGCAGGCCCGGCGCCCGCGTGGGCTGGTCACCGCATGCGTCGCGAGAACAGCCGGCCGTCAACGCACCAGCGCGGCCACCAGCACGCCCGCGGTGATCAGAACCGCGCCCAGGACATTGCCGACCGTCGGTTTCTCTCCGAGGAAGACGAAGGCCAGCGCGACCGCCAGCGCGACGCTGAGCTTGTCGATGGGCGCCACGCGCGAGGCCGGCCCGAGCTTCAGCGCCTTGTAGTAGCACAGCCAGGAGCAGCCGGTCGCAAGCGCCGAGAGGAACAGAAACAGGTAGGAGTGGCGGGAGATGCGGAACACCTCGCGGGCATTGCCTTGCACCAGCACGATGCCCCAGGCAAAGCAGACGATGACGATGGTGCGCAAAGCCACCGCCAGGTTGCTGTCAACATCGCGCACGCCGATCTTGCCAAAGATCGCGACCAGCCCTCCGAACACGGCGGAGAGCACGGCGTAGAGAGCCCAGTTCATGACACCTATCAATACTCCAGATGCGGCGGCATGGGGTCAATCCGTGGAGTGAACCCCAAAATTGAGACAGCATGAAAGGGGACAGTTCTCGGCGAATGGAGGACTGAGGCATGGAGCAGGAAAAGGGACAGCCTGGAAAAGGGAAAAGGGAAAAGGGACAGCCTGACCCGTCCCCACGGCGTTTTGCCTTCGCTGAAACCGGATGCCGTCGATTGGATTCCAGGCGCGCCTCCCGGCAAGTCCCTGACGGGCATGCAGTTCCAGTATGAGGCACCAATGAGACATCGTCCAGAGGCGTTCGCAGCGGACAGTGCGATCCGTGGCACTCCGTCGCCGCGCCGCCGGCCAGTAGACCTATAACTCGTTCAGATTGAGAGCAGCTGGCGGAATCCGACGCCTTCGGCTCGGCACAGATCGTATGAAAACTCCAGTGGGACGGGTCAGGCTGTCCCGTTTTGCTTTTGCTTTTTGACTGATTCGCTTCTCCCTCCTCCGATGCAGGCATCTCAAACAGTTGGCGTGAGTGCGCCCGCGCAATGCCGTCGCGGCGGGTCTAAAATGCCGGTGGGGCGAGGCCAGGCCGCTATTAGTAGCGGCCTGCACTTTTCTAAGATATTGATAAATAATCACTTAGGCAGATCAGGCCGCTACACTGTAGCGGCCTGCCTGTTTTGGGGAGGGTTCTGGAGGGGGCACAAAGATGCGGGATAGGAAGCGCCGGCAAGGCGGTGGATCCGGACAAGTGGCTGGGAAGGAGACAGGCGTTCGCGCTGCTGGCCGGGCGCTGGCGCGGCCGCCGCTGCCGAGTGCTTACGTCAGGCCCGTCAAATGGCAAATGGGCAAATGCAATGGGGACAAAATGAAATGCAACTGGACTGCCCAGTTTTGGGAGCAACCGGGCTCTTAGTGCCCGTGCTTGCGTGTGTCGAATTTCCAGGCGCTTTCGACCATCGATTCGAGCGTGGTGTAGCCTGGCTTCCAGCCCAGAGCCTGTTGCAGCCGCGTCGAATCGGCGACGAGAATCGCCGGGTCGCCGGCGCGCCTCGGCCCGACCGTGTACGGCACAGTCCCGCCGGCAACCTGCTCTACGGCGCGGATGACCTCCAGCACGCTGTAACCTTGACCGGTCCCCGCGTTGAACGATGCGCTGGCGCCTCCGCCCATCAGATGGTCCAGCGCCGCGGCGTGCGCGGCGGCCAAGTCGCTGACATGGACGTAGTCGCGGATGCAGGTGCCGTCGGGCGTGGGATAGTCGCGGCCGAACACCGTCAGCGGCTGGCCGGTGCGGGCCGCGCGCAACACCAGCGGGATCAGGTGCGTCTCCGGGTTGTGCTCTTCGCCAATGCCGAAAGCCTCCTCGGCGCCGCAGGCGTTGAAATAGCGCAATGCGACGAAGCGCAACCCGGAGCCCTGGTCCATCCAGCGCATCGCCGTCTCCACCGCCAGCTTCGTCTGGCCGTAGGGGTTGACGGGGCGATGCGGCATGTCCTCAGTGATCGGAGTTCGCTCGGGATTGCCGTAAACCGCGGCGGTGGAGGAGAAAACGATCCGGCGCACGCCGGCCCGCGCCATCGCGTCCAGCAGGCTGAAGGTGGCCCCGCAGTTGTTGCGGAAATATTTCTCCGGCTGGCGCGTTGATTCGCCGACCTCGATGAAGGCCGCGAAATGGACCACGGCGTCGAAAGAGAAGCGCGCCAGAAGAGCGTCCAGACCGGCCGTGTCGAGCAGGTTCAGGACGTGCAGCCGCCCCGCGGGTACGTTGTGCGCGTAGCCGTGTGAGAGGTCGTCGACCACCTGCACGTCGTGCCCGAGCCGCAGCAGGTAATGCGCCGTGTGCGATCCAATGTAGCCGGCGCCGCCAGTGACTAGAATTCGTGCCATGGGAATGTGGGGTGGACCACGATCGGGGTCCGTCCCTTTACGCTAGCAGAGCGGTGTCGCAGCGCGGCCGGGCGCGTGCCGCGGCGTTTCCATCCGCGCCCGGCGGCCTGGCGCGCAACGGGCGTGAAGGGAGGCCAACCTCCAGATGCGCGGGCACCCGTGCTAACCACGCCCGGCTACGCGTTGCGGCGCTACTCACTTCAACTCGCGCTCAATCGCGGCCGAAAGTTCGGGCGCTTCGGGAGTGACGGCGGGCTCGAAACGACCGGCGACTTTGCCGTTCTTGCCAATCAGGAACTTCGTGAAATTCCATTTCACGTCGCCGCCCTCGGCCGCGGTCAGGTATTGGTACAGCGGCGTGATGTCGTCGCCCTTCACTGAGACCTTGGCCAGCATCGGGAACGAGACGTTGTACTTGCGGGTGCAGAACGTCTTGATCTCCTCGTTGGTGCCCGGCTCCTGAGCGCCGAAATTGTTGGCCGGGACGCCGACGATAACCAGCCCCTGGTCCAAATACTTCTCGTAGAGCTTCTCCAGGCCGGCATACTGCGGCGTGTACCCGCAGCGGCTGGCGACGTTGACGATGAGCACGACCTTGCCCTTCAGCTCGCTCAGCGGCTTAGGGTTTCCGTCAATGCTCGGGAGTGTGAAGTCGTAAATGCTGTCGGCCGCGGCAAGGCTCATAGCGAGTACACCGGCCAGAAGGGTCGCTTTCACTAGATTTCCCATAGATCCCTACAGATGACGGAAAGCGGCCGACGGATGTAACGAAAACACGGCGCTCCCGGACGGTGGCGTCACCGTCCCGCCGCGCAATTTCAATAGCGCCGCGGATTCCCCGCACTTGCGCCTGGAGCGCGAAGCCGAAATCGCCACCGCCGATGTGGCGCTGCGCCGGACTGTGGCCGCAACGGAGCGATTATTTCCCGGGCGCCATGCGCACGGCCTTGCCGGTCTTGAGAGATTCCTTGGCGGCATCGAGGATCTCCACCACCTGGATGTTCATGTCGAGGCTGGTCAGACCCTGCGGCTCGGTTTTCGACTCGATGGCGTGAATCATGGCCGCCACCGGGGCCGAGGCCTCGGGCGGCAGCTCTGCGACGGGCATCGTCTGGGCCTCGCGCTGGCCGCTCTTGCGCAGGGTCACGCCGTCGCTGCCCACATGAATGCCGCCGCCGAGGCCGAACACTTCGAGGTCCTGGAAGCCGTATGGCAGGTCCCAACTGCCCTCCAGAATCGCCACGCCCTGCTTGTAGCTGAGAATCATGTCCGCATTGTCCTCGACCTTCCGAAACTCTCTAGGGCGCAACTGGTTCGACTGCGCGTACACGGTCTCCGGGCGGCCCAGATACCACAGCGACCACAGCGCGTTATAGCAGCCGAAGTCCACCAGCGCGCCGCCGCCGTTCTTCACAGGATCGGTCAGCCAGTTAAAGAAATACTTGTTCAGACCGGTCGGACCGCCCGGGCCGCCATGGCCCACCATGCCGTGCAGCCGCCACACCTGGCCGATCGCACCGCTGGCGGCGAGTTCCCTGGCCGCATAATTGGCCGGCCACCACGCCATCTGGTAGTTGGTCATGACGTAAATGCCGTGCTTGCGCGCCAGATCGCGGATCGCCAGCGCCTCCTTGTAGTTCGAGGCCAGCGGCTTCTCGAACAGGACGTGGATCTTGCGCGGCGCCGCGTACTCGACGATTTCGCGGTGGCGGTTGTTTTCGACGAAGGCCCAGACGATCTCCGGCTTCTGCTGGTCGATCATCTTCTTCCAGTCCGCAAACACCAGGTTCGCGGGCACTCCGCGTTTTTCAGCTTCGGCCACCAGCTCAGGCTCGGTCTCCGCTACGCCGACCAGCCTGATCTGCTGGCTGGAAACGATCTCCTTGAGGTGGCCCCAGACGTGGGAATGCACCAGGCCCACGACGGCGATGGTATGCTCCGCCGCGAATGCCGGCGGCAGCAGGAAAAGAAGCAGACAGGCGATCTTGCGCATTGTGCTGTTCAACGAACCTCCCCATACAGCATATGACCTGGAGGTGGAACCGTTGAATCCACAAGCGCTTGGCGCGCATCACGCCAAAAGGACTTATTTGGTGTACACTAGCTAACCACTGATAGACGTCAGGGCGCGACAGGGAGGGGATCCTGTGAAGCTGCTAACGTTGGTTGCCGCTGTTTTGGGGACGGCCGGCGCCGTGTGGGCTTTGGATGCAAGCCTGCAGGACCGGGTCCGTCAGCTTGAATTGGATGGAGAAGCGCGGCAGGCGCATGAACTTTTGGAGGACGCGCTGCGCTCGGCGCCCGGCGACGCCGATCTCCTGGAGTACTCCGCGCGCTTCGCGGACACGCGCCGCGACGCCGAAGCGGTGGCACTGTACCAGCGACTGGCGGACCTGCCGGGGCTCCCTGTGCCACGTCGCCAGGCCGCACTGCGCCGCCTGATTCAGTTGGAGCTGGCCGCGGGCAATCGCACGGCCGCAACGGCGCATCTGGCCGACTTAAGGAACACCGGTATGCCGGCGCCGGAGCTGCCGCAGACGCCGCAACCGGTTTTCCCGATGGGCTACGTTGAGGTGCCCGGTCCTGTGCGGAGTTTTTCCCGCATGGCGGCGCTGTCGCCCGACACGCCTCCCGACGAGCTGTTGCTGGCGCTGGCGCGCAACGTCGTCACGAACGGATATCAGGCCATCAGCGGCACCGAGGCCCTCGATCAGACCGAGTACCTGAAGCTCGTCTTGCGCTATCTCTCGCAAGCCCGCGAACTCGACAAGTTCTCCGGCAGCGGCAAAGTGATCCGCATCGAGACTTGCGACTCCGAGAAGACCGGCGAGTTGCTCAGGATTCTGGGCTTCCGCATACGTGGCGGCTGCGGCGGCGACGTCGTGCTCGAGACCGTGAACGCCTCACGCGCCTTCCTGGCGATGGACTCCGGCTTCCCGCTGGCGCAACTCGAACAGGCCTTGCGCACGAACCGGCCCTTTGAACACGATTTCAAGCCAACCCGCATTCCGGTCATCTTCGGCTCCGAATACTGGTTGTCGGTCAAGGAAAAGCAGGCCGGCGAGTTCATCGATGCATTCCTCAACGACCCTTCGATGTGCCGGCTGTATCTGGGCCTGGCGAAGCTCGATCCCGAAACGGCCGAAGAAGTGCGCAAGGCAATGCCGCTGCAACGCATCCGCGCCTTCGCCCACGTCTTCGATTTCTTCGGCGGCATGTTCCGCATCCGCAACGGCGTCGCCACCGTGCCCGGCGGCGCCCGCTCGGCCGGCGCGTGGGCCGAGTTGGCCGGCGTTGCACCCGACAAGGGCGCGGCATTTCTCGAGAAGATCGTCACGCGCGATGACGGCTGGATGGCCAGCTATTTCGATTCCCTGAGCCGGATTTCGGGGCCGTCGCTCGACTACCTCACTGAGCCGGCACGTCTGAAGCGGTTTTATGCCGCGATTCGCGGCAAGGTGACCAGCCCCGGCCCGGCCCGGCCGGTTTTTCGCGCCAATACCGAGATGATGCTGCTGACCACGCGCCTGAATGTAGTGGACGGCCAGGTGCGCATCCCGGGCGACACCGCCATCTGGAAGACATTCTTCTCCCAGCATCCGAGCGTTAAGATGGATCCCCGGCTGGCCAAGGCGGCGCCCGGTTGGAGCGCCCCCGACGACGTCATCGAGGCCCTGTTCGGACTCACCCGCAAAGCCGTGGACAACGAGCCGCTGAAAATCTTCCTCGCGCTCAGCGATTTTGACCGCCGCCGCCCGAAACCGCTGGAGCCGGCCACGGTCGAGCGGTTGATGCACGACTACAAGACCTTCGGAGCCCAACTGACTCTGCTCAACGAAGCGCCGGAACTCTCCGACTCCGCCATCCTGAACTACCTCGACGCGGCCCGCGCGATCGACTCGATTAGGGACAACACGCTGCACGCGGACGCCGCGGGCATTTTCCAGGCTCTGGCCGGTCTGTGGCAGATCTGGTACCGCAATCACGAAGTGCCTGCGGAGAAGGTGGAAATCGCACTGCAAGCCGTCACCGGGCCGTTCCAGAAGCCCAAGGAGAATAGCCGCGAGATCTTCGACGCTGGACGCACGGGCCTGACGGGCCTGCTCGCCGCTTGTGGCGTTAACCCGAAAGCGAATCCGCAGGACAAGACGCTGGACCTCCTGGCCGGCTCGCTCACGCCGTCCGATCCCGACACGCACGCCCTGCTGGTCGCGGAGCTGAACCGGGTCCTCGAGGCCCAGAAACTGGTCAGCCTGAAGACGCTATTCGATTTCGTCGATCAGCTCGAAAGCCGCGCCCGGGGCGAGAAACAGGACCCAGCGCTGTTGAACCGGCTCGCGGTCCGCGTCTCCGACCTCAATCTGCCTAAGGCCAGTCTGCCTTCGTCGGAACGCGTCAGCTACTCTTTTGGCTACTGGGTGGACCGCCACCTCGACGTGGAACGAAAGCTGAATCTAAGGGCCCAGATCGACAAGACGCAGGGCCAGAGCGATAAGCTGCGGGACCTGCGCGGCCTGCTGACTCCGCTGCTCCGCGATACGCTTAGTGGGCTGCTCTACGCCTACTACGCCCCGCCCGGCGCGCAGATCCTTTACACCAACCCGCTGTTCGTCCGCAGCCACGATTTCAACGGGATCCAATCCGTGAGCCAGACCTGGAAACAAACCGAAGTAGTCGGTTCGGGCTGGCCTTCGAACGCTGGCGGACGGCTGGTCGGCTCACTGGCCGGCCTGCCGTATGCGCTGGCCGATGCCGAACAGAATTTCCTCATCCCAACGCGCGAACAGGCGTTGATCTGGGGCGACCTGGTGCCCCAGTTGCTCGTTGGCGCGAAGGCCGGGCGGTTCTGGACCGTCACTTCATCCCAGATGCGCTGGGTGGCCCTCCACATGCGGTTGGGCGACGCGCTGGTGGCGGAAGCCGCTCTCGATCCCGCGCTGCGTACCCAGGTGCTCGAATTGCTCGAGCAACATGCGCCGCCGGCCCGCGCCCGGCGCATCGAGGCGGCCCTGGCGGGTGGTGACGTCGCTGGCGCGCTGGAACAGATCACGCCGTCCGAACTGTACCTTTCCGGCTTGCAGGCCGCGGCCCGGCACGTGGACCCGACGGGCTTCCTCGACGGCGAAATCCGCCGTCTGACGGCCGCGGATCCTCTGCATTGCAATGAGTCCGCGATCGCCGCGGCCTTTGGGACGCCGAAGCCGACGCTGGCGCATTCGCAGGCTCCGCAGCTCCTGAACCTGAGAACATTCCCCACTCTGATGGGCTATTCGAGCCGCATCCTGGCCGAAAGCTGGGAATCGACCAACCTCTTCTTCGCGGCACTGGCCGACGAGTTGATGATGCCCGCGGCGCAGTTGAATGTGGTCATCCCCGATTGGACCAGGCGTTCGGTGGAGCAGATCTTTGCGACGCATCTCGAGGATTGGCCCGCACTCCTGCGCGCCATGCGGTTTACAGCCGACCAGGCCCGCGCGCAGAATCGCAAACTGATGGCGGCGGAGAGTCGCCGCGGAACGGAGGATCGACCGCAGTGAGCGTTCGAAATTCGCTACTCACGCGCCGGGCCCTGCTCGGCACGGGCGCGGCGCTCGGTCTGACCCGCGCGGTGCTGCGGGCGCAGGAGCCCCGCCCCACCTTCCGTGTCAAGGTCGACATGGTGGTGCTCAGTTTCACCGTCACCGACTCCAAGGGGCGCTACGTGAACGGCCTGAAGCCCGCCGATTTCAGGATTCTCGAGGACGGCATTCAACAAAAGGTCGCCACTTTCGCCGAGGGCAGCAAGCCGCCCGTCCAACTGCTGGAGGGTGGCGCCACGCGGCCGCTCGGCAGCGCCGAGGCGGATGCTTCCAAAGGTGGGATTCCGACCGACGCCTTTACCGGAACCAACGTGTTCGTACTCTTCGACACGAGCAATTACATGTACCGCGGCTACGTCTACGCCTCCGACGCGATCGCCGACTTCGTCCGCGGGCTGGATCGCGCCGACTCGGTGGCGATCTACACGTTCTCCCGCAACCTCTCCCGGCTGGCGTCACTGAACCGCGAGCGCACCGCCGTTCTGGAAGGCCTGCGCAACGCCGTCGCCGGCGACGACGCCGCATTGTACAATGCGCTGCTGCTGACGCTGCGCGATGCGGCCAAGGTGCCCGGACGGAAAGTCGTGATCGTCTTTTCCAATGGGCCGGACAACGCCAGCATGGTGGCCCCCGACGATGTGCGCGCCGTGGCCGAGGACGAGGGCATTCCGATCTACGTCATTTCCACCAGCGATGTGAACAAGGACCCAATCTCCAGCGGCGTGTTCCGCCGCCTGGCCGGACGCACGGGTGGCAAGAGCTTCTTCGCCCGGACCTGGCAGAAACAGGTGGAAGCCTTCGAAGCCATTCGCGAGGACCTCGGCAACAGCTACACCGTGACCTATTACCCGCAGGCAAATCCCAACGAAGGCTTCCGCAAGATCAACGTCGAGATCATCTCCGACGTGGGCAAGAAGTACCGCGTCAGCGCGCGGCCGGGCTATCGCCCGCGGGCCGGCGCATAGCGTAGCGCGTCCGAAATTGCGGCGTGTATGATCACGTCGGCGATGATCACGCCGGCAACCGCTCCCTAACGGTCGCGGCTCAGTAACTACGGTCGCGGGTGCCTCGGCGTTTCTGAGCCGCGACCGTCAGGGAGCGGGTGGCGCCGCCTGGCGCGCCCACGCCGCCTCCGGCTTTCCGGCCGCGTGGCAGTGCTCACTTCCGGTTAGTCACAACCTCGCGCAACCGGCGATCGACGCCGTCGACCCGCGTTCGCCGACCCTCAATTCGACGCGCGGCCCGGCGGCCGGAACCCCAACCAGTTGAGACTTCGGCCCGGAACTGGTGTAGATTGGTGAATTGGCTCTCGCTTGAGGCGGGTTCTGGTGCAGATCTTCCTTCAGGGCAAACTTTTAGGCATTGAAGCCTTTCTCGATGACTCGGGGCCGCGCCCAGCGGTTTTCGCGGGGCGCTGTCTCTACGCCTCGCTGCTGGCGGAGGCGGTGCCGCGCGCGCTGCTGGCGCGCCTGGGCCTTTCCCCCGAATTGCTCGGCACCAGCGGCGGTGGACAGTTTCTGGCGGTCCTGGCCGCGGAACACCGGCCCGCGGCCCACGAGTTCCTGATCGATGTGACGCAGCGGCTGGCCGTATTCACCGGCGGACGCCTGCGGCTGGCCTGGGCGGTAACCGAGAACCTCGGCGCGTGGAGCGACGTGCGCAAGCGGCTGGACGAAACCATGGCCCGCTGGCGCGGGACCGCGGCGCTCGACCAGACGGGGATTTTTGAGCCATTCGTTCCGCGAACGGCGGAAACCAGCGAGTTCTACGCCGCGCTCTGGCAGCGTCTCCCGGACTCCGCGGCCGTGCAGTGGGACCCCGCCGCGGAAGGCTTGCTGGCCCCCGCCGACCTGCCCCTCCCGGTGGCCACGCACACTGCTCCCAACGACACCGACCACGCGCCCGCCCTGCCGGCGGAACTCGCCGCGCGGACCTCCGGCGCCCACGCCTGGGGGGTTCTGCGCGGGGACGTCGATGGGCTGGCGGATCGTCTGAAAAAGGCCGCCTCGGTCGAAGAGCACATTCAGGTTTCCGTCCTGTTGAAGCAGCTTTTCGCGGGTGAAGCGCAAGCTCTGGCCGCGCAGCCTGAGTTCTGGCGCAAAGTCACCATCCTCTATACCGGCGGCGACGACTTCGCCGTCTTCGGCTGCTGGGACGCGCTGATCGCCTTCGCCAGCGGAATGCACCGCATTTTCAGCGTTGGCGTAGAAGAGATTTTGAAGGAGTTTCCCGGACCGGAAGGTAAGACGCTGTCCACGGCCCTGGCGCTGGCGCCGGCGCTGGATTCGTCGCTGGCGGATGTTTACGCCGAGGCCGGGCGGCTGCTCGAGATGACCAAGAGCGAGGGCCGCGACTCGATCTGTCTGTTTGGCCGCACACTCGATTGGAAACAGTTCACCGCGGCCGCCGATCTGCAACGGACGCTGGTCCGGCTGATCGACGACTTTGGCTGCCCGCCGCAGTTGCTCGGCGATCTGGCGGCTTTTTACCGTGAAACCGACCGGGTCCTCCCGGCCCGTGCCGGCGGCCGCCGGGCCGTGGAAACACAGGACCGTCCGTGGCGCTTCTATCGCCGCCTGGGCCGCGTGCTCGACGTGCCGGCCCGCAGCCGCGATTTTCAAAAGGCCCGCAAGAGCCTTCTCGAAGAATTTCTCAACCGCCGCCAGGCCTCCGTCAAGCTAAAGCCCTCCGGGCGCGTCGCGCTGGACTGGGCCCGCCTGGCACAAGAGGGCGAATCACGATGAGCGAGATGGAAGAACAAGACAACCAGCAGGCCCCGATCGAGCCTCAACCCCAGGTTGAAGCTGCGCCTCCGCCGGAAGCTGCAGCTCCATTGGAAGTTGCACCTTCGTCCGAAGCCGCACCCCCAGCCGCACCTCCGCCGGAAGCCAAGCCTCCGGCCGAAGCCAAGCCTGAGGCTGAAGCCAAGCCTGCGACCGAAGCCAAGCCTCCGGCCGAAGCCAAGCCTGCGGCCGAAGCCAAGCCGCGTGCTGAGGGCAAGCCCGAGAGCCGGCCCCCGGAAAGCCGCGAAGCCCGGCCGCCGCGCCCGGAACGCCGCGCCGGTCCTCCACCGCGTGGCGGCGCCCGCGAGGGTGGACCTCGCGAAGGCGCACCGCGCGAAGGGCAACCCCGGGAACATCGCGGCCCCGACAGGGGTCCCGACCGCGGCCCGGATCGCGGTCCCGATCGCGGCCCACGCCCCGATCGCGGTGGTCCGCGCCCCGACTTCGCAGCCGAAATCGACATCGATAAACTGATCGGCGACAGCCTGTACCTGGACAACCAGGCGCACGCCGTCGTGGCCCGGATGCGCGACATGGATTCGGGCACGCGCAGCCAGTTGCGCCGCCTGTACAGCGCCATCCGGCGCGGCTGCCGCGCGCCCGAGGTTGAGCGCCAGCACCACTTCGTCATGCTGCGCGCCCGGCTGGCTTACACCATTGCGCGACACCAGTTGCGCAGCCTCGATGTGCTCGAAAAGCTTCTGCTCCAGGTCACGCGGCGTAATGACGCGCGCTGCTACGAGCGCTTCCGCGACCTGTTTGAAGCGATCGTCGCCTACAACGAGTAGACGGCGTCAACGGATTAGATCAGTTAGCCAGGAGAGAATCGCATGAGTTCGCATACCGCCGAAACGCGCCTCGGTCTGATTGGCAAACTTCTGCTGGAAGGCGAGATGATTTGCGAGACCGGCCTTCACATCGGCGCCGGGAAAGGTTCGCTGGACCTGGGCGGCGCCGACAATCCCGTCGTCAAGGATGCCTTCGGACGTCCTTACGTGCCCGGCTCGTCGCTGCGCGGCAAGCTGCGCTCGCTGCTCGAACAGAGCGCGGGCCTGGTCGCCGCTTCCGATCTCATCTATCTGTCGCGCCGCCGCGGGCAGGAAGTCCGCATTCACCAGAGTGACGAGCCGGGCGACGAAATCGGCCTGCTGTTCGGCCGTAATCCCGGCCGCGTCGAACGCGTCACTGGAGAGGCCGTCGATACCACCACCGCCACGCCGGCGCGTCTCACGGTCTACGACGCCCTGCTCGAAATCGACAGCATCACCGAATCGATGCGCGAGAATCTGGACGACGAGCTGACCGAGGTGAAGAGCGAGAACGCCATCGACCGCCTCACCTGCCAATCCAGCGCGCGCACTCTCGAGCGCGTGCCGGCCGGCGCGAAATTCCGCGTCCGCCTGGTGCTCGACATTCTTTGTCCCGAAGATCGGGAACTCGTCGCCAAGCTCGCCGAGGGCTTGCGCTTGCTCGAAGATGACGCTCTCGGCGGAGGCGGCTCGCGCGGCTCCGGCCGGGTCAAGTTCGCGGGGTGGAGAGCCGCCTGGCGCTCCCGCGCCTACTATGCGGCGGGCGCGCCGGAGACCACCGTTCTGGAGGCGGCCGGCACAGCCGCGCTGCAGTCCGGCATCGTGGCGGCAGATTTCGCCCAGAAGCTGAGTTAGCTCTGAACGGAGACGCATGAATCCCGCTCTGCTCATCCGCCTTCGGCCCATCACGCCCTGGCGCATCGGGCCGGACCACGGAGCGATGGAACAAACCGCCGCCATCCTGCACAGCGACGCGCTGTATTCGGCCGTGTGCCTGGCCTTCGAACAGCTCGGCTGGCTGGAGGAGTGGCTGAATGCGACGGCCCATCCGTATGCCGCGCCGGCGGTCCGGTTCAGTTCCTGTTTCCCGTGGCAACGCGGCGTGCTTTTCGCTCCTCCACCGCAAGGGCTGTGGCCTCCGCCGGAGACGCCCGGCACGCCGGCCAAGCTGCGTTGGAAGGGCGCCCATCTGGTGCCCGTAACCGTCGTGGCATCGCTGCTCCGCGGCGAGACTCTGGATGAGAAGGACTGGAGCGTGGACGCCCACAGCGGCTGCCTGCTCCCGGCCGCCGGCCGTTTTCCAACCGGACCGTTCCGCCGCATGCGCCGTTCCGCGGCGGCCGTTGACCGTGTCACCCAAGGCACGGTTCAGCCCTGGACCGCCGCCTGTCTGCAATTCGCGCCCGGCTCCGGGTTGTGGTGCGCGGCCGAGTTCGCCACTGCCACGGCCTATGCCATCTGGGCTCCCAAACTCGAATCCGCTTTCCGGCTTCTGGCCGATTCCGGGCTGGGCGGCTTGCGCAGCCGCGGCTTCGGACGTTTCCGCACGCCCGACCTTCAGGCCGGCGCGCTGCAGGAACTCCTGCTACCCGACATTCAACCCGCGCCTGCCGGTCCGGCCTCGGCAAACCGCTCCTGGTGGATGCTTTCGCTGTTTTCGCCGGGCCCGGGCGACGAAGTGGAATGGGGCAGCGGCAGCTATTCGTTGATCGAGCGCAGTGGGCGTAGTGCATCGCGCGCGCTGGCCGGGCAGATGAAGAAGACCACCCGCCTGGTCGCGGAAGGCTCGCGTCTGGTCGCCCGTGGCGCGCTCACCGGTTCGATCCGCGACGTGGCGCCCGCAGGCGCACCGCACCCCTTCTGGCGTGCCGGCTTTGCCGTGGCCCTCGAACTGCCTGGAGGGAACGTCGCATGACGGAAGATCTCTTGCAGGAAGTACAACCGCCGGTCGAGGCCAGCCCGCTTCCGCCGCCCACCCGCTATCGCCTGACGGTCCTGACGCCCACTCTGGCCGGCGACGGCCAGAAGCTCTCGCCGATCGACTACATGGTCTGGAAGGACCAGGTCAATGTGCTCAATCAGCGGCGCATCTTCCGCCTGCTGGCGCGCGGCCCGCGCATCGAAAGCTACCTCGGCCAGTTGCGCAAGTCGGAAAAGCTCGATTTCGCCTCCTGGGGCGGCTACGCGCAGAACTACGCCCTGCGGCGCATCGCGTTCGACGACCCGGCCAGCGCCGAAGTCTACGACCGCGCCCCGGCCGAACTCTGCTCCATCCCGACCTTCGCTTCGAATCTCGATGGAATCTACCTCCCGGCCAGCGTGCTCAAGGGCGCCCTCCGGCTCGCCCTGCTCGTGGACCGGGTCTCGGAAAACCAGATCAGGTCGGCCGTGGAGAGTCTCAATTCCGATATGCCGCGGCGTGCCGCCGGCAACCTCGAAGTCGCCGTGCTCGGCGCGGCAGGCGCCAGCCGGACCCGGGCCGTGCGGCTCTCCGACTCGCGCGCCATCTCCAATTCAGCCACAAAGGTCTATCTGCTTCGGACCGCGACCTTGATCGAGCGTGGCGCCAAACTCGAAGCCGGCTGGAAGTCGGCGCGCGGTTCGGTGGCTTTCAGCCGGGTGACGGATGCCGCCCCGTTTTTCGCCGAAATGGCGGTTCCTGGCACAGTGTTCGAAGGCGATTACCGCCTCCCGCTGCTGTTCCGGCTTCCGCAGGCCAGCCAGGCGCTTCGATGGAAGAATCCCGTTTCCAGTTCCGATCTGGTACACGCCGCCAACCATGCCGCCACGCTCGTGTTGAACGCCCACCGGAAATTCGCCGAGACTGCGGGCCTCGTGCAGATCACCGCTTTGTGCGATGCGCTGCTGAAGCGGGTCGAAGAGGCGCAGGCCGCGCGCCGCTTCCTCACCTGCATCGGCTGGGGCACGGGATTGCTGGCTAAGTCCATCTGGCCCGCGGCTCCAGAGCAGAACATGCGGGAGGGCCTCGGGCATTTCCCGGGTTATGAACAGGCCCTGCGCACTGGCCTTCCATTCCCCAAGACGCGCCGCCTGATCATTCGCAACAACCGTCCGGTTTCCATGCCCGGCTGGGTGGAACTCGAATTGCTATAACTTCTTGCGGATAGTGTTCCGACCCCGGCAAGTACTAATACTCATAGGACTACGAGCCGCTCTGCCAGTTCCAGCGGCATGTTAGAATTCATGTACAGGTGGAGGCTGCTCCCGCCGCGCGGAGGAGCGTGGCCCAGTTGCGATGTATAACGCGTTTTTTGGATTTCGGGTAAACCCTTTCAATCTGAGCCCCGACCCGGCTTTCCTCTATCGCAGCCCGCAGCACGAAGAGGCGCTGGCGAATCTGATTTACGGTGTCCATAGCCGGAAGGGTTTTGTCGTTCTGACCGGCGAGGTTGGGACGGGCAAGACTACGATGCTCGAGTGCCTGCGGGACTATCTCGATTCCCAATACGTGGAATTCGCCTTCCTTTTCAATTCCCGCATCAACGTCGAGCAGTTCTTCGAAATGATCGCCTACGATCTGGACCTCCGTTGCTCGGCCAAGTCCAAGACCGAAGTGCTCTTCGCCCTGAACCAGTTGCTCGTCCAACAGGCCCAGGAAGGGCGCACGACGGTTCTGATCGTCAACGAGGCGCACAATCTCGATTGGGACGTTCTGGAGGAGATCCGCCTGCTCGGCAACCTAGAGAATCCGCGTCTGGGCAAGCTGCTGCAGATCATCCTCGCCGGCCAGCCCGAACTAGACCGCAAGCTGGATCAGCCCAACCTGCGCCAATTGAAGCAACGCATCGTGCTGCGGTGCAGCCTGCGGCCGTTCCGGGTTCAGGAAACCACCGAATACATCAATTCCCGAATGGAAAAAGCGGGAATGGCGGATCAGACCGTCTTCTCCGACGAACTGATCCGCGAAATCCACGTCCGCAGCCAGGGCATCCCGCGCCTGATCAATACGCTTTGCGATAACCTGCTGTTGACCGCGTTCGCCGTCGAGCAGCGCGAAGCGAGTCTGACCATGCTGGACGAAATCTGCCGCGACATACGGCTGGAGTGGCCCGGCCACAATCTGCGGCCGCGCGGCGAGTCGCTCCTCTCCACCGAAAGCATCGAGCACCCGCTCATCTGACCGGCCCTGCTCAACCTGCCGCGACGCCGCGTCGAGCCGCTTTTCTGCCTGCGTCCAGCGCGCGAATGGCGGCCGCAAACCACGCGCCCGGAGCCGCAACTCGCTGGCGCTGCCGAATAGGACTGCGCTGAATACTCGGCCGCCGCGTGATGCGCCCGGCGCTGTGTTAGATTGAGCGGTGGCATGAGCGAAAGTGCAGAGTTGCGCAAGACGCCGCTCAATGCGGTCCACCGCGCTGCGGGCGCGAAGATGGTCGACTTCGGCGGGTGGGACATGCCCGTGCAGTACTCGGGCATCCTGGACGAACACCGCACCGTGCGGACTGCCGTGGGCTTGTTCGACGTCTCCCACATGGGAGAAATCGAGATCCGCGGCCCCGAGGCCTTGACCCTCGTCCAGAGTGTCACCACCAACAACGCGGCCCGGCTCCAACCGGGCCAGGCGCAGTACTCGGCTCTGCTCTATGCCCACGGCGGGTTTGTGGACGACATTCTGGTCCACAAGGTCGCCGACGACTGTTTCTTCATCTGCGTGAACGCCTCCAACCAGGACAAGGACTTCGAGCACATTGCGGCCCAGAACCGCTGGAACTGCAGCGTGGAAAACGCCGGCCCGCGCTACGCTCAGCTCGCCATTCAGGGTCCGCGCGCCCTGGAGACTCTGCAGAAGTTGACCCGCACCGATCTCGCCTCGATCCGCTACTACTGGTTCACCGACGCCGAGGTCTCCTCCGAACCGGCGCGCATCGCGCGCACCGGCTATACCGGTGAGGACGGCTTCGAGATCTACGTCACGCCGGATCGGGCCGTGGCGCGCTGGCGGGAAATTCTCGAGGCCGGCCGCGAGTTCGGCATCCAGCCCGTCGGCCTGGGCGCCCGCAATACCCTTCGTCTCGAAGCCAAGATGGCCCTGTACGGCCACGAGATCGACGCCTCGATCACGCCGCTCGAAGCCGACCTGGCCTGGATCGTCAAATTCGATAAGGGCGATTTCACGGGCAAGGCGGCATTGGAGAAACAGCTATCGGAGGGTGTGAAGCGCAAGCTGGTCGGGTTCGAAATGCGCGGGCGCGGGATTGCCCGCGACGGCTATGAAGTGCGGTTGGATGGCGTGCCGGCGGGGTGGGTTACCTCCGGCGGACCCGCTCCCACCCTCAACCTGAACATCGGACTGTGTTACCTCCCGATCGCCCACGCCCATCCCGGCGTCCCGATCACCATCCTCATCCGGAACCAGCCTGTCGAAGCGGTGACGGTGCCAACGCCTTTCTACAAGAGAGCCAGATGAACTACCCCGAGAATTACCGCTACACCAAAGAACATGAATGGGTTTGCGTGGAAGGAGATGTGGGCACGGTGGGCCTCACTTTCCACGCCCAGAGCGAACTGGGCGACATCGTCTACGTCGACATGCCCGTTCCGGGCACTGCCGTGAAAGCCGGCGAAACGTTGGGCAGCGTCGAGTCGGTTAAGGCGGTGAGCGACATCTACTCGCCCGTCTCGGGCGAGGTGGTCGAGGTCAATGAGATTCTGAAAGACGCGCCCGAAAAGCTCAACGAAGACCCCCACGGTGAGGCCTGGCTGGTCCGGATCCGCCTCGCCGGCGCGAGTGATCTCGAAGACCTGATGGGCGCCCCCGAATACCTGGCTTACGTGGGCTCCTGACGCGCAGGCCGTTCCCTGCTCGGCGTTACAATGTGGGTTGCGGCACTCCTGCCAGAACTCATTCCACCCGGAGCAGGTGACCAACCTTGCGCTACTTACCGAAGTCTGACGCCGAACGGCGTGAGATGCTCGCGGTCTGCGGACTCGGCTCGCTCGAGGATCTCTATGCCCATCTGCCCGCCGAAACCAAGCTCGACCGGCCCCTCGCGCTGCCGCCCGGCAAGTCCGAATACGAGATTCTCGACTACTTCAAGGCCCGCGCCGCCGAGAACGCCGCCGGCTACGCCTCTTTCCTCGGCGCCGGCGTGTATGCCCATTACCGCCCCGTGCTGTGCGACGTCGTCGCCAGCCGCGGTGAATTTCTGACCTCCTACACGCCCTATCAGGCCGAGATCGCGCAGGGCACTCTCACCACCATCTTCGAATTCCAGACGATGATCTGCCAGTTGACCGGCATGGAGGTGGCCAACGCCTCGATGTACGACGGCTCGACCGCCGTGCCCGAGGCCGCTTTGATGGCCATGCGCATCACCGGCCGCGAGCGCGTCCTGGTCGCGCGCTCGCTCCACCCCGAATACCGCGAAGTGCTCGACACCAGCGCCCGCAATGGCCGCTGGCAGGTCGCGACTTTCGGCTACGATGCGGCCAGCGGCCGTCTCGACATGGCCGACCTCGAGTCCCAGCTGAATCGGGAAACGGCCTGCGTCATCGTGCAGTCTCCCAACTTCTTCGGGGTGGTCGAACAGCTCAAGGGTGCCGCGGCGCTGGCCCACCAAGTCGGCGCGCTGTTGATCATGGTCTTCACCGAGGCCGTCTCGCTCGGCCTGCTCGAACCTCCGCGCGAGGCCGACATCGTCGCCGGTGAATTGCAATCCTTCGCCATCACGCCGAGCTACGGCGGGCCCTTCGCGGGCATCATCGCGACTCGGGAGAAATACATCCGCCAGATCCCCGGCCGCCTCGTCGGCCTGACCAAGGATGCCGCCGGCAATCGTGCCTTCTGCCTTACGCTCTCCACGCGCGAGCAGCACATTCGCCGCGAGAAGGCCACCTCCAACATTTGCACCAACCAGGCTCTGATTGCCCTCATGGCCACGGTCTTCATGTCGGTTTATGGCAAAGCCGGTTTGCGCGAATTGGCCCAGCAAAACCTGGCCAAGGCGCGCTACCTCGCCGGCGGCGTCGAGCGCCGCTTCGACGCTCCGTTCTTCAACGAATTCGTCGTTCAATGCCGCGGCCGCTCGCCCGAGGCCGTCAACTCAGGCCTGCTCGAGAAGAAGATCATTGGCGGCTTGCCGCTGGGCCGCTTCTATCCCGAACTCGCCAATTGCCTGCTGCTGTGCGCGACGGAAATGTCCAAGCGCGCCGACATGGATCTGGTCAGGGAGGCGCTCCAGGCATGATCCGCAAATCGCGTTCCCATATCACGCAGAACGAGTCGCTGCTGTTTGAGATCTCCAGTCCCGGCAAGCTGGGCTACCAGTTGCCCGATCTCGACGTGCCTGCGGTGGATCCCGCCGCTGCCCTCGGCGCGGACAACGTCCGCGCGGAGATCGACGGCTTCCCCGAAGTCAGTGAAGTCGAAACCCTGCGCCATTTCTCGCGCCTCTCCACCTGGAACTACGGCATCGACCTGGGCCTGTTCCCGCTCGGCTCCTGCACCATGAAGTACAACCCGCGCATCAACGAGGTCGTCGCGCGGATCGACGATCTGGCCTGGGCCCATCCCTACCAGCCCGAGTCGCTCTCGCAGGGCGCGATGGAGATCTTCGCCGCTCTGGAGTGTTCGCTCTGCGAAATCTTCGGGATGGACGCGGTCACTCTGCAGCCCGCCGCCGGCGCGCACGGTGAGTACACCGGCATCATGCTCATCCGCGCCTGGCTCGCGGCGCAAGGTAACCCGCGCCAGGTCGTGTTAGTGCCGGACTCCGCCCACGGCACCAATCCGGCCACCGCCGTGATCGCCGGTTACGAAGTACGCAACATCCGCTCCAACGAGCAGGGCATGGTGGACCTCGCGGCGCTGGAGAGTTCCCTGGACGACACCGTCGCCGCGCTGATGGTGACCAATCCCAACACCCTCGGCGTCTTCGACGAAAACATCGCCAAAGTCTGCGCCCTGATGCACTCCAGGGGCGCCCAGGTCTACATGGACGGCGCCAATATGAACGCCCTGGTGGGCCTCTCGCGCCCCGGCGATTTCGGCATCGACGTGCTGCACTCCAACCTGCACAAGACCTTCTCCACGCCCCACGGCGGCGGCGGTCCCGGCGCGGGCGCGGTCGGCGTGCGCTCGCACCTCGAGCCCTTCCTGCCGCATCCGCGCGTTCGCAAGAACCCGCAAGGCGCCTGGACCTGGGATTACGACCGCCCGCGCTCCATCGGCCGCGTCAAGGCGTTCTATGGCAACTTCGGCGTGATCGTGCGCGCGCTGGCCTATATCCTGGCCCACGGCTCGGCCGGCCTGCGCAACGCCACGCTCGACGCCCTGCTCAACGCCAACTACATCCGCAAGCTGCTCGAGCCCCACTACCAGATTGCCTACCCCGCCCCGTCCATGCACGAGTGCGTCTTCAGCGACGCCCGCCAGGCCGCCAAGGGCGTCAGGACCGGCGACATCGCCAAGCGCCTCATCGACTACGGCTTCCATCCCTACACCGTCAGCTTCCCGCTGATCGTCCACGGCGCCATGATGATCGAGCCCACCGAGACCGAGCCCAAGCAGGAGCTCGACCTCTTCTGCGATGCCCTGATTTCGATTGCCCATGAGATCGAAACCGATCCCCAAGTAGTGCTCCATGCGCCGCACCTGACGCGCACCTCGCGCGTCGATGAGGTCGCCGCCGCGCGCAAACCGGTGGTGCGCTGGAAGAGGTAACGACAATTCGATGAAGCGTCACCGCCGGAAGCCTGAATTGAAAAGGTATATTGATGAAATGAGGACCAAACAGGAGAATACTGTTTGGCCGAATTACATAGCGAACACCCAGGGAGTAGATGAGTTTCTTTTCAAGGGCTCAGCAAACCCCACGCCGGTTCAGCGCATCGGCGCTTGGCTCTTCGGGCTCTCCTTTATTGCGATCGGTTTTGGTTTTATGTTCCTCGCAGTCCACAGGCAGGGGAGCCATTGGCCGTTGTGGGTAGTTGCAGTGGGATTGTGGGCCCTCGGAGGGCGGATGTGTTACAACGGTTCTCGAAAACGCAAGGCGCCGACGAAGGCGAGGTGAAACTCCGAACCCCTCGACACAAACAGGAGAAGGGGAAGTGGCCTCTCCTTTAGCCAACCTGCTGTGTCCCCACGCCGCTTTGCAGTCGGTTGTCGTGGAGAGGTCGTAATGCAGCAAAGCTGTTACTGAGTAGCGGCTCTATCACCGTAAATTATTGACCTTATAGTAACGTTAGTGAGTCACTCCGTACTCAGTAGCGATTCAGCCTCGGACCGGCGCGGTCCGCTGCGCTCAGTTCCCGCAACCCGGCGCCGCGGTTTCCAACGGGCTCACAACGGGGACTTCGGGCATCGCAGGCCTCTCCGGCTCGCCCATTGGCTGCTCCAGCGTCAATGTTTCCAGTGCCTCCGAGGCGCGCTGCAGCTCGCACTGAAGATTCACCTGGAGTTTCTGTCGATCGGCCGGCATCAGGACCGGCAGCCCTTTCAGAACCTCCTGGACGTGAATGTTCCTATGCCTGAGCTGAGCCACCTGACCCACAATCCGTGCCTGCCACGGCCCTGCCGGCCGCACTCGCGGGTGGATCCGTGGCGCTGGCCCCTGGAGGAGGCAAAGGGTCGCCTTCATTGGCGCTTCCACGGTCGCCACCGGCTCACTCTGTGCCACAACCACCGCGGCCGGCACCGTCTGGCTCGCGGCCTGGACCGCCGGCGGCGTTGCCGGCTCCGCCCGGGCCAGCAGAATGTCGAAGCGGAATGCGTCGGCAATCAACCACTTCCCGGGATTCTCACTCCGCACCGTGGCTCTCCCGGGAAGCGTGGAACGCGATCCCGCGCCTAGCCATAGGCCCAGCCCGCTGGCCAGCGTGAACAGGATCAACCGGAACGTGACCGATCTCAGTAGTCGTCCGACAACATTTTTTCGGCTATCCATTGCATGCCCTCTGTCTGCAATGACGATTTCGCGCGGCTGTTAGTTAGGGGAATCTGCGCCGCAAATGTAAAGATCCTCTGCGACCCCGCGCAACCGAAAAGTAACCTCCGCTTCCTCCGCGATCTTGACCCCCGTCATCCTCTTCGGATTTCACAAGCGCTAAAATGATGCAATGGCGAGGGCTAGATACGTCCATTGGCAGGACGGAGAGATGTGGATTGGCTACCTGGAAGAGTTCCCGGACTATCTGACACAGGGTGAATCCTTGGCAGAACTAGAGGAGCACCTTCGTGATCTCTATCGGGACCTTACCAATGGTGCGATTCCGGGCGTCCGCAGAGTCGCTGAGCTATCCGTGAGATGAAGCGGACCGACCTGATCCGCAAAATCGAGGAGGCCGGATGTTGCTGATCCGGCACGGCGGGAAACACGATTGGCATCGGAATTCGAGGACTGGTGTTTCGCAACCCGTTCCTCGCCACCGGGAAATCAACGAGTCCCTGGCAAAACACATTTTGAGAAAACTTGAGGCTCGTCCAGACTAAAAGCCGACGAAACAGCACACTGGCTTGCTGGAGCTTCTTAATCTTCCCCGGGGAAGCTTACGGGAAGCTGGTCATTTCGGCCCTGTTTTCACCCTGCGGTGCTCAGCAGTTCCCGGCACGCCTCCACCACCGCCGTGGCTTCCGGCCGGACGAGCACCCTCACGCCGTTCCCGCGCGGCGCCCATACGCGCGGATCGCTGGCTCGGAAAATCGCCACGGTGCGCACGCCGCAGGCCGCCGCCAAGTGGCTGATTCCACTGTCATTTCCAAGATATAGGGCAGCCCCGCTCAACCATTCCGCGACCTGCTCCAGCGTCTCGAACCGGCGCGCCGCGTGGAGTTCCTCCTCGTCCCCGGCGCACCATTCCACGCGCAGTCCCGTCTTGACCCGGAGCTGTTCGGCGACCCGCTGGAACAACTCCAGCGGCCAGTTCTTGCGCACACTGCCGCTGAACGGGTGAATGGCGATATATTCCGCCTTTACACCACCGCCCTGCCGGCTCGGGATTCGCGGGACGCTCTCCGCCTGCCCCACCGTCTCGGCTCCAACCTGTTGTAAATAGAACTCCACGGCGTGGCAGCCGGCGCCTTGCGGCGGTATCGCCGTGAGCAGCCGCACGCGTACCCCCGTCGCCGCGAGTGCCGCGCGAAACTCCTCCCGCGCCGCGCCGTACCACGACACGACCTCGTCAAACGACTTCAGCCGCTCGATCAACGCGGTTGGCGGATCGATCTCCAGCAGGTCCAGTTGAACATCGGTGAAGGCGCGCGCCGGCGCGATGTGCTTGAGCAGCGGCAGGTTGCGGGCAGGCGCCCAGATCTCGGCTGCCACGCCGCTGTGGCCCCGGCACAAATACTCCAAAGCCGGCAGGCTGATAATTGTGTCGCCGATCGCTCCCGGGCGGATCACCAGCCGCCGCATCTTTTCCCCCGGCTCCCGCCCCTGCCAGTCTTACTCCACCAGCAGCGGCACTTTCACTTCGATGTTTCTCGGAGGCAGGCACATCTTGTCGTTGCACGCCTGGTAGCGCAGCTTCCCCGTGAGCAGCCCCGGCCCCGGCACTGCGCCGGGCGCGCGCTTGAACTTCGTCACAATCTCGAAGTTCCCGGTGAACAGGGACAGCGGCTTCTCGCTGATCTCGGACTTCTCGATCACAGGCTTCGGGAACTCCACCGCGACAGTCTCCACCGCGCCCTTCTCCCAGCTCAGCCGCAGCGGGATCAGGAAGTCGTCGTTCGGCTTGTCGCTGTTGACGTGGTAGCCCGGCTGCAGTCGCAGTTTGAGGCTCTGCTCCACGCTGCCCGTCCGTGGCACCCTCAGCTTGGCCGGGTCGGACACGGTGAGCACGCCCGGCGCTTGCGCCCAGACCAGCGCGCAGGCCATCGCGGCCAGTCCGCCGCTAACGCAGAAGTTCTTCAATTTCATCCTTGTAATCACTCTTGCCGACCAAGCCGATGTGCACGTCGGCCACCTTGCCCTGCCGGTCGATGACGAACGTGGTCGGCAGCGACTCGATCCCCTCGCCTCCGCCGTACAACTGCTCCACCTCCGGCGATCCCACCGCCACGCGGTAGTTCATCTGCCGCCGGTTGACGTACGGCTTCACCACCGGCCAGCCTTCGTCATCCATCGCGATGCCGATCACCGCGAAACCTCGATCCTTGTATTCACGTTCGAATTCCGAGAACCACGGAATCTCGATCTTGCACGGCCCGCACCACGTCGCCCAGAAATTCAGCAGCACCACTTTGCCTTTGTAGTCCGCCAGGTGGAACATCTGGCCGTTGGCGTCCTTGAGCTGGAAATCCGGCGCCGGCTTGCGCTTTTCGGCCGGTCGCGCCGAACTCGCGCCTTCCGCGCGCGAGCCGCGCGGCGAGCAGCCGGCCAGGCCCATCGTCAGACCCAACATCAGGAATGTGGCAGCCAGACTGCCCATGACACGGAATTGCATGCGGCGCTTGAACTCCAAACCCGAATTGTACCAGCCTGCCCGCTCCGGCCTCTCTGCTCAGATGCGCAGGCCCGCCGGGTGCCGCGCCTCCAGCGTCGCGAACCACGCGCGCCGTGCCTTGCTCCAACGTGCCGCCAGCGTGAACTCGGCGTGTTCGCCCGCTCCCGCGTACAACCAGGCGGCGGTGTCGCAGAAGCTCTCGCACGCGTACTCGCTCCACCGCCGGCCGGGCGCGGAGCCGCCCCGGGCCACCAGCCGGCGCTTCCGCCACTCCGCCGACCAGCCCAGCTCTCCGCGCGCCCGCCGGCCCATTTCGAGTTCGAGCAGCGCCCCCCATGAGCGCCGCGTATCATTCGACAGCCGTACCCAGACGAAATGGAGCAGTTCGTGTACCAATATGCGGCTCAGTTCGGCGGGGTTCCGGCGCAGTTCCTGATCGAAGATCATTTGCCGATGGCGGATGCTGCTGGCCGCGTGGACAGCCTCGCCCGGCGCCCGCACGCCGCCCGCCGCGCCGGTAAGCAACCCGCCGCGCCAGGCGCGCAGCCCGAGCCGCCATTCCACCTTCAGCCCCCGGCCACAGAGCGGCGGCAGAGTCGTCAGCCGCCCCGCTACTTCTTTTCCGGCAAGCCGAAGTAGGCCGGGGAGTTGATCTCGGCTTTCACTTCGATGCGTGTCTTTTCCAGCCACTGCCTCAACTGTTCCTGTCCGATCTGATCCTCGATCTCCGACCGCAGATCCTGCTGTGTCGGATCCACAAACTCCACCAGCTTGAAAATGTAGAACCTGCCTGCCATACGGACGACGCGCGCCAACTGCCCGGGCTTGGTCGAGAAGATAGCCGCCTTGATCTCCTTGTTCAGCGTCTTGTCCTCCGGACGGATCAACGGAAACTGGCCGCCTTTCTCCTTCGTATTGGGGTCGTCGGAGTACTTCTTCGCCAGCTCGTCAAAGGCTTCGCCCGCTTTATAGCGCTTCTGGACGTCGTCGACGATCGCCTGCGCCTCTTTGTCTGTTCGCGCGGTTTCGCCGGGCTTCGGAATGCCTCCCCAGTTCACCTGGATCCCCAGCACCCGCGCGCGCTTGTACTCATTCTTGTGGGCTTCGAACCACTTGCCGGTCGTCTCATCGTCGAGCGTTGGCGTCGCGGCGCGGGCGTCAACGTAGGACTGCGCCAGGAATTGCAGAATGCTGTATTCCAGCCGCTGCTTGTAGGGCTCCCGCTGGTCGAGGCCGGTTTCCTTGGCCAGCATGGCCAGCCGGCTCATCAGCGCGAATTGTTGCAGCCAGCCTTCCTTGTTGGCCCTGAAGTTCCTTTGCGGATCGGGCGGCAGATTGCGGACCATCGCGTCGAATTCGGCCTTCGTCCAGGCCTTCCCCTCAATCGTCGCGACCACTGTATCTGGGGGGACGACCACTGCCGGCTTGGGTGCGGCAGCGGGTGGTGCAGGGGGATTGGCCGGCGTGGTCGCCGGCGGGTTAGCCGGTGCGGCAACAGGCGGATTAGCGGGCGGAGCGGCCGGTGGATTGGCGGGGGCCTGGGCCAGCGCGGAGAGGGCAAAAATCGTGAATAGGATTAGCGGTTTCATGTGGTTCAAATTGAATGTTACCATGCGGTTGAAGTGCAACCGCTACGCCTGGACGTCTCTTTGTGGTCGGCCGATCTGGCCAATTTGGAGGCCGAGATCCGGCGGCTGGAACCGTTTGCCGATTCCTTTCACTTTGACGCAGCGGACGGCCATTTCGTCCCTACCCTGCTGTTTTTTCCCGATCTCGTGGCGCGGCTGCGCGGGTTGACGACCACGGAGTTCCACCTGCATCTCATGGCCACCCGGCCGCTGGACCTGTTGGGTGCGTTCCTGGATGCAGGCGTGGACCGCGTCACGGTGCCGATCGAGATCGGCAAACGGGCGGGGCACGTGCTCGAAGCGCTGGCCGCGCGCGGCCGCAAAGCCGGCCTTTCCCTGGCCTTGCATACGCCCGTAGCGGCAATCCGGGATCTGCTGCCGCTGCTCGATACGGTGGTGTTGATGGGGACCGAGGTGGGCGTGAAGGGCCAAGGCGCGGACCCGCGCATCTATGACCGCCTTACCGAGATGAAAAGGCTGGCCGGCGAGCGCGTGACCGTGGCGGCCGATGGCGGCATCCGCCGGGAAACGGTGGCCCGGCTGCGCGAGGCTGGCGCCGACGCCATCGTGCCCGGATCGCTGGTCTGCCAGGCCGAAGACCTGCCCGCCACCGTCGCCTGGCTCAAGAGCCTCTGAAATCGTGGCTCAATAAGTCTATTAATGCCAAGCGCTTTGCACCGCGATCCAGGCGCGTCACGAAATAATGCCACGCAGTTCCTCGTCGGGCGGGGTCATCAGCAGCCGCAGCGGTCCCCATTTCGGCAGATAGTAGACCACCTGGCCGAACGGAGTGCGGGTGCCGAACCGGACGCGCACCAGGCGGCGCCGGTACCACCATACGGGCTCGACGGCCTCCACTTGTTCGAACGGGATTCGCGCCTCGCGCCAGTAGTTGGCGACGACAAGTTCCCGGCCGGAGTAGCCGACCCGCTGCAGGCGCGCGGTGAACCACAGCAGGAACACCGTCGCCGCCACGACGAAGGCAGCCAGGAGGCGGAAACCGCTGGCGATAGCAATGCGCCCGGTGGTGAGAAACACCCACCCCAGGAGCCCGATCAGGGCGCCGATCCAAAGCGGCGGAAAGACCACTTTGTTGAGCAGGGTCACGATCTCTCCCGACAGCCAGATGGTGGGTTCTACCGCCGGGCCGGTCTCGGACAAGGGGTCATTCACATTCACGCCCACAGTCTACACCGGGTGGGCCGGAACCCGAAGCAGCCAAGAGTGCTTTATGCCGCGCGGGCGCAGATCCAGGCTCGCGGCCGCAACCGGGGCCGGGCGCCGGGCGGCCCGGATAGCGGCGGCCATCCTGCCCGCCGACCAGGCGCTGTTCAGCGGCCGCGAGAGGCGCCGCGGATGGCGTTGGACAGCCCCGGAAACGCCACGCGGGAGCGGCCTCCAAACGGGCAGGCCGCTACAGTGTAGCGGCTCTTGCTTATAACATCTTAAGAATCAATTACTTAAAAATGCATGCCCGCTACTAATAGCGGTTTGACCTGCGGTGCCAGGGGAGCAGGCTGGCTTCTGCCGCGCTCGCGGCGGCGGCACTCCGAAGCCCGAAGGTCGTCGCCGGAGTCGCCCTGGTGCCCCAATTTGTAGCCCCAGGCATTGTTGGACCGAAGCAAGACCGCTCACTTTGGTCACGGCTCGTAACAACTGCTCGCGGCGACGGCTCGCAGCGACGGCGCCAGGCTGCTGGTCCGGGCCGGATATAATGCCTGCATGCCAACCACTCTTCACCGCCGCCGCGATTTTCTGGCCGGAGTTGCGCGCGGTGCGGCGGCGCTCACGGCTTCGTCCTACATGCGTGTACTGGGCGCCAACGAGCGCGTCCGCCTGGGGTTGATTGGCGCCGGAGAGCGCGGGCGCGGCGTGCTGGCGAATTTCATCGAAACGGGCCAGGTGGAGGTCGCCGCGGTGTGCGACATCTACCCCCGGATGATCGACCTCGCGAAGGGCCAAGCACCCCACGCGGTGAGTTTCGGCGACCACCGCAAGCTGCTGGAAATGAAGGACCTGGACGTGGTTCAAATTGCCGTGCCGGACCACTGGCACGCGGCCGTGGCGACCGACGCGCTGAACGCCGGCAAGGACGTGTACGTGGAGAAGCCGCTGACGCGGCGCCTGGAGGAGGGCCCGCCAATCGTGCGCGCGGCGCGGATCAACAACCGCATCTGCCAGGTGGGCCTGCAGCAGCGCTCCGGCGCGCATTACATCGAGGCCAAAAGCAAGTACATCGATAGCGGCGCGCTAGGCAAAATCACGCTGGTCCGCACTTGGTGGCACGGCAACAGCTACCACCTGCGGCGCGCCCCGGAGGAACTGCGCACCAAGCCCGCCGACCTCGACTGGGCGCGCTACCTGAGCCCGGTGAAATGGCGCGAGTGGGACCCGCAGCAGTACTGGAACTGGCGTGCATACTTAGACTTCGGAGGCGGGCAGGTGACCGACCTGTTCACCCACTGGGTGGACGTGGCGCACATGTTCCTGGGCCAGGATATTCCCACTTCCGGGGTCGCCGCCGGCGGCATTTACTACTACAAAGACGGCCGCACGGCGCCGGATACGATCAACGTGCTGCTGGAATACGGCGGCAGCTACACGGTGACTTTTGAAGCGACCCTCGCGCCGGGCATTCGCGGCGCGGGCGTCGAGTTCTGCGGCACCCAGGGCAAGCTGTACATCGACCGCGTGCGATACGTATATACAAGCATCGAAAAGGGTTCCCAGCCGGTGACGGTGGCCGGGCCGAGCTACGATTTCACGCTGGACCACGTGAAGAACTTTCTGGAGTGCTGCCGGACGCGCAAAATGCCCAATTGCGATGTGCTGGCGGGGGCGCGTTCGGCGCAGGCGTCGCACCTCGGCAACCTGAGCTACGTGCAGAAGCGGCGCATCGATTTCGACCCGGTGCGGGAGGAGATTCTGCCGTTCTGAGGGGGTGGCGGGGTGCGGTGCAACCAGTCCCAGTGCTCCCGGCACCGAGCGGCGCCGCCTCGCGTGCATTCGCGCTCCCGCGCCCGGCTTGGATTTCGACTGCCTGGATTCTGAACGGGTCGGCTATTCTATTGTCATGGAGCTCATCTTCGAGATCCGTGACGCTGAAGAGGGCGGATATTGCGCGCACGCGCTAGGCCACGCCATCTTCACCGAAGCTGACACCTGGGAAGAACTCCGCAGCAGCATCATAGAGGCTGTGTCGTTGCACTTCGAGGACAGTGCGGCGAAGCCCTCCAGCGTGCAACTGCACTATGTCAAAGACGAGTTGATTCCGCTCGAAGCCGCATGAAATTGCCGCGCGGCGTCTCCGGAGATCGCCTGATCCGTGTGCTGGAGCGCTTGGGTTACTCGGTGGTACGCCAAAAGGGCAGTCACGCCCGGATGCGGAACGAAGGACCTCCGGTTCACCTCATCACGGTCCCAATGCATCCGGCTCTGAAGACTGGAACGCTGCACGCAATCCTGTCCGAAGTCGCGCGCTCGCAATCCAGCAGCATCGAATCCATCGTCGAGTTGCTCTGAATACGGCAGGGTTTGCCAGAACAACCGCGCGCGGACCGCGATTTTACCGTGAAGACACCATGCGCGAGCGGGGCAAACACCATGTCTTACCGTGTCCGCACCGTGGAAGTGCGGTGTTCTTGCGGTGTCTTCGCGGTGGAATCGCGGTCGCCACACGTTGAAGAATTGGTATTTTGGATTCGGAAGCGGTGGACCAGTTCGGGAAAGCCGGTTACCGTTCCAACCACTTGATCGATCCGCCGACTACGCAATCACGTGATGGTTCCTGAGTGGTCAATCGTCATCTTGTTTGGTATATATACTTAACAAGACATGCTCAACTGAGCAGACGAACGTCTGTTCTCTCAGGCACTTGGAATTGAAATCAGCACTTTTATTTATCTTTCCGATATGGTATATATACCTTATCGGACGCAATGGGAAGAGGATTGCCATGGCACGCGGAAGACCGTCTCGGATCGACATCGCAAAGCCCGACATCGTAAAGCTTTTTGAGAATTCAGCGCAGAAGATCTATTGGCCGGGGGAGCTTGCAAGCATTTTAGCGCAGCACCGTAGCGATTGGCGGCTCACGCAAGAGACGAACGCCCGCATCTTTTCTGAGTACCTCCTGACAAAAACCAATCTGAAGGAGGTCCGACTTTCAGCGGAGAACTACCCTGATGCTAAGGAGATCGTGCGCTACGTCTGGGGCGAGGCCTCACCCTATGCAGTCGCGCTATCGCTCAAACGAAACGCCTACCTCTGCCACGCAACGGCGGTCTTCCTGCACTCGCTCACTGAGCAGCTCCCTAAAACCATCTACGTGAACTCCGAGCAAAGTGAGAAGCCTCGTGGCGGCAGCCTCACCCAAGAGGGAATCAAGCGCGCGTTTGCCGCAAAGCAGCGACAGTCGAACTTCTTTATTCAATATGAGCAGTCGAAGTTCGTGCTCATCAACGGCAAGCACACGGAGCGCCTGGAAGTTGGCCCGATGGCCGTAGACGGGGAGAGCCTGGAGGTGACAAGACTGGAGCGCACGCTCATCGACATCGCGGTGCGCCCGAGCTACGGCGGCGGCGTCTACCAGGTGCTTGAAGCCTACCGTAGCGCCAAAGACCGGCTTTCTGTCGGCACGCTGATTGCGACGCTTAAGAAGCTCGACTACGTCTACCCCTACCATCAGGTCATCGGCTTCTACATGCAGCGTGCTGGCTATGACGAGAGGCAGTATGACCGCCTGAAGAAGCTCGGGCTAGAGTTCGATTTCTACCTCGCACACGACATGCGGCAGACCTCGTTCGACGCTGCGTGGCGCCTATTCTACCCACAGGGTTTTTAGGGCCGCAATCTGATCGATCACGAAATCGAAGTAGAAATCAAAGTCGTTCAGGCTCCCCGCGACCCCTGCTACCACGGCCGGCCAGTCTGGTCGGTGGATCTCGCGTTGGTCGCTAACCTTCCCAAGCAGCGCCAGCGGGACCTTTTTCGCGGCGAAGATGTGCTTGGCGAGCACGATGCTCTCTGCCGTTGCCAAGTCGATGCTCGCTGCCGTCATGACGCGCCAGATATCGTAAAAATCGCGCGCCCTCGCGCTGGGCTTGCTCCGAAGAGTGTACTCCGGCATTTGCTGGCAAATCGCCCGGAGCTTCTCGACGACGATCATCGCGGGGCTGTAGACATAAATCGTGTACGATTCCAGCTCGCGTTCAACCTTGCCTTCGCAGTACTCGAACTTGCTCATTTCGACCGAGAACTTGCGCTGCTGCTCGGGGCCTATTACGAGGGCATTGCGGCGGGCGGCCTCAAGATTCCCGCCGAAGGACCTGTGTTTGGCGTCTTCGATAAGCTTGAACTTGAATTCGTAGCCGCCCCACCACGCCTCTTGGTGCGGGCCGAGCACCTGGGGCTTCGGCTCAAAACTCTCATCGAAGACGACAAAGCCAGCTGCGGCGAATCGTTCCTTGACAGTCCGGAAAATGCGTCCACGGGTGTCGTCCAGGTCAGCGAAATCTTTCTCAATCGAAAAATCGAGGTCCAGAGAGGTTCGAGAACTCAGGCCATAGACGAGGGTCAAAGCGTTTCCGCCCTTGAGCACTATCTGTTCAAAAAGGTGGTCGTCCGAGAAGAGCGCAATGATCGTGAGCCTTCGAACTTCTGCAAAATTCATCGCACCTCGAAAACGGCGGCGGTAAATGTTGAGCGTAGCAAAGCGTCTGACGGCAAGCCCAACGCTCTCCGTCAGGCCAGAAGCAGGCACACTTCGAAATGCCTGTTATCAGTTCGTTCATCGTTTCAACCTTGCACCTAGTCGCTATCCGATCGAGCATTGTGGCCGATAATTGGCGTGATCGGACAAATGGCTGATCGTCTCATGCGCGGCATCGGAGTGCAGCCGTGGCCGACTGACGAATTGAAGCGATACCGAAAAGCTAGGCCGCTGGGGTCTTGCTCAGGGGTGCGATGAGCACTTCGTCGATGCGGTTATCCTGCATACGCGTGACCGCGAAGCGGCGCCCGCCGAAGTCCACCGAATCGCCCACGCGGGGAATGCGGCGCAGGCGGTAGAGCAGGAATCCGGCCAGGGTTTCGTACTCCGCCTCGACGGGCAGCTCGATGCCGTATTCGGTTTCCAGGTCGCGGATGGGAATGGTGCCCTGGACCTCGAACGGGCCGCTGATCTCGATGCGCACGGCGCGCGGATCGAACTCGTCGCGAATGCGGCCGAAGACCTGCTCGAGTACGTCGTCGGCGGAGATCATGCCGGCGATGGTTCCGTATTCATCGACGACGAAACTGACGATGGCGTGGCGCTCGCGCATCTCGTCGAGGTGCTGGTCGAGGGGCTTGGTCTCGGGCACGAAGGGCATCTGGCGGACGAGGCGGCGAAGCTCGAAGGGCGGGAGCAGGTGCAGGCGCGCGGCGGCGGTGGTGCGGGTGCGGGCGTAGGCCAGGATGTCCTTGACGTGGACGATGCCGAGAATGTGGTCGCGAGCGCCTTCAAAGACGGGCAGGCGCGAGTGGCGGCTTTCGGTGAAGGTCTGCAGGACGACTTCGTAGGGCGCGTCGACGCTGACCATGATGAGGGCGTCGCGGGGCACCATCACCTCGCGTACGGCCAGGGTGCGCAGGTCGAGCAGGTTCTCGACCGAAGTGCGCTCGAAGAGGCTGAGCAGGTCCGCGGCCTGGGATGCGCCGAGAATGAACTTGATCTCCTCGGGCGAATGGGAAGCGCCGTGGCTGGTGCGCCGCAGGCCGACGAGGCGCGAGAGAGCGGCGGAGGCGCGCTCGATGGTCCAGACGAAGGGGCTGACCACGCGGTAGAAGACCAGCAGAATCGGGGCCACGAGCAGGGCCATCCGGTCGGCGCGCGCCATGGCGAGGTTCTTGGGAACCACTTCGCCCAGGACCACGTGCAGGAAGGTCAGGAGGGTGAAGGCCAGCACGAGCGCTGCGCCGTGGAGCAGCACGACCGTGGCCGGGGCAACCGCGGGTGTGAGAAAGGAGAGGAAGAGATTGTAGAGCGTCTCCTCGCCGAACCAACCCAGCACCAAGCTGCAGGCGGTGAGTGCCACCTGTCCGACGGAGAGCAGGCGTTCGGGCTTGGCGAGCAGATTCAAAGCGGCCTGCGCGCCGACGGCGCCCTCGCCGGCGAGCTGGCGCAGGCGCGAGGAGCGCACGCTGACCAGCGCGATTTCAGCCCCGGCGAAGAAGGCGTTTACGCCGATAATCGCGAAAATCAGGAAAATTCGATAGACCAAGACGGTATCCATGGCAGTAAAGGCGCTCCAACCTTCCTAGAATTGTATGGTGACGCTTCACAGAGTTCTACGCACGCTGAACATCCTCGTGGCGGCGATTATCCTCGCGGCAGTGGGGGCCGGCTACTGGTACGCGTGGCGTCCGCTGCCCGAAACCAGTGGCCGGCTGACGGCGCCGGTGGGGCGCGCGGCTTCCATCGCGCGCGACGAGCGGGGCAGGCCGCACATTGCGGCCGAGAACGAACTGGACGCGCTGTTTGCGCAAGGCTTCGCCACGGCGCAGGACCGCATGTGGCAGATGGACATGTCGCGGCGGCTAGCTTCGGGCGAACTGAGCGAGGTGGCCGGCGCGGCGACGGTGGCGCTGGACATGCGCGCGCGGCGCATGCGGATGCGCCGGATCGCCGAGGCGCAGGCGCGCGAAATCAGCGACGAAGAGCGGGCTCAAATCGCGGCCTACGCGCGCGGCGTCAACTACTACCTGGAAACGCACGCCGGCGCGCTGCCGCTCGAATTCCACCTGATGAACTATCAGCCGCGGCCGTGGAGCGTGGCCGATTCGCTGGTGATTATGTTGTCGATGAACCGGACGCTGAGCGAGTCGTGGGAGCAGGATCTCGAGAAATGGCGGATGGAGCAGGAAGGTGATCCGGAGCGCGTCGAGCGGCTGTTTCCCATCCGCAGCGGAGGCGAGATCACGCCCGGTTCGAACGCCTGGGCAGTGAGCGGGAAACGGACGAAGAGCGGCAAGGCCATGCTGGCGAGCGATCCGCATCTGGAATTCACGATGCCCGCGACGTGGTACGCGGTGCAGTTGCAGGCGCCGGGCCTGAACGTGGCGGGAGTGACGCTGCCGGGCGTGCCGGGCGTGCTGATCGGCCACAACGAGCGGATTGCGTGGGGCATCACGGCGCTCGAATTCGACACGCAGGACTTGTATTTGGAGAAGATCGACTTGCGGAGCGGGCACTTTCTGTTCCGCGGCCAGGAGCTGCAGGCGGTCAAGGAAACGGAATACATTGCGGTACGCGGCGGCCCGGTCCAGGGCGTCGAATCGTGGGTGACGGCGCACGGGCCGATCCTCAGCGCCGACAACGGGCGGCACCTGGCGATGAAATGGGCGGCGGCGGCGCCGGGGGCGACGTTTCCGATCGTGGAGCTGGATCGCGCACGCAATTGGGAGGAGTTCCGGCGCGCGCTGAGCCGGGTCACGGGGCCGGGGCTGAACTTCCTGTATGCCGACGTGGACGGCAACATCGGCCACCAGGTGGCGGGGCGGCTGCCGCTGCGGCGCAGCTTCACGGGCGACGTGCCGGTGGAGGGCACGGAGGGGAAATTCGAATGGGAGGGATTCATTCCGTTCGAGCAATTGCCGTCGTTTTTCAACCCGGAATCGGGCATTCTGATCAGCGCCAACCAGAACCCGTTCCCGGCCGAGACGCCGTGGCGGGTGAACGGGCGCTTTGCGCCGCACTATCGCCAGCGACAGATTTTCGACCGACTGCAGTCGCGGCCGAAATGGGATGCGGCGGGCATGGAGTCGATCCAGAACGACGTGTATTCGGCGCTGCTGATGCTGGTGCGGCAGGAGGTGCTGCGGGTGGCGATGCACGGGCCGGGCGCGACGGGGCAGACCAAAGCGGCGGCCGAGATTCTGCGGGCGTGGAACGGGCAGGTGACGGCCGCAGGCGCGGCGCCACTGATGGCCGTGCTGACCTACCAGCAATTGCGGCGGCGGATCGCCGAGAAGGCGGCTCCGCTGAGCGGCGCAAAATACGCCGGCCAGATGGCGCCGGCGGTGGTGGAGACGATGCTGCGGGAGCGGCCGCGGGAGTGGTTCGCGGACTGGGACCGGACGGTGGCCGAGGCGTTTTCCGACGCGCTCGAGGAAGGCCGGCGGATGCAGGGCAAGCGGCTCGAGCAGTGGTCGTATGGAAGGTACAACGAAGTCACGCTGGCGCACCCGGCGGCGCGCAGTATGGGGTGGCTGGAGAAGTACTTCAACATTGGGCCGGTGGAAATGGGCGGCTACGCCACGACGGTGAAAGAGACCACGCGAACGATGGGGCCCTCGATGCGCTTTGTGACCACGGCGGGTGCGTGGGACGAGACGCTGCTGACGCTGACGACGGGCGAGAGCGGCCAGGTGTTGAGCGGTCACTACAAAGACCAGTGGGCGGCGTACCATGACGGGCGCGGGTTGAAGTTCGAGTATTCGAAGATGGAAGGGCGGCCGGCGCTGCGCCTGGAGCCGAAGTAATAGAGCGGGGCGGCGCGGCAGCCGGAGGCCACGCCAGCGGAGGTGGCGAGATGCGAGAATTAGCGCGGAGTGGGGCAATGAAAGACGCTGAGATTCTGAAGCAGTTGGGATTGAGCGCCGTGAACTCGGGCGCGTGCGGGAAGAGCTGGATCGATGCGCCGGGCGGGCGGGAACTGGTGAGCCTGAATCCGGCCACGGGCGAGCGGATCGCCGTGGTGCGGACGGCGACCGAGGAGTGCTGTGAGCAGGTGGTGGCCGAGGCGCACGAGACATTCCTGCGCTGGCGCCTGTTGCCGGCTCCGAAACGCGGAGAGATCGTTCGCGAGATCGGCAACGAGCTGCGGCGGCACAAGCAGGCGCTGGGGGCGCTGGTAGCGCTCGAGATGGGCAAGATCCTGGCCGAGGGCCTGGGCGAAGTGCAGGAGATGATCGACATCGCCGACTTCGCCACGGGGCTGTCGCGACAGCTGTATGGATTGACCATGCACAGCGAGCGGCCGGAGCACCGCATGTACGAGCAGTGGCACCCGCTGGGCGTGGCGGGCGTGATCTCGGCGTTCAACTTCCCGGTGGCGGTGTGGAGCTGGAACGCGCTGATCGCGGCGGTGTGCGGCGACACGGTGGCGTGGAAGCCTTCGTCGGAGACGCCGCTGACGGCGATTGCGGTGCAGCGCATCTGCCAGAGCGTGCTCAAACGGCACGGATGGGAGGGCGTGTTCACGCTGGTGATCGGCCGCGGCTCGACTGCGGGAGAAGCGCTGCTGGCCGATCGCCGGGTGCCGCTGGTGAGTGCGACGGGCAGTTGCGAGATGGGCTACCGCGTGGCCGAAGTGGTGGGGCGGCGGCTGGGCCGAACGATCCTCGAACTGGGCGGCAACAACGGGGTCATCCTGACCGAGAGTGCGAACCTGGACCTGGCGTTGCGGGCGATCTTGTTCGGCGCGATCGGCACGGCGGGCCAGCGCTGCACCACGATCCGGCGGCTGTTGGTGCAGCGCAGCATCGCGGCGTCGTTCACCGAACGGCTGGTCGCGGCCTATGGCCAGGTACGGGTCGGCGATCCGCTGGATGAGCGAACGCTGATGGGGCCGCTGGTGAACGAAAACGCAGTGCTCGACATGCTGGACGGCGTGAATGATGCCGTCGAACAAGGCGGCGAGGTGCTCGCGGGGGGCAATCGTCTCGACCGCCCGGGGTTCTTCGTCGAGCCGACGCTGATGCGCGCCCGGGCGTCGATGCCGGTGGTGCAGCGGGAGATCTTCGCGCCGATCCTGTACGTCATGGAGTACGACGATCTGCAACAGGCCATCGCCTGGCACAACGACGTGCCGCAGGGTCTGTCGTCGGCGATCTTCACGTCGGATTTCTACCAGGCTGAGACGTTCCTGAGCGTGCGCGGCAGCGACTGCGGCATCGCCAACGTGAACATCGGCACGAGCGGCGCGGAAATCGGCGGGGCCTTCGGCGGCGAGAAGGAGACCGGCGGCGGCCGCGAGGCCGGCAGCGACGCCTGGAAAGCCTACATGCGGCGCCAGACTGTCACCATCAACTGGTCGAACGAACTGCCGTTGGCCCAAGGGCTGCAATTCGATCTGTAGAGTTTGCCTGCCTTTTGAATGAGAAAAAAGCGCTGCCGGCGCGACTGACTTTTAGATCGACAGTCATGCGCGCTGCGGCCATCGTTCTCCTTATTGTGACCCTCGTCGGCCCGGCCTCGAGCCAGCAGGAGCAAGCTCCTCCGGGGGAATTGGAACGAGTCGAAAAGACGCTGCAGTATGCGACGGACCTGAAAGCGAAACTGGCGGCGATGTCGGCGGAGCTGGATCAATTCATCGCCGAACTCAGCGAGCAGAAGGGCGCGCTGCAGAACAAGAAATCGGCGCCGTTCGGAGGGATCGCCGACTCGGGGCCGGCGGACGCCGCCCGGCCGAAGGCCGCGCGCTGCGCCGCGATGACGGCCAAGGGAGAGCGCTGCACGCGGCCCGCCGTCACCGGCAGCCGCTATTGCAAGCAGCACCAGGTGGCCCATCAATAGGATCGGTCAGGGGCGCGGCTCGCGAGCGCCGTAGTTCTTCTCGTAATAACTCTGGTACGCGCCCGATTTTACGCGGCCGATCCAGTCGGGATTCTCGCGATACCACTGAATGGTTTGCGCGAGGCCTTGCTCGAACGGAACCTCGGCCTGCCAGCCCGTGGCCTGCTCGAGCCGGGCGGTCGTAATGGCGTAGCGGCGATCGTGGCCCGGCCGGTCGGCCACTCGCGTCACCAGGCTCTCCGGCTTCCCGAGTTGGGCCAGGATCAGCCGCACCACTTCGCGATTGGGCAGCGCCCGCGATCCGCCGATATTGTAGATTGCGCCCTCGCGGCCGTGGTTCAAAGCGGCCCAGATGGCGCGGCAGTGGTCCTCCACGAACAGCCAGTCGCGCACCTGCAGGCCGTCGCCGTAAATCGGCAGGGGCCGATCCTCGAGTGCGTTGGAAATCATCAGCGGAATCAGCTTCTCGGGGAACTGGAACGGGCCATAGTTGTTGGAGGCGCGGGTGATGACGACCGGCATTTTGAAGGTCGTGAAGTAGGAGAGCGCGAGCAGATCCGAGCCCGCCTTGGAGGCCGAATAGGGGCTCGAGGGCTTGAGCGGATAACTCTCGTCAGCGTCCGCGGGCTCGTCAATGGAGCCGTATACCTCATCCGTCGAGACGTGCAGGAAACGCGGCGTCTGGGCGGCCCGGGCGGCCTCGAGCAGGGAGCAGGTGCCGAGCACGTTGGTTTCGACGAATGCGCCCGGTCCGAGGATCGAGCGGTTGACGTGCGACTCGGCGGCGAAATGCACGATCGCATCCGGCTGTTCTTCATCGAGCAGCAGCCGCACTCGGGCGGTGTCACAGATATCGGCGTGCACGAAGCGGTAGCGCGGGTCGTTTTCGACGGTTGAGAGATTCTCGAGGTTGCCGGCGTAGGTCAGCTTGTCCAGGTTGATCAGGCGCGCGGCCCAGTCATGCGTGAGAGCGAGGCGAATGAAAGCGCTTCCGATGAATCCGGCTCCGCCCGTGACGAGCAATTTCATCGCTGTGAACGCTCCCGATGGTAATGCAGCGGCGACCCGTGACGCTCGGCGGAGAAGGAATCAGGCATCGCGGTGCGCCTGGCCGTCATGCGCCACCAGGTTGCTGGCGCGCAGCAGCGACTCGAATGTCCCGGCGTCGGTCCACCAGCCTTCCAGGAATGCGTAGGTCATCGTGCCTTCCTGGATGTAGGCGTTGTTGACGTCGGTAATCTCCAACTCGCCGCGCGCGGAGGGCTTCAACTCGCGCGCCTTTTCAAAGACCGTCTGGTCGTACATGTAGATGCCGGTGACGGCGTAGTTCGACTTCGGCTGCTGCGGTTTCTCGACGATATTGACGATCTTGCCGCCGGCGATCTCGGCCACGCCGAAGCGCTCGGGATCGGGGACTTCCTTGAGCAGGATCTTCGCGCCGCGCGGCTGCGCGCGGAACGCCTCCACGGCCGGACCGATGCCATTCTGCATGATGTTGTCGCCCAGGATGACGCAGATTTTTTCGCCTTCCGCGAAATCCTCGGCCAGCTTCAATGCGTCGGCGATGCCGCCCTCGCCTTCCTGATAGCTATAGCCGACGATGGAAAGCCCGAACTCGCGCCCATTGCCGAGCAATTGAAGAAAATCGCCGGCGTGATTGCCGCCCGTCACCACCAGGATGTCGCGAATGCCTGCGTTGACGAGTGTCTGCACCGGATAGTAAATCATGGGCCGGTCATAGACCGGCAAGAGGTGTTTGTTGGTGATCTTGGTCAGCGGATAAAGACGCGACCCCTTTCCGCCGGCGAGGACTACGCCCTTCATAGTGCCTCCATTGAGAACCCTCTATGATACACTGCCGGCGTGAATCTATACCGCTGGCCGGACATTCCCGAAGAGGCCCTGAACCCTCTGTTTTCGCGGCGCGTCGTGCATACCGAGCGCTTGACCGTCGCGCGGCTGTGGCTGAAGAAGGGCTGCATCGTGCCGCGGCATGCGCATGAGAACGAACAGTTTTCCACGGTCGAGAGCGGCAAGCTGAGATTCATGGTCAACGGCGTCGCGATCGACGTCGGCGCGGACGAGTCGCTGGCGATTCCCCCGCATGCGTCGCACGAAGTGGAGGCGCTCGAGGACACGGTCGCCCTGGACATCTTCACACCGGCGCGCGAGGACTGGATCAGCGGCGACGACGCCTATCTGCGGCGGTAAGGCGCCAGCCGGATCCGTCTGATTCCCTCAGACGTCACGGCCAGAAGCGTTTCCTGGCCGGTGCGAAACAGCGCCAGCACGGGTGCGCCGCTCCACAGTTTGGACATCGTCCAGGCGCCGCCATCGTAGCGGTACAGGCGCACGCCGTCGTCCGCGCCCACCAATAGTTCGGGCCAACCGGCGCCGTGCGGCTCCGTCACCAGCAGCGCGCGCGGGTGGTCCGGGGCGGGCTCGATCAGGTGCGCCGGCCACTGCTGCTTTTCGTCCTCCGGCCGTTCGAGCCAGGCCAACCGCGCCGGAGCGCCCTCGCTCTCGGCCCAAATCAGGTCCGGGTGCTGGTGTCCGGGCGGGAGGAATAGCGCCTGCCGCGCCAGCGCCGAGTCCGGCTTGTCGAAAAACGTATTCATGTTGAACAGCCGCCACGGCAGATCCCAGCGGCCCGGATTGCGCATCCAATAGTTGCCGATAAAGAGGTCGGTGAGGCCGTCTCCGTCGACGTCCGAGGCCAACAGGCCGCCCTGGCGGGAGGCCGTGTAGATCGAGTACAACTCGTTGTATTTCCACGCTTCGTCGATCCGTTTGGGGAATTCGTAGAAGCGGACCTGGGCGTCGAAGTGGGCCAGGACCACGCCGCGGTGGCCGTCGAACTCGAAGCTCAGGCAGTCGCGAAACTCCGTCTGCCGCTCGATCACCCGCGACTCCCACTTGGGCGCGCGCAGCCACAGGAAGCGCCCGGGCTGGGGCGTCTCCTGGACCAGCAGGTCGTCGCGGCCGTCGCCATCCACATCGGCCACGCAGCCGCCGGGGCCGAAGTTCACGCCCTTCAAGAGAGTCACCGGCGCGCCGCCACGCAAGGGCCAGAGTAGCAGCTCCGTGCCCCAGGTCAGGATCGCCGCGCGCGGATGGTGGATCATCGCCGCGCCGCGGATTTCCGCCCCGGCGCTGCCGGAGCCGAGCGCCAGCAAAGCGCAAAGTAACGGCACCCGGCCGCGCCTGTGCACGGAGATTTGCATCCAGCTTCTGACGCTCAAAACCGCGGAGCCGCGGCGAGTCACGCTGAAAAGTGCTTCCATTTGATTGACTTTCCGGTGTATGCTGAGGCCCAGGGGGCTATCGACTGAGTCCTCAGTATCGTATTCACTTGCTCAGGCGGGAAACCGCTTCCGGCGAAACGTCGGAAGTGTGCCCGCCTGTCCGATTCACTAAGGAGATCCGTTAGGCTATCTACCGCAGCTAAGCCACGACCCACCGCATGTTTCCTTCCAGGTTTTCCCGACCGCGCGTCAAAGTCAGAGATAACGTCAATGAAGGCATCCGGGCCCGCGAGGTCCGCGCCGTCTTCCCCGACGGAAGCGTTCAGGTCATGCCGACCTACGATGCGATCCGCCGGGCCCAGGAGTTGGGCCTCGATCTGATCGTCGTCTCGCCGACAGCCGAGCCGCCCGTTGCCAAGGCCATGGATTATGGCCAATGGCAATACGAGGTGAAGAAGAAGCAGCAGGAGGCCAAGAAGAAGCAGCACGTGATCCAGGTGAAGGAGCTGAAGTTCCGCCCCAACACCGACGATCACGACTACGACTTCAAGCTCAACCATGCCATACGCTTTCTGGGCGAGGGCAACCGCGTGAAAGCGGTGGTCCAGTTCCGCGGGCGCGAGATCGCGCATACGGAACTCGGCCGCAAGCTGCTGCTGCGGTTTGCCAACGACCTGGCGGCGCACGGGGCCATGGAAGGCCTGCCCAAGCTGGAGGGACGAAACGCTCACGTTCTGCTCAGCCCCGTGAAAAAAGATGCCGTCAAGGACAAAAAGAAGCCGGCCTCTCCCGGCGGCCCGCCCCAGCCCAAGCCTGCGAACCCGGTGATTCCGGCGGAAAAGGCCGGCCAGGTTTAACGTTCACCGCGGCTCGACCGCCTCTCAATACCAGAGGTATTTTTTCCACTGCTCGTCACTGCGCGCGAGCAGGCGCATCAGGTGCCTGCTGGTATGGACGCTGAACGGGCGCGGAACGCGTTGCAGCTTCATGCCCGCCTCATCCGGCGTGCGGTTGCCCTTGCGGTTATTGCATGGATTGCAGCAGGCGACCAGGTTCTCCCAGGTGGTCTCGCCGCCGCGGGAGCGCGGAATCACGTGGTCCAGGGTCAGCTCGCCCGAATTCAGCGCCTGCTGGCAATACTGGCAGGTATAGCGGTCCCGCATGAGGATGTTCTTGCGCGACAAAGCCCGCGTCTGGTGCGGAATGCGCCGGTATTCCAGCAGCCGGATCACGCTCGGCAAGGGGATGGTCTGGCGCTGGGAATGGAACTGGCCAGGGGCGTGGGCCTCGGCCGAGGCGACTCCTTTCAGGACAAGCACGAGCGCGCGGCGGGCGGCACAGATATTGATCGGCTCGTAGCTCGCGTTCAGCACGAGCACGGGCCTGTGCAACCTCTCTGGCGTTAAATTCATGCGGTCGCTCCTCTGGCCAAAGCGTGGGCCGGGGTGGATAGAATTCGGGCATCCGACTGCCGGCCGGCCCGCGCCAGCGTCAGCACCGAGACACGCGCGGCGCCGGCCTTCTTGAGCGCGGCAGCGCACACATTCACCGTGGAGCCCGTGGTCAGCACATCGTCGATCAGCAGCAAGGAAAGCCCGCGCACCGAAGCCGGGCGCGGAACGTCGAAAGCGCCGCGCACGTTGTCGATCCGCTGCGCGTGGGTGAGTCCCGTCTGGGCCGCCGTGCGACGCCGGCGGCGCGCCGCCCCGAGCACCGGAACGCCGGTTCGGCGCGACAACTCGCGAGCCAGCAGTTCGCTCTGGTTGAATCCGCGTTGCATGCGTTTCCACCAGTGCAGAGGCATCGGCACCAGCGCGTCGAAGCGCTCCATGCGCGGATACGCCAGGGCCAGCCACTGGCCGAACACCGTCGCCAGGGGGCGCATGTACGAATACTTGAACAGGTGGATCAGCTCGCGCAGCCGGCCATCGTGCAGGCCATAGTTCCAGCACTGGTCATAGGCGGTCGTGCCCAGGCGGCACAAGGCGCACAGGCCGTGCTCGTCCAGCGGCAGCGCGTTCAGAAAAGGAGCGCGGCAGCGCGCGCAGCAGAATTCGGGTGAAAACGGTTCGGGAGGCTCCAGACACGCTTCGCAGATCGGGATGGATCCTGACTGTGTGGAGCTCGACGCCACAGACGGCGCAATCGGCGGGGAACAGCAGCGCAAGGAGGCGTGACCCGGCGACTTTGGGCCAGGAAAGCGGAAACACGGTTTTCGCAGGGCGAAAACTCGAGAAGGCGCACCTCCCTCATTAAATTGTACTCCACCCCCCGGCCTCCGGAATCCCGCCATGCTTGTGTTCCACTGGGAAATGACGATGGCCGTACTGCTCACCTGCCGCGAAATTGACAAAATACATGGATCCAGGATTTTGTTTGAAGGCATTTCGCTGGCCATCAACGACGGCGAGGTGCACGGCCTGATCGGACCGAACGGCGCCGGCAAGTCCACGCTGATGCGGATCATGACCGGGCTTGAATCGGCGGACGCGGGTGAGGTGGCGTTGCGCAAGGGCGTCCGCATGGTCTACGTGCCGCAGGAGCCCGCGTTTCCGGCGGGCTCGACCGCCGGCGGCGTCGTGGAGGCCGCGGCGCGCGAGCCGGCGCAGGTGCCGGTGGTGCTGGGACAGACGGGGTTCACCGACCCGGCCCAGAGCGTGGCCAGCCTTTCGGGCGGATGGCTCAAGCGCCTGGCCATCGCCGAGGCGCTGGTGCGCCAGCCCGATCTCTTGCTGCTCGACGAGCCGACCAACCATCTCGACCTCGAGGGCATCGAATGGCTGGAGGATCTGCTCGCCGCCGCGCCGTTTACCACCGTTGTGGTCAGCCACGACCGCTATTTCCTGGAGAATACGGCGACTCACATGATGGAGCTGAACCGCCAGTATCCGGGCGGGTTGCTGAGAGTCGCGGGCAACTACAGCACATTTGTGGAGAAGCGCGGCGAGTTCCTCCAGGCCCAGGCCAAGGAGCGCGAGGCGCTGGCCACGCTCGTGCGCCGCGAGGTGGACTGGCTGCGGCGCGGCGCCAAGGCGCGCACGCGCAAGTCGAAGGCCCGGGTCGGCGAAGCGCTGCGTCTGATCGGCAATCTGACCGATCTCGACGAGCGCCGCAGCAGCTCGACGGCGCTCATCGAATTCACTTCCAGCGACCGCCGCACTAAGAAACTGATCGAAGCGGAGCACGTGTCGTTCGGATACGAAGAGCGGCTCCTGATCCGCGATCTTGGATTCGTCCTCGGCCCCGGGCAGAGGCTGGGACTGGCCGGGCCGAACGGGAGCGGCAAGACGACGCTGCTGAAGCTGCTGAAAGGCGAACTGGCTCCGCGCTCCGGCGAGATCCGCCGCGCGCCCGCGTTGAAGGCGTTGTATTTCGAGCAGGCCCGGCAGCAAATCGATCCAGGGCTGCCGCTGAAACGCGCGCTCGCGCCCGAGGGCGATTCCGTGCTCTACCGCGGCCGCCCGATTCACGTGAACGGCTGGGCGCGGCGGTTTCTATTTCGGGAGGAGCAGTTGGGGCAGCCCGTAGGCAGCCTTTCCGGCGGCGAACGCGCGCGGGTGCACATCGCCAGGCTGATGCTCCAGGAGGCCGATTTACTATTGCTCGACGAGCCGACCAACGATCTCGATATCCCGACCCTTGAGGTGCTCGAGGAAACGCTGCTCGAGTTTCCCGGCGCGCTGGTCTTGGTCACGCACGACCGCGCCCTGATGGACCGCGTCTCCAATGCCGTGCTCGGACTGGACGGCGAGGGCGGCGCGGCGCTCTACGCGGATCTGGCGCAGTGGGAGGCCGATCTCGACCGGAAACGTCGCTCGGCGGAGCCGGCTCGCGAGACCAGACCGCAAGCGCGAAACTCCGCTCCGGGCGCTGTGAAGAAAAAACTTTCCTACATCGAGCAGCGGGAATACGACGCCATCGAGGGGAAGATCTTCGAAGCCGACGAGCGGCTGGCAGCGGCCGAGCGGCGGCTGCAAGCTTCCGACGTGGTCAGCGATCCGCAGAAGATCGCAGAAGCCTACGCGGAGCTGAACGCCGCGCAACACGAAGTGGACGTTTTGTACGCGCGCTGGTTGGAACTGGAAGCCGGATTCCAGACCAACTGAAGATTCAGCCGCGCGATCGCCGCGGCCCGGCTCTCCGGCCAACTACGCTATCCCAGCGCCGTTATCGGCTACAGCAGCGCCGACCGCAGTTCGTCCAGGTCCTTGCGCATCGTCTCCACTTGCTCGCGCAGCGTTGTGACTTCGCTCTCCAATTCGTTAACGCGCTCTCGCAGGCCGGGTCCGGCGGCGGCCGCAACCAAAACAGGAACTGTCTCCGGCGTTTCGGGCGGCGGCGCGAAGAGGTGGCACCAGCGCGGCTCCTTCGTTCCGGGCGTGCGGCTCATTCGCGCGGCCAGTGGCTCAGGCTCGCGCGAGGCGAGCTTGTTGAGCGCGAATTGCACGGCCTCGAGGTCGGCGAAGCTGTGCAGGTTGGAGGTGCGCGCGCGCAGCTCGGCCGTGGTCTGGGGCCCTCTGAGCAGCAGCACCGCGAGAACGGCCAGTTCTCCACCGGAGAGGTTGAGCGCGTCCGACAGGCGGTGCCGGAACTTCAACACGCGGCTGCCCGTTTCTGAGACGAAAACGGCCAACCCGCCATCGCGCAGCGATTCCAACGCTGCGCGCACGCTAGCCTCGTCGCAGACCATAACCGGGTCGCGATTCGACTTCTGATTGCAGGCGTTGGTGAGCGCGTTCAGCGACAACGGATAGTATTCGGGCGTCGCCAGGTCCTTCTCAATCAAAGCGCCCAGGACTCGCTGTTCGACGGGACCAAGATCGTACGGCACATTCCCGAGCATGGCACTCCCGCCGGCGGCGATCAACCGCGCGCGGGGCCGCCCTGGCACGCCTGGGCACACAGGAAGCGGATGGGCCGGCTCAGCTCCAGCTCCACGGACCATACGCCATGCTCCATACGCGGAGTTGTACTATGCAGACTGGGACAAGCGGAATCCTGGATCCGCGGAAGCCTGCGTTGGGAGGCCCCGGTGACGGTCGGGCTCAGCCATCTACGTGTGTGGATTGAAGCGGCCGCCGGAGTTGGAACCGGGTGCGCACTGGGACGCTCGCTGCCGCCGCCCCGCCGGCGCGCTGAGGGACGCGTGTGAATCCGATCGGCATCTGCTGACGGGATGCGACGAAACAATGGGCTTTCGAACGAAGCGCGACGAGGGCAGCCTGCGACGGACCTTGCCGGGGGTGTGGCAGGCCGCCCCGGCCGCGCTCGCGCTGCTCGACGCCGAGGGCCGCATCGTCGCCATCAACGCCGCGTTCCAGACTCTGTTCCATCAATCCGAAGAGCAGGTTCATGGCCGCTCGCTGTTCTCCCTCTTGCAGCGGGAGGATGGCACGGCAGAGCTGGACCAGGCGCGCTTTCGCGAACAATATCAGCGCCGGAGATTTGAACAACGGACGCCAGTTGAAATCGAGATCGCAGGCGCACCGCAGTGGCTCGAGTTGGATTGGGGTTTCATCGACAATCCGCCGGAGCCTCCACGGGTAGTCGCCGTGGTGCGCAACAATACCGAGCGCATGCAGGTGGAGCGAGAGCTCCGTTCGGCCAACGCATTCCTTTCCAACGCCACCCAATGGGCCAAGGAACTCGCCGCCGGCGCCGAGCTCGCCAGCGCCGCCAAGAGCCAGTTCCTGGCCAGCGTCAGCCACGAAATCCGGACTCCCATGAACGGCATCCTGGGGATGACGGATCTGGCGCTGCTGACCGACCTCACGTCCGACCAGCGCGAGTACCTGCAGACCATTCGCAGCTCCGCCGAATCGCTGCTCGGTCTGCTCAACGACATTCTGGATTTCGCCAAGGCCGAAGCCGACCGCATGGAACTCCGCCCAGCGCCATTCCGGTTGCGCAAACATCTCGACAAACTCCTACGGCCCCTAAAACACCGCGCTCTGGAGAAACAGATCAGCCTGGAGTGGGAGGTGGACGGCGACGTGCCGGACTCGCTCGTCGGCGACGCCGGGCGGCTGCGTCAGATTCTGATTAACCTGGTGGGCAACGCCGAGAAATTCACCGACGCCGGGTCGGTTGACCTGCGCGTCTCGCTGCGCGGCGAACACGACGGGCGCTTGCGCTTGTTGTTCGTGGTCTCCGACACCGGTGTCGGCATCGATCCCGCCCGCTGGTCCGAGGTCTTCGAGCCGTTCAAACAGCTCGACGTGAGTTCAAAAGCCCGCCGGGGCGGTACCGGCCTGGGCGTCTCCATATCCGAGAAGCTGACCGAATTGATGGGCGGGCGGCTGTACTTCTCCAGCTTGCCGGGCGAGGGCAGCACGTTCGCCTTTTGCGCCGAAGTGGAACACGGCCCCGAAGTGATCATATCGGAGGAGGAGTTGTCGGCTGAACAATCCCGGCTCGAGGCGTTGCCGCGGTCCGCGCGAAGCTACCGCTGCCTCGTCGTCGAGGATAACCCCGTGAACCAGAAAATGGTCCTCAAAATGCTCGCGATCGGGGGCCACGAAGTGGAACTCTCCGCCAACGGGCGGGATGCGCTGGCTCTGGCCCAGGCGCAGAACTTCGATCTGATCCTGATGGACATCCAGATGCCGGAAATGGATGGTCTCGAAGCCACGCTCGCGCTGCGCAAGTGGGAGCGCCAGAGCTCCCGGCACGTCCCGATCCTGGCCATGACGGCCCACGCCATGCCCGGTGATCGCGAACGCTGTCTGCGGGCGGGGATGGACGGCTACCTCAGCAAACCGGTCCGGATTGGCGACCTTCTGCGCGCGGTGGAGCATTTCGCCTCCAACCGGACGTCGGCCTTCGAGCAGGATGCGGAACAACCGCAAGTGAGCGACACTGTAAGGAGAAAGTGGATGGGCGAGATTGACTACAGCGCGGCGCTGGCCCGGGTCGGTGGAGACGCCGACCTGCTCAAGGAACTGGTCGGCATGTTCATGGAGGAATACCCCAAGCTTCTGGCGCAAATCCGCGAGGGGCTGGACGGGCATGACGCTGCCGCGGCTAGCAGCGCGGCGCATCAGTTGAAGGGGTTACTGGCCCAGTTCGGCGCGGAGGCGGCCCGCCAGGCCGCTTACGCCGTCGAGCAGCCGGCCCGCCAGGGGGATTTGTCCGCTACGGGGGCTAACTTGCAGGTGCTGGAAGCGACCATGCGCCGCATTCACCCGGAACTGGCCAGAATGGCAGGTTCGGAGTCCTGACGGGCGCTGTTCCCGGCAGACTGATCCAGACGGTGCGAGATCGCGAGGCTTATTGCTTATGATTCCTGCCGGGCCAACGGAGGTCGTTTGTGCTCATAGCCCCGACTCCGACGACGCCTACATGTTCTATGCCCTGGCGACGCGGAAGATCCGCAGCCAGTTGATTCAGTTCCGGCACGTCCTGGAAGATATCGAGAGCTTGAACCGGAAAGCCATGGACGGAGTCTACGGACTGACGGCCATCTCCTACCATGCTTACCCGTACGTGGCCGACAAGTACGTACTGATGACCAGCGGATCCAGCATCGGCGACAACTATGGCCCGATGCTTGTTTCGGCCGCCCCGATGAGCGTGGCGGAACTGGCCGGCAAACGCGTCGCCATCCCCGGCAAGTTGACCACCGCCTATCTGGCCCTGCGTATCCTGCAGCCGGACTTCGAGCCGGTCGTGGTCGAATTCGATCATGTTCTCGAAGCAGTGCGCGAGAAGGCCGCCGACGCCGCTCTGGTCATCCACGAAGCCCAGCTGACCTACTCCAAAGGTGGGTTTCACCTCATCGCCGACCTCGGCAAATGGTTCCGCAAGGAGTACGATCTGCCGCTTCCGCTGGGAGCTAACGCCCTGCGCCGCGACCTTTCGCCCGAGATCAAGAGCGAGTGTTGCCGGCTGATGCGCGAGAGCATCACTTACGCTCTCGAGAATCACGAAGAGGCGCTGAACTACGCCTTGCAGTTTGCGCGCGACCTCGAGCACCCGCTGGCCGAGAAATTCGTCGGCATGTACGTCAACCACTACACCGTTGACGCCGGCGAGCTCATTCCCCGCGCCGCCCAGAAGCTGCTCGATCTGGGCTTCGAGGCGGGCGTGATTCCGCGCCGCGTCGAAGTCGAATTCGTGCACTGAGAAGGCTGGCTCGATTCCCCGCCTTCCCTACAATGGGAGATGTAATATGCGGCTTCTAACCATCCTCATGGCTGTTTCGCTGTGCGCCGTGGCGCACTCCGATTCCGACGACAAACTCAAGTTCAAGGCCATCAAGGACACCGCCCGGCAGGGTTCCACCGGCATCCCCGCCATCAGCGGCTACCTCCAGGACCAGAGCGCGGAGGTGCGCCGCGAGGCCGTCAAGGCGCTGGTCGGGATCGGCGGTCTTTCCAGCCTCGACCCGCTGGTCGCGGCCTGCCGCGACAACGACCCCGAGGTTCAGCAGCGCGCCACCGACGGTCTGGTCAACTTCTACCTCCCGGGCTACGTGGGCAAGGGCTGGGCGGAACCGGTCAGGCACGTCGGCTCGGCCATCACCAGCATCTTCAGCCAGCCCAACGACCAGATGGTCGATCCCGACACCCCGCTGCGCCCCGAAATCGCCGCTGCGGTCAGCCGGCTCGTCCGTGACGCTTCCTCGGTCGAGGCGCGCGCCAATGCGGCCCGCGCGGCCGGCATTCTGCGCCTCCGCTCCGCCGTGCCCGCGCTTTCCGAAGCGCTGAAATCCAAAGACGATGTGCTGATGCTCGAATCGCTCGTCGCCCTGCAGAAGATCCGCGATGCCTCCGCCGGCACGGCGGCCATCTTCCTGGTTCGCGATCTCAACGAGAAGCTGCAGTTGGCGGCTATCGAAACCGTGGGCGTTCTGCGCACCACGGACGCCGTGCCGGACCTCAAACGGGTGCTCGAAACCGGCGGTAAGAAGGCGCGCCCGGCGGCCCTGTCCGCGCTCGGTCAGATCGCGGATCCGTCCACGCGGCCGATCTTCGCCCAGTTTCTCAACGACAAGGACGACCGCATGCGCGCCTCGGCCGCCGAAGGCCTGGCCCGGGTCGGCCTTCCGGAGGACCGGCCAGCCGTCGAGAAGCTCTTCCAGGCCGAGAAGAGAACCTCGTTCCGGCTCTCCCTCGCCTTCGCGCTGGTCGGGCTGGGCGATGTAGATCTGGCCACCGACGGACCGCTGCGCTACCTTTCTTCGAACCTCTCGTCCCGCTCCTGGAGAGGCGTGGCGGAGCCCTTCCTGGCCGAACAAGCGCGCCGGCCGCAGGTGCGCCAGGCGATCTATCAGATGCTTAAGGATCTCGGAGATAAGGATGAGCTCATGGGCCTCGCCCGCGTGCTCGCCACCTCCGGTGGCCAGGACTCCATCCAACCGCTCGAGGAACTCTCCCGCCAACCCGATCCCGAGGTCAGCAAGGAAGCCCTGCGCGCCCTCCGCCTGGTCAAGTCGAGATCCTGAACGGGACCTGGCTCAGGTTCGCTGGCTATCGTGGCGCCACCAAGCTGCACCCGACGGGCGGAAACCTGCCCAGATACAACGCCGCCGCGGCTGAGAACCGCGGCGTCGTTGGAACCGTCTGTGGCGCGGCCGGCCGAAACTGCTACTACTGCTTAGCGCTTCCCAGGTAATTCATCAGCGGGCCCGCCTTGGGACTGCCCAGGCCGGTCACGAAGTCCCAGCTTGGCCCCGAGCTGAACGGAGACCCACCCGACTTGATGTCATTGAAGTACATCCCGTAGTTAGCGTCGGCGGCGGCGTAGAGATCCGCCAGCGCCGTGTTCAGCGGAGCGCTCACCGTCGTCTTGCTCCAGGTGGAAGCGCGATACGAGTTCACATTGACGATGATCCCAGCGAACATCGGGCAGGCCAGGCTGGTCCCGCCGTAAGTCCACCATCCGCCCTGCCTGGAAATGTAGACCAGAACGCCGCTGGCCGGGTCGGCGTCCATGGCCACGTCGGGAATGCCGCGCATCGTGCAGGTGGTGGAGGGGACCCAACTCCCATTCGGCCCCTTCTTCTGGAACGGCGGTTGGGGAGTGTAAACGCTGCATCCGCCGCCCGATCCGCCATATTGGTCCGTCCACGCGGTCTCGGTCGCCGGCAGGACGACATATCCCTGAGAGCTGGTGGCGAATTTCGTGCCGCCGACTGCAATTACGTTGGCCGAGGCAGCCGGATATCCCACCGCCGCGTCGCTGTCGCCGGAGGCGGCCAGGAACGTCACACCCGTCTGTTTGAAAACCGAATTATCGTAGTAGCTCTGCCCCTGCCACTCCGGGCCGCTCCAACTCATGGAAACGACGCTGGCGTGCTGTTTGGCGTAGTTGACCGCGGCAAACAGGTCGGCGTCGGAAGACGAATTTGCTTCCACCAGCAGGATGTTGGCATACGGCGCTATGGCGTGCGCCCACTGCGTGTCCAGGTTAATCTCAGATTCCCACCCCGCGTTGCGCCGCGGAACGATTTTGCCGCCATTCTGGTTCACCTTGCTGAAGCAGCCATTAGCGGTCGTGCATGTTGGCAGACCATACTTCATGCAGAAAACGCCCAGGTCGGCTTCCGCGTTCGGCGAGTCATAGGCGTCCACAATCGCGAGCGTAGGCGTGGCCGAGATCGGCCACGCCGAGGACGCCTGGATCCCATAGATTGTCGCCATCTGGCTCGGGGTCACATACGGCTCACCTGTTGTGGTCGTCGGGGGCGCGGCCAAGTAACGGCCCCGCGTCCACAGCGGCGGGCGCGCGTGCCAGACTCCAATGCTATCGTCGGTGGATCCCCTCGGGAAAACCCGCCGTGAAGGTGATTCCGCCGGCTGCGCCAGCAGCGCGGAAGCGCCCAGAATCAGCCACATCAAACGTGAGAATCTCATGAAGCCATCCTCCCTGAAGTACTACATGATAGGAGCGCGCTCACGGTTCGTGCACACACACCTAACTCCTCCGCTGGAGCGCATGCCAGTCCAGGCAAACTTCATGTAGTATCCACGATTGTGCTCGCCTCGTCAACGACTGCCAGCGGCGAGGGCGCCGAGGGGCCGGTGAATAGCGGAACGACAGGGGTCCAGGGGAGCCGCGGAGCGGGCTCGCAGGAGCGTTGTAAAACAAAACCGAAGGAACAAAGCCAATTGTCTAGTTTTTTTAATAGAATGAATGGTTTGAAATGGCTATCTTTCGGGTTTTCTGCGCACAATACTCGTCTTTGTCAAAGAGCGGGGCAGGCCCGGTGACTATGGCTCTGTCACCTCCAGCATAGGCCCGGGGGTCAAGCTGCGGCGGACTTTCCCATTCTCCGGTCCCGGAGTCTCCTCAAGGTGCTTTGAACCGCGCCCACTCCCGGATCGGAACATCAATGAGTACCCAAATGGTACTGGCGATGAGATCGAACGACAAACAGATCATCTGGCAGTTGCGAAGCAAATCGAATGCCAAACCGGTGCAGCGGTCAGCGGACGACCGCGACAGGCCTTCGCTCCGCTTCCGGCCGCAAGCCATCGTTACGCCACTGTCGCCGGTCCGGACCGCCGGTTGCGCACGGCTCCTCGAAAACGCGCCGGCCTCAACCGCCCGTCAAGGCTTCCGATGCGCGACGCCGGCCGGCACGGGCGGATCCAGCCCCAGCGCGTTGTCCGGCGCCGCCTGCTCCGCCGCCGCCAGTTTCCGATGCAATGCGCGTTCGCGGTCCGCATCTTCCGCTCGGCCCAGTTGCTCATACACCTCCGCCAGGCGCAGATGCGCCACGGGCCCCTGCGGATTCAGCGCGATGCTCTTCTCCAACTCCTCCGCCGACGCCTTGTACTGGCGCTTGCCCTCCAGCACGCACCCCATCAGGTACCGCGCCTCGGCCCCGTCCGCTTTCAGCGCCAGGGACTTCCCGAGCAGCCCGAGCGCCTGGTCGGCCTCCGCCTCCGGCGCCCGCTCCGCCCCGCCGAACCGCGCCAGCAGCGCCTTGGCGTGCAGCATGTATCCCAGGGGATTGTTGGGGTTGCTCTCGTTGAGCTCGACGAACCTCTGCGTTACCTCCGGCAGCCGATCGCCCGCGTGCTCAAGAATCCGCCCCAGCAGGACGTACGCCTGGGGTGTGTCCGGCGCGAGCGCGACGGCTTTCAGGAATTCGTCCACCGCATCGCCATAGCGCTGCAGGCCGTAGTAGCAGACCCCCAGCGCCAGCGCCACCTGCGGACTCGTGCCGAAAATTTGCCGCGCGTTGGCGAGCACCTCCACGGCGTGCGGATAATCGCGCCGCAGCATGTACATCTGGGCCAGCCGGAAATGCGCCTCCTCGTCGGAGTGCCCCGGCCTCAGCGCCGCCCGCAACTGCGCCGCCGCGTTGTCCCAGTCCTCGACCGCGGTGTAAGCCTGTCCGAGTATCGTGCGCAGCTCCGGGCTCGCATCGTTGGCCAGACCGTGCCGGCCTGCTGCGATCGCCTGCTCGGGCAACCCCGCGTCCAGATACAGTGCGGCCGCCCGGCGCCACGCCGTCCGGTCCTCCGGCGTCTTCTCGGCGTAACGCTCCTCCAGCGCCGCGGCCTTTTTCAGGTCCGGCTGAAGCTCGATGAACAGGTTGGCCAGCTCATGCAGCACGCCCGGGTCGTCCCCGCCCAGGGCCTCGGCTTTGGCGGCCGCGGCCAGCGCCTGTTCCGCCTTCTTGCGCTGGCTGTAAACCTGCGCCAATTGCACCCACGTCCGCGCGTTCGTCGGCTCCCGCCTGGTCAACCGCTCCAGGTGCGCCTGCGTCTTGGCCAGTTCGCTTCCCTCCAGCGCGGCCACCATCGCAGGCTGCGGGTTGGGCGGCTGCAGAGGAGGCAGAAGCAGAATCGGGAACCACAGCCAGCTCATCGCGCTGGCCCCCTACGCGTCAGTCAGGATTGCGCGCACACACTATGATCCCATCTCTGATGCCGCGTTTCGACGCCCCACAGCGTGCCGATGCAGGTCTGGCGCCCGCCAGCGGCTGGCCAGAACAGGATCGGGCAGCGATGATCTTCTGTTCCGCCAATCTCCACCGGCCCGGCGAACCTTGTATGTTACGAGAGAGGCGGATGGTCAAAGCGAGTGAGCCGCCGCGGCCCGGCGCGATCCCTTCAGCGCAGCCGCCAACGGCTTCACTGATCGGCGTTGCCGCCAGCGCAGCGCGCGGCGCGGCTTCGCACGAGAAGAGGGTTTCCTATGCGATTAGCTGATTTCGCGATGGTTTCTGCATTGTTGGCCGTGATCGGCGTCGCGGCCCTGGCCCAACCTGCGGCCGTGCCCAGAAAGCACGTGCTGATGTTGGGCGAAGAGAAAGGCTACCGCCACGAGGCCGTCTCCCACGCCATGGCGACCATTGAGCGCCTGGGGCGCGAGAGCGGATTGTGGGACACCACCATCCGCACTGACACCGAAGTGCTCACCAAGAAAAAGCTGGAATACAACGCCAAGAATCTGAACGATTTCGATGCCGTCGTGTTTTATACCGGCGGAACGCTCGAAATGACGCCCGAACAGAAGGCCGACTTCCTGTCGTTCATCCACGACGACGGCAAAGGCTTCGTCGGCATACACAGCGCGACCATCACGTTCACCGATTGGCCGGAGTATGGCGAGATGATCGGCGGCTACTTCGATGAGCATCCCTGGGGCACATTCGACGCGCCCGTGATCGTGGAAGACCCCGCGTTTCCGGGCATGGCGCAGTGGCCCGCGGCATTTACGCTGCGCGACGAGATTTACCAAATGCGCCAGTACTCGCGCGAGAAGCTGCGAGTGCTGCTGCGGCTGGATCCGTGCCAAGCTCGATCTAAGCAGGAAAACCGTCCATCGGACCGACGGCGACTTTGCCGTGGCCTGGGCCAAGAGTTACGGCAAGGGCCGCGTATTCTATTCCACGCTCGGCCATCCCGTGGAAAACTGGGACCGGCCGGATATGCAGAAGATGTATTTCGAGGCTATTCGCTGGGCGCTGCGTTTGGTAGACGCCGATATTACTCCGCGGCCGCTGCCGGCTCGATGAAGAGGGAGAAAAGAGGAAATGATGCGGCTCAGCCGGAGGCGGTTCACGCAGGCGCTGGGGTTCGGGCTCGCCGGCGCGGGCCTGGCGGCCGGCGCGAGAGTGCCCTTGCGTATCGGCATTGGCACGTATAGCTATCACGCCCTTTCGATGGAGGCGATGGTCGCGGAGCTGACCAGCTTGGGGATCAAAGAGATCGAAATGTCGCGCGGCGAGTTCATGCTGTTGTCGCATCCCGGTGACGCGCTGTTCCGCGCGGCGCGGTCTCTGCTCGACCAGGCCAGTATCCGCTGCGTTTCTTATTACGCTGCGACCATTCACGATGACGCCGAAATCGAGATGGCCATTCGCTTCGCCGGGTTGCTCGGCGCCGACAACATCACCGGCGACGCGACGCCGCAGGTGTTGAAGCGCATCGACGAACGCTGCACCGCCGCGAAGCTGACCTTCGGTTTGCACAACCATTACTTTCCGCAGAAGTTCGCCTACGAGAGTCCGGAGGATGTATTGCAGGCGCTTCAGGGCCTGTCGAAGACCGTTGGCGCGACGCTCGATCTGGGCCATATCGCCTCCTGCGGCTACGACACCCTCGACGCGGTCCGCAAGCTGGGGCCGTACTTGAAGCTGGTGCACCTGAAGGATGTCAAAGCCGCGCACGGGGAAGACAATGTGATCATCGGCCAGGGCATCGCTAAGATCCCGCAAGTCATGCGCGAGTTGCGCCGGCTGCGCTTCGCCGGCCTGGTGGCGATTGAGTACGAAAAGGAAGGTCCGGTCGCGGAAGACATGCGGCGCGCGGTCGCCTACGCCCGCCAGTTGGCATGATCGCGACAAAGCGCCAAGGCCGCAAAGAGGAGAGACCAATACATGCTGCGATTGATCGTCTGCTTGAGTTTGTCACTGCTCGCGCGGGCCGCCGCCGACCATCCGGTCCTGCCGCTCGGTTCCGCCGCGCCCGATTTCACGCTGCCCGGCGTCGACGGCAAAATGCACTCGCTGGCCGACTACGCGTCGAGCCCGCTGCTGGTGGTCGTGTTCACCTGCAATCACTGCCCGATCGCGCAGATGTACGAACAGCGCATCGCCCGGCTGGCCGCGGATTACGGCCCGCGCGGCGTCGCCGTTGTCGCCATTCAGCCTAATGCGCCGGAAGCGATCCGCGTCGACGAGCTCGATTGCTCCGATGTCAGCGACACTCTCGATGAGATGAAAATTCGGGCCGGCTACAAGCATCTCGACTATCCATATCTTTACGACGGCGCAACGCAGCAAACGGCGCGCGCCTACGGTCCGCAGGCCACGCCGCACGTCTTCGTCTTCGACCGGCAGCGCCGTCTGCGCTACGAAGGCCGCGTCGACAACAGCTATCGCACGGCGCTCGTGAAAATCCAGGATGCGCGCGACGCCATAGAGGCGCTGCTCGCCGGCCGCGACGTCGCCGTCCCGCACACCGGCGTTTTCGGCTGTTCCACGAAGTGGAAAGAAAAAGAGGCCGGCCGCCTGGAGGCTCTGCGCAAGATCGAAAGCCAGCCCGTGAAGCTGGAGCCCATCACTCGCGCCGGGCTGAACGAACTGCGCGCCAACTCAGGCAGCCGGCTGACGCTGGTGAGCTTCTGGTCCACTTCGTGCGATGCCTGTGTCCGGCAGTTCGCCGATCTGGAAACCACGTACCGCATGTACAAGCCGCGCGATCTCGATTTCGTCACCGTGGCGACGAACTCTGCGCCAGAGCGCGACGCGGTGCTGCGCCTGCTGAACACTCAGCACGCCAGCGGGCGCAATCTGTTGTTCGATTCCGGCGGCACGCCCGCGCTCAGTTCCGCCTTCGACCCGGAGTGCGGCTCAACGCTGCCCTGCACGGAAGTGCTCGGACCCGGCGGCAAGCTGCTCTATCGCCGGCTCGGCCCGGTCGATATGCTGGAGCTGCGGCGCAGGATCCTGGAGGTTCTGCCCGCCGAGTACGAAGGTTTTAGTCGCTACTGGACCGTCGATCGCTAGTTCGATAAAGAGGAATCATCATGTCTACCGATAAAACAACATGGACTCGCCGCGATTTCGCGCGCACGGCCGCGCTCGTCGGCGCAGCCGTTTCGGCCGCCCAGGCCGCGCCGGCGAAAACGGACGCGCAGTTGAAGCTGGGACTGTACAGCATCACCTATCTTGGCGTCTGGTACAACGGCCCCGCTTTGACCATTGAAGAGGTCATCGACCGCGCCAAGAAGTTCGGCTACGACGGCGTGGAAATCGACGGCAAACGCCCCCACGGCGACCCTCTGGACTCGTCGAAATACCAATGCCGCAACATCCTCCGCCACGCCGAATCGCAAGGCATTCAGGTCTACGCCGTCGCCGGCAACAACGACTTCAGCAGCCCCATCCCCGAATACCGCGAGGCGCAGTTGCTCTACATGCGCGAGCTGATCCGCATGGCCGCCGACCTCGAAGTGAAGCTCGTGCGTGTCTTCCTCGCCTGGCCCGGCGTGACCACGCTCCCCGAAGGCGGCGCGCGCTACGACATCGCCGGCCGCATCTGGAACGAATCGCATCGCGATTTCCCCGACGAGCGCACCTGGGATTGGTGCCGCGACGCGCTCAAGGAAGCCGCCACCCTCGCCAACGATCACGGCATTACGCTGGCCCTGCAGAACCACCGGCCCGTCATCCGCAACTACCGCGACGTGCTGCGCATGATCAAGGAAATCGGAATGCCGAGCCTGAAGGCGTGTTTCGACGCGCGGCTGGAGCACGAAATGTCGCCCGAGGATCTCATCCGTGCCACGCGCGAGGTTGGCGCCTTGCAGGTGCTCTCGCACTACGGCAACGAGTACGACGAAGTGGACGGCAAGATCGTGCCGAAGGACGACGAGAAGCTGCCGGCGCAGGTCCAGGGCCTGCTCGACATCGGCTACCAGGGCTACCTCGGCTTTGAGCTGTGCCATCCGTTGCCGCGCGTGGACGGCAAGCTCGTGGGCCTCGAGTTCGCCGACAAGAACACGCGCCTCGCGGCACAGTATGCGCGCCAGTCGATCGCCGCGGCCCGGAAAGCGTAACGGCGGGAGGCGCTATGTCGATTCATCCTCTGCGCTGTTCGGCCACGCTGGTCGCACTGGCCGCCACGGCGGCCACGGGCTGGGCCCAGTTGCCGGAATTTTACAAGGAAATCAGCGGCGCCGTGTGGGTCGTGAAGGACCTGCCGCGCTCGCTGGCCGCATGGCACAGCCTGGACCTGGAGCAGATCCAGGGTCGCGGCCGGATCGTTCTGGGCGGTCCGGGGCGCATCGGCGCGAGCTTCGTCTCGGGCCGGCTCGGGCGCTTCGCTGTCGAGATCATGCAGCCCGACTCCGGCGATCCTGTGTTCGATGGTTTTCTCAAACGTCGCGGCGACGGCGTCTTTGCCGTCCTCCATACCGTGCCGGACCGCCCGGCGCTGGAGCGCGAGACCGCGCGCCTGGGCCAGTTGGGCGTCGGTGTTTTGCGGACCATCGAGGTCGCCGGCGCGCGCTACACCTTCTTCGACACCGAAGCACAAGGCAAGTATGTCCTGGGCCTGGTCTACCGCCCGCAGACGGAGTCCGCGACCGATCCGGTGAAGGTGTCGCACCTGGGGCTCGTGATTCGTGACGCCGCGCCCGTCTCGGCGTACTGGCATCGGCTCGGCTTTCCCGAAATGGCGCTGGCCGACGCCGGCCCGCGCGCGGACTCGCGCTACCACGGCCAGCCGCTGTGGTTTTCGTTTCGCGTCGGCTGGCACAATTACGCCCATCCGACCTTCGAATGGATCATTCCGCCGCTCAATCCGCCCAACTGCTACGCCGACTTTCTGCGCGTCCATGGCGAAGGAGTGCAGCACCTCGGCTTGCCCGTGGACGACCTGGAAAGCGCCATCGCGCGCTACACGAAACTCGGCTATCCGCCCGTCCAGTCCGGCGCCTGGGGAGATGTTGGGAAGCCCGGCTCCGGACAGTACGCGTACATGGACACCGAGGCGCTCGGCGGCGTCAATATCGAGTTGATCCACGCGTATCGGTAGCGCATTGCAACGCGTCGACCGCGAACTCAGAGGCGCGCGGCGACCGCACGGCCCAAGCCTTCGAACATTGTCACAACGAAGCCTCCGACCGGCGGGTGGACAGGTGGATTGGCGTTGGGACTCGGATCGGCGGAGTGCCTTCTGTCATGGTGGCCGAGGTGGGGGTCGAACCCACACGTCCAGTAAAGAACGCCAGATTTTGAGTCTGGTGCGTCTGCCAGTTCCGCCACTCGGCCATGCGCGGGCTACCGTCAATTGTACCGGCTCATCGCCCGCGAAGGGAACCGGACGGCCGCGCTACCAGCGCAGCAGTACCAGTTCCGAGCAGAACGCCGGGCCCATCGCGGCCAGCAGCCCCCACGTTCCAGGGGCCGGGGTCCGCCTGAGCTGGATCTCTTCCAGCACGCACAGCACCGAGGCCGACGACAGGTTGCCCATCCGCCGCAGACAATCCCAGGACGCATCCAGCGCCCCCGCCGGCAGTTCGAGCGCCGCCTGCGTCGCCTCCAGCACCTTCGGCCCGCCCGTGTGTATTACAAAACAGCCGATATCGGCCCGCCCCAGCCCGTGCTCCGCCAGGAACGCGTTGACATCCGCCGCCAGGTGCGTCTCCACTACCTCCGGCACCTCGCGCGACAGCACGATTTTGAAACCTTTTTCGGAGATGTCCCAACCCATCACATGCTCCGTATCCGGGTAAAAGATCGACTTCGTCGCCAGAATTCGCGGTCCCGCCGTGGGCAATCTGTCCCCGCTCACCAGCACCGCCGCCGCCCCGTCGCCGAACAGTCCCGTCGAGATCAGGTTGGCCATCGAGAAATCGTCCTGCTGCAGCGTCAGCGAACACAGCTCCACCGAGATCACCGCCGCCGCCTGCTCCGGGTACGCCTTCACGTAGTCAGCCGCCCGCGCGATGCCCGCCGCTCCGGCCACGCACCCCAGCCCGAAGATCGGAATGCGTTTCAGGTTCACCGGCAGCCGCATCCGGTTGATCAGCCGCGCCTCCACCGACGGGCTGGCGATGCCCGTCACCGACACGAAGAAGATCGCACCCAGGGCGCTCTTGTCCAGCCCCGCGCGCTCCAGCGCCGTGCCCAGGCACTCTTCGCTCAGATCCACGGCCACGCGGATCCAGTGGTTGTTAGCCGTGCCCCAGCTCGTCAGCCCCGGATACTCCTCAATCGGCAGCGCAATGTGCCGCGTCGCCACGCCCACACGATTGTGCAGCCGTTCGACGAAGTGCGGATTGTCCAGCCGCTCCCCCCAATGCGCCAGGAACGCCCTGAGCAGGACCTCCTGGCTGTACTCGTATTTTGGAAACGCGCTAGCTACACCGGCAATTTTCATGGTTGACTCGGATTCTATCGCAGTCTGGAGAGCTCCTCGGAGTAAAGGTGGTTATGGGGGTACTCCCGCGTCAGATCCCGCAGGATGTTTTTGGCCGTGACGTAGTCATTGTCCCGCAGCGCGGCCACGGCCATCAGCAGGCGCGCGAACGGCCGCAGGTAGTGGCCCTTCTCGGCCGTGATGCGGACCCTTCGCACGCCCTCTTCTTTGTCTGTTTGGGCTCCGCCCAGCCGCAGGAGAAAGCGCAACGGCAACGGCTTCTGGCTCAGCAGGTAGTTCTCGACGCCGCCGGCCAGATAGGCATCGTAGTAGCTCGGATCGATGCTCAGCAGTTGTTCCGACAACTGGCGGCTCTGCTTCATCAGCGAAAGAGAAGTCAGGTTCCGCTTCTCTACCAGGCCCTCGTAGTCCGACCGCAGACCCATCGCCAGGATGCTCGCAAACAGCGCCATCGTGTCCCGCGGATTCGATGCCAGCCGGCGCGCGGCGATCTTCTCCGCCGCGTCAATCTCTCCGTAGAACAAGGCCCGTGTGCCCGGCGCGGGCGCCAGGGCGCGATGCGCTCCGCGGAAGTTCTCGTCGTGCATGAAGAATTCGGACTGCAGCACGTGCAAGCGGTCGAACTCGGCGAACAGGTATGCCGCCGCCATCGACGCGGGGCCCAGCGGATCGTCCGGGTGCTCCGTCTTCCAGGCGGCGAAGGTCCTGCGCGCCGCGTCGAATTCCAGGTTGTACATCTGGTGATAGCCCGCCTCGAGCGGGCTCTCTGGCGCCGGCATGGGGTCGGCTCCGGCCGCGCCCGCCGCCGCCAGCAGCAGGCTCATCGGAACCGCGACGGCCAGCCAGCCCAGCGCTCGCCCGTTCGCACCCCGCCGCCGCGCGCCGGTGTTCTCCGGATGATGTGGAATGCGCCTGTCCTCCCTCTTTTTTGGTCTGGCGCCGGCTCAGACCATATTGCTTCGATGCGGTAACCAGCCCGTGTCGCTCCGACTCCAGCAGCTCAGCGGCGTTCTGGCCAACCCCGGTGCGCCGGCCTCACTGCTTGCGGCTGCGTTTGAGCAGCAGCGCCCAGTCATTGCCTCCCGGCGGCCTGGGCAGCGTCCACACCGGACCCTGCGCCGCCGCGAGCGGTACGCTCTCGCCCGTCGTCGCACCGAACCAGCGCGCCTCGTACGTCCCCGGCTCCAGCCGGATCGTCACCGCGCCGCACACCTGCTTATATTCGTAAGTGTCCGCACTGCCGCACATCGGCCGCACCGGCAGATATACGGCGTAAATCTCACCCGGTTGGGCCAGGCAGTACGCGCCGCCGCCGGTCACCAGTTCGTCGTGCGGCTCCGTCTTCCACCATTCAAAGCTCGTGAAGAAGTCCACCATGTGCGCGTACCCCTTCAGCATGATCATAGTGTCGTCGCCGCGCCCGTTCACCCAGCCGCCGCCGGTGTCGGGCCAGATGTTGACGCCCCGGCGCGCGCTCTCGCCGGCGGTCCCGTAGGCTCCCGCCATGGCGATGTCCCAGGCCACCCGGCGCAGCGTCTCGGCCGAGTCGCCCGGCGGCTCCGGCGCCCAGTGCGGGTAGTGATCCTCGTAGCCGTACTCCTCGTTCGTCTGGGGAATGATCCGGCCGGTCTTCTTCTGAATCTCACGCTCCTCCAGCATCAGCGGATGCTGCTGCCGCGACCAGTCCTGAATCGACGTGAATCCGAACCACGCCGACGCGCGATCCTGGTGCACGCGGTGCACCGGGTGGCTGCTCGCCAGGTGATGCGTCGGGTCCCATTCCATCAGCAGTTTGCCCGTCGCGTGCACCCATTTCTCGTCGCGAAAGCTGTCCATGTCGTCGCCCAGGTCCCAGGTGATGTTGGAAAACGCGCCCAGCCGCGCCGCCGCGTAGCGCAGGTAGCGCTGCTCGTCCGCGCTGTAGGCCGCCGGGTGGATGCGGCCGTCGCTGATATCCTGGACCACCGAGATGATCATGTCGCGCTCCCGCGCGAATCTCAGCATCCGCTCGTATTTCTGCCAGTAGGCCGTGTCGAAGCGCGTGTAGTCGATGCCCGGATTCTCGAGGTCTTGCGGATGCTTCGCGGGCCATGGCCGCAGGAAATAGGTGAAGTTGTCGCCCGTCATCACCGGCTCGCCATAGAAGGTGAACGACCCGCCGGAGAGCAGCACCCGCATGCGGTTGATCTTCAGCCGGTGCAGCCGCTCGATCGCGTCCTGGATAATCCGCTCCTCGCGCCAGCCCATCAGCCAGAACGAAGTCGTGCCGTTGAAAAAGTAATGCTCCTTCGTGCCCTCCCAGATGAAGTGCCAGGGGTAGTCCGGGTCCACGCGGATCGGGCCACGGCGCTTGCCCGGCGTGGCCTCGAAAGTGCCTTCCTGCCGCTTTTCAAAGCCGCCCTGCCGGTAGACCACCGAGTAGCTATACTGCCCCGGCGACGACGGCATGAAACGGATGCGGAACACGGCTCCGTCGGGCGAATCCGAGAAGCCGTCCACTACCACGCGATCGCTTCCGCCGGCCTTCGCGAACCATCCGCTGAGCGTCGCGTCGGTGAACGGATTGGCTGCGTCCGGCGCATTGATGTTCAACGTGACTTCCACGTAGTCGTAGGTCTCGACGCTCTTCGCGGACTGCGAAAACGTCACGCCGCCAGGTGCGGCCGTCACGGCCAGCCCCAGCGTCAGCACCAGCAGGACAACACGAAAGGATAACGGCAACCGCATCGCAAACCTCCCGGGGAAGGGATCGCCCGGATCGCGGCAAACGCTCCGGCACGGAACCCCTGACTACTCTAACACCGTGCGGCGACGGGCCTCCGCCAGTGGTGAAAACGACGGCGCAACGGACCGCGAATCCCCCGATGATTGCCCGGATTGACCCTCGCCGAGCGGGCTGATACAACTGAAGCACTCACCTGAGGTGCAACTATGCGGTCCATCCACCTGTTCGCCACCAGCCTGATTCTGGCATGCCTGCCGTCTCCTGCGGCCGCGCCCGGTAGCGCGCGCAACGATGCTTGGGAGGTGATCGGTCCCGGCGGCGGCGGCGCTCAATTCCATCCCACCGTCAGCCCGCTGGACCCGAATGTGGTGTTCGTGGGTTGCGATATGACCGGCGCGTACCTGACCAAGGACGGCGGGAAGAGGCTGGCGCATGATCAACCTGCGCGGCGGGCCGGGATTCTTCGTTTTCGACCCATCCAATGCCAACACGTTCTACATGATGAACATGGGGCTGTGGCGCAGCACGGACGCGGGCGCGACCTGGGCCCTGGTGCTCCCCGCCCCGAAGACGGTCACTGGGATCGGCATGTCCGACGACCACGCCGAAGCGGAATTCCAGCTCACCAAGGGCGTGGAGGGGCTGCTTGCCCTGGCCGTGGATCCGAAGGACTCGCAGACGCTGTTTGGCGTGTTCCTGGTGGAGGGCGGGCGGGCGCTGGAGCGGTCGGCCGATGGAGGCCAAACCTGGACGCGGCTGGCGGGCGCGATGCCGCCGGGCGCCGGGACCATCTACATCGATCCGGGATCCCCGCCCGCTCAGCGCACCGTTTACGTGCTGGGCGCTCTGGGCGTGGCCGTGGTGGAGGGGGGAGTGGCGCGGCTGGGCGCGACGCCGCCCGAGATGTTCGAGGAATACACGTTGGGATTCCCCGGACAAGGGGCCAAAGCCGTGATTTACGGAGTCTCGAGCGCCGCGGCGTACCTGTCGCGCGACGGCGGCGCGACGTGGCAGCGCAAGACGGCGCCGGGCGGAGACTTGCGGGTCGTGGCGACCTCGCTGTTCCACCCCAACGTGGCTTACGTAAGCTTCAACGCCAAGCCCGGGCTTCTGGGGAAGTCCTTCGGCGTGGCCAAAACGGAAGACTTCGGCGCGACCTGGCGCGATGTCTGGAGCGAGACGGAAAAGAAATCGCCGGCAGTGGACGACGGCTGGATGAGCGAGCGCTTCGGTCCGGATTGGGGCGGCAATCCGGACGGGCTGGGCGTCTCGCCGCAGAATCCCGAGATCTGCTACGGAACCGACGATGGGCGGACGCTGCGCACGCTGGACGGCGGGGCGACCTGGAAGGCGGCCTATACGCGGCGCGTCCCGGGCGGCGGCTGGACCACGACGGGACTGGACGTGACCACGAATTACGGCGTGCACTTCGATCCCTTCGACCCCCGGCATCTGTTCATCAGCTACACCGACATCGGCCTGTTTGCGTCGAACGACGGCGGCGCGAGCTGGGACAGCGCGACGACGAATGGCGTGCCGCGGCGGTGGGTCAACACGACCTACTGGGTGGAGTTCGACCCGGCGGTGCGGGGACGCGTGTGGGCGGTGATGAGCAGCACGCACGACCTGCCGCGGACGAAAATGTTCCGGCACGCCTCGCCCTCGGCCTACCAGGGAGGCGTCGTGCGCAGCGACGACGGCGGGCGGAGCTGGCACGCGCAAACCAACGGGCTGCCGCCGACCGCGGCAACCCATATTCTGCTCGACGCCCGCAGCACGCCCGAGGCGCGGGTGCTGTTCGTGGCCGGGTTCGGGCGGGGCGTATTTCGCTCACGCGACGGCGGCCAGACCTGGGAGACCAAAAACAACGGCCTGCCGGCGCATGAGCCGCTGGCCTGGCGGCTGGCGCAGGACCGCGACGGAGTGCTGTACGTGGTTCTGGCCCGCCGCAGCGAGAGTGCGGGTATCGGCCAGGCGAGCGACGGCGGGCTCTACCGGTCGACCGACGGCGGCGAGAATTGGGGCAAGGTGCGCCTGCCGGCGGACGTCAACGGACCCAACGGCCTGGCCATCGACCCTGAAGATCCGAAACGGCTGTACCTGGCGGCGTGGCGGCGCAGCGGGTACGACAAGGAGGCCGGCGGCGGCATCTACCTGTCCACCAATGCGGGCGGAAAGTGGAAGCAGGTGCTCTCGCGCGACCAGCACGTCTACGACGTGACCATCGATCCACGCGATAAGACGGTGCTGTACGCCTGCGGCTTCGAATCGTCGGCCTGGCGCTCGACCGATCGCGGTCTGCACTGGCAGCGCATCCGCGGCTACAACTTCAAATGGGGGCACCGCGTGATTGCGGACCCGCGCGATGCCTCGAAAATTTATATCACCACCTTCGGCGGCAGCGTCTGGCACGGGCCGGCGGAGGGCGATCCGAAAGCCGCGGAGGACATCGCCACGCCCGGATTGACGTATTCGAAGTAGGCCCGGACTCAGCGGACCTGGATGGCGCTGACGTCGTACCAGCCGTCGCTCTGGCGTCCTTCGCTGGCCAGCCGCAGCGCCGGCTGGCCGGTGCGCGGGTCGAGCAGTGCCACTCTCACGCGGTATTCGCCCGGCGGCAGCGCGGCGTTGACGTAGACCGTGCCTTCGTAGACCGAATCGCCGGGCAGCCATTTGCGCACGTCCGCGGGTAGCGGGATGCGGGCGGCGCGATTGGTCGAGCGCAGCTCCAGCGCCAGTTGATATTCGCGGTAGACGGGCGCCACGCCGGCGTTGAACCACCACATCGAAATCGGAATCATCGTGCCCGCGCGCGCCTGTGCCGGATGCTCGAAACGGCGCAGGGCGAAGCGGTAGCCGATCTGCTTTTGAAACTCGTCGAAGGCCGCTTTCCACTCGGCCGGGATGGCGGTGGATTTAATGTTGACGGTGGAGACGTGCCAGCGCAGCGCCTGATCGAAGATGGGCTTCAAATCGAAGCCCCACTGCTTCCACGTTCCCGGCACGCCGCAAGCCTCGAGCGACACCGGCGCCTGGCGCCACACGTCCTGCAGATTGGCGCGCGCCACTTGCTCGGGATACAGGTCGAACATGTGCGCCCAGTTGGCGTGGCCGGGCCGGCCCATGTCGCCCCAGCAGTCCAGGCGCCAGCCCGCGCCGCGTTTCGTGGCGTAAACCAGCGCATCGAGGAAATCGAAATTCACCAGCAGCGGTGTGTGCGGGAAGGCGTCGAAATAGACGTCGATTAGAGCCTTGTGAATCGGCCACTCGGGCAGATACGGCCCCCAGCCTTCACCCCAGTAGCCGACGGTCGAGATGTCCACCGAATCGAGATACGGGTGGCCGTCGTAGCGCTTGCCGGCCTCGCGCACCAGCGCGCTCCAGCTTTGGATAAACAGCGGATCGGAGGCATCCGGCGACCAGATTTTGCCGTCCTCGTCGGAGGGCTTGTTGGCGCGGCGCGCGCCGGAGTTGCGGTACCACTCGGGCAGCGGATTGGACTGATCGTAAGGCATCAGGCGGATGGCCAGCGACTGGTTGTGCTTGCGGGCTTCGTCCAGCGCCGTGTCCAGAATCTCCCAGCGATATTGGCCGCGAGCGGGCTCGAGTTGCGACCAGAACCAGCGCAGATACGCGACCGAAGAGGCCGGGAACTCCACCGGCTCGCGCGCGTCGGCCGCGGCGGCCTCGGGCCCGACTTCGGACCAGCGCGTGCCGGCGAACAGCGGCTGGCGGGCGTAGTGCTGGAAGGTCTGGATGCCCATATTGGGATTGACCAGCACGTCGTCGATCATCTTCGGGCGGACGATGACGGTCGATTGAGCGGGAGCAATGGCCGCCAGCGCCGCGCCCAACAGGGCAATGCGGATCAGCATAGGTACTCCTAAGCGATTTCAGGCACAGTGAACTCCGGCCGGTAGACGCGCCGGAAATATGCGTTGGCCTCCGCATCGCCTTTGCACGAGAAGGTCTGCGGGTCGAAATACAGTGTGCGGCCGACGCGGTAGCTGATGTTCGCGAGGTGCAGCAGCATGGTCGAAATAGCGCCTTCCTCGATCGGCGCGTTCAAATCGGAACGCTTGCGGCTGCGCACGGCGGCGATGAAATTGGCCCAGTTGTTGCCGATGTCCGTGCCGGAGGGACCGCGGCTCTGTTCCTTGCCGAGGAAGCTCTCATAGCGCCCGTGGTCCTCGTCCCAGATCGCCACGTAGCCCTTGGGGCCGTAGAAAACCGTGCCGACCGTATTGGGAGAAGATCCGCTCTCGCCCATGCCCGCTTCATGATTGGTGATCCAATGGCGGACTTCGAAGTTCAGCAGCTTCTTCTTTCCACCTGCGTCGAACTCGAAGCTGGCGGCGAGCACGTTGGGGGTCTCCTGGTCGTCGTCGAACATGACGTGGCCGCCCATGGCGCTGACCTTGGTGGGATAGGTGACGCCGAGTCCCCAGCGCGCCACGTCGAGCTGATGGATGCCCTGGTTGCCGAAGTCGCCGTTGCCGTAGTCCCAGAACCAGTGCCAGTTGTAATGGAAACGGTTCTGGGTGAACGCGTGCAGCGGAGCGGGACCGAGCCACAGGTCGTAGTGCACGCCCGCGGGCACCGGCGCGACGGGCGCGCGGCCGATGGTGTCGCGCCATTTGAAGCACAGCCCGCGGGCCATGTAGACGTCGCCGACCAGGCCGCCGTGGATTTTGGCGACGGCCTCGCGCGCTATGCCGGAGCGGCTGTTGGTGCCGTGCTGGACGATGCGGCCGTACTTCTGCATCACCACCGCGATCTGGCGGGCCTCGAACATGTCGTGCGAGCAGGGCTTCTCGACGTAGACGTCTTTGCCCGCCTGGCAGGCCCAGATGGTCTGCAGCGTGTGGTGGTGGTTGGGCGTGGCGATGGAGACCGCGTCGATGCTCTTGTCCTCGATCAATTTGCGGAAATCGGTGAAGCCCGCGGGCCGCTTGTGGCCCAGTTTCTCGATATCGTCAAGCCGCGCGTTGAGCACCGTTTCGTCGATGTCGCACACGGCGGCGATCTCGACGTTGGGCATCTTCGCGTAATGCGCAATGTGCTCCCGGCCCTGGGCGTGGACGCCGACGCAGGCCACGCGCACGGTGTCGTTGGGACTGGCCATCAGACTCGCGCGCGGCGCCACGCTGGCGGCGGCGGCGCCCATCAGGAAATAGCGGCGATTCATCGGCGTGCTCCTTCGTGTTGTGAATACTCGCGGTACATCTCGGCCAGGCGGGCCGGCGGCAATTCCCCATCGTAGAGCACGACGCGGTAGCGGAACGTGATCGACTCGCTTTCGGGGATCGTCCAGCTTCCGTCCTGGCTCTTGTCGCGGGTGAAGGCGCGGCGGCCGAAAGGATTGGCGGAAAACAGGCCGTAGGCGCGGGCGTGCCACGTGGTCGGATGGCGGAAACTGGTGGGGGCGTCGAAGACCGCGATGCCCACTGTCTTGCCCGCGATAGCGCCCGAGTAGTCCACCCAATCGGCGGGTTTGCCCCAGATGGCGGGTTCGCCGCGGGCGCCGTTCGAGTTGATCATGTGATCGTTGGGCGCGCTCAGCTCCTTGCGCAGCCGGATGCCGAAGGTGCCCTCTTTGGTGTCGCCCAGCACCAGCGGGCCGGCCGTGGCGTGCAGGATGAATTCACAGTCGATGACGCGCGTCTGGGCGTCGCCGCCGAAAGTGTAGGTCTGGGTCTCGACGCCGATCACGCGACGATTAGGATCTTCGAGACGGAAGCGGGCGCGCACGCGGGCCGCGGTCGACTCGACTTCGACGTTCGCCACCACCATGTGGCCATAGGCCTGCTTGGCGTGGTCGTCATAGTATTTGGCGAAGGCCTCCTCGCCCCAGAAATCCAGGCCGTCGATGTTGCCGTGGCCGAAGTACAGTGGGCGCTGGTGCGGCTCGAACGAGGACTCCTTCGGATTGGCGTTGCCGACGTCGTTGCCCACGGGGAAGTCGCGGCTCAGCACGACGCCGGCGGGCGTGCGCAGCGGCATCAGGTAGGGCTTGGCGACGTCGGCGGAGAAGTAGTAGGTCGTGAAGAGCTGCCCGCCGATGTACACCTCGACCTGATCCTGGCCGCGCTTCAGTTCTACGTTCGCCGCGGTCAGGCCCACCATCAGAGAAGACGCGAGCAGGCCGCTCAGCGCGACGCCACTCAGTGAGCGGAGGATCGGAATTCTGGTCCAACGCATGATGTCTCCTTCCAAGAGAACCGCATTCATTCTACTTCCGTTGGAGGGGCCGTCCGGAGTGGCCTGGAGGGCTGCGGAAAAGGCACGCGCCGGGGACGGATTGGGAAATGATTGCCCAATTGCAAAAATAACTGGTGTCGAATCAATTATTTAAGAAAACGAGTTGGGCAAAACTGCCCAACTTGCCTTCGGCCGCCGGCGAGGAATCGCGCCGCCGCGAGGCGTCATCTTGCACGCGGATGCGCCTTGTCGTAGACCTGCATCAGGTCAAGCAGCGAGAGCTGCGTGTAGCGCTGGGTTGTGGAGAGGCTGGCGTGGCCCAGCAGTTCCTGGATCGCGCGCAGGTCGGCGCCGGCGCGTAAGAGGTGCGTGGCGTAGGCGTGGCGCAGGCTGTGCGGGTGCAGCGAGGAGTCGCCCAGCACGGCGATAGCGTACATCTTCAGAATGCCGCCGGCGCCGCGTTCGGTCAGGCGGCCACCGCGGTGGTTGAGGAACACGGCCTGTTGCTCCGGCGGCGCGCCGGATTGGACCGGGCGGACCTCCATCCACGTCCGCAGCGCCGCCATGGTTTGCGCGGGAACGGGCACCTGGCGCTCCTTTTTGCGTTTACCGCGCACCCGCACCCAGCCTTCGCCGAAGTCGATATCGCCGGCGTTCATTCCGACCAGTTCGCTGACGCGAACACCGCAGCCGTAAAGCATCTCGAGCAGCGCGCGGTCGCGCTCCGGCATAGGGCGCTCCAGTTTGCCGGCCGCCGCCCCGTCGAGCAGAGCGATGGTCTGCTCCTCGCTGGGCACGTCGGGCAGTTTGCGCGCGATCTTGGGCGTACGGACCAGCGCGGCGGGGTTGACCGCGATCAGTCCCTCGCGCAGGCAGTATTCGAGGCACCCGCGCAGCGCCGAGATTTTGCGGCGGATGGAGACGCGTTCGAGGTCGGCGGCGTAGAGCGATGCCATCCACTCGCGGATCAACAGCACATCGATCTCCGCCGGCGGCGGCGGCGTGCCGGCTCGCGCCAGATAGTCGTGGAACTGCACGAGATCGGACTGGTAATTGCGCAGCGTGTGGACGGAGGCGTTCTGGCGGCGCAGTTGGTCGAGGTATTCGCCCATGCGGCGCGCGAGTTCGTCGTCAGCGGGGAGCGGCATGGGCCTCCCCCGTGGACTTAGCCGACGACTCGCCCAACGCCTCGCCCAGGTACTCATCCATGGCCTCGATAGCGCGCCGGCAGACTTCGGCGTGGCGGCCCGGACGGTCGTGGCGCAGCTTGCGTTTCAACTCCTCCTCGAGGCCGGGCAGCAGGTCGAAGGCGATGTTGGCGGGCTGGTAATGCTTTGCGTCGGCGTGGGTCAGATAGTGCGTGAGAGACCCCAGGGCCGTCGCGCGCGGCAGCGGACGCAATGGCTCGCCGAGAGCCAGCGCCGCGGCGAAGCGTCCGGCCAGCAGACCCGTCGCGATCGACTCGACATAGCCCTCGACGCCCGAAATCTGCCCGGCGAAGAAGACCCGCGGATCGGAGGTGAGCTGCAACGCCGGCGTGAGCAGCGCGGGGGCGTTGATGTAGGTGTTGCGGTGCATCTGGCCATAGCGCAGGAATTCGGCGTTTTCGAGACCCGGGATCAGGCGCAGGACGCGCTTCTGCGCCGGGAACGTCATATGGTTCTGGAAACCGACCAGGTTGTAACTATCGGCGCGCTGCGTCTCCTGGCGCAGTTGCACGATGGCATGGGCTCGCCGCCCGCTGCCGGGCTCGACCAGGCCCACCGGCTTCATCGGGCCGAAGCGCAGCGTCTCGCGCCCGCGCCGGGCGAGCTCCTCGATCGGCAGGCAGGCCTCGAAAAACGGGACCCGGCCCGCGTGGATTTCGGCGTCGTCCTCGATGTGCGGCGCGGCGCTCTCGGCCTCCAGCACGGCGTCGACGAAAGCCTCGTACTGCTCGCGATTCAGCGGGCAATTCAGATAGTCGTCGCCGCCGTCGATCGATTTGCCGTAGCGCGACGCCGCGAAAACCTTCGAGCGGTCGATGCTCGCGGCGTTGACGATCGGGCTGATCGAGTCGTAGAAGTACAGCCGCTCGCTGCCGGTGAAGCGGGCGATTGCGCTAGCGAGCGCGCCGGAGGTCAGCGGACCGGTGGCCACCAGGACGATCCCGTCCTCGGGAATCTGCAGAACCTCTTCGCGGCGGATTTCCACGCCCGGCGCGCCTTCGAGCGCCGCGGTGATCGTGGCCGCAAACACGGCCCGGTCCACGGTCAGCGCGTGCCCGCCCGGCACGCGAGCGGTTTCGGCGGCCTGCATGGCTAGCGAGCCGAGGCGGCGCAGTTCGTGTTTCAGCAGCCACGACGCGGTGTCGGGGCTGTCGCTCTTCAGCGAATTGGAACACACCAGCTCGGCGAAGTCGGCCGTGCGGTGCGCTTGGGTCTGGCGCACGGGCCGCATCTCATGCAGAATGCAGTCCAGGCCCGCGCGACTGAGTTGCCACGCGGCTTCGCTGCCGGCCAGCCCGGCTCCAAGCACGTGGATTATGCCGGCGGTGTGCAATCCACTTCCATTGTAAGTGGCCCGCTGGGAGCCGAAGGTCGTTAAGGACTTCAGATTTACGGACCTCGCAACTGTCCCCGTCGACGCGGCGCCTGACGAGTTGCGCCGGGCCAAGACGGCCGGTGCGACCATTGATTTCACAATTCCCACGGCGTTGGATTACGGAGTGGCGGCCATCGCGATCTGGGCGGTATTGTCATCCAAAACGCTTGTTGAGGCGGTTATTCTAAGCGCGCCATATAATAAAGCCCAGACATGCGCGACATCACGGTTGCCTCCGTCCAGTTCGAATCCAAGCCCGGCGACAAACAGGCAAACCTGGCCACCATCCGGCGTTTTGTCGAGAGCGCCGCCCGGCAGAAAGCGGAGATCATCGCGTTTCCGGAGTGTTGCATCACCGGATACTGGTTCCTGCGCAACTTGAACCGCGAGCAGTTCGCGGCGCTGGCCGAGCCGGTATTCGAAGGGCCGTCCTCACAAGCGCTCATGGCTATGTCCCGCGAGTACGGAATTACGATCGGCGCGGGTTTTATCGAACAGGGCGCGGACGGCAAGTTCTACAAGCCCTACGTGGTCGCCATGCCGGACGGAACGGCCAAGTGCCACCGCAAGCTGCACGCGTTCGTGAGCCCCCATCTGACCAGCGGCGACCAGTACACGGTGTTCGACACGCCGCACGGCTGCCGCGTCGGCGTCCTGATTTGCTATGACTGCAATCTCATCGAGAACGTGCGCGCCAACGCCCTGCTGGGCGCGGAAATCTTGCTGGCCCCGCACCAGACCGGCGGCTGCCGTACCAAGAACCCGCATCTGATGGGCCTCATCGACCGCCAGATCTGGGATAACCGCGCCAGCGACCCGGAGGCCATCGAGCGCGAACTGCGCGGCGAGAAAGGGCGCGGCTGGTTGATGCGCTGGCTGCCCAGCCGGGCGCACGACAACGGCCTCTTTCTCGTCTTCAGCAATGGCGTGGGCGTGGATGACGACGAGATCCGCACCGGCAACGCGATGATCCTGGATCCCTATGGGCGCATCCTGGCCGAAACCTGGAAGGCGGGCGATGACATGGTGGTGGCGCAGCTGGACGCTTCGCTACTCGAGAATTGCAGCGGCCGCCAGTGGATCCGGGCGCGGCGCCCGGAGCTCTACACGGTGCTGACCAAGCGCACCGGTCTCGAAACCGACACGCGCAGCATCAAGTTTTCGGAGTGAAATCGTTTTGTCGCCGATCACGCGAAGAGAGTGTAATCTCGCGCTCGACGAGTCCATCGCCTGGTACGGCCTGGAGCAGCCTCTGGCGTTTGATCGCGGCTCTCCGGGAAGCGCCTGCAATGTCAATACAATGAAGAATCCATGAGAGAAGTTTTGGCGGGTAAAATCAACCTCGGCTACCTGATCTTCCTGGCTGCCACCGCGGCGTTGGGAGGACTGCTCTTCGGCTTCGACATTGCCATCATCACCGGCGCAGGTCCGTTCCTGACCCATCACTTTCAGCTGACCGACTTGAGCTTGGGCTGGGCTTTCAGTTCGCTGCTGTTCGGCTGCGTGATCGGCTCGACGGTGGCAGGGCGGCTCACTAACCGGTACGGCCGGCGGAGCATTCTGTTGTGGGTGGCGGTGCTGTTTTCCGCCACTTCCATCGCCACCGGCATGGCGCCGAGTTTCGCCACTTTCGTGCTGGCGCGCTTCATCGGCGGGCTGGCGGTCGGAGGCGCGTCCATTCTGTCGCCGATGTACGTGGCGGAAGTTTCGCCGCCTTCGCTGCGCGGGCGCATGGGGACGCTATATCAGTTGTCCATCGTGGTCGGCATCCTGATGTCGTATTGCATCAACTACCTGCTGCGTAACGCCGGCGCGGGCAATTGGCGCTGGATGTTCATCACCGGGGTGATCCCCTCGGTGATCTTCTTTGTGCTGTTGCTGCGCGCGCCCGAGACGCCGCGGTACCTGTTTCTGGCTGGCCGGGAACGCGAGGGGTTGGCGATTCTGGAGCGCATTGCGGGACGCGCGAGCGCCGAATCGGAGGCCGTCGAAATCCGCGCCAGCCTGGCCGAGAAGCGTCACGCCTGGCTCGATCTGCTGCGGCCTGGAATCCGGCGCGCGGTGGTGGTCGGCTTTGTCCTGGCCATCCTGGTGCACGTCTCCGGGATCAACACCATCATCGACTACGCTCCAACGATCCTGCGCTCCGCCGGCTGGAAGCTCGACGCCGCTCTGTTTTCCACCTTCATCGTCGGGGTGAATAATCTTGTGTTCACCTTGGTGTCGTTCTGGATGATCGACCGCTTCGGGCGCAAGCCGCTCTACATCGTCGGCTCGCTCGGCATGGCAGCCGCCCTGATGCTTCTCGCCGCGACGGTTGCAGCCGGCCGCTTCCAAGGCACGGTCGTGCTGATCCTGATCCTGGGCTATCTGGCATTCTTCGCGTCGTGCATCGGCCCGGTCTTCTGGACGCTGGTCTCGGAGATCTTCCCGAACAACATCCGCGGCACCGCCATGGCCGTGCCTGTGCTCACGCAGTGGATCGCCAACGCCGTCGTCGTGCTCTTCTTCCCGTACGCGTTCAACCAGATCGGCAAGGCCGTCACATTCGGATTCCTCGCGGCGATGGCCATCGCGCAGGCCGTCGTCACCTGGCGCTGGGTTCCCGAAACCAAGAACAAAACTCTGGAGGAAATCGAGAGGGCGTGGGCGGACCAAGAGGCAGTGGAGACCGCAGTTCCCGCCAAATAAGGGGGCCGCACTTCGGGGGCTGGGCTCAATCCAGCCGGCGCCGCGACGTCCCGTGCGGAAGTCAGCGCGCCAGCCAGTAGAATCCCGATCTCCGGCTCAGTACACGCATTGCCGCGCTTCGTCGGCGAACGCCTCCAGCAGCGGCAGGTCCGCTTCAAAGAAGTGATCCGAAGGGCTCAGAATATAACCGCCGCCCGCGCCGGCCGCTTCGAAACAGCGGCGGACTTCGCGGCGGGTCTCCTCGGGCGTGCAGCCTTTCAGGAAGTGAAACTGGTCGAACCCGCCGATCATGCAGACTCGATCCCCGATGCGGCGCTTGGCCTCGGCCAGGTCCGTATCGCCGCCCATGCCGCGGGGCGTGAAGGTCTCCATGGCGTCGGGACCCATGCCGGCGATGCGCTCCAGTAGCGGCATCATGCCCCCACAGGTGTGATAGACGATCCGCTGCCCGGCGTGGTGGGCCTCCTCGATCAGTTCGCAATCGTACGGCGCCACGAAGCGGTCGAAGATGCGCGGCGAGATCACCGTGGAGGAAGCGTCGCCGCCGCCTAGTTCGAGAATGTCGTAGCGCGCGCCCTGCAGCGACCGCACGAACACGCGCTTGCGGCGCTGCAGGATCTTGAGGAACTCATGTACCCATTGCGGGTCGTCCTCGGTGGCCAGGATCATCGCTTCGGTGCCCGCCAGGCAGCAGGCGTCCTGCCAGCAGCCCGGCTGACCGAACACGTCGAAGCAGCAGATATGCCCGCGCACGATGCCGCGCTCGCCCATTTCCCCGGCCGCCCGATTGACCTCCGCGACGTCGCACTTCGGCGCCGTAGCGAACTCGCCGATCACGTCGATATCCTGCTCTTGCTTGATCAACGGCTCGCGCACCCAGGCCGTGTATCCGGCATCCTCGATCACCATACCCAACTCGCTGCGCGGCGTCACGAAACGATAGCGCGTGAGACGGCGCGCGCCCTCGGAGCAGTCCTCGGACTCCACGTGCCACTCCGGAGACGACACGCGCCGGCTCTCCAGGAAACCGATCTCGCCTTGCAGCGGATCGGGGTACTCGCCGGCCCCGGCGTCCGGCATGTGCGGCACGGTCCAGTGGATCGCGTCCAGACCGAAACGGTCGAAAAACTCGCCGGCGGAGATGCCTCCTAAATGCGATTCGAGGAACGCGGGCATCACGTGATGGGTGGTCACGCTCAGCCGATCCGGAGTCTGGCGCCGGAGGGCGCAAAGCAGGCGTTGGCGGGGCGTCATGGGATGCGGTATCTGTTGCTGATTGTCTCTCGCGTGCCTCGTGAAGACAATCGCACCCGCCGGCTGCGGGGTGCGCCGATCCGGCGCGTCAATTCCTTTTGCTAAAGCCCGCGATCGGTTGGGTAGTGGTCGAGCCGATCAGCGGCCGGCGCGGCGGCAGCGGGTCGTAGCCCGGAAACCGGATGAGTGGGCATGCCTGTCCGGTTGAGGCTCGGACGCGCTGGTCGGCATGGGCATTTCCGGGTCCGGCCGCGGACAAGCCGCTACGGTGTAGCGGGGGTGCTCTAATTGGCTGTTTATAATCAATAACTTGCAGACGAGGGCCGCTACTAGTAGCGGGTTTGTCAATTTTCAGCAGCCGTCGCCGGGCCGTTGGATGGTCCGCAATCGCGCCGCCGGAATTGAAATCGATTACGGGTCGGAACGACTTTGACTGGTTGATTAGTGAGTGCTTGCGTCGATTAGAAAGGTGCTCAACCGGACAGGCATGATTCTGGCGCTGTTTTGCACGCGGAAACTGATGCTTCAGACGCCGCGCAAAGCGTCGAGGTGAGCCACAGTGGCGGCGGCCAATCCGGTCAGATTGTAGCCGCCTTCGAGCACGCTGAGCAGGCGTCCGCCGGCCCAGCGATCGGCAATCTCCATCATCAACGTAGTCAGTTCGGCGAAGTCGGCATCTTTCAGAACGAAGTGGCCCAGCGGGTCGTCGTGGCGCGAGTCGAAACCGGCGGAGAGGATGACGAAATCAGGGCGGAATTCCATGGCGGCGGGCAGCAGTTTCCTACGAAACGCGCCGACGATTTCGGAGTGGCCGGCGCCGGCGTGGAACGGGCAGTTCAGGGTCGTGCCGTGGCCCGCATCGGCGCCGGTTTCGTCGTGCGCGCCGGTGCCGGGATACCACGGCGACTGGTGGGTGCTGAAGAAAAAGACGCTGGGGTCGCGATAGAAAATGTCCTGGGTGCCGTTGCCGTGGTGGACGTCCCAATCGGCGATCAGGATGCGCTCGGCATGGTGGACCCGCTGCGCGTAGCGCGCGGCGATGGCTACATTATTGAATACGCAGAAGCCCATGCCGCGGGTGGCGGTGGCGTGGTGGCCGGGCGGACGGACGGCGGCGAAAGCGTTGCGCACGCGGCCCGTGAAAATGGCGTCAACGGCGGAGAGGCAGCCGCCGGCGGCCATCAGGGCGGCGTCGAAGGTGTGAACGCCGAGCGCGGTGTCGCCAGTGCTGAGCTGTCGGGCCTGGCGCCCCACGTCGTGCCGGACCACCTGGATATACGCGCGCGTGTGGACCAGGTGCAGGTCCTCGTCGCGCGCGGCGCGGGGCCGGATGGACGGGAGGGATTGCAACAACCCCGAATCGGCGAGGGCGTGGTGCAGTGCGGCGTAGCGCGCGGGGCGTTCCGGATGGCCGTCGCCGGGGTCGTGGCGTTCGAAGAGCGGGTCGAAAACCAGTCCGGTCGGTGGCGGCGCGCCGGGGTGCATCGGTTTCCATTGTCCCAGGGTTCGGCGACAGACGGATCCGTCCACACGGCGCAGCGGATGCAGCGGCGATTTCCTGCCGGGATCAACAGGGCCGCAGATCCTGTTTACAACCGTTTCCAGCCCCTGGGGGAGACGAAGGGAACATCGGCGGCGTCCAAACCGTATGCAGGGAATAGAGGATCGCTGCATGAGCGCTGCCGTCGAGCCACGAACCCTGCCGCCGTTGGACCCTTCGCGCCTGGAGGTTCTGCGCGGAGGGAGAATACATCGTAGAGTTCGCGAAATGTACGCATTCGAGCTGTTGTGGGATCTGGCGCGGCAAACGCTGGCGAATCTGCGGCGCAACAAGCTGCGCAGTTTCCTGACGATGTTCGGCATTGGATGGGGCATTGCATCGCTGGTGATGATGTCGGCGCTGTCGGACGGTTTCCGCGAAGGGCAGCGCAAGAACATGTCGCAGATCGGCGACAACCTGGTGTTCCTATGGGGCGGAACGACGGAGTTGCAGGCCGGCGGCAAACGAGCCGGGCGCTCTATCCGGCTGAAACGCGAAGACGTGAATCTGATTCGCACGCAGTGTCCGGCGGTAGGCGTCGTAGCCTCCGAGACGAAGACGGAGCAGGTGCCGGCGCACAGCGCCACCAACGCCGGACGGTTCCTGACGGTGGGGGTGACGCCGGAGTATTTGCAACTGCGCAACCTGCCAGTGGAGAAGGGGCGCGCAATCAGCGCGGCCGATGTGCGGGAGCTACGGCGCGTGGCGGTGCTGGGCGCGTCGGTGCGCAAGCAGCTTTTCGAAAAGAAACCGGTGCCGCTGGGGGAGACGATTTACCTGAAGAATTACCCGTATGAAGTAATCGGCTTGATGTCGGAGAAGGACCAGAATTCGAGCTACGACGGGTGGGACAACGACAAGATTCTGGTGCCCGAGCCGGTGCTGCTGCGGGACATGCCCGATCGGCGCGAGGACTACGCCGAGGGTCGCGCGAACTGCATCATTTACCGGCCCGCATCGACGAAGCGCTGGAGGGAGGCCGAAGCCGAGGTGAAGGCGGCGCTAGGCAAGGTGAAAGAGTTCGACCCACATGACGAGAGCGCGCTGGAAACGTGGGACATGATCAAGGAAAGCGAGATGTTCGACTCGATGTTCGACGCGGGCGAGATCTTCCTGGCGGTGGTGGCGCTGGTCACGCTCTCGCTGGGCGGCATCGGGGTGATGAACACGATGATGATGGCGGTGCGCGAGCGCACGAACGAGATCGGGTTGAAGAAGGCGGTCGGGGCGACCAGGCGCCGGATCACGCTCGATTTCTTCCTGGAGGGCGTGTTCCTGGCGATTCTGGCCGGAGTGATCGGCCTGGTGCTGGTGTGGCTGCTGTCGGTCCTGGTGGACTGGCTGGTCAACATGGCGCACGTGTCGATGTTCGCTGGCCTGCCGATTCACTGGAACGTGCTGGCGCTGGCGACGCTGGCGCTGGGCCTCGTGGCGGTATTGTCCGCGCTGCCGCCGGCGCGGCGGGCGGCCGGGATGACGCCGGTGGAGGCGCTGCGGTTCGAGCGCTAGCGGCGCGCGCACCGCTCCTTACAGTCGCGGCTCCATAAGAGGCGCGGCTCCGTAACAAGGCGGCTCGGCAACACGCACGGCCCCGTAACAAAGCGGCTTGGCAGCAGGTGAGAGCGCGAAGGAATTGGAAAATGAGCTGGCGATTCATATTCTCGGAATCGATGGCCGCGCTGCGGTTCCACCGCGGGCGGACGATCTTCACGACGACCAGCCTGGCTTGGGGCGTGGCGTGTTTCGTGATCCTGATCAGCTACGGCGACGGGTTCAGCAACGCGCTGGTGAAGGCGTTCACGGCGGTGGGCCAGAACCTGGTGATCTGTTTTAACGGGCAGACTTCGTCGCAGGAGGGCGGATTGCGGGCCGGCCGCAAGGTGCGGCTGGAACTGGCCGACGCGGCCATCGTCAAGGAGACGGTGCCGCTGGTGCAGGCGCTGTCGCCGGAGATCATGAAGTACGGCGTAAAAGCCAACAGCGGGCATCGCGACAAGGAGATGGCGCTGCGGGCGGTGTATCCGGAGTACGAAGTGGTGCGGAACACGAAGTTGTCCGCGGGGCGGTGGATCAACGAGGACGACCGGCTGCACCAGTCGCGCGTGATCGTGCTGGGCGCGAAAGTGGCGAAGGATCTGTTCAGCGAGGCGCCGGCAGTGGACCAGGAAGTGACGCTGAACGGCGTCCGGTTCACGGTGATCGGCGTGCTGGATACGAAGCTGCAGATCGCGAATTACAATGAGCCGGACAACCAATGCGGATTCATTCCGTACGACACGTTTTCGATCTTCGGCGATATCCACTATCCGTGGTTCCTGGTGTTTAAGCCGGTCAGCGGAGAGGCTAGCGATCAGGCGGTGAAGCAGGTGCGGGCGAAGCTGGCGGAACTGCACAAATTCGCGCCGACTGACGAGAAAGCGATCGAGATTATCGCCTTCGGCAAGTTCATGCGGATCATCGACGGGATGACGCTGGCGGTGCAGGTGCTGCTGGGCTTCGTGGGGACGTTGACGCTGGCGATCGGCGGCGTGGGGCTCGCGAATATCATGCTGACGTCGGTGATCGACCGGACAAGAGAGATCGGCATGATCAAGGCGCTGGGCGGGCGGAGGAGCATGATCCTTAAGCAATTCCTGTTGGAGGCGTCGCTGGTGGTGGCGGCGGGCGGCGCGCTGGGCATCGTGGCCGGATGGGGCGTGACGATGCTGATCGGCACGATGCCGTTCCTGGGCCCGGCGTTCCAGGACACCACGCACACTGGGGACATCCACCTCGGCGTCTCGCTGACGTCGATCGTGGTTTCCACGACCGTGCTGTTCCTGGTGGGCCTCATCGCAGGCCTGGCGCCGGCAATCAAAGCGGCGCGGATGGACCCGATCGAGGCCCTGCACTACGAGTAGCGGCGGGGCGGCCTGACACAACCGCTGCTTTCAGTCGTGGCTCCGTCACGCTGGGTGCGGCGCAATGACGCATCCGCTCCCTGACGATCGCGGCTCAGAAACACGCGGCTCGGTAACAACGCGAAGAACCGCTCCTTGCAGTCGCGGCTCCGTCAGACAGTCGCGGCTCCGTCAGACAGTCGCGGCTCCGTCAGGCGGTCGCGCTGGATTTCGAATACAGACCGTTATGGCACGTACTGCGCGAGGTAGCGCTTGGCCATGACGAAGCCGACCTTGTACTCCGCGCTGAAGTCGGGGCCGCGGTTGGTGCCGTCGCCGTACAGCGAGTCTTCATGCTCGACGCTCATCGCGCCCTGGTAGCCCGCATCCTGGAGGATCGAGAAAAACTCGGCCCAATTGATGCAGCCCATTCCAGGGATGCGATAGCGCCACCACGAGGCGTGGTTGACGGGCGTGATGCCGCCGCGGCGCAGGACCGGCCACAGGATTTCGGTGTCCTTGAGATGGACGTCGTAGATGTAGCGGGCGAAATCGCGCGCGGTCTGCATGGGGTCCATGAACTGGCGGACGAAGTGCGACGGGTCGTACTGCAGGCCGACGTAGGGCGAGTCGTTAAAGGCCTTGAAGAGGGCCTCGTAGCCGACCGGACTGGTGGCGACGTTGGGGCCTTCGGGCCAGGGCTCCCAGCACAGGCGCACTTTGTACTTTTCGCAGGCGGCGAAGTACTTCTCGTGGTAGACGCGCACGATTTCATCGACCTGTTTGAGGAACGGCTGAGAGGGATTGTTGCCGGACATGGTGCCGATGAAGGGCACGCCGAGCGCGCCGGCAAGCTCGATGGCTTTGACGAAATAGTCGTTGTTACTGGCTCGCTTGCCGGGGTCGGGATCGGTGTGATTGAGGACCACTTCGAGGGCCGAGACGCCGATGGAGTTGCGCGCCAGGGTCTGCTTCACGCTGTCAATCTGCGCCGGCCTGACTTTAGCGGCGTCCAGAGCGGCGCCGGAGCCGACGCCCAGAATCATGTTGGTGTAGCCCAGCGAGTGGGCAAACTCCACGTTGCCGACGGTGTAGTTACCTAGAATGCCGAGCTGGGGTTTCCACTCCTTGCGTGCGGCAGTGGCGGCGAGAGGGGCGAGCGCCATGGCGCCCATGAGAGTGCGACGAGTCATGATGGGGCAATTCTATCGAGTTCGGGGCGCGATGGAAACACGGGGACCGACGATTACAGACGGCTCTCGGGGTGGAGCGAGGCGGTGACCGCTCCTTATCAGTCGCGGCTCAACAACAGGCGCGGTTCGTAGCCGCACAAAAGAAAACGGGTGCGCCGCGCGAGGCGACGCACCCGTTGCATTCAGAAGTGGACTAGATCTTAGTAGTCCATGTCCGGGCCGCCGTGGCCGCCGCCCATTGGCGGGGCAGGCTTCTTTTCGGGGATCTCGCAGACCAGGGCTTCGGTGGTCAGCATGAGGCCGCTGACCGAAGCGGCGTTCTGGAGCGCGGTGCGGGTGACCTTGGCCGGGTCGATGACGCCCGCGACCACCAGATCCTGATACTCTTCGGTGGCGGCGTTGAAGCCGTAGTTCAGGTTGGAGTTGGTGACGACCTTCTCAACCACGATGGCGCCTTCATAACCGGCGTTGCCGATGATCTGGCGCAGCGGCTCCTGGCAGGCGCGCTTGATGATGTTGATGCCGATCTGCTCGTCGCCGTCGCCCTTGAGAGTCTCGAGAGCCTTGGCGGCACGGACCAGAGCGACGCCGCCGCCGGGGACGATGCCTTCTTCGACGGCCGCGCGGGTGGCGTGGAGGGCGTCTTCGACGCGGGCCTTCTTCTCCTTCATTTCAGTCTCGGTGGCCGCGCCGACTTTGATGACGGCGACGCCGCCGGCGAGCTTGGCCAGGCGCTCCTGGAGCTTCTCGCGGTCGTAGTCGGAGGTGGTCTCGTCGATTTGGGTGCGCAGCTGCTTGACGCGGCCTTCGATGGCCTTGGATGCGCCGGCGCCCTCGATGATGGTGGTGTTGTCCTTATCGATGGTGATGCGCTTGGCCTTGCCCAGGTCCTCGACGCGCACGCCTTCGAGCTTGATGCCGGTCTCTTCCATGATGGCTTTGCCGCCCGTGAGGATGCCGATGTCCTCGAGCATGGACTTGCGGCGATCGCCAAAGCCGGGAGCCTTGACGGCGGCCACGTTGAGAGTGCCGCGTAGCTTGTTCACGACGAGAGTAGCGAGGGCTTCGCCTTCGACTTCCTCGGCGACGATCAGGAGCGGCTTGCCGGAGCGGGCGATCTGCTCGAGCACCGGCAGCAGGTCCTTCATGTTGCTGATCTTCTTCTCATGGATCAGGATGTAGGGCTCTTCGAGGACGCACTCCATGCGGTCGGGGTCGGTGATGAAGTACGGCGAGAGATAGCCGCGGTCGAACTGCATGCCTTCGACCAGATGCAGCTCGGTGCTCATGGTCTTGGACTCTTCGACGGTGATGACGCCGTCCTTGCCAACCTTCTGCATGGCCTCGGCGATGGTCTTGCCGATCTCGGGATCGCCATTGGCGGAGATGGAGCCGACCTGGGCGATCTTCTCGTTGTTCTCGACCTTGACCGACATCTTGCCGACTTCTTCGACGACGACGGCGACGGCCTTCTCGATACCGCGCTTCAGAGCCATGGGGTTGGCGCCGGCGGCGACGGACTTGACGCCTTCGCGGAAGATGCACTGGGCCAGGATGGTAGCCGTGGTGGTGCCGTCACCGGCGATGTCGGAGGTCTTGGAAGCGACCTCGCGCACCATCTGCGCGCCCATGTTCTCCAGCGGATCCTTCAGTTCGATTTCCTTGGCGACGGTGACACCGTCCTTGGTAATCGTGGGACCGCCGAACTTCTTTTCCAGAACTACGTTGCGGCCTTTCGGGCCAAGGGTCACCTTCACGGCGTCGGCCAGCTGGTTGACGCCGCGCAGGATCGCCTGGCGCGCATTCTCGCCATAAACAATCTGCTTCGCTGCCATTATTCAAAACTCCTTGAAAAAACTGGATCTGAGGGAAACTACTTTTTGGCCGCAACCGGCTCGAGCACGCCAAGCACTTCGTCCTCACGAAGGATCAGGTACTCTTCACCGTCGATCTTGATGTCGTTGCCGCCGTATTTGCCGAAGAGGATCCGGTCGCCGACTTTCACATCGAGGCTGACGACGGTGCCGTCATCGAGGCGCTTGCCGCGGCCCGCGGCCACGACTTCGCCCTCCTGCGGCTTCTCCTTGGCGGTATCCGGGATGATGATCCCGCTCTGGATGGTTTCCTTCTGCTCGATCCGGCGAACCACTAGCCGGTCGTACAGGGGACGAATCTGCATAGTCTACAAAACCTCCGGTTGGTCTCGATCATGGAGAGATTTCGGAATCCGGTCCGGCATTTTGCCAGGTCGGAACCCGGTCCGACCCTGTGGCCGGACACGTTCCGATTATTAGCACACTCGAGCATAGAGTGACAAGTACAATCTGTAAACCATTGATAATAATAAAGAAAAATAGATTGATTAGAAGCAAAATTGGGACTGAAAAGAGATGCTGTGCAAGTAGATGCGAAGAAAATCTTAGTCCGATTCGCTAAGAAATGAATCCGCTTCCAGAGGTTAGAAGGCGGTAGCGATGTTATTCTTGGAGATATGTTTCGGCGAGCCCGTTGGCTGCTGTTGCTCGCCATCGCTCTCATATTAGTAGCTGTCGCCGTGGTGTTCGTGACGCGACGGCGTGACCAGGCTCGGCACCGGCCGAATGTTTCGGCCCCGCTGCCGGTGAACACTCTGGGCACGGCGGAAATGTGGGAATACGAGGTGACCAGCGGGGATGAAGCGCACGTGCGCATGCGCGCCAGCAATTTCCGCCAGATTGAGAATCCGTCGAGAATTCTGCTGAAGGACCTGGAGATGGAGGTGCGCAACCTCAAGACCGGGACCTTCGATCTGGTCAAGACGGCGGAAGCGTCGTTCGATACGGCTACCAACCTGATGTATTCCGAGGGGGACGTGGAGATCCGGATCCGGCTGCCGCTGGACGGCAGCGAGCCGGACAAGAAAATGATCATCCACAGCACGGGCGTGCATTTCGACACGAAGTCGCAGAAGATGTGGACCGAGCGGCACGCGCGGATGGAGTTCGACGGCGGCGAAGGGGAGGGCGAGGGCGCGACCTACGACCCGGCGACGCACGTGCTCGAGGTTGCGAGCGGAGTGAAAATCCACTGGCAGGGCGAGGGCGGCGGCGCGCCGATGGAGCTGGAAGCGACGCACGCGGTGTATCACGAGGTGGGTTCGACGGTGGATCTGCAAGCGCCGGTGACGCTGAAACGCGGGACGCTGAGCGTGGTGGGTGGAGCGACGCTGGTGACGCTGGTGGAGGGCCAGATCAGCACGGTGGAGACGGTGCCGGCGTCTGGATCCGACCAGTTGCCGAAGCGCAAGGTGGACTTCGGCGCCGAGCACCTGAAAATGTGGTTCAACGGCGAGAGCCTGGTGCAAAAGATGGAAGGCACCGGAGCGGCGCGCGTGCTGACGCACGACGCCGGGGGCGAGACGCTGATGAGCGGGGACAAGCTGGACCTGGCGTTCGTCACGGCGGAAGGCGAGAGCCAGTTGAGCCACGCGGTGGCGACGGGACACGGGCGCATGGAGACGCATCCCGCGCCGCGGCCGGCCGCGAAGGGCGGCCAGAACAAAGACCAATCGCAACAGGGTCCGAAGATTCTGACGAGCGACATGCTGGAGCTGACGATGAAGCCGGGGGGCCAGGAGATCGACCAGGCGCGGACCCTGGCGGCGGGCAAGTTGGAGTTTCTGCCGGCGAGCCCGGGCGACCGGCGCAGGCAACTGGACGCCGCTCAAATGACGGTGTGGTACGGCGCGCAGAATGTGGTCAGCCGGTTCCACGCGACTAAGGCGGCCACGCGCACGGAGACGCCGGCGCGGCCGGTGCCGGGAGGGAAGCCGAAGCCGGCGACGCTGACGCTGACACGCAGCCGCGACCTGGAGGCGCATTTCGACGCCAAAGGCCAGATGACGACGATGGACCAGAACGGCGATTTCACATACGAGGAAGGGACGCGGCGCGCGAAGTCCGACACGGCCCAGATGGATGAGACCAACAACGCGATGCTGCTGCGCGGGCAGGCGCGGGCGTGGGATGAAACCGGCTCGACGGACGCGGAGGAGATCCAGATCGATCAGAAGAGCGGCACGATGGATGCCAAGGGGCATGTCTCGTCGGTGCGGCTGCCGGATCGCAAGGACCCGAAGGACGCCCCGAAAGACGGCGACAGCGGACTGATCGAGAGCGACAAGCCGATGATGGGCAGCGGGCAGGAGATGGTGACCTGGGACCGGAACCGGAAGATCCGCTACACCACCAACGCGGTGGTGTGGCAGGGGTCGATGCGGGTCCAGGGGAACGATGTTTTCATCGATCGCGAGGCGCAGAAGCTCGAAGCGCGCGGCGACGTGGTGACGCGCGTGCCGGACGAGCGGCAGCCGGATAGCGCCGCGACGGACAAGCCTCCGGCGGCGAAGAAAGACGCGGTCGCGGCGAAAGCGCCCGGCAAGGACGCGAAGAAGGGACAGGATTCCAACACCGCGCGAAAATTTTCCGTGACCACGGCGAATATATTCACGTACGACGGCAAGACGAAGCAGGGGCTGTACCAGGAAAACGTGCACCTGGTGCGGACCGATGTTGAACATGCGCTCGAAGTATATGCGGACGTTTTTCGAAGATTCGCCCAAGCAGGGCGGCGGAACGGAAACCAAGCTCGAGCATCTGCAGGCGGACGGCGCCGTTGACATCGTGCAGCGGCCCAAGGGGCACGTGCGGCACGGAACGGGCGAGCACGCGGAATTTTATCTGGCGGACGAGCGGATGCTGCTGACGGGCGATCCGGCCCAAGTCACCGATCCCGAGCGCGGGACCACCAAAGGGCCGAAAATCACGTGGTCGTCGCGCTACGACAAGCTGATCGTGGAGGGGGAGAAGAAAAGCGACCGCGTGCAGAGCCGATCGATGAAGGAGAAGCCGAAGTAGCGGCCGGCTCCCGGGTTAAAAAAGAGGGCGGGCGCGGCGGTGCCCGCCCCGGGAGCTGCCTTATTGCAAAAACCTGAAGTGCTTTGGGAGCACTCCCGCACAAGGACGGTGGCGAACCGCCCGGTGTGCTGTGACGTGGCCTTTGGCAGGCGCGAGGTGTCGGTTCCCGCTGATATGCCGCAGACCTATCACGGTTCCGCTCAAGCGCAATCGCCATTCCGCGGGTAGCAGGCCGCCTGACAGCAGGTTCCCGTTTTGGACGGGGCAGTAGGAACCGGTTGCCGAGAAGCCCTCCGCGGCGTCATCCTCCGCTGTGCCTGGAGGAATTGGCGAAGTGCGCGTCTGTATTATTAGGGAATTGGGAACCCAAGAAAATATAGGGGTTGAGGAAAATTCATTGAATCGGGTGCAAGGCACGGAATTGGAGATAATCGTTTCTGTGGGAGCCAATCCAGTTCAAGAGTCCAGCGGCCTGGAGCCAGCCCGCAGCGTACTGCGCGCCGAGGAGATCTCGAAGAGCTACCAGGGGCGGCGCGTGGTCGACGGCGTTTCGGTTTCGGTGGAGACGGGCGAGGTGGTCGGATTGCTGGGCCCCAATGGCGCGGGGAAGACGACGTCCTTCTATATGATCGTCGGCCTGATCACTCCCGATTCGGGCCAGGTTTACCTGGAGGGGCGCAGCATCACCAGTCTGGCAATGTACCAGCGGGCGCGGATCGGGATCAGCTACCTGCCGCAGGAGCCGTCGGTTTTCCGTAAGCTCTCGGTGGAGGACAACCTGATGGCGATCCTGGAGACGCTGTCGTTGAATTCTCATCAACGCCGGGAACAGATGGAGATGCTGGTGGAGCAGATGGGGCTGGAGAAGGTTCGCAAGAACAAAGGCTACATGCTCTCGGGCGGCGAGAGGCGCAGGGTGGAGATCGCGCGCTCGCTGGCCATCCGCCCGCAGTTCCTGCTGCTGGACGAACCGTTCTCGGGCATCGATCCGATTCAGGTGCTGGAGTTGCAGAAGATCATCGGGAATCTCCGATTGAGCGGCATCGGCATCCTGGTGACGGACCACAATGTGCGCGAGACGCTGGCGGTGACCGACCGGGCCTACATTATCAATAATGGGAAGATCTTCCGGGCGGGCACTCCGGAGCAACTGGCGCGCGATTCGGACGTGCGGCGGATATACCTCGGCGAGGGCTTCAATCTCGAGCATTAGCCATGCGGACCGGGATGCGCGCGCGCCGTGGCCGTTATCATCTTAAGCCACTGAAATCGCAGTGTTTCTGAAGGGGTCAAACGCGCCCACCAGTGGTATCATGAACGCAGGATGAACCCGATCTCGCACAAGCTGCAGATCGTTCTGAAGCAGAAGCAGATTCTGACTCCGGCGCTCATGCAGATGGTCCGGATCCTCCAGCTTAACCGGCTGGAATTAAAGGACATGATCGCGGAGGAGATCGCGCAGAATCCCTTGCTCGAGGAAGTCGGCGAGGGCGGCGACGAGATCACGCCGGCCGAACTCCAGGAGCTACTCGAGACCCAGGATCGGGTTCCCAACCAGACCGACACGGAAGTCCTCCAACTGACGCAGGAGGCGCTGAAGCAGGCCTACGAGCACGAGAACGAGCCGGCCGAGGCGGCCACGGGCGCGGAGCCCGAGACCACCGTGGCGGACACGGTTCCGGAGCCGGTGGTGAGTCCCGAGGATGCCTTTGGGCAGGTCGATCTGGATGAGTTTTTCCGCGACTTCAACGAACCGGGCTTCCGCACGCCGGCGTCGGATGATGTGGACAAGCCGGGCTTCGAATTCTTCCTCTCGGCGCCGGTGACGCTGACCTCGCACATTATCGGGCAGTTGGCGATGATGGTGCTGACGCCGGCGGTGCGGGAGGCGGCCGATTCGATTATCGGCAACCTGGATGACACCGGGTATCTGTCGACTCCGCTGGAGGAGATCGCGGCGCGGGACGGATTGGCGCCGGCGGATCTCGAGGCGGCGTTGAAGGCGGTGCAGAACTGCGAGCCGGCGGGTGTCGGGGCGCGCTCGCTGCAGGAATGCCTGCTGCTGCAATTGGAGAGCCGCAGCGCCCGCGGCGGCGTGGCCTGGCAGATTGTCGAGAACCACCTCAAGCTGGTTGAGTCGCGCAGCGTGAAGGAGCTGGCGAAGCTGCTGAACCGTCCGCAGGAGCATATTCAGATCGCCCTGGACGTCATCCGGAAGCTCGATCCGAAGCCCGGTTTGCGCTATTCGTCGCAGGGCGCGCGCGAGGTGGAGCCGGATGTGTTCGTCCACAAGGACGGCGACGACTGGGTGGTCCAATTATCGGATGAAGATGTCCCGCAATTGCGGCTCAACGGCAGCTACCGCCGGATGCTGGACCCCGAACAGGGGTCGGACAAGACGACGCGGAACTACGTCCGCGAACGATTCAACTCGGCGCTGCAGTTGATCCGCAATATCGAACAGCGCCGGCAGACGATCTTGAAAGTGTGCCAGGCGATCGTGCGGCGGCAGACGGAGTTCCTGGAGCGCGGCCCGGATTCGATGCGGCCGATGATGATCAAGGAAGTCGCCGAAGAGGTGGGAGTCCACCCGTTGACGGTGAGCCGCGCGGTGTCGAGCAAGTACATCCATACGCCACAGGGCGTTTTCGAGCTGCGGCACTTCTTCTCGGAGGCGGTGCAAGGGCCTTCGGGGGGCGGGATTCCGCTGCAGACGCTGAAGCGCATGGTGAAGCGGATGATCGACGAAGAAGATCCCGCGAAACCGCTGACCGACGATCAGATTACGCTGCGATTGAGGGGTCTGGGCATCGAAGTGACGCGCCGCACGGTGGCCAAATACCGAGAGGACATGCGGATCCCCTCAACGCACCATCGCCGCATCCGCAACTAGGCGCGGCGCAGGGAGGGACTCGATGAGAATCACGTTTACCGGGAAGCAGGACAAGCTGGCGCCCTCGCAGGAGCGCAAGCTGGCCACGGCGTTCGCGCGGCTTTCCAAGCTGATCGAGCGCAAAGGGGAAAAGGGCGCGCAGGTCGCCTTGTCCACCGAACGCCATCGCCAGATGGCGGAAGTTCGCGTCAACTTCTACGACCAGACGCTGATCGGCCAGGGTTCCGGAACGGACCAGTTCACGGCCCTGATGGACGCCGTGGAGAAGGTGGAAAAGCAGGCCGCGAAGAGCCGCGAGAAGTGGCGTCTGGCCAAACGCGAAACGCCGGCGCGGCAGGCCCGCACGACCGGCGAGCCGCAGCCGGCTCCGATCCCGGAAGAAGCGCCGCAGAAAGCCGCGGACTCCGCCCCACGCGCGAGGAAAAAGGGCGCCAGGCCGGCGCAGCCGGCGAAAGTGGTTCAGGCGCGCGAGAGCGATCGCAAGCCGATGAGCGTGGAAGAGGCCATGATGGCGCTGGAAGATGAGCAGGACTACGTGGTCTACCGCGACTCCGAGTCCGATCGGGTGCGCGTCCTGATCCGGCGGCGCGACGGCAAAGTGGATCTCGTGGAGGCCTGAGAACCGGCCCATGGCGAAGCCTCGGAAAGAGCCGGTCAGCGTCGCCGAACCGGCGCGAGCGGGCCACGCGATGCGGCCGGAGCTGGTGATCATCACCGGCGTGAGCGGCTCGGGCAAAGGCACGGTTCTGAAGGCCCTGGAAGACTTGGGCTACTACGCCGTCGATAACCTGCCCATGGCGCTACTGGAGACCTTTGCCGGGCTGGTGAAGGAATCCTCGAGCATCCGCCGCGCGGCGCTGGTGGTGGACATCCGCGAGGGCGATTTGCTCACCCGGTTTCCAGAAAACTACAGCCGCATTCGCAGCCAGCTGCGCACGTGCCTGCTGTTTCTGGATGCGACCGACGAATCACTGGTGCGTCGCTTCAGCGAAACCCGGCGTCCGCATCCGCTGGGGCGTGGCAGCGTGCGGGCCAGCGTGCAGGCGGAACGCAAACAGCTCGAACCGATCCGCGACCTGGCCGACCAGGTGATCGTCACCTCGGAACTTACGCCGGCGCAATTGCGGAAAATGGTCGGCGAGACGTTTTCGGCGATCCACGACACCGCGCTGCGCGTAGCCGTAACCAGCTTCGGCTTCCGCCATGGCGTGCCGCCGGAGAGCGATCTGGTATTCGACGTACGGTTCCTGCCCAACCCCAACTATGTGCCGGAATTCAAGGCGCTGTCGGGCAAGAACACGCGCGTCGCGCGCTACGTGCGCAGCTTCCCCCAGACCAGCGAGTTCCTGAAACGCGTCGAGGACATGGTGGGGTTCCTGCTGCCGCACTTCGTGACGGAAGGCAAGACGTACCTCACGATTGCTTTCGGCTGCACCGGTGGACGCCACCGCTCGGTCATGATGGCCGAAGAAATGGCGCGCTACCTGCAGCGCCACGGCTACCCTGTACGGATCTCGCATCGGGACATCGAAAAATAGCGACAAAAAGACTACTACAAGCCGGCCCGCCGTCGAAAAGAGAATAGATCGTCCAGAAGCGCCGCGCTGCTTCGGGACGGTCATTTAACCGCCGGGTGACGCCGGGAGAGGCTCACCGCCTGACGGAGGAGCCGTTGCCCGGCGGGCTTTTTCAATCGGGAGCAGACGCGCGGTAGTCGTTTCTCCACTGCTCCCGCCTCCCTCCTCCGCACATCTAATTAATACATCGCTGCTAAAATGGAGCGGAGACGTATTGCGTGATCACCACAGCCAGCCTGGCGGAAGAAATCCTCGACTTGAAGCGCGAGCGCGGCGCGATGCTGCTGGCGCATCATTACCAGGAGAGCGAGATTCAGGAACTGGCGGACGCGGTCGGCGACAGCCTCGAATTGGCCCGCAAAGCGCAGAACTTTGACGGGCCGGTAATCGCCTTCTGCGGAGTCTGGTTTATGGCCGAGACGGCCAAGGTGCTGAATCCGTCGAAAACCGTGATCGTGCCCGACCGGGAAGCCGGATGCAGCCTGGTGGATGCCTGTCCGGTGGACCAACTGCGAGCCTGGAAGGCGCGCCACCCGGACCACGCCGTGGTGAGCTACATCAACACGAGCGTCGAGGTGAAGGCCGAAAGCGACATCGTTTGCACCTCGCGCAACGCGGTGGACGTAGTCAACTCAATTCCGGCCGAGCGGCCGCTGCTGTTCCTGCCCGACCGCAACCTGGGCAACTACGTCCAGCAGCAGACCGGACGGCGGAATATGAGCATCTGGCAGGGCGCCTGCATTGTCCATGCGACGTTTCCGGCGCGGCGTGTGGCGGCTGCGAAAAGCGAGCATCCACAGGCGCTGGTTGTGGCGCACCCGGAATGCCCCACGGACGTGCTGCGCATGGCCGATTTCGTCGGCTCGACGTCGGCGCTGATCGAGTGGTGCGTGAAGAACGACGCCGGCGAGTTCATCGTGATGACCGAAAGCGGCGTCCGCTATTCGCTCGAAAAGCGCGCACCGGGCAAGAAGTTCTACTTCGTCGCCAACGAGAACTGCAACTGCAGCGAGTGCCCGTACATGAAGCGCAACACGCTCGAGAAGCTGCGCGATGCGCTGCTCCACCTCCAGCCGGCCGTGGAAATTTCGGCGGAGCTGATCGAGCGCGCCCGGCGGCCGGTGGAGCGCATGCTCGAGTTGCGCTAGGCGCGCGACGCCATGGCCGCCTCCCCGCCGCTCATCGACACGTTCCACCGCACGCACGACAATCTGCGCATCAGCGTCACCGACCACTGCAACATCCGTTGTGCCTACTGCATGCCGGAAAGCGGCGCGCCCTTCGCCCGCGCGGCCGAGATTCTGAGCTACGAGGAGATCGAACGCTTTGTCCGCGTCGCCGTCACGCTGGGCATTACCAAGGTCCGGGTCACGGGCGGCGAGCCGCTGCTCAGGAAAAACCTGCCCGCGTTGATCGCGAAGCTGACGGCCATCGAAGGATTGCGGGAGGTCGCGCTGACCACCAATGCGGTGCTGCTCGAGGAGCAGGCCGCGAGCCTCTACCGCGCGGGCCTGCGGCGGCTGAACGTCCATCTGGACACGCTCGATCGCCAGCGATTCCAGCGCATCACGCGCCGCGACGAGCTCGGCCGCGCCCTGCGGGGCTTGATGAAAGCCCGCGAGACGGGCTTCGCGCCGATCAAGATCAACGCCGTGGCGGTGAAAGGATTGACCGAACCGGACGTGGCGCCGCTGGCGCATTTTGGACGCGAGCATGGTTTTGAGGTGCGCTACATCGAAGTCATGCCGCTGGACGGGCAGGCGCTGTGGGATCGATCGCAGGTGTTCACGATGGACGAGATTCTGGCCGTCCTGCGGCGCGACGTGGGGCCGCTGGAGGCGCTGCCCGAGGCCGATCCCCGCGCGCCCGGACTGCGGTTCCGCTACCTGGACGGCCGCGGCACGGCCGGCTTCATCGCCTCGGTGAGCCGCCCGTTCTGCCTGAATTGCAACCGCGTCCGCCTCACCGCCGACGGCAAGCTGCGCTACTGCCTGTTCGCGATCGAAGAGACCGACGTGCAGGCCCTCCTGCGGAGCGGCGCGAGCGACGGTCAGATCGCGGAGGCGATCCGCGAGACCGTGCGCAAAAAGTGGCTGGGCCACGAAATCAACACGGCGCGGTTCGTTGCGCCGCCGCGCGCAATGTACGCCATCGGCGGGTAATTCGCATGGACCCCGAAGAGCCGCTGCGTATTCCAATCACCGGCGTCTTCGATCTGCATACGATTCAGCCGCGCGACGTGCGCCCGGCGGTCGAGGCGTACCTGGAGGAGGCATCCGCGATAGGATTGAAAGCGTTGCGAATCATCCACGGCAAAGGAATCGGCGTGCAGCGGGAGATCGTCCGGAGCGTCTTGGCAAGCTCCCCGCTGGTGGCCGGTTTCCGCACTGCCGCGGAGGATGCCGGCGGCTGGGGCGCCACTCTCGTCAACTTGAAGTAACGCTTCCGCCGCTCAGCGCGCCAGAGTAATCGATGGACCACGATCGGCCCCATCCAGCCGGACTTGTATTGGAGAGACATGCGAAGCGATTTATCACGCAGATACTTTTTTCTAGGAACGGCGGCCGCGCTGGCGGCCGCGAAACTGGAGGGCAAGAGCACGCCGTCGCTGAAGCGACTGGGCTACAAGTCCCCCAATGAGAAGCTGAACGTCGCCGCGATCGGCGCCGGTGGCAAGGGCCATAGCGACATCGTGGGCTGTTCCGTGGGGAACAACGTCGTCGCCCTGGCGGACCCGGATTGGAACAACGCCGCCAAGACGTTCAAGCAGTTTCCGAACGCCAAGCCTTACAAAGACTACCGGGTGATGCTGGACAAAGAGCGCGACGGCATCGACGCGGTGACCGTCTCCACGCCCGACCACACCCACGCCATCGCGGCCATGTGGGCCATGGAGCGCGGCAAACACGTTTACTGCCAGAAGCCGATGACGCGGACGGTCTTCGAGGCCCGCATGCTGCGCGATGCGGCGCGCAAATATGGCGTCGCCACGCAGATGGGCAACCAGGGCCACTCGGGCGAAGGCGTCCGGCAGTTGTGCGAAATGATCTGGGCCGGCGAGATCGGCGCGGTCAAGGAAGTGCACGCCTGGACCAACCGTCCGATCTGGCCGCAGGGCATCGATAATCCGCTGCCGGAAGAAAAAGTTCCGGAGACGCTGGACTGGGACCTGTGGATTGGCGCGGCCCCAACGCGTCCTTATAACTCGAAATACGAGCCGTTCAACTGGCGCGGCTGGTACGACTTCGGCTGCGGCGCGCTGGGCGATATGGCGTGCCACATTCTGGACGGAGTGAATTGGTCGCTGCTGCTCAACGCGCCAACCAGCGTCGAGTGCATTAAGATCGAAGGCAAGAACGCCCAGACGTTTCCCACGAAATCGATCGTGCGGTTCGACTTCCCGGCCCGCGGCAACATGGCTCCGGTGTCGGTCTACTGGTACGAAGGCGGGCTGCGGCCGAAACTGCCGGAGGGCCTGAGCGCGGACACGAAACTGGGCGACCTGGACGACGACACCAACGGGAGCCTGTACATCGGCGAGAAGGGCTTCCTCACGACCGGCACCTATAGCGATGACACGCGGCTCGTGCCCGCCGAACGCATGAAGGACTACAAATTCCCGGCGAAGCTGCTGACCCGGTCGCCGGGCCACTACGAAGACTGGATCCGCGCCTGCAAGGGCGGCGAGCGCGCGTGCTCGAACTTCGATTACGCCGGGCCGTTCACGGAGTGGGTGACTCTGGGCGTGATCGCGCAGCGCAGCGAGGGCAAGCTCGAGTGGGACAGCGCCAAAATGAAGATCACCAACAACAGCGCAGCGAACAAATTCGTGAAACCGTACGTTCGCAAGGGCTGGAAATACTAGCGGCTTGTCGCGGAGACGATCGTACCGAGATTCGTTACCGAGACTTGTTACCGAGCCGGGGTTGGTTACTGAGCTGCGGTTGGTTGCTGAGCCGGCGTTGGTTACTGAGCCGCGGTTGGTTACTGAGCCGCGACTGTGAAGGAGCGGTCAGCGTACCCGTTCATCCGACGAACCCGGCTGCGCGCCACGTGAAATCACCGCAAGCATACCGTGTGTTTGCCACGCGCGCACGGTGAACCCATGGTCCGCGCATGGTGAAAACATGGTAAGCCCGTGGTCCGCGCACGGTGAATCCGTGGTGAAACCGCGCCGCGCCGCACGGTGTGCCCGGCCGGCAGATCCGCATGAATGGGTTGAGCGGCTGACATTCTGGCGTCTCCGTCAGCACGCCGGTTTACGGCGCGCTGCATTCGTCGATAAGATTGCGTTTGGTCCCCACACTCATGCATTCCCTCAATCGCGTCCTGCTGTTGGCGGCTTTCGCCTGCCCTGTTTATTGCCAGGCGGAGCTGCCGCTGATGCCGATGCCCGCGAAAGTCACGCCCAGCGCCGGGGCGTCCGGCGTGACGATCCAGAGCGATTTCACGGCCGCGATCCAAGGCGCGGGTGCGGCGGACTCGCGAGTGCGCGCCGGCGTTCTCAGAACATTGGCGCGCCTTTCATTGCAAACGGGCATTCCGATTGCGCAAAAACTCGCGCCCGAGAACGCCGCGGCCGGATTGGTGGTGGTCGTCGAGCGCGCCGATCACGCGGCTCCGCAGCGACTGGGCGACGACGAGAGCTATCATCTCGCGGTCACGTCGGGCCAGGCGCGCATCGAGGCGCCGGCGCCGCTCGGGGCGCTACGCGGACTGGAGACATTCCTTCAATTGGTGCAGTTGGGCAAATCCGGATTCACGCTGCCGGCGGTCGACATTCAGGACGCTCCGCGCTTCCCCTGGCGCGGGCTATCGCTGGACGTCGCGCGCCACTTCATCCCCGTGCCGGTGATGCAGCGGACTATCGACGGCCTGGCCGCGGTGAAGCTGAACGTGCTGCACTGGCACCTCTCCGATGACGAGGGGTTCCGCGTCGAGAGCCTGAAATATCCGAAGCTGCACGAGCTGGGCTCGGAGGGGCTGTATTACACGCAGGCGGAGATTCGCGACTTGATCGCCTACGCGCGCGAGCGCGGCGTCCGCGTGGTGCCGGAGTTCGACGTCCCCGGCCACTCGACGAGCTGGTTTGCGGCCTATCCGGAGTACGCCAGCGGCGCGGGACCGTATCAGGTGTCGCACGCTCAGCAGAGACCGACCGCGACGATGGATCCCACGCGCGAGGCCACGTATGCGTTCCTCGACGGCTTGCTCGGCGAGATGGCGGATCTGTTCCCCGACGAGTATTTCCATATCGGCGGCGATGAAGTGAATCCGCAGGAGTGGAAGGCCAACCCGGCCATCCAGTCGTTCATGAAGCTGCATCAGCTCGCCGACGAGGATGCCCTGCAGGGCTACTTCACCGGGCGCGTGCAGCAGATTATCGAAAAGCATGGCAAACACATGGTGGGCTGGGACGAGATTCTGCGTCCGGACATTCCGAAAGACATCGTGATTCATTCCTGGCGCGGGCAGAAGTCGCTGGCCGAGGCGGCGCGGTCGGGCTACCACGGCATACTGTCGGCGGGCTGGTATCTGGACCTGATGCAGCCCGCGTCGGAGCACTACGCCGTCGATCCGCTGAAGGGCGCAACGGCGGGGCTCGACGACGCGCAGCGGAAACTCATTCTGGGCGGCGAGGCGACGATGTGGGAAGAAATCGCCACGGCTGAAAACCTCGACGCGAAGCTGTGGCCGCGGCTGGCGGCGATCGCGGAACGGCTGTGGTCGCCGGAGAGCGTGACCGATGTTGCATCGATGTACCGGCGTCTGGGCGTGGTCAATACGTGGCTGGAGTGGCTGGATCTGCGGCAGCGCTCGGGCCTGCGCCTGATGCGCCAGCGTCTGGCGGGCGCGGCCGATCCGCATCCGCTGGAAGTGTTCGCGTCGATCCTGGAGCCGGTGAAGGAGTACGCGCGATTTGAGAACAAAGAGAAATACCACGGGAGCCTGACGGCATTCAACCGGCTGGTCGATTCGATCGCTCCGGAAAGCGATGCGGCGCGCGAGTTTCAAAACTCGGTGGGCCGGTACCTCGCCGGACGGCCACACGGCCGGCGCGAGGCAGATGCGTTGCGGTCGCAACTCGAGCGCTGGTCGGACAACGTGGCCGTCGTTATGCCACTGCTGCAGAGTAACTCGCTGCTCGCGGAGACAGTGCCGCTGGCGCGCAGCGTCGAAGATCTCTGCCGGATCGGAAGCGAGGCGCTCGGGCTGCTGGCCACCGGCAAACGGGCGGATGCGGCCTGGACCAGGAAGCGGCTCGCCGCGGTGGATGATGCGGCCAAGGTCAAGGCGGAAATACTGATCCAGATCGCGCCGGGTATTCGGGAATTGGTCAACGCCGCGGGAGCGCAAAAACGCGCGAATTGAGGCCGCGGATCCTGGGCCTGCGCGAGTTAATCCAGTAAGGGCTTACTGATTCTTGTCTGTGAGCGCTTGATTCTGAAGACCCATTGCAGTAAGGCCTTACTGTTTGCCCAGTTTGCAGGGAGCGCCGCCCGGTCGCAAAACGGGGGCAGAGGGGCTTACTCTCGACCTCTTAGAATGGCCGCCATGACGCGGGGGCTACGGCGTCCGTGGATCACCGCCACAACCCACAGCGGTTTTTCATCCGGCGCGTAGGCCACGAGGTAATCCCGCGTGTTGGTGAAACGCAAGGGTCCCGAGGTCAGGTCAGGGCGGCGGTGGCCTTGATGGGGGAACGACACCAGGACGTCGATTGCGGCCAGAATCTCCTCAATCACCCTATCGGCAGCATCGAGATTATCGGCCGCGATGAATTCCCAAATCTCGTCAAGATCAGCCGAGGCTTCGGGGTGAAAAGCGTATCCGGTCATGAACGCCCGGCACGCCGGGCGGCGCTCTTTGCGCGGAGACGCGCCGCCACTTCGTCGCCGCTGATGGGCTTCACCCGTCCGCTCTTGAGATCGTCATAACGACGGTCGAGTGTGGCGCGCAGTTCGGCCAGCTCCTCAACGTAACCGGCCACGGCATCTTGCACGAACTCGTGCGCCGCGCGTCCGGTTTCGCTCACCAGCCGGTCCAGCTTGGCTTGCACGTCGGGGGTGAAATGTACTTCCATTTCCTCGGCTCCTGCTCTGAGAATACCCTATTGAAAACCGGGGGACAGACGGCTCTGTCCGCACGGCGCAGAGGAGGTGGAGGGTGAATAGCGAGAGTTGTGGGCGCCTAGGACAGAGACGTCAGTCCCCGGTTTTCACTCGCCGGTCTTCACTCGTTGCGCGCTTTTGCCCCGCTGCGCCAGGTGGACTTCAGCCGTCAGTCACCTGTGTTCTCGCGCCTGTTTTCTCGGATTATGGCGAGCGAGAATGCCACCCGAGTGAGAAGTGTGGGCGTGGGCCGGGTTCAGAATTCCCAGGTCCTGAAGACGTGCTGATGGATTTCGAGATCGACGTGCTTGCCGGCGAAGCGCACGCCTTCCATCTCCAGCCGCAGGCGTTGTTCCACACCCAGATCCTGGCGCGTCTTGATGTAGCCGCCGGAGCCCAGCACGCGGTGCCAGGGCAGTCCGTCGCCGCAGTTGCGCAGCAGGCGCGCGACCTGGCGGTGATACATCGGATAGCCTGCCGCCGCCGCCACCTGGCCATAGCTGGCCACGCGGCCGCGCGGGATCGAGAGGATCACTTCGCGAAAACGTTGTTCGCGCGACGCGCGCTCCGCCGGCGGATCGAACATGCCCAGCCGCACGATGTCGCGGGGCTTCATCGGCTTGGGCGCGCGGCGATGTTGAGGGCTTTTCGGCCTCGGCATGACGATGTGATCCGGTAACGGAAGCTGTCTTCTCAGAGAGAGTCTCGCACGAGTTGGAGTCACCGCGGGCAATGCTCGTGCGGGCTCGCCAGGAACACGGTCAGAGACGGCTTTGTCCGGATGGCAGAGAAGCTACCGTGGTTGCAGACAGCAAGCAGGAGCGAGCATTGGAGTACTTTTCTCGACCAGTGCTTTTCTCTCTGATGTTCGTCGGAGTTCAGGGCCACCGCCACAAGTAGAGTTTCAGTGCCCGCCTTTTGCGCGTCGCTACAGTACCCAGGGCGCCCGGAGCGGCCGCTCCATCATCTTTATGGCTGCAGGATCGTCGACAATCGTTTCCTTCAGCGGATCCCAGCGGATCCTGCGGCCGGTGCGCACAGCGATGTTGGAAAGATGGCTGATGAGATCCGTACGAATCGCGGCGTCGATCGGGCTTTCCGGCGTACTCTGGCCGCGGATGGCGTCCAGGAAATTACGGGTGTGGTTGCGCCCGAACTGATCGAACTTCGATACCGTCAGGCCAGCCGTCAGCGAGGCGGGCTCCGATTCGATGCTACCCCGCCGGATTCGAATCCAACCTTCGCTGCCGACAAATTTGGTCGAGTCCTCATTGGCGGCGATGAAATTCATCACCAGCCCGTTGGGATAAGTGCAGCGAACCTTCCAATCCATGACCGTATTGAACAGCCCTTGCGTAGGGATGAGCCCCGTGCCTTCATATTCGACGGGGACCATCGGGCGGGGCAGGCCCCAATCCAGGACGTCCAGAGGATGGGCGCCCCACCCGCCCAGAAAGCCGATGCTGTAGTCGTAGATGTGCCAGTGGCCCGGCGTCAGGCAGCGGTCGTCGCAGTAGGGCCGTTCGGGAGCGGGCCCTTCCCACATTTCGTAGTCGAATCCGGCCGGCACGGCCTTCGGCTCCAGCTTGCCGCCCGGTTTCCCGGAGTACGACCTCACCTCAAGGGCCTTTAATTCACCGATGGCGCCCGAACGCACCAATTCGCATCCCGCGCGCACGTGCAGCGCGCCTCGCTGCTGCGTGCCGTACTGGAAAACTCGCCCTGACCGTCTCACGATCTCCCGGGCGCGGAGATTCCACTCAAGGCTGGGGCTCAGCGGCTTCTCGACGTAGACATCCTTGCCGGCGCGGACCGCGGCGGTCAGAACAGGGACGTGCCAATGGTCCGGCGTCGCCACCACCACCGCATCAATGTCCTTGCGGAGCAGCAGGTCGCGGAAGTCGGCAATGCGCGCAACACCGCGATAGGAGCCGGCGCCGTTGCGCGCCGCATCGGCCTCCTCGATCTGCTTGGCCCGCTGCTCCCGGCGGTCCGCGAAGCAATCGCAGACGGCGGCGCACTGCGCATCGGCATGTTTGAGAAAATCGACAATCAGCCCGTCGCCGCCCCGACCGCCGGTTCCGATGAAGCCAACCGCTATACGGTCATTCGCGCCGCGAAGCCGGCCGCTGAAAAGTTGAGTGGTGAAGGCTCCCACGCCCGCAACTTTAAGGGCTTGTCGCCTCGTCAGATCGTTTTTCAACATAGAAATCTCCCCCTTCGCTCTGCATCGTGCGAAGGAACCCGAGTGATTCATGGAGGGACGGCCAGGCCTCTCCGTATGAGGAATCCTATACTACCGCTCGGGAGCAATCAACGCGAAACGCGAAACGGTACGTCCTGATGTGTCCTGTTGACAACGCCGGCGAGCGTTGACACGAGTGTCAACGAGGCAGGCACGAGTGCCTGCGCCACCTGCCTGGGCCACGGTGAATGGCCGGTGATTGTCAGAGAATCTCCGAGACACGACATTAGCGTTGATTGGCCTTGAGGATGCGGGCGCGCAGGCGGATCGATTTCGGCGTCACTTCGACGAACTCGTCTTCCTTGATGAACTCGATGGCCTGGTCGAGGTTGAGCAGGCGCGGGGGCACCAGGCGGATGGCCTCGTCGGCGGTGGAGGAGCGCATATTGGTGAGCTTCTTCTCTTTGACGATGTTGACGTTCATGTCTTCGGTGCGCGAGTTTTCGCCGATGATCATGCCCTCATAGACTTCGGTGCCGGGCGCGATGAAGATCTCGCCGCGCTCCTGCAGATTCCAGATGGCGTAGGCGGTGGCGTTGCCGGCGCGGTCGGCGATCAGCGCGCCGGTGGCGCGCATCGGGATCTCGCCCTGCCACTCGACGTAGCCGTGGAACAGCGAATTCATGATGGCCGTGCCCTTGGTGTCGGTGAGCATCTCGTTGCGCAGACCGATCAAGCCGCGCGAAGGCACCAGGAACTCGATGCGCGCGCGGCCGGAGCCGTGGTTGATCATCTTGAGCATCTTGCCTTTGCGCATGCCCAGTTTCTCGATCACCACGCCGACGTAGGCGTCGGGCACGTCGACCACCAGGTGCTCCTGCGGCTCGTGCACCTTGCCGTTGACCATGCGAGTCAGAATCTCGGGCTTGCCGACCATGAGCTCGTAGCCTTCGCGGCGCATCATCTCGATCAGGATGGCGAGCTGGAGTTCGCCGCGGCCCATCACCTTGAAGGCATCGGGGCCGCCGGCCTCCTCGACCCGCAGGCTGACGTTGGTGAGCAGCTCCTTGTCCAGGCGGTCGCGCAGGTTGCGCGACGTCACGTAGGAGCCTTCGCGGCCCGGCGAACGGGGACGTGTTGATGGTGAAGACCATCGAGATCGTCGGCTCGTCGATCTGGATCATGGGCAGCGGCTGGGGATTCTCGGCATCGCTGACCGTTTCGCCGATGGTGATGCCCTCGACGCCGGTGATGGCCAGGACATCGCCGGGATGGGCTTCGGTCTCCTCGACGCGTTTCAGACCCTCGAAGGAGTACATCTTGGTGATGCGCGTGCGCTGGATCTGACCGCCGAGCTTGCAGATGGAGACCTCTTCGCCGAGGCGGAAAGTGCCCTGGAAGACGCGGCCGATGGCGATGCGGCCGAGGTAATCGGAGTAGTCGAGATTGGCCACCTGGAACTGCAGCGGGGCGTAGGGATCGCCCACGGGCGGCGGGATGTGCTCGACGATGGCGTCGAACAGAGGACGGAGATCCTGGCTGTCGTCGGTGAGGTTGCGCTTGGCGACGCCGTCGCGCGAAATGGCGTAGATCACGGGGAAATCGAGCAGCTCTTCGGGGGCGTCGAGATCGATGAAGAGGTCGAAGATCTCGTTCAGGACCTCCTGCGGACGGGCGTCGGCGCGGTCGATCTTGTTGATGACGACAATCGGAGGCAGGCCGGCATCGAGGGCTTTGGAGAGCACGTAGCGGGTCTGCGGGAGCGGGCCTTCGCTGGCATCCACGAGCAGCATGACGCCGTCGACGAGCTTCAAGGCGCGCTCGACCTCGCCGCCGAAGTCGGAGTGGCCGGGCGTGTCGACGATGTTGATCTTCACGCCGTGATAGTGGATGCCTGTGGTCTTGGAAAGGATGGTGATGCCGCGCTCGCGCTCGAGCTCGCCCGAGTCCATGATGCGTTCGGCGACCTGCTCATTGGCCCGGAAGATGCCGCTCTGGCGAAACATGGCGTCGACGAGGGTGGTTTTGCCGTGGTCGACGTGGGCAATGATGGCGATGTTGCGAAGACGGTCGTGGATTTTGCTCATGGATAATTGCGAATCAAAGTAAGGGGGGACACCTCCATTGTTACACTGGGAGCCGAGATGTCCAAGAAGACGGCTGAAATTGGCGCCGGTCTGCCGACGGTGGTCATCGTCGGACGGCCTAATGTCGGCAAGTCGACGCTGTTCAATGCGATCCTGGGCCAGCGCAAGGCGATTACGGGCGATCAGCCCGGATTAACGCGCGATCGGATCTATGGCGAAGCAGTGTACCGGCACAAGCGGTTCGTGCTGATCGACACGGGTGGCATCGTGCCCGCGGACCTGGCGATGATTCCCGCGGAGGTCCTGAAACAGGCGCGGGTGGCGCTGGAAGAAGCGAGCCAGGTGATCTTTCTGGTCGATGGACGGTCGGAGTTCACATCCGCCGACCGCGACCTGGCTCAGATTCTGCGGAAGCTCGATAAACCGGTGGTTGTGGCGGTGAACAAGATCGACGATCCCAAGCGGGAAGCGCTGACGTCCGATTCCTACTCGTTCGGTTTTAAGCGCGTCATGCCGATTTCAGCGGAACACCGGCGCGGCATTCACGAACTGCTGGATGAGCTGACGAGCGAGTTCCCGGTGACCGAATCGGAAGAGGATGAGGAGGCGGAGAAAGGTCCGCGGCCGGTGAGGGTGGCCATCATCGGGCGGCCGAATGTCGGCAAATCGACGCTGCTGAACGCGATGGTCGGCGGTGAGCGGGCGATCGTGACGCCGATCGCGGGCACGACGCGCGATTCGGTGGACGAGGCCGTGGTGGTGGATGGGCGGTCGTACGTGTTCATCGACACGGCGGGTATTCGCCGCAAAGGCAAGACGCACGAAATGGCGGAGAAGCTGAGCGTGGTCATGGCCAGGAAGAACATCGCCAAGGCGCACGTGACGCTGCTGGTGCTGGACGGCACGGAGGGTCCGGTGTCGAGCGATGCCACGATTGGCGGCTACGCGCACGAGGAAGGGCGCGCGCTGGTGGTGTGCGTGAACAAGTGGGACCTGGTGGAGGAGAGCAAGCGAAAGGAATTCGAAGAGAGCATCCGCGACGAGTTCAAATTCCTGGAATACGCGCCGATCGTGTTTCTGTCGGCGAAGCGGAAACAGGGCGTGCGGGGCCTTTTCAAGAAGATCGCGCAGGGGTACGACAACTTCAACAAGCGGATTCCGACGGGCGAGTTGAATCGATTCGCGGAGACGCTCGACTTAGGCTACCAGCGCAAGATTTACTACATCACGCAACCGAGCGTGCGGCCGCCAACGTTCGTGCTGTTCATGGATACATACGCGCCGCTGCACTTTTCGGCGGAGCGGATGATTGCGAACCGCATTCGCGAACATTTCGATTTCGCCGGGACGCCGATTGTGATCAAAACGCGCGGGCGGCGGAAGTCCCAAAGAGACGTCTAGCGCGGGACGAGGAGATTCACGCAATCGAACTGCGCGGCCATGAGCTGGCGGGCGAGGATTCGGCTCTTCATGAGCGGCAGTGCGGCGCGCACGAGGGCGCGGTGTTCCAGAGAGAGTGGAGCACGGTACAGGTCGGCGCGTTCGCGGTAGCGGTAGGTCCCGTAGACGGCTTCGGCAGAAGCCTGCATGAGGGCGTCCCAAAACGTCGCGCGGCGCAGAAAGCGGCGGGCCAAGCCCGCGCCGCGCTCCACCGCGATGAGAACGCCGGGGCCGGCGAAAACGGCCTGGGTGCAACGCGCGGCGGCGAAGGGCCGGGCTGGTTCCGGGTCCGGAAGGAACGCCAACGCGGTGCAGAGCTCGGCGGTGGTCAATTCGAGCGGCGGCCAACGGAAACGCGTCGCTCCACTGACCAGATTGCCGCGCCGCAGGATCTCCGCGGTGCGCACCACATCCTTGCCGCAGACGGCGGCGATCTCCTCGAGCAACTCGGGAAACGGCAGGTCGCGAACCACGACCGGCGTGATGGAGATCGCGCCGGCGGCCTCGGAGCTGAGTTTCACGCGCACGATGGAGGGCGCGGGCATGAGATCAGTGTAGCGGTCAGGCCGACGGATCGGCGGCATGGCATTCTGGATGACGGGCCGGGTTTCGACCATGATGATCATTCCTCCGGAACTGGAGATCGGGCAGTGACGAAGGCAGGCGAGTTGCTGCGCGCGGAGATCGGTGCACGCGGGCCGCTGCAGTTCTCGCGCTTCATGGAGATCGCGCTGTATGATCCGCAATGCGGCTACTATCGGCGCGATGAGAAGATCTTCGGACGAGAAGGGGATTTCTATACCGCGGCCCAGATGCAGCCGGTCTTCGGACGCCTGCTGAGGCGCGCCTGCGAGCAGTTGGGCGCGCCGGTGCAGGCCGATGGGCGCGTGCTGGTGGCCGATTGGGGCGCAGGACAATCCGACCTGCGCGAATCGTTCGATGGATTCGATTACCGGGCAGTTGACATCGGCCGCGATGAAGCGCCGGTACGATTCGAAGGGATCGTGGTAGCCAACGAACTATTCGACGCGCTGCCGGTGGACGTGGCCGTGCGCGAAGCAGGGGTGTGGCGAGAGCGGCTGGTCTCCTTTGCCGACGGGCGATTTGTATGGGTGAACGGAAACGAACTCGCACCGCGGTGGCGCGACTACGCTTCGAATGCGACCGCTGAGGCGCAACTGAGCGGCGATGCGGTGGTGATCGAACTTCCGGTCGCGCTGCAAGCGTGCGTCGAGCGGATCGATCGGAGAATCGCGCGCGGCTGGATTGTCGCATTCGACTACGGGTACACGCGCCGCGAGCTGATCCGATTCCCGCAAGGATCGCTGATGGCGTACCGCCGGCATTGCGCTTTCGAGGACGTTCTCGAAGCGCCGGCGGAGCGCGATGTGACGGCGCACGTGCCGTTCGACGAACTGCGCGCGGCGGCGCAATGCGCCGGCTGGGAAGAAGTGCGCTTCGAAACGATGGGGCAGTTTCTCTTGCGGGCGGGCGAGGGCGATCAGTTCGCAAATGCGCTGGAAGCCCCGCAGGAAGGGGTTTCGCTGCGGTTGCGACTGCAGTTGGCCGCGCTGCTGTTCGACCTCGGAGAGACGTTCCGAGCGATGACGTGGAGAAAAGCGTGACGCAAAAAGTGAAGGGCCCCGGTTGCCCGGGGCCCTTGGTTGATCCAAACCTAACGCTCTCGCGAGCGTCGGATCTTACTTCTTCTTTGCAACCTTCTTGGCTGCCTTCTTGGCCGGCTTCTTGGCTGCTTTCTTGGTCGCGTACTTCATTGATCTTTTCTCCCTAACATCAAAATGTGCGGTCGCCATCGACCACATTGTGATCCCTTTATAAGCTTGATGCTCGAACAAAGTCAAGGGAAAAGTGTAAGTTGCGGTGCGTCGAACGTCCGATAGGACGGGCGTTCGGAGCAATCCAACGGAAGAAGTCGAAAATGTTGTGGCGGTTTTTGCTCCGAAGACGCGATTGGGACTAGCATCGAAGAAGATGACGCGCCGCGAAGCGATGAAATGGGGCGCAATCGCGCTGCTGGCGGCAGCGGCCTGCCGGAAAAAGAGCAAGCCGCCGACTGTTCCGCAACATCCGCCAAGCGCGCGGGCGAAGCCTAGCCCCGCATGGAACGAGACCGGCATCGCGAGCTGGTACGGCATCCCGTATCATGGCCGCCGCGCGGCGAACGGCGAGATCTACGATATGAATCAACTCACGGCGGCGCACCGCACGCTGCCGTTCGGCACGATGGTGCGGGTGACAAGCGAGACCAACGGCAAGAGCGTGACGGTGCGCATCACCGATCGCGGGCCATTCATCGACGGACGGATCATCGACCTCTCGCGCGAAGCCGCCAAGCGAATCGACATGCTCGGTCCCGGCATTATGCAGGTCCGACTGGAGGTGGCCGGACCCGCGGAGACGCGCGCGGGAACGCCGCTGCTCAATTCTCCGGCCATCGACCAGGGCGCATTCGGCGTTCAAGTCGGTCTGTTCAACGATAAGAGCAGAGCCGAGAAGCTGAAGGCCAGTCTTGAAAAACGTTACCGGAACGTAGACCTGGTGGCACGCGAGGGGGAACGCACGCAATGGCGCGTTCTGGTTGGGAACGTGCCCACGCAACCGGAGGCCGAGGCGTTGGCCAGTATACTTCGGCAGAAAACCGGCGAAGCGGAGGTTGTGCGGCGCGATCTTCCCTAAGGGGTCTTTGCGGACCAGGACTTTCCGATGGTCCGTTGATCCGCTTTTTTGCGTTCCATGATGAGATTTTCGGACGCTGGAGCGACTCACTCGATGGACCTCCATGTTCTCAGCCGCATCCGCCACAACGGCGACAAGCCCGGAAGCCCCAGGCGTTTCCACAGATAGACCCTACGAACTGGTCGGCCAATCGAGCCGCCTGCGCCAACTCCTGCGCCTGACCGCGAAAGTGGGGCGCGGCCGCTGGTCGGTTCTGTTACTCGGAGAAACCGGAACGGGCAAAGAAATAGTGGCGCGGACCATTCACCGCAACGGCGCGCCCGGCCCATTCGTTCCGATCGATTGCGCGGCGCTGGTCGGGCCGCTGATGGAGAGCGAACTGTTTGGGCATGTGAAAGGCTCATTCACCGGCGCCAGTATGAATAAGGTCGGGCTAATTGAACTGGCCAACGGAGGGACGGCGTTCTTCGACGAAATCGGCGAGCTGCCGTTGGACCTGCAGTCCAAGCTGCTGCGGGTATTGCAGGAGAAGGAGTTCCGCCCGGTGGGCGGCCTGCAGGTGAGGAAGTCGTCATTCCGGGTGATCGCGGCGACCAACCGGGACCTGTTGAAAGATGTCGAAAGAGGGCGTTTCCGGAGAGATTTGTACTACCGGCTGAACGTGGTGTCGATCCGGCTCGCGCCGCTGCGCGACAGGCGGGACGATCTGCCGGTGCTGATCGATCATTGTCTGCGGCTGTACGGGCCGCATCACGTGCTCAGCGACGATTTGCGGCAGTTGCTGATGAATTACGACTGGCCGGGTAACGTGCGCGAACTGGAGAACTGCATCCAGCACATGGTGGCGGTGAACAGCGGTCCGGTGCTGCACCCGGCCGATGTCCCCTCCAGCCTGGTCAACGCACGGCTGCAGGCCGGCGCCGGCCAACGCGGGCTGCTGGCGGCGCGTGGCAGCGCGACGATGGCGGGCGACGGTTCAGGGTACGGCGAATCCGCGTCGTCGCGGGACCCCGAATTTTTCGCGGGAACTGTCCCGCGGACGATCGTGCCACTGTGCGAACTGGAACGCGCAGCCATCCTGAACGCGCTCGAGTACACCAAAGGCGACCGCATGATGGCGGCGCATCTGCTGGGCATCGGCAGAACGACGTTGTACAGGAAATTGAAAGAGTACAACATAGTGGTTTGATTGCCGCACTGGATGCCACATACAGCGTCGGTCCCGCGCCCAGCGGGGTCGGCGTCTACTCCCGCGAGATCCTGAACGGCGTCGCTGTGCTGCGCCCGCGGGACAGGTTCTTGCACTGCTACCGCGCCCACCGTCTGTGGCGCGGCATGCGCGCGGACAGGCCGATCAACGCGCGGCCGATGATTCTGCTTGAGTCGTGGGCGCCATTCCATTGCGACCTGTTCCACGGTCTGAACCAACGCCTGCCGCGAACTCGCTTCCACCGGACGGTGTGCACGTTCCATGATCTGTTCGTGATGACGTCCGAATACTCGACGCCCGAATTTCGCGCACGATTTTCCAAACAAGCGAAGGAGGCGGCCGAACGCGCGGACCTGATCGTGTGCGTTTCGGAGTTCACGGCTTCGCAGGTTGAAGACTTGCTTGGCGTGGAGCGGAGCCGGCTGAGGGTGATTCACCATGGGACCCGATTCATCGATCCGGCCGCCGCGGTGCAGCGCGAGCCCTGGGTCCTGCATGTGGGGGCCGTGCAGACGCGCAAGAACCTGATCAGGCTGATCGAAGCATTTGAAAAAACGGCGCCCGCGCCGTGGCGGCTCAAGCTGGCCGGCGCGGACGGATACGGAGCGAGTCTCGTCAAGGAGCGGGCCGCCGCGAGCGCGGCGAGAGAGCGGATCGATTTTACGGGTTGGATCGACGACGCGAGGCTCACGGAGTTGTACGGGCGATCGTCGCTCTTCGTTTTTCCATCGCTGGATGAGGGGTTTGGCATTCCAGTTTTGGAGGCGATGTCGTGGGGAGTGCCGGTGGTCGCTTCCAACCGGTCCTCGCTGCCGGAAGTTTGCGGCGATGCCGCGCTGCTGGTAGATCCCGGGGATATGGAGGCACTCGCGGCGGCGATGCGCCGGCTGATCGAAGATCCGGCGCTGGCGGTGGAACTGGCGTCGCGAGGACAGGAACGCGCGCGCCGCCGGCCGTGGCGAGTGGCCGCGGAAGAGACCTTGCGCGTCTATGACGAACTTCTTTCGCAGACGGCGGAACGCACGCCAGCCTGGGGAGCTTGACTTACGCACGCCGCTCGTCTAGCGTGGTGATTTCGCCGGACGACCCTGCCGGCGGGAACCGGAGCGATGAGCGCACAGGAAAGTCGTCCCATGATTCTGCTCGACCAGAGACTCGAATCGTCTCTGGAGAGCGTCGATCACTCCGAGGAAAGGGCCGTCGCTCTGGCCCAGGAGTCGGGCTTCTCAGAAGAGGAGACCTACCGGCTGGGCTACGCGGTCCGCGAAGCGCTGGTCAATGCCGTGGTCCACGGGAACCGCTATAGCGCCAACAAGGTGGTGCACTTCAAGGTGACCCGAACATCGCGTGCGATTGAGGTTGTGATTGAGGATCAAGGGTCGGGGTTCAGTACGGACATGCAAGGGGATCCGTTGGCGCAAGAAAACCTGATGAACCAGTCCGGGCGAGGGCTGGCGTTGATTCGGGCCTTCACTGACGAGATGCAGGTGGAACGCACCACGCCGGGTGGTACTCGCGTTATACTACGGAAGTTTCTGCCGCCCGAGGCGGGTTGATCGCCCCGACGCCGGCGTGGCTTCGGAGAGTTGCAGGTTAGAGTTCCCTCAGGTTTTGCAAGGAGGTTATTTATCCGTGAGCGTTAAACTGATTACCCGCCAGGTCGGGGATGTGACTGTGATTGACGCCGTCGGCCGAATCACGCTCGGCGAAGGCTCTTCGACATTCCGTGAGATCGTCAAGGATCTCGTCAACAAAGGCAATAAGAAGATCTTGCTCAACCTCGCCGATGTCAGCTACATCGATTCGTCCGGCATAGGAGAGTTGGTTAGCGGTTTCACCAGCGTCAGCAACGCGGGTGGCAGCTTGAAGCTCCTGAAGCTGACTAAGCGGATCCAGGATCTGTTGCAGATTACGAAACTGTACACCGTCTTCGAAGTGTTCGACGACGAGGCGAAAGCTCTAGCCAGCTTCTAATTGGCGAGAAGTCACTCGAGAACCTTCATCACCCCGACCCGGCGGCATGCGAGGCCACTGGGCCGGGGTGAGGGTGTTCGCCTGCCTGGCCCCCTGTGTTAAACTTACCTTTCGTCCCCTGGAGCTTCTTTTCGTGGATCGCATTACCCGGCATGAGTTGAAGTCCGACCAGTTCGTCGAGCAGGTCGGCCAGATCGTTGAAAACGTCGAAGCGCATCGGGCGCAGGTCATCCGCTACAGCGTCGCCGCCGTCGCGGTGGTCCTCATTGGCGCCGGCATTTACTGGTTCTGGCATAACCGGAAGGAAGTACGGCAAGCCGATCTCACGCGAGTGATGCGCATTTGGACCTCACCGGTCGGCGGTGTTCCGGGAGAGTATTCCTTCGCTAATGCCGATAGCAAGGACAAAGCCCTGGCGAAGAGCCTGGTCGAGCTTGAGGCAAAGCACTCCGGATCGAAAGAAGCGGGCGTCGGCGATTACCTGCTGGGTATCAGGGCGGCCGATCAAGGCAAGTTAGACGATGCCGAACGCTACTTCAAGCTGGCAGTGGACGATGCCGGCAAGGAGTATGGAGCGCTGGCGAAACTGGCTCTGGCCGAGGTTTACTCCGCTAAAGGCAAGCCCGCCGATGCCGAGAAACTGCTCAAGGAGCTGATTGAGCATCCGACGGCGATGGTTTCGAAGGATCAGGCCACGATCTCGCTGGCCCGTCTGTACTCTAAGACGAAGCCGGCCGAAGTCCGCAAATTGATCGATCCGTTGCTGCATGCGCCGGACACAACCGCGGGCCGCATTGCCACTGGATTGATGACCGAGATCAGTTCAACCAGCAAGTGACCGCACCCGAGCTTCGATTTCCGGTTCAGGAATTGCGGGGCCGGCGCTATCCGGAGCCCCCTCATCCATACCGAACCGAGTTTCAGCGAGACCGCGATCGCATCGTACACGCCCGCGCTTTCCGCCGTCTGGAAGGCAAGACGCAGGTTTTCGGCGAGCCAGTCTCGGACCACTTCCGCAATCGTCTGACACATACCATCGAAGTCGCCCAAATTGCGCGCACGGTAGCGGTCTGTCTGTCGCTGGACGAGGATTTCACGGAAGCGCTGGCGCTGGCCCACGACATCGGGCATCCGCCCTTCGCCCACTCCGGCGAGGAGGAGCTGAATCGGCAGATGGAGCGCTTCGGCGATCGCTTCAACCACAATCTCCACGCGCTCCACATTGTGGAGCGATTCGAACAACGATACGCCCGCTTCCCGGGCCTGAACCTCACCTTCGAAGTGCGGGAGGGCATCGTGAAACACTCGCGGGATTTCGAGGCCGGCGAGATGCCCGAGTTCGACGAGTACCTGGCCGGGCTGCGTCCGCCGCTGGAAGCCCAACTGATCGATCTGGCGGACGAAATCGCGTACAACGCGGCCGATCTCGACGATGCCTATTCCGCGGAGTTTTTCCAACTGGACGACATCGCCGGAGCGGTTCCGCATTACGGTGCGCTGCTCGAAGAAATCCGGAATCAGTTTCCCGCGGCGGAGCAGGGGCTGCAATTCCAGGAGGTTTTGCGCCGCTTGATCAATCTCCTGGTCTCCGGCCTGATCGAAGGGACGCGGCAGGCGGTGCTGGAGAGCGGGGTCCGGACGCTGGACGAAGTGCGGCGCCACCCGGTCCGGCTGGCCGGCCTGGCGGCGGCGGCGCGGGACACCGGCAGCGGGTTGAAACGATTTTTGACGGAGCGCGTTTATACCGCACCGCTGCTGGTGCAAGAGCGGGCGCAGGCGACGGCGACGATTGGCCGGCTGTTCGAATTCCTGTATTCGCACCCCGGAGAATTGCCCGCGCAACACCGGACACGGTTGGAGCAACTCCCGTTGCAGAACGTGGTGTGCGATTACATTGCCGGCATGACCGATGAATTTTGCCGGCGAGCCGCGAGCAGGTTGCTGGACTGACCAGCGCTGCCGCCCGCGGATTCAGTTCTCGGCGTTGTGCTCGACCAGGTGAGACAATTCGGCCTTGCGGACCGAGTACAGCTTGCGCAACATCCGGCAGAGTTCCTCGGCGACTTTCTGGGGACTCTCGTCGCCAGTCAGATCCACTTCCACCTTAAGATAGAAATCAATACACTTCATCAATCGGATGGTACGATAGCAGCGTCAAAAGGGGAACATGGGCGAGAAAAATCTGTGTGCTGTTTGCGATTCGCGGCCAGCGCGGCGACGGTGCCCCGCGCTGAACGAAGAGATCTGCGCGGTGTGCTGCGGGACCGGCCGCGAGCAGACCATAGACTGTCCGCTGGAGTGCGAATACCTGCGCGATGCACGGCGTCACGAGAAACTGCCGCCGCTCGATCCAAAGACCCTGCCCAATCCGGAAATCGAGTCTGTCCGACCGGTTCATGAACGAGCACCAGCAATTGACGATCGTTCTCGGACGGTTGCTGCTGGTGGCGGCGGTGGAAACGCCGGGGACCGTCGATCTCGATCTGCGAGACGCGCTGGAAGCTCTGGTCACGACATACAAGACAGCCGACTCCGGCCTGATCTACGAATCCCGTCCGGCCAACGCCATCGCCGCGCAGGCTGCCGACCGGTTCACGCACGGCCTGCAACAGTTCCGGGAGGACGTGGCCAAGCGCTCCGCCTCCCACAGCATTCGCGACAAGGACATTCTCGGGGTGCTGGTGTTCTGGCAGAGAATGGAATACCAGCGCAGTAACGGCCGCCGCAAAGGCCGGGCCTTCACCGAGTCGCTGTACGCGCTCCTGCCGCCGCCCGATCCGGCCGAGAGCCCGAGCGGCATCGTCACCACGGGTTGATTCCGCGGAGAGATGACATGCGCGCCCGGCTCATCAAATCCCGCGAAATCGGCCCCGAGGTGCGTCATTTCGTCTTCGACGTCCCCACCTCGGAGCGCTTGGATTTCACGCCCGGCCAATTCGTTTCTTTCTCCCAGGACATTCTCGGGAGGAGCGTGACGCGGGCCTATTCGATCGCTTCCGCCCCGGCCGGCAGCCACTTCGAGCTGTGCCTGAATCGCGTAAAGGATGGCATTTTCTCTCCGTGGTTATTTGAAATGCAACCGGGAGACACGATTGAGCTGCAGGGACCGTTAGGCTACTTCGTGCCCCGAACGCCGTTCCGCGATTCGATCTTCGTTGCCACCGGAACGGGCATCGCACCGTTTCGGTCCTATCTGCAATGGCCGCCGATCGTGCGCAGCGCGAGCGCGATCACGCTGCTCTACGGCGCGCGCTATCGGGAGGGATTGGTTTACAGCGTCGAATTCGACCAACTCGAGCGGACGCGGCCGGGCTTCCGTCTCATACCGAGCATCACGCGCCCGGACGCCGGTTGGCATGGGCGCACGGGTTGGGTCCAGCAGCACCTCGCAGAGGCTCTGGAAGGCCGTCTCGATGTGGACGTCTACATCTGCGGCCTGAGAGCGATGGTGGACGACGTGCGCGAAATCCTCAAACGCACAGGCTTGACGCGACAGCAACTGATCTACGAGAAATACGACTGAGCGGACAGTTCCGTTGCGGCGATCAGGCGCGCGCGGCCGAAAGCTCGACCGTGGCCGCTCAGGGGATGTGGCGGATCTCGACGCGGGCGTAAACCTCGCGCGTCTGTTCGAGAGAAGCGAAGCTGACTCCAGGCAGACGGGCCGACGCCGTTCCCGCCGCCACGCCCCAGCGCACCGCTTCGGCGAAATCGCGACCCTGGCTCAAGGACCACACAAAGGCGGCGGCGAGCGCATCGCCGGCGCCAATCGGACACAGTGCATCCACGCGCGGCGGAACGACCTCGAGGGCGTGGCCGTCGCTATCCGATGCCAGCGCGCCGCGTGCGCCCAACGAAAGCACCACGCTCTGTGCGCCCATGGCGCGAATCCGCTCGGCCGCTTCGAAGAAGTGGCTGCGCGTGATGAGCGCGCGGCTCAGCAGCCGCTCGGCTTCCTGCAGGTTCGGCTTGACGGCGAAAGGCTTCTCGCCCAGCGCCGCTTCCAGCGCCTCGCCGTCGGTATCCACTAATACCTGGACCTTGCGCTTGTGGGCGAAGTGGATCAGCCGCGCATAGAAGTCGGCCGGGACGCCCGGCGGCAAGCTTCCGCAGAGCATCAGCCACGCCGCCCCCTGCAAGCTGCCGCGGACCGTCTTCTCAAGCCGGGCGATTTCAGTGGCCGCGAGCGATGGCCCCTTTTCATTCAGCTTGATCGCCAGACCCTGCCGGTCGGCGACCGTGATATTGGTGCGGATCTCGTGCCTCACCCGGACCAGCGAGAACGGGAAGTGGCCGCGCGTCAGGAACTCCTCCAGCAGACGCCCGGACCGGCCGCCGCAGGTGGCGATGGCGAGTGTGTCGGCGCCAAAGCTGCGCAGCACCGACGAGGCGTTGATCCCGCGGCCGCCCGCCGACTCGTGCGAGGCCAGAATGTAGGCCCGGTCTTCAAACACCAGCCGATCGACCGTGACATTGCGGTCGATGGCGGGGTTAACGGTGAGTGTAACGATCAAACCGTCATTGTATCGGATGCTACGCTGGACGCTTGAGGCGTCATCCGCATTTTTGGGCCTACGCGGCCCTCATCGCCGTGTGTTTCTTTTGGGGCACGACCTACGCGGGGATTCGCATGTCGCTGGAGTCGTTCCCGCCCATGCTGCTCCTGTCGTTGCGCTACATCCTCTCGGGGGGATTGATGCTCGGCGGTGTCATTGCCGCGCGCATCCCCCTGCCATCGGGCGCTGAATTGCGCCGCACCGCGTTCAACGGCCTGCTGGTTCTCGGCATTGGCAATGGCGCTCTGGTCTACGCCGAAACGTGGATTCCCAGCGGGCTGGCCGCGCTGGTGCTCAGCTTGTCGCCCTTCTGGCTGCTGGGCCTCAATGCGACCCTGCCGCCGCGGGAGCATGTGCGGCCGGCGACCTGGCTCGGTCTCCTCGCCGGGCTGGCCGGCGCGGCGCTGCTGGTCGGTCCCGGCGCGTTTGAGGGCGGCCTCCATGGGAGCATGCTGAAAGGTTTTCTGATCCTTCAGCTAGGCATGCTGGGTTGGAATCTTGGCTCGTTGTTTCAGCGGCGCATGCCGGCCCGCGCGCACCCGATCGTCGCCGGCGCGGTGCAGCAGTTGGCGGCGGGACTGGCCTGCGCCCCTTTGGCACTGCTCGCCGGCGGCCGGATTCATTGGTCGGCGCGCGGGGTTGGCGCGCTCGCGTATCTGGTGATTTTCGGCTCGATTGTCGGCTACAGCGCGTACGTGCTGGCCATGGACCGGCTGCCGGTGGCCCTGGTTTCGCTTTACAACTACATCAACCCCGTCGTCGCCGTCTTCCTCGGCTGGCTGCTCTTCCGTGAGCCGTTTGGTCTGCGCGAGACCATCGCTATGCTGATCATTTTCCTGGGCGTGGCGATCGTGAGAAAACTGGAACCGCGTTAAATGCCCCGCCGGCCATCGCCAGCCCGCGAGATATGATTGTTCACACCGATCTGCGCGCGACGCGCATACGACGCCAATGAACCTGGACGGCAATCTCGCCGACATCGCCCAACAAGCGCGCCTGCTTTACGCGGCGCGAGTTGCAGAGACGAACTCCGCGCCAAATTGGTGGACGGCCGTAATCCTGACCGCCAGTTCGCGGCGGCAAGCCGACCACTACGAGTGGGAGCTGCGACACCGCCAGGAGACCGGCAAATTGCCGGCGGGCGTCCGTTACCTGGTCGTGCCGGATCTGGCCGATCGCCGCATCGGGAGCGGCGCGGCGACTCTGAACGCCTTGCGGGAGCTGGCCAGGCAATCGCTGTTCCACACGAGCTCCCCACTCGCCGGGGTCAAGCTCATCGACTGGTGGTCGGAGCAGCGCGTGTTGTTGATTCACTGCGGCGGCGATTCGCGCAGGCTGCCGCAATACTCGCTGTCCGGAAAACTTTTCAGCGCGGTGCCGGTGGTCACTCCGTGGGGCGAACCGAGTACCGTGTTTGACGAGACCCTGGCGCTTTCGACCGCCTGGGCCGAGCACTTCCCGTCGGGGCTGTTGATCGGCTCCGGCGATGTCATGCTGACATTCGATGCGGCCGCGGTCGATTGGAGGCGGCCGGGCGTGACCGGCGTGGCCATGCTCCAGCCGGCCGAAACCGGCGCGCGGCACGGAGTGTATGTCACCGACGAACAAGGGCGCATCTACGCCTTTCTGCAGAAACCGTCCTGGTCCGAGTTGCGGGCCGCCGGCGGATTGCTGGGCGGCGACCAGGTCGCGCTGGATACTGGTTTGCTCCGTTTCGCTCCGGAAGCCGCGGCCCGGCTCACCCGTCTGGCCGGCGTAAGCGAAGTGGATGGGCGACTGGTGCTGGGAAACGGCATCCTAGATGCGGCGAGCGGCGCGCCGCCCGTGATCGACCTCTACCAGCACTTCACCATGGCGCTCACCGGCCAGTGGAAACCGCGTCCCCAGGATGCTCCGGCACTGCATGCGCTGGCCGACGAACTGAGCGGCTTGCCGTTCTCCTGTTCCGTGGTGTCGGGCGATTTTACGCACGTGGGCACGACCATCCTGTTCCGCGAACTGATGACCGGCGGCACTGGCTTCTCGCGGTTGTGCGCGGTGCAGCAGCGACTGGGCCTCACCCGCCAACCCGGGGTGCGGTCAGCCGGCGTGGTGATCGATAGCGTCCTCTCCGGCGGAGCCGATTTAGGTCCCGGAAGCGTAGTGATCGAGTGCCACCTCGAAAGCCCGGTGCATGCGGAATCCGGCGCGGTGCTGCACGGACTGGAAGGCATCCGTGGTCCGCTGGAAGTGCCGGCGAACACCGTTATTCATCAGCTCCCGGTGGCGCTGCCCGATGGGCGGAGGGGCGTGGTGTTGCGGGTCTACGGAGTGGAGGATGATCCGAAGGCAACGGTGACCGCAGGGAAGGCCACCTGGCTCGGCCGCCCGATTCTCGAGGCGCTGCGCACTCTCGGCCTGGATTCTGACGCCGCCTGGCCCGGCGTGCCGGAGAGCGAGCGGAGCTTGTGGAATGCCCGTTTGTTCCCGCTGGGTACTGTGGACGAGGCTTGGGCGTGCGCGCAGTGGCTGCTGCAGTTCCCGATTGAATACTCGGCTCAGCGCTGGAGAGAATCCGAGCGCCTCTCGTTCGCCACCAGCGCCCAGTGGGCGGATGCGACCGCGCTCGAAACCGCGCGCTCCCGCCGCTTGCAGGCCAACTGGCGTATGTTGGCGCTGTCACTGGTAGAGTCCGGCGCCGACATCCGGCCGCTGCTGGCCAATGCGCCGGGAATCGGTCCCCTGGCGAAAACGGGGACCGCGCTGCGCCTGCGGGCCACGGATCTGGAAGCGAGCGCTCCGACCGAGGCGGCCAGCCGCTATTTTGCTTCCAGCCTTTTCTTCGCGCAGGCCGGTCTGGCCCAGGAAGCCGCTGAATCGCACCGGGCTGCCTTTCGACTCGTGGAACAGGCTGTGGTCGCCGGCAACACCGGACCTGCGCCCCGCTGCACCACGCCCTGGCAGTATGCAACGGTCACGGTTGAAGGCCCCGCGCGAATTGACCTGGGGGGCGGCTGGTCCGATACGCCGCCATTCTGCATCGACTGGGGTGGGACTGTTCTGAACATTGCCGTGTTACTGAATGGCAGCTATCCCATTCAGACCAGCGTGCGAAAACTGCGCGAGCCACTGGTACGGTGCGTGTCGGACGGAGACGGATTGACCGCCGAGTACCGCACCTGCGAGGAGATTCTTCGCCCACCTAGCCCAGGCGATCCATTCTCGATCCCCAGAACGGCATTGCGAATGACCGGTCTGTTCGAACCGGCGACCACGCTCGCGGCCATTCTTGAGCGCGCCGGCGGTGGCATTGAAATCCGAACCACCGTCAACCTGCCGATGGGTTCCGGGTTGGGCACCAGCAGCATTCTTGCCGCCACCATCCTGCGAGCGCTGGCGGAGATGATGGACACCCCTCCGGACAACCAGGGACTGAGTGAACAGGTGCTGCGGTTGGAACAGATGATGACCACCGGCGGCGGCTGGCAGGACCAGGCTGGAGGCATCTTTCCAGGCGCGAAGCTGCTGCTCACCGGCCCGGGATTGGAGCAGCGGCTGCGCGTCCAGCCAGTTTCCTGGATGCCCGGGCGCGAGGCGGAGTTCGAGAGTCTTCTGCTCCTCTATTACACCGGCGTGCGGCGCGTGGCGCGCGATTTGCTGCGGCAGGTCGTCGGCCGCTATCTGGCGCGGGAAACCGCGTGCCTCCAGGTTCTGCACAGCATTAAGACGCTGGCCACTGAGATGGCTTATGCCATGCAAGAGGGGGAATGGGACCATCTGGGCGCCCTGCTCGATCGCCACTGGGAACTGAATCAGATTCTGGATCCGAACACGACCAATGCGCTATTGAATGCTCTGCTCGCGGCGGTCCGCCCCTTCATTCGCGGCGCGAAGTTGGCGGGCGCGGGCGGCGGCGGATTCTTGATCCTGCTGGCGCGAAGCCCGGCCGCCCGACAGGACTTGCACGCGTTCCTCCGCGAATACAACGCCGGAACCGGCGCTGCCGTTTGCGAAAGTGAGATTGCCAAGCAAGGCCTGCGCGTGACCCGACGGGGGTGACCGGCTTCGTTGCGCCGGTGTGTCATCGCCGCCTCCAGGCGCGCAGTAGCTTCTGAAGAGTATGGGGACTTTCCCCGAAGCGTGTGACCCACGGGCATCCCGAAAACGCAAAAGGCGCGGACCGCTGTGGCAGCCCGCGCCTAAAAATTATGGTTCCAAGTGACCCGCGTTCACAGCTTGCTCTCCAGCCGGCATGCTCGGCCTGAGCGTGGCTCGAAACTTTCCACGCCTCCTTGTGCTTTGCTCCCCGCGGCGCGATTTGCACGCTGCGCTTCAAAGCTCGGCACGGGCGGCGTCTTCAGCCCCGCGAAACCGGAAACTCGATCGGGACTTTCGCTTTCCCTCAGAGACCGCATCCGTCACCGGACCGCCTTGGAGGGGTCAGAGCTCCTGCCCTCGATCTTCGCTTCCCCGGCCTCGGCTTGCCCGGCCCGGTCCGCCCTATTCTCCCTCCCCTGAGCGTTTCCGCCTGGGGTAGATCTACGAACAGGACCCGTTGCCTTGCCCGCCTCGACCGTCCCGAAACGCTTTCAATCCAACCGTCACTCCCCTCCGGGATTTTCGCCCCTCGGGATCAAAGTGCCCGGCCAGCTGAGCGCTCCGAAAGCTTACCCAACAGTGACGACCGTTTTCCCTTCTCTCCCCGCTAGCTTCCTGCTTGTTTGCTGCCCGCTAACGGATCATCGATCCAGGATCTGCGTCGTTCCGCTTGGCTCGCTGATTCCGTGAACCTCTTGGAACCGAAACCAGCATGCGCTATATCGCCCCGCGAGTCAAAGCTTTTTTGCGATCCGATGACGGTTTTCCAGAGATTATATCTAGTCTGTTTTCAATGAGTTAAAATGCCATCAATGTGAGTATCGTGTGCATAAAACGTGAACGGAACAACGTGTTCTCTTCGTGGCGCCACGCCCGCCGTTTTGTCCGTCTGTTTCCTTTCCCCGCGACGGGCGATAATCGAAAATACATAATGTCATCACTCGGACGGAGCCTGATCCTCGCGGGCGGCCTGCTGCTGGCGGTGGGGTTGCTGATTACCTTTGGACCCCGTCTGCCCTTCCGCCCCGGGCGGCTGCCGGGCGATTTCGTGTGGCGCAGTAAGAGCACGGTCTTCTATTTCCCGCTCGGAACGTGCCTGCTGCTGAGCATCCTCTTCTCGTTGCTGTCGCTGCTGTTCCGGCGCAGATGAGCGTCGCGGCCACCGCGAAAACACGGCAAAATCATCGTGCGCGCACCGTGTTCTCACGGCAAGACACGGCGACTGCCCCGCGCTGGGCGCCGCACGCACCGCGCCTACCTGAGCGTCCCCACCCGCTCCAGCGGCCAGTAGGCGAACACCGCCTTCCCGTAGATCGCGCCACCCGCCACGGGCCCCCACACGCGGCTGTCGTTGGAGGCGCTGCGATGGTCGCCGAGAACGAAGTAATGACCCGCCGGCACGCGCACCGGCCCGAAGTTCGACTGGTCCCGATACTCTTCCGGCACATACGGCTCATGGATTTCGCGGCCGTTGAGCCACACCAGGCCCCCGCGCAGCTCCACCGTGTCGCCCGGTGTGCCGATGATTCGCTTGATGTAATTCTTCGCCGGATCCTGCGGGGATTGGAATACCACGAGGTCGCCGCGCTGCACCTGGCCCACCCCCGTCCGGTAGAGGAACCGGTTGATGAACACCCGCTCGCTGTCCACCAGCACGGGCATCATGCTGGTGCCCTCGACTCGCACCGGCTGGTAGACGAACAGTACGATCACCGCCGCCAGGACCAGCGACATCAGGCCCTGGCCGGCCCACCGTCCTGCTCGCTTCCAGGCTTGGGAACTCATCGCGCCTGTCATGATTGAAGCATGCCTTCGGGCGACACTGTAAGCAGGGCTACCGCGGCGCCCCCGCGCGGCTCGTCGAACGGCGAGAATGCCTCTGAAGAATCGGCCCGGCCGGGCCTGCGAGCCAGGCGCGACGGCTGCCGCTTAGAGCTATGATCCAGGCCGCTCTCATCATCCCTGCGCTCAACGAGGAGCCCGTCCTCGCGCGTACGCTGCGCGCCATTCCGCCGGGGCTGTTCCAAATCGTCATCGTGGCTGACAACGGCTCGACGGACGGCACCGCGGCCGTCGCCCGCGCGGCCGGAGCGACGGTGGTGAGCGAGCCCGAACGCGGCTACGGCGCGGCCTGCCTGAAGGCGCTCGCGGCGCTGCCGGCCGCGATCGACGTCGTCGCGTTCATGCAGGCCGATCTCAGCGAGGATCCCGCGGAGGCGCGGTCGCTGATTGAGCCGATCGCGCGCGGCAACGCCGACCTGGTGCTCGGATCGCGTACGCTGGGCGCGGCCGAGCCCGGCGCCCTGTTGCCCCACCAGCGCTTCGGCAACTGGCTCGCAATCATCGTCATCCGCGTCCTTTTTGGGCACCGCTATAGCGATCTGGGCGGATTTCGCGCGATCCGCCGCGAGGCGCTGGAACGGCTGCGGATGCGCGACCGCAGCTATGGCTGGACCATCGAGATGCAGGTGCGCGCGATCCAGGAAGGCCTGCGCGTCGTGGAGGTGCCCGTAACCTACCGCCGCCGCGCCGCCGGGGTAAACAAAATCTCGGGCAATCTGCGGGCCAGCCTGCAGGCCAGCCGGATCATTTTTCGAACCGTGCTGCGGCTGTGGTGGAGACGCCGGGATGGCTAGTGGCCTGTCGCGGAGACTTGCCTTACTGGGCCGCGACTGGGAAGGAGCGGTCGGCACGCTGCTCCCCAATCGCTGCTGAGCCGCGCGCCAACAAACGGGCCACGCATGGTGACGATTTCTCAGCGACAAAGGGGCCGCTCGCGGATCTGGCAACACCGATTCTCTTGGTTCAACCAGCCCACTCCCTGCGGTCCTGGCTCGGTTCCGCATCTCCGAGACGGGCCGGCCTGCGATTCTGCGGCGCGCAGCCGGGATTACAGGACTTGGTCGCTCCAGTTTTCGAGCACCTGTTTGACCTTCTGGCAAAACTGGTCGCCGAGCGCGCCGTCGATCAGGCGGTGGTCAAAGGTGAGGGCCAGGTAGGCCAGAGAGCGGATGGCGATGGCGTCGCCATCGACGACGACCGGGACCTTTTCCACCGCGCCCAGGCCGAGGATGGCCACCTGCGGTTGATTGATGACGGGCGTGGCGAAAAGGCTGCCGAAGCTGCCGAAATTGGTGATGGAGAAAGTTCCGCCGGAGACCTCGTCGGGTTTGAGCTGGCGCGAGCGGGCGCGGGCGGCGAGATCGACGATGGAGCGCTGCAGGCCGGCGACGTTCTTTTCGTCGGCCTGGCGGATAACGGGCACGATCAGGCCGTTTTCGAGCGCCACGGCGATGCCGATATTGATCTCGTTGTGATAGAGGATGTTGGTTCCCTCAATCGAGGCGTTGACGATGGGGAACGCGCGCAGGGCCTCGGCGGCGGCGCGGGCGACGAAGGGCAGGAAGGTCAGGCCGAAGCCGTAGCGCTCGCGGAACTCCTCCTTGGCGCGGGCGCGGAGGCGCGCGACCTGGGTCATGTCGACGCGGTGGACGGTGGTGACGTGGGCCGAAGTGCGTTTGGAGAGCAGCATGTGCTCGGCGATCTTCTGGCGCATGATGCTCATGGGCTCGAGGCGAACCCGGGCGGGCTCGGGACGCGGCAGTGGCGGCAGCGCTTCGGGCGGCGGAGCGGGCGCGCGCACGAAGACGGGAGCTGGGGCGGGCGCTGGCACGGGAGCCACCGGAGCAGTCGCAGGAGCGGCCTTGGCCGCCGTAGCCGTGGGAGCGGAGGCGGCGAGGTAAGCGTTGACGTCGGCCTTGGTGACACGGCCGCCCGCGCCGGTGCCTTTCACGAGCTTGAGATCGAGGTTGTTTTCCCGGGCGATCTTGCGGACCAGCGGGGAGACAGGGCCGGCGGGCTCTTCGGCAACAGGTTCTGGCGCGGCGGTTTCGGCAGCTGGTGCTGGAGCAGAGGCGGGCGCGGCCGCCGGCTCGGGAGCGGGAGCGGCCTCGGGCTGCGCCTGGACATCCGCGGGCGCGGAAGCAGCGGCGGGCGCTGGCTTCGCGGCGACGGCAGGCGCAGCGGCGGGCTCCGTCTTCGCTGTTCCAGCTACGGCGGACAAGTCCGCACCTGCATTCCCACTGGTGGCTTCAGCGCCCTTGGCCGCCGAAGCTGCCTCAGCGGAGGAGGCGATGCGGGCCACGACGGTGTTGATGGCAACCACCGCGCCCTCCTGGACCAGGATCTCCGTCAGGACGCCCTCGGCAGGGGCGGGGATTTCCGTATCGACCTTGTCGGTGGAGATCTCGAAGAGCGGTTCATCGCGCTGGACGGGATCGCCGACCTTTTTGAGCCAGCGGGTCAGCGTGCCTTCGACAATGCTCTCGCCCATCTGGGGCATCACAACATCGGTCATGGGGTGCTCTCCCTTCGTTCAAACTGCGGTCAGACGAGCGGCCGGCGCGGCGGCCACGACCGGATTGTAATCAAACACGCGCGCAAATTCCTCGACCAGCGTCTGCTCGACGGTCGCGCGCGGCAGCGCGATTCCAAGCGCTTCCAAGCTTGTCACGGGCCGCGCGAGCCCGCAAGGAACAATGTAGCGAAAATAGCTCAGGTCGGTGGTCCAGTTGAAGGCCCAGCCGTGGGTGGTGACCCAGCGCGAGATGTGCACGCCGATGGCGCAGATTTTGGCCAACTGGCCATCCTTGTCCCGCACCCAGACTCCGGTAGCGCCGGGTTCCCGGCAGCCCTCAATTCCGAAGCGCGCCAGGGTCCGGATCACCGTTTCCTCCAGGCCCCGGACGTAGGCGACTACATCGCGTTTCCATTCTCGCAAATCGACAATCGGGTAGCCGACGATCTGGCCGGGGCCGTGGTAAGTGATGTCGCCGCCGCGGTTGATTTCGAAGAATTCGATGCCCAGATCGGCCAGGCGCTCGCGGCCGAGGAGCATATTTTCCAGGTGGCCGTTGCGGCCCAGGGTCAACACATGGGGGTGCTCGAGGAGCAGCAGCTGGTCGCAGATGTCGCCAACTTTGCGGCGGGCTTCCAGGGACTGCTGCAAGGCCCAGGCATCGGCGTAGGAGATGCGGCCGAGTGCGCGCAGTTCGAGTTTCCTCATGGCATGGGGCGACGCAGACGCGTCTGGCGAAGCGTGATCAGGCATTGATCGCCAGGCCATAGACATTGTTGAACGCTTCGCCCACGGCCTCGTAGAGCGTGGGGTGGGCGTGGATGGTGGCCATCATGGTCTCGACGGTGGCTTCGGCTTCCATGGCGGCGACGGCCTCGGCGATCGACTCGTAGGCGTGGGGGCCGATGATGTGCACGCCCAGGATCTCGCCGTATTTGGCGTCGGCGACGACCTTCACGAAGCCCTCGTGCGAGCCGAGGATGGAGGCCTTGGAGTTGGCGGCGAAGGGGAATTTGCCGATTTTGACGTCGTAGCCGGCCTCGCGGGCCTGCTTCTCGGTGAGGCCGACGCTGCCGATGCCGGGGTCGGTGTAGGTGCAGCCGGGGATGCGGCGCTTGTTGATCGGCGTGACGGGCTTGCCTGCGATTTTGCCGACGGCGACCAGGCCCTCCATGGTGGCGACGTGGGCCAGTTGCGGCGTGCCGGCGACGATGTCGCCGATGGCGTAAACGCCCGGCTCGGCGGTCTGCTGATACGGATCCACCTTGACGAAGCCGCGGTCGAGTTCGACCTTCGTGTTTTCCAGACCAATGCTGTCGGTGTTGGGCTTGCGACCAATGGCGACCAGCAGGCAATCGCCCTCGAAGGTTTCCGTTTTGCCGCTGCCGAGCTTGACGTTGAGGCGGACACCGCTGCCCGTGCGCTCCACCGAAGCCAGGTCCACCTGGGCTTTGGTCTCGCAACGGATTCCGCGTTTCTTGAAACTGCGCTCGAGTTGCTTGGAGACATCCTCATCCTCGACGGGCACGACGCGCGGCAGCATTTCAAAGATGACGACTTCGCTGCCGAAGCTGCGGAAGATGCAGCCGAACTCAGAGCCAACCGCGCCGGAGCCGATGATCAACAGGCGTTTGGGGGCCTGCTGGAGCCGCAGGATTTCGATGTTGGTGAGGATGAATTGCGGATCGGGGGCGAGGCCGGGCAGCATTCGCGCCTCGCTGCCGGTGGCGAGGATGATGTTCTTGGCCTCGAGGACGCGCACGGCGCCACCGTTCGAGACCTCGACCTGGCCGCGGCCCAGCAGGCGGGCGAAGCCCTGGATGACTTCGACCTTCTGGCGCTTCATGAGCAGGGCTATGCCGGCGGCGTGCTGGTCGACGATCGCGTCCTTGCGTTTGAGAACCAGGGGCAGGTCGAGCACGGGGTTCTGGCAATGCAGGCCCTGCTCTTCTGGATGTTTGAAGTGCTCCCAGATCTCGGCGGTGTTGAGCAGCGCCTTGGTGGGCACGCAGCCGACATGGAGGCAGGTGCCACCGAGCTTGGGATCCTTTTCGATGAGCGCGGTCTTGAGGCCGTACTGGCCGGCGCGGACGGCAGCGGAGTAGCCCCCGGGACCGCTGCCGATCACGATCACGTCATAGGACATCGTTCTTAGTTTAACAGCCGCTAATCCGGCCATAATTGAGTTGGAAGGCAACGCAGTCAGGGGGCGGGCGCGTCGAAAGGATTGGCGTGGCGCCCGGACGGAGGGTGGCGGGCAGGCTGCGGGCGTTAGCGCGCCGGGGGCGGGAAAGCCGTTCGCCGGGCAGAGGCTGAACCGAATATGAAATTCGCAACGAGCGCTTTGTTACTGGTGTTGACAGGCGGGGTGGCATGGGTGGGCGCTCTGGCTCAGGCGCCGGCCGCGCCGAAATCGGGGACGGCGAAGAAACCGGCCGTGGCGGCGGCGCAGGAGGCCGACCGCTGGCCGCTGCGCAGCGTGATGCTGAAGGGCTCAAAACTATTCTCAGTCGAGCAGTTGATGGCGCTGACGGGGTTGAAGCTGGAGGCGCTCGTGGGCAAGACGGATTTCGACAAGGCGCGGGACCGGCTGTACGAGACGGGGTGCTTCGACGCGGTGGCGTACGCCTATGAACCGGCGGGCGGCCGCGGCATCCAAGTGACCTTCGAGATTGGCGACGTGGAAGAGCGCGGCGAGTGGCGCATCGAGGGGCTGAAGCTGGACAGGAAGGAATTCGCGGCGCGGGCGGCCAAGACGCTGACGATGTTCGGTCCGGTGATCCCGCTGACGGAGGTGTACGGGAAGCGGATGGTCGATCTGGCGCAGACGATGTTGAAGGAGAAGGGCGACAACGAAACGGTGATCGTGAAGTTCGAAGCGGGGTTGAAGGAAGGCGTGGTGGCCGTGCTGCGGTCGAAGACGCCGCCGCCCACGATTGCCGAGGTCCTGATCAAGGGTGCGCGGACGGTGCCTGCGCCGGAGGTGCAGAAGGCGATGTCGGGGGTCGCGGTGGGCACGCCGTGGGACGAGTTGATGTTCCGGACGTTCCTTGAGACGACGGCCCGCGCGCTCTACGACGCCTACGGCAGGCTGGGCGCGAAGTTCGTCGCGATCACGACCGAGCCGTCCAAGATCAGGCCAGGCGTGGCCGTGACGGTGACGGTGGACGAGGGGCCGGTGTACAAGCTCAAGCGGCTGGACATCGCGGGCGCGCCGATCCGGGAAGAAGAAGTAAATGCGCTGGGCGGCGATTCGTTCAAGAGCGGCGGGACGGCCAACTTGAGCGAGATCGGGCACGGCGTGACGAAGGTGATCGACCGTCTGAAGGAGATGGGCTATCTCAAGGCGACGTATCACGCCGGCAAGCAGATTGACGATGAGGCCAAGACGGCGGACATCCGGATCGAGATCGAGCCGGGGGCGCTCTACAAGATGGGCCGGCTGGACATCGATGGGCTGGATTTCGAAAGCGAGCCAGTGATTCGCAAAATGTGGGCCATGAAGCCCGGAGATGCGTACCGCGCGGGCTACCCGGAAATGTTTCTGACGCAGGTGAAGCAGCGCGGCGTGCTGGACTATCTCGGCGCCACGCATGCGGAGACGAAGGTGGACGACCAGCAGGCGGTGGTGGATGTCCGGCTGAGCTTCAAGGGCGGCCCTCAGAACCTGGACAGCCGTCCGCGGGACCGCAAAGGGAATCTCGAGCAGCAACTGCCGGGCCCGCGAGCGGCCGAATAAGGCGCGGATTCAGCGTCCGGCGACGAAATCGAGTACCTGCTGCAGCTCCGGAGTGGGCCGATGGGTGGCCGGGTCGCTGAGCAGGGCCTGCCACGAGGCCGCGACGCAGTTCTTTTCGACGGGCGTCAAATGCCAGCTCAGCGGCGGCGATTTCTCGCACTCCCCGGTGGGGTTGTAGCGCAGCGTGACATTGACGAACTGCTCGGGCCGCAGGCCGTAGATCTCCTCAAACCGATTGCGAAAGAGAGACACCTCCAGGTCGTCGCGGTTGCGCTGGCTGTAAGTGCGCGCGTTGTAGAGCAGGTTGACGGGGGCGAGCAGTTGCCAGAGATGGCCGTGGGAGACGGGTGGGACGGAGGCGGCGACGGGGAAGGACTCGATGGCGACGAGCAGGACGCTCATCTTATCGGAACGATCGGGGGGCAGACTGCCCAGGGCGTCCTCGAGCCAGGCCATGGCCGAGAAGAGGCCGTAGTTGTCGAAATAGCCGCCGTCGCCGAAATGACGGAAAGAGGGAGTGCCTGCCAGGGGCCGGGCCGAGGGGGAGACGTAGGGGAAGGTGGCGGAAAGCCGCGCGGCGGTGGGCAGTTGGACGTCCTCACCCTTGTTGTTGTCGGTCTCGAACCAATCGCGCAGGCCGGTGTTGTTGGCGAAAACGGAGGTGGTGGAAAAGGCGACGGGGGAACCATCCTCGACGGAAGTGGCGTTCAGGATCACGCCGGGCAACGACCCGGGCGAGGCCAGCATCAGCGAGGCGTAGTGGCCGAGGGTGACGTGGTTGGTGCCGGCGGCGCCGAGCGAGTCTTCCAGGGCCTGGCCGCGGTCCGACCAGGGGTAGGCCAGACCGTGCGCGACGGCCTCGATCACGGAGGTGCCGCCGAGTTCCGCGAGGTCGTCGAGCGAAATGCCGGAGCCCTCCATTTTGGGATACAGGCGCAGGGAGTAGTAGAGGCCGACGGAGCCGCCGGAAACGCCGCTCATGAGGCGGACGGAGTCGCGAAAGCGGGGATCCTGACGCTGCAGGCCGGCCATGACGGTGGTGGTCCAGGCGGCGGCCTGAATGCCGCCTCCGGCCGAGGCGACAATCATCAGGCGCGGGGCGGATTTCGAACTCAGGATCACGTCGGTGGGACTGGGACGGGCGGGGGGCCGCGGAGAAGAGGTTACCGGAAAGTAATGGTCCTGAGAAGACCAGAAGGCCAGCAGCGCGGCGAGCAGAACGAACGGCGTGAGCACCGGGACGCGCCAGCGGTCGAGAAAGAAAGCGAGCGCGCCGAGCAGCCAGCCGAGCAGCGTCAGGATGATGACGATGAAGGCCAGGGCTGAGGCGAAATGGCCGATGACGGGCGTGACGACGCCGTGCTGCACGGTGCCATGGAAGGTCACGCTGGTCCCGCCAATGGCGTACAGCACGAGGTATTGGAAGGCTACAAACCCGGACAGGGCGTGGCCGGAGAGGAGGCTTCCGCTGCGGGGATTCAAATAGCCCGGCCCCAGCCAGCGGGCTATGCGGCGGCTGAGGTGGCTGCCGGCGGCGTGCAGACGGGGCGTGAATGACTGGGCCCGGTAGGCCCGCTCAGCGCCGGGAACCCAACTCAGGGGCAGAATCACTTCGGCGGGCGCGCGGAGGCCTTCCTGCGGGGCCGCAATGCGCAGCGCGAGCCATACAAGAGCGATGGTTGCCAGCAGGACGATCGCCAGCGAGGCCAACGCGAGCAGCGCGTAAATCCAGACCGAGCGATGGCCCGGATCGAGTTGCGGGGCGGTCCAGGCCAGGAAGCAAACCGAGGCCGCGGAAGGAAGCGAGGCCGCGAGAATCACCCATCCGCTGGAAGGTGCAGGCTGATCGGTGTGGCCGATGCGGCGCGGCCCGTAAAGCAGGACTAGGTTGATGGTGGCGGCGAGCGAGGTGGAGGAGCACCACAGCGCGGCGGCGACGAAAAGGAACTGCCCGAGGGTCAGATCGGCGAAGCCGCGCGACAACGACATGCCGGGCTGCATCAGCAGGATCAGGCCGGGGCCGTAGACCAGCCAGAAAAAGATCGGGACGCGCAGCAGCGACAGCCAGTACAGGAAATTCATGTTGCTTCCAGAGCAGGAGGGATCTGATGAATTGTAAGGGCCTTTTGTGCGAATGGAAATAGAAAAAATAGACGATCGTGGACGGTGATAGACTCGGGCGGAAAGCCGCAGGCCCGGCGGCGGGCCTGTTTCAGGAGAATCGAAATGAACCGCAGGCAATTCCTAGGTACCGCGGCGGCGCTGCCGCTGCTCGATCCGCAACGCGTGCTGGGAGCGAACGACCGGATCCGTTTGGGATTCATCGGCACTGGCGGCCGGGGCACCTGGCTGCTGGGCTACGAACTGCCCGGAGCGGAGGTGGTGGCCGTGGCCGACTGCGCCCGAGACCGCGTGGAGGCCGTGGCGAAGGCGCATCCGGAAGGCGCCCGGTGGACGAAATACACCGACTACCGGCGTCTGCTGGAGCATGAAAAGCTCGATGCCGTGTTCGTCGAGACGACCACGCACGCGCGCGTGCTGATCGCGATGAGCGCGTTGCAGGCGGGTCTGGACGTATATGCCGAGAAGCCGCTCACGCTGACGGTGGGGGAAGGCCTCGCGCTGCGCCAGGCGGTGCGGAAATACAAGCGCGTGCTGCAGACCGGCACGCAGCAGCGCTCGATCCCGGCCAACGTTTACGCCAGCAAGCTGGTGCGGGAGGGCGCAATCGGCTTTGTGCACACCGTGATCGCCTGCAACTTCGAACCGCCGGAGACGTGGATCCCGCGCGCGCCGATGGCCATGCCGGAGGGTCTGGACTGGGAGCAGTGGTGCAACCAGACCGAGCTGCGGGCGTATCACTCCGACCTGCAACATCGCTGGGGGTGGTATCGCGACTACGACGGCGCGGGACAGAGCTGGGGCGTGACCGGCTGGGGGACGCACGCGCTGGACCAGGTGCAGTGCGCGCTGGGCACGGACGCGACCGGGCCGACCGAGATCTGGCAGGAGGAGGCGGGTGCGACGAAGCCGGTTTTCCTGCGCTATATGAACGGGACGGTACTGAAGCTGATCGGGCCGCATCGGGACCACGCCGATCTGGGCGCTATTTTTTACGGAACGAACGGCCAGATCGAAATCAAGCGCGGAATCTTCACGACGGACCGGCCGGAACTGCTCAAAGGCGCTCCGGAGCCGACGCCGGAAGGCCGCGGCGAGGACCTGTTCCACCTGGTGAACTTCCTCGACTGCCTGCGCTCGCGCCAACTGCCGAACGCGAACTTCGAGGTCGGCCACCGGTCCACGACGGTGTGCCACCTGATCAACATCTGCCGCGAGCTGGCGCGGCCGCTGCGCTGGGATCCGGGCCACGAGCGTTTCTTCAACGATAGCGACGCCAACGCTCTGCTTACGCGCACGCGGCGCCAAGGCTACGAGTTGCCTAAAATCGAAGCCTGAGCAATTCGGGCTTCGCACCGGGAGAATCTGGTGCTACAATCCGCGGCATGAGAAAGCCTTTCGCGATTTTCTTGTGCGCGACGGGACTGCTCGCCGCACAAGCTGCGTGGCCCGTGAAAGAGGGCGACGCCGTTCTGAAGGAATTCCATTTCACCAGCGGCGAAGCGCTCCCGGAGCTGAGAGTCCATTACCGGACGCTGGGCGAGCCGAAGCGCGACGCCGCGGGCCTGGTGACGAACGCGGTGTTGATCCTGCATGGGACGACGGGCGCGGGAACTCAGTTCCTGAGCCCGAATTTCGCCGGCGAGTTGTTCGGCGCGGGGCAGCCGCTGGACGTGGCGAAGTACTACGTGATTCTGCCGGACGACATCGGCCACGGCAAGTCGAGCAAGCCCAGTGACGGGGCGCACGCGAAGTTTCCGCACTACGGTTACCAGGACATGGTGCTGGCCGAGTATCGCCTGCTGACCGAGGAGCTGAAGGTGGACCATCTGCGGCTGCTGATGGGCACGTCGATGGGCTGCATGCACAGCTACGTGTGGCTGGAGCGCTATCCGGAATTCGCGCAAGCCGCCATGCCGCTGGCGTGCCTGCCAACAGAAATCTCGGGGCGCAACCTGGCGTGGCGGCGGATCATCATCGAAGCTATCCAGAACGATCCGGCGTGGCAGGGCGGCGACTACACGGCGCAGCCGCCGAGCCTGCGCACGGCGATCGGCGTGCTGGCGCTGGTGGGCGGCAATCCGCTCACGTGGCAGCAGTCGGGACCGACACGCGAGAAGGCGCTCGCGTATTACAACCAGGCCATCGCGTCACGCCTGCGGGGTACGGACGCCAACGACGTGATGTACGCCGTTGACGCCTCGCGCGACTACAACCCGGCGCCCGATCTCGGCAAGATCAAGACGCCGGCGCTGCATCTGAACTTCGCCGACGACACCATCAACCCGCCCGAATTGAAGATCGCCGAGGAGCTTCTCAAGAAAGCCCCGACGGTGAAATTCGAGTTGTACCCTTACACCGGCATGACGCGCGGCCACGGCTCGCACACGATGGCGGCGCTGTGGAAGGACCGGCTGGTAAAGCTGCTCCAGGAGACGGAGAAGAAGTGAAGCGCAGGCCGGAGGTGGCGCGGGCCGCGGCGCAGCCGGCGCGGCCGGCCGCGAAGCGCCGCGAGGACGTGCTGCGCGAGCAGGCCTGGATCGGCGACGCCGTGCTGGCGCTGTACGTGCGGCTTAAAATCCTGGGCGAAGACGGGCGTCTGGACGGGGCCAAGGCGATCCGTATGACGTCGAACGGGTTTCTGGCGGGCGTGGGCGAGCCTACGGCGATCGAAGCGCAGATCGGCCGCGCCTACTCGGCCGGAGGCTTGGACGAGGCTTTCCGGCACATCGAACTACGGCTGCTGCCGCTTTTCGAAAAACAGGAAGAGAAGCGCCTGCGCCGGGCGGGCCAGCCGCATTTACTCACGCCGGGCGTTGGAGTATCTTGAAGCCGGGGTGGCCCATGCGCACGTTGCCGCTGGCGGCCGGTCTGCTTGCACTACTGGCGTGGAACGTACGGTCGCAGCCCGCGGCGGTGGCGGTCGGTTTCGACTCGGTGATCCACCCGATCACGGTGGAGATTCTGACGCACGCCATCGAGCAGGCCCAGCGCCAGGGCGCGCCGCTGGTCCTGGTCCGGCTGAACACACCCGGGGGCCTGCTGGACGCAACCCAGACGCTGGTGGAGCGGATGAACGCGTCGCCGCTGCCGGTGGTCACGTTCGTGACGCCGTCGGGCGGGCGCGCCGCGTCGGCGGGATTCATACTTCTGCTGGCGGGCGATGTGGCCGCGATGCAGACGGGCACGCACGCCGGCGCCGCGTCGCCGGTTCTGCTGGGGCAGAAAATGGATGCGACGATGCGGCACAAGATCGAAAACGACACCGCCGCCGCCGTGCGCAGCCTGGCCGCGCGCCACAACCGCAACTCGGCGGCCGCCGAATCGACGGTCTACCAGGCCAAGTCCTTCACCAGTGAAGAGGCGCTGGATCAGCATCTGATCGACTTCGTCGTGCGCGACGAATCCGATCTGCTCAGCCGGCTGGACGGCCGCGAGGTCACGCGTCCCAATGGCAGCCGATTTGTCCTGCACACGGCGCGCGTGCGGGTGGTGGATTACGAGCTGAACTTGCGGGAACGGGCCGTGGCCGCCATCGCCGACCCCAACCTGGCCTTCATCCTGCTGATCCTTGGCGGATTGCTGTTGTACGTGGAGTTCAACATCCCGGGCGCGGTGGCGCCGGGAGCGGCGGGCGCGATTCTGGTGGTCGTGGCGTTGATGGCGCTGTCGGTGCTGCCGATTCGCGGGGCCGCCGTGGCGCTGTTGCTGCTGGCCTTCGCGCTGTTCATCCTGGAAGCGAAGTTCGCCGCGCACGGCGTGCTGGCAATCGGCGGCGTGATCGCCATGCTGTTCGGCTCCGTGCTGCTGGTCGATGGTCCGCCCGAGATGCGCATCCGGTTCACGACGGCACTCGCGGTCACGCTGCCGTTCGCCGCGATCACGCTGTTTCTGGTTTACTTAGTCGTGCGATCGCGGCTGCAGCCTGCCGTCACGGGCGCGGCCGGGTTGCTCAACGAAGAAGGCATCGCTCACACCGACCTGGCGCCGGCGGGCACGGTCCGGATTCACGGCGAATTTTGGAGCGCCGTGGCCACGGCCCCGATTGCCCGCGGCACGCCGGTGCGCGTGTTGGCCGTGGACGGTCTCAGATTGAAAGTCGAACCCGAGTCAACTCTGTCCGGAAAGGAATAAGCCGATGGATCCCGTAGTGCTGGTGGGCGTAATCATCGTGGTGCTCTACATTTTCTCGTGCATCAACATCCTGGCCGAATACGAACGCGGCGTGGTGTTCCGCCTGGGCCGCGTTCAGACGCGGCCGAAAGGCCCCGGCCTGGTGATCATCTTCCGGCCTATTGACCGGATGGTGCGCGTGTCCCTGCGGCTGGAAACGCTGGAGGTGCCGGCCCAGGACATCGTGACGCGCGACAACGTCACGGTGAAGGTGAATGCCGTGGTCTTTTTCCGCGTGATCGATCCGCAGAAGGCCGTCCTGGAGGTGTCCAACTTCCTCTACACGACCTCGCAGACTGGCTCAGACTACGCTCCGCTCGATCCTGGGCGAAGCGGAACTGGACGAGCTGCTGAGCCAGCGCGAGACGATCAACCTGCGGCTGCAAGGCGTGCTCGACACCGACACCGCCCCGTGGGGCGTCAAGGTGGCCAAGGTCGAGGTGAAGCAAGTCGATCTGCCGGACAACATGATCCGCGCCATCGCCCGCCAGGCCGAGGCCGAGCGCGAGCGCCGCGCCAAGATCATCCACGCCGCCGGCGAATTGTCGGCGTCGGAGAAACTGGCGCAGGCCGCCGAAATCCTGCAGAAGCAGCCCGCCGCCATCCAACTGCGCTACCTGCAGACGCTGGTGGAAATCGGCGCCGAGAAGAACACGACGGTCGTGTTCCCGCTGCCCGTGGACATCTTCACGGGCCTCAGCCGGGTGTTGAACAAATTCGCCCCGTTGGAAGAGGCGCCACCGCCGGAGAAGTGATCAGTAGCGGGTCTCCGTCCGCCGGCCCGAGTCTTCGCCTTGCAGCCAGATGTACAGCGGCGCCTGAGGCGAAGGCGAGGGCCAGGCGACCACGACCCGCAGTGTCTGGCGCAGCGCATCGCCCGCGACCGGAGCGGGCAAAGTATCCACCGCCAGGCCATGCGCGGCGTCCCAGCCCACTTTGCCGATGGTCTCCAGATGCTCGCCTTCGAGGATGCCCGCGTATTGGCCGTCGCCGACCTTCTCGTCGGTCACGCTGAACTTGTCGATGCGCGGGAACCGGACCACGCGGCCGAGCTTCCAGCGGTCGGAAACGCCGCCGGCGGGGGTCTGCACCGTCGCCGCCAGCTCGCATCCCGGCTGCCCGATCGCGCCCGGGAGTAAGGACAGAAACAGGACGCCCGCGCCGGCCTGGTCGAGCCGCGCGCCGGAGCCTTTTTCACCGGGACGAAGATCCTGCGGGGCCAGCGTCTGGGCCGGGTCTTCACAGGCCAGACGTACCTCGGCCTGTCCGTCGGCGTGGGCCACGCGCAGGGAATAGGTCAGGAACGTGTCGGCCGGCAGTTCGTTGGGCCGCTGTTCCAGGCCCAGGGTCTGCAGGCGCGACATGGAGGCGGTGAGGATGCGCGGGCGCGGTGGCGCCACCACCAGCGCCGCTTTCAGCGCCACCGGCTGCGTCATCCCCTCGACTTTCATTTGCAGCTCCAGCGTCTGGCCGGCCTGCAATCCGGAGGCCAGGTGCACACTGGCCGTGCGCTCGCTGGAGCCGGGCGCGCTGGGAGAGAGTTCGAATTGGGCGGAAGCGGATGTCAATGCCTCCACGCGCTCGAGCCCGCTCCCCTCCAAACGCAGCAACTGTCGGTTTTCCTCGAGATTGGCGCGCAAGGGAAGCCCGGCGATCACGGGCGTCGGAGGCAGAATCCGGAGCGGCAGCTCGGCGCTGCTGCCCCCGGCTTCGGACAGGATCAATTTGTAATTCCCGGCCGGGAGCGCGGTCGTATTCAGGCTCAGAGACAGCGTTTCCTGGGGCCCGGCGCCGCGGCCCTTGGGGAGCTTCGGCGCGAGTTCCAGGGGCTTCTGTTCCGGCGCGGCGGCTTGCAGCTTGACGGCATCGACAAACTCAAAATCCACGCCGGTCAGGCGCAGTTCCACCTCGCCGCTGCCGTGCACCAGCCGGTCGCGCGAGGCTGGCTCGACGCTGGCCTTGCCGAGGTCGGGCAAGGCCGCGACGTGCAGCGTGCCCTCAGCGGCGAACGGCGTCCAATCCCACAGCCCGCTGAGCTTGTATTCGCCCGGCGCGAGCTGCGCCTTGGCCAAGTCCAGCTTAATGGTCTGCGACTTCGCGTCGCCCACAACCTGCACGGGTGCGCTGGCCGCTCCGGAAACGGCGGTCAGGGTCCACGGCTTGGCGGCGTCGATGGACGCCCAGGCCGTCTCTTTGTGTAGCTCTAACGGCAACTCGCCCGCGCCCCCCTGGGGCAGGTACAACGCGGCCTTGAGACGCACCGCGGGCGCGGGCGTGTTGGGGACGCGCACGGCCCACAGATAGGCGAGCTTCGTCCGTGACTGATGCGCTTCGCGTTTGGCGCACAGCGCCAGGGTGCCGCCGCTGGAGGGTTCCGTGAACGACGACCGGAAATCCGTGTTGGGGAAGATGAGCGAACCCAGGTTTACGGCCAGAGCCGCGCTGCCCGTCGCGAGCCCAACGGTGTTGCCGAAGAACAGCCCGGCGATCGCCGCCGCGATGCCCGCCGACTGGGCAACGCGCGCGGTCGGGCTCGGCGCCAATGGATCGTACGTGGCGAGGGCCGGGTTGAGCCCCCGCATCAGCGCCGCGGCCTGCTGATCGGCCGGCGCGGTGCGGTCCAAAGCGGACGAGGCGGGCCCGGCGGATAGCCCAACCACGGCGGCCCCGAGAGTCGTGGACGGGCCGGCCGCGCTCGCGCTCGACGTTTTCAACTGCTGGATGAGCGACTCGGCGAGAGCCGTTTTCTCGGCATATTCGGCCAGTTGGGAGATCAGCTCCGCATCGTTGCGGACCAGCTTCTTCACCCGGCTCTTGTCGAGCCCCTGCGGGCCGTACACCAGCGCGGCCACGGCCACCGCGACCGGCGTATGCCATTCGGCCGGCTTCAGCGCGGACTGCGGATCGAGAACCACCACCTGGGGCTTCTTCGCCCCGCCGTTGTTGACCGGGGCCAGGACGATGGCCACTTCGGCGTGTTTATCGATGTTCGCCGGCAGTTGTCCGGGCGTGTAGAGCAGCTTCGATCCCGGCCCGACCGCGTGCACCTCCTTCAGGCTGAGAAGCGATTTCGCATCGGGAGCCTGCACGGAGAGTTTGAATTCGGATACCGTCATCCCTCCGGCACAGACTGGCGCAGCCGCGCGCGCCGCCAGCGCAGCGCACAGCAGCGCCGCGGGCACGAAAAGCAGAGCAGAAGATCGTATTGCCACTAATTGCAGTATGGCAAACGGGCGTGGCCCTGGATTGACAGCCAGACCCACGGCGGACCGCACGCCGGCTTCGAACCCGGAGACTGGTTCCGGAACGCCTGGTATATGATGGTGTCGCCGTGACTTGAGTTGGCCCCTGGCGGACACTCGCGGCGCGCCACTATCCGGACGCTGGAGTGGCGCCCCACGCCGGAGCAACTACCCATCGAGTGCCGGCAAGCCACGGGCATGCTGGGAGCGGGCGTCGGATTGGCCGCCGCCCCGGCGTCCGGCCGCACGCCGGGTTTGCTTCCAGCCGGCTGAGAAAAATGCGGCGTAGCGCAGACTGTCTTGGTGGCGCAATTCCAGGAGACGGGGTCTCAGAACGAAGACGTGTTCCAGTCCACTGAACGGCAGCGGGAGGGACGCCGGCATGGGCAGCCGGCCATCGCCGCCGCAGTCTGCCTGCTGCTGCTCGCCGCGTGTAGCCGGCTAGAGGAACCCGGCCCGGCCAAGCCCATCGACAACGTGGCTGAGGTTTGGAGGCTGACGCCCGCCCAGGCGCGCCGGGGCAACCCAGTGGAGTTTCACGGCATCGTCACGTTCTTCGACCCTCAGGTCGATTTGTTGACGATCCAGGATTCAACCGCCGGCATCTACGTTGAACTCACGGACGCTGCCGCCGATCTGAGGGCCGGACAGGCCGTGGACGTACGCGGATTTACGGGCTATGAGGCCAATTCACCGGTAATTGTAAAGCCCTCGCTGCGGGTGGGCGCCATTGGCGACCTTCCGACTCCGAAGCGGCCGGATCCGCGGTCGATCAGAGCGGGGCAAGCGGACTATCAGCGCATTGAAATCCGTGGGAAACTGCTGGCGCGCCGGACCAGCGATAGCACGCACACCCGCTTCGAATTGCGGCTCGCAGGTGAGGCGGTGGAGTGCATCCTGCTCGCCGAATCGCGGTCCGTCCTTGACGCGTCGATCGGGGCGGAGGTGGCGGTCCGGGGCGTGCCGGTGACGGTTAGAACGGTATCGGGTGAAATCCAACGCGTTCAGATCTACGTCGCTGCTCCGGGCGACGTCGAATCCAAAGCGACCGCACCATTGCCCGGCGCCTCCGGGCAGAGTCCTTCGGAGCCGGCCCACGCCACGCCCGGCTTGCCCGTGCTAACCACGGCCGCCGAGGTCAAAGGCCGGACGCGCAGAGATGATAACCGCATCTACCCGGTCCGGCTGCGGGCCGTTGTCACGCTCACTGAGCCGGACTGGTCGGGCATCACCGTGCAGGACGCCACGGCCGGCATCTACGTTGAGGTGGCAGGAGGACGTGTTGAGCATTTCAAGCTCGGCGACGTAGTGGAGATTGAGGGCTTCGGCGTGAGCGGCCAGTTCGCACCCTCGATCGTCGGCCAGTCGATTCGGGTCGTGGGCCATGGCGCATTGCCCGCCACGCGGCCGTTCTGGACATCGCGCGTGACCGGCCCGGACGAAAACGCAAGGACGCGTATCAGCGGCGTGGTCCAATCGATTTCGAAGTGGAATCTCGCGGGACTGTCGCTGACTGTCGCCGGGGACGCCGGATTGATCCCCGTGCGGATCGTGCAGGCGGATGCGAAACGGCCGGTCGAGGAGTTGATCGACGCCGAAATCATGGCCGAGGGCGTCGGCAGCCCGCTCTTCGATCGGGAACATCGGATTTATGGATTCCAGGTGGTCGCCCAGACGCTCGACGACGTCAAGGTGACGCGAGCTTCTCCGGGTGACCGGTTCGCCGGCCCCGTCATCCCCATCGAGTCAATCCTGCGCTTCAATCCCGATCGGCCCATGAACCATCGGGCCAAGGTGGCTGGAACCGTAGTGCTGGCACGCAGCGAAATGGTCTACGTGGCCGACGCAACGGGCGGTGTGCGGCTGCTCATTCGTGCGGCTCCGGAAGTGCACGTGGGTGACCGGGTGGAGGCCGTAGGCTTCCCGCCGGTCCCACTTTACAGGCTCGCGCTGGAGGAGGCACTGCTGCGCCGTGTGGGACCCGGCCGGATCCCGGCGGCGTTGGATATTTCGGCCGATGAGGCCACCGGCGGCCCGTATGACGCACGGCTGGTGCGCCTGACGGCGTATCTGGTCAATCAGCGCTTCTCGTTCGGAGATCACCGGCTATACCTTCAGGCCGGCAGGAACCAGTTCCTGGCGATCCTGGAATATCCGCAATCGTCGGAGTTTCTCAACTCATTGCAGGACGGCAGCCTGCTGCAGGTCACAGGTATCTGCGTCGTCGATTGGGACAACACCCAGGCGCTCCCCAGGCCGCAGACATTTCACCTCCTGATTCCGTCCCCGGCCGGCATCCGCGTGATCCGCCGCGCCACTTGGTGGACTCTCAGCCGCGCGCTGATCATTCTTGCGCTGATGTCAGCGGCCGTTCTGGTCGTGCTGGCCTGGGTGGTCGTGCTGCGCCGGCGCGTCGCCAGCCAGACCGCGCAGATCAGGGAGCGGATGGAGCGCGAGGTGCGATTGCAGACGCGGCTCGAGGAGGCCGAGCGCCTGGAGAGCCTGGGCCGGCTCGCCGGCGGCATCGCGCACGATTTCAATAACCTGCTGACCGTGATCAATGGCTACGCCGATCTGCTGCTGATCCGCGCCGGCCTGAGCGAATCGAACAGGAAGAATGTCGTCGAGATCCGCAACGCGGGCAAGCGCGCCGCCTCCCTGACCCTGCAACTGCTCGCTTTCAGCCGCAAACAGGTCCTCCAGCCCAGGGTCCTGGATCTGAATGCCGTGGCCCTCGAGACCGAAATCATGTTGCGGCGCCTGATTGGAGAGAACATCCATCTCGAGGTGAATCTCGATCCTTCAGCCTGCCTGGCCCTGGCCGATCCGAGCCAGATGACGCAAGTCCTGATGAACCTGTCGGTGAACGCGCGCGACGCCATGCCCGGCGGCGGCACCTTGACCATCTCCACGACGCAGGCGCAGCTGAACGGCCACTCCAGCGGCAGAGACTGGCATCCAGCCGGCCAGGGCGAGGGCCCCGCGCCCGGACGATATGTGCTGCTGTCGGTTATCGACACCGGTTCGGGCATGGATGAGGCCACCCGGGCGCACATTTTCGAACCCTTCTTCACGACGAAAGACGTGGGCAAGGGAACCGGGCTCGGGCTATCGACCGTCTTCGGCATCGTCCGCCAGAGCAAAGGCTACATCCGCGTGCAAAGCGCACCCGGTAAGGGATCGGCGTTCACCATCTGTCTGCCGCGCGTGGAAGCCGGCACGGGTTGCGCGGCCGTGGAGGCCCAGAAGGCCGATTCGCCTGGCGCCAACGGGCATGAGACGATCCTGATCGTCGAGGATCAGTCGCAGGTCCGTTCCCTGGTCCGCCGCGTGTTGCAGCAGTGGGGCTACCTGACGCTGGAAGCTTCCAGCGCCTACGAAGGCCTGACGCTGTTGAAAGACCATACCGACCCCATCGAGTTGATGATTACCGATGTGGTGATGCCGGGCATGACGGGCGTCCGGCTGGCCGAAGAAGTGAAACGGACCCGGCCCGAAATCAAAGTGCTGTTCATGTCCGGCTACACGCATTCCGAAATCGACCATGACGGGCGGCTGCACGATGGGGTGGAGTTCATTCAGAAGCCGTTCACGCCGGACGCGCTGGCAGCCAAGGTCAGAGCCGTCCTGACGTGAGCGGCTGCCGGCCGCCGGACCGCGCTTCAGAGGAAGTTGTTCTCGTCCGCGGAAGGCCCGTACAGGGCCGGCACAGGAACCCCGTTCATCCGCAGGTAGACGGTCAGTTGCGCGCGGTGATGAATGGCGTGATTGAACACCGTCCCGCGCAGCACCGCCATGCGCGGCATGGTGAAGAATACGCGGTCGCCCATCTTGAGCGTCCAGGGCTCCATCATCTGCTCGTCGGTCACCTTCTCCAGGGCGGCGCGAAACTTGGCCATCTGCCGGTCGAATCGCTCGAGCGCTTCCTCGGCGGTCGTGGGTTCCGCTGGACGGGCCTGATTCTCGGGCGCGGCCAGATCGACGCTCGGCGTGGTGCAGGTCATCGTGCCCCAGTGTGCCAAACCGGCAATGTGGCCCGCCAGCCAGCCCAGCGTCGGCGACCTCGGGTGAGGCCGGAAATCGAACTTGCCCGCAGGCAGCCGTTCCAGCGTTTTCCGGGTTCCGGCCGTCTCGTGGTCCAACTCACCCAGCAGCATTTGGCTGATCGTCATAAGGGATCTCCTTCCTGCGGATTGTACCCTAATAATTTACAAAACCGTACGTGATAATTTACAAAACCGTACGTGACAATTCTGCAACGAGGCGCAGACGCTGCGGCGCTGGATTTACTCGGTCTCGCCCTTGAGAAACCGTGCCATGCGGCGGTCCGAGATCAGGATGTGGTCCCGCAGCCAGTCGCGCAGGTAGTCCATCATCGACTCGGAGAAACCGACCTTGTCAGCCGCGAATTCCTCGCGGAAGTTCAGCACCTGGGCCAGCAGGAAATCGTGCTCGGCCTTGTGCAGATCGAAGTCCGGGTAGCCCTTCTCCTGCATCAGCGCTTCTTCGTCCGTGAAGTGAGCATGGACCGACTCGATCAACTGGTCCAGGCGGAACAGCAGCACGTCCCGAGGTTTGCCTGCCCGGTGGGCTTCATTGAGCGCGTTGAGCAGATCGGTGAGGGTCTCATGCTGATAGTCGATTTTCGCGATACCCGTGGCGTACAGGTCCATCCAGCGCATGAATCTGAGGCCGACGCTCATCTGTTCACCGTCCAATTCGATAGCCCATCCTAACAGGGGCTGAAATCGATTCTCAAGCCCTCCCGCACGATTTGTCCCCCGCGCGGCTTCCCTTTCCTCCGATTGGCAGGGCGATCCAGTTGGGCCTCACGCCGCCGGCCACGCCTGTATCGGATTCGACACGACGCGGATGGATGCCTACTTCGCACCGTCTCACCACGAGTGAGCAGGCCCGGCTGGTGCGGCGGCCATAGCATGCCGCCGTGCGCTCGAACTCTACAGCGTGTCGTGCTCGTGCTGCTGCGGGCAGTCGCAGCAGTCGGTGCAACGGTGGCACTTCTCACACAGATGATTCGGGCAGGCGTCCAGCGTGCACCACACGCAGATGTCGCGCGAAGGCTCGCCGCAGACCGAGCACACGAACGTCGGCTCGGGCGGCGGCGTAGCTAGTTTCTGGGCCGGGGCTGGAGAATCTGAGTTCTGCACCGTTGTGCCTCCTTCTGGGCGACGTCAAGTTCCTTCTCGCGCTGTTGGGCCATCTCGAGCGACTGCGAACGGAGCCACTCCAGGCCGCCGGAAAGCGAACCGAGGATCGAGTCCAGCAGGTCGGCGATCGCCGGATTCTGGTAGCGCCGCACGCCCTGGCTCAGCGAGATGGCCTGCTGGTCCAGGCTTTCGATGCGCACCAGCGTCTCCAGCATCAGGCTCAGGCGATCGGGTTGGGCCGACCAGCGCGCCAAAGCGTTGTGGACGTTGGAAAGACCGTCCACGCAGGCCTTGTGCTGTTTCCGATACGCCTCCGAGCCGCCGTCCACGGTCCACGATCCAGGCTGGATCTGATCGAAAATCGGCTTGAGCAGGGCGACATCCCGCCCCAATTTCTCGATGCGCGGGCGCTGGTCCCAATCGGGCGCCGCGTCGGGCGGAGTCTGGGTCGCCGCAACCGGCGCCTGGAAGAAGAACAGGAGTGGAATCAATGCCTGGTACACGTTCATTTCCAGTGTACAGCCGGGCGCGGTTCGGGCTGCGATCGGTTCGGCGGCTGAGATTATTTATGCGGAGGCGGGGGCGGAGGCGGCGGTGTCGCGCCGTGGTCCCCGGGCAGTCCGCCGCCGGTGCCCGTACCGCCGCCGCCAAGGACGGGGCCGCCGCCGCCGGGGAAGTGCGGCATGCGGACCATAGTCTGAACGAAGATGTCACAGGCCATCTGCACCACGCGCATGGTATCGAGATGCCGCGCTTCGTCGATCGGCAGATTACGGTGAATGGTCAATTCCTGCCCGGCATTCAGGATCTTCGGAGTGCCGGAGCGCGGCATCAGCCGATGCTCCACCGCGACCGAACCCTGTTCCACCAGGACCACGGTCGCCTCTTCCTCGTCGTCCACCGTGATGTCGAAAACTGTGCCGCGCACGGAGATAATCGCGGTGGGCGTAAAGACGCGGTTCGGGTTGGCCTGCCCACCCGGCCGCTGGACATGCACGCGGACGCGGCCCAGCCAGACGTCGAGCAGGTCACGCAAACTGCCTGGGTTGGCGCGGAAGGTGACTTGCGAATTCGGGAAGATCTCAAACGTGCTGCCGTCGGAGACGCGGAAGGTCGCGTGGCCGTCCAGCCCCGTGACCACCACTTGCCGGGCGCGCACCACGTCGCCCGTGTCAATCGCCCAGTACGTGCTGTCACGATAAATCGAGACTTGGCCCTCGCGCGTAAGCACACGCGCCGCCACGTCTTCGCCGAACAAACTGTCGAGGCCCGGGAAGCCCTGCGCAGAACACAATAATGGGGTAGTGAGCGTTGCGAGCAACGCCAACTCGGAGCCCCATTTCATACGGCCGTTCTCCTCGCGCGACAGCTCAGCTCCCCGGCCGCGGAGTGCGCGCCTGGATCTGAGCCTCGATGCCAGTCTACCACCGCTATCGGCAACTGCAAGTGATAATAGTCTTACAATCAGAACACTATATGAGGGAACTAACCGTTCTAATTGATCATCTGAAGGGATCGGAAAGTCCGTCAAACGGAGTAGAATCAACCTAGGCGATGGAGCAACGCGCCCCAATCCGGAGCGTTTGGTGTGTCTGGCGGCTGGCTGTCGTGGCCGGGCTGCTGGCGCACGCCCTGCCGGGCCAGGCGCCGGCTGTGGCGGGCAAGCCCGACTGGCGGCGCGTGGGAACGCTCACACTGGCCGAGGGTCTGCCTTCTCCGTCCGCCAGCGGGCCGGTGGAGCGGGTGGCGTTCCTGGCCGACGGAGCACTGGTGGCGGGTTTGCCCGGAGGACGATTCTGGCGGACAGCCGATGGAGCGGCGTGGACCGCAGTGGAGACCGCGCCGCCAACCGAGCCTGCGACCGGCGCGGCCCAACTGCCGGAGCCCGGCGCGCTGGTGCGGGAATCAGGGCGCGGCCCGGCGCTGGTGTACGCGGGCGGCGAACAGGTGTGGCGATCCGAGGACGGCGGCCGCACGTGGCGCAACCTGACTCAGCTCCGTCAGGGCTCGCTACTCGGCGCCCGGGTCAACGACCTGGCCGTGGACCCGGAGAACCCGGACCGGGTCGCGGTCGCGGCGACAACCGGCGTCTGGGTCTCCCTGGACGGCGGACTTTCGTGGCAGGGTTGGAACGAGAACTTGCCGGCCTTTCGGGCGGCGCGGATTGTGGCCGCGCCGGCTCGTGGGCGCGGCTTGCATGTGGCGCTGGCCGGCGCCGCGGGCGCCAAGGTCGTGGAATGGGCCCCTGGCTTCCGCCTGGGCTGGCTGCCCACAGCGGAAGTTGACAAGGAAGAGCTGCTCCGCGGCGCCTACGGCCGCATTCTGAACGCGAAGCTCAGCGCCGCCGCCGAGGGCGGAGGAGCCCAGTATGCCGGTTCGGAAGACGGGCGGCTGTGGGCCAGCCTGGATAGCGGGCAAAGCTGGCGGCCGGCCTTCAACTCCAACGCTCTCAGCGAGGTTCGGAGAATCGTAACCGATCCCCAGGACGGGCGGTTCGCGCTCGCCGCGCTGGCCGGCAGCGAAGGCAAGGGGACGCGGGTTCTGCGCACGCTGGACGGCGGGGCGACATGGGACGATCTGACGGCCGATCTGCCCGAAGGACGGGTGAACGGCTTGGCCTTTGACCGCGCGACGGGCGCGCTCTACGCCGCCGCGGAACGCGGCGTGTTCCTCTCCTACCAGGGGCTGCGAGCGCCGGAGCCGGCGGCCCGCTGGCAGGCGCTGGCCGGGTTGCCGGAGGCCGCGGCGACCGACGTTCAGGCTCGACGAGCCCGGCGTCCGGGTGCTGGCAGCGGTGGACGGTTTCGGGGTCTTCGAGAGCCCGGCGCCGCACCGCGCGCGGCAGCCGTTGCTGCTGCATGCCGCCGACTACGGCCAGCGGCCGGCCGCACCAGGCGCGTTGCTGACCATTGCCGGCGGCCAGGCGGAGATGGTGACGGCCAACAGCCTGCCGGGCGTGGTGCTGTCGGCTACGCCGGTCGAGTCGCAGATTCAACTGCCGTTCGACGTCGCCGGCGACTCGGTCCGCATTACGGCGCAGCGCGCGGGCGCGGCGGCTCTGAGCTTCGGCTTGCCGTTGCGGCCGGTGGCTCCCGCGATTCTGGTGGATGGCGACGGCTTCCCCGTGGTCATCGACGCCGATTCCGGCTTGCAGGTGGATGCGCTGAACCCCGTCCGGCCGGGCGCGCGGCTGCAGATTATGGCGACGGGATTGGGGCGCGTACGGCCGGATTGGCCGGCCGGCATGCGCGCGCCCGCCGATCGGCCACCGGCGGTGGTGGCCGCGGTGCGAGTGCTGGTGGACGGCCTGCCGGCTACGGTCGCCCGCTCGGTGCTGGCCCCCGGCTATGTCGGGTTCTACCTGGTGGAGTTCGACGCGCCCCAGTTTCTCAACGCCGGCATCGCCGAGATCACCGTGGAGGCCGCCGGGCAGCTCAGCAACCCGGTGCGCGTCTACACGGTTCCGGAATAGCGGCGGCGGACGATGCGGGCCGGCAAACGGGGGTTAACCCATTGAATCGGCGGATGTTCGTGTGCGTCCTGACGCTCGCTGGAACCGCGCCGGCGCAGGAACGGAAGCAGCCGGCAGAGAGGCTTGCGCCATACCTCCCCACGCCCCCATTGGTGGTCCAACGTATGCTCCAACTCGCCGCCGTGAAGCCGGGCGAGAAGCTCTACGACCTGGGCAGTGGCGATGGGCGCATCGTCATCCTGGCGGCGCAGAAGTTCCAGGCCGATGCCACCGGCGTGGAGATCGACGAACTACTGGTGAAGGAGAGCTCCGCCCGGATCCACAGCCTGGGACTGGACGGCAAAGCGCGCATCGTCCAGGGCGACCTACTGCAGCAGGACTACTCGCCGGCCGACGTACTGATGGTCTACCTGTTGCCCAGCGCCAACGACAAGCTGCGGCCGATCCTGGAACGGCAACTGCGCAACGGCACGCGCATTGTGGCCCACGACTTCCCATTTCGCGGCTGGACTCCGGATCGGGACCAGTTCATCGAGGACGACGGGGCGGGCCGCAGCCACACGCTGTTCCTGTACGTGATCCACAAGTAACGAACTCCCCGCGCCGAACCGGGCGCCGGCCAGCCCTAGCGCTCGAACAAGGCGTTCACGAGCCGCCCATTCTGCCCACGATTTGGCGCAAGAAGACGCGCCTGCAACAGACGCGCCGGGATCATTTTTCACAAATCTGAAGGAACAAAGCCAATTGTCGACTTTTCTTTTTAGAATGATCGATTTATATAGGCTATCTTTCGGTCATTTTCGTTCAATACCAGCGATTGTCAAAGAGCGAGGCCGGCACGCCGCACAGGGGGCTGGCTGGCTCTAGCATACGCCCGCGTGTCAAGCGAAAATGGCGCGGTGGAATCGTAGTTCCCTCAGTTGTAGTAGCAGCATAGCGCCACGCTTTGGGCAGTGGAGTTGCGGGCCCCGGGACCGCGATTCCCCTCATAAGCCCCAAGAACAAGAGTTTGGCACTTCCGCCATGGAAACTTAATGTCCGGAAGTACTATTGCCGATCCCTCGCAGAGCCGATGTAAAGGGCTGAGGGCGTGAACGCAATTCACCCGGTTCGCCCGGGTGACCCGGTCCGGGCGGTCATCATGGTGGCACAGGAGTTCGACGCAGCCTTGGCGGAGGAACGGGAGCGAATTGCCGCGGACCTCCACGATGGGCCGCTGCAGACCATCGCGGCGCTGTTATGGCGGCTGGAGGCCCTAACGCGGCTGATCCAGAATGACCCGGCGGCCGCAATCGAGGAACTGGCCAGGATACTGTTTCTGGCCGCGGACCAGGCCGACATCCTGCGGGGCTTTCTGGCAAGCCTTCGACCAACCCAGCGGGGCGGCCGGCCGTTAGGCGAAAGTGTGGCGAGAATATGTGAAAATTTTGAACGCGAGGGCGGACCGCGGGTGGAATTGGACGTGGCCAGCGAAGCTTGGCGCGGGAGCGTGGAGCGCAATCCGGAAATCGTAAATCTCGTGCGCGAGGCGCTGGCCAACGTACGCAAGCACGCTCAGGCGACCTCGGTGCAGGTGAGCGTGAGCCGGCAGGGAGGGATGCTGTTGGTCGTGGTCCACGACAACGGACGGGGATTCCCCATTGCCGGGGCGTTCAATCTGGAGGCACTGGAGGCCCTGGACGCGGGGCCGAAAACGATCCGCTGGCGGGTCCGGAAGAACGGAGGCGCGCTGGAAGTTGAAACATATCCGGGACAAGGAACGATTCTGAGCATCAAAATGCCTGTATAGGGTCGAAACGAACGGCATGGGCGCCGCGCTGCCGCGATGGCAGGCGGATCCCACGACACCGGCGGCCCTTGCCGGAGGCATGCAATGCGCATTGGAATCACCTGCTACCCCACGTATGGGGGCAGCGGAATTGTGGCCACGGAACTGGGCAGCGAACTGGCCCAGCGCGGCCACGAGGTTCATTTCATTACCTATTCGAATCCGATCCGGTTGGACCCAGCCCAGCCGCGGGTCTATTTCCATGAAGTGGAGGTCAGTTCCTATCCGCTGTTCCAGCACCCGCCGTACATGCTGGCGCTGGCTTCGCGGATGGCGGAAATCGCCGAGTGGCAGAACCTGGATCTGCTGCACGTGCACTACGCGATCCCGCACTCGGCTTCGGCGATGTTGGCGCGGCAGATGGTCGCGGCACGGCGGCGGCTGCCGTATGTAACGACTCTGCACGGCACCGACATCACGATCGTGGGAACCGACCGGGCCTATTTCCCGATCACGCAGTACACCATCGAACAGAGCGACGCGGTGACCTCGATCAGCGAGGACTTGCGGCGCGAGACGATCGAGGTGTTTCATATCCAGCGCGAGATCCGGGTGATCCCCAACTTCGTGAATTGCGACCTCTACAAACCCGCCCGGGAGCGGCACGCAGGCCGGCCCCGGCTGGTGCATATTTCCAACTTCCGCGCGGTCAAGCGCGTGACGGACTGTGTGCGCATCCTGGCCGAGGTGCGCCGGCACGTGGATGCGGAGTTGTGGATGGCGGGCGACGGCCCGGAGCAGGGCGCGGCCGAGGCGCTGGCGCACGAGTTGGGGGTGCACGAGGCGGTGCGCTTCCTGGGCAAGCAGGACCACATTGAGCGGCTGATTCCGCAGTGCGATGTGCTGCTGCTGCCAAGCCGCCAGGAGTCATTCGGGCTGGCGGCGCTGGAGGCGATGGCCTGCGGCGTGGTGCCTGTGGCGACGCGGGTGGGCGGCCTGCCGGAAGTGGTAATTCATGGCGAGAGCGGGTATCTCGAAGCGGTGGGCGACGTCGCCGGCCAGGCCGGGCGAGTGCTGGAACTGCTGGGCAATCCCGGGCTGCGCGCGGAGATGGAGCGCCAGGCCAGACAGCGCGCCGAAAAGGTGTTCTGCAGCACCCTGATCATTCCGCGCTATGAGGCGCTGTATCACGAACTGGCGGGGTGAGCGGCGCTTGGGCCGGGATGTGTGCACGGGCCTGGGGCGGCGGTACGAAAAACACTGCCGAATGCCGCATTCGACGATGCGAACGCATCAAATAGAAGTGGAGGAATCATGCAAGAGCAACTGATACTGGCGATCGACGGGATGCACTGCGATGGATGCGTGCGCAGAGTCACGGCGGCGCTCGCGAAAGTGCCAGGCGCAGAATTGGAGAAGGTGGAAGTCGGCTCGGCGAAGGTCCTTTTCGACACGGAAAAGGCGAGCCAAAAGGAACTGATCGATGCCGTTAACGGGATCGGCTTCACTGCCCGGCAGGCCTGAGAGCGGCGCCGCCGGCCCGGCCACGGCGCGGGCAACGCTGACCGTCAAGGGGATGACCTGCGCGGCCTGCCAGTCCTTTGTCCAGCGGACGCTGGAGACGCACGCCGGTGTGCGCGGCGCGGTTGTCAATCTGATGATGGAGAACGCTACGGTGGAGTACGACCCGCTGCTGGTGTCTCCCCAGCAGTTGGCCGCGGCGATCAACTCGACCGGCTACGAAGCCTCGCTCCCACCGCCGGGACGCAGCGCCACCGCCGAAGAGGAGCAGCAGGACCGGGACCAGCAGGCGTCCTACGAGCGGCTGCGGCGCGAGACGGCGTGGACGCTGGTGGCGGCCGCCGTGGCCATGGCCTTGTCGATGCCGCTGATGCAGCACGGCAGTCTCGACCCGCTGCTGCACCGCGTGGCGATGGCGTTGGACGCCCCGTTCCGGGCGCTGTGTCCATGGCTCTACGAAGTGCCCGCGGAAGGCTTGCGCTGGACGCTGCTGGTCCTGAGCGCGGGCGTCATGGCGCTCACCGGGCGCCGGTTCTACGTCAAGGCCTGGGCCGCCGCGCGGCACCGCACCACGGACATGAACACGCTGATCGCCGCCGGCACGGGCGCGGCGTTCCTGTACTCGGCGGCGGTGACGGCCGCGCCACGCTTGTTCGAATCGCGTGGCGTGCCGGCGGAGGTGTATTTCGAGGCCGTGGTGTTCATCCTGGCGTTGGTGCTGGCCGGCAACACGATGGAGGCGCGGTCGCGGCGGCGCGCGGCGGCGGCGATGCGGGCGCTGGCTAAGCTGCAGCCGGCGACGGCGCGGGTGGAGCGCGACGGCGCGGAGGCGGAGGTCGCGCTGGAGGATCTGCGGCTGGGCGACGTGGTCGTAATCCGGCCGGGCGAACGGGTACCCGCCGACGCGGTGGTTGTGGACGGAATGAGCAGCGTGGACGAGTCGATGCTGACCGGCGAGCCGGTGCCGGTCGACAAAGAGACCGGCGCGCGGCTGATCGGCGGCACCACCAACCGCCAGGGGCTGCTCAAAGCCCGCATCACGGCGCTGGGCGGCGAGACGATGCTCGAGCAGGTTCTCCGGTTGCTGCGCGCGGCTCAAGGCGAGAAGGCGCCGATGCAGCGGCTGGCCGACCGCGTCAGCGCGGTGTTCGTGCCGGCGGTGTTCGGCATCGCGGCGCTGACCTTCGCGGTGTGGATGCTGAGCGGACAGGAACTGGCCAAAGCCGCCGCCGTGAGCGTGGCGGTGCTGATCATCGCCTGCCCGTGCGCGATGGGACTGGCCGTGCCAACGGCGGTGATGGTGGCGACCGGGCGCGCGGCGCGGCTGGGGATTCTGGTGCGCGGCGGCGAGGCGCTGGAGCGCATGGCGTCCATCGACATGGTGGTTTTCGACAAGACCGGGACGCTGACCGAAGGGAAGTTTGAAGTGGTGGCCGTGGAACCGGCGGAGGGCTGGAGCGCGGAGCAACTGCTGCGCCTGCTGGCAGCGCTGGAGCAGGCTTCGGAGCATCCGCTGGGCGCGGCCGTGGTGCGCGCCGCGGAAAGCCGGGCCGTGGGAGGGTTGTTGCCGGTGGAGCGATTCCAGGCCTTGACCGGCATGGGCGCCGAGGGTTGGGTCGGGCGCGCGCCGGAGACGCCGGTCCACGTCGTCGCCGGGAAACGGGCGCTGCTCGAGGCGCGGGGACTCGTGCTGCCCGCGGAAGGGGTTCATGCGGCGGCCGGCCAAAGCGTGATCTGGGTTGCGGCGGCGGAACGCTATGCCGGACTGGTGGCGCTGGCCGACCGGCCGCGGGCGGGGGCGCGGGCGGTGGTGCAACGGCTGCGAAACGCGGGCTTGCGCGTCATGATGTTGAGCGGCGACCAGGAATCCACCGCCCGGGCCGTGGCGCGGGAGTTGGGGATCGAGGACGTGGTGGCGGGCGTACTGCCGGCCGGCAAACTCGAGACGTTGCGGCGGCTGCAGGCCGAAGGGCGGCGCGTGGCGATGGTCGGGGACGGCATCAACGACGCGCCGGCGCTGGCCGCGGCGCACGTCGGCGTCGCGCTGGCCACGGGCACCGATGTGGCGCGTGAAGCGGCCGACCTCACGCTGATGCGGCCGGACCTGGAACTGCTGCCGCAGGCCCGGGAACTGGCCCTGGCGGCGGTGCGGCTGATGAAGCAGAACCTGTTCTGGGCCTTGGTCTACAACGCCGTCTGCATTCCCATCGCCGCCGGGGTCCTGTACCCGTCGCTCGGCCTGCTGCTGAGCCCCGTGATCGCCAGCGCGGCCATGGCGTTCAGCTCGGTGAGCGTGGTCTCGAACAGCCTGCGGCTGGCCGGCTGGAAGCCGCGCTGAAGCGCTAAACACCACCTGGGTGGAAGGGTCTGGATGCGGCTTCCACGGCCTTCGGCGGCGGCCCGCGGCGGCCGTGTCATTTTCGCGCGCGGGAACAAACCAGCCCAAGTGGGCGTCCATATAAACAGACCGCCAGTTGGATTGATCGGCGGTATGATGAGTCCTGTGGAGGCTCCCTTGACGCCGGGTCGGAATGGAAACGACCGTAATCGGCTGGACGACCTCCCGGCGACCCCGGGAACGCTCGACGAGCAGGTTCTGCTCGATGGGCTGAAAACCGGGGACGAGGCCGCGTACGAGTTTTTGCTCGAGCATTTTCAACAGCCTGTCTACAGCCTGGTGCAGCGCCTGATCGACGATCCGAATGAGGCCGGCGACGTCACCCAGGAGGTCTTCCTCAAGATCTTCCGCAGTGTCGGCCAGTTTCGTGGAGACAGCAGCCTGAAGACCTGGGTTTACCGGATTGCCGTGAACGAAGCCTACAACCGCAGGCGCTGGTTCGGACGGCACCGCAAACCGGAAATCGGGCTGGAAACGCAAGAGCCTGGACGCAGCCAATTGGACCATCTCCACGATCGATCCCGAACGCCTTACGACCTCGCGCTGAACGAGGAGCGGAAGAGCGCGATCGAGAAAGCACTGGCAGGCCTGAATCCGGCCTTCCGCTCCGCGGTGATTCTGCGGGATCTGGAAGAGCTGAGCTATGAGGAGATTGCCGACGTTCTCGATATTTCACTCGGCACGGTAAAGTCCCGCATCCTGCGTGGCCGCGAGGCGCTGCGCAGGGCGCTACTGGACCAGTTCGAACCGGCTCGGGGCTTCGATTTCACGCCCCAGCCGGCGGACTGAGAGAATTCGGGGGCGATATGGATTGCCTGCAGGTTCAATGGATGCTCTCGGCATTCCTCGACGATCGCGTCGTGGAATCCGAGCGGCGCGTCCTGAAAGAGCACATCCAACACTGCGCCAAATGCGGCGCGCGGCATGCCGGCCTGGTGGCGGCCCGCAATGCGCTGCGGGCGGCGCCGGTCCGGCCGGTCAATCGGCAACTGGCTTTGGCTTTGCGCATTCTGGCCTCGCGCGAGGCCGCGCGGCGCCGGCGGCAGGTGGATTTCCGGACACGTTTCCGCGACCTGGCCGGTCGTCTGACGTTCCATGCCAATGAGTCTGATGAAGCCTTTTGCGCTGCCGGCGGCGGGCGGATTGGCGACCGCGCTGCTGCTGTTCTTCGTTGTCATGACCAGCTTCCAGGGCATCGTCTCAGGGCCGCGGCCGAACGACGTGCCCACCATGCTGACCACGGGACCGCTCCTCAAGTCCACGCTGCTGGACACGGTGCCGGATGAAATCTCGGTCTATGTCCTGGTCGACGGCCAGGGTCGCGTGATCGATTACGTCCCGCAGGAAGACCTCTCCGTCGAGGCCAAGAAGCAATTGCGCCTGGCCATCGGGAGTTCGCTGCTGTTTACTCAATTCGACCCGGCCACGAACTTCGGCCGGCCGACCGCGGGCTGGGTGCGCGTCAAATATCGCAGCACGCAACTCGACGTTCGCGGTTGAGCGGATCGAACACGGCAGCGCGGAGGGAACCTCGCAGCGTGGGCCAGCGCCTGGGGCAGCATTATCTTTTCGATCGTTCCATTCTCGAGCGCATCGCCGGCGCCGCGTGTGGCGCGCATGCTTCGACGGTCATCGAGATCGGCCCCGGTCCCGGCGGTTTGACCGAACGGCTGCTGCTGCGCTGTGACCGACTGGTGGCCGTGGAACTCGACCACGCGCTGGCCGAGGCGCTGCGTTCGCGCTATGCCGCGGATCCCCGCTTTGAACTCGTCGAAGCCGACGTGCTCCACATCGATCTGTCCCACTGGGGCCGCGCCGTGGTCGTGGGCAACATCCCGTACTACATCACATCGCCGATTGTGGAGCGCGCGCTGGGCCTCGGCCCGCTGCTCGAACGCGCTGTGTTCCTGGTGCAAAAAGAAGTCGCCGCCCGGCTCGCGGCGGCGCCCGGCAGCCGCGACTACGGCTACTTGAGCGTCGCCGTCCAACTGCGCTGCCACGTGCAAACGCTGTTCAGCGTGAAGCGCGGCGCATTTCGCCCGCCGCCCAAAGTCGAAAGCGCGGTCGTGCTGCTCGAGCCCCGCAGCGAGCCGCTGTGCGCCGACGTGCCAGGCTTCCTGCGATTCGCTTCGGCGTGCTTCCGGCAGAAGCGCAAGACGCTCAGAAACAACCTGGCCGGAGTCTTTGAAAAGGAGCGGATCGAGGCGTTGGAGGAGGCCCCCCTGCGCGCCGAACAACTCGCGGTAAGTGAGTTGGTGCGGCTGTTCGCTAAACTGAAAGATTCATGATCCGAGTCCGATTCGCGCCCTCCCCCACCGGCTATCTGCATATCGGCAGCGCCCGCACGTTCATTTTCAATTGGCTTTTCGCGCGCCACGGCCAGGGCACCCAGCGCAGCCAGGGGACAATGATCCTGCGCATCGACGACACCGACGTGGAGCGCAACACGCAGGCATCGCTCGACAGCATCATGGACGGCCTCACGTGGCTCGGCCTGAGTTGGGACGAGTTCTACCGCCAAAGCGACCGCACCGCGCTCTACACCCAGGCCGCGTGGTCAATTTTCGAAAAAGGTCTGGCCTATCGCGACTTCACGCCCGCCGTGGAAAACCCCGAAGACAAGCCGTTTGAAGGCCAGACGTGGCTGTTTAACGCCGGCATGCGCGAACTGAGCCGCGAGGAAAGCGACCGGCGCGCCGCCGCGGGCGAACCGTTCGTGCTGCGCTTCAAGGTGCCGCGCGCAGGCGGCCGCGTGGTCAAATTCCGTGACCTGGTGTACGGTGAGCAATCGAAGTCGTGCGACGATATCGAGGACTTCGCGCTGTTGCGCTCGAACGGAATGGCGACCTACCATCTGGCGTCGTGCGCGGACGACGCCGATCTGCGCATCTCGCACATCATCCGCGGCCAGGACCACCTGACGAACACGTTCAAGCACGTGCTGATCTTCGAGGGGCTGGGCGTCGCGGCGCCGGAGTTCGCGCATCTGCCGCTGCTGATCGCGCCGGACGGCGCCAAGCTTTCCAAGCGCCGGCACGGCCCGGTGGTCTCGGTCACGACGTACCGCGACGCCGGTTTCCTGCCGGAGGCCTACATCAATTTCTTGTGCCTGCTGGGCTGGAATCCCAAGGACGATCGCGAGAAGATGTCGCGCCAGGATCTCATCGACGCGTTCACTCTGGAAGGCGTCAACCGCTCCAACGCCGTGGTCAATTTCACCGAAACGGATCCCATCGATTCGAAAGCGTTGTGGCTGAACTCGCAGCACATCTACGCGCTGAGCGTCGAAGAGTTGACCGATCGTCTGCTGCCCGTCGTGCAGGGCGCCGGCATTGAAATTGCGCGCGAGAAAATGCTGCGTATCACGCCGCTGATTCAGGAGCGCATCAAGACCCTGCGCGACGTGCTGCAGGTCGCCGACTTCTTCTTCGTGAAGCAACTGCCGTCCTATGACCCGGCCGAACTCACACCGCAAAAGGGCAGCGCGGAGATGGCGCTCAAGGCGCTCGAACGCGCGCGCACAGTGCTCGAGACGGCGGAGTTCTCGCATGCCGGACTGGACGCAGTTCTGCGCGCGGAGGCAGTATCGCTGGGCATCAAGGCCGGCCAGATGTTCCAGCCGATTCGTGTCGCGGTGTGCGGACGAAAGGTCGCGCCTCCGCTGTTTGAAACACTTGAAGTTTTGGGGCCAAAGACTTCCTTGGAACGGATTGACCAGGCGATTGAGATGCTGCGGCGGCCGGCTGCGCCGGCATGAACAAACCGGCGCACGGATGCCGACTCTGCGATTGAAATGAGTTTAAGATCCAATTATTGCGGCCTGCAAACTGGCGGAACCCGCCGGTTTTGCACTTGCTCCACGCAGAGCCGGATGCAACTGAGGATGGCCCGCGAGAAGGAATTGCCAGCTTATGTCTAATGACCCGAAAGGCGATCCAACCGGAAAGCCGATTTCGACCCCATCTGCAACCGGGGAGGCGCAGGCGCGCCCCTCCCACTTCATCCGCGACATCATCCTCCAGGACATCGCGAGCGGCAAGCACGATGGGCGCGTGCACACGCGTTTTCCTCCCGAGCCCAACGGCTATCTGCACATCGGCCACGCGAAATCCATCTGCCTGAACTACGGGCTGGCCCAGGAGTTCGGCGGGAAGATGAATCTGCGTTTCGACGACACCAACCCGTGCAAGGAAGAGACCGAATACGTCGACTCGATCATTGAGGACGTGCGCTGGCTGGGCGCGGATTGGGAAGACCGCCTGTTTTACGCCTCCGACTACTTCCAGCAGCTCTACGAATGGGCCGTCGTGCTGATCAAAAAAGGCAACGCCTATGTCTGCGACCTCACCGCCGACGAGGTGCGCGAGTACCGCGGCACGCTCAGCGAACCCGGCAAGGAGAGCCCCTTTCGCAATCGCTCCGTCGAGGAGAACCTCGATCTGTTTGAGCGCATGAAGAGCGGCGAGTTCCCCGACGGCTCCCGCACTTTGCGATCCAAAGTCGACATGGCGTCGCCCAATCTGAACATGCGCGACCCGGTGATGTACCGCATCCTGCACGCCGAGCATCACCGCACCGGCGACGCATGGTGCATCTATCCGATGTACGATTACACGCACGGCCAGTGCGACTCCATCGAGGGCATCACGCACTCGATCTGCACGCTCGAGTTCGAGGACCACCGGCCGCTGTACGACTGGTACATTCAGGCGCTCGGCATCTTCGCGCCGCAGCAAATCGAATTCGACCGCCTCAACCTCACCTACACTCTCCTAAGCAAGCGCAAGCTGCTGGCGCTGGTGCAGAACAAGGTCGTCAACGGTTGGGACGATCCGCGCATGCCGACGCTCAGCGGCATTCGCCGCCGCGGTTACACGCCCGACGCGATGCGCACCTTCTGCTCGCGCATCGGAGTTTCGAAAACCAACGGGATGATTGAATTCGGCCTGCTGGAGCACGCCGTGCGCGAGGACCTGAACAAGCGCGCCCGCCGCGTGATGGCCGTGCTCCGCCCGTTGCGCGTGGTCATCGAGAACTACCCCGAGGGCCAGGTCGAGATGATGGAAGCCATCAACAATCCCGAGGACGCCGCGATGGGCACGCGCCAGGTGCCGTTCTCCAAAGTGGTCTACATCGAACAGGACGACTTCCGCGAGCAGCCACCCAAGCATTTCTACCGCCTCTCGCCGGGCCGCGAAGTGAGGCTGCGCTATGGCTACCTGGTCACCTGCACCGGCGTCGTGAAGAACGAGCAGGGCGAGATCGTCGAAGTGCGTTGCACCTACGACCCCGCCACGCGCGGCGGCAACACGCCCGACGGCCGCAAGGTAAAGTCCACCATCCACTGGGTCTCCGCCGCGCATGCCATCGAGGCCGAAGTCCGGCTCTACGAGAGCCTGTTTCTGACCGAAGACCCTAACGACACCAGCCGCGGCCAGGAGTGGACCGACAACCTCAATCCCAACTCGCTCGAGGTCATCAGCAATCCCAAACTGGAGCCCAGCCTCGCCGGCGCCGTGCCCGGCGAGTCCTATCAATTCGAACGCCTGGGCTACTTCTGCGCGGACAAGGACTCCGCGCCGGGCAAGCTCGTTTTCAATCGCACCGTCGGCCTGCGCGACTCGTACGCCAAAATGGAAAAAGCGAAGGGATGAATATAGAAACGCTATGGTGATCGTCGGACTCGGCGGGCTCTCGAACAACCCTGCCTGCGCCGTTCTGCGCGATGGCGCGATCGTCGCGGCGGCGGAGCAGCACAAGATCGCGCGGCGTTTCGAGCTGCAAGAGATTCCTTCCGAAGCCCTCGACGCCTGTCTGGAACTCGCCAAAGCGTTGCCTTCGGAAGTCGCGGCCGTCGCCATCGCGCGGCCCTTCTCCGACCGCCGCGATAGCCGCATGCAGTTGCTGCTGCGCGAGCGCTTCCCCAACGCGCGCATCGCCACCGTCGAGCACCATCGGGCGCACGCCGCGTCGGCGTACTTCGCCTCGCCGTTCGAGGAAGCGACTGTGTTGACGCTCGACCGCTCGGGCGACTTTCGTTGCGGCGCGCGGTGGCACGCGCACGCGAGCGCCATCGACCTCGACACGGAAATCTCTTACCCCGACTCGATCGGCGATCTCTACACGCGCGTCACGGAGTTGCTCGGCTTCCGGCCGCGCAGCGAAGAGCACAAAGTGCAATGGCTGTCGGCCTTCGCGCCGGACGACCTCGCCTCGGTCTTCCGCCGGATGATGCTGCGCGAGGCGACGGGCTTCCGGCTGGACCGCACCTTTTTCGACTCGGACCGCCTCGGCAAGGGCGGCTTCAGCGACCGTTTTTACGAGGAGATCGGGCTCGACGAGGATTCGAGCATCGACGACGGCTGGCGCGCGCGCATCGCCTCCGGCCTGCAGTCGGCCGTCGAGCAACTGACGCTCGAGATGGCCGGCGAGGGCGAGAACCTGTGCCTCGCCGGCGGGTTGTTCTACAACGCCATGCTGGTCTCCGCCTTCGAGCGCAGCCGGCGCTGGAAAAACGTCTTCGTCCAGCCCGCCGCCGGCAACAGCGGAACGTCCATGGGCGCGGCCTGGTGGGCCTGGCACGGCGTGTTCGGACGCACGGAGCGCGCGCCGTTGCGCACGCTCGCGCTCGGCCCCGGCTTCGGCGTCGCCGGCGTCAAGGAAGTCCTCGAAAACTGCAAACTGCGCTTCGAATTGCTGTTGACCAACGACGCCATCATCCGCGCCGCGGTGGAGCAGATGGCCGGCGACAAAATCCTCGCCTGGATGCAAGGCCGCATGGAGTTCGGTCCGCGCGCCCTCGGCAATCGCTCCATTCTCGCGTCGCCGCTCAATCCCTATTCCAGTGAGAACCTGAACATCTACATCAAGCGCCGCGAACGCTTCCGCAAATTCGCGGCGTCGGTACCGGCCGAGGCCGCGTCGCGCTACTTCGAAGCCGGCGCCAACGCGCGCTTTCTCGCCACCGTCAGCAAGGTGCGCCCGGAGTATCGCAAAACATTCGAAGCCGCGCTGCTCGGCCCCGATACGCTGCGCGTACATGTAGTCGAGAAAGAGGAGAACCCGCTGTTCCACGCCCTGCTCACCGAGTGGGGCGCCAGAACCGGCCTGCCGGTGCTCTACAATACTTCGTTCAACTTGTTCGGCGATCCGCTGGTCTGCACGCCGCGCGATGCGGTGCGCAGCTTCTACTCTTCCGGAATCGACGCCATGATCGCGGGCAGCTTTCTGCTGGAGAAGTAGCGCGGCGCGCGCTGCCGTGGGAGATTGCGCTCGCCCTACGGCGCAGCTTCCTTCATCCTGTGCCGCTTCCAGCCTTCGCCGAGTTGCTCGAGTTGCTCGCCGCTGAGCCGCTTCGCGGCCAGCGAAAACAGCACTCGCTCTTCGACTTCGAAATGCTCGCGCGTCACATCGATCAGCCGCGCCACGCAGCCGCGCGCCGCCGCCTCGCTCTCGCACGCGCGCAGCAGCCCGAGCTCCTGAGCCATCTGGATGTGCTCGCCGCGCATCGCGTCGAGGACCTCATGGAACCCGCCTTGGGCCGGCGCCAGCGCATCAAACAAGTAGCGGTCCTCAGTCACGGCGTGAGTCATCAGAACTCGCTCCAGCAATGCGCCCGCCTCCTGTAACTGCGCCAGGCCCATCCGCGCCGCGCCCTGCTCCAGGTGCTCAAACAGCGTCAATATCGCGGCGTGCTCGCCCAGCAGTCCGTCCAGAATGTTCATGCGCTTTCGCCGTTCCGGCTCCGATAGTCCATTATGAACGAAGAATGCGGTCGATTTGCCTGGTATTTACAAGGCTTTGCAGACCCACATTGCGGGAAAACTCAACAAAATCGACGACATTAGCGCAAAATGCTGAGATGTTCCGGTCCCACTGCAGGGCCGCGAGTCGAAACCCAACACGGCAGCGGCCTCGTCGGCGATCAGCGGAACCATGCGGCCAGAACGCCTATTGCCAAACTTCGAGATGAGGCATACGGGTGAAAAGTGAAACAATAGCAGCGTCATGAATCCGACGTTGATCTCTGCGCTGCTCTCCCTTGGCCTGCTGGCATCGCTTGCCGCGGCCGACAAACCCGTGATCGATACGTCCAACTCGCCGCATGCGATTCTTCACGGCGTCCCCGTCACGGCCGTGAAACTGGGCGACGGCTTCTGGACCGAGCGGCGTCGCGTGAATGAAGAGGTCAGCCTGCCCACCATGTTCGAACTGCTCGAGCAGAACGGCATCCTCGACAACTTCCGCCGCGCCGCCGGCACGAAGGATGTGCCGCGCCGCGGGCCGGTCTACACCGACTCCGACATCTATAAGTGGATCGAGGCCGATGCATTCGTTCTCCAGAACCATGACAACGCCAAGCTGCGCGCGCTCGGCGAAGGCGCGATCGACACGATTGTCGCGGCGCAGCAACCTGACGGCTATCTCAACACGCTCTATGTGAAGGAGCGCGCCGCCGAGCGCCACACTCGCATGGCGGACAACCACGAACTCTATTGCCTGGGCCACATGCTACAGGCAGGCGTCGCGTGGAAGCGCGCGACTGGCGAAACAAAACTGCTCGATTCCGGTTTGAAGATGGTCGCCTACCTGCTGCTCAATTTCGGTCCCGATAAGAAGCCGCTCCTGGAAGGTCATCCGGAAGTCGAGATGGCCCTGATCGAGTGCTATCGCGAGACCGGCGACAGGCGCTACCTGGAGTTGGCTCACTACCTGCTCGAATCCGACCCGCGCATCAAGCTCGACAAGGCCTCGATCGTTTATCACAACACCGGCCGGCCGTTCTGGGAGCGCACGATTCTCGAAGGCCACGCCGTGCGCGCCATGTACGCCTGCTCGGGCGCTACCGATTATTACCTCGAGACCGGCGACCAGCGCTACAAGGATGCGCTCGACCGGCTGTGGCAGGACCTCGTCGGCCGCAAAATGTACATCACCGGCGGCGTCGGTTCGCGCGAGTCGGGCGAGGCCTTCGGCGAGCCCTATGAACTGCCGAACCAGCTTGCCTACACCGAAAGCTGCGCCGCCATCGGCTCCATGCTCTGGCAGTGGCGCATGCTGCAGGCCACCGCCGACGAGAAGTACATGGACGTCTTCGAACGCGCGCTGTACAACGGCGTCAACAGCGGCCTGTCGCTGCGCGGCAACCTCTATTGCTACCGCAATCCACTCGAGTTGATCGGCGATCCCGAAGACATAATCCGCAACCCTTGGTACGACACCACGTGCTGCCCGCCCAACATTCAGCGCGTGCTGGCCTCGCTCCCCGGCTACATGTACAGCACCTCCGCCGACGGTCTGTACGTGCATCTTTACCACGCCGGCGCCCTCAAGTGGCATCTCGAAGATGGCACTCCTATCGAAGTAAGCGAGGAGACGAATTACCCCTGGTCGGGGACGATCAGCCTGGTGGTGAACCCCGCCGCGGAAAAAGAGTTCACGTTCCACGTGCGAATTCCGGCGTGGGCTGAGGGCGCGTCGCTAGCCGTCAACGAAGCGGCCCTGCCGCTTCCCCGGCCGGGTGCCTACGCGGCGATCAAGCGCACCTGGAAACGCGGCGACGTGGTGAAGCTAACGCTGCCCATCGCGCCACGAATGACCACGGCCAACGCGCTGGTGCGCGATGATGTCGGCAAGCTCGCCGTCGAGTATGGCCCGCTGGTGTACTGCATGGAAGGCATCGACCAGCCGCAGCCGCAAAACGTCTTCGCCTGGACGCTCGATCTGCGCGGCCCGGGCTCCGCTTCGCCGGCGTCGTTCCAAACAAGGTGGGAGAAGGATCTTTTGGGCGGCGTGCTGACGTTGTCGCACCGGGCCGTCCACGCGCCGTCGGAGTCTGTCGCGGCAACCGCTGTATGGACTCTTCCTCGCCGCTGCGCCAAGCCGCTCGGCGGCGGGCGAAATCAAGCTGATCCCCTACTACACTTTCGATAATCGCGAGCCGACCAGCATGCAGGTGTGGCTCCCGTATCTGCGTTAAATCGCGCCCTCGACCGCGCCATCGCGCGCTGCTCCTGGCCCGCATTGCGACGCCGGCCTCCGCGTCCGTCTATTTCCTGTCACCAGACGGCGGAATGCCGCGCGTCAAGGATTGCTATTCCCAGAATTTTGACAAATACATCTTGCATTCCAACGCCATATGCCGTATTGTCGTTTCGCTGGAGGATTAAATTCCGTCAATTTAGCAACAATCTGGGAGTTGCATGCCGGAATTATGTCGCCAGCTAACAGCGAATTCGCGTAAATCGGAGGAAATTATGTCCACTGAAGTTCAACTTGTGGCCGGCCTTTCCGGCGCAATTGGATCAGATTATCGTCCTACTCACAGCCAATTAGTGTTCGTGGAGTACGGCGGCAAGCTCTCTCGTTTCAATCTTTTCCCGGCGGCGACTGTCGTCAGCCAGGGGACCGCGACGCTCAAAGGCACCTGGACGTTCGATCTCGACGCCGGTGTCGAAGGCGGACCGGGGCCGAACGTTGACATCTGGTGGGACCAGCAGACCACGGTCCTGCGCCAGATGGTGCCGCAGAATAGCGCCAAAATCATCAATCTCGGGGTCGTCGATTTCAACACAATTACCGCCAACGGTTTGCAGAATTTGACGTATGGAACCACTCCCATTCCCGGCAACGACAATGCCACCAACAAGCTGGTGGCGGGCGACGTGTTCGCCGTTCTGACGAATAAGGGGAATTATTCCAAAGTAAAAGTCGTCACATACGGCTACGATTTACAGATTCAGTGGGTCACTTATCACCTGGATCCCGCCTATGCCGTGCTCGGTACCGGCTACACCAACCCGGAAGACGTGAAGGTGAGCGTGGACGACGTCCATGCCTACGTGACGGAGCGCTCGGGGGACCTGGTGCGCGTGGCCCTCACGAGCGCGAACCGCTCGGCCGCAACCGTGGTCGCCACGGGCCTCGTGGCGCCGCAGCAGCTTTTCCTCGATGAAGCCCACAACGCGGCCTACGTCGTCGAGTACGCCGCCACCGGCCACTTGTGGCACATTAATCTGACCAGCGGGCTGAAAACCGCGGTAGTCTCCAACTTGAATTTCGCCGTCGGCCTCGTTCTCAGCTCCGACCTGCAATTCGCCTATGTCAGCGAGCAGACCACCGGTCCCGACAAGGGCCGCGTCAGCCGGATTCAGATCAGCAGCAGTGCGCGCACCCCCCTGGCCACGGGCCTGACTGCGCCGTTCTTCCTGACCTGGTCCGACGACACGGAGACCACCCTGCTGGTGCCCGAACGCGATCCCGCCAACCTGATTACCGGCCTCAGCGTCACCGGCGGCGGCACCAACGTGGTCGCCAGCGGCGTGCCCAACCGGCCATCGAGCGTCGCGGTCCCGGCACCCGGCGAGATGCTCGTGTGCTGCGACCAGGTGCTCGAGGAGATCGATTTCGCCTCGGGCATCTTCCAGCCCAACGGCCCGCTATTGATGGGCATCGGCTTCATTCCCTTTGACAAGGTGACGACCGCCGGCCTCGGCGATACCACCGTTGACCCGACTTACTTCTACCAGGTGAAGAATGTGCCCTTCGGCGGCACGTTGCCGCTGATGGTGAACCATGAACGCGCCGACCTCGACGGCACGTCCTGGTACCGCGTGCTGGTGGACGGCGTCGTGCGCAGCGACTCTTGGGCCGATGAAAAGTGGAACGGCACCCAGTATGTGGCCGTCACCACTGCGCCCACCATCGTCGCCGGCCAGCCTGGCTACTACCCCGTGCACCCCTTGAGCGAGCTGTTCCTGTGGATGAACCCGTCGCTCGGCTCGCTCATGGATTCCACCAACCTGAGCAACGGGCTGCACACCATCGTGCTGCAGTTCGTCAACGCCGCGGGAGTGCTGGTGGAGACCAGCACTCCGCTGAAGATTCTGGTCAACAACCAATATTGCGTGGCCACGCTCGCGCCGCCCTCGCTCAACGGCGCAACGGCCGATCCGGCCTGCGGCCTGCTGCACTACACGGCCAAGAACAACGACAAGGTCATCATGGCGTTCACGGCCAGCCAGCCCGCCAATTTCGCCACTTTCTCTTTTGAACTGGTGAAAGGCGTCAACCCCGTCGCTCTGCCCGCGGTGCCGCCCACCAGCGGCGCGGTAACCGCGGCCGTCTCGCCCTTCACGGACACCGTCGCGCTCCTGTTGGGCGCCTGCAACGTGGCCGGCTTCGCCGAGTATCTCTACGTCTTCGCGACCATCAACAACGGCTGGGGCCGTCAAAGCCAGTACGATGCGTCAGCCTTGATCGCGTTCGTTCTCGGGCCGCCGGGCATCTGAGCCTGCGGCTTGTGACTCGCTCTGGGAACCGCGGGCGGCCGCACCTCACACGGCTTCGAAGATGCCTCGCTCGCGGTTCTTGCGGACCTGGTCCCAGTGAAACCAGCGCCCGTTCATGGCGATGTAGACGCCCGCCGCGAGCGTCTGCACCAGCGCCAGCGCGCTGCCCAGATTGAACAGTCCGTCCGAGCTGCCGAACTTGTAAGGGACCATGGCGCCGGTCAGCACGATGGTCTTGCCGGCCAGCGTGCCGGCCTCGAAGGCGCGTCCCAGATGGGCCGCGGTGGCGGTCATGGTGTCGGTGCCGTGCGTGATGACGATGCGCGGCTCGGGCGCGCCCTGGCAGTGGCTGGCGATGAGGCCGCGGTCGTTGTCGGTCATCTCCAGACTGTCGATCATCATCAGCGTGCGCACCTCCACGTCCAACAGGCAGCGGCCGAGACGCAGCATCTCGAGCACATGCGTGTCCTGGAAAAAGAGCCGGCCGTTCAGCTCGTCGTATTCCTTGTCGAAGGTCCCGCCGGTGACGAACAGGCGCACCGGATGCTTGCCAGTCGAATCGCGCTGCACGGTTGCAGGATAGCGCTGCTCGGGGCTGCCGCGGCAACTCTGCCGTTGCTCCGGCGTCGGACTTGACCCGGACTGCTACTGTGTTGCAGAACTTGGCGTATCCAACCGCTCGCTCGCGCGCGCAGCTTCGTAACGACTTCAGAGCCGCGAGCTTCAGAGCCGCGAGCTTCAGAGCCGCGACCGTACGGGAGCCGGTCCCGGAATTTCTGCAATCGCCTACTACGCCAGGAACCGCAGACACACCGGCGAGCCGCATTTTACCGACTGGCTGGTGGCTTGTAATGTGGCCTTCCTGTGAGCGATTTCGAGCACCATGATATCGTTGCTGTCCTGATGCGCGGCCAGCAGCCATCGGCCGGTGGGGTCGAAGTTGAAGTTGCGCGGCGTCTTGCCGCCGGTCGGAGTCACCTCGACCAGCGTCAGCTTGCCGTCTTTGGCGATTTCGAACACGGCGATCGAGTTGTGGCCGCGGTTGGATACGTAGAGGTGGCCATTGATCGGATGGATGCGGATCTCGGCCGTCGAATTCTCTCCGCTGAAACCCTTGGGTAGCGTGGAAATCGTCTGGAATTCAGTCAGCTCACCGCGGAAACGGTTCCACTGGAAGGCCGTGACGCTGCTCAATATCTCGTTGCAGACGTAAGCGAACTTGTCGTTCGGATGGAAAGTGAAGTGGCGTGGTCCGCCGCCCGGCACGGCGCGCACAAAGGGCGGATTGGAAGGCACCAGCTGCGCGTTCTCCGTGTCCAGTTCATACAGACTCAGGCGGTCCGTGCCCAGGTCGCAACTGACCACATAGCGGTTGTCGGCGGAAAGAGTGTTGGAATGCGCGTGCGGCCCCTCCTGGCGGGCTTTGTTGGGGCCGTAGCCGGTGTCCTGAAAGAAGCTCACGGACTCGCTGAGCCTGTCCGTCGGCGCCGATCTTATAAGAGGCGATGCTGCCGCTGCCATAGTTGGCGACGAGCGCCACGCGGCCTTTGGAGTCCAGCGCCACATGGCACGGCCCGCTGCCCTTCGAAGAGACCTGGTTCAGCAGCCGCAGCGTGCCGCCCTTCTCGATGCTGAAGGCGCTGACCGAGCCGGTTTTCTGCCCGTTCCACGACCCCACCTCATTGACCGCGTAAATGAAGCGGTTGCTGGGGTGGATCGCGATGAACGTCGGATTGGGCGTCGCGGCGGCGAGTTCCGGCGTCGAAATCGTGCCGGTCTTGGAGTTGAAATGCGCCAGCAGGATCCCTTTGCTGGCGCCATGGGTGTAGGCGCCGATGTATAGCGAATACTCGGCGGGGGCCTCGTCCGCGGCCAAACCCGTTGCCCGGAGCAGCGGCGCGGCGGCGCCGGAAGCGAGAAGCTGACGACGTGTGAGTTGCATAACGATCATCTATCCTAACAGCCTGTGGCAATGGTCGCGCGCGGCCCACGCGACCTCATGCCAGCAGCGGCCAGCCCAACGCGCGGCGGCTCACTGCACTTCAAGTATTCCAGCGCAGGATCGCCGCATAACCGTTGGCTACTCCGAGCACGCACAGGCGAAATGGCTCGCTGTGCCTCAAGTGTTCCAGCGCAAAATCGCCGCATAGCCGTTGTCGATGCCGAGCACGCACAGGCGAGATGGCTCGCTGTGGTTCAAGTGTTCCAGCGCAGAATCGCCGCACAGCCGTCGTCCGCGCCGAGCACGCACAGGCGAGATGGCTCGCTGTGCATCAAGTGTTCCAGCGCAGAATCGCCGCATAGCCGTTGTCGATGCCGAGCACCGACAGGCGGGCCGTGGCCAATGCGAAGTGGCGCGCGGCCGCGGGCGGCAGTTCGAGGTAGCCGGCGGTGAGGATGCGCAGGAAGTGGCCGTGGGCGAAGATCGCGGCACGGCCGGGCGTGGCGGCAATGCGCACGAGAACGCGGGCGGCGCGCGCGGCCACGTCTTCCAACGATTCGCCGTGGGGCACCGGGTAGTTCCAGATGTTCCACCCCGGCTGAGCGGCGCGCAACTCCGTGCGCGTGTGGCCGTTCAGGTCGCCGTAGTCCCACTCCATGCACTCCGGGTCGAGGATCGCCTGCGGCAGGAAGCCGGCGATTTCGCAGGTCCGGCGGGCGCGCTGCAGCGGGCTGCAGAGGACCAGAGAAAAGTCCTGGCCTTGCAGTCTCGCGCCGACCGCGCGGGCCTCTTCCTCGCCGCGCGGCGTGAGCGGCACGTCGGTGCGGCCGGTGTGCTGCCCGCTCAGACTCCAGGCCGTCTCACCGTGCCGGATCAGCCAGATCTCGTCAGCCATTGGAAACCATTGTCGCGTACCGCGCGCGACAGGCGGCGCAGTGCGCGGGGCGTGCTGCAAAGCCCCTACGAGCGGGTCAGTTTCCGCGTGTGTCGGACCCGGCGACGGCTGCTGGAAATTGACAAACCCGCTACTAGTAGCGGCTCTTGCCTGCAAGTCATTGATTATAAACGGGCAATCAGAGCACCCCCGCTACTCAGTAGCGGCTTGTCCGCGCGGCCGGACCCGGAATTGCCCATGCAGACCAGCGCGTCCGAGCCTCAACCGGACAGGCATGTAACCCCTTACTGGTTTGCCCCCGCGCCTGCGCTCGATTCGCGTAGCAAAACGCGCGCGCCGCGAGCCGCGGCGGGATGACGTCGATCTCGGCTAGGAGTATCGTAGAGGGCGCGAGATCATCTCGCGAAAGCTGGAGGCAACGGTGAGGACGATCATAGTCGCAGTCGTCTTGGCAACCGGCGTGGTGGCAGCAGGCTCTGCGCAGACGGCGCCCATCAAGTGGCCGGAGCAGGTGGATAGATCCCAGTGGCCCGCGCTCTATGAGGGCTCTATAGAGCAGACCGCTACCGTTTGTATCGATGTGGCACCGAAGTCGTCCCTAGCCCCACCCCGGGCGTCATACCTCGTTCGCTATCTGCTGACCTTCAAGCCGGATGCTCAATTCCGATTGGTGATCGATGGCGAACAGCGCGCCATCGCTCCCGGGCCGGTCCCCGAACGCCGCGGTTCTCTCTTCGGTTTTAAACCAGGGAAGCACTCAATTGAGATAACCGTGCGAGAGCCAGCGAGCAGCGTGAGGCTCAGCATGATGCTGCGCACAATGGACGAAGGTGATCAGCCCGACGCGATCCACATCTGTAGCGCTGCCGCATCCGGCGATCCGCTTATCGCTCCGCCCGACGTCGCCCTGCCCAACGTCAACATGGCGCAATACGGCGACCCGTTTGCCAAGGTCGGCCCGCCGTCGAACGGACCCGGCTCCGGCGCCGGCGTGGGGAGTAGCGCGCACCGCCTTACGCAGGTCGGCCGGGACCAGTGGCCCGATTACGCTGAACCGCTGGATAATTCGCAGTGGCCGGTATTCTATTCCGGCCAGGTCGAAAAATCCGCCGCCATCTGCATCGAAGTCGATCCGAAGGGCAGTCCGGATTTGGGCCCTTTCTTCAACGTGTCGTACTCCTTAACCGTCAACCCGGCTGTGCAGTTCCGAATCATCGTGGATGAAGAGGAGAAGGTGCCCCCATCTCGCCCGAATACGTCCGCGACTGGCACTTTCAGCCTGCAACGCGGCAAGCATACGGTCGAAGTTGTCGTTCGGGTACCCGGCGAATCCGTGCGGCTTGCGATGCTGCTGCGAACGAAGGAGACGGGTGATTCACCCGAGGCCGTGCGTCTGTGCGGAGCCGAAGCCGCGCCGCCGGTGTCCCCCGGGGTGCGAGCGGCAGTGATTTATAAGGTTCGAGGCGGAGCAATCAAAGGAATACCTGGCGACGAAAGGCGAAGTGAAGGCGACAGCGAAACTGGAATTCACGGTCGGCGTGGACGGGAAGGCGCACGACATTAGGGTCATTCGGTCGGCTGGAATGGGTCTGGACGAGAAGGCGATCGAAGCTCTTTCGAAGTGGAAGTTCAGGCCCGCGACGACTTATGGTCGGGCGGTTCCCGAGACTCATACAGCCGAATTCCACTGGCATAAGTTGTGAGCAGGCCGTGGGGTTGGGCCATCCCGCCGAACCCTCCTCAAACTCCGCAACGCGGGCCGGGATCCACAAACGCGGGACAGCATCCGCAAATCCCAATTGCGTCCGATCCAGCAGACAAACCGGCCCGCCGGAAGGCCGATTCTCCAATGCCGGGTAGTGTCCTAAATCCGTGTTGGCCCGTAGACCAGACCCTAAACGCGGGACAGCATCCGCAAATCCCAATTGGAAACGCGGGGAAACGCGGGACAGTATCCGCAAATCCCAATTGCGTCCGATCCAGCAGACCAACCGGCGCATTGAAACGCGGGACAGTATCCGCAAATCCCAATTGCGCCCGATCCAGCGGACAAAACGGCGCGCCGGAAGGCCGATCCTTCAACGCCGGGTAGTGTCCTAAATCCGTGTTGGCCCGTAGACCAGACCCTTGACGCCGGGAAGCGATTGGAGTAGTTATGAGCCGTCGAGCGTTGCCCAGCGGAAACCTAACCGCGAGGTGCCCTCTTCCAAACCGCAATCACCCACGTCGGGATGTCAAAGTGAGCTAGGGCCTGCATGATAGACCTTGCCGAAGCTGCTCTACTGCTGCGCGGATGGGCGGACGAAGCTCGCTCCGTCCGGGTAGTTTTCACGGGCCGGGATGTCAAGGTGGGGGCGCCCACTTGTGAGGTCTTTGCTGCCTCTACAGATTCCGTCGCCTTCAAGGGCGGGGATGGGGTTGTTCTTGAGTTCTCCTTGCGTGGATGCTTAGCAGAATTTGCAGATGCGCCAGATCGTGACGATAAGGTCGAATCGGCTATCGTATTCAAGGGGTCAGAAGTCAATTTATTCGTCATGTTGCTGACCGTCTAATCCGCTCAACGGAGGGCATTCATTTCCCTTCAATCGGAACCGCGGAAAACGCGGGACGGTATCCGCAAATCCCAATTGCGTCCGATACAGCAGACAAACCGGCGCATCGGAAGGACGATCCTTCCGTGTCGTGCAGCCTGGCTCGAATCCAAATCGGGGCGGCTCTTGAGAGGAGTGAGGGCCGGCGCGCGGCGCGCGCGATTTCACCGTGCAAACACCATGTTTGACGCGGGGCAACGCGGTTTTTTGCGTGTCCTTGTAATCGTGGTTTTCTAAAGGACTTAGCAGAATGTCGGCGCGAATTCCCGCGCGCACCACTTTTGCGGCCGCCTGGGGTGCCGTGTATCTACAACGTTCTAAAGGACTTATCCGTACTGCGCCGCGCGTCGCTATGCATCTATGGTTTTCTAAAGGACTTAGATGCATTCATCCGCGTATTTCCTAGGAAATACCGTGCTTCTCCGAATATCCATGATTTTCTGGTGGTGCCAGGCGCGTGAAACCGCGCCAGCGAGCGTTATTTTCCCTCGCATCTCCCATATTCTAAAGGACTTAGTCGAATTGAACAGTGCGCGAATCGCGTAAGTATGGTTTTCTAAAGGACTTAGGTGCGTGGACCACTCATTTTGGCGCAAAAACGACACTTCACCGTGTATCTATGGTTTTCTAAAGGACTTATTGTAGACTTGCGGTGTTGTGCCGGCACGCGGAATTCACGGTGTTTTGGCGGTGTTTTTTCGTGTTGGGGCGACGGTGCGAAAAAGTGAAATGACATCCGCCGAAGAGTGGACGCAGCGCCGGCGAGAGGCTCATACTGGACAAACCGGGAGGCAGACGATTCCCGGATTCCCGGTCAGCAGAATGGATGGAATGTGCCAGGAGCAGTGAAGCCGAGCGCCCCACGGGGCGGACGAGAACGGTGCGCGTTGCGGTCACAAAGCGGTCGTTTCAGACCAAGTAGAGAGAGGCCGGCACGCCGACTGGGTGGGCTCATCCGGTGTGTCTGCATGGTGGTTGGCGTTGGATGCGCGGCGTATGCGCAGTCTCAATTGAAGGTTGAAACTCCAGTCGGGAAGAAGGCGGTCATGGCGACTCATGCCAGTGGATCATTTGAGGTGAAGCTCAAGCCGCAGAAGGCGGACAACGCGGAGGCCGAGAGCGCAAACCTGGGCCGGATGTCGATCGACAAACAGTTTCACGGCGACCTCGAAGCGACCAGCCAGGGCGAGATGCTGAGCGCGATGACGGAGGTGAAGGGCTCGGCGGGCTACGTCGCCATGGAGCGCGTGACCGGGACGCTGCATGGCCGCAGCGGGAGCTTCGTCCTGCAGCACAGCGGGACGATGACGCGCGGCGCGCCGCAAATGAGCGTCACGGTGGTGCCGGACTCGGGCACGGGTCAACTGGCAGGCCTCGCCGGTCAGATGACCATCAAGATCACCGACGGAAAGCATTTCTACGAATTCGAGTACACGCTGCCCGAAGCGTACTGAAAAACGGCCGTTTCAGCAGCAGAGTACGGCGGCATGCCAGAAGTATTGGGCCGCGCGGGCCGGGCCGGGTTCACACGTTTAGGACTGACATGTGTTGCGGAGTCCCCGGTTTCCGCTTAGCCGACGGCGGCGGGCGTGCTCAACTGCACGTACGACACGACCGGGGCAGGCGGCTGCGCCTGAGTCCGGGAGCGCTGTTCGAAGCGGGCGAGCACGGCGGGTACGGCGGTGGCGAGAGGCAAGTGGCAGCCTTCGTACTCGACGGCCAGGAGGCGGCTGCGCGCGTCGCGTGAAAGCGCGTCGTCGTGTTCCAGCGAGTGCGCGACCAGCGCCGGAGCGACCTGGCGCGCATCCAGGAACATCACGTTGGGCTGGCCTTCGAGGTTGCGTGTATCCATCACCATGTATTCGTCGTCACTGATCTCGACGACGGCGAGCATGGGGGCATCGACATCCTTGGTGTGCCACGACTGCTTCCAAATGCGAACCTCGGCCTCGAGTTCGTTGAACAGCGGCTCATCGGCGAGGATGCCGGAATCATAGTCGCCGAGAAAATGGTAGGCGATCCTGTCGATGTCGGCGGATTCGGGCAGAATCGAGGCGTAGCTGGGCATGGGCGTAATGGACCGGATGCCGTAGCGCTCGGGCGCGAAGTGATAGGGGCTGAAGCGGTCGACGCTGAGGCGGCACAGGTCGGTGGGCGGCTGCAGGTGGTGCAACTGCCGGATGAGCGCGAGCGTGGAAACGTAGTCGGCCGCGGTGTCGCCGGGGAAGGCGTAGAGCAGATTCCAATTCATCGCCACGCCGGTGGAAAGCGCATAACGCAGCAGCGCGACATTTTGTTTGGCGGAGACTCCCTTGTCCATGCGCTTCAGCAGGTCGGAGGAGAGGGCCTCGATGCCGGGCTGGATGAGCGCGACGCCGGCCTTCTTCAGGGCGAGCACCTGGTCGAGCGTGAGGTTGGCCTTCTGCTCATAAAAGAGGTGAAGGCCGGGGACGTCGTCGCCGAGCGTGGGGATCAGGGTGCGGAAGTACGAGTGCGGCATGATGTTGTCGGTCATGCAGATGCGGTTGAGTTTATGGCGGGTGGTCAAGGCGCGCAGGTCGGCGACGACGCGCTCGGGGGAACGCTGGCGGAAGGCCATGCCCTGGCCGTTGATGCCGCAGAAGGTACAGTGATGCTTCTCACCCCACCAGCAACCGCGGCTGGCCTCGTAGGGCAGCCAGGTCAGGTCGTCGGCAGCAAAGGAACTGCCGGGGAGAGCGGCCGTGCGCTGCTCGAAGAACTCGCTGAAATCAGGCAGCGGGATCGCGTCCATGGCGCGGTTGATGTGGCCCTCGACGATGCGTGCGGAGGGGGGGCTGGCGCGCGCGACGGAGGCGAGGAATTCAGGGAAGCTGGATTCGCTTTCGCCGCTGAAAATGTAGTTGACGAGCGAATGCAGCGAGTCGATGCCATGGGCCATTTCGCCTTCGCAGTTGGCGCCGCCAATGATGACGATCTTAGACGTGTCGAGCTGCTTCAGGCGGTTGATGAGGGCGATACTCGACGCGGTTTGCTCGAAGGTGGTCGAGAAGCCGATGACACGGTAGGCTGAAGCGGCGAGCGCGGAGGCCACTTCATCGACCCAACCGGACACCTGGTCTTCGAGGGCGCGGATGGCGTCGTGGGAGAGTTGGACCTGGCCTGACACTTCTTCGATGGCGGCCTCGACCGAGGGGTGGTCGCGGCCGAGCGACGGTGTGCCGTAGGCGGTGCGCGCGAAGAAGCGCTCGCCGAGCAGGGACGAGGTGGGCGCGAAGCAGATGGCTTCGTAACAGGCGTCGCCGAGGCAGGCGGCGAGGTGGAGGCTGGCGTAGAAGACACCAACCTCGAAGCCTCGCTCGCGGGCGCAGGCTTGCAGCGTATGCGCGGCCAGTGAGGGGCGGTCCACTCCGGCAAACGGAGGCACGACGATCAGGGCCGCCCCATGGCCCAGAGCTATGGGCGGATGCGCAGATGGCATTTAATGCGTTCCCGGCGATGATTGGCGGTCAGAACCTGATACTGATACGGATCTCAATCACGATGCCGGGCCGTTCCGGCAGGGTTGAAAGCTTGGAAAGCTGCATGTCAGCGATCTGGCTTTTGACTTTGGCGGCATGATCCGGCGACAACGTGATGCCGTGTTTCTGCATCGTGGCGACGGGATCCTTGATGAACGTGGCGCGAAGAGCCTGGTCTTTATTGAGAAGGTCTTCTAGATTCTTGAGAGCATCACCATCTGGCATAGAGCCTCCCTGTGGAATTAGCTGTCATTTACCCCGCCCAACGAACGCTGAGGAAAAGTGTACACCCAAATCAAGAATTAAATGCCAAGGAATTTCTGGGTTTAATGTGCGTAAATCGGCCACAATTATCAGAGAAGCAAAGAAAAATAGAAGAAAACGGATGGTTAATGGCAAGCGAATGGCGGCGTTCCCAGGCGGACGAGCGGGGTTTCCTGGACCGACTGCCGATGTATGGTGGCAGAAGCTACGGTACCGGCTCCCTTGCGGTCGCGGCTCTGAAACACCGCAAGAACCGCTCCCTGCGGTCGCGGCAACAACGCGAAGCATCCGCTCCTTCACAGTCGCGGCTCAGTAACAGCGCAAGAACCGCTCCTTTCAGTCGCGGCTCCGTCAGACAGTCGGACAACAGTCGCGGCTCAGTAACAACGGTCGCGCCTTCTCATTCCATCTCAGAAACAACACGAAGAGCCAGTTACGGGGCTGCGTGCGGAAGCCGGCGGATCGATATTCCGGCTGCTGCAACTTCATGCAGGCTGCTGCAACTTCATGCAGGCTGCTGCAACTTGGTACTAGGCGAGGAGCCACTCGGAGGGTTTCCAGAAGGGGCCGAAGCGCTCGTAGCGGCGGAGCAGGCGCTCGTGGATCTTTTTCTTACCAGTGCGAGTGGCGTAGAACATGGGGCCGCCGCGCCAGGCCGGGAAGCCGAAGCCGAATAGGAAGACGATGTTGACGTTGACGTCGCGCAGGGCGACGCCTTCTTCGAGCAGGCGCGCGCCCTCGTTGATGAGGGCGTCGAGGCAGCGTTCGGCGATGCGCTCGGGCGTGAAGTCGCGCTGCGGGATGGCCATTTCGGCGGCGTAGAGACGCAGTTGCCGTTCGACGTCGGGATCGGGGATCGGCTTGCGGTCGTCGCAATAGACGTACCAGCCGGCGCCGGACTTCTGGCCGAGGCGGCCCTGATCGACGAGGCGATCCTCAAAAGTCTGGGCCACCAGATGGCCGAGGCCGAGCTGCTGGGCGATGTGCTTGATGCGGTAGAAGACGTCGAGACCGGAGAGGTCGCCGACGGCGAGCGGGCCCATGGCCATGCCCCACTCGACGAGCGCTTTATCGACCATCCAGGGCTCGGCGCCCTCCTCGGCGATGGCCACGGCCTGGCTGCGGTAGGGCAGGAACATGCGGTTGCCGATGAAGCCGAAGGCGTTGCGGGAGACGACGGCGGTTTTGTCGAGACGCCGCGCGAGGTCCATCGAAGTGGCGAGGACCCGGGCGCTGGTGGCGGAGCCGCGGACCACTTCGAGCAGCTTCATGACGGGGGCGGGATGGAAGAAATGGTGGCCGACGACGAGCTCGGGACGGCGGGTCGAAGCGGCGAGAGCGTCGATGTCGAGGGTCGATGTATTGGAGGCCAGGATAGCGCCGGGCCGGGCGGCGGCGTCGAGCTCGGCGAAGACGCGCTTCTTCAAATCGAGGTCCTCGAAAACGGCTTCGACAATGATGTCGCAGTGATCGAAGCCCTCCCAGGAGGGAGCAGGCGTGATGAGCGCGACGCGGCTCTGCGCCTCCTTGGGGATGAGGCGGCCTTTTTCGACCTGGGCGTCGTAGGCCGCGCGAATGAGGGCCAGGGCGCGGCTGAGGGCCTCGGGATCGGCGTCGGAGAGAAGCACTGGGATGCCCGCGTTGGCGTAGCACTGAGCGATGCCGGCGCCCATGGTGCCGGCGCCGACGACGGCGGCGCGTTGCACCACGAGCGGGGTGACGTCCTTGGTGAGATCGGGGATGCGGGCGACCGTGCGTTCTCCGAAGAAGGCGTGGATCAGGGCGCGGGACTGCTCGCCGAAAAGGCATTCGGAGAAGAGCTGGGCCTCGCGATGCAAGCCTTCTTCAAAGGGCAGAGCGGCCGCGGCCCAGACCGCCTCGGCGGCGGCGAGGGGCGCGGTTTGATGGCGCAGGCGGCGGCTCGACTCGGCGGCGACGCGATCGGCGAGGTCGCGGGCCCGCTGGGGGTCGAGCGGTTTGACGGATTTATCGCGGGTGCGACGGGGCCGGGGACGGGCGCGGGCGAAGGCGAGAGCGGCGTCGAGCAGGTCCGTGACTACGGCATCGACGAGGCCGAGCTGGAGGGCGCGGCGGGCGTCGACAGGCTCGCCGAAGACGCACAGATCGAGGGCGGCTTCGAGGCCAACCAGCCGCGGCAGGCGCTGAGTGCCACCGGCGCCAGGGATCAGGCCGAGCTTCACTTCGGGCTGGCCGAGGCGCGTGTCGGCGTAGGCGATGCGATAGTGGCCGGCGAGGGCCAGCTCGAGACCGCCGCCGAGGGCGGTGCCGTGGAGCGCCATGATGACGGTCTTGGCCGAGTCCTCAATCTCGTTGAAGAGCGGATTCAAGTCGATCATCGGACGTTCGCCGGCAACGATGCGCCCGAGTTCCTTGATGTCGGCGCCGGCGACGAAAGTGCGGCCCGCGCCGGTGACGATAATGGCGTCGATTTCGGCGTCGGTCTGGGCGGCGCGCACGGCTTCTGAGATGCCTTCGGCGACGCCGGGCGAGAGCGCGTTGACGGGCGGGTTATCGACGGTGACAATGAGCACGCTTTCCTGGCGATGGGTCCGAACGAGTTCACTCACGGTTGCACCCTCCTGAAGGGATCGGGCTTAGGATTGGGGTCCGCCGTTGCGCGACACGGGCGGGCGAAGTTGGCTAGGGCAGAGTGGGGCACACGGGCGCGGGCGGCTCGTACACCGGGCGACCGTGCCATACTGGCGTATTGAAGCGGCATCCACTCACCCTCGAACAGACCCGCGCGATGATCCCCCAGATGCCATTCAACCACCATCTGGGGTTCCATGTGGCGCGAATGTGCAAAGATGGCCTGACAATGGAGTGCACGCCGCGACCGGAGATGACCAACGGGCACGGCACGATTCACGGGGGCGTGACGGCGGCGCTGATCGACGCGGCGATCGGCGTGGCCGCGATCGCGCTCAGTGGGGGCCGGCCGGCCGGCACTGTGGAGATGAAAGTGAATTACCTGCGACCCGGCCGGGAGGGCAAATTCAGCTGCCGCGCGCGGCTGTTGAAAGCGGGCAAGACGCTGGTGTTCGGGGAAGCCGTGGTGCGCGACGAGCATAGGCGCGTTGTGGCCACGGGATATGCGACGTACATATACCTGGAGGAAAACACCGCAAATTGGTCCGTATGATCCGGGCTAAGATGCGTGCTTTCCCGCATCCGGCGGTGCAGAATGAGGCTCACTTGCTAGCCCAATCGCGGGCAAGGTGGGTTAGACCACCCTGCGGCGTAATCATACTAGCGAGTATTTCATCAGTTCTGTAGAATATTTCAACGCCAAGCGCGTCATCCGGTTCGGACCTATAATTGCAGTAGATCTGTGGGTACGGAAGGAGGGGCGCTCATTGATTCGAGGCTCCGTAGTTGTCGTTACCGAGCGGTGCAAGGGATGCGGATTCTGCGTGGAGTTCTGTCCGACACACGTTCTGGAGTTGTCCTCGGCGTTCAACGCCAAGGGCTACCATCCGCCCCATCTGCTGAATGCCGAGAAGTGTTCCGGGTGCAATCTGTGCGGGTTGTATTGCCCGGATTTCGCGATTTACGGGTACCGTGAACCAACCCTCAAGACGGCCGCGGCCGCGCCGGGCGGAGCGCCGAAAAAAGCGGAGCAGGAGGCCTCACATGCCGGTGATCGATGAAACAACGACGGCCCCAGGCAAGCGGCTGCACGCCGATCCGCGGGCGGTACTGACAGGCACGCATTTCATCAACGGCGACGCCGCGGCGTGCGAGGGCGCGCTGGCCGCGGGGGCACGTTTCGCGGCCGGATATCCGATCACGCCGTTGACGGAAATTGTAGAGCGATTCGCGGCGCGTGCGCCGCAGGTGGGCGGGCTGTTCATTCAGATGGAGGACGAACTGGCGGCGTCGATCACGCTGCAAGGCATGGTGTGGGCGGGACAGAAGTCGTTCACGGTGACTTCGGGACCCGGGTTCTCGCTGATGATGGAACACATCGGGTTCGCGGCGATGACCGAGACGCCGTGCGTCTTCATGAACGTGCAGCGCGGGGGACCATCGACGGGGCTGCCGACGCTGCCGGCGCAGGGCGACATGATGCAGGCGCGCTTCGGATCGCACGGCGACTACCTGACAATCTCGCTGGTGCCGGATTCGCCGCAGGAGTGTTTTGAACTGGCGGTGAAGTCGTTCAACCTGGCCGAACAATTTCGCGTGCCGGTGATGCTGATGATGGACGAGTGCGTCGGGCACATGACCGAAAAAGTGGTGATCCCGAAGGCGGAAGAGATCGAGATCTATCCGCGGCGCCACGCCTCGAAGCCGCCGGGCGAGTTCGAACTATACAAGACGGGCGAGGACCTGGTGCCGGAAATGGCGCACGCCGGCGAGGGCTACAAAATATTCGTCACGGGCCTGACGCACGACCAGCGCGGGTATCCGCTGATGAACGCCGTGGCGCAGAGGGAACTGGTGGTGCGGTTGTTCGAGAAGATCCGCCGGGCGGCGGACGAATTGACGATGATCGACGAGGACCAGATCGAGGGTGCCGACGTGATCGTGGTGAGCTACGGCATCACGGCGCGCGTGGCCGAGCGCAGCATCCAGATGGCGCGGGCCAAGGGCCTGAAGGTGGGCCGGATGCGGCTGCAAATCGTATGGCCGTTCCCCGAGAAACGCATACGGGAGCTGGCTCCGAAGGTAAAGGCATTCGTTGTGCCGGAGTTGAACATGGGACAGGTGGTGCTGGAGGTGGAACGGTGCGCGGGCGGCGCGTGCAAGACCATCGGCGTGCCGCATCCCGGAGGCACGGTGCACAAGCCGGCGGAGATTCTGGCGGCGATCGAGAAGGGAGTGCGGGGATGAGCGCGACCACCGAGTTGAACGTCCACAATCCGGTCGAAGACCTGCTGCGGCAGGATCGCATTCCGACGATCTGGTGTCCGGGCTGCGGGATTGGCACGACCGTCAACAGCTTCGTGTACGCGCTGATGAAATCGGGGCTGGATCTGCAGAAGGTGGCGATGGTGAGCGGCATCGGCTGCTCGGGGCGCGTCAGCGGCTACATGGCGACCGACAGTTTTCACACCACGCACGGACGGGCGATCCCGTTCGCGACGGGGCTGGCGCTGGCGAATCCCGAATTGACGGTGGTCGTTTACTCGGGGGACGGCGACCTGGCGTCGATCGGCGGCAACCACCTGATCCACGCCGCCCGGCGCAACATGAACCTGCTGGTGGTGTGCGTCAACAACATGATTTACGCGATGACCGGAGGCCAGGCCGCGGCGACCACGCCGCCGGCGTTAACCTCCTCCACGACTCCTTTCGGCAGCTACGAACCGGAGATCAATCTGCCGCAACTGGTGGATGCCGCGGGCGCGTGCTACGTGGCGCGGTGGACGGCATTCCACGTGAAGCAGCTCGAGACGGCGATGACCGAGGCCTTGAAGAAGAAGGGCTTCCGCTTCATCGAAATCATCACGCCGTGCCCGACGTTGTTCCAGCGGCGGAACAACATGGGCGACGGGCTGGCGGCGATGAAGGACTACAAGGAGCGGAGCAAGATCCGGCATGGCGCTCCGACGCATGAAGTGGCGATGATACCGGGCCAGGAGATTGTCGTCGGCAAGTTCGTGGACCGGGAACGGCTGGACTACCTGACGCTGATGCGGCAGCGGCTGGGCGAGCATTACCACGAATGGATCGACGCGCCGCCACAACAGGAAGAAGAGGCCGGCAAGGAGAACTGCGACGTATGTTGAAAGAGCTGCGCATGGCGGGCTTCGGCGGGCAGGGCGTGATCCTGTCGGCGCACATTCTCGGGCGCGCCGCGGCGCTGCACGATCAGGGCTACGCGACGATGACGCAGAACTATGGGCCGGAGGCGCGCGGAGGCGCGGCGAGCGCGGCGCTGATCGTCAGCGACGAGCCGATCCTGTACCCGTATCTGACCAGTCCGGACATTCTGGTGGTCCTGTCGCAGGAGGCTTACACGCGGTTCACGCCGGAGCTGAAGGAGAACGGGATTCTGCTGGTGGAAGAGGACATGGTGCGGCTGGAGAGCCGGCCGCAGCACATCAAGGTTTACGGGATACCGGCGACGCGACTGGCCGAGGAGATTGGCAAGAAGATGGTGTTGAACGTCGTGATGGTCGGGTTTCTGTGCGCCATCACGAAGATCGTGTCGGCGGAATCGTGCCGCAAGGCGGTGACGGATTCGGTCCCCAGCCGCTTCCGGGAGCTCAACCTGAAGGCGTTCGACAAAGGGTTCGAATACGGTGTCAAGATCCTGGAGTCGGGGCCGCTGGCGGAAGAGAACGGCCACGAAAAAGAGCCGATGGAAGCGTTGAATTAGCGGCCTGACGCTATGAATGCGCTAGTACGAGCAGACCGCGCCCTTTGGTCACGGCTCGTAACAACGCACAGACCGCTCCCTGCTGTCGCGGCTCAGAAACAGATGGCAGAGTCCCTGTTTCCGCGCCGCGGAGAATGGGCCTCGGCGGCGTCGAGTTCCGGCGTTGACTTAGCGAACATTGGATCGGCTGCGAAATCCACGGGCTGTCAATGACGCGCATTCCAGCGGCGCGAGGTGTCCGGCCGCGGCGGATTTTTCCTGAGGTTCGAATCCGGCGCGTTGCATCGGCCCCATGGAACGACTACAATTTCGTGTTCCGGGGGAGTTGCACGGGAAGCTAATGGCAGGGCATATCACGCTTCTGCTGCGCGCATCGGGAGACGGAGACCGCGCGGCGGAAGCAGAGCTGATGTCGCTGGTTTACGGCGAGTTACGGCGGCGGGCCGCGAGCTACCTGCGGCTGGAGCGGCCCAATCACACGCTCGAACCCACGGCGCTGGTACACGAAGCATATTTGCGCATGATCGACCAGAACTGCGACTGGCAGAATCGCGCCCAGTTTTTCGGCGTGGCGGCCCAGCAGATGCGGCGGATTCTGGTGGATCACGCACGCAAACACAATGCTTGCAAGCGGGCGAGCGGCGAGGATCGCGTGTCGTTTTATGACGCTTTGGCAAGCGCCCGGGAAAAGCCGGGCGAGTTGGTGGCGATCGACGACGCGCTGGAGCGCCTGGCGCGCGAGTACCCGCGCCAGGCGAAGACAGTGGAGCTGCGATTTTTCGGGGGGTACTCCGAGGAGGAGATCGGCAGGCTGCTTGAGATCTCCGTGGAGACCGTCAAGCGCGACTGGAAGTTTGCCAAGACGTGGTTGAGCCGCGATCTCAGGCAGATGTCATGAACGCGGAAGAGACGCGGCAGCGGATTCTGGAATTGTTCGAGGCCGCGCTGCAGGAACAACCGGCAACACGACCTGAATATCTGCTGCAGGCGTGCGGGGCGGATGACCGGCTGTGGGCCGAAGTCGAGCTCGCTGGTCGCGGAGTATGAGTTCCGCGGGGAGACGGTCGAGCCGCAGCCCAGCCAGGATGAATCGCGAGGCCAATCGCCGCGCACGGATGGGCTGGCGGCGGCGACGATCGGCCACTATGAGATTGGCCGCGAGTTGGGACGCGGCGGGATGGGCGTCGTCTATGAAGCGCGCGACTTGCAGATAGGGCGAACGATCGGGCTGAAGACGATCCGGCTGGATCAATCCGGCAGTCCGGTGTTGCAGCGGTGGCAGCGCGAGCGGTTGTTCCGCGAAGCCCGGTCCGCGGGCGCGCTGTCGCACCCGAACATCGTCACGATCTACGAATCGAACGCGCAGGAAGAGCTGGCGTACATCGCCATGGAGTACGTCGACGGCCCGACGCTGCAACAGCGGATGAGCGCGGCGGTGCGGCTCACGGCGGGCGAAGCGTTGGACATTCTCAGGCAGGCGGCCGGGGCTCTGGATTACGCCCACCAGGCTGGAGTCATCCACCGCGACATCAAGCCGGCCAACCTGATGCTGCACCGCGACACGACGTTGAAGATAACAGACTTTGGCATCGCCAAGGTCGTTAGTCTCGACCAGATGACGCGCACGGCGGTGTTGACCGGAACGCCAGGCTACATGTCTCCGGAGCAGATTCAAGGCCTGGCCGTGGACGGAACGACAGACCAGTTTTCGCTGGCGGTCGTGGCCTACGAAATGCTGACCGGGTGGAAGCCGTTTCGGGCGGAGTCGATCGTCACCATCGTGCACCAGATCGTCTATGGCGATCGACCGGCGGCCACGTCGGCGGCCCCAGATCTGCCGCCGGCGGTGGACGACGTGTTCTATCGGGCGCTCGCCAGGAGCCACGAGGAGCGCTACGGAAGCTGTGCCGATTTCGTGGTGGCGCTGGAAAACGCGCTCGGGAGCGCGCGGGAGGCGAAGGGCGATCTGGTGAATGCCCGGGCGGGAGGCGCCAAGAAGCCGGGGGTTCTCGGACGTCATCCGCCGACCGCGGAGACCGACGAGGCGCAGGACGAGACCCGGCGTGGCGTGAGGCGATTCCATGTAATGCACGCGGCCGCTGAAATTGCAGCGAGAGTGCAGAGCCAAGTAAGGAAGCTTGGCGTCTGGAGATCCGGGCACCAGAGCGCAGCCGACGATGAAACGGGACAACCCGACAGGCCGGAAATCGCGCGGTCCGCCGGCAGACGAATCCGGATGCTGGCGCTATGCGGAATCGCCATGGCGTGCGTCATCGTTGCCGCGGTCTGGTGGCAGTCGGGATTGATGAAGCTAAGAAGCCCCGTTCGAACGAGGGTGGTCGGAAGCATTCTGAGCGCGCTGGACGAGGAAGACCGGCCCGTCTGGAGCTTTCGTCTGCCAAATGCTCCCGACGATCAGCCCGTTGGCTTTCTGCAGCGAGTCTCCTTCGTGGACCTCGACGGCGATGGACGCAAAGAACTGTTGTATGTCTACTTTTCACCTGACGCAAAAAACGCTGCGCCTACGGTATATTGCATAAACCAGGATGGAAAGGCGCGCTGGACCTGGCAACCAGGCAGAACGGTGCGCACACCGCTCGGACATCAGTATTCCGGTCCCTTCTCCGTCAACCTGATCGGCGTCCTGAAGCAGGCGCGAAAAGACGGAGGGCGCATAGTGGTGGGTAGCCATCATATGTTCGATTGGCCATACCAACTGGCGCTTCTTTCGGCGGAAGGCAAGGTCGTTTCGGAGTACTGGCACGCGGGGTGGTTTTTCGACATGAATATCGTCGATTTCGACGGCGATGGCATCGAGGAAGTGTTGTTGGGCGGAGTCAACGACTCGTTCTCGGACGAGGTGGAAGATGGCAAAAACTACCGCGCAACTCTGGTGATCTTGGGTTCTCGCCGAATGGGCGGGCTTGGCGCCGTACGCCCCGGAGATGACCGAATCTTAGACGGCATTCCTGCGGCAAATGAGAGGGCCGTACTTCTATTTCGCGGCCTCACAGCGACTGGAAACGCTAACCGTTTCTATGGGGCGTCAGGCCTGGAAGTATTTGCGGACGGACACATCGATGTGGTTTTGAAACCGCTCACTTTGCCCCACGAACCGTTCGCTTACTTTGACTTCGATTCGCAGCTCCATCTTCGTAGCATCTTGCCGGAAGCGAACCTGCGGGCCAAACTAGTTGCTGAACTACCCAGAACAGCCACTGCAGCCGAACAGATGACGCACATCATGGAGCGGTTGGGCAAGATCAAGTACCTCAAGAACGAATTTGCGGCGCAAGGCCCCCAGTCTCTGGATAACTGAACCAGCCTGGGGCATTTTGCGCGCCGAAAGGTGGTGCGCTTCGTAGTGTACAGCGGGCCACGGGGTAAAGATTCGGGCTTCGACGAACAGGCATTGGAGGCGGCGAACGACAGACAGTAGCTTGGCGCATCGCTCGGGACCGCGAGTTTCACGAACAGTGCGGCCGCGCACGTAACGCGAGAAGCAGCGCAGTGAGATCGCGTTCCACGTCCTCCTCCACCGTCGCCGAACGCGACTGGGCGAATCTGGAGGTGACGCATTTATTATCATGAGGCTGATGGGCCACTCGATCGCCACGGATTTGCAGCTCTGCGCGCCTCCGGCTCCCGATATGCTGGCGGCAACGGTTGAGCGCAGGGCGAAGCTGAGTTTGCAAAAACCGTCAGCGGAGTCATTCCGAGTGGGAGGGCGCAAGTCCCGCGACCCTGCAGTCAGGTGTCTTTTCCAAGTGCCCGGGTGGCGAAATCGGCAGACGCAACGGACTTAAAATCCGTTTTCCCGAAAGGGGAGTGTGGGTTCAAGTCCCACCCTGGGCACCATGAACAGAAGCTTAGCTCCAGGCAGGCGGCCCAAGCAGGGCCGTTGTTGAATTGCAGGTGCAACCCGGGTGCAACGCCCGGCAAAATCTCCAGAGGGTGCGCGCCGGGCGTGGAGGTGGTGCTGTAGCGTCCGTTGGAGTCGGCGAGCGCGCCCAGTTTCTGAACAATCGGTGCGCCGCCTCAGCCGGCGATTGTGGTCAGCGTCGATGACATCCGCGGGTATTTGGGAAGAAACAGGTACAGGCCGGCCGAAAGGGCCGTTGCGGTCGCCAGCAGAACGAGGAGTGCGGCATACGAGCCGGTGACATCAAATGCCCGGCCCATGACGACGGGACCGATGGCGCCGGCGAGCGCGTAAGCCGACCAGGTGAATCCATATAGGGTCGAAAACGAGCGCAGGCCGAAATAACGGGTCAGCAAATAGGGCGTGATGTCGGCCTCTGCGCCGAGGCCGAGCCCGATCAACATGGCGGCGGCGATGCCTGCTGGCGCCGATCGGGCGAGGGAGAGCAGAAAGATGCCGAGCGCGGTAAACAGCAGCAGACAGAGGCCGACGCGCGGCCCGAAGAAGCGGTCCAGAAGGAAGCCGGTCAACAGGCGCCCACAGAAGCTGGCCAGCCCCAGCGCCGAGGCGGCCAGCGCGGCCGTCGAAGCGGAGACTCCGCGGTCGGTGAGCAGCGGCGAGAGGTGCGTGATGGCGCCGTTCACGCTCATCGAGCCTAGAAACAAGGTGGCGATGAGAATCCAGAAGGATCGGGAACGGATGCCCTGCGCGACCGTGAGGCCCTCCAGTTCGAGCGCGGCCGAACCGGGCGCGCGCGGCCGTTCGCGGACGAATAGCGCGGTCAACGGAAGGCCGAACAACAGCACCAGCGCGCCCAGCAGGCCGTAGGCGGCGCGCCAGCCGTAACTGTGAATCAGAGTCTGCGCCAACGGTGGAAGGAGCATCGCGCCGGTGCCGACGCCGGCCATCACCAGGGCCAGCGCCAAGCCGCGACGGCGGTCAAACCACGTTGAAACGGCGCGCGAGTAGCCCATTTGGGTCGTGCCGTTGCCGACGATTCCGAGCAAAACGAAGGTCGCGTAAAGATGGAACAGGCGGGGCGTGAGGAGACCGAGTGAGGCGAAGGCCACGCCGAACACGGCCATGCACGGAAGTATGAGCCGGCGCGGCCCGTAGCGGTCCAGCAGAGACCCCAGCGGCGGCGAGCAGATGGCGACGGTGATGGCGGCGAAACCGAACGCGGCGGAAATGGATTCGCGGCTCCATCCGAATTCGGCGCTCAGCGGTTTCAGGAAAATGCTGAAGGTGAAAACCAGCAGCGAGCCGAAACTCACCATGACGCCAAAGTAGGCGGCGAGCACGACGCGCCAGCCGGGGTTGGCGAGAGGATGGCTCATATCGTGGCGCAGGCGATGAGGCACAAAAAGACCAGGGCGGCGTAAGAAAGGTATTCATAGCGCCGCCCGGGGAGAGTAACGGGGGTGATGTCAGCGAGCATATTCGGTGTGCCAGCCAGATCGAATGGAAGCGCGCTAGTGTACTGTCTCAGTCAAGCAATTACAACGGCGGCCGAGCGTCGACACGAGTGTTCAACGCGGCAGGCACGAGTGCCTGCGCCACGGCGGATGGCCGGTGATTATCAAAACATCTGCGAGACACGACACTAGTCGCGAGCATAGCCGTGCAATGCGGTCCGTTTTCCTCCCTGACGATGCGCTTCATCCGATAGAGCGTGCACGCCGCTCGCGTCGATCCAGCGGTTATAGAAATTGAACAGCGCGCAGACCGTGATGGCGAAATAGATCGCATCGTCATCCCACCCGGCCTGGTAGAGCGGTTGCATATCCGCGGCTGTAATTCTCGGCGAGTCGCGATTCACCTTGTTGACAAATCGGAACAGAGCCTTGTGCTTCTCGTCCAACCCCGAGGTTTCCAGATCCCGCAACACGGACCAGACCAGTTCCTCGCTACCCAGCAGTTCCGCCGCAACTGCGGCGTGGGACTTCAGTCAAAACGGGCAATCGTTGCGATAGGACGTATAGGCGGCGATCAGCTCGCGGATGCCCGGGCTGAAGGGACCGGGGCCGCGCAGGATTTCGTGCGTGAACTGCGCCAGATGGGTGGTCGCCTGGGGCAGATAGGCGAACATGTGCCAGATTTGCGGATACTCCACGCCCTGCCGCTGCAGCGTGCGAATGCTGTCGGTGAAGGAGCCGGGCTTCGGGTTCTGCTCGACGCCCGGCAGAAACATCGGCTCCATCTTGGGCTGGTCCTGTGGCGGATTTTCGTTGGACATAACTTCTCGATTGCTCCTAAAGGCTTGTCGCTGTGAACACGTTACTATGCGGAAGAATCGTCCATTCAGTCACGGTTCGGAACCAAGGAAGAACCGCTCCTTCACAGGTGCGGCTCAGTCACGACGAAGAACCGCTCCCTGACGGTCGCGGCTCAGAAACAACGGCTCGGTAACAACCCACGTTTTCTCCGCTACTGGCCACTAGTAAACCAGCTTCAGCGCCAATTGCAAGAGCCGCGGCGAACCGGCCTGCAAAATCCGGCCAAACGTCGGCGACGCAAGGTCGTCATCCGGCAGATAAAAGTTCGCGTGGTTGGCGACGTTAAAGCTCTCGATGCGGAATTGCAGCCGTTTCGATTCGCCTAAGTTGAAATCCTTCAGAAGGGAAAGATCGACATCGGCCAGTCCGGGACCGCGCACGACGTTGCGTCCCTCATTGCCAAATTGACCGGCCTGCGCAACCGGGTCGAGGCGTTGGAATGCAGCCGGGCTGACCCACTGATTGACAGTATGCGGGCCGGCGTTGGGATTGCTGATCAGATCCGGCCGGCTCGAATAGAAGCCGGTGATCTCGGGAGCGGATCCTTGTAGCGAGACATTGGCGCTGTCATAAACCGTAAACGGCGTCCCGGAAGAGAAAGTGCCAATGCCGTTCAACTGCCACCCATTCAGCACCAGCGCGGCCGCGCGGGGCGCTTGCTTCCACTGGGGCAGGCGATAGTTGGCGCTGATCGACAAGCGGTTGCGGGCGTCGAAAAGCGAAGGCCCATGTTCGGCGGCGAGGTTGAACGGATTCTGCGCCAGGTCGTTCTCGCCGGCGACGAGCGACGTGGCGGAGCCCGAGAGGTTGAACGAAGAGACGTCGTCGAGGCTCTTCGAAAACCAATACGAAGCGAGGAAGCCCAGGCCATTGGAGAAGTGGCGCGACAAGGCCACCTGCAACGAGTGATAAGTCGAGTTGGCCTCGTTACTGATCAGGCCGACCGAGGCAAAGTTGCAGGACCCGCCCGCTGCTGGGCAGCCGGCGTACACGCGATACTGATCGACGTTGCCCGCGTTCTCGCCTGGGCTATAGACCGATGGATCCGCTTCGACCATGCGCGGCAGCCGCGTCCCCTTGTTGCCGACATAGCGCACGTCGAGCAAATAGTCATGCGAGAGCACGCGCTGAATAGAGAAGTTCCAATCCTGGGCATAGGGAGGCCGCGACGATTGGTTGACCGTCAGAACGGTGGCCGGTGTGGCGAAGGCCAGGTTCGCGAACGGGGGCGGCTGGCTGCCCCAGGGGTTGGCGATATCGAAACCGGGGCCCGCGACCTGGACGGCCTGCGTCCACGGGAGGGCGCTGACCGGCGCCTGAAGCGGGCCGCCGACGCCATTCGTGAAGGAGTCGTAGAAAATGCCATACGCGGCGCGAATCGTGGTTTTGCCGTCGCCTCGCGGATCCCAGGCGACGCCTACGCGCGGCATCAGGCCCTTGTAATAGTTGGGTATGATTCCCGCGGCCACCCCAGGATCGCCGGGGAAAAGCAGTCCGGGAGGCGCATGGGGATACAGAGTTGACTGTTGGCCAGGGGCCCACTCGTTCAGCCGGTTGCGGATCTCGGTATAGGGAGAATTGATCTCATAACGCAGGCCGTAATTCAGCGTGAAGCGCCGGGCGATCCGCCACTCGTCTTGCGCGTATCCGGCCGCGACATAATTCCTCAACCCGCGATCGAACTGCCCGCCGCCCTGGAAGAATTCGACGGATTGGCCCGTCAGGAAACTGGCGAAGGAGTCGCTAAAAGGAAACGGCGCGAAGACGAAGAACCCGTTGGTCGCAATTCCGTAAACCAGATTCATCTGGGTGCGGCTGAACTCGGCGCCGGCCTTGAAGCTGTGTTTGCCCGCGATGTGCGCTATGGAGTAGTTCGCTTCGTAGGTGTTCTGGTGCGTGTTGCGCGGCCCGGTAATTGGGTCGCCGACGCTGGCGTATCCGCTGACAATCAGATAGGGCGGCCCGGCAGCGATGCCGAGCGTGGGCTGATACGTGAAGCCGAGCGTGCTGGGCAGATCGTGGTTGAGGCGCTGATCGAACTCGAAATTATTACGGAAAAAAGCGACCCGCGCGGTCTGGACGGTGCGCGGCGAGAAGAGATGCGTACTCGAGATCACGGCCGAGTGTGTGAGCGTATCGTCCTCCGTCGGAAAGCCGGGTACGTTGGCGCCGTCAATCGGCAGCGGATCGATATAATGCGCGTTCGAAATTGCGTAGCGGAGAAATAGCGAATCGCCATTGCCGAAGTAGTGGTCGAGCCGCGCCCCGCCCTGGTCGTAGTTATTGGTCAGTAGCTGCGTCGAGGTGTACAACGACGGCGACGTGTTGCCCAGCGGGTAGAAGTTCAGCGCATTGAGCGAAATCGAATTCAACATGTACGCCGGCAGCACGCCGCCCGGCACAGGTGCTCCGGTGAAGTAGTTGATCAATGGAGAAGGTTGGCCACTGAAATCGCCCTGCCGCTGCGCTGGTGTGGGAACGGTCGCGGTTTCGGTCTCACCCTGCCGATCGCGCAGGCCTTCGAAGTATGCGAAGAAGAAGTCGCGATCCCGCCGGATCGGACCACCGAGTGTCGCGCCGTATTGATTCTGGTGCAGCGGTTCCACCGCCGACGCGAAGACATTGCGGGCATCCAAAGCATTGTTGCGCAGGAAATCATAAACAGTGCCATGAAATGCGTTGCCGCCGGAGCGCGTAACGACGCTGGTAGTCGCGCCGCTCGTGCCGCCGTATTCCGCCGGTGCATTCGAGGTCAGAATCCGGAATTCGGCAATGGCATCGACGGGCGTGCGAATCGCGAAGCCGCCATCGACGCTGTTCACATTCGCCGCTCCGTCCAGGACGTAGTCGTTCGATTCAGGCCGCTGGCCGTTGACCGCATAGGCCTGCCCGCTGCGCAACAGGCCGCCCGCTTCGGAGAGCCCCGAAGTCATCGGTGCGACTCCGGGTTGCAGCAGACCGAGCTGCGTGAAGTTGCGGCCATTGAGCGGCAGATCCGTGGCCTCCTGCGAAGTGACCACATTGCCGATCGCCGTGTTCAGATCGGCGCTAGCGCCGCTGGCCGTCACGTTCACCTCGCTCCGGCCGCTGGCGATCACCAGATTGGCGGGGAAACGCACGGTGCGGTTGATGTCAATGTGAATCCCGGCCACGGTGAACGGTGCGAAGCCCTCGGCGGCGACCCGCAATTCGTAGTCCCCGACCGGCAGGGACGAGAAGTGAAACGACCCGTCTTTCCCGGATTGCTGCGTCGCAGAGAAACCCGTCTGGGCGTTCTGCGCCGTAACGACGGCATGTATCACGACAGCATTCGCCGGATCGAACACCTGGCCTTCCAGAACGCCGGTCGGATCCTGTGCGTAGCCCCAAGGGCACACGAGAAGCAAGGAGAAAAAACCCAGTGTTTTCATTTTTTTGAACCCAGTGTTGGCATCGATAGTAACCGGAAAGAAAAGTACAGTACAATTGGCTGAAAATACTAATCCGAAACAACTACCAAAAGAAAAGAACCGCCCTCTGGCGTTGGCCGCCGCTCAGTCGGCTCGCGCTGCGGATGTGCGCGTCTGGTCCGTCCCGGACTCGCAAATGGTGCCGTTGACATTGGCACGAGTTCATGACGCCATGCCCTGCCCCGCGCGAGAAGCGCGTTTCCAGCCAGGGACAAACGCAGTCGCCACGCTGGGAGAGGTCATTAGCCTCGCACGCGCAACGTCGATCATGCGTCCCTCCACCAGAACTCGGGTTGGTCTTTGCCGTTTGAGTCGAAAATGTCGTCTATCCTTCGGAAGAGGCCGTCGGTTGCGGGGGTCATCGAGATCGCGGCTTTTGCGGCTTCGTGGACCCAGGACTGGGCGGCTTTGGTGAACGGGCAACTGGCGAGGCAGACCGCGCAACCGGTGCCCACCGCCTGCCAGTGCGCAAAGCAGCTATAGGAATCCTCGAACCACGCTTTGTGCCCGGGGTTATTCCACGGACCGACGACCTTGAAGCTCGGCTCGTCCTCGAAGGACAGCGCTCCAGCCGGGCAGGCCTCGGCGCATTTCCGGCATTTCCGGCAGAACGCGGCGAGGCCGAAATCGATCGGCTGGTCGCAGGCCAAGGGCAGGTCAGTGAACACCTTGCACAGGCGAACGGCCGGGCCAAACTCCGGGGTCACAAGCTTGTTCAAGCGGCTCAACTCCCCCAGTCCCGCTTCCATCGCGAAGGGGACGCTCTGCGCCGTATCGTTCACGCTCGGGATGGCCTGATAGCCCAGGCCGCGAATGAACTCGGCGAGCGACGCCACCGCGAACGCGGATTGGCTGTATCCGAGACCGGTGGCCGCATCGCCGACGGCCGTCGGCGCGTGAGAGAGCAGGTCGAGATCCATCGGAATCGCCAACGCCACCACCCACTTCATCCGCCGGGGAATCACAAACTTCTCGTCCGTGACTTCAGGCAGGTTGACATCGGCGAAGACGATGTCCTTGCCGCTCTCACGAAGGTTGACATACTGCTCATTCAGCGCTGCGATGCCGGCCACGCCCGCGCCATAGAGCCGAGCCGCCGCCTTCACCGTCTTCGCGGCTTCCGCGGGCGGCCCAGAGTACGGCGCGACTCCCAATTCGGCCGGCGTGCGGACCGCGATGCGCCGCCACGACAGCAGCCCCTCGCCCGGCTTGGTCGAGTGCATCAGAGTCCACGCGCCTTCACTGAGCTGGTGATCGCGCAGGCTGAAACCGGGCTGCCCCTTGTTCATCCACTTCGCCAGCCGCGTCCGCTTCTCCGCCTGTTCAGACTCGAAGGCTGTGGCGCCCTCACGAGCAGCCTTCAAGGGTTTGTAAATCTCGAAGATGTTATCTCCTGAGAAGCGCTGGAATGCGGCATTTTTCTCGCTGAGCGTTGGGCGCCTCACTTTCTTGATCCACCACGCACGCTTGTAGATCCTGCCCGAGACCTTGGTGCGCCGCGCGATGAACGCCGCAGCGGCCAGCGGCACGCCTGCTGCGGCAAAGAATCCCGCTGTCTTTAGAAGACTGCGGCGGCGAATCGTGTTGTCTTGCCCTTCCATGGGAAGCCTCAGAAAGAACGCCTGGCACTCAACTGGGCCTCGCGGCCAGGTGCAGCGGCGTCCGTGATAGTGCCGAATTGCGGCGGGTTGACAAAGCGGTTCGGCGTGCCCCAGTTCGAGTAGTTCAGCGCATTGAAGGACTCGGCGCGAAGCTCCAGGCGCACCCGTTCCGCGACCGCGAAGGAATGGAGCGGCGCCAGGTATATCGTTCGCATACCAGGCCCATCGACGGAATTACGTCCAAAACTGACTTGCGGAACGGCGACGAACATCTGCGAAGGCTCCTGAACTCGCCGGCTCAAGGTGGCGGAATTGCTCTGCGCGCACAGCGCCGCGCAGGCCGCGAGGAGGCCTGCCAATAGCCTGAACATCAAATGCCTGACCTTTCCACTCCCGTTCAAGTTCGGCCCCCTTTCTGAATTCAGTTAAAACAGCCTGGATCTCCGCTTCAACGGCGGAGCCTGGGTAGAGCCCGGCTTCGCTAGAAAGCCGGGCTCAGTGCTTGAAAGAGTCATCACCAAGGGAACTGCTCCTGGAGACGACCGGACACCCTATGTCCGATCTGTGAAAACATCATACATGGCGATAGTACATAAAACAAAAAAATAGTCGTTATCATCAGATAAGAAATTCGAAATCCATTTTTCTTATCAAGCGATAACAAAATTGAAACAGAGAAATAGGGAATACAAAAACTGGGGAATAGGACGGAAAAGAAATAGGACCCGCGCCACCATTAACAGCCCGTGTTAAAAGTGCGTCGAAGGCAAAAAGCGGGGACAGCCACCGTCTTTCGCTGTGGCAAACCTTTTGGAATCGATGCGGCTTCGTGCGAAAAGCGGTGGCTGTCCCCGTTTTTTGCGCCGCATCGACTATTCCCACGGGCCGTTAACAGACTGAATCAAAATGACTTATAAAAATACTACGACAGTCGTTATACTTCGCAACTTGATTAGGCAAGCGCCTCTCGGCACGCACCTTGCTCACTAGCCAACTGCCTCTCAATGCTTTATGCCATTCGACCGGCGGCAAATTGCGATTTGACTGGATGATAGTGTTGTGATTCCCCGCGCCCTGAATGCAGGTGGGATACATAGGATCGCAATTCAACTATTCCGCTCTGCCCCAGTTTCACGCCATCCCAAACGCGGCACAGTTCTGCTCTAGGAAGAGTCCTCTTCATAACGCGGGATGAAAATGGTCTAGGGCGTGAACAGGCTCTTCATCGGTTCGGGCGATGCCCGGATTGGCCGGATTGACATTGATGATAAAGACGGGCGTCAACACTAGCGTCTCCGCCGCCGCTCGGCCGGCTCACGCTATGGATGGGTACGAGGCTAGTCGTTCCCAAGCTGGCGGCTGGTTGCATGACCCAACGCTGGAGCCTCCGTGTAGGGATGCGCCGATGCCTCTGAAGCCGGTATCCCGCGCGTGCGACTGGCCAAAATCTACGAGGGCCCAGCGGGCCATGCCCGGCAGTACGCCACGACATTGGTGAGAACCCTCGAATTCCAGGGGATGCAGAATCTGTAACTGGCAGAGCCGGTGTGGCGGTCATGGGGACCGGGCCCACCCTGGGTGCCAGAACTGCAATCGACGGGAGGCGCCGTCCGCGGATCAGGACCGAAGCGGACCGCGTGTTCCAATCATCAAACATCGTGTAGTAGAACTGCTTGCGGCGATCCGAGGGAGTCTCACTTGTCTCATCGAGTGGTTGTGGTCGGGGGCGGGTTCGGAGGGCTGTATGCCGCCAGGACATTGGCCTCGAGTTCCTCCGGACGCCAACCGGTTGAAGTCACGCTCATCGACCGCCGCAACTTCCATCTCTTTCAGCCGCTGCTCTACCAGGTTGCTACGGGCGGATTGTCGGCGGTCGATATTGCCTACCCGCTGAGGGTGATTTTCCGGCACGCGAAAAACGTCCATACACTGCTCGGCGAAGTCGTGGACATCGATGTGGAGCGGCGCGTGGTGCGGGTGGGTGACCTGGAGATCTCCTCCGTCGGGGAGCTTCCGCCCATCCGTGAGATTCCTTACGACTCGCTGATTCTGGCCACTGGTTCGCGGCACTACTACTTCGGCCACGAGCGATGGGGCCAGGTCGCGCCGGGGCTCAAGACCCTGGAAGACGCCCAGGAGATCCGCCGGCGCATCCTGTCCGCGTTTGAAGCCGGCGAGCAGGAGGCGGACCCGGACAGGCGCCACGCGTGGCTCACGTTCGTCATCGTCGGAGGCGGTCCGACCGGCGTCGAACTGGCCGGCGCGCTGGGCGAGATTGCGAACGACACGCTGCGGGGCGAGTTCCGCACGATTCGCCCGGAGGAGGCGCGCATCTTCCTGATCGAGGCCTCGCCGCGCGTTCTGGGCTTCTATCCGACGGATTTGTCGGAGAAGGCGGCGGCGTCCCTGGCCAAGCTCGGGGTCTTGCCGCTGACGGGCGCTAACGTCGTTGCGATCGATGCGCAGGGGGTCGACCTCGATGTCGCCGGCCAGCACCGCAGAATCGAATCGCGGACCGTCCTGTGGGCGGCTGGGGTGCAGGCTTCGGGACTGGGTGCGATTCTCGCCACGAAGACCGGAGTCGCGCTCGACCGGGCAGGCCGCGTCACGGTAGGACCTTACCTGGCGGTTCCCGGTCACGCGGAGATCTACGTCATCGGCGACCTGGCGGGCGCTACGACGACAGGCACCGCCGCGCTGCCGGCCGTAGCGCCGGTGGCGATGCAACAAGGCGAATACGTCGCGGAACTGATCAAGGCACGGCTGAAGGGACAACCCAGAAGGCCCTTCCATTACCACGATCACGGGAGCATGGCCACGATTGGGCGCGCGTCCGCCGTGGCCCTGATCGCAGGGCTGAAGCTGAGTGGATGGTTGGCCTGGGCGGCATGGCTCTTCGTCCACCTGATGTATCTCGTTGGTTTCCAGAATCGACTGCTGGTCTTCATCCAGTGGGCTTTCCAGTACTTCACGTTCAATCGCCGCGCGCGGCTCATCACCGGCCAGCCGGCCGGCGTCGCTCAGGCTGCGCAGGATGCCGCGCCCGGGTCAACGGCGACTCTTAGCCGCTGAGGAAAGAACGCGGCTGGAGCAACCGCCAGCGGCCGCGGCGCAAACGGAGGTGATTCTCCCGTGTGCCGACACTAGGGCGTGAACAGGCTCTTCATCAGCTCGGGCGATGCCGGATTGGCGGGATTGATGACGACGACGGGCGTCGACACGAGCGTCTCCGCTGCCGCATCCGGGTCGGGGATCTGCTTCCGCCACAGCAGTTCAAACTGAAACTCCATCGCGCCGCTGCTGTTGGCGACGAAGTTGGTGTGCCAGAAGTTGTCGAAGAGCATGGCCATGATGCGGTTGGTGTCCGGTGGCGCGGTAGTGCGGCGCAGCAGCGTGTGCGGCCCGCCGACGGTGACCAGCGCGGCGTCTCGCGTCACCCACAGCCATTCACCTTGCGGACTCTTGTAGCGGGCCCACGAGTCGATGGCGTAGTAATCGCGGCAGGTGCCCTTCAACTGGTCATCGTACGGTGTGAAAGGCACGCCACCATTCGAAAAGACGGGCAGAACCCGCTCTACGGGGAAGGCGAAGTTGAGGTAGAAGACTTCGGGCGCGGGTGAGGAGATGCGGTCGAAACGCAGGCTCAGTCGGGCGCGCGGCTCGCGCTTCCATAGCTCCAGGCGGCGGGTCGCTTTCTCCAGACGCGGATGATTCACCGGCTGCGTGCAGACCAGAGTGTGCGGCGTTTCCTCGACCTGGGTGGCGCCGTAGGTCGCGGGAATCTGGCGGAAGGCTTCGGCGCGCAGCTTCTCTCGCGCGGATGGATCGGGCGTCGAGTGCATGCGCTCGATGGTTCCGCGATCCGCCGGCGGGGCGACAGCGACGGCGAGGAAATCGCCCAAACCGGCAGTGAACAGGGGTTCCTGCATCCCCGGCCAGACGGCCGACACAGGCCAGCCGGCGGAGTCGGTTTGCATGTCGGGTTTGGCCGCCGACCCGGCGCCCGGCGCTTCCAATTCCTCGCGCTTCATATGGCGGATGTTCGACGGGCCAAGGTCCTCGACCCAGAATCGGGCCATATTGCCGATTTGCGGGATTTTCGTGCCATCGCGGATGGCCGCGGCCTGCAGAGTGGCCCATCCGCTGTAGGGCTCGCGCGCGGTGTTGATCACGTAGAGGCCGGCGGGCTCGGCGGCGAGCCGGACGCGCGCCCGCTGTCCCAACAACCATTCGCTGTGGCCCATGGGGCGATATGCGGTCAGGCTCTTCTCCGCGTACTGGGCGAGCGTGAAGGGCGAGTCCGGCTCGGAGACGGAGATGTTTGCGCCAAACGTGTGTTCGTCGAACAGGCACAGATCCTTCAGCATCTGCGACGTTTTCTTAGTGACCTGCTCCGACGGCGCGCCCCAGACCGGCGCGAGCGCCGCGGCGATGTTGCGCTTGGCGGCCCGGCTGGCCGCGAGTTCGCGCGGACCGGAGGCATCGCCGTTGGCCCACCAGTCCGTCCACTCGCCTTCGAGCGTGGGCACGGCGCCGCCGGCGGCGCGCTCCATGTCTAGCACGGCTTGGGTGGCGGTGGTGAGGCGCAGGCCGGGTGTGAGCCCCAGCGCGTTCCAGGCTGCGACGAAGGCCGACAGCGGCGGGAACGGCACATCGTTGTCCCAGCGCCACGCGTTGGTGTAGGAAACGATGAGCCGGTCGTGCGCGTAGCCGGCGGCTTCGAGCTTCTGTAGACGTTCGTGGAGATGCGCCTGGCAGACGCGCAGCGAAGCCGCGTCCGTGCGCAGAACGTCGCCCGCGCGCGGTGGACCGAGCGTGGCGTCGGCCGCCTTGGCCTGGCCGCGCTGCCAGTAGTTCGCTTCGAAGTAACTGTACGCCGTGCCGTAGTGATCGCCGAGCCAGACGAACATGCGGCGTCCGTCCGGCATCTTCCACCAGAAGGCCGACGGGCGCTGGAAGGGCGGGCCGCCGCTGTCGGGATTGATGCCCATCAGCAGACGCCGGATGCCGCGGTCGAGCAGCAGCATCGCTCCGGCGCGGGGGAACCCGTTGACGTCGTTCTGCATGGCGGCCTGCGGATTCACAGCGCGCAACAGATCGGGCGGAAGCCAGTCGAGCGCTTGCCGCCACTCGAGTGCGTTGAGGAAGGGCGTCTGATTGAAGCCCATCGCCATGACGTCCATCTGCCCGGATTGGACCATGCGCAAGAGGTCGCTCCGGCGCGCGGGCGGCGCGCCGCGCCACCAGTCGTCCAGCGCCACGGTGCCTTCGACGGTCCAACGGAAGTGCTGGTCGTTGAGACAGGTCTGGAGGGCGGCGTCCAGGAACCGCACCTGGAGATCGCGGACCAGGGACGGCATATCCGTGTAGCCGAAATCGGTGTGCGTGTGGTGGATGATATCCACGTGCCGGATCTTCAACCCATCCGTCTGCATGGCGGCCGCAGCCGGCAGCGCGGCCGTTGCGGCGAGCGTCTTCATCACGTCTCTGCGCGTCATTTGAATACCTCCTCTTTGCACCGGACTAATGGCCTGTCGCTCCGAATACGTTACTATGTTCACCCTTCGGCTGGAGCTCGCAGCAGTTGTGGAACTGCGAGGAAAGCGCTCCTTATAGTCGCGGCTCGGTAACGATGTCTCCGCATCGCGCCTCTAGTTGCCAGGCGTTGCCCACACCGGGTTCACGTGTCCCTGCAACGTCCGTACGGCGTTGGCGTCCAGATCCAGCACGACGAGCTCGTTGCCCGCGATCTTCAGCCAGACCGCCGGACAGTAGAGCGACTGCTGTGGACCCACTCCCCAGTAGCGGCCGAGGTTGTGGCCGTTCACCCAGACGTAGCCCTTGCCCCAGCCGCGCATATCGAAGAAGGTGTCGCCCATCGGCTTCAGATCGAAATGCGCGCGGTAGAAGGCAGGGCCCGTTTGCACCCGGCCGGTCTTGAACTTGAGCTTGTGGAGGTTTTCGAGCGGCAGCGGGAACATCTCCCAGCCTTTCAACTCCTGGCCGTTCAGCTTCACGCTACCGACGATGCCCTTGCGGTCATCCACCAGGTGCGCGCCGAAATTGACGCGCCCCATGGCGTTGACGAGGATCTCCAGCGGAGCGCCCGCCGTGAGTGAAACGTCGAGGCTGGTCTCCTTCTTGCGCCGGTCGAGGATCCCCAGGAGCTTCCCGCGTTGAGAGACCAGAGCGTAGTCGCGGGCCTCGTTCAACTCGAGCTTTCCACTGGCGGCTTGGTTCACCGCGTGCCGGTAGAGCACCATGCCGTAGGCCTGGCCCAGCATCTCCATCGGCTTCGGCGATTCGCCGCGCACCGGAGCGCCGAGCAATCGCGCGAGCGGCGAGCCGGCCTTAAGCTGGATGCGCGGTGTCTCGACTACGGGCAGGGGCGCCGGGGGTTCGGGCAGCGTCTCGTCCGGGCTCAGATGCTTGCGAATCACCTCGCGCAAGACGAAAAACTTGGGGGTCAGCCGGCCGGCTTCGTCGATCGGCGCATCGTAGTCGTAGCTCGAGATGTCCGGTTCATAACGGTCGGAGAAGTTCGCCCCGGCCATGGGTCCCCAACTCGATCCGCCGTGGACCATGTACAGGTTGAAGCCGATGCCGCGCGACAGCAGCCATTCCAGGTTCGCCGCCTCCTTAGCGGGATTGGTCAGGTGGTGAGTCTCGCCCCAGTGGTCGAACCAGCCCGTCCAGAACTCGCCGACCATCTTTGGAACGCCGGTGCGGAACTTCGCGAAGCTGGCAAACTGGCCCTCCGGGTTGTCGCTCGCGCTGAAGTTGATGACCGAGAGGACGTCTGGCAACGTGCCGCCCTTCAGATCACTCTCCTCCGCGCCATCGGAGGTGTAGAGCGGGACGTCGAAACCGACGTCGCGGATGGAGGTCTGGATGGCGCGCATGTAGTCGTGGTCACTGCCGTAGGAGCCATACTCATTCTCGACCTGAACCATGAGCACTGGCCCTCCGCGCGTGATCTGCAGCGGCGCGGCGATCTCACCGACCTTCCGCATGTAGCGCGTGACGGCGGCCAGGAACTGCGGATCCCTCGAACGGATCTTCATCTGCTCATTTGCCAGCAGCCAGGAAGGCAACCCGCCCAGATCCCATTCCGAGCAAACGTAGGGACCGGGCCGCAGCAACACGAACAGGCCCTCCTCCTGCGCCGCCTGCAGGAAAGCGCCGAGATCGAGATTGCCGGTGAAGTCGAACACATCGGGCCGCGGCTCATGCAGGTCCCAGAAGACGTAGGTGGTCAGCGTATTCAGCCCAAGAGCCCGCATCTTCTGCATGCGGTCGTGCCAATATTCGCGCGGCACGCGCGGGTAGTGCAGCTCCCCGGAGCGGATCTGCAACGGCTTGCCATCGAGTAGGAAGCGTTCGCCGTCGATGGCGAAGGCATGTTTAGGGGATTGCGCGAAGGCCGTGCCCACAAGGACACAGACCGCCGCCAATGAGTGGAAGAGAAGAGCCTTGCTGGTCATGGTTCTGTCCGGACGATCAGTCCCATTCTATCCGCGCTTGCGGTGAACCGAGCGCGGCCTAGATGCGATGGAAACTGCGCAGGATGTCGCGCGTGGAGTAGCGCAGCGCGACGGGGCGGCCATGGGGACAGGACATCGGGCAGGCGGTGCGGGCCAGTTCCCGCAGCAGGTACTCCATTTTGGTCCGGTCAAGCGGCGTGTTGATCTTGATGGCCGCGCGGCAGGCCAGCGAGGCCGCGATGCCGCGGCGCAGATCGTCGACCGAGACGCGGCGCAATTCGCTTTCGGCGATCTCGAGGATTTCGTAGATCGCACTCTCCACGCCGCCGGGTTCGAGGTCCGCGGGAACGGCCTTGACGGCGATGGTGCGATTGCCGAAGGGCTCGGTCTCGAAACCGGCCGTGGCCAGGTCGGCGGCGATGCGATCGTACTCCACCTGCTGCGCGGGAGTCAACGGAAGCACAATGGGCATCAGCAGACGCTGCTGCTCGACCTTGCCCGCGGCCTGGCGCGCGAGGTTGCGCTCAAAGAGAATGCGCTCGTGGGCGACATGCTGGTCGATGATCCACAGCCCGTCAGAACCGGCGGCCAGGATGAAGCTGTCGTAGACCTGGCCGAGCACGCGCAAATCGGCGAGCTGGACCATGGACTGGGGCACGTCGAGATTGAGGCCGACGGGCAGGCCGGCGTGTGTCTCGGGCACCTTCAGCCGTATTGTGTCGGCAGCCGCGGGAGGCAGATCCGCAACGTCCAAGGGGATGGCACCGACTGGAAAGTCGAAGCGTTGGGCGGGGCCGGGCAGCGGTTGCAGGAAGGAGCCGGAAGTGTCGGGGAAGGTCTGCCGCTCGAGGACCGAGGCGGAGACCGAGGGCTCGCCGGGCAACACGTTGCGAGCCTCGTCGAAGCGCATGTTCTCGAGCGACTGGGTGAACTCCGAATACGGCAGTCGCGCACCCGGCTGGGGCGGGTAGGACGAGAGCGGACTCACGGGCAACGGCGCGCTGGGCGCGGGCCTGGCGGCGATCAGGGTTTCGCGCAGTTGGTCGCGCACAAAATCGTGCACGAAGCTGGCGTGGCGGAAACGGACCTCTGTTTTCGAGGGGTGGACGTTGACGTCCACTTCGCCCGGGTCGCACTCGACGAAGAGCATGGCGAAGGGGTAACAGGCCGGCGGCATCAGGTTGTGATAAGCGGCTGAGATGGCGTGGAGCAGCAGACGGTCACGGATCAGCCGCCCGTTGACGAAGAGGAAAACCGAGTTGCGGTTGTTCTTCTGCACCTGCGGGCGCGAGATGAACCCGCGCAAGGCGAACCGGGCCGGCTCCGATTCGGCGGTCAGAATGGTTGCGCGGTGGCCGAGATCGACGAGGTCTTCCAAAGTCTCGGCGCCAAAGACCTGGAAGACGCGGTCGCGCAAGCCAGCGACGGGGGTCACGCGAAGGAGTTCCTTGGCGGCGTGGGTCAGGGTGAAGCTCTTGTCGCAGTGCGCCAGGCTGTAGTGCGTCACCAGCGAGGCGATATGCGCCAGTTCGGTTTGCTCGCTGCGCAGGAACTTCTTGCGCGCGGGCACGTTGTAGAAGAGGTCGCGGACGGTGATCGTGGTGCCGCCGGGGAAGGCCAACTCGGCGCAATCGAGCAAGCGGCCTCCGGCGATCTCAACACGTGTGCCGATGCGCTCGTCCTGAGCGCGGGTTTCCAGCACGAGGCGCGAGACGGACGAGATGGAGGGCAACGCTTCGCCGCGGAAACCGAGCGTGGCGATGGCGTTCAGATCGTCTACCGAAGAGAGTTTCGAAGTGGCGTGGCGCTCGAAGGCGAGCAGGGCGTCGTCGCGCATCATGCCGCAGCCGTCGTCGGCGATCCGTAAGAGACGCCGGCCGCCGGCCTCGACCTCGATGCGGATGTCGGTGGCGCCGGCGTCGAGGGAGTTTTCGAGAAGCTCCTTGATCACCGAGGCGGGGCGCTCGACGACTTCGCCGGCGGCGATCTTGTTGGCGACCTGGTCGGAGAGAACTCGAATGCGGCCCATGGCTCAGGGGATGAGGCGGGTCACCGCCTGTATCCACTTTAGCCGCTCATCGAGGCCAGAAACTCGGCGTTGGCGCGCGTCTTGGCCAGCTTGTCGAGCAGCAGCTCCACGCTTTCGACAGGGGACAAAGGAGCGAGCACCTTGCGCAGGACCCAGATGCGGTTGAGTTCCTCGCGCGGGATGAGCAGTTCATCCTTGCGCGTGCCGCTCTTATTGATGTCGATGGCCGGGAAGGTGCGCTTATCGACGAGCTTCCGGTCGAGATGGATTTCCATGTTGCCGGTGCCCTTGAACTCCTCGAAAATGACGTCGTCCATGCGCGAACCGGTATCGATGAGCGCCGTGGCGACGATGGTCAGCGAGCCGCCTTCCTCGATGTTGCGCGCCGCGCCGAAAAAGCGCTTGGGACGCTGGAGGGCGTTGGAGTCGACGCCACCGGAGAGGACTTTGCCGGAGGGTGGAACGACGGTGTTGTAGGCGCGGGCGAGGCGCGTGATGGAGTCGAGCAGGATCACGACGTCGCGCTTGTGCTCGACCAGGCGCTTGGCCTTTTCGATTACCATTTCGGCGACCTGCACGTGGCGCGAGGCGGGCTCGTCGAAGGTCGAGCTAATGACTTCGCCCTTGACCGAGCGCTGCATGTCGGTGACTTCCTCGGGACGCTCGTCGATCAGCAGGACGATGAGCACGATCTCCGGGTGGTTGGCCGCGATGGAGGCGGCGAGGGACTGGAGCATCATGGTTTTGCCGGTGCGGGGCGCGGCGACGATCAGCCCGCGCTGGCCTTTGCCGAGGGGGGTGAGCATGTCCATGATGCGGCCGGAGAGATTGTCCTTGGTGGTTTCGAGCCGGATGCGCTCGTTGGGATAGAGCGGCGTCAGGTTGTCGAAGAAGATCTTATTGCGGGCCTGTTCGGGCGGCTCGAAGTTGATCGCGTCGACCTTGATGAGGGCGAAGTAGCGTTCCCCTTCCTTGGGCGGACGGATCTGGCCGCTGACCGTGTCGCCTGTGCGCAGATCGAAGCGCCGGATCTGCGACGGTGAAACGTAGACGTCGTCGGGACCGGGCAGATAGTTATATTCCGGCGCGCGCAGGAAGCCGAAACCGTCGGGCAGGCACTCGAGCACGCCTTCGGAGAAGATCAGCCCGGCCTTCTCGGCCTGTGCCTGAAGGATTTTGAAAATCAACTCCTGCTTGCGCAGACCGGCCACGCCTGGAATCTCCAGGTCGCGGGCGATCTTGTTGAGCTGGGTGATGCTCATCTCCTTGAGCTCGCTCAGATCCAGGTTGCCGCGCTTATTCAGTGCGCCCGTTGTTTCGCGAGGCGGTTCGACGGCGGCAGGAGGAGCGACCGGCGAAGCGGCAGCGACCGGGGGGGCGGCGCGGTCACTGCGCTCGGCTTTGTCGCTTCGTTCTCCCGCCTGGTTGTTGGGCCGGCCCTCGGCGGAACGGCGGCGGTTATTTGCGGCCTGATTCTCGCGCACGGCTGAATCCAAATTCTCCTCCGGCGCCGGAGCGGTCTCCGGGACTGCGGGGTCGGGAGTCAATTTCCCGTTGTTTTCGAGATCGCTTGCCAAAGTTCCTTCACTCCTTGGCCGGTAACGGCCGAGAACCAGATCAATTCCGCGCTCGAATAATGCTTGCGGATGGCGATCTGGCTCTGATGTCTTTCCTTCTGATTCAGCTTGTCCACCTTAGTGGCGACTACCACGTAAGTTTGACGGCGAGTATCAAGCCACTCCTTGAGCTGGAGATCCGGTCCCATCCAGCCCCGCCGTGCGTCCAGCAGGAACACGCACAGCTTCAAACTCCGCCGCGCGAGCAGGTACGCATCCACCGTCTGGCCCCACATTCGCGACAAATGCTGCGGCGCAGTGGCATAGCCGTACCCCGGGAGATCGACGAAGATGACCCTCCCATCGATCCGGAAGAAATTCACCGCCTGGGTCCGGCCCGGAGTAGAAGAACTGAAGGCCAGCGCCTTTTGACCGGTGAGGCAATTGAGCAACGTGGATTTGCCAACATTGCTCCTCCCCAGGAAGGCAACTTCGGGAAGCGTTTCAGGTGGAAACTGCTCCGGCCGGACCGCACTTAGCAGGAACTCAGCCGGAGACTCCAACGCAGGCTCCCCATAAACAACGAACTCTCACTGGGCGCGGGTCTCGTCCGAGCCGAGCTCGACGGCCGCGTCCACGCTCGGCGGCCCGACCGTTTCGACGGAGAGCGCATCGAGATCGCCGGCCAGGGCGATCCGCAGTACCTCATCCATCGAGTCCACAAAGCTGACCCGCATGTCCTTAAGGATGTTCGCCGGAACGTCGACGAGATCCTTCTCGTTATCCCGCGAGAGGACGACTTCGGTCATGCCGTGGCGGTGCGCAGCGAGCAACTTCTCTTTGACTCCGCCGATCGGCAGGACCCTGCCGCGCAGAGTGATTTCGCCGGTCATCGCCACGTCGCCGCGGACCGGAATTTTCGTGAGCGCGCTGGCAATCGTAGTGGCGATGGTAATTCCCGCCGACGGGCCGTCCTTCGGGATAGCGCCTTCGGGCACATGGATGTGAATATCCAGGTGCCGGTAGAAATCTTTCGGCAGGCCCAGCATAGAGGCGCGCGAACGGATGAAACTCATAGCCGCCTGGGCCGACTCCTGCATGACGTCGCCCAGCTTGCCGGTGGTCATCAGCCGGCCGCGACCCTCCATAATAGTTGCCTCGGTGGTCAGGACCTGGCCGCCCACTTCGGTCCAGGCCAATCCTACGGTGACGCCCACCTCGGCCTTCTTGCTGGTTTCCATGTCGCGGAACCGGATCGGCCCGAGGAACTCGGAAACCTTGGATGCGCCCACAACCGCCTGCGGCAGTGTGACCCTTTCCACTGCGGTGGGCTTTTCGACCGTCTCGCCCGGCTTCTGTTTAGCGCCGGCCGGGCCGCGCTTGCGGGAAGCAGAGGCAGTTGCGGCCGCGAGCGCGTCCGCCTGTTCCTGTTTGACTTCCGCCGCGGATTGGGCATTGACGATCAGACGGCTGATCTTCCGGCAGATGTTGCCGATCTCGCGTTCGAGGTTGCGGACGCCAGCCTCGCGCGTGTAGCCCTGGATCAACGCCAGCAGCCCGGGGTCTTCGAACTTGACGTTGGTGCCTTCGAGGCCGCAGGCTTTCGTTTGCTTGGGAACGAGGAACCGTTTGGCGATCTCCAGCTTTTCCGCCTCTGTGTAGCCCGAGAGGCGGATCACTTCCATGCGGTCCTGCAAGGCGGGCGGTACGGTGTGAATGACGTTGGCGGTGGCGATGAAGAACACTTCGCTCAGGTCGTATTCCACGTCGAGGTAATGATCCATGAACATGTGATTCTGTTCCGGATCGAGCACCTCGAGCAGAGCGGCCGACGGGTCGCCGCGGAAATCCGTGGACATCTTGTCGACTTCGTCGAGCATGAAGACAGGGTTGCGGGTAGCCGCCTTCTTCATCATCTGCAGGATCTGGCCCGGCAAGGCGCCGATGTATGTGCGCCGGTGGCCGCGGATTTCGGCCTCATCCCGCACGCCACCGAGCGACAGTCGGACGAACTGCCGGCCCGTCGCCTTGGCGATGGACATGCCCAGCGAAGTCTTACCGACGCCGGGAGGCCCGACGAAACAGAGGATCGACCCCTTGGGGTTCTTGACCAGGCGGCGAACCGCCAGGAACTCAAGAATGCGCTCCTTGATCTTCTCCAGACCGTAGTGATCGGAGTTCAGGACTTCCTCGGCGTAGCGGAGGTCGCGGATCTCCTTGGATTTCTTCTTCCACGGCACCGCGAGCATCCAGTCGAGATAGTTGCGCGAGACGGTGCTCTCGGCCGACATCGGCGGCATGTTCTCCAGGCGCCGCAGTTCGGCGATCGATTTATCCCTGGCGTCAGCGGTCATGCCGGCTTCTTCGATCTTCTTCTTCAGCTCGTCGATCTCGGACTTCTCGCCGCGGCCCAACTCTTTTTGGATCGCCTTGATCTTCTCGTTGAGGTAATACTCTTTTTGGGCCCGTTCCATCTGCCGCTTTACGCGGCCCTGGATGGTGCGGTCCACGTTCAACTTCTCGATCTCGATGTCTAGCATGTCGGCGACGCGGGTCAGGCGGTCGACTGGGTCGAAGATCTCGAGCAGTTCCTGCTTTTCCTCGATGGTGAGCTGCAGGTTCGAGCCAATTGTATCGGCCAGCTTTCCAGGATCGTCCTGACGCACGGCCGCGATCATGGTCTCGTAGTTCACGTTCTGGCTGAGTTTGACGTACTGCTCAAACAAGGACGTCACGCGCTGCACCAGTCCTTCGAGCAATGGACCGGCTTCCACTCGAACCGGAAACACGCGGACGGTAGCGCGGAAGAAGCCCTCTTCCTCGGCCACCGAGAGGATTTTACCGCGCTCAACGCCCTCGACCAGGACCTTGATATTCCCGTCGGGCATGCGCACGCTCTGAACGATGTTGGCAATCGTGCCGACTTGGAAAATATCCTCCGGCCGCGGTTCGTCGACTGAAGCGTCGTGCTGAGTGGCGAGGAAGATCTTCTTGTCGGAGACCAGCGCTTCTTCCAGCGCGCGCACGCTCGAATCCCGCCCCACGACAAACGGAGTCATCATATGTGGAAATATGACGACGTCCCGGATGGGCATCATGGGGAGCCGGCGGCTTTCGGTCTTTTCTTTCGCGCTGCTCATCGCTGTCGCCTCATAAATTACGTTTTGACCGGGGGTGCTGTGGCGAAAGGCTACACTCGGCGCCCGACTACGTGGTTTGCTCAGGCGTTCAGTTACCGGCGATCGGCGGGTCGGGAATTGTGGCGGGAAATGATCTCAGCCCGCCTTTTCGAGGAGCGCCCAATTAATCTTCTGAGTAACTACCATTTCCTTCGTCACCATGAACTCGCGAACTTTCTTATACGAAGGAAGATAGTACATCAAGTCTAGCATCAACTCCTCCAGAATCATCCGGAGGCCGCGGGCACCGACCTTCCGCTGTAGCGCCAGATCCGCAATGCTCTCCAGCGCCTCGTCGCTGAACTTTAGTTTAACATTTTCAAACTCAAAGAGTTTCTGATACTGTTTGATGATCGCGTTGCGTGGACGCGTCAAAATTTGCATCAGCGCCCCGGCGTCCAGGTCCTCCAGCACGGCAGCCACGGGCATGCGCCCGATGAATTCAGGGATGAAGCCGTAGCGAATCAGGTCCTCCGGCTGAACCCGCTGCAGAAGATCGAAGTCGCGGTTCTGAGAAGAGCGCGGAGCGTCCTCCCCCTTCTTTTCGTCAGCCCCCTTGAAGCCCAGTGTTTTCTTGCCGATACGCCGACCGATCACCTTCTCCAACCCGACAAAAGCGCCGCCACAAATGAACAGGATGTTGGTTGTATCAACCGGGGTGAACTCCTGGTGCGGATGTTTCCGGCCGCCTTGAGGCGGCACGTTGGCGACCGTGCCCTCCAGAATCTTCAGCAGCGCCTGCTGGACACCCTCACCGGAGACATCGCGGGTGATCGACGGATTTTCATCCTTGCGGCTGATCTTGTCGATCTCGTCGATGTAAATAATGCCGGTCTGACAGCGCTGCACATCCCAGTCAGCGTTCTGCAACAGCCGCAGAATGATGTTTTCCACATCTTCGCCCACATAGCCTGCTTCGGTCAGCGTGGTGGCGTTGACAATCGCGAAGGGCACGTCCAGGATGCGGGCGAGAGTTTGGGCCAGCAACGTCTTGCCAGTGCCGGTGGGGCCGATCAGCAGGATGTTCGACTTCGCCACCTCAATCTCACCGCTGCGCTGGCGGCTCATCTGGATGCGCTTGTAATGGTTGTAGACGGCGACGGCCAGTTTCTTCTTAACGGACTCCTGGCCGATGACGTATTGGTCCAAATATTCCTTTAGTTCCAATGGCTTAGGCAGCTTCGTCAGCCCGGTGCCACTGCGTTCAGCCTTATCGTCCTCGAGAATCGAGTTGCAGACCGTTATGCACTCGTCGCAGATATAGGCGCGCGGGTACTCGCTCGGCGAGGAGATCAGCTTGCCGACAACGTCTTGAGTTTTATGACAGAAAGAACAACGAAGGGTATCGTCGTTGCCGGATCGCTTCACAGGGCGGCTCCCGGAATGCTCGGCTGACTCAGCGGTGTGCCCACCAGTCCGGACATGCCCTCATTATCCACTGAATCGGCACGGCGGGCAATCGGAAGTAGTACTAAAAGTAAGGGAGTTTTCACGATGTTTAGCTCGTCGGGACATCAGTTTGCGACGCTTCGACCGCCGGAGTTTGAGACGGTTCGACCACCGGCGCGGTCTTAACGGCGCGTTCAAACAGGTAGCCTAACGTCTTTTCGGTGCGGATTCGGGAGGCGATCCGGGCCAGAGTCCCATCCTTTTCAAACCGCATGCGCACGGCCGCGATGGGCTCCCGCTGCTGGCGGGAGATGCGGGAGAGCTCGGAGTCGACCTCCTCCTGGGTGGTGAAAATCGATTCCGCGGCCGCTACTTTTTCGAGAATCAGGCTGGCCATGACGTCCCGCCGGGCGCGTGCTGCCTGCGCCTGCCGCAGTTCGTTCCAATTGAGCTTGAGCTTTCCGACATCCACGCCCTGAGCGGCCAGCGATCGGAGCTGGCCCTCGACAATGCCCTGAACCTGCTGGTCCACGTAGACCTCGGGCACGGGGAAGTCATGCGCGTCCACGAGCTTCTCAATGATGGCGTTCTTAGCCTCGCTCTGAGCCGCAGACTCCCTTTCCTGAAAGATGGACTTGCGCAACTCGGCCCGCAGCTCGTCGAGATTCTGAAAATCGCCCAGGTCCTTGGCAAACTCCTCGTTCAACTCAGGCAGCTCTTTGAGCCGGATTTGCTTGAGGTGAATCAGGAACCGGACCGTCTTGCCGGCCAGCCGCTCAGCGGCGTAGTCCTCCGGGTAGGTGATGTCGGCTTCGCGCGATTCACCCGGCTGCGCGCCACTGAGAGCCTGGGTGAAAGCCTCAAATGTGCCCTTACCGCCGATCTCGATGTTGATGTCGTCCTGTTTCATCGGTTCGCCCTCGAGCCCGGCGATCGACTCGAGAGTGACCAGGCAATAGTCGCCCTCCTGGGCCGGACGCGGGTCGATATTGACGAACTCTGCCTTGGATTCGCGGAGCTGTTCGATCCGCGCGCTGATGTCGTCTTCCGACACTTGAGGCTCGGCGTAGGCCACTTCGACACCGCGGTAAGTGCCCAGTTCAAATTCAGGCGCGACCTCGAGTTCCGCTTTGAAGCAGACCTCGCCGGACTCCTTGTATTCCAGATCCTTGACCTCGGGACGGCTGACCACCTGCAGGTTCTGCCGGTCATAGGCCTGCTTGAGGTACTCAGGGATCAGCTTGTCGAGCGCTTCCTGGCGGATTTCGCCCATATAATGCTGCCGGATGATCGCCGCCGGCGCCTTGCCCGGACGGAAGCCTTTGAGGTGCACCTTCTGGCGGACCTTTTCCAGCGCATTCGCCGTTTCGGCCTGGAACGCGGCCGCCGGAATCGTGATTTCCAGCCTGTGCCTGCAACCTTCAACGAGTGCCAATGCAAATCCTCCCGAGCGCCGCGCCGAGCGCGCACGCGCCACATGAAAAAGCGGGCCCTGGGGCCCGCCTTCCCGTTCGTCAGAATTCAGGGGGCTCCGTTGCCCGGAGGCGCGCTCTAAGTCCCCTCGGACCAGCTCGCCAGATATGCTTCCTGCTCGGGGGTCAGCGCATCGATGGCAACATTCATGGCCGCAAGTTTCATCTTCGCGACCTTTTCGTCGAGCACCTTCGGAACGGAATAAACCCTCTTCTCCAGTTTCGCATGGTTCGCCGCCATGTACTCGACCGCGAGCGCCTGGTTGGCGAAACTCATATCCATCACCGAGGCGGGATGCCCTTCGGCGGCGGACAGGTTTATGAGACGGCCTTCGCCCAGGACGAACACCTTGTTGCCTGAAGCGAGCGTGAACTCCTCCACGAACTCGCGCACTTGGCGCTTCGACCGCGCCAGCTTTTCCAGCGCTTCCAGATCCAGTTCGACGTTGAAGTGGCCCGAATTGCAGATGATGGCGCCATCCCGCAGATGCTCGAAGTGCCGGGCATCGATCACGCTCTTGCAGCCCGTGACGGTGATGAAAACGTGGCCGACCGGCGCGGCCTCGGCCATCGGCATAACGCGGAAGCCGTCCATCATGGCTTCGAGCGCCTTGGTGGGATCGATCTCCGTCACAATCACGTTGGCGCCCATGCCGCGCGCCCGCATGGCCACGCCACGGCCGCACCAGCCGTAGCCGGCAACCACCAGGTTGAGCCCCGCCAGCAGCACATTCGTCGCGCGGATCACGCCGTCCAAAGTCGACTGGCCGGTCCCGTAGCGGTTATCGAAAAGGTGCTTGGTCAAAGCGTCGTTGATGGCGATCACGGGATAGCGCAGCACGCCTTCCTTCGCCATCGCATGCAAGCGGATGACGCCCGTGGTGGTCTCCTCGGTGCCGCCAATGACGCCGGCGAGAGACTCCTTCCGCTTGGTGTGGAGGATCGTCACCAGGTCGCAGCCGTCATCCATCGTGATATTCGGCTTATGGTCAATGGCCGCCAGGATGTGGTTGTAGTAAACGTCGTTGGACTCACCTTTGATAGCGAAGGTGGGAATGCCGTATTCGCTAACCAGGGCCGCGGCGACGTCATCCTGCGTGGAAAGCGGGTTCGAAGCGCACACGACCACGTCGGCGCCACCCTCTTTGAGAGCGATGGCCAGGTTGGCCGTTTCGGTTGTGACGTGGAGGCACGCCGCGATGCGAATCCCCTTCAGCGGCTGCCTTTTTCGAAAGTCCTCGCGAATGATTTTAAGAACCGGCATCGAGTTGGCAGCCCACTCGATCCGCATGCGGCCCTGACCGCTCAGAGCAAGATCCTTCACATCACCGGCAATGCCGGCGGCGTTGGTAGCCATGCGTCTCTTCCTTCTTTCTTCTAGATTCCTAGTTCCGGGCCGCCGCCACCAGTCGGGCTTCCTCGCGCAGGAGATCCGCTTTGTCGGTCTTCTCCCATGAGAAGCTGTCCTCGTGGCGTCCGAAATGTCCAAATGCCGCCGTGGCGCGATAGATCGGGCGCCGGAGTTTGAGATGTTCGATCATGCCCTTGGGCGTGAGCGGGAAATTCGCTCTGACCAGCTCGACGATCCGCTCTTCGTCGATCACGCTGGTCCCAAATGTGTTCACGAGAACGGAGACCGGCTCGGCCACGCCGATGGCATAGGCGAGCTGCACCTCGCACTTGGAGGCCAGTCCCGCGGCAACGATGTTCTTGGCGATGTAGCGCGCCATGTAGCACGCCGAGCGGTCTACCTTTGTCGGATCCTTGCCCGAGAAAGCGCCGCCGCCATGGCGGCCCATGCCGCCATACGTGTTGACGATGATCTTCCGGCCGGTCACGCCACTGTCGCCATTCGGGCCGCCGATAACGAATCGGCCCGTCGGGTTGATGTGGAATTTCGTGTTCGCGTCGACCATGTGGGCCGGAATCAATTCGTCGATGATCGCCGCCTTTACCAGGCGCCGCAATTCCTCGATCGGCATGTCCTCATGCTGCGTGGAAACGACGATTGCATCGATGCGGGCGGGCTTGCCGTTGATGTACTCCACCGAGACCTGACTCTTGCCGTCGGGTCGGAGGTATTTCGCGTCTCCACTGCGGCGCGCTTCGCTCAGCCGCCGTGTCAGCCGATGAGCCAGCATGATCGGCAGCGGCATCAGTTCCGGGGTTTCGTCACAGGCATAGCCGAACATCAGGCCCTGGTCGCCGGCGCCACCCGTGTCCACTCCCATCGCGATGTCGCCGGATTGCGTGTGCACGAAATTGTAAAACTCACACGTCTTGGCGTCGAAGCCGATCTCAGGATCGGTGTACCCGATTTCTTCGATAGCCTTGCGCGTGACGGCCTCATAGTCGATTGTGGCGGACGTCGTGATCTCGCCGGCGATGACGCAACGATTGGTGGTCACAAGCGTTTCGCAGGCAACGCGGCTCATCGGGTCCTGGGCGAGGGCCGCATCGAGCACCGCATCGCTGATCTGATCGCAAACCTTGTCCGGGTGGCCTTCGGTCACGGACTCGGAAGTGAAAATATGTCGGCTGGCGTCGGGCAATTCAGTCCTCCGTTGCTGTTTGGAATAGCTAGGTCCTGGAAGCGCAATGCCCCCGCGGGGCCGGCAGACCGATCCAGCCGGCGTTGGCCTCTCCTGTTAGTTTACAGAGGAACGCGGCAGCGGGTCAAACCACGCCAGTCAAAGGGAGTTTTCACTCTCCCAGTGGCTTGCTCGCCGGGTCGAATGGAGCGCCGAAAAGCGGGTGGGGCAGGTGGGATGGCAGACCAATGAGGAGCAGCCGTGGTCCGGCCATCAGGCACGACGCAGGGCGTCATCTAGAGGAGCCGGCGGCTACTTGACCCTGCCGCCGGGCAACGAAAAGCCCCGGAACTCCAGGCGGAGATCCGGGGCCGGTTTTGTCCTGACCTGTGGTTAGCGGTTAGGCGGACTCGCCGCCTTCTTCGACCTCGCGGCCTTCGCGCAGAGCCTTGAGCCGCTCTTCACGGCGCTTGGCCCGCTCGGCGGCGCGTTTCACGAGTTCGCTGCCGACGAGTTCGAGCAGCGCCTGTTCGGCGCCGTCGCCCACACGCCGGCCGACGCGCACGATGCGGCTGTAGCCGCCGTTGCGCTGAGAAAAGCGCGGCCCGAGTTTGTCGAACAGTTTCTTGACAGCGGCCGGGGTCATCAGGAACCCCGCGGCTTGACGGCGGGCGTGCAGGGTGTCCTGCTTGCCCAGGGTGATCATCTTTTCCAGCAGCGGCTTAGCCGCCTTCGCCTTGGTGACGGTGGTGATGATCCGCTCCTGCTCGACGACGCTTGTAACCAGGTTGCGCAGCAGGGCGCGGCGGGAACTCATGTCCCGCCCGAGCTTGAAACCTGCCTTCTTATGCCTCATGATCGATTCCTCTCTTACACCGGGACCCGGAGCCCCAAAATCAGCCGTCCGCCTCGGGGTTGCCCAAGTCGTTGGCCCCCGGAACGACGGACTGCCCGCTCGGGCCGATCAGCCGTCCCTGGGCGTCAATCTTCATGCCGAAGGAGAGGCCCAGCCCGGCCAGGATCTCCTTAATCTCATTGAGCGACTTGCGGCCGAAGTTCTTGGTCCGCAGCATCTCGGCTTCGCTCTTTTGCACAAGGTCGCCAATACTCTGGATGTTGGCGTTTTTCAAGCAGTTGTAGGAGCGGACACTGAGTTCGAGTTCCTCCACCGAGCGGTTGAGCACCTCGTACATCTGCGTCGCCACGCGCTCCACCGGCTCTTCCGCCATCTCCGGCGTTTCTTCAAAGTTGATGAAGATGGACATGTGGTCCTTCAGCAGCTTCGAGGCCATGCCCACCGAGTCCTGAGGAGACACAGCGCCGTTGGTCCAGACTTCGAGAATCAACTTGTCATAGTCGGTCATCTGGCCCAAGCGCGCCGCCTCAACCGTGTATTTCACTTTACGGACAGGCGAATGAACCGAATCGATGGGAATGTAGCCCAGGGGCAGATCGTCGTCGAAGTTGCGATCGCGGCTGACGTAGCCGCGGCCTTGCTTCAGGCGCATTTCGATGGCCAAGCTGCCGCCGGCGGAAACAGTGGCGATGTGCAGGTTGCGGTCCAGCACGTTGACATCGAGCCCCGACTCAATCATGCCGCTAGTCACTTCACACGCCTGATCGACCCTCAAGTTGACGGTCTTCATCCCCTCATCCGCCATCTTGAACGGAATCTGTTTCAGGTTGAGGATGATGTCCGTGGCATCTTCCACGACGCCGGGAATCGGACTGAACTCATGCTCCACTCCGTCGATCCGCACCGCGGTAATGGCCGCGCCTTCGATGGAGCTGAGCAGGATGCGCCGCAGAGCATTCCCGATCGTCGTCCCGAAACCGCGCTCGAACGGCTGCGCGGTGAACATGCCATACCGGTCGGTCAGAGTTTCGGTATTGGCCACCAGCCGCTTGGGCTTCTGGAATCCTTTGAACATCGCTCGCTCCTTTACTTCGAGTACAGCTCGACGATCAGTTGCTCATCCAGCTTGATCTGCACGAGGTCCGAACGTTTCGGGTTGGCGAGGATACGGGCTTTCAAGTTCTCGCGATCCACTTCGATCCAATTAGGCGCCGGCAAATGCGCGGTCGCATCCAGCGAACCTGTGACAGCGGCGTTGGTGTGGCTGTTTGGACGAACCTCGACCACATCGTTGGGACGCACGATGTAGGAAGGGATGTTGACCTTCTTTCCGTTCACGGCGATGTGGCCGTGCCGAACCAGTTGGCGCGCCATCGCCCGGCTCGCGCCGAACCCGATGCGGTGGATGATATTGTCCAGGCGCCGCTCCAGCATGCTCAACAGGTTCTCGCCGGTCACACCCTTTTGGCGGGAAGCCTTCTCAAACAGGTTCCGGAACTGAACCTCCGGCAGGCTGTAATAGCGCTTCGCTTTCTGCTTCTCGCGCAACTGCAGACCATAGCCGACGATCTTCGGCTTGCGATCCTTGCCGTGCTGGCCGGGAGGAAAATTCCGCTTCTCGATCGCGCATTTGTCGCTGAAGCAGCGCGATCCTTTCAAAAAAAGCTTCATGCCCTCTCGCCGGCAAAGCCGGCAAACCGGGCCGATATAACGTGCCAAACCAACCTCCTTCAATTTCGGCCGTCCGTAAAGACGGCGGTGAGGTGCAGTTTACGGCCGGAAACCGGCCTTCTTCCTGCTTGCCACAACCCGAACCGGTGATTTTCACCAGACCGGGGCGCCGGAGCGGCCCCGTGGGGCCCCGGCAAAAATCCTGGATCAGACGCGGCGGCGCTTGGGTGGGCGACAGCCATTGTGCGGAATCGGCGTGACGTCGCGGATATTGCGCACCTCGATCCCAGCCGTGGCGAGCGCGCGAATCGCCGACTCGCGGCCGGAACCGGGGCCCTCCACTCGAACATCCACCTGCCGCAGCCCTGCCGCTTCCTTGGCTTTGGTCGCCGCGGTGAGAGCCGCCTGCTGAGCGGCGAACGGCGTGCCTTTGCGCGATCCGCGGAAGCCGAGCGAGCCGGAACTCGACCAACTCAAAACGTTGCCCAGCGGATCCGTGATCGTGATGATCGTATTGTTGAACGTCGCTTGAACGTGGACCAGCCCAACGGGGATGTTCTTCTTCTCCTTCTTCCGGAAGGATTTCTTCTTGCTGCTCTTAGCCGGTGCCTTCGCCATGTAGATTTACCCTTTAACCTTGGATTACTTGCCGGCCTTCTTCTTGTTGGCCACGGTTCCACGGCGCGGTCCCTTGCGAGTCCGCGAATTCGTGTGCGTCCGCTGGCCGCGCACCGGCAGGCCACGGCGATGCCGCAGACCGCGGTAGGAACCCATCTCGATGAGCCGCTTGATGTTCATCGAAAGCTCCTTGCGGAGGTCCCCTTCCACTGCCCCTTCATCTTCCAGAATCTGACGGATCTTGCTCACTTCTTCTTCAGTGAGATCCGCGACCTTCGTGTCCGGATTGATACCCGAGCGGTACAAGATCGACTTGGCCCGTGTCCGGCCGATTCCGTAGATATACGTCAGACCGATTTCAGCCCTTTTACGAGCCGGAAGATCCACACCTGCAATACGCGCCATCGGATTCCCTCTCCTACCCTTGCCGCTGCTTATGCTTCGGGTTACTGCAGATCACCCGCACCACCCCCTGGCGGTGGACGACCTTGCACTTGTCACAAATCTTTTTGACCGACGCCCTGACTTTCATCGAACGGCCCTTCCTAGAAACTCGAATTTCTCAGCTCTGCACTACTCTTACCACTCGGCCCCGGCCGGGATCCTCGGCGGAGAGTTCCACCAGAACGACATCCCTCACCCGAAGCCGCACAAAATTCTTGCCGGCCGCTGGCGCCGGGTGGGCAATCACCTCAGCCCGGCTTCCCTCAATCTCCAACCGATAGGTGAGACTCGGAAGAATCTCCACCACCACGGCGCGCACCGGTTCACGCTCTCCCGGCATCGCTCACAACCCCAACGCCAACCTCAAAATCCTCATGGCCGCGTTAACACCCAGGGACCATTGCTGGTGACCGCCACGACGTGCTCAAAGTGCGCCGAATAGCTGCCGTCCCGCGTGACTGCGGTCCAGTGGTCCGCCAGAACCTGCGTTTCTGCGCGGCCGGCGTTCACCATTGGCTCAATGGCCAGAACCATGCCCTCTTTCAGGCGCGGATTCTCATTGCGCCGGTCCACATAGTTCGGGACCTGCGGCTCCTCATGCAGAGCCGTCCCGATCCCATGTCCCACATACTCGCGCACGATGGAGAATCCATTCGCCGTGACGTGCCTTTCCACGGCTCCACAAACGTCGAACAGGCGGTTGCCCGGCTTCATCTGTTCGATCGCCAACTCCAATGCCGTCCGAGTCACTTCGAGCAGCCTGATCACCTGCCCATCGATCTCACCGACGGCTATTGTCACCGCCGAATCCCCAAAGTAGCCATCCAATTGCACCCCGGTGTCGATCGAGACGATGTCGCCTTTTTTCAGGACGCGTTTTTGCGACGGCATGCCGTGCACCACTTCACTATTGACCGAGGTGCACAAAACGTAAGGAAACTTCCCGCCAGCCGCCGGCACGTAGTAACCTTTGAACGCCGGCTTGGCCCCCGCGTCGGACATCATCCTGTCCGCGGCGACCTCCAGATCGAACGTCGTCACGCCCTCCCGAACGAGACCGGAAAGCTCCTGCAGAATTCTCCAGACCAGCAGGCCCGCTTTTCGCATCTTTTCCAATTCGGCGGGGCTCTTGCGAACAATCATTCCAAAACCATGCAGCCACTCATCCGGCCGGTACGCGGCTCCGAGGACCAGCCACTTCGATCCGCTTCGCAGACTCGAACGGCCCGACAGGGCCAAGTAATTCAACACTCGACGGGGCGGCCTTCCGCAGGTCTCCAGCCCATCCCACACTGCATTCTCCCGATCGTCCTTCCGCCTCACCGGCGATTCCATGCGACGATCGTACTTCCCAACCTCAATCAGCGGGGAAACAGCCGGATCGTCGAGGACGCTGTAGCAGGAACACCGCTCGTGGCCCACAATCCGACTAATAACTTCAGTGTAATCCAATTTCAACTGAATCACCAACTTGCCGGACTCCAGCCGCGGCCGCATAACCTCCGAGCAACTAAACCGCCGCGCTGCGGCGGCCGCGAATACGTCCCGAACGCGGCGTAAACCCTTCGTAGTGGCGCATGATCAATTGCGCCTCCACCTGGTTCACCGTATCCATCGCGACGCCAACCACGATCAGCAGCGAAGTGCCGCCAAAATAGAACGTGACTCCAAGTCCGTCCAACAGGGAACGCGGGAAATGGCCGTCAATCCAATTGCCCAGAACCGCCGGCGGCAGATGTTGCAGCTTGATGCCGCTGATCATGATCTGCGGAATAATCGCCAGCACGGCCAGGTACAGCCCGCCAACTACGGTGATGCGGCTTAGAATACCGTTCATGTAATCGGCAGTGTTCTTGCCTGGACGGATGCCCGGAATGAACCCGCCGTAGCGGCGCATGTTGTCGGCCGCCTCGTTCGGATTGAAAATAATCGACACGTAGAAGAACGAGAAGAAGATGATCAACAAGATGAACATCAGCACGTACAGCGGCTCGCCATAGCTCATCGACCGCAACACGCTTGAGATCCAGGCGTTATTGGCAAGCGCCGGCACGTTGACCAATGTCAACGGGAAGGCCAGCAGCGACGATGCGAAGATCACCGGGATGACGCCGCCGGCATTCACCTTGAGAGGCATGTGCGTAGACTGCCCGCCCAGCATCCTGCGGCCCACCACGCGCTTGGCGTATTGCACCGGGATGCGCCGCTCGCCGCGCTCGACCAGCACGATGAAAGCGACCACCAGGACCATGACCGCCAGGATGACTGATCATCTGCAGCGGGTGCCACTGGCCGGTCACGAACGTATTGCGGTAAATCTGCGCGACTGCCGGCCGGCAGGCCGGCCACGATGCCGGCGAAGATGATCAGCGACATGCCGTTGCCGATGCCGCGCTCGGTGATCTGCTCGCCCAGCCACATGATGAAGGCCGTGCCGGTGGTGAGGGTCAGCATCGTCTGCAGCACAAACCCGAAACCCGGAGTGAGAACGAAATTGCCTTGCTTCTGCAGCGCCGTCGCGATGAACATCGATTGCATCAAGGACAGGCCGACCGTCAGGTAGCGGGTCCATTGCGTGATCTTGCGCCGCCCTAGTTCGCCCTCTTTCTGCAGCTTCTCGAGCGTAGGGATCACCACCGTCAACAACTGCAAAACGATGGAGGCGGTGATGTAGGGCATGATGCCCAGAGCGAAAACCGTCAACCGGCGGAACTGGCCGCCGCTGAACATATCGAGAAAGCCGAATAGGCTGCCAGCGCTGCGGTTAACGAATTCCTCGAACCGGATCGCATCCACACCGGGTATCGGCACCGAGGCGCCGAGCCGGTAGACGGCTAGCAGACCCAATGTGAATAAAACACGGTTCCGAAGTTCGGATACCCGGAACACATTCGCTAGAGCTTCGAAGAATTTCTGCATGGACTTCCCATCCGCCGCCTTTACCCGAAGGAGAGAACCCTATCCGCTCTTCTCCATATCCTCAAAAGCTACTTGCTCTTCTTGGCCTTTGCCGCTGCCGAGCCATCGCCCTTTTGAGTACCCGCCGCTGAACTACCCTCGCCTTTCTTTGCCTTTTTCGGTGCGGAGCTTTCGCTCTCCGGAGTACTCGCCGCCGCAGCGCCCTCGCCCTTCTTTGCTTTCGTCGGTGCAGCGCTTTCGGCCGCTTGAGTACTCAACGCTAAGGCGCGCGCACTCCTCTTGACCGCCTTCGCGGCATCGCTCTTACTCTTCTTTCCTTCAGCCGCCATAGCCATCCCGGTTTTCTTCGGCTCGATCACGGCCACACTGCCACCGGCGGCCTTGATCTTCTCCTCGGCTGCCTTTGAAAAACAATGCGCCTCGATGTGAACCTTCCGGGTCAACTCACCGTTTGCCAACACCTTGAGGCCATCGCCCAGCTTGTGGATCACACCTAGATCGAGCAACTGTTGCGGCGTGAAGGAAGTTGCTTCGAGCTTCTCGAAAGTGCCCACGTTGACAATGGCAAAATGCTTCCGGAACAGCGCGTTCGTGAAGCCCCGCTTCGGCAGGCGCCGATGCAACGGCATCTGACCACCCTCAAAGCCACGCATCGCCGAATAGCCGCTGATCGACTTTTGTCCCTTGGCGCCTCGACCCGAATATTTGCCGCGTCCGGAGCCCATGCCCCGCCCGATACGACGCTGCGTTTTCACTTGGCCGGCCGGGGGTTTGAGATTGCTGAGATCCATCTTGTGCTCTCTGTCCGTTCTGAATTCAACCCTACTCGACAACGAGTTTCAGCAAGTGCGGAACCTTGGTAACCATGCCGCGGAAGCCTGGCGTGTCGGGCTTCTCCACCACCTGGTTCACCTTCTTCAGGCCGAGCGCTCGCACCACTCGCCGAATCTTGTCCGGGGCGCCAATCGGGCTGGCCGCCAACTTGATCTTGATAGTTGATTGCTGCGTCATAAGCTAGAGATTCTCCACCGCCAGGCCGCGCAGCTCCGCCACCTGCGCCTTGTCCCGCAGTTCGTCGAGCGCAGCGATCGTCGCCTTGACCACGTTGTGCGGGTTCGTCGTTCCAATCGACTTAGTCAGCACATTGCCAATCCCGGCCGCCTGAATGACCGCGCGCACCGGGCCGCCGGCGATCACGCCCGTGCCCTCGGGAGCCGGCTTCAGCAACACCAGTCCAGCGCCAAAGCGGCCCAGCACCTGATGCGGGATCGTCGTCCCCAGCGTGTGCACGTGGCGCAGGTTCTTCTTCGCCGCTTCAATGCCCTTTTTGATGGCCGCCGGAACTTCCTTGGCCTTGCCTGAGCCAAACCCCACCACTTTTTGCTCCGGGTCGCCTATGACGACCAACGCCGAAAAGCTCAGGTTCTTGCCGCCCTTCACCACCTTGGTGACGCGATTGATGGAAACCACCTGCTCTTTGAGGTTGTACGCCTTCGGATCGATTCTCTTCTGCGGAACGACTCCCATAGTGTTAGAACTCCAGTCCGGCTTCCCGCGCGGCGTCGGCCAATGCCTTCACTCGCCCGTGGTATAGATAGCCACCACGGTCGAAAACGACTTTCTTGATCCCTTTTTCGATCGCCCTCTCGGCCACCTGCTTGCCGATCGCTTTCGCGCCAGCCAGGTTACCCCCGTTGATCGAAGCTTCCTTGTCATTACTCGAAGAAGCCACAATCGTCCGCCCCGAGCGGTCGTCGATGATCTGTGCGTAGATATGCTTCAGACTGCGGAAAATCGCCAGCCGCGGACGCTCGTTCGAACCCTTCACCGCGCGTCGGATGCGGACATGAATCCGGAGTCGGCGGGAATTCTTATCAATCGTGTGTTTCATGTCTCAGATTCCTCCCGCCTTACTTGCTGCTTGCGCCAGTCTTGCCCACCTTCTTGCGGACCACTTCGCCCGTGTACCGGATGCCCTTCTGCTTGTATGGCTCCGGCGGACGCAGAGCGCGAATGTCGGCCGCGATCTGCCCCAGTTGCTGCTTATCGTTGCCGCTCAGCGCCAGGTGGGTAAGTTTCTCGATCTTGCACTCGACGCCCTTCGGCAGAGCGAACTCGATCAGGTGCGAATACCCGAGAGTAAACACGATCACGTTGCCCTTTACCTCGGCTCGGTAACCGATGCCGACGATATCTAACTCTCGCGTGAAGCCGCTGCTCACGCCAGTAACGGCGTTCGCGGCCAGAGCGCGTGTCAGCCCATGCAGCGCGCGAAAACTGTCATTTTCGCGCTTGATCTCCATCGTCGAATCGACCTTCTCCACCCGGATGCCCTGCGGGAGCGGGACAGTCAGCTTCCCCTTGGGTCCCTCGACCAGAAGCTGCTCCCCAACGGTGAACTTCACACCGGGGGGCAGCGGAATCGGTTTCTTGCCTACTCGTGACATTTTCTGAACGTCTCCAGTCCGCTTTCCAGGCCGTCACGGCCTGTGCCATTTCCAGACGGGAACGGGTCGCGCGTCATACGTCGCCGCACAGGTCTTACCAGATCTGGCACAGCAACTCGCCGCCGACACCCTCCTTGCGGGCGCTCTTGCCCGTCATCACGCCCTTCGGCGTGGTCAGTATATTGACTCCCAGGCCACCCAGCACTTTGGGAATCTCGGTTGAGCCGACATACACCCGGCAGCCCGGGCGGGAAACCCGCTCGATGTGCGAGATCACCGACTGATTGGCCGCCGTGTACTTCAGGTACACCCTGATCGCCTTATGATTGTCCTCGTCGACAATCTTGTAGTTGAGGATGTAGCCCTCGTCCTTCATAATTCGCGCAATCTCGGTCTTTAGCTTCGAGGCCGGCACATCGACCTTCTGGAAGCGTGCCTTCAAGGCGTTCCGGACGCGGGTAAGCATGTCTGCGATGGGGTCAGAAATCATTGTTCTCCTCCTTCGCGCTTCCTATCTTCATATTCGCCACCAGTAGCCCCTACCAGCTCGACTTCGTCACACCCGGCAGTTCGCCCAATAGGGCGAGTTGCCGGAAACAAATGCGGCATAACTTAAACTTCCGCATGTACGCCCGGGGCCGGCCGCAGCGCAGGCAGCGGTTGCGGTGACGCACCGCGTACTTCGGCTGCTTCAGGATGTCCTTCGCGTATTTTGCCGTCGTAGACATTGATTCTTCTGCTCCGTTCTTGCCGCGGCTAGTTCTGCCGGAACGGCATGCCCATCAGCTTCAGCAGCGCCATCGCTTCCGCGTCGGTGCGCGCTGTCGTCGTGATGCAGATGTTCATGCCCTTTAACTTCTCGACCTTGTTGTAATCGATCTCGGGGAAAATCAATTGGTCCTTCACGCCCAGCGTGTAGTTCCCACGCCCGTCAAAGCTCTTCTTCGAGACCCCACGAAAATCGCGCACGCGCGGGAGAGCCACGTTCATCAGGCGATCCATGAACTCGTACATCCGGTCGCCGCGCAGCGTAACCATGCATCCGATACTCATGTTCTCGCGCAGCTTGAACGCCGCGATCGACTTCTTCGCCTTGGTGACGACCGGTTTCTGGCCGGCGATCGCACCCAATTCGTTGGCCGTCGGATCCATCAACTTCGGGTTCTGAGTCGCCTCGCCCAGCCCTACATTCAGAGTGACTTTCTCGACCTTCGGCACGGCCATGATATTCGTGTAGCCGAACTCCTTCATCAGGGCCGGCGCCACCGTTTTCGTGTATAACTCTCTCAGTCTCGCCTTCATGAGCTAAACTCTTTCCGATCGTTTCGCAGCCATCCTTGCGGCCGCGATCCCGATCCCCGCAGCCGCCTTTGGCGCTGCATCCACACTCTATCCGGCAGCGCGCCTTGGGCCGCTGCTTCCCTTACCCGCCATTTCACCTCGGGCTGGATCCTATAACTCACTTCTTGTCCAAAACCTCGCCCGTCTTGCGAGCGATTCGCACACGGCGAACCTTGCCGCCGACAGTCTCGATCTTGGTCCCGATGCGGCTCGTCTTCCCGTCCGACGTCAATATCATTACGTTCGAGACATGGATTGAGGACTCACGCTCTGCGATGCCGCCCTTGACGCCGCGCGCAGGATTTGGGCGCACGTGCTTCTTGGATAACATCACTCCTTCAACCAGCAGACGGCCCGTCCCGCGGTTGACTTCCAGCACACGCCCCGTCTTTCCTTTATCGCGGCCGGCGATCACCTTCACCGTGTCGTTCTTTTTGATCCGAATCTTCAGTGGTTCGGGAGCTACCTTGCTCCGGTTTGCCAAACGACCCGCCATGTCAGATCACCTCCGGTGCGAGAGACACAATCTTCATGAAGCGCTTGTCTCGCAACTCGCGCGCCACCGGGCCAAACACGCGCGTCCCGACCGGCTCGTTGAGGTCATTGACGAGCACGGCGGCGTTCGTGTCGAAACGGATGTAGGTGCCGTCCTTGCGACGTGTCTCCTTGCGCATCCTGACGATCACGCACTTCACAACCTTGCCCTTCTTTATGCTTGAATCCGGCGCAGCCTCTTTTACGCTCGCCGTCACGATATCCCCGAGGCCGGCCTGCAGGCCTTTGTCTCCGCCGCGCGGCAGAATACACTGCAGTCGCCGCGCGCCGCTATTGTCGGCCACTTCGAGGATCGTTCTCATTCCGATCATGACGTTACCCTCACGTTTCGAGCCATGGAACTTTACTCGGCCACACTGATGCTCGCCCCAGCCCCGCGCCGGATGACTTCGCCCAGAGTCCAGCGCTTCAGCTTGCTCAGCGGGCGGCTTTCCACAATCCGGACCACGTCCCCGACATGCGCCTGGCCCGTCTCATCGTGGGCGTAGAATTTCTTGCGCTTGGTCACAATCCGCTTGTAGAGCGGGTGCGGCACCCTGCGCGTCACCTGCACGACGATCGTCTTGGCCATCTTTGCCGAGACTACTTCGCCGATCTTTTCGTTCTTGCGGACGACCTTATCGGTCTTGCTGACGTTCTTCTCTTCGGCCATGACCTACTTCGTCCCCTTCTGCTCGTTCCGCGCACGGTCGCCGAGCACCGTCAGCATCCGCGCCCGGTCCTTCTTCAGCTCGCGGTACTTCTTCATGCCTTCCATCTGGCCCATCGCCATCTGAAACTTCAGCCGGAAAATCTGCTCGTCGGCGTCCTTCAGGCGGGTGGCCAGGTCCTTGCTGTCGATCTCCCGAATCTTTTCCGCTTTCATCGCGTTGCTTCCTTGTGGTTCGGCCTTCGAGCTTAGTTTGCCGTCTCAGTCCGCGTCACCATCTTTGTGCGCACTCCGAGTTTCGCCGCGGCCAGGCGCATAGCTGCAAGCGCCGTCTGTTGCGGCACGCCTTCCATCTCGAACAGAATCTTTCCCGGCCTGATCACGACAACCCACTGCTCCGGAGCCCCTTTGCCTTTGCCCATGCGCGTCTCGGCCGGCTTCTTCGTGATCGGCTTGTCCGGGAATACCCTGATCCAGATCTTGCCGGCGCGCTTCACATACCTGCTCATGGCTATGCGGGCAGCCTCAATTTGCCTGTCAGTGACCCATCCGCAGTGCAGCGCTTTGAGACCGAAATCACCAAATGAGAGCGAGCTTCCACGCTGGGCCATGCCCTTCATGCGGCCGCGCTGCTGCTTCCTGTATTTGACCTTCTTCGGCATCAACATGAGCGTCAGTCTCCCCTTCTCTATCCGTTTCTTTACTCGCTCGGCTGGCCTTCCGGCGTGACCCCGCCGACAGGCGGCAGCAGCGCAGCCGGTTCGGCTGCTTCAACCACCGGCGCTGCGGCAACCGGAGCGGCACTCACGGCCGGGGCGGCCGCAGGCTGGGCGCTGTGCGGCGGCCCGCTGCGCCGGTCGCGGTCGCCTCGATCCGGACGATCGCGGCGGTCGCTACGCGGGTTACGGCGCGGTTCGTCGCCGCGCACTGAGCGGCGCGAGAATCCGTCTGTCGACACTTCGCCGCGATACACCCAAACCTTGATGCCAATCACCCCATAAGTCGTGTAAGCCTGCGCGAAACCGTAGTCGATGTCGGCGCGCAAAGTGTGCAGCGGTAACTGCCCTTGTAAATACCATTCACTGCGAGCGATTTCAGCACCGTTCAATCGCCCCGACACACGAACCTTGATTCCCTTGCAACCAAAACGCTGGGCGCTCTCAACCGCCTTGCGCATCGCGCGTCGGAACGCCACGCGCTTTTCCAGTTGCAGCGCAATCGACTCGCCCACCAGTTGCGCATCCATCTCCGGCTTGTGAACTTCCTGGATGTCGATGAAAACCTCGCGCTTGGTCTTCGTTGCCAGTTCCTGCTTCAGCTTCTCGATCTCCGCGCCCTTGCGCCCAATGATCAGTCCCGGGCGTGAAGTGTGGATTGTGATGCGCAGTTTGGCTCCGCCGGGACGCTCCACCTCGACCGCGCTCACACCGGCGGACTTCAATCGGTCCTTCAGCATCTTCTTCAGATCGAGATCTTCGTGCAGCAGTTTGGCGTAGTCCGCCGTGGCAAACCAACGCGAACGCCAGTTCTTCGTGATGCCCAGTCGGAACCCGTAAGGATGAACTTTCTGACCCATGCGCTGAACCTTCCTATTCCTGCTCCGGCTTGCTCTTGTCGCCGACCTTCACCACGATGTGCGATGTCCGCCGTTGGTAGCGGTAGGCTCTTCCCATTGGCGCCGGCCTCACGCGTCTCTGGCGCGGCCCCTCGTTCACATACGCTTCGACCACGAACAGGCGGTCCACGTCGGTGTCTTCTTTCTTGTTCTCCGCATTGGCGATCGCCGAGCGCAGCACCTTCTCCACCACCGGACAAATCCTCTTGCCGGTCGTCTTCAGGATCGTGATTGCCTCGCCCGCCTTCCGGCCCCGAATCAGGTCCACCACCAGGCGGGCCTTTTGCGGCGAGATCCGGACGTATCTGGCTTCTGCTTTGATTGCCATCGTCGCTTCCTTTTCCGCTCGTCCCTTATGCCGGCTTGGCCGACTTATCCGCCTTCGCCGCGTGCCCTCTGAATGTGCGCGTCGGCGAGAACTCGCCCAGCTTGTGGCCCACCATGTTCTCGGTAACGTAGACCGGGATGAACTTCTTACCGTTGTGTACGGCGATCGTATGCCCGATGAACTCCGGCAGGATGGTCGACCGCCGCGACCAGGTCCGCACTACTTTCTTCTCGTTCTTGGCGGCCATATCCGCCACTTTCTTGACAATGTGTGTGTCGGCGAACGGCCCTTTTTTTAGTGAACGGCTCATGTCTCGTTACTCCGCTCTATTTGTTCCGCGTCGGCCGCCGCGTCACGATATCGCGGTCCGTACGTTTGTTGTTGCGCGTCTTGAATCCGCGGGTCGGCTGGCCCCACGGAGTCACCGGGTGACGGCCGCCCGAAGTGCGGCCTTCGCCGCCTCCATGCGGATGGTCGATCGGATTCATCGTTACTCCGCGATTGTGCGGCCTGCGCCCGAGATGCCTCGTCCGGCCCGCTTTCCCGAGGCTGACATTCTCGTGGTCCAGGTTCCCTACCTGGCCTATCGTCGCTGAACACACCAGTGGCACTCGCCGGATTTCGCCGGACGGCAGTTTCAGCAGCGCGATGCCGCCTTCTTTTGAAACCAATTGCGCCGCGGCGCCCGCCGAACGGGCCATCTGGCCGCCTTTGCCTGGCCGCAGTTCGATGTTGTGTACCATCGTGCCGGCCGGGATGCTCTCGAGTGGCAGCGAATTACCAACCAGAATGTCGGCGGTTGGGCCGCTCATTAGCTTCGCGCCCACTTCCAACCCTACCGGGCAGAGAATATAGCGCTTTTCTCCGTCGGCATAGTTCAGCAACGCGATGCGCGCTGAGCGGTTCGGATCGTACTCAATCGATGCCACCGTGGCTGGGATGCCTAACTTATTACGCTTGAAATCGATAACCCGGTATGTCCGCTTGTGCCCGCCGCCACGAAACCGGATCGTGGTCAGTCCTTTGTTATTGCGGCCGCCGGACTTCTTTAGACCCTCGGTAAGACTCTTCTCCGGCGTCTCTTTCGTGATTTCGTCACGAGTTACGACCGTTTGAAAGCGCCGCGTGGGCGTTGTAGGTCGAAATTTTTTGATCGGCATAGGGTTTCGCCTCTTCTAAGTCCTTAGCGCGCGCTTACAGCTCCGCGTACTCGGGAGCCTTCTGGCCCGCCTTCAGCCGCACATAGGCCTTCTTCCAATCGGACCTATAGGCCGAGTAACGGCCTCGCCGTCGAAGCTTACCTTCGAACGATGCCGTCCGGACATCTTCCACCTTCACCTTGAACAGGCTTTCTACCGCCTGCTTGATCTCCGTCTTGTTGGCGTCGCGATGCACTTCGAAACATAGCGTGCGCTCTGCTTCCTTCTTGTCCACGCCCTTCTCGGTCACAATCGGGCGGATAATCACGTCGTAGCGGTTCATTGCGCCAACGCCTCCGACAGCTTCTTCGCGGCTGCCTCGCTGATCACAACGTACTTATGCGCCAGCAAATCGTACGTCGTCACATCTTTGGTCGCCACCAGCTTCACGCCCGGCAGGTTACGGGACCCTAATTCCAGGTTGCGGTTCGCCTCGACCGTATTTACCAGCAGAACGCTGCGCTTCGCTTCCAGCGTCGTGAGAGTCGAGGCCATGGTGCGCGTCTTATAATCGGCCAGGCCGAACGCATTCACCACCTTTAACTCCCCGTCCCGGAGTTTCGCGGTGAGCGCGGAACGAAGGGCGCCGGCAATCATCTTCTTATTGAGCCGGTAAGAGTAGTCTCGCGGCTGAGGGCCGTGCGTCGTGGCGCCATGCCGCCACAGCGGGCTGCGCACAGAACCTATGCGCGCCCTGCCGGTCCCCTTCTGCCGCCATAGCTTCTTGCCCGACCCCGCAACTTCCCAACGGTTCTTGGTCTTGGCCGATCCGCTTCGCTCGCCTGCCAGATAGTGGCGGACGCTCTCGTAAAGCAGATGCTCATTTACCTCGGCGCCAAAAACAACGTCGGAGAGTTCGAGTTCGCCGATTCTCGCGTTTGTTAAATCGTAGACATCAACCTTCGGCATCGCTAGTTACCTCTTTGCCCGGCGCACGATCACATAGCCGCCGTTGGGGCCGGGGACCGCGCCTTTAACCAGCAGCAGGTTGTCCTCGAGGTCGATCTCGACCACCTCGAGATTGCGAACCGTCACCTGGTCATCGCCCATGTGCCCGCTCATGCGCATGCCCGGAACTACGCGCGAAGGGTAGCTCGAGGCGCCGATCGATCCCGGCGCGCGGTGGAACATCGAACCATGCGTCGCATCGCCGCCGCCGAAGTGATAGCGCTTCACGGTGCCGGCGAACCCGCGTCCCTTACTGATGCCGGTAATATCGACCTTCTCGGCCAGCTGGAACTGATCCACCAATACCTTGTCACCCGGCTTCGGGTCGCCCATGCCCGGCTTCAGGCGAAACTCGCGCAGGTACTTCACGCCGTCCGCGCCCGCCTTCTTCAGGTGCCCGGTAATGGGCTTGTTCCGCTTCCTGGCAAACTCGACTAGACCCAGTTGCACCGCATCGTAGCCATCCGTCGCCGGAGTCTTGCGCTGCACGACCACGCACGGGCCGGCCTTTAATACGGTGACTGGAACAACCTGACCGTCAGGCCGGAATACCTGCGTCATGCCAATCTTTTTGCCAATGATTCCAGGGCTCATAATCACTTACTTCCCTTTCCCGCCATGCCTCTTCATGGGCAGAGGGCGGGGCTCTCGGCGCGGCTCAACCCCGCGCCAGATCTCTACTTCGCGGCCCCCTTATGGTAGGCCTTGATCTCCACATCCACGCCCGCCGGGAGATCCAACTTGCTCAATGCGTCCACCGTGTCCTGGGTCGGCTCGATGATGTCAATCAGCCGCTTGTGCGTCCTCACTTCGAACTGCTCGCGCGACTTCTTGTCCACGTGCGGCGAGCGGTTCACCGTGTAGCGGTTGATGACCGTCGGCAGCGGGATCGGACCTGCCACCTGCGCGCCCGCGCGCTTGGCCGTCTCGACTATCTCCGTCGTCGACTGGTCCAGGAGGCGGTGATCGTACGCCTTAAGCCGAATTCGAATCCGTTTGGTCAGCACAATAACTCTTGTCTCTTCCTGCCGCTTCTTCCTCGCGGCCCGCCGCTTCACTTGCGGCAGCTTGCGTCCCCTGCCCGCGCGCCCCGCCGCAGTCCCCTGGTTACTGCAGAATCTCCGTCACCGTCCCGGCGCCCACCGTCCGGCCGCCCTCGCGGATCGCGAATCGCAGACCCTTGTCCATGGCCACCGGCGTGATCAGTTCCACCCCGATCGTCACGTTGTCGCCCGGCATCACCATCTCCACGCCTTCGGGCAGTTCCATTACGCCTGTCACGTCCGTCGTCCGGAAGTAGAACTGCGGCCGGTAGCCCTTGAAAAACGGCGTGTGCCGCCCGCCCTCTTCCTTCGACAACACGTACACCGAACCCTTGAACTTCGTGTGCGGCGTGATCGAGCCCGGCTTCGCCAGCACCTGCCCGCGCTCCACGTCGTCCTTGTCGATCCCGCGCAGCAGCAGCCCGACGTTGTCGCCCGCCTGCCCCTGGTCCAGTAGCTTGCGGAACATTTCCACGCCCGTCACCACCGTCTTGCGCGTGTCCCGGAAGCCCACAATCTCGACTTCCTCGCCGACCTTGACGATGCCCTTCTCAATGCGCCCCGTCACCACCGTCCCGCGCCCCTGGATCGAGAAAATGTCTTCGATCGGCATCAGAAACGGCTTGTCCAGGGCCCGCTCCGGCATCGGCACGTAGCTGTCCACGGCCTCCATCAGCGCCTCAATCCCCTTCTCCGCCTCCGCGTCGCCGTTCAGCGCGTCCAGCGCGCTGATCCGCACGATCGGCAGATCGTCGCCCGGGAATCCGTAGCTCGTCAGCAGCTCGCGCAGCTCCAGCTCCACCAGCTCCAGCAGCTCCGGGTCGTCCATCATGTCGACCTTGTTCAGCGCCACCACCACGCACGGAACGCCCACCTGCCGCGCCAGCAGCACGTGCTCCCGCGTCTGCGGCATCGGCCCGTCCGGCGCCGCCACCACCAGAATCGCGCCGTCCATCTGCGCCGCGCCCGTGATCATGTTCTTGATGTAGTCGGCGTGCCCCGGGCAATCCACGTGGGCGTAGTGCCGCTTCGAGGTCTCGTACTCCACGTGCGCCACCGCAATCGTGATCCCGCGCGCCTTCTCTTCCGGCGCGTTGTCGATCGAGTCGAAACTCCGGAACGCCACCTTCGGGTTGTGCTTGCCCAGAACCTTCGTGATCGCCGCCGTCAGCGTCGTCTTGCCGTGGTCAATGTGACCGATCGTCCCGATGTTGACATGCGGCTTGCTGCGATCAAATTTCTCTTTCGCCATTTCGGTTCACTCCCCTGCACAATCGCAAATCATGACTGGTCGCCCCTTAGTTGGCGACCTTTCCCTGCGCCCTGCTGACAACCTCTTGCGTCACCGATGCCGGCGCTTCTTCATACCGGCCGAAGTGCATCGTGAAACTGCCGCGTCCCTGCGTGCGCGAACGGATCTCGGTCGCATATCCGAACATTTCCGACAACGGCACCATCGCCCTGATGATCTGACTTCCGCCGCGCAGCTCGACGCCTTCCAGACGCCCGCGCCGGCTGATCAAATCGCCGTTGACCGTGCCCATGTACTCATCCGGAACCACGACTTCAACACTCATCACCGGCTCGAGCAGAACCGGAGTGGCCTTCCGGCACGCATCCTTCAGCGCCATCGACCCGGCGATCTTGAATGCGATTTCCGAGGAATCCACGTCGTGATAACTGCCGTCGTAAAGCGTCACCTTGAGGTTGTTCACCGGGTAGCCGGCGAGCACGCCGCCTTCCATCGCCTCGACAATGCCCTTCTCCGCCGGTCCGATGAATTCCTTCGGCACGCTGCCGCCGACAACCGCATTGACGAACTCGTAATTCGCCGTGCTGAGCGGTGCGATCCGTATCTTCACGTGGCCATACTGCCCATGGCCGCCGGTCTGGCGGATGAACCGGCCCTCGCCTTCGGCCGCCTTGCGCACCGTTTCCCGGTACGCCACCTGCGGCTTGCCGACATTGGCGCCCACGTTGAACTCGCGTTGCAGACGGTCCACGATAATTTCGAGATGTAATTCGCCCATCCCGGCCAGAATCGTCTGCCCCGTCTCGTGGTCCGTCGAAATCCGCAGAGTGGGATCTTCCTGCACCAGCTTGGCGATGGCGATCCCCAGCTTTTCCTGGTCGGCCTTCGTCTTCGGTTCGATGGCCAGTCTGAATCACCGGCTCGGGGAAATCAATCGACTCCAGCAGCACCGGGTGCTCCTCGGAGCAAATCGTGTCGCCCGTTGCCACCGATCTCAGGCCGACGCAAGCGGCGATGTCGCCGGCCATCACCTCGGTCAGTTCTTCCCGCTTGTTCGCATGCATGCGCACCAGCCGCCCGATCCGTTCCCTGCGCCCCCGGCTGACGTTCAGGATGGATTCGCCCGTGCTCAGATGTCCGGAGTACACGCGGATGAACGCGAGTTGCCCGACGAACGGGTCGGTCATGATCTTGAACACGAGCGCCGCAAACGGCTCGTTGTCGTCCGACCGCCGCTCGATCGCAATCTCTTTGTCGTCGATCGCGCTGCCGATCATCGCCGGCACGTCCAGCGGCGATGGCAGCAAGTCCACAATGGCATCCAGCATGTTCTGGACACCCTTGTTCTTAAATGCCGTACCGCAAATCACCGGGAAAATCTTCTGCGCGATCGTGCCCCGCCGCAGACCGGCCATGATCTCCTCGGGCGTGATGGCCTTGCCTTCGATGTACTTCTCGAAAAGATGCTCGTCGCATTCGGCGGCCGCTTCCACCAGCTTGTCGTGATACTCCCGCGCCTGTTCAACCAGTTCGGCTGGGATTTCCACTTCGTCGTATTCCGCCCCCAGCGTCTCGTCGCGCCACACGCGGGCCTTCATGTTGACCAGGTCGACGACGCCGATGAAGTGCTCCTCCGCTCCGATCGGAAGCTGGATCGGCACCGGCCTGCAATTCAGTCGCTTGACAATCGTTTCGATGGAATGGAAGAAGTCCGCTCCCACGCGGTCCATCTTGTTGATGAAGCAGATTCGCGGGACCGAGTACTTGTCGGCCTGCCGCCACACCGCTTCGCTCTGCGGCTGAACTCCCGCCACGGCGTCGAACACCGCCACCGCGCCATCGAGCACTCGCAGGCTGCGTTCCACCTCCGCCGTGAAATCCACGTGCCCCGGCGTGTCGATAATGTTGATCTGATGATCGCGCCAGGAACACGTCGTCGCCGCCGAGGTGATCGTGATGCCGCGCTCCTGCTCCTGCACCATCCAATCCATCGTGGCCGTGCCTTCGTGCACTTCGCCGATCTTGTAGGTGCGGCCGGTGTAATACAGAATGCGCTCGGTAGTCGTCGTCTTACCGGCATCGATGTGGGCCATGATGCCGATATTCCGCATGTTCTCGAGTGCAATCGTACGTGGCATGAAGTCGTGTTAGGCGCGGCCGCCTGCGTTGGTTGTCCCTGCGGCTACCACCGGTAATGCGCGAAAGCCTTATTGGCCTCGGCCATGCGGTGGACGTCGTCTTTCTTCTTCATTGCGGCGCCGCGGTTATTGGCGGCATCCATCAGTTCGTTGGCCAGCTTTTCGGCCATGCTCTTCTCCGAGCGCGCGCGCGATCCCGCCAGGATCCAGCGGATCGCCAGCGACGTGCGCCGGTTCTGCGGCACTTCGATCGGCACCTGGTAGTTCGCGCCACCCACGCGGCGCGTCTTCACTTCCAGAAGCGGCTTGCAGTTCTCTACCGCCTTCTTGAAGAGCTTCAGCGGCTCGTCGTTGGTCCGCTCCTGAATCGTGTTCATTGCGCCGTAGAAGATATTCTGGGAAGCCGTCTTCTTGCCTTCCCACATCATCGAATTGATGAACTTCTCGGCCAGCGTGGAACCATACACGCTGTCGGGTTGAATTTCCCGCACCTCAGCGCGGCGTCTGCGAGGCATTTCCGCTCAGCTCCTTTCCCTTCGCTGCATCACTTCTTGGCCTTGCCGGCAGCCGCGCCCGCCTTCGGACGCTTCGCCCCGTACTTCGAGCGCCCCTGCATACGGCCCGCTACCCCGGCCGTGTCCAGCGTGCCCCGCACGATGTGATAACGCACGCCCGGGAGATCCTTCACGCGCCCCCCGCGGATCAGCACGATCGAGTGCTCCTGCAGGTTGTGCCCAACCCCCGGAATGTAGGTCGTCACTTCAATGCTGTTGGTCAGCCGCACGCGCGCCACCTTGCGCAGCGCCGAGTTCGGCTTCTTGGGGGTCGTCGTGTACACCCTCGTGCACACCCCGCGCCGTTGCGGGCACGACTGTAGCGCCGGGCTCGCGGTCTTGTAACGGGGCGGCCTGCGCCCCTTGCGGACAAGCTGATTAAACGTGGGCACGAACTAACCTCTGTCTCATCTGTCAGCGCGTCGTTTCCACCACCCGGCCGCAAACGTGCCAATACGCACTTCTCTGCGGTCTCGAACGTTGGAGAATTCCCGAAAATCGGCGGCGTCGGGCCGCATTTTGCCGGCCTAGCCGTAGAAGAGGGTCGTTAAGACCCGCCCATATCCCTGTCAGAGCTCGGCCGACAGGAACCTCGGGGCGGCTGCCCGGACGACTCCTCGCTCACAAGCCATTGCCTGCTCGCAAAGAGGGTAGCCGAAGCAGTCCAGCAAACTCCTCGAACTTTTTTAGCCTAGCACACCACGTGCCAGTTGTGTCAATCCCGCCTGCCGGGACTGGCGGCTGCAGAATCTCGATCACGAAAAATTATCTTTCGATAACATGATACGCCCGACCCGCACTGCCATGAATCGCCGCTCCGCGCTTCGTAGGTAGATCCACTCCTCCGACCCGTGCTCCCGGCCCTGCTCCGGGTCCCCGCGGCCGGCACTTCTCAATCGGATTCGTGTCCTTCATCCAGTGCTTGACGCCCCTCGGCATGGTGCCGCACGTCGGAGAAAACCGGGGACTGACGTCTCTGACGCCCCTCGGCATGGTGCCGCACGTCGGAGAAAACCGGGGACTGACGTCTCTGTCCTAGGCGCCCACAACTCTCTCTATTCACGCACTGCGTCCTCTGCGCCGTGTGGACAGAGCCGTCTGTCCCCCGGTTTTCACTCCCGCGAGCCATCCAGTCGCCCGCGTTTCCGCACCCTGGCTTAAACGCCCGCTTCTTCCCTGTGAGAAAGAACCAGGCCTCCGCGACAGGCACTTCTCAATCGGATTCGTGTCCTTCATCCAGTGCTTGACGCCCCTCGGCATGGTGCCGCACGTCGGAGAAAACCGGGGACTGACGTCTCTGTCCTAGGCGCCCACAACTCTCTCTATTCACGCACTGCATCCTCTGCGCCGTGTGGACAGAGCCGTCTGTCCCCCGGTTTTCACTCCCGCGAGCCATCCAGTCGCCCGCGTTTCCGCACCCCGGCTTAAACGCCCGCTTCTTCCCTGTGAGAAAGGACCAGGCCTCCGCGGCCGGCACTTCTCAATCGGATTCGTGTCCTTCATCCACTCCGCGGCCGGCACTTCTCAGTCCGGTTCGCGTCCTTCATCCAGGTGCTTGACGCCCCTCGGCATGGTGCCGCACGTCGATCCCTTTCACCATGAACAGCACATCTTCCGCGATGTTCGTACTGTGATCGGCAATCCGCTCCAGGTTCCTGACCACCGCGATCAGATCGACGGCCTGGCGGATGCTCGCCGGCTCATGCTCCATAAAGCTGATCAGCTCGTGATAGCTGGCCGAGCGCAGATTGTCCACCGCGGTGTCTGAAGCCAGAACGCTGCGCGCCAGTTCCGCGTCGCGCTCCACAAACGCGTCCAGACTCTTGCGCACCATCGATTGCACCAACCCGGCGATATGCGGAATGTCCACCATCGGCTTGATCAGCGGAGCCTCCATCAGCGACTTGGCTCGATGGGCGATGCTCACCGCCAGGTCGCCCATCCGCTCCAGGTCCGTGTTGATCTTCAGCGCCGCGACGATCAGGCGCAGATCGGCCGCCATCGGTTGGTGCAGCGCCAGCAGGCTGATCGCGAAATCGTCGATCTCGATCTCGATCTGATTGATGCGCGCCTCATTGCTCAGCACCTCTTCGGCCGCGTAAATGTCCTTTTCCGTCACGGCGCTGATGCTCCGCTGGACCGCCGCCTCCACGCACGAGCACATCTCCAGCAGCATGTTGCTGAGCTGGTCCAGCTCTTCGACAAAGTGACGCACGGATCCTCCTGAATATGCGCTCTATCCGAACCGGCCGGTCACGTAATCCTCGGTCTCCTTGATCGACGGATTCTTGAAAATCGTAGCCGTCTTGTTGAACTCGATCAGCCTGCCGAGTAGGAAGAAGCCGGTGTAGTCCGCCACCCGCGCCGCCTGTTGCATGTTGTGCGTGACAATCACGATCGTGCAACTGTCCTTCAGTTGGAAGATCAGGTCCTCGATCTTCGCCGTGGCGATCGGATCCAGCGCCGAACAAGGTTCGTCCAGCAGCAGAACTTCCGGGTCCACCGCCAGCGCGCGGGCGATGCACAGCCGCTGCTGTTGCCCTCCCGAAAGCGAGTAGGCCGACTCGTCCAGTTTGTCCTTCACCTCGTCCCACAGCGCCGCCCGTCGCAGGCTGCTTTCCACCATCTCGTGCAGCTTGCTGCCGTGGGCGAACCCGTTGATCCGCAGACCGTAAGCGACATTGTCGAAAATCGACTTCGGGAATGGGTTCGATCTCTGGAAAACCATCCCCACGCGGCGTCGCAATTGCGATACGTCCATCTCGAAGATATTCGCGCCGTCGAGCAGCACCTCGCCTTCCACGCGCGTCTTGCGGACCAGTTCGTGCATCCGGTCGAGCGTTCGCAGAAACGTCGATTTCCCGCAACCCGAAGGCCCGATGAACCCCGTCACCCGGTTCGCGCTCACCTCCAAACTGATATTCTTCAGCGCTTCCACCTTGCCATAAAAGAAGTGTAGGTTACTGACCTTCAGCTTCGGCTGGGCGCCTTCTCTCAACGGCGCCGCGGCCTCCCCCTGCACCGTTGGCCGGTTGGCCACGCCTTCTCTGTTCTGTTCGGAAACCGGCTTGCTGGGACTATCCATAATTCACCTTCCGGCGGGACCCTTCCGGGCCAGAACAAGGCGGCAAAAAACGTTCACCGCCAGCACCAGCGTCAGCAGCACGAAGCCCGCCGACCACGCCTGCCGGTGCCAGTCGTCGTAGGGGGAGAGCGCATAAGTGTAAATCATCACCGGGAGCGAAGAGGTCGGCTGATTCCACCCTGGACTCCAGAACTGGTTCCCGAATGCCGTGAAAATCAGCGGCGCCGTCTCTCCGGCCACGCGCGCCAGGTCCAGCATGATGCCCGTCACGATGCCGTGAATTGCCGCCGGGATGATGACAGTTATGATGGCTCTCGATTTCGACGCCCCGAGCGCTACGGCCGCCTCCCGCAGCGAGTCTGGAACGGCCCTCAGAAACTCTTCCGTGCTGCGGACCGCGATCGGAATCATCATCACGCCCAAGGCGACGCCGCCTGCGAACGTGGAGAAGTGATGCTGCCTCACAATGATCACGGTGTACGCGAAAATCCCGATGACGATCGAAGGCACGCCGTTCAGCAGGTCGGTGGTGTAGCGCACGACAAACGAAAACGCGCTCCCCCCAAACTCGGCGACATAAACTCCGCCCAAAAACCCGATCGGTACGCCAATCAGCGTGGCCAGTAGCAGCAGTTTCCCGCTCCCCACGATTGCGTTCGCCATCCCCCCGCCGGTTTCGCCCACCGGCACCGGCAGCTTCGTAAAGAAATCCCAGTTCAGGCTCCTTCCGCCGTGCCACAGCAGGTACCCCAAAATGAAGAACAGCACTGAGACCGCCAGCAGCGCGCTGACCCCGGTCAGAGTGAGCATGAAAGCGTTGGTCGCTTTCCGGTACACCAGGCGCGCCGTCACTACGAGCTCCCCTTTCTGGTTGTGCTCAGAATCAGCAGCCGCGCCATCCCATTGATCAGGAAAGTCAGGGCGAACAGCACTAGACCCAGCTCGATCAGGGCGTTCACATAGAGATCTCCGGTCGCTTCGGTGAACTCGTTCGCGATCACCGAGGCAATCGAGTAGCCCGGTGCGAACAGCGACGCGCGGATCTTGGGATCGTTGCCAATCACCATGGTCACCGCCATCGTCTCGCCGAGCGACCGCGCCAGTGCCAGAAAGATCGAACCGATGATGCCCTTGCGCGCGAACGGAACCACGATATCCCACGTCGCTTCCCACTTCGTCGCGCCCAGCGCCATGGCCGCTTCCCGCTGATCCGCCGGCACCGCCAATAGAACTTCGCGCGAAATGGAAATGATGAACGGGACGATCATCACCGCCAGGACCAACCCCGCCGTGAGCACGCTGACTCCGTAGAACGGACCCTGGAAGAACGGCAAAAAGCCAAGCACCCGGCGGATGCCCGGTTCGACTGTTTTCAGAAAAGGGACCAGTACGAAGATGCCCATCAGCCCATAGATGACGCTAGGAACCGCAGCCAGGAGTTCGATCAGAAACGTCAGCCCATCCGACACCCGCGCCGGAGCTAGCTCGGCAAGGAAAATGGCCGCGCCCACGCCCAACGGAATCGCCTGCAGCAGCGCCAGCGCAGAGGTAACTAAGGTGCCGTAGATGAATGGCAGCGCACCGAACCGCCCCGCCACCGGGTCCCACACCTGCGTGGTCAGAAACGACCAGCCGAATTCGTGACGCGATAGGCCCGAGTTCCGGAACAACTCGAACACGATCCAACCCGTGACGAATAGGATGCTCGCCGCGGCCAGAAACGTGATTAAGTGCGCCGCCTCGTCCCCGCCCTTGAGCCGGTCCAGAAAGGATCGCGCCCGCTCCTCGGAGCGGGCGCGTTCGGTCTCGGCCTCAGGCGCGGACATTCGACTCCCTCGCCACTATTGAATCTTGGCGATAGCTTTGATTTCTTTTGCGACCACCGCCTTGGGAAGGCGCGCGTAGTCCAGAGCCTCCGCCATCGCTTGAGCGTCATTGTCAAGCATCCAATGCAGGAAATCAACAAGCGCCTTCTTCTTGCTCTGGTCCTGGATCTTGGCCGGGATCAGTAGCCACGTGAAACTCGAGATCGGATAGGAGTCCTTGCCCGCGGCGTTCGTAATCGACACCCGGAAATCCTCCGGCATTTCCTTTAGGGATCCCGCCGCGGCGGCCGTCACGCTGGCCTTGCTCGGCCGGACCAACTTCCCCGCCGCGTTCTTCACATTCCCATACGCCATCTTGTTCTGTATGGCATAGATCAGCTCGATATACCCGATCGAGTTGGGCGTCTGCTTGATTTGTCCCGCCACCCCTTCGTTGCCTTTGCCACCCAGTCCGACAGGCCAGTTCACGGAAGTACCGCGGCCTACTTTCGACTCCCACTCTTTACTCACTTTCGAAAGGTAGTCGACGAAAACGTAGGTCGTGCCGCTGCCGTCGGATCGGTGCACCACGATGATGTCGCTGCCCGGCAGCTTCGCGCCCGGATTGGCTTTGCTTAGTTCCGGATCGTTCCACTTTGTGATTTTGCCGAGAAAGATTCCGGCGATCGCTTCGGGCGTGAAATTCAGCTCCTGCGAAATCCCGGGAAGGTTGTACGCAATCACGTCCGCTCCCATCACCGTTGGGAAATGCAGGATCGCACTGCCGCGTTTGTCTTGAAACTGCTTCAGTTGTTCCGCATTCATTGGACCATCGGTGGCCCCGAAGTCGACCGTCCCTTCCGTCACCTGGCGGATGCCGGCGCCGGACCCTTGGGACTGATAGTTGATTTGCACATTCGGAAACTTCTGGTGATATTGGTTGAACCACTTCGAGTAGACGGGATACGGAAACGTCGCGCCCGCGCCGTTAATCAACACTTGCGCCGACACCATTCCGGTTAGTATCGTCGCCGCAAATAACAAGCAGGAAAGTTTCTTCATTCTGTTCAATCCTCGCTTTGGTAGGATCCATTTCCCCTGTAGCATCCCTACTTGCCGATCGTCGGCGCCGAACCCGGCAGGGTGTAGCGCAGGTTGAAGTAGATCGTGTTGTCATGCGTGTTCTTCGGCGCGCCGGTAGCGACGAACCACGGGTCGCGCGTCAGATACTCGTACTGCCCCATGAGATTGATGGCTCCGTACTTGGCGTCCTTCCAGATGGTCTGGTTGAAGCCCAGACTAACTTCCTGAATCGCACGATTATCGCTGTTGGACGACTTATAGAACCCATAACCAATCAGGCTGGTTCCGTTGGCGTCGAGGGCCATGTCGCGGCCAACGTAAATCCCGCCATAGTAGGCATACAGTAGGAACTTCTTGGTGGCCTGGATTTCAAAGCCTTCCACTACGCCGCCAGCGTGAATCGGGCTGATGCTGCCATTGGCGCGGATCATGACATCCGGTGCCTGGCCGAAAAGATAACGGCCGCCCCCATCGCTCCAATAGTTGTTGGTAACCAGCCGCAAGCCCTTCACGATCTCGAAATTCCCATTCACCGAGCCGCCGCCGCCCATCACCGTCGAATACACATGCGTGTTGGGATTCCAATCCTTGAAGGTGCGCGCGATGCCTGCGATCTCGAAGTGCACGCGCTTGCTCGGGTCGAAGGCCAGCTTGGCGATGATGTCGGGGACCACATTGGGCGTCACCAGAACGTTGGTCGCGTTGTCGAACTGGCCGCCCGCGAGGGACGAAAGCGCAGAGGGTAATGTGATCGCCGTAGCGCTCAGGCCGCCGGAACCGCCGATGTACTGATTCGGATTCTCGACCGACACGCCGAACGTCACCTTGTTGCTCGGATGCACGAGGACGCGCATACCCGGCTGACGGGTCCAGGTCAGGCCCGCCATGTAATTCACGTCTATCGCTTGGCTGTAGAACAGATCGCCCGGCAGCGCCGAGATGCCCGAACGGTTGGGCGTCAGCATGCTCCAGCTCTGGCCGGCCAGAAACTCCCACTTGTCCTTGCGCACGTCCACCCAGTACAGGCGCACGCGCGGCACGAAGGCCCCGTTGGTCACGCCCAGGTTGTTGGTGCCGCTGGTTCCCAGGAAATCGAATTCGTTATAGCCGATGAAGTGCGCGCCCTTCCAGTCGCCATCGATGCGGAAACCCAGCCGTGAGTTCTGCGGGCTGAACCGGAACTCGCTCAGTTGCGCCGCCGTGGCGTTGTTGTAAGGAATGCTCGCGAAGCTCGAACCGATGCCCGATCCGGCGTCCTTGTCGCGCCATACGGCGGTGAGATCCATGAAGCCCACCGGCATCAGCGAAACATTTCCGATCAAGAACTGCAACGGCGACGCCTTCTCTTTCTCTGCCGCCGGCTGATCCATCGGCGTCGGCGCGGCCGGTATCATCGGCGTCGTGCTCGCCACCTCGCCCAGCGGAGCGTGCGAAGCCTTCGCCGGCAGCAGCCCGCCCGTGCTCGGAGCCGCCGTCGAAGCCGCGTCCAGCAGCCGCTGCTGGTCGGCCAGTGTCTTTTGCATCGCTTCGATTTGCTTCTGCTGCAACGCAATCTGCTGGCGGAGTTTCTCAAGGTCGATGTTTTGGCTGGGGGCCTTCTGCGATTGGTCGGCCTTTGTGCCGTCGTTCACAGCCGGGGTCTCAGCCGCAATCATTGATGTGGTCGCGGCCAGTAGGCAAGCTACCAGTGGGCCCGCAACCCAAGCCTGAAGTTTGTGCTGACTCATTACTATTTTCCTGTCCTCTAGGTTTATGCACCCGTTTGCGCCGGGCACGGCGTTCTTAATGGCGTTCGGAATCGTGTGTATGATGAACCCGTGAGCTGACCGCCCGCCCTGGCACAGCCATTCACCGCGAGACTCCCATACACGTCTCTCGGAGCTTAGCGAATGGCTATTGTCAGGCCATGAATTTTGCGTGACTCTTGCGTTACAGACCCTCGCCCAGATCGCTTCCGCCTCGTCGCAACAGGCAGATGCGCTGTAATTGTCGAGCCTTCCAGCGGCCCGCCCGTATGCGGCTGTTAGACTGAAGTCGGACCAGGCATGCGAACCCTCTCCATCGCCTTAACGCTGCTCGTGTGCGCAGCTCTGGCGGCCCCTGTGGCCAGTTCCATCCGCTTCGAGGAGATCGCCCAAAAGGCGGGCCTCGTTTTCGCTTCCAACAGCTCGCCCACACCCAAGAAAAACCAGCCCGAGACGATGGTCGCCGGCGTCGCCCTGTTCGACTACGACAACGACGGCTACCTCGACGTGTACGTGGTCAACGGCGCGGCCATCCCTTCGCTCGAAAAGGAAGGTCCGCAGTATTGGAACCGCCTCTACCACAACAACCACGACGGCACCTTCACCGACGTCACGGAAAAGGCCGGCGTCAAGGGCGCGGGCTACGGCATGGGCGTGGCTATCGGTGACTACGATAACGACGGCTGGCCCGACATCTTCGTCGTCAATGTGACCAAGAACCAGCTCTTCCACAACAACCACGACGGCACCTTCACCGACGTCACTGACAAGGCGGGAGTGGGCGGCGCCATGCTCGACGGCAAAAAAATGTGGTCCGTCTCAGCCGGCTGGTTCGACTACAACAACGACGGCCATCTCGATCTGTTCGTCTCCAACTACTGCAAATGGGAGGTCAATAAGGATCCCGTCTGCGGCCCGCACCCCGGCATGCGCTCCTATTGCCATCCCAAGAATTACGCCGCGCTTCCCAACTCACTGTTTCGCAACAACGGCGACGGAACGTTTACCGACGTATCGGCCGAAACCGGCATCGGCAAGTCCTACGGCAAAGGCATGGGCGTATCATTCGCCGACTACGATCACGACGGCTTCATGGATGTCTTCGTGGCCAACGACAACGCCCCCAACCAGCTCTTCCACAACCTCGGCGGCAAGAAGTTCGAGGAGATCGCGCTGCAGGCCGGCGTGGCCTATCCCGAGTCCGGCAATTTCATCTCCGGCATGGGCTCCGTATTCACGGACATCGACAACGACGGCTGGGACGACATCTGGCACACCGCCATCGAGGGCGAGTCGTTCCCGCTGTTCCGCAACCACAACGGCGCCGGCGACTTCGTCGAGATCACGAACTCCAGCGGCCTGGGCCACGCCACGCGCCAGATGTCGGGCTGGTCCAACGGCATCGCCGATTTCGATAACGACGGCTGGAAGGATCTGATCGTCGCCCGCGGCAACGTCCTGGACAACATCTCCCTGATGTCGCTGCGCACCTACGAGGAGCCCAACTCTGTCTTTCGCAACTTAGGGCACGGCAAGTTCCAGGACGTGAGCGCGCAGGCCGGCCCCGACTTCCAGTTGGCTGCGCCGCACCGCGGTCTGGCGCTCGGCGACATGGATAACGACGGCCGCGTGGACGCGATGGTCACGGTGCTGAACGGCAAGATGAAGTACTTCCACAACATCTCGCAGAATGACAACCACTGGATCCTGTTGAAGCTCGTCGGCGTCAAGAGCAACCGCATGGGCCTCGGGGCGCAGGTGCGTATCACCACGCCCGACGGCCTCAAGCAGTGGAACCACGCCACCACTTCCACCGGCTACGCCTGCTCCAGCGACTCGCGCGTCCACTTCGGCCTGGGCGCCTCCCGGCTGATCAGCGAGATGGATATCACCTGGCCCAGCCGCATCCACCAGACGCTGCACAACGTCCCCGCCGACCAGATCCTCACCATCACCGAACAATCCGGCGAAACGCCCGTCCCCGCGGCCCAATCGGCCCGCCGCTAACGACTCCGTTACCGCGCCGCGATGTGTCTCTGAGCCGCGACCGTCAGGGAGCGGATGTGTTGTGACGGAGCCGCTAACGTGACGGAGCCGCGACTGCAAGGAGCGTTGTGTTGTTGCGGAGCCGCGACCGTCAGGGAGCGGATGTGTTGCGTGCCCAAGCCGGGACGCCTCTCGCGCGGGGGACACCGAGGCCCACCAACTCTCCGATCACGACCACCAAGCGCTCTGCCGAGGGCGACACCAAGGCGTCCGCCCAGGACGCCGTAGGTGTGTCCCCGCGCTACCCCGCAGTTTCGTCCAGATGACTACTGTGTAGTCATCTGATTCTGTAAGCCACTGCTTATCAGTAACATACGAGATCCAGATGACTATTCGTAGTCATCGGCCCCTGCCGCTGCCACTTTGGACTCCCACCCAAGAGGAAGATACCCCGGTTCCGCACCGGGGACACCGAGGCCAGCCGATTCTTCAATCCCTATGACGGCGAAGGGGTCGAATAAGTGCCCGTCGGCCTGGTCAGCACAGCCCCGCAACCGGCCTGTAACACGCGTCGCGTAATATAGGTAATTGCCTGGAGCCTCCATCCTGCGCGTTGCCACGGGTCTGATCGTCGGCCTGGGCTGGCAGGTGCTTTTGTCGCAAACCCCCGCCCCTGCCGGGCCCGCGCCGGAGCGTCAGCAGACCGACCAAACCAGCGCGGCTGCCGCCGCTGCCGATACTCCGGCCGCCGTCCCCTCGGACGAAATCACCTGGGACAACCGTTTCTGGCTTTCGGGGCAGGCCAACTTCATCACCCAATACCATCCGACGTTCAGCGCGGACTACACCGGCCCCCACAGCCTGACGCCCGCCGCCCAGGACGCCACCTCGCGCTTGCTGACCTTATTCATGGGCGTGCGCTTGTTCCGCTTCACCGAGGTGCTCTTCGATGTGGAAGAAAGCGGCGGCCACGGCATCAGCGAAGCCTTTGGGATTGCAGGGTTTACGAACCTGGATGTGGTCCGGACTCCGAGCCTCGGCAAGGCGCCCTACATCGCCCGGGTGATGCTTCACCAGACCATCCCGCTGAGCACGGAATACACCGCTGCCGTGCGCGGGCCGCTGGGCCTGGCGCCGAGCGTGCCGGTGCGGCGGCTCGAATTTCGCTTCGGGAAGATGAGTACGGTCGATTTCTTCGACCTCAATTCGATTGGCAGCGACAGCCATTACCAGTTCATGAACTGGGCCGCCGACAACAACGCCGCCTACGATTACGCCGGCGACACCCGCGGCTATACCTATGGATTTCTTAGCGAATACTATGACAAAGGCTGGGCATTTCGTTTCGGTGAAATGCTGATGCCGACCGTTGCCAACGGCATCAAGCTGGACTGGAGCCTGCCGCGGGCGCATGCCGAGAATTACGAATTCGAATTGCACCCCTCGCTGGTGCGGGAGCGGGCCACCGTCGTGCGCTGCCTGTCGTTCGTAAACCACGCCAATATGGGCAGTTACCGCGAGGCGATCGATGCCTATCTGGCGGGCCTCACAGCGGTTCCCGACATTGTCGCCGCGCGCCGGCAGGGCCGCGTCAAGTACGGCTTCGGCTTCAATGCCGAGCAGGAGCTGACCGCCGATCTGCGGGCCTACGGGCGCTTCGGCTGGAACGATGGCCGCAACGAGTCGTTCGTCTATACAGAAGTGGATCAATCGGTCTCCTTCGGAGCCGATCTCAAGGGCGCTAAGTGGCACAGAAAGCTGGACAAAGTGGGGGTCGCGATGCTCGTGAATGCGATCTCCGGCGACCACCGCGAGTACCTGGCGCTGGGCGGCGAAGGCTTCCTTTTGGGCGACGGAGCGCTCAATTACGGCCGCGAGAAGATCATCGAAAGCTACTACAATCTGCATGCCTGGCGCGCGTTCTCGCTGGGCGCCGATGTGCAGCGCATCTGGAACCCGGGCTACAACCGCGACCGCGGGCCGGTGTGGGTCGGCAGCCTGCGGCTGCACATCGAGGGACTGCTCTCCTTCTGGCAGCACGACGCCCACTAAGAGAGGGGCAAGGCAACCGGAATTGCCAGCCGGCCGGCGTCAAAAACAGCGTGATTCCGGCTGCTGTAAGACACGCCGACGCGTTCAATAAGCCCTTTAGAAAACCATAGATACGCGACACCATGTGGTATTTGCCGGGAAAAACGCGGTGCACAAGCCAAGATGTGCTGCTTAATGCAGCTAAGTCCTTTAGAAAACCATACTTACGCGATTCGTGTGCGCTTAAGTTAGGCTAAGTCCTTTAGAATAGGAGAGATGCGAGGAGAAGAAACGCGCGCTGCGCGGCTTCACGCGCCTGAGTCCACCAGAAAACCACGGATATTCGGAGAAGCGCGGTATTTCCTAGGAAATACGCAGGTGAGTGCATCTAAGTCGTTTAGAAAACCATAGATACGAAGCGACGCGCGGCGCAGTACGGCTAAGTCCTTTAGAACACGTCAGATACAAGGCACTCCAGGCGGCCGCAAGAGTGGCGCGCGCGGCGATGCGCGCTGAAATTTCGCTAAGTCCTTTAGAAAACCATGATTACAACGACACGCAAAAAACGGGGTTTTTGCCGCGCAAACACGGCGTTGACACGGTGAAATTGCGCGTGGCGCACGGCGAGAAGTCGCGGCGCGCGCGGTTAGCTTTCGCCCGAGGGCCGCTATCGGTTAGCATGAGGACGCGCCAATGAGTGGAGCGAAATGTTGAGCCCAACGGTCCGCGACGAACTGATCCGCATTGCCGGCCGCGCCAGTGTTTTTGACCGGCCGGAGGATCTGCGGCTGTATGAATATGACGGCGGCGTGGACAAAGCACGCCCCGACGTGGTGGTACTGCCGGCTACGGGCGAGCAGGTCAGCGCGATCGTTAAGTTGGCGGCACAAAACGGGTTACCGCTGGTTGGCCGGGGTGCGGGGACGGGACTGAGCGGCGGATCGATCCCGCGGCTGGGCGGGATCCTGGTGGGCTTCGCGCGGATGAACCGGATTCTGGAAATCGACTATGCCAACGAGCGCGCGGTGGTGGAGCCGGGCGTCGTGAACCTGGACCTGACCAACGCCGTGCAGGATGGCGGCTACTTTTTCGCGCCCGACCCATCGAGCCAGCGCTCGTGCACGATTGGCGGCAACGTGGCCGAAAACGCGGGCGGTCCGCACACGCTGGCGTACGGCGTAACTACCAATCATGTGTTGGGGTTAGAGGTGGTGCTGGCCGACGGCGCGGTGGTGCGCACGGGCGCCGCCTGGCCGGACACGCCGGGCTACGACCTGACCGGACTGCTCACCGGCAGCGAAGGGACGATGGCGCTGGTGACGAAGGTGATCGTGCGGCTGATGCGGCGGCCGGAGGCGGTGAAGACGGCGCTGGCGATTTACGACACGGTGGACGATTGCGCGGCGACGGTGAGCGAGATCACGGCGCGCGGCATGACGCCGGCGGCGCTCGAGATGCTGGACGGCACGCTGCTGCGGATGGTGGAAGAGGCCACGCACGCGGGCTATCCGCTGGATGCAGGCGGGGTGCTGCTGATCGAGATGGAAGGGCTGCAGGAGATGGTCGAGGAGCAGGTGGAAAAAGTGCGGCAGGCGTGCCTGGCGTGCAGGGCGCGCGAGTTCCGCCTGGCGCGCACGGAGGAAGAGCGAGCGCTGCTGTGGAAGGGGCGCAAGAATGCTTTCGGGGCGATCGGCCGCGTGAGCCCGTTCTTCTACGTTCAGGACGGTGTGGTGCCGCGGACCCAAATCGCGCCGACGTTGCGCGAAATCGGCGCGGTGAGCCGACGGCGGGAGCTGACCATCGGCAACATCTTTCATGCCGGCGACGGCAACATGCACCCGGTGATTCTGTTCGACGCGCGGCGGCAGGGCGACCTGGAACGGGCCCAAAAGGCGGGCTTCGACATTCTCGACTACTGCATTTCGGTGGGCGGCTCGATCACCGGCGAGCACGGGATCGGCATGGAGAAGATGGAGCTGATCGGCCACCAGTACTCCGCGGAGTCGCTCGATCTGATGCGTCGGATCAAGCAGATGTTCGACCCGCTGGGCATGCTCAATCCGGGCAAGATGCTGCCCACTGGCAAGGGTTGCGCCGAGATCCGGCAGCCGCCGATAGTGAACCCGTCGCAGATGCTGTGACGGCGGCGCACGACTGTGAAATGCAAGGCTGGGGAAAAGGGTGGTGTACAGTTTGTCCCCGGTTGTATGGGCTATAGGGTCCGAATATTGCATAATGATGCTCTATGCGACGCTCTATTGGCATGTTCATCGCCGTGCCGTTTCTGCTGTGCCTGAGACCGCCCTGTTCCCAAGCGCAGTACGCCCCCCACCCGAGAGCGTATTCGCTGACCGAGTTCAATGGCCTGCTCGGAATTCCCATGACACGGGAGATCTCACGCGACGGAACGAAGGTGTTCGTCGATACGACAACGCCGCCGTCGAGACCGGGATCGAAGGGAAGCCACACTCGCACATTTTGGGACCTCGAACGGCATGCCAGCTACACCTGGGATCCCGCCGACAACGCTCGGCCCTGCGGGCCAAGCGTCTTCGAAGGCGACGGCGGCTGGGGAGATCCCTTCGTGACATCGTCGTCCATGACGGGCGAGATGATCAAAGGAGGGGCCAGGAAGTCCGGCACCGAGACAGTCAACGGTATCGCCGCCGACGTGTTCGTTATCTCCAGCCCCCAGGTTAATGGCAAGGTATGGATCGAGCCGAAATACGGTCTGGTGGTGCGGCTCGATATGGGCATGGGCAACAGCCCCGTGGAGAAGAAATACGAGGTAAAGAGCCTGAGCCTTTCGCGGCCAGCATCGTCCGTGTTCGCCCTCCCGCCGGCGTGCTCGGCAGCGATGACGAAGCCGCTGCCGAAGACCGAGTCCCAGATCAAGGCGGAAGTGACCGGCAGTCGCAACGATGATTTCCTCGACAACAACTCCGATTATCCGGACCCCGTGGCTTCAAAGGACTCCTGCACGATACTGTTCCGCGTGGTCCGCGAGAAAACGCTCGAGCCGGTTCGGAGCGGGTTCCAGGTCGCGCTGATAACCGGGGATGTGGTGAACCACCCGCCGCGGCTGGAGATCGGATTGGGAACCGACGGGCGCGCGCACTTCTCCGCGTACGAAGTCACTGGTCAGTTACGCGATGGCGTCCTGCGTATTCCCAATGCGCCGAAGGACTTCCAGATCTACCTGCACATGATCAACGCGGACGGCGGCGGCGAATCGCTCATGCACCGCGAGTGCTTCCATCCGGAGCAGGTCCTGCTCGCGACCGTCCCCGCAACCAAGGGCAAGCCGGGCGATCCGCCGGTGGCGTCGCACTGGTTGTGGGTGAAGTCGGGCCCGCTGGCGACGGCGCCGGGTGCCGCTTCGCCTCCCACGCCCGCGATGGCGACGGCGCCGCATCCGATCTCTGCCGCCGGACCCGCCAAAGTAACCGCAGTGCACCTCCACCTAGTGCCCGCAAGCTACACCGGTCCGTGCCCCAGCCCGATTCAGTTGGTAGCCGACATCACCACCAATGGTCCGGGCACCGTCTGGTACAGCTTCCTGTCCGGCGCCGTGGCGAAGAAGACCCCATCGGAAGGCACCATCAACTTCGAGGCGGCAGGCATCAGGTCGATCACACTGGAGGGCACAATTCGCGAGACGCCCCGCGTTCCCGATACCAGAGTGCTCGCGGCGATGCAAGACGAGCAAGGCAGGCACGGACCGCAGACCACCCGCTCGGAAGATGTGCCTTACAATCGCACCTGTCAGGCGAAATGACGCTGCGGGGGGACCCGTCCCTGCGGAGGTGCGGGGGTGCGGGGGGACAGCCTGACCCGTCCCTATGGGGTTTTTGCTGAGAGAAATGCGGCTACGGCAGCACTGAATCGGCAGAATGCCGAGGATCGCTCGCTATGTCGCGCCCGGCGTGGCGCACCATATTACTCAGCGCGGGACGGGTCGCCAGCTCGTATTCAAGTCGCGCGCAGATTGTCGCGTGTACCTTGATTTGCTACGGGAACAGGCCCGGTTCACGGACGTCTTGGTGCTGGCTTACTGCTTGATGCCCAATCACATACACCTGATCGCGGTACCCTTTGATGAGGACTCGTTGGCGGTGCTATTGCGCCGCGTGCACGGTCGATTCGCGCAGTACTTCAACGCCCGCCGCGCCCGCTGCGGACACCTCTGGCAGAACCGGTTTTACTCGTGCCCCACGGGGCCGGCCCACCTTTGGACCGCCCTGCGCTATGTCGAGTCGAATCCCGTCCGCGCCGGCTTGGCCGCTAAGCCCGGCGAATATGAGTGGTCGAGCGCGCAGGCGCATTTGAGCGGCCACGACCGATCCCGGTTGCTCGACATGGGGTTCTTCGAGGGCGAAGGCGGGATCGCGAATTGGCGCAAGCTGCTCGGCGAGCCAGAAGATGAGGCCGCCTATCGCGCCCTCCGCAAAGCCACGTACGCCGGACAACCATTTGGCGATCAGGCGTTTCTGGATAGGATGCGGGCAGAACGGAAGCCACGTCCCGACAGCATCGGACGTTCACCGATGCACAATGCCGAAAGCACGACTCTGGCTGCCGGCGCGTGATGCTTCGTGCAGAGGCGGATTTCGAAAGCCCGCGGCGGTGGAATACGTACGAATCTGCATTGATAAAATGGAATCAAATCGCTGCTGTGACGGGTCAGGCTGTCCCTTTGCCCTTTGCCCCTTTGCCCCTTTGCCAAATCGCTGCTGTGACGGGTCAGGCTGTCCCTTTGCCCTTTGCCAAATCGCTGCTGTGACGGGTCAGGCTGTCCCTTTGCCCCTTTGCCCTTTGCCCTTTGCCCTTTGCCTGTGACGGGTCAGGCTGTCCCTTTGCCCTTTGCCCAGCCGGCTCACCCACGGCGAGTGCGTTCCGACCTCGATCGCGATGCGGCAGTGCGGCCGCGCGCCGAACGCCAGCTGCAGCCCTTTCTTCGTCGTCGCCACGCTGGCTTCCTGCACCACCTCGCCCTGCCCATCCAGCCGGCAATAGCGACTGCTCCTGTCGCCCAGGTCCAGGCCGATCGTGATCGGCCCGCGCGAGCTCGCCGCCCGACGCTTCGGACTCCGCTGGACAGTGTTATTCTGCTTCATGGCCGGTCTCCTTTTGCACTTCGAGTGCGCAACCATTGGGAGCTTACCGCATCCCGTCGGGGCCGGCCTTCTCATTCCATCTCAGTCACGGTCGCGGTGGAGGGGCAGCGCGGGGCCTACATCAGATAGTCTTTGAGCTTGTCGAGGAGGGTTTTTTCGGCGGGGCGGCCGCCTTCGGGCAGTGTTGCGCGCAGTTGTTCCATCAAAGCGCGCTGCTCCTTGTTGAGCTTGACCGGGGTGCGGACTTCGATGTGGACGATGAGGTCGCCGCAGCCGCCGGCATTGAGATGGGGCGCGCCCTTGCCGCGGAGGCGCAGCGTCTCGCCGGACTGGATGGATTCGGGGACCTTGAGGCGCTGTTCGCCGTCGAGGGTGGGGATGACGATCCCGACGCCGAGTGCGGCCTCGGCCATGTTGATGACCACGGTGCAGTGCAGATCGTCTTCGCGGCGCTCGAAGATGGAATGCGGCTTGATCATCAGGAAGACGTAGAGATCGCCCTGAGGGCCGCCGTTCGCGCCGGGCTGACCTTCGCCGGGGACGCGCATCTTCATGCCGTTGTCGACGCCGGCGGGGATTTTCACCTTGAGTTTCTTGACCGTCTGGACGAAGGCCTCGCCCCTGCAATTGCGGCAGGCCTTGCGCAGCAGCTTGCCGGTGCCGCGGCACTGGCCGCAGGTGCGGCGGATGGTGAGGAAGCCCTGCTGGTAGAAAACTTCGCCGCGGCCGCGGCAGACCGAGCAGGTGGTCCAGCCGTCCTCGCCTTCGGCGCCGGAGCCTTTGCAGACTGGGCAGGGTTCGGTGCGGGGGACGCGCAACTCGACGTCGAGGCCGCGCATGGCGTCCTCGAAGGAGAGCTCGAGATCGTAGCGCACGTCGTCGCCGCGCTGGGCGCGGCTGCGGCGTTTGGAGCCGCCACCGAAAAGATCGCCGAAGCCGAAGAAGTCGCCGAAGATATCGGAGAAATCGGCGAAGACGTCGGGGTTGAAACCGGCGGCGGCGCCGGCGGAGCCGAGGCCGTCGTGGCCATAGGCGTCGTAGAGGCGGCGCTTATCGGAGTCGGAGAGGACGGAGTAGGCCTCGGCGGCTTCCTTGAAGTGCTCCTCGGCCTCGGGGTTGTGGGGATTGCGATCGGGGTGGAACTTGAGCGCCAGCTTGCGATAGGCGCTTTTCAGTTCCTGTTCGGAGGCGTTTTTGCCAATTCCCAGAATTTCGTAGTAGTCCCGTTTCACCAAAGCAAGGCTCCCGCGCGCAGTCCGCTACTCACGACTGGCTACCCGCACCATGGCCGGACGGAGGAGCCGGCCCTTCAGGGTGTAGCCGCGCTGCAATTCGTTGACGACGGTGGGTTCTTCGTAGCGCTCGTCGCGTACCATTTCAATGGCGTGATGCAGATTGGGGTCGAAGGGCTGGCCCTGGGCCTCGATGGGCTGAAGGCCGAGTTTAGTCAGGGCTTCGACCAGGTGCTGGTAAATCAACTCGACACCCTTTACCAATTCGGCCGCGTGACGGCCCGTGGCGGGGTGGGCGTGGAGGGCGCGTTCAAAGTCATCGAGGATCGGCAGCAGCAACTTGACCGCATCGGCGGCGGCGTATTCAATGAGATCCGCGCGCTCGCGTTCGACGCGCTTGCGGGAGTTGTCGAATTCGGCCGCGAGGCGCAGAATGGCATTCTGCAGCTCGGTCTTTTCGGCCGCCAGGCGATCCCGATCGAGGGCAATCGATTCGGGTGTTTCGACGAGTTCGCCGGTGGGCGGGGAGTCGTCAGCGGTTTGCGCCACGCCATTGCCCGGGGCCGGGGGCGTCTCCTGATCTTTCATAGTCGTATCCAACTTCAGGGTAACAAACCGCGCCAACAACGCTCGCGCGCGATGCCCGAGTTTGGGCCGCATGGGGGCGCGGCGCCTTACTGCGGCAGGCTGCGGAGAGCCTGTCCGACGTGCAGAACGGCGGACATGACGCGGGGGTAGTTCATGCGCATCGGCCCGAGAACGGCGACTTTCGTGGCGAGGCCGCCGGGCATCTTCAAGGTCAGGCCGACGAGCGAAAAATCGTGCATGGCGGGGTGGACATCGGCCAGGCCGACACACAATTGAATCTCGTCGCCACTGCTTTCGAGGAACTGATCGAGCAGGGCGATGAGGCGCTTCTTCTCCTCGAGCGCGCGGAGCAGATCGCGCAGATGTTCCTTCGTGAGGTGCAGGTCGAGGCCGACCAGGTTGGAAGCGCCCTCCATGAAGACCAGGGGCGCGAGACCGATGTCGAGCAAGCCCTGGTCGTAGAGCACTGTCAGGCGGCGCAGCAAGGAGTCGTAGGCCGAGGACTCGAGGTGCAGCAAGCGCTCGAGCTCGAGGCGGATGCCACTGAGCGTCCAGCCGGAGAAATTGCGATTCAAATAATTACGGATGGAAGCGAGCTCGTCCTGGGTGGCCGGCTCAGCGAGCTGAGCCACCTGGCTGCGCACCATGTGGTCGCGGGTGACAACGACCATCAGAACGCGGGCGGGCGGCAGAAGGACGAACTCGACTTGATCGAGCACCTGGCCGTGGCCGGGGATGGCGGCGGAGATGCCGATGTTGCGCGTGAGTTCGGTGAGCAGGTGCGAGGCGTGCTCGGCGCGGGCGTCGAGAGAACCCTTGTTGAACAGCTCTTCGCTGAGCCGGGAGAGCTCGGCGGCGAGGATGCGGCTGGCGAGGTAGGGCCGGGCGAACTCGCGGAAAGCCTTGGCGGTGGGAACGCGGCCGGCGGAGGTGTGGGGCTGGTCGAGGTAGCCGTGGTCGGCGAGCTCGGCCATGATGTTGCGGATGGTGGCCGCGCTGAGACCATCCTTGCGGCGCCGGGCGATGATGCGCGAAGCCACGGGCTCACCGGTCTCGATGTAGATCTGCACGAGCGAGTGCAGCACTTCGAGGGAGCGCTGGGGCAATGCGGCATCCGAATCCGTGGGCGCGCGGGACATGTTTCCTTGAGACCTCATGGTATGGCACGGCGAGGCGCTGCGCAAGGGCGCGGGATCGGCGCGATCGGCGCGGCACGCGAGAGGAAGGGGAAATCAGGCGGGGCGAAAGAGGAGTTCGGTCTCCGGCTTCAGCAAAACCCAGAAGGTATAGAGGCCCAGCGCCGTGCCGATGGGCACATGCAACAGGGCGAAGGCAGCGAAGAAGAAGCCGAAGATGCGGGCCCAGGGGCGGAGGTTGAGGAGCCCGTAGCCGAGCAGGAGAGCGGGGATGGACAGCAGCAGAGTAAAGACGGCGAGCGCGCCGCCGATCAGCGCGACGATGTGCACTGGAACCATGGCCTCGTCTCCGCCGAGGCCGAGCACCGAAGCCACGGCCATGCTTCCGCCGAGAATGGCTAGGGCTGCGATCAGCCCCAGGACTCCGAAGAAGACGTTCAGCCATCCGAGGACTTTAACGTGCGATTCCATCTCATTCCCCCTTGCGAGGCCCACACGCCGATTCTACGACAAGCCCAGGCGGCAAACACCGGGAGGTAGATCCACCAGCGCCGGGCGGTGGATCCGTGCCACGCGCCGGTGGCGCGGTAATCGGCCAGGACGGCGTAGGCCAGCGGCATCAAGGCCACCCAGAGGAACGCGGCCGGTGAGGGCTCGACGGCAAGCAGCGGCAGCAGCCAGGCGAGATACCAGGGGTGGACGTTGGCGGCCACGAGCAGCAGGGCGGCGACGAACTCCAGCGTGACGCGCTCGAGTGCGGCGCGGCGGCCGACGGCGCAAAGCGCGAGGATGCCGATGAGTGCCAGGGAGAGCCGCTTGGCGATGATTCCATCGTGGCCGCTCAACCACCAGACGATGCCGAAAAGGCTGTCGTTGTTGCGCCATCCACCGAGGAAGCCGGTGGCGAAGGAGGCGTTGCGCCCGAACAGATCGGGCAACGCCGCGGCGTAAGGCCAGGTGACCAGAAGCGCCAGCGGGAGCCCGACCAGCAGAACGCGCCAGCGTGGCCGCCACCAGGGACGGAGGCCGTATGTGGCGAATAAAGGGAGAAGAAAAATTGGCCAGTACTTGATCAATCCGCCGGCGGCGAGCAGCAGTCCGGAGAGCGCCCAACGCTCACGGCGCGCGGCCAGCAGAGCGGCAAGAAGCAGGGCGGCGAGGCAGGAGTCCATGTGGCCTTCGCCCCAGAATTCCACCCAGGTCAGGGGGCACCAGGCCCAGACGAGCACCCGCTGGAGGGGCAGGCCGCGCGCCTTGAGAAGCAAGAGGAGCAGGCCGATTGCAGCCAGATCTCCTAGTAAAGAAGGGAGTTTCATCCACAGGAGCTGGCCCTCGGGACGGCCGGGAGCGATCCAATGAGCCAAGCGGTAGGTCCACAACTCGACCTGTTCCCAGAGCGGACCGTAGACTGCGCGGATGCCGTGGCCGGAGACCTGAGGATAGGTTTCGTCGCGCAGAAAGACCAGGGTGGGGTCGTCCGGGGTCACCAGGTAAGGGTTGCGGCCGGCGGCCTGCACCTGGCCTTCCCAGCGGTAGCGGCTGAGGTCCTCGGACAACGAGGGTGCCCGTGTCAAAAACACGACACGGGGCGCGACGGCCACAGTGGCGATCCAAACACACCCCAAGAGGCCAAGCGCTCTAGTACTTTTTCGGAGGACGTTCTGGACGGCGATCAGATAAAATAGGGATGCAATCAGAAGCAGGCCGACGGTCCGCTCGGAGCGCGAGCCCAAGTCGCCAGCGCAGCTGAGCACGAAGGAAGTTGCCAGCAGGCCCGTTCCCCCGAGAGCCGGTTGGATCCAGCGCAGCGACATGAGTTTCTGTTCGTTCACTATGGCGTTCCTCGCTCCATCGCAGGTGGATCGCTGGAGCCGCGCGCTGGCGGATGACAGCTTCACGGGCATACACCGGCTGGCGCTGTTCGACTGGCTGCTTCTGGTACCCTACTTTACCCTGCTGACGATTCTGGCAATTTACGGGGCGCACCGTTTTCTGGTGGTCTACGGTTACCTGAGGACGCGGAAGAGCGTGCCGCAGCGGCCGGAGCGGCACTTTGCGCAATTGCCGCGAGTGACGATCCAACTGCCGCTGTTCAACGAGCGGAACGTAGTGGACCAGTTGCTTGAGGCGGTGCTGAAGGTACGCTACCCGCGGGAGCTGCTGGAAATTCAGGTGTTGGACGACTCGACCGACGACACGCATCCCTACACGGAAGCGCTGGTGGCGCGGCTGAAGGAGCAGGGACAGCCGATCGAGTATGTCCACCGCACCAACCGCAGCGGCTACAAGGCGGGCGCGCTGCAGGCGGGGATGGCGCTGGCGAAAGGCGAACTGCTGGCGATTTTCGACGCCGATTTCATGCCGCCCGCGGATTTCCTGGAAAAGACGGTCAACTTCTTCGCCGATCCGAAAATCGGCGTGGTGCAGACGCGTTGGACGTACATGAACCGCGATCACAGCCTGCTGACCGAAGTGCAGGCGCTGATGCTGGACGGGCACTTTGCGCTGGAGCACATTTCGCGCTTCGGCCAGGGGCTGTTCTTCAATTTCAACGGGACGGCGGGGATCCTGCGGCGGACGATGATCGAGGACGCGGGCGGGTGGCAGCACGACACGCTGACCGAGGACTCGGACCTGAGTTACCGCGCGCAGTTGAAGGGCTGGCAGTTTATTTACCTGCCGTGGATCGAGTGTCCGAGCGAGCTGCCGGTGGACACGTACGGATTCCAGGTGCAGCAGCAGCGCTGGGCCAAGGGGCTGACGCAGTGCGCGCTGAAGCTGCTGCCGAGGATCTTCCGCTCGAAAGAGATTTCGCTGCGCGAGAAGGTCGAGGCGTGGTTCCACATGACGCCGAACATCAGCTACCCGCTGATGGTGATCGTGTCGGCGATGATGCTGCCGGTGATGATCGTGCGGTTCTACATCGGCTGGCTGGACATGCTGCTGGTGGACGCGCCGCTGATCGTGTGCAGCTTCTGGTCGGTGGTGACGTTCTATCTGCTGGCGGAGCACGAGCTGTACCCGAAGACGTGGAAGCGATCGGTGCTGATTCTACCCTTCCTATTGGCGATGGGCGTGGCGCTGACAATCTCGAATACGAAAGCCGTGGTCGAAGCCCTGCTGCACCAGCAGTCGGGTTTCGTACGCACGCCGAAGTACGCTCCGCGCGCGGCGGGCGCGCTGCTGGGCGTGGCGTACCGGCGTAAGAGCGGCTGGCTGCCGTTCGCCGAGATCGCCATGGGCACGGGTTTTCTGACGATCGTCTACTACTCGATCGACGTGATGAATTTCGTCGCGCTGCCGTTCCTGCTGATTTTCGTGTGCGGCTACTATTGGGCCGGCTTCAGCACGTTGTGGCAGGAACACAAAGCCAAGCTGCGCTTCGAACGCGAAGCCCGGCGCGTCGAAGTCGAAGCGGTCAGTTAGACTTTACTCCTGCAATCCAAGCCGCGCATCCCGGCGGGAACCTGCTAGAAAGGTAGTTCGAGCAGGTTATCCATGAGCAACACAAATTCCACATCGACAACGCGGCGCGACCTATTGAAAGGCGCGAGCGCGGCATTTACGACTCTGATTTTTCCGCGGATGGCGCGCGGCGCGAACGACCGGATCGCGGCGGCCTTCATCGGCACCGGCACGATGGGACAAGGCAACGTCGATTTTGCGATCCAGACGGGCACAGTGCAGGCGGTGGCGATCTGCGACGTGTACCAGCCGAACCTCGAGAAAGGCATCGCCATCGCGAACAAGCGCGGGCAGAGCCCGAAGGCGGTGAAGGATTTCCGGGAGATTCTGGCGGACAAATCGATTGACGTGGTGTGCATCGCAACGCCCGACCACTGGCATGCCTACATCACGGTGGAGGCCTGCAAGGCGGGCAAGGACGTGTACGTAGAGAAGCCGGCGTGCACCTACGTTGAAGAGGGCCAGAAAATGGTGCAGGCGGCGCGCAAGTATGGGCGCGTGGTGCAGGGTGGCACGATGCAGCGGTCGGGCGGGTATTTCAAGAAAGCGGCCGAACTGATTCAGGCGGGCGAGGTGGGCGAGGTCACGTTCTGCCATGAATGGCAGGCGGGGACGGCCAAAAAAGAAGGGTATGGCAGGCGCAGCGGCGAGGTCCCGCCCGCGGGTCTGGATTGGGATCTCTGGCAAGGGCCGGCCGCTGAGAGGCCATACAGCCTCAACCGCTTCGGCGTATCGCCCGACCGCTGGTCCACGTTCCGCTATTTCTGGGACTACGCCGGCGGCGCGATGACGGATTGGGGCGTGCACCTGATCGACCCGGTTCATCAGGCCATGGGCGAACCGATGCCGCGCTCGATCGTGGCGCTGGGGTCGAAGTTCTACGTCGATGACGACACGGAGACGCCGGACACGATGCAGGCCACTTTCCAATACGAGAAGTTTCTCTCGACCTACGAGAGCCGCACGTGCAACCCGATGCCGCTGTTCGGCCAAGGGTATGGAACCTCGTTCCACGGGACCAAAGGCACGCTGGTGGTGAACCGCGGCGGCGTGTGGGTGTACGATCTGCAGTCGAAGGAGCCGGTGAAGCGGTGGGATCGCGAGAAGGACCAGGAAATGGGACCGATGAACGTTCCGCACTGGAAGAATTTCATCGAGTGCATCCAGTCGCGCGGGACACCGATCAGCGACATCGAGCGGTGCGTGCGAACCAGCGCCACGTGCATTCTGGCGAACCTATCGATGCGGTTCAACTCGCGCCTGGACTGGGATGAGAAGGCGTGGACGGTGAAGCAGGAAGAAGTGAAGCCGCATCTCAAAGCAAACTACCGCGCGCCGTGGAAGCTGGAGGTTTAGCCTGCACGCCGGCCGGGGCCGGTCAGTCGCGGCCCGCAATGCGCACGCGGTAAACGGAAGTGCGCGCGGCGACATAGAGCGTCAGACGATCGGCATCGCCGAAGACGAGGCTGGCAGGCTTCTCGGGAACCACAATGCGACCGGTGAATTTGCCATCGGGCGTGAAGATCAGAACGTGCCGGGCGGCGACATAGAGGCGTCCCTGGTCGTCGGTACAGAGGCCGTTGGGTACGCCTTCGATGCCGGTGATGAGCACGCGCTCGCCCGAGGCATTGCCCTGGCGATCGAGGTCGAAAACGCGAATCGCCCGTTCGTCGCTGCTGGCCACATAGAGCAGCCGGCCGTCGGGCGAGAGCGCGAGGCCGTTGGGCCGTTTGTCCCAGCGGGCGAGGACCGAGACGCCGCCCCTCGAGCTGACTCGAAAGACGCCATAGAAGGGGAGCTCGCGGGTGTCGCTCGCGGAACCGAAGGCCGGGTCGGAGAAGAAAACCGTGCCGTCCTTGCGCACGGCGACATCGTTCGGCGAATTCAGTTTGTGGCCTTCAAAGACCGAGGCGATCGTCTCGGGAACATGGCCCTCGTTCAGGCGGATGAGGCGGCGCGCCCCGCTTTCACAAATCAGGAGGCGGCCGTGGTCGTCCAAGGCCAACCCGGCGGGGCCCTTCAGATCGCCGGCCAAAAGCGCGGCGCCACGGCCGGGCGTATATTGATGAACCCGGCCGAGCGGGCCATCCGCGATGTAGAGATGGCCGTCGTGGGACCACGCCAGCCCGTCGGCGTAACGAAATCCGCCGGCGATCTTCTCCACCTGCCATTCCGTGGCGGGCTCCTGGGCGTGGGTCAGAGCCACGATGAAAAGAAGAACCGCCGGGAGCCGCATGCCGATCACCATTGTATGAGCAGCGCCCGGCTGGCCGGGCGGGAGGCCGAATCGCACTCGCATGGGCTGAGCTGGCGCAAAAACAGATTCGAGCGGGATTGGTTTTAACGGGCGAAAGCGTCTACTTCTTCGACTTCAGCTTCTGCTCGATTTCCTGCAGCTTTTGCGGGCCTTCGCCGCGGGCCCAGGCCTGCTCGAGTCCCGCGATGTCCATGCCGGCCAGGCGCCCGAGCAGCAGATAGGCGGGCAAAGCGTGTTCGAGGTGCCGCCAGTGCGCCATTTCTTCCAGTGAGCGCAGACCGCGCTCGCGAAGATGATCGGCTGTCGAAGCGGACATGCCCTGGTCGGTGAGCATCAGGAGTGTCCTTACTGCTTCGAGCCGGTCCTGAAGGACGGTCGAATTCAGCATCTCGACAAACCAGGTGGTTTCGACTTTGATGCCCAGCGCCGGATCCTTTAGCGCCAAAGCGGCGATCGGCCGGAGAGCGCGGAGCGCGTTGGCGCGCACGTCCGCATCGGGGTCGCGCAGCGCGAGTTGGAGATCGGCGGTCACATCGCTTTTCTTCGGAGCGTAGCCCAGCACGTAGGCCGCGACGGCACGCTGCTCTTCGTCGTCCGATTCGCGCAGAACCGCGCGCAGCGCCTCGAGGTGCACTTCGGCGAGACCGACAAAGCGTTCCTGCAGCACGCGGCAGGCGATGTTGGTCAGCAGCGAGTGGCCCCTGGAAATGTCCTCCACCACATCGCCCTCGCGCATGGCCTGGGCCAGGGCGATGGTGTAGTCATGGTAGACCTCGGTGATCTCGGGAGGCAGTTGGAGATCGCCTTGCGGCCAGTCGCGCAAAGGGAACGCGGGCGCGCCGCGCTCTTCGATTCCCACGTAGAGGATGGCTTTGCCGGCTTCGCAGCAGAAGGCTTCGACGGAAGCGCGGGCCACACCGTCCACGGCCAGGAGCGTCTCTTCCAGTCTGGACTTGGACGGCGGAAGAGGGTCGCCGGGCTTCACACCGATCGCCTTCAGGATCCGCTCCTGCGGGATTTTGCGAGCGCCAAAAATCTCAATCTGCCCAACGATCGGCGTCTGCGCCGCCAGCATCGTCATCAATACGGCCGAAACCAGCATACTTCCCACTGTCGCACGGCCACGCGCCGCGCAGCCGCGGGTCAGGATTTCCGTTCCAGCAGGCAGGCGCAATCCTCGAGCCGGCTCTCGCCGCCCATGTTGACGGCGTACTTGGGCGCGGCCATGTAGCCGCGGCGCTGGCGGCTGCTCCACAGCGACGTGCCGGCAAAGGCGCCGTCGGGGCGCAGCGCGTAGAAGTTGATATCGAAGCGGGCCAGCCTGCCCTGGTCGTTGTTGTAGTTGTGAACGATGCGCTTGAGGGCGTCCAGACAGGCGTCCTTGGGACTCATGCCGTGACGCATGTTCTCGACAATCGTGTGCGCGCCGGCGATGCGGATGTTCTCCTCGCCGAGTCCAGTGGAGCCGGCGGCGCCGACTTCCTGATCGACGAACAAGCCGGCGCCGATAATCGGCGAATCACCGACGCGGCCGGCGATCTTCCAGGCCAGGCCGGAGGTGGTGGTGGTGCCCGACAGCTCGCCCTTTTCATTCAACGCGAGGCAGTTGATCGTGCCCGTGGGCGGATACTTTGCCACGTCGAGAGCCCAGGCGATCAACTCTTCGCCGGCATCGGGGAACATCCGGCGCAGAGAATCCTGGGCCGTTTTCGCGGCCGGGGCATCGGGCGCGTCCAGCCAGTTGGTCCAGTTGTTATGCGAGGAGGCGTCGCGCAGCGATTGCTTCCAGGCCATCCAGGCGAGCCGCGCCTTCTCGGTCAACAGGTCGATTTCCGGGACGCCCCAGGCGCGGGCAAAGCGCGTCGCGCCGTCGCCCACGAGCAGGCTGTGGGCGGTCTGCTCCATGACCAACTTGGCCAGCCGCGCGACATTCTTGATGCCGTGCACAGCGGCCACCGCGCCGCAGCGCCGTGTCGGCCCGTGCATCACGCTGGCATCGAGTTCCACGACGCCGTCTTCATTCGGGAGGCCGCCGAAGCCGACGCTGGAATCTTCCGGATCGTCCTCGACGATGGTGACGCCCGAGACCACGGCCTCGAGGGTGTCACCGCCGGCCTGCAGGATTTCGTTGGCGCGCTTACAGGCCGCGAGGCCGTTGGCGCTCGAAATCGCGATGTTTTTCGGCCGGCCGGAGCCGCCCTGCTGAAAAGAGACTGCCGCGGCGGGCAATGCCGCCGTGGCGAGGAGCATGTCGCGTCTGAGCATAAGGAGTCTCCTGTGTGGCGTCCGGTAGACTGAAAGGATCGATGAAGGCGAGGCTGATCCAGTTCCCGGCGCTTGCCACACTATTCTTGTGCGCGGCGTGGGAAGAGCGCAAGCGGCGGAACATTGGCGCAGTTACTTGTTTCAATGGGAAGACCGGCGGGCGAGCGCAGCAGGTCAGAGACCGAGGAGCATCCGGAAGTGAGTGAGACGCAATCGAGCAACGAGACAATCAGCCCCGCGCCGGGACCGCTGGGCGGGACGATTCGCCTGCCGGGCGACAAATCGATCTCGCACCGGTACGCGATGCTGGCGGCAATTGCCGAAGGCACGAGCGTGATCCGCAATTACTCGTCGGGCGCCGATTGCCATTCCACGCTGGGCTGCCTGCGTTCGCTGGGGGTCGAGGTCAGAGAAGACGGGCGCGATGTCACGGTGCGAGGAGACGGACTGCACGGATTCGAGTGCTATGCGTGGCAGCTTGACGCGGGCAATTCGGGCTCCACGATCCGCATGCTTTCGGGGATCCTGGCCGGCCAGGCGTTCGTCAGCCGGCTGGGAGGCGACGAGTCGTTATCGAAGCGCCCGATGCAGCGCATCATGACGCCGCTCGAGAAGATGGGCGCGAAGATTTCGGCACGCGACGGAAAGTTTCCGCCGATTGAGATCCACGGCGGCGCATTGCAGCCGATCGAATACGATATGCCCGTGGCGAGCGCGCAGGTGAAAAGTTGCGTTCTGCTGGCGGGGTTATACGCGGACGGAGAAACGCTGGTGCGCGAGCCGGCGAGGACCCGCGACCACACGGAAGTGGCGCTGCGCGAGTTCGGCGCGGAGGTCGCGACGGGCCGCGGCTGGGCCAGCGTCCGAGGTCCGGCCAAACTCCACGGGCGCGAGTTAAGCGTGCCCGGCGATCTTTCGTCGGCGGCATTTTTCCTGGTCGCGGCGGCGATTGTGCCGGGCTCGAGCGTGATTGTGCAAGGCGTCGGATTGAATCCCACGCGGGCGACGCTGATCGATTTTCTGGTTATGGCAGGCGTCGAGATCCGGATCCTCGAAATGGGCATGCAGAACGGCGAACCGGTGGGCGATCTGCTGGTGCGCGGCACTCGTCTGAAGGGCGGCGTGATCGAGAAGCAGTGGGCGGCGGCGCTGATCGATGAGATTCCCGTGCTGGCCATACTCGGAGCGGTCAGCGAAGGGGGCCTGACGGTGCGCGACGCCGCGGAGCTGCGCCTCAAAGAGACCGACCGAATCGAGACGCTGGCCGTAAATCTGCGCCGCATGGGCGTGGCGATCGAACCTGCGCCGGACGGTTTTCGCATCCCGGGCGGGCAGAGATTCAGAGCAGCCGAATTGGACTCCTGCGGCGATCACCGCATCGCAATGGCGTGCGCGGTGGCCGCGTTACGCGCCGACGGACCGTGCGTGATTCAGAACGCGGACGCCGCCGCGGTTTCGTTCCCCGAGTTCTGGCAGAGCCTGCGCGGGCTGGTCAGTTGAATGCGGCGCGGCAGACGCGCGCCACTCTGCCGTCACCGCCGGGCGAGCTTCCATCCGATCCAAACTCCAGGGATCCACAGCAGCAGCCAGGCAACGGAGTACCAATAGGGCATTTTGCCCCAGTTGGCGTAGGTCATTCCGAGACCCATGATCTCGCCGATGGCGAAGAACCAGACGATGTGCGTCAGAACCTTGCCGGGCGCGGTCTTGGCGCAGAGCCAGGCGCAGAAGATGGCGACCAGCACGAAGATGGCCGTGCTGAGCCAAAGCAGCGGGTCCGGGATCGTTTTCCCTTCGACGAAATCCTTGGGAAACAGAGCGTGCAAGAGCGGGTCGCTGAGCATGACGAGCACGATGCTCAAGACGTAGCTGCCGCCGACCGAGGCGATCGATTTGAGCAACTGCATCACATGTCCATGTACGGCATCGGTGGCACCCGGCCGAGCAGGCGGGTGTAGACGCTGAGCGCGCCGCGGTGATGCGCGGTGTGATCGGTAAGCGCGCTGACGATGGCGTGGCGGGGCAAACCGCCCATGATCGGCCCGGGCGGCAACGGTGCGGCCCATTCTTCGGCGGAGTGCGATGCGGCCACAGCCTTGGCGCGATCGGATGCGGCATTGAACAGGACGCGGGCGGCGTCCAGCGAAGTGCAGGCGCGCACTTCGCGGTCCATCCGTTCAAAATCAATGTCGAAGCCCGCTGCGGCAAACGCTCCGGTGAAAAACCAGTCGATGGTTTGCGCGGCGTGCGCTACCTGCGCGGCAACGGTGAACATGCCCGGGACGGGCGCGAAGCTCGAGTTTTCCTCTTTCAGTTCGCGCGTGGAACGGTTGAAATACTCGCGATTCACGTTGACGGAGATCGCGATATTTTCAGGCGTCATGTTTTTCCTCCTTGGGGAACCTCAGCAGAATACCCGAGCCAGGGGCGAAAGAAAAGCAAATTAATCAACCAGAGACCCATCTTTCGGCAGGTCGAATCGGAGCTGCCCGAGCACTGCTTGCCAGGCCGCCAGATCGAGGCCAGCGTCCAGATTTCGGCCGAGATGCGCGCCGCCTGTCCGCCGGATTCACAGACCTCCATAGCGCAACGGCCGGGCTAGGGAAAGGCCGCGCTAGTCAGCGCCAAGGGCGGTGAGCCAAGCCGGTCAGAGAGCAGAGAATCAGCCCGATCGCGCATGCGCCCGGCGCGAAGACGGGGCAGACTCCCGCGACGGAATCGAGCGTCCGCGAGCCAACTGCTAAAATGGGCGCGCGATGCCCAGATACGCGGCGATCGACATCGGCAGCAATTCGGTCCGCATGCTGGCGGCGGAGCTGGAAGCGGGCGCGCCGCTGCGTGTGCTGGCCGAGGACCGGCAGGTGACGCGCCTGGGCGAGAGCGTCTTCCGCAATGGGCAGATGGATGAGCCGGCGATGGCCGTGACTTTGCAGACGCTGGAGCGGATGGCCGGCCTCTACAAACCGCTCAACGTGCTGGCCGCGCGCGTCGTGGCCACATCCGCCGTGCGCGATGCCCGCAATCAGGCCGTGTTCCTGGAACGCGCCAGCGCCATCGTGGGACAACCGGTCGAGCTGATCTCGGGTCAGGAGGAGGCGCGGCTGATCCACCTGGGCGTCGAGACGCAGTGGCCGCATCGGCATGAGCGGTTGCTGGTCATCGACATCGGCGGGGGCAGCGCGGAGGTGATCGAGGCCGAGCATGGGCGCCTGAAACGGGCCTTCTCGCGCCCGCTCGGCGCGTTACGGCTGCAGTCCGTTTTCCTGGAGAAGGATCCTCCGTCGCGCGACGATCTGATACGGCTCGAAGAGTTCATCGAACAGAAGCTCTCCGTCGCCGTGCAGAGAATCGGGGCCATTCATTTCGACCGCGCCATCGGCACCGCCGCGTCGGCCTCAGCCGTGGTTTGCGCGGCCAACTCGATTCCGCGGGCGCGGCGCGAACTGGCGGACCGCCGCAAGGTGAGCGTGGCGCAGTTGCGGCGGCTGTACCGCGATCTGGCGCGGAAGGACCTCGCCGCGCGCCGCAAGGTGGTCGGACTGGGCTACCGGCGCGCGGAAATCATTCTGCCCGGCGTGGCCGTGCTGCTAAAAACCCTCGAAGCGTTTGGGCTGAACTCTCTCAGCTACTGCGCGGCGGGCGTGCGCGAGGGCATTGTCCGCGACTTGGCCGAACGTGGCGTCGGACGCGAACAGGCGCGCCTCAACCGCGAACAGCGCGATATGCTCGAGCAGTTCGCGCATCGTTTCGGCGTCGAAATGAAACACGCGCGCATGGTGGCGCATTTCGCGCTCGATTTGTTCCATGCGCTGGAGCGACTTCACCAGTTGCCCATCGGCGAAGGGCGGCTGATCGAAGCGGCGGCCTATCTGCGCGACGTGGGCCACGCCATCAGCTACGCCGGCCATCACAAGCACTCGCAGTATGTAGTGGCCAATGCCGACCTCGGCGGCTTCACCGACATCGAGCGGCTGCGGGTCGCCATGCTGTGCCGCTACCACCGCAAGTCGATGCCCGCCGCGCGGCACGCGGATTTCATGGCTCTCACGCCGCCCGACCGCCGGGCCGTCACGTTCCTCACCCCGTTGCTGCGGATCGCGGACGCCCTCGACCGCAGCCGCGAGCAGCGGGTTGGGAGCATCGAGTGCACATTGGGCCCCGCGGGAGTCACACTGAGGTTGAAGGCCAGCCAGGATATCGGGCTGGAGAAGTGGGCCGTCGAAGGAGCCGCGGCCGTGTTCAGAGAAGTCTATGGCACGGCCCTGACGGTGGAGAGCGTCACCGAGTGAACACCAGATTTGAAAGCTGGTCGATGCCGCCGGCCCGGTTTGCCGAAGTCTCGTTGGCCTCCAGGCTAACGAAGCTGGTCGAGCAGGCGGAGCGTTGTTATGCGACGCCGGATGCGGATGCCGTGCACGATCTGCGGGTGGCCATTCGCAGATTCTCGCAAGCCCTGCGCATCTTCAAAACGCTGGTGGACGCGAAGGCGGTGAAGCAGATGCGGCGCGCTCTGAAGCGCGTAATGGACGCGGCGGCCGTCGTGCGCGACCTGGACGTCGGTATTGAGCGATTGATCGAGGAAGGGGTGCCTGCAGAGGACGCGCTCCTCGATGAAATGCGCAGCGAGCGGCGGCGCGGCGGGCTGGCATTGAGCGGCTGGCTGCTGCTGCTAAAGTCGCAGGAACCGGAAACCTCCTGGCGGCCGTGCTTCGAAGCGCGGCCGGCGAAAGGCGCGGGAGTGCGGGCATCGTGAAGAAGAGCCGCAGCGTGGATTGGAACACCGCGGTCAGCACCGGCGAGAATGCCCGCCGCGCTCTGCCGCGCGTGACCCGGGAGTTCTTCGCGCAGGGCCGCGCCGCCACCACGGCCGCCGCCTCGCCGGCGGAGCTGCACGCCTTCCGGCTGGCGGCCAAGCACTTCCGCTACACGCTGGAGCTGTTCCTGCCGATGTACGGACCGCGCCTGGCGGAGCGCGTCGATCAGGTGCGCAAGATCCAGAGTCTGCTCGGCGACCGTCAGGACTGCGTGGTTCTGGGCGAACGGCTGAAGAAGAAGGACGGCCTGCCGTCCTCGCTTCACGCCACGATTGAAAAGCTGAGCGCCGACGGTCGCGCGCTCGAGGAGAGGTTCCGGCGGCATTGGCACGCGGCCTTCGACGCGCCAGGCGAGGAGGCTGCCTGGATACGCTATCTGTCGCGTCGGCCGCCCGATCCGCGCCGCCGGCTCCACGGCGTTCAGGCGCATCTCCTCTCCCGAACGGCACCCGTGGAGCCGCGGATCTTCGCATCGCCTCCGATGCCACCGGAAGCGAGCGTGCCGCCGGAGAAAGCGAAGCGCCCATCAGCGCCGCGCCGTGCTCCGGACCCGGAGCATCTTCCAATTCACGAATGAGCCGGAGTGAGCTTCATCCCGGCCAGGCGGGTGCTGTAGAATAGCGCCGCATGCCGTGGTCTCAGAACTACACGCCCGTGGGCGGGAGCCTCGCTTTGTCGGCGGCCATTGCGGCGCTGCCGTTGGCCGTTCTACTGGTCCTGCTGGGCCTGCTCCGGAAGCCCGGCTGGGTGGCCGCGCTGGCCGCGCTGGCGACGGCGGTCGCCGTGACCGCCGGTGTATTCGGCATGCCCATCGGCCTGGCCTTCAGCGCCAGCCTCTACGGCGCCGCGTATGGCATCTTCCCAATCTGCTGGATCATGTTCTGGGCGATCCTGCTGTACCGGATCACGGTGGAGACCGGCCGCTTCGAGGCGATCAAGGACTCCATCGGCGGCGTGACCGAGGACCGGCGATTGCAGGCGCTGCTGATCGCGTTCGCGTTCGGGTCGTTCGTCGAGGGGGCGGCGGGCTTCGGCGCGCCGGTCGCAGTGGCGGCGGCGATGCTGGCCGGACTGGGCTTTTCGCCGTTCTACGCCGCGGCGATCTGCCTGCTGGCCAACACCGCGCCGGTGGCGTTCGGCTCGCTCGGGATTCCAATCATCACGCTTTCGGGCATCACGGGGCTGAAGGCCGGCCTGCTCAGTTCGGCGGTCGGCCGCATCTGTACACCGGTGTCGCTCATCATCCCGGCGTATCTCGTGGCCGTCATGGGCGGATGGCGCGCGCTGAAAGGCGTCTGGCCGGCGGCGGCAGTTTGCGGACTCACCTACGCCGGCTGCCAGCTCGTTATCTCGAATACGCTGGGACCGCAGTTGACGGGGATTCTCGGCTCGCTGGTCACAATCGGCGTGCTCATCGCGATGCTGCGCGTGTGGAAGCCGCGCGATGCGTTCGCGCTCGAAGGCGACAGTCCTGTGGTTGCCGAACGGCCGCGGCGCAGCGCCCGAGAGATCCTGAGCGCGTGGATGCCCTACGGCATTCTGGTCGCGTTCGTGCTCGCATGGGGCAGCGAGTGGGTGAAACCGTGGCTGAGCCGGCTGACCTTCGTCGTGCCATGGCCGTACCTGCACAACGCCGTGCTGCAGCAGCCGCCGGCGGTTGTCCATGCCGGCCCCTATGCGGCCAGGTACACGCTGAACTGGCTGGCCGCCGCCGGGACCGCCTGCATGCTGGCGTGCGTGGTTTCCGCCGTAGCCACGCGCATGCGGCCGCGCGCGTTTCTGAAAGTGATCGGCGGGACCTCCGCACAACTTGCCAAACCGGTGCTGACCGTCGCGCTGGTGCTGGCGCTGGCGTTCCTGATGAACTACAGCGGCGCCACGGCGACGCTCGGGCTGGCCTTCGCCGCGAGCGGCGTGGCGTTTCCATTTTTCAGCGCCATGCTGGGCTGGATCGGCGTCTTCCTCACTGGCAGCGACACTTCGGCCAACGCCCTGTTCGGCGGCCTGCAGGTCGTGACGGCAACTCATCTGAAGCTGAATCCGGTGCTGATGGCGGCGGCCAACTCTAGCGGCGGAGTGATGGGGAAAATGATCAGCTTGCAGAGCATCGCGGTGGCGGTGGCGGCCACCGGCCTGGCGCAGCGCGACGAATCGCGGCTGTTCCGGTTCACGCTGAAGCACAGCCTGCTGCTGGCGTCGATCGTTGGCCTGATCGTGCTGTTCTACGCCTACGTCATGCCGGGCTGGATGCCGGCAGTGAAGTAGGTCGCAGGCGGAAGCGTCAGCCGAGCCGGCTCCATTCCGCAGGCGTGATGTGCGCCTGACTGAGGATGCTCCGCAGAGTGCCGACCGGAACCTCCGACTTCATGGGCACAATGGCAGTGTCGACGACATCGCCCACGCGCCGGACGAATTTGACGTGGCTGCCCTTCTGGCTGGCTTCGACGAAGCCCGCGGCTTCTAGCCGGCGCTTGATGACGCGATAGGGCAGCGGCTTAAGCCGCTCCAACTTCGACCTCGACCGAGCGGACCTGCGGCGGCCGCGTCGCGCACGGCGGCTCGAAGTGGAGCTCGAGCGCCTCCTTGAGGTTGGCGAGAGCCTCGGCTTCGGTCTCGCCCTGGCTGGCGACATCGACTTCCAGGCACTGGGCCACGAACCACTTCCCCTCCCGCCAGACTGTGGCGGCGAACGGTCGCTTCATGATGCTCATTGTCCCACAGGCCACCAGGCCGGGCTCAGCGCTCGGTGTAGACGCCCATGCGCGACTTCACCAGTTCGACGGTCGCGTTGGCAATCGGCGCGACGCGCGCCGCGCTATCGCGGAGCACCTGCCGCAGATAGCCGCGCTCGGCGGTGAGCTCGGCGTACTTCTTCTGAATGGGCTCGATGCCGGCCACGACGGCGTCGGCGGCCTGCTTCTTCAGATCGCCGTAGCGCGCGCCGCTGAAGTGCGACTTCATGCGCACGTCGTCCCAGCCGGTGAAGGCCTGAAAGATCGTCAACAAGTTGACGATGCCCGGGCCCATAGCGTCGAAGTCCACGGCCGGATTCGAGTCGGTGGTGGCACGCATGATCTTCTTGCGGATCGTTGCCGGCGGATCGAGCAGTGCGATGGCGTGGTTGGTTCCCTCAATCGACTTCGACATCTTCCTTTCGGGATCGTCGAGGCCCATGATTCGCGCGCCCACCGAGGGCAGGCGCGTCTCGGGCATGACGAAGGTCTCGCCATAGGCGGCGTTGAAGCGCTGGGCGATATCACGGGTGAGTTCGACGTGTTGCGACTGGTCCTCGCCCACCGGCACGGCATTGGCCTGATAGAGCAGGATGTCGGCCGCCATCAGCACTGGATAGCACAGCAGTCCCGAGCCAACGCTTTCCTGCTTGGCGGACTTGTCCTTGTACTGCGTCATGCGCTCCAGCCAGCCGACCGGCGTGACGCAGGTCAGGAGCCAGGCGAGCTCGGCATGCGCCGGCACCATCGACTGGACGAACACGGTGGAGCGGTCGGGATCGATGCCGCAGGCGATGAAGAGCGCGGCGGTCTGCTCGATCTTGCGCTGCAGCTCGCCGGGATCCTGGACTACCGTGATGGCATGCAGATCGACGATGCAGAAGATCGACTCGAACTCATGCTGCAGCGCGGCCCAATTCTTGAGCGCGCCGAGGTAGTTGCCGATATGCAGGCTGCCGGACGGTTGGACGCCGCTGAAAATACGTGGTCTCATGCTGTTAAGGGTTCTCTTCCATCCTACGCGAATGACTTCCGATACCAACACCACGCCGGGCGAGGCCGTGACCGGGCCGGACCTGGAATCCGAGCAGCCGGCTGTTCAGCCGGAGGCGGCATCCGAGCAGAGCGCCGCCCAACCGGAGGCTCCACCAGCGCCCCCGGTCGAAGCGCAACCTCCGGTCGAGCCGCAGCCCGCAATCGAGGTGCAAACCGCGATCGAGCCGCAGCCGGCGATCGAGGTTCAGATTGACAAGTGGGTCTACGGCGGCGCGAGCCTGGCGCGCGCGAATGGCAAAGTCCTGATGATCCCGTTCGCGCTGCCGGGCGAGCGAGTGGGAGTGGAGATCGTCAAGGACCACGGCGGTTTTGCCGAGGCTCGCGTCCAGGAGTGGCTGGAGCGCTCGCCGGAACGCGTGGAACCGCAGTGCCCGGTCTTCGCCCGCTGCGGCGGATGCCACTACCAGCACGCGGCGGCGGAATTCCAGGCGGCGCGAAAAGCGGAGATCACGCGCGAGGTATTCCGCCGGGTCGGCAAGCTGGACGCGCCGGCGGAAATTGGCATCCTGGCCGGGGAACCGTGGGGTTATCGCAATCGGACGCAGTTCCACTGCGATGGACGCGAGATCGGATTCCTGGAGGCGGGTTCACACAAGCTTGTGGCCGTGGATCACTGCCCGATCTCGGCGCCGAAGATCAACCAAAGCCTGGATGCGCTGCGTTACATGCTGAGAGACCGGGGCTGGCCGCTCTTCGTCCGCAGCCTCGAATTGTTCACCAACGGCAGCCAGACGATGGTCAACGTTCTCGAAACCGAGGGCGGGCGCGGCGTGGCCAAAGGCTTTTTCGAGTGGTTGGGCAAGCACATCGAGGGCGCGGCGCTGGGCGGAATCGACTACGCAGCCGCCGGCGAGACCTACCATGTCAGCCACGGCGCGTTTTTCCAGGTGAACCGGTTTATGGTCGACACGCTGGCCGAAAAGGCGGTGGAAGGGGCCGAGGGGCGCGTGGCCTTGGACCTGTACTCCGGCGTCGGGCTGTTCGCCGTGCGGCTGGCGCGGCAGTTTGCCGTCGTGTCCGCCGTGGAGTCGAATCATCAGGCGGCACGCGACCTGGCGCTGAACGCGGAGCACGCGGGCGTGAAAGTGGAGATCCACTCCATGCAGGCCGAGCAGTATCTCGGCAGCCTGAAAACGGCGCCCGATTTCGTCCTGGCCGATCCGCCGAGGAGCGGGCTTGGGAAGCGGGTAGTCGAACATCTGATCCGTCTGCGGCCGCCGCAGATCCACGTGGTGAGCTGCGATCCGGCCACGTTAGCGCGCGACGCGGCGGGGCTGATCGCGGGCGGCTACCGGCTGGAGAAGCTGATCGTGGCGGACCTGTTCCCGCAAACCTACCACATCGAGAGTATTGCCGCCTTCCGGCGGGAGTAGGCGGGCGGAATGCTTTGGGCGGCCGCGGCGGAGAACAACGCAACCGCTCCTTTCAGTCGCGGCTCCGTTACACGGGCGCGCGGCCGGCGGTTACAAAGAGGCTAGGAAATGTTTAAAGCAATTCGCGCCGGAATTGTTCCAGCGCGATGCGGACCAACTGGCCGCGCGTGCGCACGCCGGTCTTGCTGAACAGTTGCTGCAGCGAAGCTTTGATGGCACTTTCGCTGACTTTCAAACGCTCGGCGATCTCCTTGTTGGCCAGACCTTCGAAAACGCCGCGCAGCACCTGCCGGTCGCGCTCGGTGAAGCGCACGCGGCGGAAGACCTCGCCCGGCGTGCGCTCGATGGGGGATTCGGCATACTTCGGGTTGACCCAGGTCTCGCCGGCCAGCACGGCGCGCATTGCCTCGAGCAGCATTTCGGGAGGATTGTTCTTGAGGAAGACGCCGGCGACGCCGTGATTCAGCATCTGCCGCAGTTCCGCGCGGGTCAGCCCCACCGTGACGATCAGAACTTTGACGTGCAGCTGATGATTCCGGATGTAGTGCATCACCTCGTTGCCGCGGCGGTCGCCGAGTTCGTAGTCGAGCAGGATCAGGTCGGGCGGCGCGAGCTGCAACTGGGCCAGGGTTTCCTCGACCGTGGAACATTGCGCCACCACCTCGATCCCCGCCTCCGCCGCAAGCAGCCGGGCCAGACCCTCCCGAAACAGCGCGTGATCGTTGACCAATAAAACGCGGATCATGCTTGCACCTCGGATTCGTTAGACTCCGCCGCCGCTTCATCCGGGGAGTACGTTTTCAGTTTAATCACCATACTACAGCCGGCCGCGGCAGGCTCAAGATACAATTCGCCCTGGCAGGCGCGGACAATCGCCCGCGAGATGAAGAGACCGAGCCCGGAGGCGTCGGCCCCGGGTTGGAAAGGCTGGAAGACTTTGTCCGGGTTCTCGACGCCGGGCCCGGTGTCGAGGACTCGCAGGTAAACGTTCTGCGCGTCGAACGTGACGCGCATCTTCAGAACGCGCGCCGGACGGTCCCGCATGGCGCGGATACTGTTCCGGCTGAGGTTCATCAGTACCTGGATCAGGCCCTGATGATCGCCCAATACCAGCGGCGCGCCGGGGGCTATCTCGAGCTCGATCCGGCCTTCGATCGCCTCGATGGAAGGCCGGATAATGATGCAGAACTCCTCGAGCAACCGCGGCAGGCTGACGCTGGCGAGATCGGTCTCCGAAGCCTGCTGCAACTCGACGGTGGCCAGTCGCGCCAGCCCCTGCGCCAGGGTCGCGAGCGCGTGGTAGTCCTCCGACTCCGAGACGCCGGCAATCCTTCCCAAGTTGGCGTGGACCATCACAATCGCCGCGGCGAGGTTGCGGATCTCGTGAGAAACGCTTGCCACCAACACGCGCGTGCTGCGCAGCATGCCTTGCAGGCTGGCCTCCTGAGCATCGCGCAGATCCTCGCTGGAATCGACGATAATCGCAGCCAGCCGGTCGCCGTCCTTGGACGGCAGGGTGGAGAACCAGACATAAGCCTGAAACGGCTCTCCATTAGCGCGCTTGCCGAGGCCGGAGGTGGTGGCGCGATAGACGACGCCCTTGGTGTGCTGTTGGGCCAGGTCCTCCAGAACGGGGAGAAAATCGCCGGCGCTCTGCCCGATCAGCGCGCCTTGATCCACCGCGAAAATCTGTTCCGCGGCGCTGTTGGCGAGTTCGATCCGACCCTTCGAATCCAGCGTAATCACGGCCGCGGGGCTCGATTCGACCAGCGCCAGCAATTGCGCCTCGGCCGCCTTCCGGCGCTCGATCTGCTCCTGCAATTCCTGGTAATGCAGCATCAGCAGGCGCCGGTTGCGGGCGATCTCGACCAGAAAGAAGCCCACCGCGCCGTAGGAGATGGCGGTGTAAAACAGCCGTTGGTGGACGCCGGCTGCCCAGGAAAAAGGCGCATAGTGCTCGCGCAGGATGGTGCAGATCGCGACCAGGACCAGCATTTCGCCGCGCCGGAAGGCCATCGCGGCGATCACGATGGGGAAGATGTAGAGCACTCCGAGCGCGAGATCAGTCTCGACGTACTTGTCGATCATCGCGATGAGCAGCACCATGCCGACGACGATGGCGTAGACGACGCTTCGGCGAAGCGCGAAGAGCGGGCCCAGAAAGCGGCTCCAAATGGAGAAATCGCTTCCTGGGTCGCCTTTTAGCACGGTGTTCCCGGTGTCCTGCATGTCGTGCCTGAGAATTCAGCGTCGAGGAGAGGAACGCTCGAATCGACCCTAATTGTAGCTCTACCGCGCCCGACTCGAATCGCGGCTCTTACGGCCGCAGCAGCTCGAAGCGGCCATCGGGGAGCAGCCGGTAGCGCCGGCCGCGCCAGCGGATCTTGTTGCCGAAGAAGCCGGCGATCCACAAAACGAAGCTCAGCAGGTCCTGGAGCGGCAGCAGGGTCCACAGTCGGAAGCGCGGGCGATCCTTCAGCGTCAGCACCGCGACTTCATAGGCCGTCCAGGCGCGGAGCAACGCCGTGCCGATCAGCGCCGGCCATGCGCCGGGCGCCACGGCGACCAGGATCAGAGTCAGCGGCAGCGGGTTGGTGAAAACCTGCCCCAGATAGCCTGCCGGCCGGGAGCGCCGCGTCGATCGGTTCCAGCGCAGGCGGTGCGCGAAGTTAGCCAGAAACGCCTGTGACCCGATGCGGTGCTCGACCACATAGCTGGACAGGATCACGCCGTAGCCCGCCTCCGCCGCCCGCCGCCCCAGGACAAAGTCCTCGGCCAAGTAGCCGCTGAGACGATCCCATCCGCCGACCGACTCGACCACTTTGCGGCGCGCCGCGAGCGTGGGTCCGACGGCGAAATGGACGCCTCTTTCCACCAGTCGCGCCGTCAGCGCGCCGCCCCAGAATTCGGTATTCATGCCGATCGCTTCCAGCGTGGACCAAAAGCTCGGACCGGGCACGGCGCGGTAGGGGCACGTGGCCACGCCGAGCCGCGGGTCGCTGAATTCGGCGGCGATGGTGCGCAGCATTGCCGGCGTCACCCGGATGTCGCTGTCGCTCATTACCAACAGGTCGTGGCGCGCCCGGCGCATCATCAGTCCCAGGCTCCAGGCCTTGGCGTTGGGCCAGCGCGGGTCTCCGGTCACCAGGAAAGATGCCGGGATGTGCGGATACTCCAGTGCGAGGCGACGTGCCAGCGCGAGACCGGGGTCATCCTCCTCGCGCGCCGCGAAGAGCAGCTCGAAGGCCGGATAATCCTGTTCGAAAAATGTGCGCAGGTTCTGTTCCAGGCCCTCGTCGAGCCCATGCAGAGGCTTCAGCACGGAGACGGGTTCGAGTGGCCCGGCCGCGGGGGGCCGGACGGAACGGTAACGCCGCGCCCCGGCTATCAGCAGGCAGCAGCAGACCCACGATCCCACGACCAGAGACGCAGGAATCAGTGCCGGTAGAAGCGCGCTCAGCCAGTCGAACATACCTCTCTGCAGGCGTTATTCGGAAACAGCCTTCGACTCGACCAGGGTCTTCAGGCCGGCCACGAACTGGTCCAGGCTTTGGGCGCCCTGATCACCGTGTTTACGGTTGCGCACGGCCACCTGGGCCTCGCTGGCCTCGCGATCGCCGATCACCAGCATATAGGGAATCTTCGTCAACTGGGCTTCGCGGATTTTGTAATTCACTTTCTCGCTGCGCTCGTCGATCTCCGCCCGGAAGCCCTCGGCTTCCAGCCGCCGCAGAACCGTCCGCGCGTATTCGTTGTGACGGTCGGCGATCGGCAGGACAATCGCCTGTACCGGCGCCAGCCACACCGGGAACGCACCGGCGTAATGCTCCAGCAGAATCCCGAAAAAGCGCTCTACCGAGCCGTAGAGCGCGCGGTGCACCATCACCGGCTGGTGCTTCTCGTTATCGGACCCGATGTATTCGAGGTCGAACCTCTGCGGCAGGTTCCAATCGAATTGCACGGTCGACAACTGCCAGGAACGGTCCAGGCAATCCAGCAGTTTGACGTCGATTTTCGGCCCGTAAAAGGCGGCTTCATCCGGGACGAGCTTCACTTCGAGCCCGACCCGTTCGGCCGCCCGCCGCAGCGCATTCTCGGCACGCACCCACTGCTCCGCGGATCCCAGATACTTCGTGCTTCCGCCCCCGTCCCATGTGGACAGTTCCGCCGTGTAACGGTCGAAGCCGTATGTCTTCAGGGTATCGACGGCAAACTGCAGGCAGCCTGTAATCTCGTCCTCGATCTGCTCCGGCGTACAGAAAATGTGCGCGTCGTCCTGCGTGAAGCCGCGCACGCGGAACAGCCCGTGCAGAGTACCCGAGCGCTCGTAGCGGTACACGGTGCCGAGCTCGCCCAGCCGCACCGGCAAGTCGCGATAGCTGCGCCCGCGGTCTTTGTAAATCAGGATGTGCATCGGGCAATTCATCGGCTTCGGCCGGTAGAAGCCGTCGTCCAACTCCATCGCCGAGAACATCGACTCCTTGTAGTTCTCGAGGTGGCCCGAGATCTGCCACAAACTCTCGCGCGCGATGTGTGGAGTCGAAACGAGCGAGTACCCGCGCGCCAGGTATTGCTCGCGCATCCAGTCTTCCAGCAGCTTGCGGATCAGCGCGCCTTTGGGATGGAAGAAGATCAGCCCCGGCCCGGCGAGTTCCTGAATGCTGAGCAGGTCGAGTTGCTTGCCCAGCAGGCGGTGGTCACGCCGCTTGGCCTCCTCGAGTTTATTCAGGTACTCTTCCAGATCCTTCTGCGTGAAAAACGACGTCCCGTAAATGCGTTGCAACTGCTGCCGGGTCTGGTCGCCTTTGAAGTACGCACCCGACACCGAAAGCAGTTTGAACGCCTTCAGACGCTTGGTCGAGGGCACGTGCGGACCGAGGCAGAAGTCGCTGAAGTTCGGTCCCAGCGTGTACTCGGTGAACGACTCGCCGGCCTTCTCCTCGATCAGCTCGCACTTCATCCCCTCGCCCAGTTCCCGGTAGCGCCGGAGGCCCTCCTGTTTGGGGACGATCGTGCGGCCGTAGGCCAGATCGCGGTCGCGAATCTCCCGCATCTTCTTCTCGATGAGTTCCAGGTCTTCCGTAGTGAAGGGCGTCTCGCGCTCGAAATCGTAGTAAAAGCCCGATTCGATTGCCGGTCCGACGCCGAGCTTGGTTCCCGGATACAGCTCCAGCACGGCCGCGGCCAGCAGGTGCGCAGTCGAATGGCGGTAAACCTTCAGGGCCTCTTCGCCGTTTCTCGACGTGAGGATCTCCAGCGTCGCGTCTCCTTCGAACGGCCGGGCGAGGTCCCACAGCTTGCCGTCAACGCGTGCCACTACGGCGTCGTCCGCCAGCCGCGCGCCGATTGAACGCGCGACCTCCAGCGGCGAAGCGCCGGCCAAAACCTCTTTGCGGCTGCCGTCCGGCAATGTAATTAAGTACGAGCTGCTCATAATTCGGGCTTTGATTTCAGCCTATCATGCCCGATTTCGGCGGCGTCCCTGCGCCCATGGCTGCTATTCTGATCGTCGGAGTCCTTACTCATGCCGTCGCAGGAAACGGATCTCGGGCCGGAGGGCCTTCAGCCGCCGGCCGAGGCCGAGCTCGTGGAACGGGCCCGCCAGGGCGATCCAACCGCCTTCAGCGAGCTGGTTAACCGTTATGAGCGAAAAATCTACCGCATGGCCCGCAACATCACCCAGAACAACGAGGACGCCGAGGACATTCTCCAGGACAGCTTCCTGAAGGCCTTCACCCACCTCGATACCTTCCAGGGCCAGTCGAAATTCTACACTTGGCTGGTCCGAATTGCGGTCAATGAGAGCTTAATGCGCCTCAGAAAACGCAAAAGTGATCGCACCGTTTCCATGGATGAAAACATCGAAACGGATGAAGAGCCGATCGTGCGCGAGATCGCCGTGTGGGACGACAATCCGGAGTTGCGCTACTCGCAGGGCGAGTTGCGCGGCATTCTCGACCAGGCCATCGCCGGTCTGAAGCCGATATTCCGGACCGTGTTCATCCTGCGCGACGTGGAGGAATTGTCCACCGAGGAGACGGCCGAGTCGCTGGGCCTTTCGGTGGCGGCGGTGAAAAGCCGGCTGCTGCGGGCGCGGCTGCAGTTGCGGGAAAAGCTGACCAGGGTCTTTAAGCGGAAAGGGGATCAGATCTTTGGTTACGTGTAAAGACTTCCTGCGGGAGTTGGCCGATTTCCTGGACGAAAGTGTCGATCCCGCACTGCGCCAGGAGTTGGAGAGCCACATCTCGCAATGCCCCAATTGCTGGGTGATCTGCGACACCACGAAGAAGACCATTCAGGTTTACAAGGGCATGGAGCCGGAACCGTTGCCCGACGAGGTCCACTCCAAGCTGATCCAGATCATCGAAAAGCGCTGCGGCAAGCACGAATCGCAGGCCAAGCCGCTCAGTGAGCACGTTTCCGATAGTTAAACCGGGCACGCACCCCCGGCATATCCGCAGCTCTCGCATGCCCTCCCCGCCCGCATCGGGAAATGCCCTTCCGTCTGCGCCGCGCGAAACTCCTCGACCAGCCGGCTGAGCCGCCCCGCGTCGTTTTCCCGCCAGGTGACATCGATCTCCGTCCCGGTGCGCAGAACCGCGAGCACAGCCCGGTCCACGTTCCGCCCCAGGGCGCGCGACAGCGCGATCGAATATAGGCCCAACTGCGTGGCGTACTCACGGCGGCGCTCGACGCCGATGTGCCGGTCGGTCTTGTAGTCCACCAGCACCAGTTCGCCGTTCTCCTCGAACCACAGATCGATCGTGCCGCGGATCAGCAGTCCCGCGAATTCGAACAGAACCGGCGTCTCGCGCCCGCTCCGGCTGGCCCGCGACGCCCGCCGGGCCGTCTCGCCGGCCTCAAAACGGCGCACCAGTTCGAGCGCTTCCGGTGGCGCGCCGGGCGAGGCGATCCCGGCCAATAGTCGATGCACGATCTCGCCGAATCCGGGCCCGCTCAGTGTGCCGCCGCTGGATTCGGCTCCATTCGCCGCCTCGCCGCCGAACACGGCTCCTGCCGCCGTTTCATCGCCCGATTCGGGCTCCCACCGCTCTTCGCTCGCTTCGTCCTCTTTGGGCTGCTCCGGCCACCTCAACACGCTTTGCAGGAAGTAGCGCCGGGGGCACGTTTCGAAGTGCGCCAGTGCCGTCGCGTTGACGGACGGAGACTCGGGCAGACCGATGAGATTACGTTCCACGGCCAGGACCGTCTCCGCCGCGCTGGCTGGGTCCGGGCTCGCCTCCAGCGCCGGCAGCGCGCCGCTGACTCGCCACACGCGCACTCCGTTTTCCAGCGCCACCGTCCCAATCGGCGCGGCCCACGTAAGCCCCAGTCCCTGTGTCACCGGCCCGATCCAGCGTTGGTCCGGCCGCTTCGTTTCGGACCAGACCAGCACCAGCCGCTCCTCGGCGCGAGTCAAAGCGACATATAGCAGCCGGTCCTCCTCCCAGCTCTCGCGTTGCTTACGCTCCTCCTCGGCCGCCGTCATCGCGCCATCGGCCTGCGTTGCGTCCAGCCCTTCGCGCCGCCACACAGCGCCCACGCCACGGCGTTCCGATAGCGCCAGCCGGCCCTGCATACCCGCGCCTCCAGGCTGCTTGTGCATCGAAACCAGGAACACGACCGGGAACTCGAGGCCTTTGGCCTTGTGGATGCTCAGAATCTCGACCGCATCCACGGCGCCGGGCACGGGCGCGTTGGGTTCTTTGCCGGCGCCGCGCACGCCCAGCAGTTCCTTGACCTGTTCGGCCAGCCCGCTAGCCTGGCCGGCGTCCATCGCCCGCAGCATTCGGAACAGCTTCCACACGTTCGCCCGCTGGGCCGGCGCAAGCCGGCTCCAGTGGCCGCTCTCGTCCAGGTACCGCTGCAGCAGCCGGTCGGCCGGCAGCGCCTCCCTCCACGCGCGCAACTCCTCCAGCCGCGCGGCCACCGCGTCCGGCGCCAGTTCCAGCCCGGCCTCGCGCCGCGCCAGCAGTTCCGCGTCGCCGACGCCCACCAGCGGGGAGCGCAGCACCGCCAACATCGCCGGCTCGTCGCGCGGGTTCACCAGCACGCGCAGGAGGTTGAGGAGATCCACGATCTCCGCTTCATCGAAGAAGTTCCGGCCGCGCTGCACCACGCACGGAACGCCCGCCGCGCGCAGCGCCGATTCGTATTCGTCGAACACCGCGGCACCGCGCGCCAGGATCGCGATGTCGCTGAAGCGCAGCGCGCGCTGTTCCGGGCCGACTCTCAGTTCCTGCTTCAACTCCACAATGCGGCGCGTCACCCAGGCCGCCTCCGGCGCGTCGTCTTCCGCGCGGATCACCTCGACGCAGGGCGCTGCCTCCTCGGCAAACACTCCCCCTGCCATCAGTCGATGCGCGCTGATCCCCTCCAGTCCGGTGTGGACGCAGATCGCCTCCACCGCCTGCAGAATCCCGGGCCGGCTGCGGTAGTTGGTTTCGAGCCGGTCCACCTTCCAGCCGCGCTGCTCCACGCCTTCCTGATAGGCCTTGAACTGCCGCGGGTTCGCGCCCCGAAAACCGAAGATCGACTGGTTGATGTCGCCCACGGCGAAGAACCGCCCTTCGCGCCGGATCGCGTTCACAATCCGCCATTGGATCGGGTTGGTATCCTGCAGTTCGTCCATCAGGATCGCGTCGAAGCGCTCGCTGACGGTTCGGCGGATCATCTCGTCTCCCTCCAGCAGCAGCAGCGTCTGCTCCTCCAGGTCTCCGAAATCGAGCGCCCCCTGCGCGCGCTTGCGCTCGGCATATTCCCGCTCGCACTGCGTCAGCATGTCGCCGAGCGTGGACAGACAGGGACGATACCGTTCGCCGATAGCCTCTGCGATAGCGCTCTGCGCTTCCTCCCGGCCTTGCTTCAGCGCCGCGTTTAGCGGCTCGGCGCCCTTTCCCCGTGGCAACGGAATTTTGCCCAGCCGCTCCAGCCTCTCGAGGAGATCCCCATGATCCCCGGTCAGCCATGCGCCAACCGCATCGCGACTGGCGATTTGCGTGGGAGTCCGGGCGTTCGTCCCACCGAGAGATGCCCGCAACGCCGTCTCGATCTGCCGCACCAGAGTCCCCGCGTCATATTCGGGCAACACCGCGAGAGCTTTCCGCGCGCCGCCCGCCAGCCGCAGGCGGTCCGACAGGTCCAGAATCTCTTCCGCGAAATCCTCCGCCGCCCAGGCTTCGGCCAGCGCGTGAAACTCCGTTCGGCGCTCCTGGATGAAGCGGTTGAGCGCCTCCTCGATGGCGCGCGCCTGTTCCCTCCGCGCCTCGTATTCGTCCATCACCCGGAACGCCGGATCGATGCCCGCCCGCGTTGCGAACTCCCTCAGAACGCCGTGGCAGAAGCCGTGGATCGTCGACACCAGCGCGCGCTCGATCCGCGTCCGCATCTCCGGCCGGCCCTCGAAATGCCTGACCAGCCGAGTCTTGATCTCGCGCGCCGCCTTCTCCGTGAACGTGATCGCCAGGATCGCTTCCGGCCGCGCCCGCTCGCCTGCCAGCCAGGCGAAGCGCTCCACCAGCACCCGTGTCTTGCCCGACCCGGGTCCCGCCACCGTGCACACATCCTGGCCCATGCGCCGCGCCGCGGCCAGTTGTTCGTCTGACAAAGCCATCGATCGCCATTGTCTCGAATTCCGGCGCTCGCCGGAGGTCCGCCGCCGCTCTCGCGCACGCGCCGGCGCGCTCTTTGCCGATCCCGTCTTGGCCCACTGATGTCCTTACGTATGAATTATTTGACATGGTCCGCCCGCGCCATCGGATTTTTGGATCACCACCATTCAAACTTCCGATTGTCGTTCTTACGCCGGTTTGTGGACTCACCCCGGAGCCTCTGTTAACGTAGGGGTTTCATTGTGGTGGAAAACCGCAAACGGATGGAGTAACATCATGACCCCGAAACAAGTACTCGCTTACGCCAAGGAAAAGGGAGCCAAGCAGATCGACCTGCGTTTCACCGATCTGCCGGGCCTCTCCCAACACGTTTCGTATCCCATCACCCAACTGGACGAGGACGCCTTCGAGGAAGGCTTCGGCTTCGACGGCTCGTCGATTCGCGGCTGGGCTGCGATCAACGAAAGCGACATGCTGCTGGTGCCCGACCCGAAGACGGCCTACATCGATCCGTTCTTCGAGGTCACGACGCTGTGCATGATCAGCGACGTCGTCGATCCGATCACGCGCCAGAGCTACGATCGCGACCCGCGCTTCATCGCCCGCAAGGCCGAAGCGTATCTCAAGAACAGCGGCATCGCCGACACCGCCTACTTCGGCGCCGAAGCCGAGTTTTTCATCTTCGACAACATCCATTTCGATACTACCCAGCACTCCAGCTATTACTACGTCGACGCCGAGGAAGGCCGCTGGAATTCGGGCCGCGCCGAAAACAACCTGGGCTACCGCCCGCGTTACAAGGAAGGCTACTTCCCGCTGCCGCCGACTGACCACTATCAGGACCTGCGCGCCGAAATGGTCGAGGTCATGCAGCAGGTCGGCATCGTCGTCGAGTGCCATCACCACGAAGTCGCCACCGGCGGCCAGGCCGAAATCGACCAGAAGTTCGACACGCTGGTGAAGTCGGCCGACAACATGATGTTGTTCAAGTACGTCGTCCGCAACGTGGCCAATCAGTACGGCAAGACCGCTACCTTCATGCCCAAGCCGCTGTTTGCCGACAACGGCAGTGGCATGCACACCCACCAGTCGCTGTGGAAGGACGGCAACGCGCTGTTCGCCGGCGACGGCTACGCGGGCCTCAGCCAGTTGGCGCTGTGGTACATCGGCGGTCTGCTGAAGCACGCCCGGGCGCTGTCGGCGATTATCGCTCCCACCACCAACAGCTACAAGCGCCTGGTGCCGGGCTACGAAGCGCCGGTCAACCTCGCCTACTCCCGCCGCAACCGTTCCGCCGCGTGCCGCATTCCGATGTATTCGTCGAGCCCGAAGGCCAAGCGCGTCGAGTTCCGCCCGCCCGACACGAGCTGTAACCCGTACCTCTCGTTCGCCTCGAACCTGATGGCCGGCCTCGACGGCATCCTGAACAAGATCGATCCCGGCGAACCGCTCGACAAGGACATTTACGATCTGTCGCCGGAAGAGATGAAGAACGTGCCCTCCATGCCCGGCTCGCTCGACGAAGCCCTCGACTGCCTGGCCGCCGATCACGACTTCCTGCTCAAGGGCGACGTCTTCACCGAAGAACTCCTCGAGACCTTCATCAGCTACAAACGCAAGAACGAAGCCGAGGCCGTGCGCCTTCGTCCGCACCCCTACGAGTTCGCTCTTTACTACGACATTTAATATCCTGTCGTAGTGCAGGGCATCGTCCACCAGATCAACGTGTCCAAGGGCGGGGTCCCCAAACTTCCGATCGCGGAAGGCTGGGTGGCCCCGCTCGGTATTGAGGGGGACGTGCAGGCAGATCGCGTGCACCACGGCGGCCCGCGCAAGGCGCTGCTCCTCGTTTCGCTCGAGGACATAGAAAGCCTGCGCGCGGAGGGTTTCCCCATCGTCGCCGGCTCCCTCGGCGAAAACCTCACCATCCGCGAACTCGATTTCCGTCTGCTGCGCAGTGGGCAGCGTTTCTACGTCGGCGGCGCGCTGATCGAACTGACCCAGCCCCGCCAGCCCTGCCGCGAGCTGGACGTCTATAACCCCGCGTCCGGCCTGCTGATCCAACCCCGGCTGTACGATGCCCGCGCCCGCGCCGGCGACCCGTCCTCGCCCGTCTGGGCCAGGGGCGGCTTCTACGCCGCCGTCATCCGCCCGGGACCCATCGCCACCGGTGTTACAATCGCCTTGGCAGACCACGCGGTCTGACAGGGCGGCACGGTTTGCCAGAGAAGCGTCAGCACTCCGACTCCAGGCACGAGCAATTCGCGCTCTCCGCCATCGCCCATTCCATTCCGCCCGACCTGCAGCAGGGCCTCGAGATCCTGCTCAGCCAATCGGCCGATCCGCAGGCCGCCGTCCTGCGGCTGGAGCGTTTTTGCGACGCTCATCCGGCTGAGTTTCAGCAGATCGCCTGGACGCCCTTCGGCCTGCAGGCCCTGATCGCCGTCTTCTCTTCCAGCGAATTCCTCTCCGAGGAGTTGCTGCGCCATCCCGGCTGGCTGGTCTCGATCCTCGGTTCCGGATGCCTGCATCGCGTTCGCTCGACCCCCGAGATGGAGGCCGACCTGGCAGCCTGGATCGCTCAGGAAGACGACTCCCCCGATCCCGCGGCGCTCTCCCCGCTCAAGCTCGCCAGCTTCCGGCGCCGCCAGATCCTGCGAATTCTCGTGCGCGACGTGCTCGGCTTCGCCGGCTTGCCCGAGATCACCGAGGAACTCTCCAACCTCGCCGACGCCATTATCGCCGCCGCCTGCCGCGCCGTGCGCGACGAACTGGGAAACCGTTTCGGCGTGCCGCATCTGACCGACGGCAGTGTCTGCGGCTTCACCGTCCTCGCGCTCGGCAAGCTCGGCGGACGCGAGCTGAATTACAGCTCCGACATCGACCTGATGTTCCTGTACCAGGGCCAGGGCGACACCGACGGCGTGCCTGGGCTGACCAACAAGGAGTTCTATAAAAAAGTCGCCAACCGCCTCACCGAGTTGCTGGCCACCTACACCAGCGTGGGCCTGATCTATCGCGTCGATCTGCGCCTGCGCCCCGATGGGCGCCTGGGCGACGTCTGCCTCTCGCTCGACGCCGCCCGGCACTACTACGAGAAGCGCGCCCGCGACTGGGAGCTGCAGATGCTCATCAAGGCCCGCTGCGCTGCCGGTGACACCGAGCTCGCCCGCGCGCTGCTGGACTGGGTGCAGCCCATGATCTACTCGACGACAGTCGATTTCTCGGCCGTGGAACGGATGTCGGAGGCGCGCGAGCGCATCAGCGAAAAACTGGCCGCGCGCAAGCGCCCCGGCGGCGTCGACGTCAAGCTTGCGCCCGGCGGCATCCGCGACATCGAGTTTCTCGTCCAATGCCTGCAGCGCGTCCACGGCGGGCGGGCCTCCTGGCTGCGCAACTCGGGCACGCTGCTGGCCTTGAATCGTCTGCGCGACAAGGACCTGCTCTCCGATTCCGAATACTCTCGCCTGGCCGGCGCCTACCAGTTTCTGCGCCAGCTCGAGCACCGTTTGCAGTTCGCCGAAGACCGCCAGACGCATAGCCTGCCCGAGCGGCCCGCCGAGCTGGCCCTGGTGGCGCGCCGCATGCCCGCCACGCTGCTGGGCGACGATCCCACGCCCGAGTCGCTGCTCAACCGCCTCAACCAGCACCTGGTTCACGTGCAGGAAGTCTATGAACGCGTGATCCACGCCCAACAGCCGGCCTACTACACCCAGCACCCCGCGGCTCCCGGCCAGAGCGCCACCGAGATCGCCGCCGATCCCCTGCTCGGGGAAAGCGGCGTCAGTAACCTGGTCCGCTTCCTCGATCAACGCGCCCCCGCCTTCGCCGCCGCCATCGCCCGCGCGCGCTTCGGACGATTGCGCTCCGCCTTCGAGCATCTCCTCGAAGCCCTGATCCGGCGCGACGACTGGCTGCGCGCGTTGAACCACGATCCGGTTCTCTGCGGCTACCTGCTCGATATCTTCCAGCACAGCCCGTATTTCGCCGAACAGCTTGTCCGCACTCCCGACTACTTCGAGGAGCTGCGCGCCATGCGCGCCCGCGGCCGTTCCAGCATGGCGCTGGGCGAGGTCCTGCCGCTGCTCGAGGACATCGGCGAGATCCGCCGCTTCTTCCTACGCCAGATGTTCCGCCTCCAGGCCGAATCGATCTGCCTCCAGACCTCCGTGTTTCAGACGCTCGAGCGCGCCTCGGCCCTGGCCGACGCAACCATCGCCGCCTGCCTCCGGCTGGCGCTCAAGCTGGTCAGCGAAGCGCATCCCCCGGCCAATCTCGACTACTCGCCCTGGAACCAGTTGATGGTCGTCTCCCTGGGGCGCCTGGGCATGCAGGAGTTCGACCTCGGCTCCGACGCCGACCTGATTTTTATCCTGCCGGACGCCGACCTGCCCGAGCTGCACTTCTGGACCAGGGTCGCCGAAAAGCTCGTCTCCCTGCTCGGGTCTTACACCGGCGACGGCACTATGTTCGCCGTCGACACCCGGCTCGTGCCCAACGGCAAGGGCGGCGCTCTGGTTCAATCCGAAGCCGCCTTCCGCGACTATTTCGCCACGAAGGCCGAGGCCTGGGAGGGCATCGCTTATATGAAATCGCGCGCCGTCGCCGGGGACGTCGAACGCGCCACCGCCTTCCTGGCCGAGCTGCAGAAAATCGATTGGCGGCGCTACGGCCAGAGCGGCCGCTCGCGCAAGGAGCTGCGCCTGATGCGTGATCGCATCGAGCGCGAGCATGGCGAAAGCTCGCCTTTGAAAAACGCCGCCGGCGGCTACTACGATATCGACTTCGCCCTGATGTACCTGCGGCTCAAGAGCGCCGGCATCTTCTTCAAGGTGCTGAACACGCCCGCGCGCATCGAAGTCATCGAACAGATGGGCCATCTCGAGCACAACGACGCCCAGTTCCTCTCCGACGCGGCCATCTTCTACCGTGCCGTCGATCACGGCCTGCGGCTCATCTCCGGCCACACCGAAGGCGATCTGCCGCAGTCGGAACAGACTCTCGAAACTCTCACCCGCCTGATGAAACGCTGGGTCCCCGAACACCTCGCCGACCAGCCCCTGCACCTCGAGCTGCTGCAGATTCGCGAACGCACCCGCCACGTCTTCGATCGGCTGTTTGAAACGTCCTGATCGTGCGTTCGCTGGGCCGCCGCCGCGTCACCAGCTCACGCATCCACTGTCGCGTTGAGTACCGTCGCGGGCGGCCGCGCGGCTTCCGGCGAAGCCTGGAAGGTGTCCTCGCCGAAGCCCTCTTCGGAGTAGATCTGGACTTTCACCCAGCCGTTGAAGCAGGCCGGCAGGAGATAGTCGACGGTGTAAAGGCCGGCCAGCGAGGCGGCGGCGCGTTGGCAGACGGCAATTAGCTGCTCGGGAGAATCGGCGACCCGGGTATCGCCTCCCGTTTCCCGGCACAGCGCGGCAGTTTCACCCGGGATTTCGTGTCCCAGCGCGATCAGATACACCGCCGCGCGGTTGAGCCTGGCGTGCTCGCTGATTTCCTCCCAGCCTGTAGTGGTGGCCGCGGAGCCGAAGACGAACAGGCAGCGCGAGCCGCGCATCTTGGACAAGGCGACGACCAGGCGGCGCGCGGCTTCACCCTGACTCTCGCAGGACGCCGCCTGCGGGTTGACCGATTCGAAGCTCTGGATGAATGCGCCGGGGTCGGAGGAAAACTCGATGGACTCGCGCGCAGTGGCCGCCACAACCGCGGCGGAAGCGGTCGGGCTGGCCACGCCGGAACCGGAGCGGAGCAGAGCCGAGTCGAGCCGGAACTCGAACACCGGGCCGGTAGCCACGGGCGCGGCGCGATAGTGGAGCGCGGCCCAACTGTCGAGTTTGCGTTTGTAGCGCAGAAAGTTGCCCAGCCCTTCGGCCAGCGCCCGGCGGAACGGCTCGTCGAGGTCCAGCATGCGCGGCAGGACGAAGCCGGCGGCGGCATGGTCGGCCTTTGTGCGGGTCTGGAGATTGATCCGATGGACCACCGCGTTCTGCTCGAAGACAACCACTTCCGGCGGATTGAGTTGGGTGACGGGGTGGTTCCCGCTGCCCAGCACGGCGAGGCTGAGGGTGCGCGCGTTGCCCGTGATTTCCGAGCGCGTGATGACCACCTGCAGCCGGGCCTTAAACTGGATTTCCTGAATCCGCCGGCGGATTTTGACGATGGCGCTGAAGATCCTCTGGCGAACGCTCGTGTCGGGTTCGGACAGGCCGGCGGTGAGCGCGCCGAGGAATCGCGGATCGGCGGATTCGCCCATAGCCCAGGCTGCCGTCGAGCGGAACTTGGGGTCGGCGTGAGCCAGCATCTGGACCATGCCCTCGGCGGCGGCGAGGTCGCCACAACGGTACAGGCCCAGTGCCCCATTGCCGGCCACGCGATTGTCGGGGTCCTCGATCGCTGACGCGAAGACCTGTCGCGATTCGGGCGAGTCGAGGCCCCAGATGGATTCCACGGCGTTAGCGCGGACGCGGGCATCGGATTCGTTGAGGCGGGCTTCGACCCAGCACAGGTTCTTGTTGATGCGCCCGATCAGCAGGGCGACCTTGGAGCGCACGATCATATCGGGATGCCCGACCAGCCGCGCCAGAAGCGGCATGGTGCGCGAGTCGTCCGAGATGGCGCCGACGATTTCCAGAACCCTCAGCAGGCGATCCAGCCGGGTGACGGCGGCGGCGCCCGCTTGGGTCGGGAGGGTGAGGCGCAGCAGCTTGATGGCCAGGGAAGGGTCGATCGCGGCCTGGATGCAGCGGGCGATCTGGGCCGCGTCGTCGAAGTCGAGTCCGACGGGATTGGCGAGGCGTTCGAGGATCAGATTCTCGGTGACGAGAAGGGTGAGCAGGTACTGGTGGCTGGGCTCCGGTCCCGGGCCTTTGATCAGCTTCACTGCGGCTTCAAGAAACGCCGCGCGGTCAGATTCGAGCAGGTCCCGCATTTCGCGCGCAGCGATCGTGGGCCTGCGCGAGAATTTGGCCGTTAGCGCTTGGAGTGCCGGGAACATTGAGCTCTACCAATTGCTTATCGGGTTGAAATCACAAGGTCTTATGGGAGATTTGCAGGACCACCCCGTGACCTCGGGGCGCCGGGACGACTATGGGGGCAGACTGCGCCGGCAATCGTGTCAGAGTTTCACTGCGCGGGCGGGGCTGGCGGCTGCGGATTACCCTGCAGCCCCAATTCCACGGCCCGCTGCTGCATCGCCTTGATGCAGAAGGCGATGTGCTCATCCAGATCGACGCCCAATCCGGCCGCACCCTGAACGATGTCGTCGCGATTCACATTGCGCGCAAAGGCCTTGTCTTTCATTTTTTTACGGACGTTCTTGGGCTCCACCTCGTGAATCGAGCGGCCGGGCTTCACGTAGCTCACGGCGGTCAGGAAACCGGCCAGTTCGTCACATGCGAAGAGCGTCTTCTCGAGCGGCGTTACGCGTGGCACGCCGGAGTAATTGGCGTGGCTGAGAATGGCCCGGCGGATCGGCTCCTCGACCCCGCGTTGGGCCAGAATCGGCTCGCCCTTGAGCGGGTGGTCCGGGGCGCTGGGATGAAGTTCCCAGTCGAAGTCGTGCAGCAAGGCCGTGACCGACCATTGCGATTCGTCCTCGCCGAACTTCCGCGCATAGGCGACGACGCACGTCTCGACCGCCAGAGCATGGCGCCGCAGCGCGTCGTTCTGGACGAATTCGCAGAGGATCTCCCAGGCCTGTTCCCGCTTCATGCCCCCAACTTATCACGTCGGCCGGACTCCGGGCCGCGGAGAATCAACTCCGGCGGATTCTCATTACCGCCGGTGGGCCACTCGCCCTTAGGCACTCCTCGACAATTCCCCCAAGGCCCGCCATGAAGGGTTGACAGCGCGAGGGTTCAGGCCGCAATTGATGCCCGATCCCGCAGGCGTTATACTGAAATAGTCCCGCCTCGCGTGGGCCTGTGGCGCAGTTGGGAGCGCGCTTCCATGGCATGGAAGAGGTCGTGAGTTCGAATCTCACCAGGTCCACCAAACACATCCCCTACACACCACGCGAGTTACAGCCGCGTATGGCTGTAAGCGCACTTCCGATCATCCCTGCACGAGGTCCAAAAAAGGTCCGTACACGGTCCAAAAGTCTGTTTTCCACAGACCCGCGCGTGGTATGGATTGGACCGCGTTTCCTCCCCGCCTAATCGCACTGATTCCGCGACCAGTTGGTATGCGTGGTAGCGATGGTAATCGTTTTGACGCTCGTGTGCCGTTGGGAAGACATTTTCCCCTTTCTCGCGATATAAGGGGATTTTTCGATCCCGCGGCCACCACTGGTAAGCGTGGTGTGGATGGTAGGCGTTTCTCGGGCTGCTGTTTTCTCCACTGGCGACCATAGGCGTGGCGGCGCGCCGAGATGGCGGTGTTCTCCGCCGACGGCGTCTTACTGGCCCACAGCGCGCGCCCCGTTGTCATAGGAACGCACCTCGTCGGTCCGGTGGTAGAACGCAGCCACTCGCACCTGCAACGCGCCACGCGGGCTTTGCGATGTGCCTGGTGCGGCTAGCGCCGTCGCTGCCGTCGCTGCCGGCGACAACGGGGCTGTTTAGGTGATACACTTCCTCCGCGATGTCACCGTCCCCCCTTCCCTTCTGGAATTGCGCAGCCTTCGACTTCAACGACCCGCTGAACGGCGAAATGTTCCTGAATTCGCCTCGGATTCAGAGAGATGAGATTGGGATACCAACCGACCTTGGCGCTCAACAAGCGATGACGACAGCGGGCGTCCTCCCCTGGATACCTGATCCCGTTGGAAGGAATTGGAAGAAAAACGGGACAGCCTGACCCGTCCCCATGGGGTTTTCATAAGATCTATGCCGAGCCGAAAGCGTCGGATTCCTCCAGATGCTCTCAATCTGAACGAGTTACAGGTTTACTGGCCGGCGGCGCGGCGACGGAATGCCACGAATCGCACTGTCCGCTGCGAACGCCTCTGGACGATGTCTCATGGGTGCCTCATACTGGAACTGCATGCCCGTCAGGGACTTGCCGGGAGGCGCGCCTGGAATCCAATCGACGGAATCCGGTTTCAGCGAAGGCAAAACACCGTGGGGACGGGTCAGGCTGTCCCATTTCAGATGCTCTTTAAGGAAACGCTGAACCGCATCCCTGCTCACTTCCAGGCGAGCGCGGCTCGATGCCGCCCAGGAGATGAAGTGCTCGACGGCGGCACTGTAGGCCAACACAACTGACGGACGGTAGCCGCGAGCCTCCAGTGTCGTCGCATAAAGAAGAACCAAGCCCCGGATTTCGACGTGCGACCTGGCTTTTGATTTGGAACTACGCATGATCTCTCCTCGGGACAGGAAGTCCTTCGGGGAGATTGTCAGATTATGCGGAGGTTGACTCGCGCGAGGTTGCTGCGCAACCCACTCGCTCACGCGATTGGGCGCATCTCCGAGACGTCCTCGCCGAGTTGGCGCAGCGCGCCGCCGCACTCGGGACAGACCGTGTGCCGCGGCACATGCGTTTGGATCTCGCGCGGCAAGTGCTCCGGCAGCGGCCGCCGGACCGGTTTGTTCTTCGCCGGCGGAGTGGCATCGGACGCCGCTTCGCGCTGCGGCAGTCCGCTTTGGGCCGGCCCCGATTCCAAGTCTTCCAGCCGCAATTCAAGCTGCTCAATCCGGTGGTCGAGCTTCTCGCTCTTGCGCCCAAACTGCATCCGCCGCAGCTTCAGGATGAGCAGTTTCAGATGCTCGATTTCGGTGTCCCGCGAGATGAGTTTGGCGTGCTGCTCGACCACGAGCGCCCGCAATGCCGCCGCGTCCAGCGTGCTCAGTTCTGGTAGCGTGGCAGGCATGCTTTTTAGATGCCACACCGCACTCCAGGATGGCAAAATCCGAAACAATTCGTCGTATTTTTGTTGTTTCCTTACACCGCCATCTGAGAGAAAACGGAAAACGGGACAGCCTGACCCGTCCCCAAAAACGGGACAGCCTGACCCGTCCCCATGGGGTTTTCATAAGATCTATGCCGAGCCGAAAGCGTCGGATTCCTCCAGATGCTCTCAATCTGAACGAGTTACAGGTTTACTGGCCGGCGGCGCGGCGACGGAATGCCACGAATCGCACTGTCCGCTGCGAACGCCTCTGGACGATGTCTCATGGGTGCCTCATACTGGAACTGCATGCCCGTCAGGGACTTGCCGGGAGGCGCGCCTGGAATCCAATCGACGGAATCCGGTTTCAGCGAAGGCAAAACACCGTGGGGACGGGTCAGGCTGTCCCATTTCTGGACGATGTCTCATGGGTGCCTCATACTGGAACTGCATGCCCGTCAGGGACTTGCCGGGAGGCGCGCCTGGAATCCAATCGACGGAATCCGGTTTCAGCGAAGGCAAAACACCGTGGGGACGGGTCAGGCTGTCCCATTTCCCATTTCCAGGATGCTTTCATTCCGCTTCCCTCCAGTACCTGAGGTTCGCCTTCCGTGATTCTAGCGCCATTTTCGGATACGAAACTATGAGACCCGGGGCGGTATCCCCAAACCCCGGTAGTGGGCTTGAAAATCTTAAACACGGGACGGTATCCACGAATCCTGAATCCATCAGATCCATCCGTTGAATCGGCGCATCGTAAGGCCGATCCTGAGAAACCAGAGGAGCATTCACAACCCGTCAGGCTGTGGTGTTAGGGGCGACTGGGGCCACTAGTACGGGCCGAGCCGCTGATGGAGTTAGACGCAGTCCTTGGGAGGCCGTGGTAGCCGAGCCCAAAAGCCGCTTCAGTGATTGCTTCGTTTGACGTCTTGCTCGACGTACCACTGCGCCACTGCTTTGGGTATCTGCTTCAGGTTCTCAACCGGGGTTTGTAGCGGGACCGCGCATTCCGGCGCGATCAATGGGATGCCCGCTTCGAGGTCCTTATAGACTTCCTGCCATATGTCGGCCGGCTGGCCGTGCAGCAGGGTCTGCGGGTTATTGACGCTACCGACCAGGGCCAGCCTGCCGCCGACGACGGCCATCGATTTCGAAGGATCGTTTTTTGAATCGAAGTGGAACGCGGCCAGCCCGGTCTGGGCGATGTAATCCATGCGGTCCAGGGTGCGTCCGCAGATGTGCAGGATCAGCGGCGCCGGAACGCGCGCGGCGAACTCGCGATGCAATTCGCGCAGGTAGCGCAGGTAATAACCGGGAGCGACCAGATCGCCGCTGGCGTGGTCGGGCAATGTCAGCGCGTCCGCGCCCGCTTCGACCTGGGCGATCCCGAACTGAATGGTCACTTCCTTCAATCGCTCCAGGCAGAGCCGGGTTTGGTCGGGATCCTCGGCCGCCATTAGGAGGAAGTTCTCCAGGCCGAAGCAGTGATAGCTCAGCGTCCACGGGCCCATCACTTTGCCGATAATGGCGACCTCATCGCCCAGTTGCCGGCGCAGGATGCGGATCGCGTCGAGGATGCACTGCATGTCGGGGTGGGACAAGAGGCCGGATGGGATCCGGATGTCCTCGGGCCCGCGCCAGATGGGCTCCGACATGACGACCGTCGGCCAATCCTTCTCTTCCCAACGGATCTTGCAGCCCAGCGCCGAAGATTCCTGGGCGACCGAGAACACGGGCATCACGCTGTCGAAGCCGAGTTCGGTGTAGCCGGTTGCGGCCAGGCGCGCGATCAGTTCCGGTTCACGGCACGATTCCGGAAAAGGCGCGTCGACGAGGTCCATCAGTTCAACGGTCGCTACCGAAGTCGGATTGCAGACCGGGGCGCGGTCCACCGCTTGACGGCCGAGCGCCGCCACGACGCGCTGGCGTCCGTTCATGGTTCCAATCGAGGGTTGCATCGTCGATTCCTCGCGCCGCCGGATTCGTTCAAAACGCTTTGCGGGCCAATCGTTGCAGAGTTGCTCCGGGCCCGCCATCTTCCCGGCCGAGTTCGAAAGCCCGGACCGCTGCTCTAAACGGGGACGGCATCCAAATCCCAATTACAGCAGATCCAGCCATCGAAACGGCTCCGTTTTTCGGACTATCGTGGGGCGACCGGCCGGGTCCGCGGGGCGCTGGAGAGATCCTCCAGGCAGCCGATCAGGCGTGACCACCTGGTTACGTATAGAGCTCCAGGCGGCGCGTATCAGCGTGCAATTCACCGTGCGGCGCGCGCGAATTCACCATGGGCGAACCATGTTTTCACCACGACAACTCCATGTTTTCCGCGCATCTTTCGTCATGGTGGATCTATTGCAATCAAAGGAGTTATGCGAATTTCACCATGCAATTCTCCATGTTCACCGTGTATCTATGGTTTTCTAAAGGACTTATTGATATTTCACCGTGTTTTGCCGACATGGTGAAATCACGCTGTTTTGATGGTGTTTTTCCTGTTACCAGGAGAGAATTCGGGGGGCGGATCAAGTGCGCGGCAGTTGGCAGAGCGGCGGTGCGAGGCGGTGGCGCAGGCGGGCGACGAGGCGGTAGCCGGCGCGCGTGAAAGGCCGGACCAGCGGGTTTCCAAACAGCCAGGCAACGGCGGGCCAGCCGGCGGCGCGGAGCGCGCGCAGCAGGGCCTGGCTGCCGCCCCAGATGGAGCCGTCGGGTTCGAGCCACAGTATCTGACCGGAGACGGTGCGGGCGACGGGCTCCGGCAGCAGGGCGAGCGCTTCGCGCGCGGGGCGTTTGTCGAACGGCCGGCGGGCGATGCGTTCCAGGATCCGCACGGAGCGCGAGCAGAAGCCGCAATCGCCGTCGTAGAGCAGCAGGCCGCGCGCGGGTGCGGGCGTGACGCGGATTTCAGGGAAGCTCTCTCGCGCGGCCATGTTCAAGGCGTCCTCAACGAGTCCTCAATGCTTGCTCAGCGAGCATCTTCAATAGGCACCTTCCAAAGGCATCCTCACAATGAGCATCCTTAGCGTGACGCGGAGTGGATTTGCACGAACGGCTCGGCGGGGGCGGAGTCGAAGGGGCGCGGGTCGGGCAGGGTTTGGGGGGCGCGCCAGGAGTCGAACAGCGAGACATAGTGCACGCAGGAAATAGTGCAGTGCGGGGCGCAGGCCTTCTCGGTGAAGTACTCGCGGCGCAGGTCGGCGGGGCCGTAGTCGGCCAGCGGCCGGGCGGGGTAGCCGCGCTGCTGGGAGCAGTAATGCACCAGGCCGTCTTCACAGATGTAGAGATAGCGCGAGCCGGCGCGGCAGCGCCAGCGGTTGGGGCGGCCGTGGACCATGGATTCCTGAAAGACGCTGAGCTGGGCGTAGTTGCGCTTCTCCAGGGCCTTCACGGCGAGGTAGATTTCGCGCTCGCGCGGGGAGAGCGGTTTCAACTGGCCGGCGTGGTCGTGGATGATGCCGATGGTGGAGGAGAAGCCGAGCTCGATGGAGCGGCGGGCGATGGCTAGGGCGTCGTCGGGATGTTTCACGCCGCCGCCGACGACGGAGTTGATATTGACGTGGAACAGGGCGTGGGCGGCGAGCAGCTTGAGCTTGCGGTCCAGGACCTTGAGGCTCTTCTTCGACACCTCGTCGGGATTGACGTTGTCGATAGAGATCTGCATGTGGTCGAGGCCGGCGCGGTTGAGGCGCTCGATACGGTCGGCGGTGAGCAGGTAGCCGTTGGTGATCAGACCGGCGACGGCGCCGTGGCGGCGGATGCGGCGAATGAGCTGGTCGAGCTCGGGGTGCAGCAGGGGCTCGCCGCCGCTGATGGTGACGATCGAGGTGCCGAGGCGGCCGAGGTCGTCGATGCGCTCGAGCATGACTTCGGTGTCGACCGGACGGGAGACGTCGTCGTATTCGTTGCAGTAGGCGCAGGCGAGGTTGCAGCGGCGGATGGGGATGATGTGCGCCATGATGGGGTGGCCGCGATGGGCCGCGCCCCAGGCGAGCATTCCGATCTCGCGCAGCCGACGCTGCAGCGCCGCCCAGTCGCGCCGCGCGCGGAAACCATGGTCAGACATGAAGATTATCTCTATTGAACCATAGGGATTAGGCAATGTCCCAGAGTCGCGGCCCGGGCGGGCGAAAGCAGGCGTCGAGCGGGGCGTTTGCGCGGGCGTGCGGCGAGGGCCGCGGGGCGGATGCCGAGGCGGGAGGGGTGCCTCGAAGGGCGCATGATACACTGGCATAGGAAGCCGCAAGAACAGCTCCGCCGGACGGAGTCCGAAGGTCTGTTTTCACCCCAGGAGAGGTGGCCGAGTGGTTGAAGGCGCACGCTTGGAAAGCGTGTTTACGGGAAACTGTAACGTGGGTTCGAATCCCACCCTCTCCGCCAGCTAAGAATCAATTGTCGGGCGAACGCAGATGGCGGTGCCCGGGCTCGGCTCTCCGCCAATTCCGGGGGCCTGGCCCGATCTCAGACCCATTCTCCACTTAGACACTTCCGCACGTTGACACTGCGGCATTGGCATGCCAATCCCGATCGGCCTGACCGCGCCCGCGCCGCGATGGGGGAGGATGACGCGCGTGAATCCTACTGGCCGGCCTGCCTGGCAGACGCTCGGACGGCGCGCTCGAATGCCCAGGCGCGGATGTGAGTGATCTGCTCGCTCATAGTGCGCGAGAGCGGCACGATCTTCACGGCGGTGCGGATCAGATCGTCCTCGCTCACGTCCCGGCCTGCGAGCCGCGCTTTGGTCACGGCCGATACGACACATTGCTCAATCTCGGCTCCGGCCCACCCAGTCGTAAACTGCATCAATTGTCCGAGGTCGAATCCGGCCGCATCCACACTCCGGCGGCTGAGGTGGATTTTGAAGATTGCGATCCGTTCGCTCTCGGTAGGCAGGTCCACGAAGAACACTTCGTCGAACCGTCCCTTGCGGATCATTTCCGCGGGGAGAAGATCGATTCTGTTGGCGGTGGCGGCGACGAAAAGGCCGCGCGCCTTCTCCTGCATCCAGGTGAGAAAGAACGCGAAAATTCTGCCCTGCTCTCCGCCGGAATCGGTTGAAGTGATCCCCATCTCGATCTCGTCGAACCACAGCACGGCGGGCGCCATGTCCTCCATCATCCGGCACGCGGCGACGAATGCGCCTTCGGGTTTGCCATGCCGCCCCGAGAAGACCTCGATCATGTCGATCCGATACAGCGGGAGTTGGAAAGCGGAAGCAATGGCTTTGACGGAGAGGCTCTTGCCGCAGCCTGGGATGCCCATGAGGAGGACCCCTTTGGGCACGATTTCGCTGCTCAGGCTGTCGCGTAATCGAAACAGCTCCCGGCGCTCGGTCAGCCATTTCTTCAGCTCCTCGAGGCCGCCGATTTCCTCGATGCTGCCACCCTCCGCTATGAACTCGATGACGCCGCTGCGGCTGACCAGGAGGCGTTTTTCTTCCAGTAGGATTGGCAGGGACTCGGGTCCCAGCGATCCGCCCGCGGAGTGGACCCGGTGCAAAGCGAAGCGAGCCTCGTCGAGCGTCAGTCCCTGCAGTGCGCCCGCCAGTTGATGCAGAGTCGCCTCGTCGATCGGGCCGTTCCCGCTGCCCAGCGCCATTCGCCGAGCCTCTTCCCGCAGGACCTCGACTAACTCGATCCGATCGGGTGGCCGAAGCTCCAGAAACATCACGCTCTGCGCAATCTCCTCAGGAATGAACCTGATCGGAGAGCTGATGACGACAAACTTCCGCCGGTCCAGACAGCTTCCGTAGACGTCCCGCAGACGCCGCCGGATCTCCGCGGATTCGCGCAGCGGCTCGTGAAAGTCCTTGAGGTGGAAGATCGCGGCGCCGTCGTACGCGGCGATGAAGTCCAGGGCTTTGCGAGGATCCTGAGTACCGGCCTCGGCTGCTTCGCCATCGCGGCGCAGGCCCTCCGTGAGACTCCAGGTCCAAACGGGGACCGGCGGAGCGAATAGAGACAGGGCCATTTCCCGGAGCACCCTTCCGACCCGCTGTTCTTCGACGGAGTGGATGTACGTGAGTGGCCGGCCGGACTGGAAGACCTCCCAAATCGTCTTTGCGGCTCGGCTTTCGATAGCAGGAGCTTCGTGAGGCGCTACTCCGGAAAGAGCGTCGGAGTGGCTGTTATTCGCCAGAGGATTCGGCCTGAGGTCGTGAGATGCGATTGGACTACGCTCCTGTTCTGAACTGTTTCCCATTATGGACCAACCACCGCGAGCCGTGACTCAAGGGACGGCTCTGCCGCATAGCAACCTACTTCACTGCAAGACGCCACTCGAACAATGCCGCCGCACTTCGCCGCGGAAATCCTCGGCTGAAATGCTTACGACGCTTCACCCCTTGCTCGCGGCGCCCGCACTGCAGGCTGGATCCGCAGCCGATACTATTAGACGGTGCTGGAAGAAAAAACGATGAGACGCCGGGATTTTTTGAACAGCGCCGCGGCGCTCGCGGGCGTGGAGCGGGCCATGGCCCAGTCGCGCTCGCGGCTGGCGTATGTGGCGAGTTACAGTTCGCCCCAGGGGCCCGAAGGGAGCAAGGGGTATGGCGAGGGGATCTACCTGTTTGCAATGGATCTCGCTACCGGCGCGCTGTCGCAGCGGGAGGTGTTTCCAAACCAGGACAATCCATCGTGGCTGGCCTTGGACAAGGCCCGGACCCGCCTGTACTCGGCCAACGAGACCGCGGACTATCAGGGTGCGGTTTCCGGGTCGGTGAGCGCCTACGCGGTGGAGCGCTCCAGCGGGCGGTTGACGTTGCTGAATACGCAGAGCTCGCAGGGCGCCAGTCCGTGTTACGTGAGCGTTCACCCGTCGGGCCGGTATGTGTTCGTAGCAAATTACCACGGCGGGACGCTGGCCGTGCTTCCGATCAGGCCGAACGGCACGCTGGGCGCAGCCACCGACGTGAAACACGACGCGGGCCAGCCCGGTCCGGTTCACGCCGCCAGCGGGCCTCGCGGGAGTTTTGCCATCAGCGGCCACGACCGGCCTCACGCTCACATGATCCAAACCGATCCGTCCGGACGCTTCGTACTGTCGGCGGACTTGGGGTTGGACGAGATCCTCGTCTGGCAATTCGATGTCGAGACCGGTAAGCTGCTGCCGCTAGATGCCTGCACTGCAAAGCTGCCGGCGGGCGACGGCCCGCGTCATTTCACGTTCCACCCCAACGGACGCCTGCTGTATTCACTACAGGAGGAGGCGTCGACGCTCACGGTGTTCGACTACGACGCTGCGGCCGGAAGGCTGACGGTCAGACAGACGCTCTCGACGCTGCCGCATGGATTTGCCGGAACCAACTTCACGTCGGAAGTCCTGATCTCGCCCGACGGGCGGTTCCTTTATGCGGCCAACCGGCTGCACGACAGCATCGCGTGGTTCTCCATCGCGGCCGACGGGACGTTGAACCTGGGCGGGGAGGAGTGGACGCGCGGCGACTACCCCCGCAGCTTCAGCATCGACCCCAGCGGCGAGTATCTCTATTCGTGCAACCAGCGCAGCGACGCGATCGCCTGTTTCCGGGTGAACCGGCAGTCCGGCGCGCTGACCTTCAGCGGGCAGTACACGCCCGCCGGCACGCCGGCTATGATTCTGTTCCTGACCTGACCGCGGGTGCCGCGGGGCGCGGCGCGTCCCTTTTTGCTTCGATCGCGTTGCTGCTGGCGCAGTGTCGCGGCGCCGTTATGATCGTGGTCGGCGTGCGCCAAAGCCCTCTCTCATTTGACGTGGCGGCCGGCGGCCAGCGTGCTCTTCAGCAACTCAGTGGTACTGCAACAGCGTAAGCAGCTTGCTGTCGAGCTTGTGGCCGTGCCATTCCTCGTACGCCACATCGGAGCGGCCGGAGTCGAGTACGCCAAAGGAGCCTCGAAATTCCCACAATGCCCAGCCGATGTTGTGGATTTTGAGGATGTCCAGGACGTCGCAGATCCAACGCAGAAAGATGTCGTGGGGCGTCCGGTTGAAGGCGCCGACTTCGCCGCAGTGCACGCCGATCCCCTGTTGCACGAGCCAGCCCCACGGCTCATAGTGTTTTTCGAGCGTGTCGCGGCTGATGAGGCCGCTTCCGTCGCGCTTCACAGCCGGCCACCAGGGCGCCGGGAAGTCGCTGCGCTTGTCCACCCAGCCGGCGTGATAGTGGCTGATCTCCGCGGGCAGATAGCCGTGGACACTCTGGGCGACGCCGGTGGGCATCATCTCATAGACCACCTGGTTGCCGACGTCGAGGCCGTCGATGATGACAGTGCGATCGGGCGTGGACTCGCGGATCTTGTCGGTAGCGTGCGTCATCACCCGGCGGTAGTCCTCGCGCGTCATGTAGCCTGGACGGGGCGTCGGCGCTTCGTTCACCAGATTGAAGCTCAGCTCATTCGGGTTGATGTCCTTGTAGCGGCGCGCGAAGTAATCCCAATGGAATACGAATGCGTCCTCGGCGTCCTTGTCGCGCCACAGCACGAACGGTTCGAGCTCGCTGCCGTTAATGCAATAGCCCGGAGCACGGTGGAAGTTCAAGTTGACGTGCAGGCCATGGGCCCGGCCGAGTTCGACGATCCGGTCGATACCGGCGAAGGCGCTCTCCTTGATCTTCATCACGTCCTTCGCGTCGGGCCGTCCTTTGTCGCGCCAGTCTGAATCGACCCAGTACCAGTAGTCGAGCGGAATGCGCACGAAGTCGAAGCCGAGGTCGGCGATCATTTTGAAGTCGTCCTCGGGGATCTGCACCGGGCCCTTTTGGTTTCGGGCCTGAAAGAAATACAGCAGGTTGAAACCGCGCCAACGCGGAAGCGCGTTTTTCGGGGCAGCGTGGAGCGAGCCCGGCGACAGCGCTGCCGCGCCCAGGGCCGCGCCCATGAAATCTCTGCGAGAAAAATGTCGGTCCATTGCTACTTGTCCCGCCACGAGCATATCCCAATGCGATTGGATCCACATGGTCACCCGACGGTCTTCACTGGATGGCCGGCCGGAGTCTCGTCGTCCAGCCCAGGGGCAAGGGCTTCTGGGCGGATGTGGTTCGCACGCCGCTCGGCCTCGTCGCCGAAGGCCGCGGCCGTTACACCCTGTTCTACACCGGATATCAGGGGGCCGGGCCGGATTCGAAACCGAAAGAGCCTGGTTTCTCGCCCATTGGTTTTGTCAGCGTGAAGCTCCTGCCGCAGAAATGAGCAGTTCAATAAATTGCTGCAATTCCCGCCACCGAGTATTGTCGACTTCCGCGCTTAGAATTGATGGGGCGTCGCGCCACCATTCACCTGGAAGGCGAATTGGCTGGCCTCGCTTGCACGGTCAAGCGCGACAGGATCCGAGGGGTGGTCTGCGTATACTCAAATCGAGCCAAGTTCCTGGACCGATTCTGTTCAAGGGTGCAGGCCTGCGGAAACGATAAGGCGGGTGAGCGGCTTGGTGTAGGCTGAACAGGAGCCGGGAGTCGAATAGGATGGAAATCCGGGATAAGGAGAATTCATGCGCGGAATCACGAGGCGGGAAGTGGTGGCTGGTGGGACCGGAATCCTACTCTTGCAGCCGGGGACAGTTTTCAGCGCGGCAGCCAATTCGACGGTAGGCGTCGGCATCATCGGAACGGGCGACCGCGGCCAGTATGTCGGCGGGCACATGGGGCGAGATGGACGGGCGCGGTGGTCGGGCATCTCCGGAGCAAAATTCCGCCAGGAGGATGGCCTGATACTCGTGGAACCGTGCGCGCGTTCATGGACCGCGGAGTGGATTTGAAATACGCTGGCCCCGTGGCGAGCACTCAAGAGTCGGTTATGGCAAGCAGCGCGCCGATCTTACGAAATAGAGATGCAACTTAACTTCCGGCGGTTCAAAAAAATCGTCGTTCCCGGCATCCGATCGATTGCTCGATTAGTGGAGAACTGGGGGAGAATCACGTGCTCCGGGGACCTCGAGAGCTAATCAGCGCATTTGGTAGTTCGTCGAGAGAATCTTCTGAAAGGTGAAGGAGTTAGACGGTGACGAAATCTGTGAACGATATCAGCAGGCGAGACCTCCTGAATTCGGTGGCGTTGGCCGCGGGCGCTTTCAGCGCCTTGGCTCCGGGTCGTGCGCTCGCCGATCAGGCGCTAGAACCGCCCATCCCAGATACTGAAGTCAAGCGCGTCCTGGTTATGTTCAAGTGCCACTTCGACGCGGGGTTCATCGACACACAAGCGAATGTCGTGAGTTGGTACTTCGAGCGATTCTTCCCCCAGGCGATCGAAACGGCCGCCGCCGTCCGTCGGGAGGGGAACGATCGTTATATCTGGACCACGGGCTCCTGGCTGCTATACGAATACCTCGAAAAGGCCGCCGCACCGCAGCGGAAGCGGATGGAGGAGGCCATCGCAGCCGGGGATATTGCCTGGCACGCGATTCCGTTCACCTGGCAGACGGAGTTCATGGACCCTTCGCTGATCGGCGGGGGACTGGCTTTTACGCAGTCGCTGGACAGCCGGTTTGGACGCACGACGACCGGCGCCAAAATGACCGACGTGTGCGGTCACACGCGCGCCATCATCGGCGCGCTCGCCGGGCACGGAGTGAAATTTCTCGATATCGGCGCCAATGGGGCGTGCACCGTGCCGGATGTTCCGCCGGTCTTCCGCTGGAAAGATCCTGCCGGCCGCGAACTGGTGATGGCCTATCATGCGGACTACGGCGGCATCGTCAAGATCCCCGGATCGGATCTTGCCGTCGACGTGGCAATGCACGGCGACAACCACGGTCCCCATTCCATCAAAGAAATTCGCGAGATCTTTGCCGGGTTGCGGAAGCGATTCCCCAATGCTCGCGTGACCGCCGCCAGTCTCACCGACATCGCCAATGCCGTCGAGCCATATCGCGAGCGGTTGCCGGTCGTGACGCAGGAGATCGGCGACACCTGGATTTCCGGTGTGCCTAGCGACCCGCTGAAGGTCGCGCGCTACCTCGAATTGGCGCGGCTGCGGGGCGAATGGATCAGAGACCATAAATTGCAAGTGGGCGATGCCACCGATCGCGCATTCCTGAGCAGTTTGCTACTGGCGCCGGAGCACACCTGGGGCGCCGATGTTAAGACATGGCTGGACTTTGACCACTACACGCCGCACGATCTGGCACAGATGCTCGATCGGCCGAAGTACAAAGTCGTATTATTCAGTTGGGCCGAAAAGCGTCAGGATCTAGTGGATGCGGCCGCCACGCTGCCCGCGCCGCTGCGCGCCGAGGCCACCGCGCGCGTACGCGGGCTCGATCCCGTCGAGCCGAGAACCGCCGCACTGCCGCAGCATCATGCCGCCGATCCGATCGACACGAAGCATTTCAAGATTGCGCTCGATCCACAAACGGGCGCGATCTGCCGCTTGCACAGCAAGCAGACCGGCCACGATTGGGCTTCCACGCGTCAGCCGTTGGCTTTGTTTTCCTACCAGACCCTATCGAAAAGCGATTTCGACCGCTTTCTAGCGGCCTATTTGACGATCCACCCAGAGTGGGCGGAGATGGATCTCGGCAAGCCGAATATCGAGCGATTCGGCGCGCAGAGCCGCACCTGGTTGCCTGTCCTCACGGACTGCCGGCACTCGAGCGATGCGCATGGTCACAAGATTTTTGTCCAGATGAAGATCGACGATCCCGAAAAGGAAAAAATGGGCGCTGTCGCATGGCCGCAAAAGATGTATCTGGAGTTGACGCTGCCCGATGCCGCACCGGTCGTGGAGATCAGCTTTTCCTGGTTTGGCAAGGCCGCGACCCGCCTGCCCGAAGCATTGTGGCTTACCTTCCAACCTCCGGCCTCCGATCCTCACGGCTGGCTGCTTGACAAGTCCGGAAGCCTCGTTTCCCCGTTCGATGTCGTGTCGGGAGGCAATCGGGCGATGCACGCGGTTCTCGGCGGACTGCATTACAAGGGCCCCGAAGGCGCTCTGCGCATCGAGACGCTGGATGCGCCTGTAGTCGCTCTAGGCGAGAAGCATCCGTGGTACTTCACGCGAAACCAACCCGACCTCTCGAAGGGCTTCCACTTCAATCTCTTCAACAACGCCTGGGGAACCAACTATATCCAGTGGTTTGGAGAAGATATGCGCTTCCGGTTCCGAATCGTGGCGTGAAGTGAGTCTGGGACAGGAGCATCGCAGAATGAGAATTCGAAAAAGAATCGGCCCGCGTGCAGCCTTGATCGCAGTCGCGATCATTTCGATGGCGGCGGTCTCAGCAAAGTTCGGACCTGCAGCGAACGAAGCTCCGGATAAGCCTCGAATCAACGGACCGTCGATCTACGGCGCGCGCGCTGATCATCCTTTCCTATACAGGATTCCGGCAACCGGCAGGCGTCCGATGCAGTTTTTCGCCTCAGGTCTTCCACAGGGTCTAAGGCTCGATCGTGCCACCGGCATCATCACGGGGGCAGTGAAAACCCCTGGCACCACCACCGTTGTTCTCACGGCTAAGAACTCGCTCGGAAGCTGCGAGCGAAAGTTCCGTATCGTCATCGGGAACCAGTTGGCCCTCACTCCGCCGATGGGCTGGAGTTCCTGGTACATTCTGATGGCCTCGATGAACGACCATGACGTCCGGGCGCAGGCCGACGCCATGATCTCCTCCGGCCTGGCCGACCACGGCTATTCCTATATCGACATCGACGAGGGCTGGAACATCAAGCCTTCCAAAGCGCCCGGGAGTACGCCCGGACGCGACGCTCAGGGGAACCTCAACACCAGCGATCGGTTTCCCGATATGAAGAGCCTCACCGACTACGTGCACAAGAAAGGGCTGAAGGCAGGCATTTACAGTTCGCCGGGGCCGCTCGACTGCGGGGGATACGCGGGGAGCTATGGGCACGAACAACAGGATGCAAAGCTCTTCGCAACCTGGGGATTCGATCTTCTGAAGTACGACAAGTGCTCGTACCCAGCCAAGGACAATTCCCCCGCGGAACAGCAGAAGCCATACCGGCTCATGGGTACGATTCTGGCTGGTCTGAACCGGGATTTCATTTTCAATCTGTGCCAGTACGGAGATGGAGAGGTCTGGAGCTGGGCCCGCGAAGTAGGCGGGCATTTCTGGAGGACGACCGGCGACCTGGGATGGGGGCCACGAGGCGTTTACAGCCTGTGGGATAACATCGCCCGCGACGTCGATAAACCACGCGACATTGCGAACTGGGCCGGACCAGGCGGATGGAACGATCCGGACAATGTGTTGATCGGAACCATTGCCTATGGTCCTTCTGACGACCTTCAGCCCAGCGCCGATCTCAGGTACATGCCGGCGCCGTTGACTCCGGACGAGGAGTATACGTATATGAGCCTGTGGAGCCTGCAGGCTGCTCCGCTCGTCTTGGGTAGCGATCTCACAAAGCTCGATAGCTTCACACTGAGTCTATTGACCAACGACGAGGTCATAGCTGTAGACCAGGATCCGCTGGGGAAGCAAGCCGCGAGAGTCTTCAATGCTGGCGGGCTTTCCGTTTGGGCCAAGGATCTCGAGGATGGGTCGAAGGCCGTGGGTCTGTTCAATCTCGGGGATCGCGAAACGAAGGTGATCGCCCGCTGGGATGACCTGGGGATCTCCGGCCAGCGTCTTGTCCGTGACCTCTGGAGACAGAAAGACCTCGGCGCTTTCGAGCGCGAGTTTCAAGCGCGTGTAGCGCCGCATGGAGTTGTTCTAGTAAGAATCTCAGAGCCAGGAAAATGACCGCGGAGCGTCCGGCAAAGGCGGTTGTGCGCCCTTTAGCGCTATCTCGTGGCGCAACCGCCGCAGTCCGACGATGTGCCCAGTAAACCCCTGCTAGCGTGACACGACCACCGCGAGGCGATGGGGCGCAATAGTCAGGTGCAGAGGCAGTTGCGCGCTGTAATCCCCCTGAAAGGGCACGCTGATCTCGACCTCGCGCCCCTCGGCCCCCGTCAGGCTCACTTCCGCGGTCTCCGGCCGGTCGCCATAATTCACCACCACGCACGCCCGGGCCGTCGCGCCGATGTTCTCGAAGACCGAATAGCGCACGTCCGCCTCGCCCGTCACTGAAGCTCCGAGGGTGTCGCGGAAACGGCCCTCAAACAGCAGATCGCGATACTGCTTGCGGATGCGGATCAGTTCGGCGACATAGCGTGACAGCGGGCGCTGCAGCGGCTCGTCGAGCGAGTCGTTGTAATGCCGCGGCGCCAGCGCCCAGACCAGGCCGTAGCGCATGCCATTGTTCATCGGATTGAAGTCGCCCGGGCTCTCGCCGAAGATGGTCGCCTTCCATTCGGGAAAGGTGTAGCGCATCGCGGTAGAGGACATGTCGATCTCGCCCATGCGCAGATAGGAGACGTCCACGTAGGGCAGCGTGCGATCGATCCAGATCTCCGAAGCCAGGGCAAACTCCGGCCTGATCCGCCGGCCCTTCTCCAACAACTCCTTAAAGGTATCCAGCACGCCTGTGATGAGCGACTTGTCCGGCGAAACCGGAAGCGCCGGGTTGAAATCCAGCATCCCGATCAATATCGTCTTATCGAGTTGGAACCCATCGGTGCCATCCCGGATCATCTGCAGGTACTGATCCATGAGGAACTCCCGGAATGCCGGGTGAGCCGGGCTGACTGCCGTCATATTGGAACGCGCCAGTCCCATGCGCGCACTGATCGTTCCTTCGCCCCATCCGAAAAGCGGCCAATCTGGCGCCCAGCGCCCTTGGACCGCATAGCGCGAAAGCTCCGACTTGAAAAGCGGCGTGGCGGTGTCGGCCACCTGCACATTCGAAAACAGCAGCGGATGCACCCCCATGCCACGGATTTCCACCAGGGCGCGGCGGAACTCCTCGGGACTGCCGAGTCGCGGATTGGGCCGGTATTGCGGGTAGCCGCGATCGATGCCGCCCATGTCCCAGCCCAGAATCTCAAACGTCGTTACACCGTACTTCTTGGCCTCCGCCGCCAGCCTCGGCAGATCCTGAAACCGATGCACAATCCCGTCCTCGCAGTTGGAGATGATCACCGACTGCCAGGCCATCTCCTGGCTGAGCCAGGTGGCGGGCCGCTGGATGGGGAAATGCCGATCGAACCAGTTGCGGTAGATCGCGCTGGCAGCGTGCCAGTCGCCCTCGTGCACTTGCAGCGCCACCGGGCCCGCGCGGAAGACACCCTGGCTCAGATAGGGCATGTTCAGCCAGCCCATCGTCAAGCCGATCGGCTCGCCCTCCGGCACATCCTCCGTGCCTGGCCAGTTGTCTCGCACCACGGCGCTCTTCGTGAACGGCCGCATTTCGAAGTACAGCGCCGTCAGACGCGTTTCGGGATCCTGGTTGGCATAGTAGTAACCCAGCCCGGCTTTGAGGTTGTAAACGTCCATCCAGCCCATCGGCATGGCCCCGGGGTAGGTGTAGCCCGCCGCGTCGTACCTGATTCCGAGATTGCCGCCCCCGTAGCCGCCCGCCTGAAAACGCCGGAACAGCGCCGGCGCCAAATTTCCGGTGGCGCTCGGGACGAGGGACTGCGTCTCCAGCCGTTCCTGAATGCCTTTGAGTCCGCCCAGAATGCCGTAGAAGACCTCCGCCAGCGGCCTCGCGGTGGGGTTATCGACCTCGATCGAGAATTGAATCTGCGACTCGGCGGCGCGAATCTGGTATCTCACCTTGACGGGCAATTCCTCGCCCTCGCGGCGCAGCGAATCATAGTGGCAGACCACGCCATCCGCGCTCTCTTCGATGCGGCTGACCTTCTGATCGCGGCTATTGAAGTAGGCGGCCTCGTAGCCTGGCTTGGGGAGCAACAGGCGGAAGTTCTCGCCCAGGCGTGGTTCCTCGATGATCCGCAGCGCCGGCTTCTTCCAGTCCAGCCCGACCAGATCGCCGGAGTCCGCGTCCAATCGCAGAGTCGCATTCGGCGTTTCGATGGTCCGCACGGCCGGGGCCGCCTGCGTCGCCAATGGAATGAGCAACGACAAAACGGCCAGGCAAGTCTTGCTCATGTAAAGTGGAATTGCCATTTGGGGACTCCTGGATCCTTCCATCCAAAATCGAACCACAGACATTCAAAGCTAACATTCTCTCCGATTCGCCTGTCCTGTAGAATGTAGCATCCCTTCCGACAAAAGAAGATACCGTCATGAAGCTACTGTGCGCACTACTCATCACCACCGGCGTCGCGCTTAGCGCGCCGGCGTCATTACGGCCAACAGGCTTGAAATGCGAGTACCGATCCAACCCGCAAGGCATCGACGAACCGCACCCGCGACTTACCTGGCTGCTAACGGCTACAAGCGCCGCCGCGCGCGGGCTGAACCAGACCGCATACCAGGTCGTGGTGGCATCGACGGCGCAAAAAGCGCTGGCCGGGAATGGCGACTTGTGGGACTCGGACAAAGTGGATTCCGGCGACAGCGTTCTGGTGGCATACAAGGGCAAATCGCTGGCGAGCGGCATGCAGGCGTTTTGGCGCGTGCGGATATGGGATGAGCAGGGCCGCCCGTCCGAGTGGAGCGACACCGCGCGGTGGTCGATGGGGCTGCTTCGCCCGGAAGACTGGAAGGGGAAGTGGATCGGCCTCGATGAGACCGGTGTTTACCACCATCCCGGGAGTCCGTTCCAGTTGTTGAAGACGGCGCGATGGATCTGGTCGGACGAAGGCGATCCGGCTAAGCAAGCACCCGCTGGCATGCGCTGGTTCCGGACCTCCGTCAATGTGCCGGCGGACCGGACGATCCGGCATGCAACATTCGTGCTCGGAGCCGCCGACGGTTTCGAACTGACCATCAATGGCCGCTACTCGGGGCGTGGCGGCAGCGTCGTTATGCCGGAAGTACTAGACGTGGCGGCCTGGTTGAAGCCGGGTGAGAACGCGATTGCAGTGCAGGCCCGCAAGGCCCGGCCCGGTTCAGCGGGAGTGATCGGCACGCTTCGCATCGAGTTCGCCGCCGGCGCTCCGCTCTCCTTCTCCAGCGGAGCGAATTGGCAGGCATCCACGGCCGCGGGCGGACCGTGGAAAGCCGCTCGTGACCTCGGTGGATATGGCATGCAGCCATGGGGCGAAGTCGGGTTTTCGGAGGAGCACGCCCTGCCGGCACGCATGCTGCGCAAAGAATTCACGGTGAATGCGGGACTCCGGCGGGCGACAGTTTACTACTCCGGCCTGGGCCTGAGTGAATTGGACCTGAACGGCGCCAAGGCCGGCGATGCAGTGTTGTCGCCGGGTTTGACCGACTATACCAAGCGCGTCTTCTACGTCTCGTACGACGTCACCAAACAACTGGCGGCCGGCAAGAACGCGATTGGCGTGATGCTCGGCAATGGCCGGTTTTGGGCGCCTCGCGAGCATGTTCCGTTCCTGACGCAGGACTACGGTTACCCGAAGCTGCGCCTGCAAATCGAGCTCGAGTATGCCAACAGCCGGCACACGAGTATCGTCTCCGATGAGACCTGGAAGCTGACAACGGCTGGACCGGTGCGCGTCAACAACGAGTATGACGGGGAGGAACACGATGCGCGGATGGAAATGCCGGGCTGGTCACGAGCCGGCTTCGACGATTCGAAATGGCAAGCCGCGTCTGTTGTTCAGGCCCCGCCAGGCGTGGCGGCCGCACAGATGGCCGAGCCGCTGAGGGTTATGGAAACGCTGACGCCGAAGTCGATGAAGCGCATTCGGCCCGGAGTGTTTGTCTTCGACATGGGACAGAACATGGTGGGCTGGGCGAGGCTTTCCGTCACTGGGCCGAAGGGAACCGTGGTCACGCTGCGCTTTGCGGAGACGTTGCGGCCGGACGGGACGTTATATCTCGATAACCTGCGCTCGGCGCGCGCCACCGACGTGTACACGCTGAAGGGCGGGCCGACCGAAGTGTGGGAACCGCGCTTCACCTACCATGGTTTCCGCTACGTCGAAGTGACAGGTTATCCCGGCACTCCGAGTCTGCGGGCGCTAACAGGCCGCGTGGTGCACGACGCCATCGAGAGTGCCGGCGAGTTCGAATCGTCAGACGCACTCTTGAATCGGATCTATCGCAACATCTACTGGGGCATGCGCGGCAACTACCGCAGCATACCGACTGATTGCCCGCAGCGCGACGAACGCCAGGGTTGGCTGGGGGATCGCAGCGTCGGTAGCCTCAGCGAGAGTTACCTGTTCGACGTGGCGGCGTTCTATACCAAGTGGGCCACCGATCTGGCCGATTCACAGCGCGAGGACGGCAGCATTCCCGACGTGGCGCCTAAGTACTGGAAGATGCACAACGACGGCATCGTATGGCCCAGCACGTTCTTGCTCGTGGCTTCGATGGTTTACGACCAATACGGCGACGCGCGATTGATCGAGCGCTATTACCCGGCGATGAAGAAGTGGGTGGAGTACATGAGCGGATTCCTCAAGGACGGCATCATGCCGAAGAACAGCTACGGCGACTGGTGCACGCCGCCCGAGAAGCCGGAACTGATCCACTCGATGGACCCCGGGCGCATCACAAAGGGCGCGCTGATCAGCACAGCCTACTATTACAAGATGTTGCAGTTGATGAGGCGCTACGCGGTGCTCAGCGGCCACGACCAGGACGCACCGGAATTCCAGGCGCTGGCAGCGAAAATCCGTGAGGCATTTCTTAAGACCTACTTCAAGTCCGCGGAAGGTAGATTCGATAACGGCACGCAGACATCGAGTGTTCTGCCACTGGCCTTCGGAATGGTGCCGGAACAGGAACGGAGGCGCGCGTTTGAAAACCTGGTCCAGAAGATCAAGGGCGAAAGCGACAACCACATCGGAGTTGGCCTGGTCGGTGCGCAGTGGCTCATGCGAACACTCTCCGACAATGGACGTACGGATCTGGCCTACACGATCGCCACCCAGAAGACGTATCCGGGATGGGGCTACATGGTTGGAAAGGATGCCACGACGGTCTGGGAGTTGTGGAATGGCGACACGGCGGACCCCGCGATGAACTCAGGGAACCATGTGATGCTGATTGGCGACCTCGCACTGTGGATGTACGAGGACCTGGCAGGCATACGCCCCGATACGGATCGGCCGGGGTTCAAACACGCGATTATCAGGCCCGTTGCGGTGCCCGCGCTGACCTATGTCAACGCGTGGCATAAGTCGCCCTACGGCGTAGTGAAGAGTTCGTGGAAGCGCGCAGGTGGCGGGTTGTCGTTACAGGTGACCATTCCGCCGAACACCACTGCGACCGTATATGTACCGGGGTCGAACGCCACCGAAACTGGGGGCTTGAAGCCAGTACGAAGCGAGGGTGGAGCGACGGTGTTCGAGGCGAGTTCGGGATCGTACGCGTTCACGGTACAGTCCGATCGGCAATAGGAGACATCGACGAAGGCAATATTGACAGAATGGAGGTCCATACCGATGCGGAGTTTGCGGTTTGCACCGAGTGTCGCAATTTTCGCCGTCATGGTAACAGGATCCGTTACGGCGCAAGACGCCGCCTTCATCGAGAAGCTTGCGAATAGGACATCATTCTCATTCGTATACGGCGGCAAAGAATCGAAAGACCTGCTGCCAGCTTGGAACAGGAGCTCCAGCCGCGCGGTGCTTCCGGATGGCCGGGAGCGGATCACGACGGTGTGGCGGGACCCGGCGAGCGGGCTCGAAGTATCGCGCGAAGTGATCCGCTTGGAGGGCTCGCCTGCATTGGAGGTGATGCTACGGCTGCGCAACGCGGGAGCGGCGGACACGCCGATCATCGAGAAAATCCTGCCGCTTGATTTCACCTTCGCGCTGCCCGGCGCCGGGGATGCCATTTTCCACTACGTGCTCGGCAGTGCAGTGCGCCCTTCGAGCGCGGATGTGCAGGGCATGTCTCGCGACTTCTCTCCCGTCGAGAAAAAGCTCGACGCGGGAGCCGAGGCGACGCTAGTGCACTACGTGATGCAGGGCTACAACCACGTCGAAAGCTACCTGCCGTTCTTCGACGTGCAATGGCGGACGGGCGGGTTGATCGGCGGCATCGGCTGGAGCGGGCAGTGGCGGATTCGCGCGGCCAGAGGCGCTACCCGGGAGGTGGCCCTGCAGGCCGGGCAGGAGATCACTCACCTGGTGCTGCGAGCCGGCGAAAGCATACGGACGCCGCGTGTCTTACTGCTCGAATGGTCCGGCGCGGACCGCATCGCGGGCCACAACCTGTTCCGGCGTCTGCTGGTGAAACACTACCTTCCGCGCATCGGCGGAGAGGTGCAGTTGCCGCCGATCGCGCACACACCCGATTATCTACTGATGTTTGAAGACATGGCCAAGAAGACCGGGCGCAATCCGCTCGACATTCTTCCAACCATCAAGGCCAGCGAGATCGGCACAAAGTATATCGATCAAGGACCGGCGCTCAACTGGGTCACCGAGGAGAATCAGCTCGACCTGTTGCGGCGGCTGCCGGATATCGGGCTCGACACTTACTGGCTGGACGCGGGCTGGTTTGAGGGGTTGTGGCCGGGCGGGCGTGGAAGCTGGGTCCCGAAGAAGGATTTTCCGCGCGGCTTGAAGCCGATCGGGGACGCGGCCCACGCGCGCGGTCTCAAGTTTCTGTTGTGGTTCGACCCGGAAGGCGTCGGTCCGGGGACGCGCATCCAGAAAGAACATCCGGAGTGGGTCCTGCACCAGCCGCAAGAAGGGACGTGGGGCGGCATCTACAAGTGGTCGGACCCGGCGGCACTCAATTACATGACGGACCTGATCGCGGGCTACATACGTGACTGGGGTATCGATATCTATCGCAATGACCGGAATACGTGTCCGCTGCCCTTCTGGCGGGCGGCGGACGCTCCGGACCGGCAAGGCATCACCGAGATCCGGCAGATCGAGGGTATGTACGCGTTCTTCGACGCCCTGCTGGAGCGGTTTCCGAAGCTGACCATCGACAACGCGAACTGGCGCGGCACCGGCCCAGACCTGGAGATGATGAAGCGCAGCCTGGGCTGCCTCACGCGTAGCGAGCTGACTTCCAGCGGCCTGCCCTATCCGGTGTCGGACCAGGCGCACACGACCGAGCTGAGCCTGTGGATCCCGCTCGATTCCAACCTGCTCCACATGCCGGACCCGTACAACTTCCGCAGCACCATGACCACGGGCGTCGGGATTGGGATGAACCTGAACTCGCCCTACGTCCCGCTGAACGAACTGCGCAAGGGCATCGCGGAGTTAAAGAGCGTGCGGCAGTACTGGCTCGGCGACTACTATCCGCTCGCGCCCGGCGGCCTCGATGAGACGGTTTGGGCGGGCTATCAATTCCACCGTGCCGACTTGAACGGCGGATTCGCGCTGCTGTTCCGCCGTCCCAAGGCGGCGGCGAAGTCCTTCACGGCCGAGTTGCGCGGATTAGACCCGAAGGCGCGCTACACCGTAACGTTCGCCGAGAGCTTCGACGTAAAAGAGACGCGCACGATGACGGGCGCGGAACTCGCGAAGTTGAGCGTGCAGATCGATTCGGCGCCAGGTTCTCTGATAATTCGCTACAAGCGGACGCTCTGACAGATTTCGCTATTCAGCATTTCGTACCCACGTCGCACTTGGGGTCCAACTGTCGCGAGCTTGTCGCAAGTTTTCAGCGCTTACCAGCGGTGCGGTAGGTGAGACGATTCGTGGCTTCCTCCGCGACCAGGGGGTGTTTCTTAGATGAGTCATGCAGGTCGCGCTGCGGTCTCCGGCGGTGGATGTTCGGGCATCCGGGCTCGAACTCCTCTACTGCTGGGCGTCTGTGCAGCACTCAAGAATGGCCGCGATTTTCACATAGATCCGCTCCCATTCCTTGTGCAGCTTCATGCCTGTCCGGTTGAGGCTCGGACGCGCTGGTCGGCATGGGCAATTCCGGGTCCGGCCGCGGACAAGCCGCTACGGTGTAGCGGGGGTGCTCAAATTTGCCGTTTATAATCAGTAACTTGCAGACGAGAGCCGCTATTAGTAGCGGGTTTGTCAATTTCCAGCAGCCGTCGCCGGGGACTTTGGATGGTCCGCAATCGCGCCGCCGGAATTGAAATCGATTACGGGTTCGAACGACTGTGACTCGTTGATTAGTGAGTGCTTGCGTCGATTAGAAAGGTGCTCAACCGGACAGGCATGGTGCAGCTTACTGTCCGAAGCGTGGTTGGACTCAGATGCGGCAAAGCCTGCGAGTTCATCCAGGTCATTCAGGGTATATCGCACGATGCACTCGGCGGCTCCCGGCTGCGGAACGACGCGTAGTCGCGCGGTCAGTTCATCAGGGGCGAAGCTGTGATTGAGAATCAACTCACGCTCGCGCACCGTGAGTTCCAGTGGCAATGTTGTGCCCGGCGCGATCCGGGTCTTCGGCACAGCCTCCGTCGAGCCGCCACGCAGTGCGGCCAGCATAAACCTAGTCAAATTTTCGACGTCCGGGTCCTCCCCCGCATCAGGCGTGACAGACCCTTCAGCCTTGGCGCGGGGAATGATGCTCTTCGGCCGACGGTAGAACGTCCTCTTGAGGGCGGCGTTGATCGCCTCGAGTGAGAATGCTTCCGGGTCAAACGGACCGCGCCAGGCCAACTTCTCCCCATGCTCCTCGTGATCCGGATCGGCGAGCGCTTCGAGGTAATCGGCATAACCGTGCGCGCCACCAACATCTTCAGGTGGCCCATTCCGGGCGCCTGCAATGCACCGGGGATAATAGGCGTCGGGCTCGGCGAGCAGTGTTCCTTCGAACAAGATCTCGTGTCGCCAGTCATCGCCGAAGTCATAAAGCTCAAATGAACAGAGCCGCCTCATAAAATGGGGCGGCTCGAGGCATCCGACGCAAGGATTCCAGTGCAATTCCACTTTGAGGTTCGCTTTTCGCGGCTCAGTGAATCCGCACGGCGCGGGCGCATTCGTTGGCGCACGACCCTCCGCCGTACAATCCGGTGGCGATCCGGCTTTCGTTCACTTTGTAGGCGACGCTGTAGTCTCCCGGGAAGTCCAGCAGTTGAACCAGGCTGGTATCCTTCGTGCTCCAGCGGGCCGCGTGCGGGGTGAGGTCTCCATCCCAGGTGCCGCCGACGATGTCACCAAGATCGTTGATGCCTTCGGCTGTGTCGCCGTTCGGTAAGTTGAAGTAGTTCGGCAGCAAAGTCAGTTTGTAGGTCCGCCTCATCGGATCCAGCGGTTGCCAAAGGGAGCTATAGCCGTTCACCCAGTCCCGCGACAGGACATCGCCCACCATCTCACCCTTCTCGTTGATGTCGCCAACGATGGCGACGTCCGGCCAATCTGAAGAGCCCGGTAGCTTGATGGCCTTCCATTCCCCAGTAGCTGGGATGGGGTTCCATAGGGCCGCGACATACGTGCCGGTATCGTCATAGAAGGTGCCGGCGACCTGGCCGGAATCATTTGCGGCCAATGCAAAACCGTGAGGGAAGCCCGCCGTATCCAGCTTGTGGATCTTCCAGCCTCGGGCACGTGAATCGAATTGCCACACCACGGGAAGGTCAAATCCCGTGTCGCCGTCCCAACTGTAACCGGCGATCAAAGTGCCACTTTTGTTGACGATGGCGGCCTCGCTGTTGTTATAGGAGGTGTACCCGATATCCGCGAGCGTGCCAAGATCAACCGCGTGCTTGCCTGACCAGAGGAAGGCGTGGACAGCGGTTTCCGATGTCGCGGCGTAGCCGACAATCAGTCCGGTGTCTGCGATCGACGGCCAGGCGAACCAGCCTTCGTTGGCATTCATTGGGCCCAGGTCAGACCATTGCGGAGCATGAGGGCCAGAGAGCTGAATCGTAAACAGATGGGTTTGCGGGTCGGTATCGGTGTCGCCCTGTGCCACCGCGACGCCAAAATCGTTGATCCCTCCCGCCTCAGCCCAGGTCCCGCCCGGAAAGGTACCGAGGTCCCAGACTTCGGTGTTGTGAGCCGCGAACGATTCCGCGCGGACACCCTGGCGACCCATCATACCGTTCGTTGCTTGGATTGCATTGAAGCGGCCATGGCCGGGAATGCGATGTCTGCCGAAGCGCGGCACATTCTCCTGCTGAGCCCACGCCACAGGCACGAAACAAGCACACAGAACCAAGACCAAGATACTAAAGCGTTTCATGATTCTCCTTTCAATCCATTCGGTTCGTGGTCCTCAAAGGCTGGAGGGAGTGACTCCACCAGCGGCCAGGGCAGCCGCCCCTCCAATCTGCGGCTACCCGGCCTCCCGAATCAGGCGCACGCCGCAGCCCCGTCCGGACCCGGCGTTGAGCCTGAGGCTGGTGACAAAAGCCGGTCACTTCACGCCGTGAATCGTGCCCGTGATTACGCCGCTCCCTCGCCCGAGCCATGTGGTCCCGCCGTCCGGGGTCCAGACGAGAAATGGGGCCGTGATGTACAGGTGTCCCGAAGCAGACGTGAATCTGCCGGTGCCACGCACGATGTTCACCGTGGCCGTGTAGTTGCCCAGCGCATCCGTGCTCTGCCAGGTCACGAAAGCATGCGGGACTTCATAGGTGAAGCTGTCCGCGCAATCGCTCGCTCCGCCCCACCCGGCGGCCACCGACTTCGCAAAGCAGATCGTATATTGGCCGTCCTTGAAGATCGTGAACGAAGGATAGTCGGTCTCGTTCCCGTCGTTGCCGGCAATGCCGCCGAGGAGGAACTGGCCCTCAAGGCTGGCGAAGATTGATCCGCCCCAAGTATCCGTCGGCAGGAGCATTTCTGGAGCAGGCAAGACCAGAAACCAGAGGGCGCGAAATGCTTTCCCTGGCTGCTGCGCGTGCGCCGGGGAAGCAGGTGCGGCTGTCAACAGGAAGGCCCCCACTGTCAGGGCCAGAATCAAGGTCAATGCAACAGTGCTTTTCCGTGTCATGGTCAGGTCTCCCGCATCCAGCTTGAAGACGGGTCGCCCTGCGAACAATGAACAGCGTCTGACCATTGCCTGAAATCCACATGAACGAACACCCGGGAGAGAGGGGCATCAGGATGGCACGCAGACATGTAATCGTATTCTCCTCAAGGGGTTATACTTGGGGGCGGTGAAGGACGGCGCAATGCCTGCCCCTGCCCAACTACCTCCACGAATGTCCTTTCGCGGGTTTGAAGTGAATCTGACCTCGGGCGAACTTCACAAAGATGATCTGAAGCTGGCACTTCCCCCGATGGCGTTTGGGGTGCTCAAGGCCTTGATCGAACGGCCCGGCGAGGTAGTCACGCGGGAAGAGTTGCGGGCGCGGCTGTGGGCTGCGGAATCCTTTGGCGAGTTCGACGACAGTCTGAACCACGCCGTCAACAAACTCCGGCGGGCTCTGGGAGACTCGGCCGAACATCCCCAATTCATCGAGACTCTGCCTCGGTTCGGGTACCGCTTTCTAATGCAAGTGGAGAAGAGCGACGGTTCCGTCACTCCACAGCACACCCACTTTGCAGATGCGCTCCAAGAGGGTAGCAAGCGCGGACTTCTGCACCGACCATCGCTGCTGGGGGTCCTTTCGTTGCTGATCATTGCCGCGGGCATGTTCGGCATTCGGGAGTACGTTCACTCATCGCGGGTGCGTTGGGCGGAACGGGAGGCAATACCGGAAGTGGCCCGATTGGTCAGAGAAGGACAGCCTCTGGCGGCCCTGCGGGTACTCGAAAAGGCCGAGCGATTTGCGCCGGCACTGCCGGAACTGATTCGAGCAAAAGATAGTCTGGCCGTGTTGCCCGTTTCCATTCGCTCGACTCCATCTGGAGTCTGAGATTTCCATCCTGGACTACGCTTCCGGGGAGGCCCGGGGCCCATCGCGCTGGGAGCTACTAGGGCGTTCGCCGTTGAATGCGGTCCGGATCCCGGTCGGCGATTACCGGATCAGGGCTGTAAAGTCTGGGTTCGAACCGGTGGAACGACTTTTCGAGATTGCCCACGAGGGGGGGAAGATCATAGAACTACCGCTTCACACTCAGGCAACCACGCCGGCAGGGATGGTGTGGGTGCCTGGTATTGACCGGTCAGGCTTCGGAAGCGTTTTGTTTCCAACCCTTCCGGACGAACTGCCAGACTTCTGGATCGACAGACATGAGGTCACCAACCGTCAGTTCAAGGAGTTTGTCGACGCGGGCGGATACCAGAAGCGGGAATACTGGAAGCAGCCTTTCATCAAGGACGACCACGTCCTCTCTTGGGAGCAGGCCATGGCCGAGTTCCGCGACGCCTCCGGAAGACCTGGCCCGGCCGCCTGGGAAGTCGGCGCCTATCCTGATGGGAAGGCCGACTATCCGGTGGGCGGCGTCAGTTGGTATGAAGCGGCTGCCTATGCCGAGTTTGCGGGCAAGAGTCTGCCCACCGTGCATCACTGGTTTCGTGCCGCCGGGCTGGGGGTCGGGACGTTTTTTCAAGTCCTGAAGTTCAGCAACTTTGGCGGACAGGGCCCGGCCCAGGTGGGATCCTATCGCGGCCTGGGACCGTTCGGAACCTACGACATGGCCGGCAATGTGAAGGAGTGGTGTTGGAACGCGGTGGGAAAGTACCGCTACATCCTGGGAGGCGGCTGGAAGGACCCGAACTACCAGCTCAGTTATCCCGACGCCCGCTACCCGATCGCGCGGGCCTCGGACTTCGGTTTCCGCTGTGCCGAGTACACGTCTCCCCTCGTCGAGGCCTTGAACCAGCAAGTGACATTTGTGGCCCGGGACCGCCGGGGCGACAAGCCCGTTGGCGATGAGGCTTTCCGGATTTACAAAGGCATGCACGCGTACGATAAGACGGATCTCAAGGCCGCGGTCGAATCGGTTGAGGAGGATTCACCGTATTGGCGGAGAGAGAAGGTCACATTCGAGGCGGCATATGGCAACGAGCGCGTGGTGGCTCACCTGTACCTGCCCAAGAGCGCGTTGCCGCCTTACCAGTTGGTCGTGTATTTTCCCGGGTCAACGGCCCTCGTCGCACCAACGATCGAAGCATTCGGGGTCGGTGTCCAGCCCTGCCAACAGATTGTGCGCTCCGGCCGGGCAGTGATTCTGCCCGCATACAAGGGCACGCTCGAACGCGGGCCGGGGGCATACTACCATTGGCTCGGACGACCGGACCGGTGGCGCGAGATGAACATCCAGTGGTCCAAAGATCTTTCACGATCGCTGGACTACGTCGAGACTCGCAAGGATGTTGACGTGCAGCGGATTGCCTACGTCGGGCACAGCACGGGCGCCATTGTCGGACCGCGCCTGGTTGCTGTTGAGCCACGAATCAAAGTTGCGGTTCTCATTTCAGGAGGCACCTTTGAAAAAGTTCCAGCCGAGGTGGACTCTCTGAATTTCGCATCCCGGGTGAAAATTCCGGTTCTCATGCTGAACGGGCGGGACGACTTCCTGTTCCCGCTGGAATCAAGCCAACGTCCGCTGTTCCGACTGCTGGGCACTCCCGCGAAGAACAAGAGACACTTGCTCTACGCTGGTGGACACAACATAATCGGGCAACTGGATGTCATGAAAGACATCCTCGATTGGCTGGATCACTACTTAGGGCCCGTGAAGTTGCGCTAGCCCGGATGTTTCACAGGCGCTGTGATTTCGTCGCCGCCGGCGTTTGCGTGAGGTTTGGAGGGCGCTGCGGCGGCATTCGGGCGGGCAGCGAGCCGGGATGTGGTGATCGAGGGGGCCTTGTGGCGTCCGATCGCCCTCACAAAACGCAATTCGGACGCAGTTCGACTGACCTGAAAAGTGCGAAATCGGGAAATCGTTTGTTTGCCGTGTCGCGATTTTGGCTCAGCAACGCAGCGCCGCCCACACCTGCCCAAACACCTGCTTCCAGGGGTAGCCGCTGCTCATCGACACCAGCACGCGCCGCGCGCTGAAACGAATCCGCGCGCCGATCTTGAGCAGTCGCAGCCGAATCGTGTGGACCTGGGCCTCGGCCAGCGCCGTGCCTGTTAGCGCCAGCCGCCGCAGCGCCTCCACGAGCACGTAGGCCGCCGCCGACAGATACAGCCGGAGCTGATTGGCGCGCATCGTCTCGGCACTCATGCGGTCGGCAAACAGGCTCAGCTGCTCTTTGATGCGGTTCTCCATCTCGCCGCGGGCGCAGTACAGATCCTCGTAGAGTGGGCGCGGTTGCCACTGCTCGACCGGCAGCGAAGTCACGACATAGCGCGGGTTCTGCTTGCCCGCGATCTGCTCGGCCTTGGCGATGACGCGCCGGGCGCGCGACCAACTCTTGCGCGTGCGGTAGCGAAACTCGGTGAGCACCCGCGCCGCCTTTCCCGTGCGTTGGGCCTCGCCCGCGGCCTGGCGCATGGCCTTGTCGATCCGCCGCCGCAGGCGCTGGTTGCGCGCCAGTCCGAAGACGTAGTCGACATGGTTGTCCTCACACCACCTCATCAGTTCTTCGCGGCAGAAGCCCGAGTCGGCGCGCAGGATGATCTGAGTCTGGGGCCAGCGGGCGCGGATCTGCGCGACGATGCGCTGGATCTCTTCGACGCTGCCCGCGCTGGCGTCCTGATTGGCCTCTCGCAGCCGCACGCCGACAATCTGGTCGCCCGCGAAGATGTACAGCGGCAGGTAGCAGTAGTGGTCGTAGTAGCCGTGGAAGAAACGTCCCTCCTGCTGGCCGTGCAACGGCGTATCGGTGGCGTCCAGATCGACGACGATCCGGGCCGGGGCTTGCGGGTGCGACTCCACAAACATCTCGACCAGCAGCCGGTCGATGGCGGCGGCATCGTAGCGGATCTTCTTGTAGCGGTCGGAGGCGGCGCCGGCCTCAGGCGTGCGTTCCAGGCGGCACAGCGTGCTCTTGCTGGCCAACGCCGCGCCGGGCTTGCGTTTACCCGCCAGCAGACCCATCAGCGGGTCGTCACGCAGTTGGTCGTGGTCGTTGAGATCTTCGTAACCCAAGGCCAGCGCATAGACGCGCTGCGAGACCATTTCACCCACTTCGTGGGAGATGTAAACCGGATTCCGGAAGTCGCTGAAGCAGCGCGCCAGGCGTGGCAGCAGGCCGATGCGCCGGTCGACCTGCCGCAGCAGTAGCGCCCCGGCGTCGGAAGTGATCGTGCCGCCGTCGAAACCCGCCACCACCCGGCGCGAAAAATGGGCTTCAAATTCGAAGCTGTCCTGGGTACACTGTGTCATAGCAAGAGCCGCCGCTTTCTGTGCAGAAGCACTTCGTGGCTGAAATGTTTATGCCAGAGAAGGCGGCTTTTGTACAGTGAGCCGGTGAAATATTCGGGCTAGATCAACTCGCATCTTCGAAACTCGGAAACTGACCACTGGCCGGAGAACGGCGTCACCGGAAAGTTGGAGGATGCGCGGTGCAGGTCCGCTTGGAGATCGCCTCACTTGGGGGGCGCTTCATTGGATACCGCAGTTAAGTTTCCGAGGTTTCCGGCAGGTGCTTGTCGCGCCGGCCCAGGAGCTGATGCAGTGCGACTGGGACTTCGTCGGGATGCGATGCGCACCAGGCAATAATGCGTTCGAGCTTGATGGAATCGTCGGCGATGGCGCTGATTTCCATCAGCTCGGCTTCGATGATCTCCAAGCCCCGCATGGAAACTCCAGGATGGCACATGTCGGCAGCTGGAAACCGGTTGTTTCCGCCACGGCACTCAACCGGAGACAGCAGAGCTGCGACTGGCGGATGGGGCGTGGCCGATAAACGCGTTATCGGAAAATGACCCACTGGTGGGAGTTCTGGTAGCCGTTATAGGAGATTTCAGAAATTCTGTCTAGCAAGCAAGCTACTCAGGATTTTGGAAAGCGCCTGCAATCGCGCGCGTGAGAGCAATTGTGTGACCGTAGAAAATCGAGGTAGCACTCTTGAGGTCCAAATGAGGTCCAAATTTCAGACCTCTACCTTGAATGGATCAAACGAGCTCAATTTGCGTAAGTATTTGAAATGTGGCGGGTTAAGTGGTGGGCCCGGCAGAACTCGAATCTGCGACCTCTACCGTGTCAAAGTAAATATATCAGTCACTTACAGACCACTCTCTCGTATTTTCATACACTTACAGCCTGCCCGATTGGACGCCATTTGGACGCCACGACCTCTACCGTGTCACAGTATGGACTCCGGTCGGACTCCACTGTGGACTCCGGTTTGCCCCCGCCCACGCCGATCTTCGGCACTTAGCGTCTCAGCCCAAGAGCGCGCAGCCACTCATCAACCTGACCGAACGCATCTTGTTGCCACTGCTCTGGAGTGCGATCACCCAACATATGGGTACCCGCGACGAAGCGCCGAACACAGGTCGGCCCGTAGCCGTCCACCGTGTCGAACTTCCCAGCGATGTAGCGGTAGCCTCGTTCGCCGCTGGCATGGTCTAGTGGCCTGTCGCAGAGAGATCGTTAGTACGCATGCGGCGGGAGGGGTCTGAGTACTTCCACTGGATGGGCCGCGCGTGAGCGGAGTAGGCGTTGATGTAGCGGCGCAGTTTGCGAGCCAGATCGGGGACCGAAGTGAAGATGCCGCGGGCGATGACTTCCCGCTCGATCTTGCCGAACCAGAGTTCGACCTGATTCAGCCACGAAGAATAGGTCGGCGTGAAGTGGAGTTGGACGCGGGGATGTGCGGCCAGGAATTCCCGGACGGCCTGAGTCTTGTGGGCCGAGAGGTTGTCGAGAATAATGTGGATCTCCTGCTGCGGCCGGCACTCCGCCACGACCTGCCCCAGGAAGGCGACGAACTCTTGGCTGGTGTGGCGCGCGGCGGTCTTCCCCATGACTTTGCCGGTCTTGGTGTCCAGCGCCGCATACAGCGACAGCGTGCCGTGGCGGTAGTACTCAAAACCATGGCGCTCGGCGCGGCCGGGCGATAGCGGCAGCACCGGGTCGAGCCGGTCCAGGGCCTGAATCGCGGTCTTCTCATCGACACAGAACACGGCTGCGTGCTGCGGCGGGTTCAGGTAGAGTCCGATGATGTCGGCCGCCTTGGCTTCGAAGTTGGGATCGTTGGAGGCCATATAGCGTTCCAGACGATGCGGCTTCAATCCGGCTTCCTTCCACACACGGTGCACCGCATCCTTGCTGACGCCGAGAACGGCCGCCAGTTTGCGGCAGCTCCAGTGCGTCGAGTAAATATATCAGTCACTTACAGACCACTCTCTCGTATTTTCATACACTTACAGCCTGCCCGATTGGACGCCATTTGGACGCCACGACCTCTACCGTGTCACAGTATGGACTCCGGTCGGACTCCACTGTGGACTCCGGTTTGCCCCCGCCCACGCCGATCTTCGGCACTTAGCGTCTCAGCCCAAGAGCGCGCAGCCACTCATCAACCTGACCGAACGCATCTTGTTGCCACTGCTCTGGAGTGCGATCACCCAACATATGGGTACCCGCGACGAAGCGCCGAACACAGGTCGGCCCGTAGCCGTCCACCGTGTCGAACTTCCCAGCGATGTAGCGGTAGCCTCGTTCGCCGCTGGCATGGTCTAGTAACGGACGGCACGCTTCGGCTAGCGCACCGATCCCGTCTGGATAGTTCCGTATGCAGTAGTAGATGTCGTAAGCGTCCTTCTGCTTGTAGCGTCCCTCCAAGGCATGACCTTTCATCGCGAGCAGGGCGGGAATAGAGCAGACCGCGAGCTCGACGCGGTTCGTGCCCCCCGCTGGCATCGGCCCATCAATCACGACCATCTGATAGAAACGCATCGCCAGATCAGCACCATCCGCCCTCTGGACAGCAAAGTTGTCTACGAGCGGGGGATTGTTCTTGATTATCTCGGCGTCGCGAGGCATCAGGAAATCGACGATGATGTCGATCGGAGCGCCGCCGTCCTTTGTGGGAACCTGACGGACTAGTTGAAAGCGTCGAAGCTCCTCTCGCTGTTCATAGCCCTGCTCTCTCAAGGCTTCGACCAATGTGGCATATTGGCCATCGCCCAGCGCTTCCGCATCGAGACCGAGATCCACGTCGAGCGAGCCGACATGCGGCATCTCTTCATTATTCAGCAGCAGCCAGGGGACGGCGCCACCGATAACGGCGAACTTTCCTTTGAAGCTCCCCAGAATTTGCCCGATCTCGATTAGCACGCTCTTTACTGCGGCGGTCGTGCGATCGTCATAGTCGGCTGCCGACTGCGGCTCGGGAGGAGTCACTTCGGCCATGACAGCTTCTCCCGCCGCAGATGTTCGGCGGCTTCTCGTCCGCGCTCGCCAGCCGCGGTTAGGTCAAGATAAGTCTGGACTGGACTGGTGCAGACGGCCCCGGGCGCCGGTTCGGTAATATCGCGGAACAACCCTTGGTCCTTGGGGAGAGTGACCACGACATTCTCGCCTTTGGAAGCCAAGGACAGCTTTAAGCTGACCTTTAGCCGTTCCAAACCGGCATCGGCAGCGTAGAAATACTGCATGCCGGTGCGACCATAAGGCGCCAACCAATGCGCCGCCGAAAACGAGGCAAAGACGGCCTGTCTGTTCTCGGATCCGGCATGAAGAGCTTGACGCGCGGCATCTTCAAACGCGCTGCCGTGGAGGGTCGTATACAAACCCATGCGTTTGCCGACGGGCGGCTCGTATGCATCCCGCCACGCATTGAGCAACGCATCAGGTTCAGAAATGAACAGGCCCTTGTCGGACACCTGGCCCCATTCCCGGTCCAGCAAGCCAGAACGGACGTTGCTGACGTGACCTAGGCTGACACCGGCAATCTCGGCAAGCTCGGTGACTCGCCAGGGGCGGCCCGGATCGCGGAGCATTACGCGCAGCACTTGCGCGGATTTCGGCTTGAAGAGTGACTTGAGTTCGCGCCGCTCGACGGGTGGTTTGCTAGACACGAGCCGTTCGATGAATACGCCGTCGAAAACGAGTCTGGCGTTGCCTTCAAGGTCGAGAAATCCAACCTCGTGCTCACGGCACAGCGTCTGCGCCTCTGGAGAGAGATACGGCGCGATGAAGATCGGCGTCACTTCGCTCCCGTAATGCGCGACATAATTTCGCAACTGCAGCAGGGCCATCCGCACATGGCGTGGCTGACCGCTGGCTTTCACCTCGCAGACAAGCACATGAGGGCGGTCGGACACGTTGACGCGCGCGAGGATATCTACGCCATAATCGCCCCCCGACTCGACTTTGATGTTCTCAAGCTTGATCGCCGGCACTTGCTCGATGAGCGCACCAAGGGCGCCCGCAGCACGGCCCTCCAGCTCTTTCACAAATTCCAGCCCTTTCAGCATATGCTGAAAATATCATTTTCAGTGAAATTTGTAAAGTTGATTTCATTGGTTGGATTGCTTTCAGCAAACGCTGAAAAAGCCAAAGATAGTGAAATTCTCGCACGATGTCGTCTGCGTTCGACCGCTCACAGGCAAAATGATCCTCACTTTCCCGTGCTTCAGGTGCGCGAAAGTTGGATAATTGCCCAGTCGAGCCCGGCCTTCCAAGGGTGGGGGCCCGCTCTGAAATAGCCACCCTTCCGGGTAACGCCCGACTCGTGGATTTTGCGCCAATCAATGCGAGCCAGCAGTCCGCTTCTGGGAAGCGCCGCGGATCAGTACTGATAAACGCGCTCGGGACTGCCATCACGTTCCATTTGAACGTCAACTCGGCATCTCGGACAGGTGGTCCGAACAGCAAACGGCGTCCTTTGGAAACTTGCCCACCGGCCGCTCTGGGCTATGTGTGGGTGAGAACCGGGCAGAACTAAACTCACTCAAGATCCCCAACTCCAGGAATCCATATGCAAAATATGCAAAAGCTCGTAAACGCATTATCCCATTGAAGTTGCAGTGTTCGCCGGAACACGGATCTAAATATGCAAAATATGCAAAAGCCGAGCTACTCGCATACGGCCATGCCGATGGCTGAATCCGCATGGCAGGTGCTCGGCAGATGCGCCCACGCGATCCTCGGGCTCACGCCGCCGTGATCTCTTTCTTGATCTCGACTACGTTCTTGCGCTCGACGCGCTTCTTGGCCTTCGCGAGTTTGTCCTGGATACGGCGCGTCAGCTCTTCCTGACGCTTCAAGTGGACAACCGTGTACTCCTCCGTCATCCGGACGGTGGCGTGGCCGGCGATCTTGCTGGCCTCGATGCTCGACCCGCCGACCTCCTGTCGCCAAGTGATGTTTGCGCGCCGGAAGGAGTGCGGCCCCAGGCCGGGGAAATCGCAGCCTTCAGCCTCGGCGGCCTGGTGAAGTTCCTTTCGTACCGCGGAATCCCACATCGGCTTTGAAGGGTCATCGGACTGCGGGAACAGCCACGCATCCGGCGTTTGGCGAGGCAACCTCGCGACCCACTCACGATAGTGTCCGAGTAGACCGCCGATGGCCAGCGTGCGCTTGCTCTTCTCCGTCTTCGGCTTGCTGATGTCCTGGTGCCAGTTGCGCTGCTCAACCGTCAGCGTGCCGTTGTCGAGATCCAGATGCCGGATCTGCAAGCCCAATACCTCAGAGATGCGCGGGCCGGCCGAAATGCAGGTCTCGCTGATCAAAAGATAGGGATCCTCCAGACGCGCCAGCACGACCACGGTCTCCTCCTCACTCAATATGCGTTTCTCGCGCACGGACCACTTTGGCGGCAGCTTCACCCGATGCATGGGATTCGAGTAGTTTTCAGGGAGGACCTGCCACTCAACAGCCTTGGTGAAAATCCCGCTCATGATGTTTCTCAGGTCGTCCATTGCGTACCAGGACTGGCATGTCGATTGGAGCCAGTCAACGACCTTTTTGGTCCGAAACTCGCCAAGCCGCGTGTCCTTCCACCGCGGCAGGATGTGGTTTTTGAGGTGGGAGACGTATTTATCTCTTGTGGGGCGGGCCACGAGTGGCTTGCCGCCGACCGCACGCTCGACGTAGTCCGTGCGCCACAGGCCAGCCAGCTTCCCGAACAAAATCATGTTGGGATCGATGAGTAACTTTGCCGCCACCGCGGCTTCGCACCGACTCGGTGCGGCATTGAGGTCGGCGAGAAACTTATCGCGCTCGCTCCCCGCCTGCTTCCTGGTCAATGCACCGTCGCCCCGACTTGGCCCTATCGTGTGAAACTTCCGGCTGGTCTTGACGGTGCCATCGGGCTGGACATTGTCGGCCCGGTACCGGAAGAACCAGTAATGGGTACCACGATCCCTTCGCTCGTGAACCTTAGGATGCTGGACCCTTCGTGTCAAACGCGAACCTCCTGTCAGTGCCAGGAGGGTACCTTCGCTTCCAAGCATCATTCAAGTGCCTCCGCGCGGGGCGGCGCCTCGGCAGATTGTGGTGCGACCGCTCATGAAGAGGAGGCGCTACAAGAGGTGTAGCGATGCTACAAACCGTGTAGCGGGACGGCCGGCTGGTTTTGGCGAATCGCATCATTCTGAACTGACATGGGTTACCCGTTTCTTCCGCGATTATCTTGCTTGCATCGACCAAATAGCACGCTCTCGTGCGTGGCGTTCATTTTCTCGTTCCGCTACGCGAAATGTAGCGATGCTACGCGAGTTGTAGCGCCTCGGGAGTGAGGTTGCCTTGGTGCCGGAAGAGAGGCGCACGGAACCACGATCCCGAGGCTGTCCAGCTTTCAGCCCAGGCAACTCCGAAGACTAAGGAGTGCCTGATGAACCAACTCAGTACCAAATCCTCGCTTAATGCCGCGCAGACCCAGTTAGTAGAATTGTTGCAAGCCGTGAATTTTGGCCGTGTGGAAGCCTTGCGAGTGAGCCGAGGCCAGCCCGCATTCGACCCCCCGCCTCGGGTCTTTCAAACTCTGAAACTTGGCGGCGGCGAAAACGGTCCGCGCGGAGAACTCGGTTACAGCGATTCCCGCCTCAAGCACGGGGTGATCGAACTGCTGGAACTGATCAGCGGCATCGAAGACGGCGAGATTCGACGCATCGAGATTCGTTTTGGTCTGCCATGTAGTGTAGAACTCGAGTGGCCCCACTCCCCGGGCGCCGCCCGCACCTCCGCGAACGCCAATCCGAACGAGAGCGAGGATGTCCGATGACTCCTCTCGAGGCTGCTCGCAGGTGGGTCGCGCGCGGTTTCCTCCCCGTTCCCGTGCCGTTCCGACAGAAACGCCCGGTTTTGGACGGCTGGCAGAAACTGCGGCTGCGGGATGAGGATCTTGCCCGGTACTTCGACTCCCAACCTCAGAACATTGGAATTCTGCTGGGCGATGATTTCGGCACGGTGGATATCGACTGCGACTGTTTGGAAGCAGTCGCCGCGGCGGTGGAGTTCGTCCCGGCTACCGGGATGTGCTTTGGGCGCAAGTCGAAACCCGCCAGCCACTATATCTATCGAGCCGTCCCAGCCCCGCGGTACCGGAAGTTCGCCGATCCAACCGATAAGAGCACTATCGTGGAACTGCGCTGCCAGAAGAAAGATGGGAGCGTTGGCCTACAGACGGTCGTGCCCCCCAGCGTTCACCTGTGCGGCGAAAAGATCCGATTTGAGCAGGGCGCTAACAAAGAGCCTGGTGTCGCGGACGCAGCCGGCCTCACGCAGGCAGTTGCCAGAATTGCCGCCGCGGCGCTACTCGCGTGCCACTGGCCAAAGGCAGGCAGCCGCCACGATGCATTCTTGGCTCTGGCCGGAATCCTGGCCCGTGCCGGCTGGAGCATCGAAGAAGCAGCCCGCCTCCACCGCGCGATCTATCGGGCCTTGTGGGGTGGTGCGGCGGATTTCGGTGCTTGTGCCCTGGAGGTCCGGTCCACGATCGAGAGAATTGCCGAAGCGGGCGAGGTGACCGGCTTCCAGACGCTTGCGGGGCTGATTCACGTGGGCGTGCTCGAAACGGCGCTCGGCTGGCTCGGCATAGCAAAAGGTACGACGGCAACGAACGGCGCGCCATGGCCCTCGATCGCTCCGTTTCTTGTCCGTTCTGCGACGCCCCTTGATGCCGATCTATTCCCCGGATTCCTGGGCGACATGGTCGCGGCCGTGTCCCAAGCCACTGAGACACCGATTGAACTGCCCGGTCTTTTAGGCCTGGCCGTCGTGGCTGCTTGTGTTGCCCGCAAAGTAACCGTCTCTCCAGAATCGGGGTATGAAGAGCCGTTGAACATTTTCGTCGCGGTCGGGATGGAGAGTGGAAACCGCAAGACGGCAGTGTTACAGGCGATGGCGCAACCATTCGCTGAATGGGAGCGCATAGAGCAAGAGCGGCTCCAGGCGGAACGAAAGCGAGTCCTGAGTGAACGCAAAACCCTGGAGGCCCAGATCGAAACCCGGCGCAAGAAAGCTGCCATGTCCCTTGCCGACTCTGGTGTGGTCGCACAAATCACCGAACTGGAAGCCGCCCTCCCGGAAGTCCCGGCGTTGCCGCGACTTTGGGTCCAGGATGTGACGCCGGAAAAGCTGGCGGTCATGATGGCGGAGCATGGGGAGCGCATTGCTTTGCTTTCAGATGAGGGCGGGGTCTTTGACCTGCTCGCAGGCCGCTATAGCAAGGGCATCCCTAACCTCGATCTGTTCCTACAGGCGCATTCCGGCTCTAGTGTCCGGGTCGATCGCGGCTCGCGTCCACCGGTGTTGATGCAGCATCCAGCCCTAACGGTGGCGATCGCACCGCAACCTGACGTGCTCCAAAATCTATCGGACCAACCTGGCTTTCGAGGCCGTGGTTTGCTGGCCCGCTTCCTCTATGCGCTGCCGCCCTCGCCTTTGGGTTCCCGGCTCCTTCAGCCCAATCCGGTCCCCGCCCTGGTTGCCGAATCCTACAGCGCAGGTGTCAAACGTCTTCTTGCCTTGCCAGCACCGGCACCGGGAACGAATGGCGAGCTGACCACGTGGCAACTGCGATTCTCCCCGGACGCCTACTGCAGTTGGAAGGATTTTCAGCGTTCGATCGAATTGCTTATGCGTGAGGATGGCAAGTTATACCACCTGAAGGACTGGGCAGCGAAGCTGCCAGGCGCCGCCGCCCGCATTGCGGGCGTCATGCATTGCGTCTGCGCCAGCCCCGAGGATAACTGCATCATCGACGCCGCCGTGATGGAGCATGCGCTAAACCTGTCCGGGCTCCTAATTGACCAAGCCATTGCGGTCTTTGACCTCATGCAGCGCGATCCGGTGATGGAGGACGCCCAGCGTGTCTTGCGCTGGATACGCAAGCAGGCAAGCCCCCAATTCACGATCCGCGATTGCTTTTGCGCGCATCAGTCCCATTTCAAGAAAGTGGACTCGGTTTACCCCGCTATTCGCCTGCTGGAACAGCACGGCTATGTGCGGCCGGCGCCCACCACCAGGGCGACCGGGCGTCCTACTGAAATCTACCTCGTTAATCCGCAGCTCGCTGAGGCGGCAGTGCCTTACCAAGAGTAAGACGCCTTGCTCGTTCGAAGCGTTCTCCGAACTCACAGTTGCCAATCTACGCCGTCTCCGTGGTAGCAGCAGAATTCACCACGCTTGACGTGTAAAGAAACATGATCAGCAAGTTCGCGATGATGTTCACCGATCGCTTTAATGGCCGTCGTGATCGCCCTCGAAACACGCTTGCGGGCCCGTTCCACGTCATCGCATGCCTCTCGGTCCCGCCCACCCAATCCCGTTGCGCTCGCAAGCTGTTCCGCCATTTGGTCTAGCTCCGTCTCAATTTCTTCCTGCCGCCCCCAATTGTTATTGCGCTTTGCTTCTTCCAGTTCTTCCGTCAGTTCCTCCCCACGGGCCTTGTACTGCCTCCTCGCCGTCTCATCCAGGATAATTCCAGCCGATCCGAGTCTGAGCTCCTCTCCTTGACCCTCGACCGCCCCCAAGAGTTGCGAGACATGGATGTCTGTGCCGGGACATCGCAACAATTCAACGATGTACTTCATGCCCTTGCTGTCCCGCACAAGGACCGGCTTCCCGCCGAATCTCAATTCCCAGTAAGCTCCGGATTTGCGGAACAGGCGATTTTCGGCAGTGGCCTCAACCGGGACGGCAACCAGCGGTGGCGGCGTCTCCGATGCTGGCACATTCATAGGGCTCGGCCGTACCCGTGTGCCCGGCTCCCCAACCGGCCCGCTGTCGGGTGAAGAACCACGGTCGGAATCGCTCACGGCCTTAGCTTTGGTTACGTCTGGGTTTGCCAGAGAATCGAGGTTCGGTTCAAGAATCTTGCGGCGGGTGCTTGGCTGCTCCTCAGTCATCACCTCGGGCCGATCTTTGCGCAGTGAAGCGAGACGCCTGTGCCATTCCATCACCCAGTGTTGCGCGGCCTTTAAGAGCTTGTCCCTCTTGGATTGGGTGGGATGCGGTTGGGCAAACTGCGGCGAGGGCCGTATTTCCTCCATCGGTATTCCACTGAACTTCAACCAAGTCGCACGGACGAAATGCTCCATTATGGTCGTGAGCGACTCTACGGATTCGAGGTCGGTGACCACCCGCAAGTGCGCTTCTCCGAAAATCTCCACCCACTTCAGCAGGTACGTCAGTCGTGCTTCGCTCAAACGCTCCTTCGCCTCGGTTGGCATTTGTGCCTCGAGCGCCTGATTCCTGTCGTGAATCTGTACTAGCACATCAGAAAACTCAGGATTCCGCTCAATCAACTTGATGGCTTTGACTACGTTTTCCTGCCTAAGGCGCTCCGCATCTTGCTTTTCCTGACGCTCGTTCCGTGGCGTTTCCATCGCTCCCTTTGCAAATCCTCTGACCGAAGTAGCCGCCCCTAGGCAACGTCCCCGACCTTTCGGCCCGTTTCATGACGCCGGACTCAGGCGGCCAATCCGAAACATATCACGTCCTTCCGGCCGTGCTGATCAAGTGCGTCCCAGATCTGATACCTTCATATTTCAAGTGCTTCTGGCCTTGGAGACGAAGTGGCCCTCAGCGAGGCAGATACCCGCGCAAAACTGATCGATCCGGCGCTGCACCAGCGCGGGTGGACTGAAGACCTGATTAAACGCGAAGAGACCGCCGGCTCCATTGTCATCGTGGACGGCAAGGCGCGCAAGTCCGGCAAGGGCCGCACGGACTATACCCTCCGCGTCAAGGTCAACATCGACACGCAACCCGTCGCCGTGGCCGTGCTGGAGGCCAAGGCCGAGCACCGTTCCGCCACTGATGGTCTGGAGCAGGCCAAGCTTTACGCCTCCTGCCAGCGCATGAACGTACCGTTCGTCGTCTCCACCAACGGCCATCTGTTCGTGTTGTACGACCGCTACTCGGGCCAGACCACTCCGCCGCGCCCGCTCGACCAGTTGCCGTCGCCGGCCGATCTGCGACAACGCTACGAAGCCGCGATGGGCTTCCTGCTCACCAGCGATCTGGCCAAGCCGTTGTTGACGCGCTATTCCGGCGGCGAAGCCACACGGCGGTACTACCAGGACGCGGCGATTCGGGCAGTGCTGGAGAAGCTGGCGCGGGGTGAGAAGCGTGCCCTGCTCTCGCTGGCCACCGGAGCGGGCAAGACCTTCATCGCCGTCAACCTGCTCAAGCGCATCGCCGACGCTGGTCAACTGAGGCGCGCTCTCTTCGTCTGCGACCGCGACGAACTCCGCGCGCAGGGCCTCGGCGCGTTTCAGAACGTGTTCGGCTCCGACGCAGCCGAGGTCTACCGCAAGTCGGACGGGACGAACAACGCGCGCAATGCCCGCATCCACGTGGCCACCTACCAGACCCTCGACATCGCCTCTGAGGATGGCAGCGCGAACTTCCTGACCTCGTTCTACCCCGAGGACTACTTCAGCCACATTGTGATCGACGAGTGCCACCGTTCGGCCTGGGGCAAGTGGTCTCAGGTGCTCACGCGCAACCCCAACGCCGTCCAGATCGGCCTGACCGCCACGCCGCGCGAACTCAAAGTGACCGAAGACAGCAAGGAAGCCGCCGCCGACCTGCAAGTCAGCGCCGACAACCTGCGCCACTTCGGCGAGCCGGCCTACGAATACGACATGGCGCAGGGCATCGAGGACGGTTATCTCGCCGCCTGCGAGATCCAGCGCGGGCGCGTGAACCTGGACGATACCGGCATCACCGTTGACGAGATCATGCGGCGCGGTCCCACCGATGCCATTACCGGCCGGCCGCTCTCGCGCGAGGAACTCGAAGCCCTCTACGAGAAGACCGACTTCGAATCCCGCATCTGGCTGCCCGACCGAGTCTCGGCAATGTGCGCCGACCTCTTCAACTACCTCCTCGAAACCGGCGGTCCGGAGCAGAAGACTATCGTGTTCTGCGTCCGCGACCGCCGGTTGAACTCCTGGAGTTTCGCCGTGATCTGAGCAGTGCTGGGTGATTGTGGCCTTAGAGATGAAGGGGGAAAGCTACAGGCTCAAGGACAGCAAGCGGCGGCGTCCCGGAAAGCCACGCACCTGGCCCCCGGGCCGGACTACGGCGCCGAGTTGCAGGGCGGCTTCCGCTCCGGCCTAAACGCGCCACGCAAGGGGGGTCGCAGGCCTACGCTCCAGACTCCCTGCAACTCCCTCAGGCCAAAGACCCTGACACCCGCGGACTGGTCCACTTTCCCGCCGCCCCAGTGGTCTAGTTTTACTCCGCCCTTGACACTTGCGCGAGGGCGCGAAAATGCCCCGACGCCTGATACAGAACCGATCCATACTGTCGAATGCCCGCTCCGGAATGGTTGGGCCGAAGCTAACGGATCGCGCTGATCCCTCGGCTGTTATGGTCACCCGGGGCCGGTCATTCTCCAGTTGAACGGCCTTTATGCTTTGACACGCGGCTTCATTCGTTTCATTTCCTCGGCGCTCCGCCAGGCCGAGATCCTAACGCGCGAAGCTCTCCGCCTTCACGATGCCTTTTGCTTCATCGATTGTGACGAGCCGGTTGCAGCGCACCTGCCGGAACGTCTGGCGGACGCCGCTTGGCCAGCGCACGTCGATGTCGGCAACCTCTTCCTTGCCGAGCCCGAAATGCAAGCGCCGGTCATTGACCGAGAGATAGCTCGCCTGGGCGAGCACTCCCTGCACCTGCTGCTTTCCGCCATAATGCGTGGTCACGCGAGCGCCGATCGCACTACGATTGGACTTGACTCCAAGCAGTTTCACCTTGATCCAGTTGTTGTTTCCGCCGACATCGTTGCGTAGGAGCGACGGGGGTTCGTTCATGTTCACGATCAGAATATCCATGTCGCCGTCGTTATCGAAGTCTCCGACGGCGCAACCTCGACTCGAATGCGCCGCCACCACGCCCGGGCCCGCCTCGTCCGCAAGCTCCTCGAATCTATCGTTTCCCAGATTGCGGAACACAATGCGCGGCGTCTTGTATGGCTGCTGTGGAAGGACCTTCTCCACTTCTGGATAGACGCTGCCAGTGACCCAGAAGAGATCGGGCCAGCCGTCGTTGTCGAGATCCACGATTGCCGCACCCCAGCTCGCGTAGCGCGTCTCCACGCCAAGACCCGACCGAATTGTTACGTCATCGAACCCGGATCGGTCGCCCCGGTTGGCGTAGAGCGCCGGCGTGTCTTCCGTGAAGTGGGTTTTCAGGATGTCAAGTTGTCCATCGAGATTAAAGTCGCCGATTCCGAGCCCCATGCCCGCTTGCTCATTGCCGTCCTCGTTCAGCGCGACACCCCATTCCATCCCGACGTCGAGAAAGGAACCGTTGCTCTGCCGCTTGAATAGCAGACTTGGTGTCGAATCACAGGCGACGTAGATCTCGGGCCATCCATCGTCGTCAAAATCTGCCGCAACCGCTGTTAGCCCGTATGTCCCAGTGACTTTGCTGATACCAGACTGGCTACTGATATCTGTGAACGTGCCGTCACCGTTGTTGCGGTACAGCGAATGGGTTTCAGGCGGCAGCCCTCGCGGGCCACAATTAATTTGAACACCTTTGTAATTACAGGCCGGGTTCGTTCCCGCGCGCGGGATTACTCTAGGATCGAACACAAGATAATGAGCCACGAACAGATCCAGAAGGCCGTTGCGGTTGGTTTCCACAAAGGTGCATCCGGAACTCCAACGGCTTTCGCGCTCCAGTAATCCGGCCTCCCGGGTGACATCCGTGAAAGTCCCGTCGCCGTTGTTCCGGTAAAGGAAATTGCGAGGCCAACCGCTGATGAAGATATCGTCGAAGCCGTCGTTGTTGTAGTCGCCGACGGTTATTCCGCAGCACCAGCCTGTGTGCGCCAATCCGGACTTCTCCGTCACGTCGGTAAACGTGCCATCGCGATTGTTTCTGTACAGCCGGTTCATGGCGCCGGGCGGAGCGCCGTCCCAACGCGTTCCACCAATTACAAAGGCGTCCAACCAGTTGTCATTGTCGAAATCGAAGAAGGCGATTCCGCAACCATCGGCCTCCAGAATGTAATCGGTTTTGGCGACGTCCCCATAGACGATCGGGTGGGTCAGCCCAGCTTGCGCCGCGACGTCGGTCAAGGATGCGTGGAATGGAAGACCCGACGGCTTTCCGCGCGCCGTAGGCTTAACGCCACGTGAAGCCATTTGCGCGCCCAACGGGAACGCATTCAGTAACATTGCTGCGAGCAGTTCGACGCCGCGTCATGTCAAGCGCCATGCTCATACTGCGGTTATTGCCCTTCGCTCTTGTTCGACAAACGCGCCATCATTTGCACGAGGCGAATTCCATCGACGGTCGGCCACAGTTCCAGAGCACGAGGGTGACCACGCCTTCAAGTCGCGCGATGAGTAGAAGCTGGCCTTGTGAACTTTCGCTAGACCAACCAACATGATCCACCGCTGAAAGGGTCGATGCAGGTCTGCTCACCAGTGAGCGGATTGGTATTCATACTGCACATCAGTGCCTTCCACTGTCCCAATGCGCCATAGCTTCCTTGTCCGTCAGCAGCTTCATGAACAGGCCACCGACTACCGAACGAGCCTGAAAACCTTCCTGCTGGCCACTCAGCGTGTCGAACCAGTCGGTCAAGGGAACACGGCTCGTCGTCTCGTTGGCCCATTTGTAGATCGGCGCCACCAAGCTTTCGAAGTCGGCTTGCGAGTCTGCCAAGGTCGCAGTCCACAAAACCCAGTCAATCTTAGTATAGGTCTTGCGGTTATCCAAAGGTAGTCCGTACTGATTCTGCCGACTCTCATAAAAGGCAATTTCGTCGCGAGGCAGAGATGCGGGGAAGAGGTGCAAACTTAAAAGGCGGTCCCACACGAGGTTGTACTTCTGACTCCATGTTTCAGGCCGGTCGAACGCGAGCCTGGAGTGCCGGCCGACGAGTGCCATTTCGATCCAGCGGTTGGCGAACTGTTCCGCCTGTTTTCTGTAAACCACCGCATCGCTGCCGCGTCGCGTCCACTCGCACAACTGGCTATAGGCCGCCAGCGCCTCAATGGCCTTGATCGACAGGTTCGCGTTGTGAGCCAGTTGCCCTGCAAAGTCGTCCGTGCAGAGCTGGTTCGCAGGATCGAGACCTTTCTCTTTGAGGTATTGGGCCCATTTCTCAAGCAACGGCCAGTACTTCTGCGCATAAGCTGCGTTGCCCTCGACCTTCGCCACGGCTGCGACCAGGAGCAAGAGATTCGCGCTCTCCTCCACGGGCATTTGATCTTCCTCCGTACGTTCTCCACCTCCGTACACCTGACCGTTGGCCAACGGATACGTACCAAGGTCGTGCGGAGCAAAGGGGAACTTCCACCGGCCCGATCGGGCGTATTCGAGAATCGGCGTCAAGGAGGCCTTGAGCAGAGTCGCCGAGAACAGCATCAACTGCGGCGACTGTGGGTAAATAACGTCCACGGTACCGATGCACCCATTGCTAAAGTTCTCTTTCGCGAACAGGTAAGGCGTGCCGTCGATGTCCGCCACCAGTTTCTGTGCTGCGAGGGACTGACGATATGCTAGCGCTAAAAGAACGGCGTATTTGTCGCCTCCAACACGTCTTGCGTCAGCGATCAGTTCCGCGTCGAAACTCTCGCACCTTCTCTTCAGTGACGCGTACTCGGCCAGCGAGTCACGGATCAGATCGGCCGCTCCGGCGCCATTGCGCCGCCACCACGGCCGCAATCTCCGATACAGGTACTCAATCGAGTACAAATCGTCATAGGCAACCAGGAGATAACGGCTGACGGTCTCCGCGCTTACCGGCCCGAGATCGAACGACCAGGCCAGCGCCGGCGTGTCCTGGAACGCGGGCCTCGGAAACTCGAGATCGTCGTTGCCTGGCACCGTACCCGCGGAGACGAACGCGGACTCCGCCGCGCTCGCGCTGCCCAGCGCCGCCCGACCGTTCTCGTTTTCCGGCGCGGCAGCGTACAGGAAACCCCAGTCGATGCGAACGTCGTCGCCCCACCGCTGAAGCACATTCTGATCTTTCGAGCCGGCGCGCAGCACTTCGGTACCGTTTTCCCGATAGCGCCCCATTGTCACTTCTTGTGCGGGGTCGTTGACTGCCAGCGAGGCTGCGGCATCGAAGAAAAGCGCAACGCGGTGCTTCCCGCCATCGACGGAATTCACGTCCCAGGCGATATAGGTAACGGGGCGTGCAAAGACGTCCAGATCGTTCGGCAGCAGGGGCGTCATGAATGCCAGCCGGACCTTTACGCCGGCGCCCGCAAATTCATACAGCGTGCGCGTCGGCATGACAGTTACGCTGACCTGCGCGAGCGCCGGTACGTTCTCCGGTTCCCTGCCCATCAGCCGGTAGGTCTTGCCGTCGATGCGAATGAGGCTGTTCATCGGCTGCAGCTTGCCGGTCCAGTGTGTAGTGACGCCATCGGTCAGGCGGTCCGCCGGCGACCACACGCTGAAATAGGGATCACAAGCAATCAGCGGAACGGCGGGGGGACGGAACCCTCGAAACGCTCCGTCCTGCGCCATCGCTGGCAGCGACAGCAGCCCCAGCAATACGCTGTACTTAGTGAGAGTGCGCATCATATCTCTTAAAAACTGATCACGGGGGAGAGCGCGATGGACGCGAGCCCAAGCGCGAACAAGACAAACATCGCGGCGACCATCCGTTTCACCGGTGGCGTGGCGCCTGCGAACTCGTGCCAGACGACTATCCCCCAAATCGCGGAAACCATCGTTGCGCCATCGCCCAGCGCAAACGAAGTCGCCGGACCGATATGCGGTGTGGAAGATGCGACGAAGTTGAATACCGTCCCGAGCCCCCAGACCGCGCCGCCCAGCACGATGCCGAGCACATGCCATCGTGCGGGCATCCGGAAATACTCCCGCAGCGGCAGAACGGGCGCACCCGTAACCGGATGAGCCATGACCAGCGTGTTGACGACGAGGTTACTGCAGAACATACCCAGCATGAAGATCACGCCTGTTGCATAAGGCCCGGTATGCGCCGGGAATTTCATTCCCTTCGCAACCAACGGATAAAACAGACCCAGTCCGATTCCGCTGACAATACAGAGAACGATGCCCGCCCGCGTGGGGCGCCGCCCTCCTGCCTGGTGCCGCCGATATGCGTTGGCGTCGAACACGATCGCCAGCAGCAGAAGAAAAACCCCGCCGAAGAGCAAAAAGGGATCGTTCTTGGGCGTAATCCAGTAATTGAGGAGCACCCCGATCACGATGGACAGACCGACGCCCACCGGAAAGGCAACCGCCATCCCGGCCAGCTCAATCGCGCCGGTCAGCAGGATGTTGGCGACATTGAACACCACTCCGCCTGCGAACGAGCAGGCAATGCTCGCCGCCTGGGCGTGCGCCAAATCGCCAAGAAAGGGGAGCCCCGTGCCACCGAAGGAACCCAACGTGAAAGCGAGCACGAGACTGGCCACGGTCGTTCCGATTACATAGTCCCAATAAAATAGCTCGAAACGGCAGGTCTTCATCAATTTCAGTGCATTCGCCCAGGAGCCCCAGCAGATCATGGAGCACAGGAGCATGGCGAACGCGGCAGAGTAGCTGGCAGGAATCCACATGGTTTTATTTGTTCGTTGGTACGGCTACACGGTGGAGCGGATCGGAATGCGGCAGTAGTCGCGGAATCGCCGGAGCGCCGTGTCGCATGCGGCGCTTCCCTGTGGTTCGTATGTTTCGGCGGGAAAAGAGCGCGTAATCACTTCGCGCGCCTCCCCGAGATTCTTCACCGTTCCGGTTGCGAGCAGTTGCATCACAATATTACCCAGCGCAGTCGCTTCCGCCGGGCCCGCAATCACGCGTTTGCCCGAAGCGTTGGCAGTGGAGCTGGTTCAGCAGTCGGTTCCGGGCTCCTCCTCCGACGATCCGGATTTCCTCGAACCTGCGTCCCGTGACCGATTCCAGTTGTGACGACACCAGAGCATACTTAAGCGCGAGACTGTCGAGTACCGTGCGACTGCAGGATGCCTGGTCCTGCGGCAACGGCTGATCCGTATCGCGGCAGAAATCGCGAATGCTTGCCACCATGTCGTTAGGAGAGAGAAACGAGGCGTGGTCGGGGTCCACTAAACTGCGCAGCGGGGGAGCGGAAGCAGCCATGTCCACTAGGTTGGCGTAATCGTAATGCTGGCCTTCTTCCTGCCATCTCCGGCGGCAACCTTGCAGGAGCCATAAGCCGCCAATGTTCTTCAACAGCCGGTACGTCCCGCACACGCCACCCTCATTGGTAAAGTTATAGTCCATCACGCTGCCGGTCAGGACGGGAGCGTTCAGTTCGGCGCCCAGCAGAGACCACGTTCCCGAGCTGATGTACATCGACTTGTCGGAGAGCGGCATTGCCGCGACTGCCGACCCGGTGTCGTGACAGGCCGGTAGGATCACCTCTGTCGGGGCCAGGCCGCTTTCCGCGCAGAGTTCCGGGAGCAGGCCCCCAATCACGGAGCCCGGCTGCACAATCGGGCCCGGTATTTCGGACGGCAGTCCCAGACGCGAAAACAACTCGGTGGACCAGCATCGCGCACGGGCATCCACGAGCTGCGTTGTCGTCGCGTTCGTGTATTCGCACACTGCGACGCCCGTGAGCCAGAAATTCAACAGATCGGGAATCGTCAGGAGACGTTCCGCGATGCTCAACAGCCGGGGCGTGTCCTGCGCCGCTGCAAACAACTGGTACAGCGTATTGATGCGCATAAACTGTATGCCGGTCAGCGCGTAGATCCGCTCGCGCGGGACTCGGGCGAAGACTTCCTCCATGACGCCTTCGGTGCGCCTATCGCGGTAGTGCAACGGGTTCTGCAAGAGACAGCCCTTTTCGCCCAACAGGGCGTAATCGAGTCCCCAGGTGTCCACGCCAATCCCGCTGATAGCATCCGCCGTGTAGCGGCGGACCGAACTCAGACCTGTGCGCATCTCCGCCCAAAGCTCCGGAACATTCCAGTGCAGGTGCCCTTCATACTGTACCGGGACGTTTGCGAAGCGATGGATCTCTTCTGTCCGTAAAATGCCATCTACGACAGTCGCAAGCACGACCCTTCCACTCTCCGCGCCGAGATCGAAAGCAACATACGTCTGCCGCATTCGCATCCTCCCGCTAGCGAGACATCTGCGCCAGAAGCTCCCGCCGGTACTTCTCGCTCGCCAGCGACTCGAGCCGGTCCGCTTCCTCCTCGCTCAGAAACCTTGGCACGCCGGCGAGGGTTGCCAGCAGTTGAATCCTGGCTGCTTCTTCGGTCGTGCAGGCGCGCCAGAAGGCCTGCTTCAGGTTCTCTCCCAGAGTGATGCAGCCGTGGTTGCGCAAAATCACACAGTTAACATCATCAATCGCCGCTTCCACTGCCGCCGCCAGTTCGGGCGTGGTGACGGTGATGTAATCGATGTGCCGAATGCGCTTGCCCAGATAGATGACAGCATCCGCGAACATGGGGCGCAAGTCGTGCCCAGAACTCGTCAGCGCGATGGTGCCCTGCGGATGCGTGTGGATGACCGCCCGCACGTCCGACCGCCGCCGGTAGCACGCCAGATGCATCAACACCTCCGAAGACGGGGGGAGTGCGTTCCCGTCCATTTCGCCCGTTACGATGTCCACGGCTACCCACTCCTCGGAACTGATTTCCTCCAGGGAGAACCCGGAAGGAGAAATCAGCATAGTCTGTCCTTCCCTGCCGCTGATGTTCCCGCCGGCTCCGGTGGCCAGCCCGCGAGCGACCACCATCTTTGCGAAATGGCCAAGATCACTTCTCAATTGATCATGTATCATACGGGTGCTCCAAGAAAGACAGTTGCTGCTCGATCTCGTGGGAGAGTTCCGGAAGGACTGCGAGGCAGGTGTCGATCAGACCCTTGAGCGCTGGCCCATCGCGTCCATCCAGGCGCATCGTCAGCATTGGTTCGGTAACCGAGTTTCTCACCAGCACAAAACCCTGGCCCGTCTCCATGCGCACTCCGTTGAGGTCCCATTCTCTTAGGGGCGCGAGCGCCTGGCGCAGTCTTGCGATAATCGACTCCAGGCTGATGCGAAGCGGAAGCCGCAGATCGGGCGTCACGAAAACCGGAGGGAGGGACAAACGCCTCTGCTTGATCGTCCCATGCCTGCTAACAAGGTCGCTCACCAGCAGAGCCGAGAAGAGGCCATCGTCGCCGCCGCCCAGCTCGCGGTGGAAATAGTGCCCGCTGGCCTCACAGCCCAACACCGCATTGCGCTCGATCATGGCGCGCTTGATGAAGGCGTGCCCGCTGCGTTGCATCACCGGCAGCCCGCCCGCGTCCAGAATCGCCTTCCGCACCTCATCGGACAGTTTGATATCGTAGATCACTGTCTCCGCGCTGCCTGTTTTCAGCAGAGACCGAATCAGCAGAATCGAAACCTCGTCGGCCGAAAGGACCGTGCCATATTCATCCACAAACGCAACACGGTCGCCATCTCCGTCCCAGGCGATGCCCAGGCTGGCGCGGACTCGCACAACCGCCTTCCGGAGCGCGCCGAGATTTGCCGAGCGTGCGCAATCTGGAGGGCGATTGGGAAATCGTCCATCGGGTTCGCAGAATAGGGGTTCGACGGTGTAACCAAGATCCCGGAAAATGTCCGGCGCCAAGTGCGCCCACGCCCCATTTCCCGCATCCAGCACAACGCTCAAACTTCGGGGAGAGCCCCAAAATCGCGCTTCGACCCAGGCTCTGTATTCCGGCACGAGGTCCACCTGGCGAATCCGTGTGGAGCGCTCGATCGGCGCGATGGTGGAAGCCAGTGCGCACAGCTCGGCGAGCTGCTCTTCGGTGGGGGGAAGCACTCCCACCATGAGTTTGATCCCGTTGTACTCCGCGGGGTTGTGCGATGCCGTCACAATCAGCACCGCGTCGGTCTTCAACTTCATGTGCGCGAAGTAAGCTACCGGAGTCGGAACCAGGCCCGCATCCAGCACTTCCGCTCCACAGTGTGTCAGACCCGCGCACAGAGCCGCTTTGAGTTCGGGCGTGCTAATGCGGAAGTCTCCAGCCACGAGGATTCTTGCGGCGTTGCCCAAACGCGTTGCCACCGCCGCGCCGACCCGCCAGGCGAGAGTAGCATTCACCTCCTCTGGGAACCGGCCCCGAATGTCGCACGCTTTCCAGACGCTCAAGATTCGTACTCCCTGCGCCGGCAGACCCCGCGGAAACGGGTGTAAAGCTCGTCGTATCGGGAGCGCAGCTCCGGAACTGGTTCGAAGGTTTGCTGAATTTTGGTCATGGATTGGATTGCACCCGCGACGTCGCCTCCGTAGCGCATCGCGGATGCCGCCAGAATCGCTGCCCCGTGCGCCGCTGACGGACTGGCGCAGCGGACCACGGAGCGGTCGAGCACACTCGCACGCAGACGCGCAAGCGCCGGGCTTGCCGATGCCGCGCCCGTGGAATATACACTTGGTCCAACGTGGACTCCCAGCGCCTGCAGCCGTTCGTAGCCCCAGCGCTCAACGAAGGCAAGGGATTGCAGCCTTGCAGCAAACTCCTCGGATTGGCTGCCCCCGCATTGCTCCAGAAAAGAACAGGCGTCCGCTCTGGAGAACGGGAAGCGTTCCCCACGGCCGGGCAGAGAGTATGCCATCGCCTCTGTCGGCAGGTGCGCTTCCGCCGCTGCATCCCGTTCGCTCATCGCGCCGTTTCCGTCATGGGCAGGAAGGCTGCCAGGTCCGGTGTTGCTTGCTGCCCCGCATGCCCACATTCCCGCAGGGTGCAGGTGAGAATAGATCCCTCGCGTCGTGAACGGCCGGTTGGAGAGAACCTTCCAGACCAGAGTACTGCCCAGCGTTGTATTCGCGTGACCCGTTGCGTTCGCTCCGGATGCAATCAAGCCAGCCATACCATCCGTTGTCCCGGCGACCACAATCGTGCCGACCGGCAGCGAGGTTTTGCATGCTGCTTCTTCCCGAACCGTCCCGACAACCGTGCCTGAACGCAGCACTTCCGGCAGCCGCTCGGCAAGTTCCCGTCGTGCCAGCTCACACCAGCCGTCCTCCGCGGCATCAAAGCCCAGCTTGAGAGCATTCGAGTGGTCGCATATCCCGAACCTGCCGGTGAGCATTCCCGTCAGCCAGTCAGTCGGGTGCAGAATCCACCGCGAGGTCTTCCAGGTGGCGGGTTCATGCTCCCTGAGCCACAGAGCCCTGGCCAGCGAACAGGACGCGGTCAGCCACGGCGCCTCCGCGACAAAGCGCGTGGCCTCCTCGCGCGCTCTCTCGTCGTCATAGAGGATTGCCGGGCGAAGAACCGTCCCCGCCTCATCGGTTGCGACCAGGGATCCGGAGGTTGAAGTAACCGAGACTGCCCGCAAGCGCTCGCGACCGTTTCCGCCGAACCCCGACTCGATTTCCCGCAATGCCTCGCACGCGCTTCGCCACCACTCCCATGGATCTTGCTCGTGTGTTACCCGGTCCGAACTTCTATGGGAACAAATGGGCCTCGATGCCATGGCCAGAGATCTCCCCTCGCCAGTAACTGCCACGACGCGCACTCCGCTGGTACCCACGTCGATCCCAACGAACCGGTCTTCACTCGCAAGGGCACTCATACAACGTACAGATAACGTACAGAGTCATTTAATCTCGGATCGGCTCATACGTCCAATACGAAATTGCGACCAGAATGATAGGCTATAGCTATCAACTCGACATGACTCTCAGACAGCTTGAAATCTTCATGGCCATCGTAAACACCGGCCGCTTCACAACAGCGGCGCAAAAGCTGTTTGTGGCCCAGCCCTCGGTGAGTGGACAAATCCATGCGCTCGAGCAGGAACTCGGGGAGGAGCTGTTTGTCCGGTTGCGCAACCGCAAGATTCACCTGACTGAGTCCGGCCTGATCCTGAAAGACCACGCCGTGCACATCCTCCACCAGGTGGAGATGGCGAGGATGGACATCGCCTCATTCAGCCACGAACCGTCGGGGCGGATTCGCCTGGGGTTCGCCGGACATCAGTTGACATCCATGATCCCGCCGGCGATCAGCGCTTTTCACAATCGCTACCCGCGCATCTGCGTGGACATTGTGAATGGCACGACTCCGCAACTAGTGGAAGCGCTGCGGACAAACCGCCTCGATATCGCCGTGTTGAATCTCTCCTCCGGCGCGAGAGAACTCGACATCAGCGTGCTGCTCACAGAAAGCCTCGTCGTTGTGGCGCGAAAATCGGACCCTCTGGCCCGTCGCCGAACGGTTGAAGCGAAGACGCTGAAGGACACGCCCCTGGTCCTCTACGACCAGACCACAAGCATGCGGCAACTCATCGACGCTTTCTTCAGGCGATCTGGGATCAACCCCAATATCATCCTCGAGCTCAGCAGTGTCGAGGCCATGAAACGCATGGTCCAGGCGGGTCTGGGCGTCAGCATCATTCCGGAATCGGCACTGCTTGGTGTTGCCGACTCCGATGGTCTCCAGGCGTTGCGGATCCGCGGGAATCCGCTCACACGCCAGCTCGGCCTCGCCAAGCCGAACACCGCGCGCATGCCCGCCGCGGTTAACGAAATGATCTCTCTGATCACAAATCGCTTTGTCGAGATTCGGGCGATGCTCGATCACTCCAGCCCATCGGCGCGGGCCGTTTCATAATCGTTCCCCAAAGTACTTCGCCGCACGCTTCGCCTTCTCATAGGAAGAGCCTATCAAACCGATCCTGAATAAGTATTTGAACTGAACAAAAGCCGCGATTAGAATTTTCACATATCTTGCAGCACAGCAAGGAAAGGAAGCACTGGGGCATCGCGAGCCCACGTGGCTATCCACGTAGTTTCATCAAACCAGGAATGTGAGTTCAGGGGTACCAAATGTCAATTTCTCCACACCATGTTTTATGCACCGCGGCGTGTGCGGCTGTTGTTCTGCTCACACCCGCGGTGATTTTTGCGCAGTTTACCAGCGCCATCGAAGGCACCGTCAGCGATCCATCAGGCGCCGTCGTCGCGAACGCCCATGTCACTCTTCGTGCCACAAACACCGGAACGCTGTGGCGTACAGACACTTCTGGCAGCGGCCATTATGACTTCCCGTCCCTGTCAGCCGCCCAGTTCGAGATTTCAGTTGCCGCAGCCGGATTCGAAACCAGCCTGCACCCCAACATTGTCGTGGGAGGAGGTCAGACGCTCACGGTCAACATAACCCTCAAGGTTGGTATGGCGGAGACGACGGTTACCGTGAATGCCGAACCGCCGCCCATCGACACAGCAGATTCGCGCATTTCCGGTGGGCTCACTGAAAACGAGGTACACGATCTTCCCCTTACGGGGAGAAACTATCTCACAGTTCTCAGTGTCACCCCTGGCGTCACCGGGATTCCGAGCGGAGGTGGACAGAGCTACGCCCAGTCGTCTGGTGATATCTTCACCGCTGAATATAGCCCGGGCCTCAACGCGAATGGAGCGCGCGGTGCAGGCAATAACTTTATGGTCAACTCCGCCTCCACTAATAATGTTGCGCACGGCGGTGTTACTATCTTCATGCCCAATGCCGAAACCATACAGGAAGTCGTTGTTCTCACCAATAACTTCAGCGCCGAATACGGACGGAACAACTCCATCGTGGTAAATGCCATAACCAAGGGGGGCACGAATGCGTTCCACGGAACGGCGAGTTGGTATCACACCAATAACGATCTTTCCGCCCGGAGTGAGTTTCAGGATCAAGTTCCGGTGTTCAGGCGCAACGAGACAGAAGCGACATTGGGTGGGCCCATCGTGAAGAACCACACGTTCTTTTTCGGCTCGTTTGATCGGCTGGACTCGAGCTCGGGCAGCGGCAGCACAGTGAGCGTACTTACGCCGGCATTCGTCGATTTTGTAAAGCAGGCAAGACCCAATAACATCTCCACACAGCTACTGTCCCAATATTCTCCATCCGTAACTCCAACAACCAACTTCACCACGATAGGCGATCTGACTGGAACCAACTGCTCCAGCCTCTCATCTGCCTCCGCATCAGTCCAGACGGTCCTCGGGCCGATGCCGTGTAATTTTCAAGTTTACGGTCAGAATAACTGGGCTACGACTACACCCCGCAACGGGTTCCAGTGGAGCGCACGCATCGACCATAATTTCAACGGGGACAAGGACCGTCTGTACTTAAACGTGTATCGCACCACACTTGACACATCCAGCCTCTCCGTATATCCGGCTTTCACTATTGCAACACCGTATCACGCAAGCTACGCCAATCTGAACGAGACCCATACCTTCTCCCCGACTATGATCAATGAAATCGCCGCGAGTTACGTTCGCGTCTACGGTGACGACCCGTGCAAGCCGTGCAGCGTTCCGGGGATCAGCATTCAGGGCCTGACAGGTGGTTTAGGACAAGGCTGGTCTCCTGGCCAGTATGTGCAGAACGTATACGAGTATCGTGATATGGCCACGCTAAATCGGGGCCGGCACAGCCTCAAGTTCGGCGCAAAGTTGGAAATGAATCAGGACTACGACGACTTTGGCAGAATCAACCTGCGACCCTCATTCTATTTTTCGAGCCCACTCGATTTCGCCAATGATAATGCCTATTCCGAATCCGGCATTGGCATCAACCCGGTCAACGGACAGCCGCCGGCCTCGTCAGCCGGCTATATTGCCAGCCAGGAGTATAACCTCGGCATCTTTGCTCAGGACACCTGGAAAGTCCGTCCGAACCTAGCCATAAACATGGGATTGCGCTGGGAGTTGTTCCCTAATCTGTACCAGCGCTACGACCAACAGACCAACATCCTGCTAGGGTCGGGAAGCGATTTAGCAACCCAAATCGCCAACGCCAGCGTGGGCTACACGGCCAACCATCACATCCTGAATGCGGCTCCGAAGACGTGGGCTCCTCGTCTCGGAGTTGCCTGGGATCCATTCGGGACAGGGCGCACATCAATCCGTGCAGGAGCTGGCGTCTTCTACGATCGTCTCGCAGAAGGACCAATCAGCACTTCACGGACGAATCCTCCTCTTATCGGTAACATTTCTGTCTCCCAAGAGACCGCGCCCTCGCTGCCGATCTTCGCGCTCGGTACCAACACCGACCCCTTCAACTTCCCCTACCCTACCGGGATTCAGTATGGCCTGAACTCGCGCGGCGGATTGCTGAGCGGGCCGGTAGATGTTAACGGCGCGGAGCCGAACCTGGGCGCATCGCAAGTGGTCAACTGGTTCTTCGGCGTGCAGCATACATTGTTCAATAAGCTGGTGCTCGAAGCGGATTATGTCGGGTCTTTCGCGAACGGCCTGTACACCAAGTACGACCTCAACCGCTTCGACGGAGATCTGATCGTGAACGACGGCATGCTGCACCGGCTTAATCCATACTTCGGCGCGATGAATGAGACAACGGGACAGGTCGGCTCGTCGTATCAGGGTGCCATATTAGTGGTTAAGAGGCGGCTTTCCTCCGGCCTGACTCTGGACGGCTCTTACACCTTGGGAAAGGCACTCGATGGGGCGAACGTGGGCGGCGGAGGCAACGAGTACGATGGTGTCAACATCGCCGATCCGAGTGACCTGAAAAGAGAGCACGCGCTCTCCGTGTTCGACGTGCGCCAGCGGATTTCGTTCACAGCAGTGTGGCAAATTCCAGGCCTCCGCAGCCAGTTGCCGCTGCTGAACCACGCACTCGGTGGCTGGCAACTCAGCGGTGTCACGATCCTCCAAAGCGGCCAACCCTTCAGCGTCTACTGCTCGCTGCCATTCCAGCCGGTCTTCGGTCCGGCCGGCAACGTCGTAGGAAACACCGGATGCGACTACAACGCCGACGGCTTCAACTACGATTACCCGAATACCCCTTCCTGGGGCAACTCAAAGTCCGGCCTGTCCCGCTCCGAGTATATGAACGGCCTGTTCCAGGCATCCGAGTTCCCCGCACCTGCCCTCGGCCAGGAAGGGAATCTCGGTCGCGATACCTTCCGCGGACCAGGATTCGCGAACAGCGACGTTTCCCTCCTGAAGAACTTCAACATTCCCTGGTTTTGGCGTGAACCCGCAAAGCTGCAGTTCCGAGCTGACGTTTTCAACGTCTTCAATCGCGTTAACCTCACCCAAGTGGACGGGGATATGGGGAGTCCCACGTTTGGCCGTTCCACATCAACCTATCCTTCACGCGATATACAACTCGGTCTGCGTTTGTCATTCTGAACAAGGAGACGGTCCCCGGGGGAACGATGCATGTCGTCCTCCGGGGGCCCTCCCGGAGTGCTCTCTTGAACGTTGGTGGCCCTCAATTGAAAACCTGTCCAAGGACTCTGCTTACACTGTGCTTGCTTGTTGGTCTGTCGCTCAGAGTCTGCGGATGGGCCGAAGTTCGATTATGAGGGAGTCGCCGCCGCGATCCGCGCGGGGCGCTTTGCCGGAGCGCTGCAAACCCTCAGGGAAAGGCTGGAGCACACCCCCGCCGACGTGCGAGCTCTTGATCTTCTTGGGATGGCGCTCACCATGCAAAATCACATCGAGCCGGCCAATGAGGCCTTCCGGCGCGCCATTCGTTTCGCCCCTCGCTATGTTCCTGCTCTTCGCAATCTGGCGATCAATGAATTCGAGGCTGGCCACACCGCCTCGGCTCGCGACCTGTTCACCCGCGTGATCCGTAACGTTCCGCAGGACGATCTCAGCCACGGCTATCTTGCAAAGCTAGCCTTCGCGGACGGCGATTGCGCCAACGGTCTCGATGAATACGAAAAGGTTCGCGGTGAATACGCCCGCTCTCCCTCTTTGGTTTTGTCGAGTGCCGCCTGTCTGGTGAAACATGCTCACTGTGCCCACGCGGAAGAGACGCTGGCAAAGCTGCGCCCCAACGCCTGGATATCACATTTCCAAGCGGGTGTGATGCTCGCCGGATGTAACCTGTACTCCCAGGCCGCGGGCCACTTCGATATAGCGAGAGAGGGGACTGCCGACAGGGCCAGTGCTTCCTTCAACTACTTACTCATGCTGCTGAAGGCTGGCTCCTGGGACCAAGTCATTCGTGAGGGTACCGCTATGTTCGTTGGCGGCGACCACTTCCCCGAGCTCAGCGGACTGCTTGCGGAGGCGTACCTGAAGAAGGACCAGGTCCAGACTGCATGGGATCTGTTACGACGAGCCTCGGAACAAGATCCTGCATGGGAACAAAACTATATCGATCTCAGCACCATCGCACAGGATCGTGGAAATCCAGATCTCGCTTTTGAAGTAGTCGAAATTGGCATTCGCCGCAATCCGCGCTCGGAGCGCCTCTACATTCAACGCGGCATCCTTCATGTTTTTAGAAACCAGATGAGCGATGCTCAGGCTGACTTCTCCCGCGCTCGTAGTTTGGGGAATGATGCAACCGTGGCCGACCTCGGTCTTGCCGTCTGCCTGCTGGCTGTAAACCAATATGATGACGCGCTGAACCTGCTGCGCAATGCCGCTGTTGAGGACAGCGGCGAAGCCATGATCCAGTACATGCTGGGAAAGGCGCTGATCCGTTCTGGCGCGGACGCCAGTACCACGGGGCAACAGCAGGCCGCGGATGCACTTACCGCTTGCATCCGCCTCGACCCCGATTTCGCTCCCGCACGCGCCGAATACGGCAAGCTGCTGATGAAGCGCGGTGAGGTGCGGCGGGCCATCCCTGAACTGGAGGTATGCCTGCGGCTCGATCCCTCCAACCGCTCGGCCATGGCGCAGCTCCTGCGCGCATACACGATCCGCGGTGAGAAGTCCCGTGCGGCGGAGGTGGCGGCACGGCTGCGCGACACGATTCAGACCGACCATGAGGACGAAACCCGACTCACCCTACAGGTTATCGTGCGCGCCGGCGCGCGCGGCAACGATCGTCTTCTCGCCTCCGAGCCGGCCGATCCGACGACGAGATAAGGAATCGCGATGCAAAAACTGAACACAACTGATGTTTCTCTGCTTTCCCGTCGCCGGATACTGGCCTCCATCGGTTCCGCCGCCGCGCTGCGCTCTGTTTCTTCGGGTGCCGCGGCTAAGATGATCGCGCCGCCGTTGCCACCCCGCGTCCGGGACGTTAACACCACCAGCATCCGTGCCGCGGTCGAGCTCGCCACGCACACCATGAGCAACGTGTTTAATGCGGACGATCACGACATTCCTTTCTTTGGGTCCACCGTATGGCCGGCCGCAGGACTGAGTTTCCAGGAGAGTCATACCGAATCGCACGTTCCTGGACGCCACCTCAACGCACTTCTCTCCGCGGAAGACGCGCTCGGGATTCGCGTCCCTGAGTGGGTGATCGAAAAGCACGCCCGAGCCGCGCTGTTTGCGTATTCCGGCCCTCTGCCGCTGCCCCTGAACAGGGAACGAATTGGGGGGCCGCTGGTGCGATTCCTTCCACATAACCTTCGGGAAGGTTTTCATGCCCTCTACGCCCTGGTTCGCTACCGCAAGTCGGAAGAGGCACGCCGGATGGCGGAGCGCAGCATCGATGCGGTACTGCGTTACTGGAATCCGGTGCGCGGATGGGATCGTGCTTACATTGAGGGCACTCTGGGCCTAAAGCTGGTCGAGTGGCCCTCACCCTTCATGACGGGTGTTGCACGCGCGATGGGGCCACTAGTGAAGTACTATCGAGCCACCGGATATGGTCCGGCTTTGAAGCTGGCGTTGCTGCTTGCCGACAAAGCGCGCGATGAATTCTTCAGTGACGGAATGTACAGCAGCGAACGCTTTGGCACGCACGTCCATTCCACAACGTGCGTGATGTCATCGCTGGCACAGATTGCCGACCTGCTGCACGACGGCCCGCTGATGTCCCTTGTCCATGTCTTCTTCAACAACGGTCTGACGCAGATCAGCGATTCGCTCGGCTGGTCCATCGAAAATAGCGACCCTTCGTCGGTACCGGACCGAGGCGAAGCCAATAATACCGGCGACATTCTGGAAACGAGCCTGCTGCTCGGTGCGCATGGCTACCACGACTGCTATGGACGCGCTGAACAGATCCTACGCGGCCATCTGCTTCCCTGCCAACTTCGTGACATTTCGTTTATCCAGACCCCCGAGAACTCGAAGCATGAAGATGGGAAAAGAGATGTCGCCGCTCGCCATCTGGGCGCATTCGGGTTCCCCGCTCCTTACGGCCACCTGCCGCTGGGTGCGAAGGATATCAGCTTTAACATGGATATTGTCGGCGGTGTGACAGGATCGCTCTGCGAGGCTTGGCAGCACATCGTTTCACTGCAGGATGCCTGTCGTGTCAACATGCTCTTCGATCATGAAACTGATGCCGTGGCTGTAACCTCACCTTACACTCACGATTCCCTGAGCATCCACTTAAAGAAACAGGTCCCCCTTTTCTTGCGCATACCCGACTGGGCGGACAGGCGCGCGCTCTCGGTTGAAGGAATTGACGAGCCCCCTCGCTTCGAAGGCTCGTATCTCTTCGTTACGAGACCAATCGCTGGAAGTGCGATCCGCGTCCGGTTCAAGCTGCCGTCGCGCGAGATCGTTTTGCCGCACCGGGCGCATGGGATCCATGTCCGCCTCCGGGGAGACCGTGTCGAGATGATGGAGAACTTCGGGGCCCCCCTCGCATATTTCGATCCGCTGGCGTAGTGATCCCATCGGCTCAAGGGGGGCTTAGTGTATGAAACGCGGAGACACGATCCACATTGAGGCCCACGGTACGGCTGATCGACGCATGAATTCAAGAGCATTACATGATCTTGAAGGCGATTGAGGATGGAGTGCCCAGCCAGCGTATCGCTCGGGCATTGAGCGCGAAGGTTCCCAGTTTTCGACAATAGGTTAACCTTCTCGATGGCATCTTCCAGGAAGCCATCGATCTTCTTCAGAACAAACACGTCGCGTCGCTGGCGTTCAAGATTCTCAAGACAATGAAGCCACTCCGTCAGGTGGAAGTAGCCGAACTGCTGGTAGCTCCGAAGGTTTTCTCCCTGGGCTACATTGATGCACTGTACGCCGCCACGAATCGGGCACTTCTGCTGGATACCGATAAGCCGAAAAAGATCGGCGGTCTGTCTGCGGAACAGATGCTTCTTGGTTCAGCGTCTTCTCGGGATTGTTTAAGCCAGTGACACCAGAACTCGTCGGGCTGGCGTTGAGCTGTTGCGCGAGGGGAAGCGCATGAGCGCGCATTTTGGCCTATGTGGCCAGAAACGCCTTCCACGCCACCAGACCGTCGGCGTTGTGCGCCAGAAGTGCGCGGTAGCCATCGGCCGGAGCGAGTGGGTCGCGCGATGAGTTACCGATGGCCATCGCCAGTCATTCGCCTATTCCAAATTCATCGCAGATGCGGCCTTTCCTGCCTTGCGTTTCCGGGTACCTGGGAACATCACCCCACGCTCCTTACCACGCCGGAAAATACGTTCTGCTCGCCCAGCATGGCGCGCGCCATCGCGTTCGTGATGGCCGATATGCCGTCAATACGGCTGGTGCTCTTCTCGCGCTCCGGCTTGGCGAACATCAGGTTGTCGTTGCGCTCCACGGTCGCCAGGCAGCTCGCATTCCAGCGGAGCACGGGATGGGTGCCGTGGTGCAGCTTGCCGCGGGCGACGGCCGCCAGGATCTTTTTCGACGGCTCCGACAGGCTCTGGTAGCCCTGTCGCACCTCGAAGCACTTGAAGCCGTTGTCCACCATCGCCACCGAGACCTGGCGCGAGTTCCACGGGTCCCAACAGATCTCCTGCAGATCGAACATCTGCGAGCCCCACTCCAGCCGATCTTGCACGAAGCGATAGTCGATCACCTCGCCGGGTGTGGCCTCCAGGTACCCGTCGCGGATCCACTGCGCCAGCGGCACCCCCAGTTTCAGTTCGAGCTTGCGGACCCGCGCTTCCGGCACCCAGAAAAACGGCAGCACGTCGTAGGAGTCGTCGTCGCCCGGGAACAGGAATACCACGGACGTCAGATCCGTCGTCATCGACAGGTCGACGCCGGCCCAGCACGTGCGCTGGAAGAACCGCGCCATGAAGTCGTGCGGCAGTGTCCGGACCTTGTCCTCCGGGAGTTTAGACAGCAGGCCGGGCGTCGTCCACTCGCCGGCGCTGGCGTCCCACTTCGCTATCTCGAGGGCCCGGTTTTCCTTCTGGTCCCAGATGTTGAGGAAGTAGCGCTTGAACGAGGTCAGATCGCCCTCCGACTCCGCACTCTCGTACTCCTTCCGGATCTTGTCCTCGGTGATGAAGCCGTTGACGACCTCGCCCTTGTCGTTGAGCTGCAGCAGCGACGGGTTCGCCTTACGCCAGGTCGCCGGATCGGCTGGGTCATCCTCCGCCGCGGCGCCGTAGATCTTCCCGTAGAACCGATGGTCCGTGACGATGCCCTCTTCGATCCGCCGCGTCTTCTCGTGCAGTTTCCAAGCGAGCGGAGACTCGTTCTGCACGCCCGCCGTGGTGATGGCGATCGTCAACGTCTGCCGCCGCGTGATCCCGCCTTTGCTCAGCACGTCCCAGTTCTCAATCTGCTTTCGCGTCTTCCACCGGTGGACCTCATCCGCAACCACGAACGCCGGGTTCACGCCGTCGCCGAAGTCGCCGTCGGCCGCCACCGCCGCATAGAAGCTGTCCGGATCCTTGCGTTTCAAAATGCGATGCGTCCCGCGCATGATCCGCAGCCGCTTCCTGAGCCAGCCCGACTGCTCGACCATCTTGCAGGCTGCCCGGTAAACCTGCAGCGCCTGGCGCGTCGCCGCGGCCGCGCCGTAGACCTGGCAGCCCGGTGTGTTCGTGCTGACCAGGGTTAAGAGCGCCAGGCCGGCGGCGAACTCCGTCTTGCCAGCCTTCTTCGGGACCTCGAGGTAGACCATCTCGATGATGCGATTGTCATGCTCATCGAGGTTCCCGAAGATCTCGCTCAGCGCCTTTTCCTGCCAGCCGCAAAGCAGGAATCGCTCGCCCCACCAGTCGTCTGCCGTGTGCCGGAGCACATCCTCGAAGAACTTGCAGGCGAAATCCGCATGCTTCTGTGAGGACACCACGTCAGGTCGCCGCGACGCCGGCGCGCTCCTCCAGGATCCTCAGCGCGTCGTCCTTGTCGTGGTCCTCTTTCTCCGCCTGGCGCCCGTGCTTCACGTGCTCGAACGTCGCGCCGTGGCCCTCGAGCGTGGCTTCCTTGCCGGACAGCGTCTGCCACCGCTGGACGATGACGTCAACGTACTTCGGGTCGAGTTCCACACCGCAGCACACGCGCTCGGTCAGTTCCGCCGCGGCAAGCGTCGTCCCGCTGCCCAGGAAGGGCTCGTACACGAGTTCGCCACGCTTGGTGTGGTTCAGGATCGAGTGCCGCATCAGCGCGACCGGCTTCTGCGTCGGGTGATCGAACTTCTGCTCGTCGGAAGCGCCCATCATGAACTTCGGGGAGGGCGAGGTCCAGATCGAAGTGTTGTCGCCGCCGGCCTTGCCGTACCACGGCGCGTTCTTCTTCCGCACGTACCAGCACGGCTCGTGCTGGAACCAGTAATGGGTCCGCGTGAGAACCGCGCGCCCCTTGTCCCAGATGATCTGCTGCGGGTACAGGAAGCCGATGCGCAGCAGCCCGTCCAGCACCTCGTGGGTGTGGATCGAGGCGTGCCAAACATAGGCGACCTGGAGGCTCGGCACCAGTTCGAAGGCCTGGGACCAGTCGGCGCGCGTATCTCCGGAGATGGTCGTCTCCGTGTGCCCCTCCGTCCGGTGCTTCATGTAGCTCGGCTGCGCCGGCGCCGTTGGGTTGTTCTTCGCTGCAGCCTTCGAAAGAGCAGTGCGTTTCTGGCCCGGCGAGTTCAGGCCGGCGCGGTCGCGCCACTCGGAGTCGAGCTCGATGCCGTAAGGCGGGTCGGTCACCATCAGGATCGGCTTACGGTCCACCAGGAGCCGCGCCACCACGTCCGGACTGGTGCAGTCGCCACAGATGACGCGGTGCGGCCCGCACAGCCACACGTCGCCCAGGCGCGACACTGGAACCAGCGGGACTGGCGGGACGTCGTCCGCATGTTCATCCACGGGCCCCAGCAGGAAGTTGTCGATCTCATTCGGATCGAAACCGGTCAGCGCCAGGTCAAAGTCGCTGAGCTTCAGATCCGCCAGCTCCGGCCCGAGCAGATCGAAGTCCCAATCCGTCTCCTCGTTGCTGCGATTGTCCATCAGCCGGTAAGCCTTGATCTGGGCGTCCGTGAGGTCACTGGCGACGTGGACCGGCACCTTCTCCAGCTTCAGCTTGTTCGCCGCGCCCCAGCGGACGTGGCCCACGGCGATGACGCCCTTCGCGTCGACCACGATCGGCTGCCGCCAGCCGAACTCCTGGATGCTTGCCGCGACCTTGTCGATGGCAGACTGGCGGATCTTCCGCGCGTTCTTCGCGTACGGGATGACCTTGTCGATATCCCACCATTCAATATTGAATGTCACTCGACCATCGCCTTTCCATCTTTAAATCTTTGATTCATAAGCACTTTTCGCTTGATCGTTCTGCGCTTCAGAGTGATCAATGGAGATGCAAGAAGGAGCACAGAACACCATGACAACCACCAAGCAAACCGCCAAAAGAGACGCCGCCCGCGGGAACACGCCCGCCGCGACGGTCGCTTACAACGCCCGCCACGCAGAGACCGCCGACATCCTGAAGCGGATCGCCAAGCAACTGGCCGCGCATGCGAAAGAACAGGCCGACCTTCCTTGGGATTGGGGCTTCCCTGGCGACCTTGGCCACGTCAACGAGGAGCTGGCCTTGGTCCTGGCCAGCCTGGGCGACCGCACCGCGGTCAACGCGATGGGGATCGACTGCTAAGCGCGCCGCGCGCCTCGCCCGAGCCCGCCCGGATGGCGGGCTTGCCGGCGTGAAAGAGCAACCATGACCAAAGCCAAAGTCAGCATCGGAACCACCTACATCGTCAAGGTCAGCGGCAACCTGACCAGGGTCCGCCTCACCCGCGAGTGCGAGTACGGCGGATGGTACGGCAAGAACCTGGCCACCGGCCGCGAGATCCGCATCCGGACGGCCGCCCGCCTCCGCTCGGCGATAACGCTGGTCGGAGCAACCCGCATCGAACAGATCCGCAACCTGCGCGCGGACGGCATGAGCTACGCCACCGCGAGCGCCATCGTTAACCCGACCGAATTCTGAAACAGGAGAATGAACATGACGAAGTTTTACATTATCGACGCCGACAACTGCTTGTCGATCGAAACGGAAGCGCCCGCCTCTATCGACGTCTTGGCAGCCCGACCTTTCGCCGGCGGCGCCTCCTTCACTTCCCAGCAAGAACTGGCCACCGCCACAGAGGACTGGCCCGCCAGCCGCCTGGTCGAGGTCTGGAACAGCTTTGCCGGCGCACCGCCGTTCGGCGACCTGAAGGAGGTCCGGCGCTTCACGGACCGCAAGGCGGCCGTTGCCAGGATCTGGCAGGCCGCGCAACGGCTGGGCGAGGACCTGGAGAAGGAAGCCGCAGCCACGCCGGCGCCCGCCGCCAAGCCCAAAAAGGCCAAGGCTGCGCCCACGGCTGCCAAGGGCGTGCCCGCCAAGACCAAGGCGCCCAAGGCTACCACCGCCAAGGACGACACCACGGATGCCAAAACGCCGCGCGATGGCAGCAAGACGGCTCAGGTGGTCGCCATGCTCCAGCGCAAGAACGGCGCCACGCTGGCCGAGATCATGACCAGGATGGGCTGGCAGAAGCATACGGTGCGCGGGTTCATGGCCGGCGCGATGAAGAAGGCCGGATACACCGTCGAGTCCTTCAAGCCGGAAGGCGGCGAGCGGACATACCGCATCAACGCCTAACATCGAACGCCTGCCTCGCCCGAGCCCGGCCGGACGCCGGGCTCGTTGGCGTGAAAGGCAACGAATATGATGCTTCCCACCATCCACATGAACGGCACGGCGGCGTGCGATCTGATCGAAGACCTCACCCGCGCCTCCGCCAGCCTGTACCAGGCCATCCTGGACGTCCAGCGCGCCGGCCCGAACGGGCGAGACTACTACCCGCAGGGCCCGGACGCTGTCTACGCCGCGAACCGTGACCACGCCTCGCGGCTCGGACGTCTGTGGGCGGTCTGGCAGGAGCTCGAAGACATCATCGAGCACGTCGCGAAGTCGCTCTGATCGCCTTTCTATCTCCTGCATCTTATCCCGCCTCCGGGAAGACCCGCCGGTTCGTGCGCGGCTGCGACAGCAGTTTGAACAGATCGTCCTCTTCGTCGTCGGCGGGCTCCACCGACAGGCGCGTGCGGCTGATCGGCGACAGCCCAAACTCGCTGCAAAATGCCCGCATGATCAGCAGCGCCTGGTTCCGCTGCCGCACCGCTGGATGCGCCACCATTCCGACGACCACCCAGTTGCCGGCGCCGTCGCGCGCCCGCCGCGGAATCACCCGGCCCTGCTTCTCGACGAGATCGAAGCACGCGACGGTCTCTGCGTAAGCGATGACGGCGCCCTCGAGCATGTGACAATCCGGACGCCGGTCCAGGTCCATCTTCACCAGCTCCGCGCGCCAGAAGTTCCAAGCGGCCCGGGCCCGCTGGTTCTTCCTGAGATACGCCGGGCGGTCGGGCAACCCATCCGTCGCCTTCGGCTCGCGCGCCTGCTTCTCCAGGAGCTTGTTTTTCCCGTGGCGGCGAGGATCACCCTCCGCGATTTGCAATGCGATCGGCTTAGGACGCTGGCCGCCTGGCATGGAGTAGACTTTCCTGTTTGCTTTCTTCAGATTGCAGACAAGTGCCGAAGCTCTCGGGCATTTTCCGACCTGAAATTCAGCGGTTTTGCTGGCATTTTGATCGTTCCGCAAACAAAACGAAAATTCTCATGCGCGGATTTCCACGCGTTTGGCCATCGTTGGTCACCGCGGCCGAGCCCCAGGTATTTGACCGGCCTACCGGTCGGGGGCCGGCGCAGCCATCCGTGGGACCGGCCGCAACCCATTCTTTTTCAATGTCTTGCGCCTGTGGCACCAATCGCAGAGCGTCTGCACGTTGTCGAGGTTGAGACGCTGACCCGGGCTGAGAACGATCGGCAGGACGTGGTCGCAATGCAAGTGCCGCTCACCATCGTTCTTCGCACGACGCAGCTCCTCAAGCACCACGTCTGCCGGCGGCACCTCGATGTCGGCAAGGCGGCAGTCTCGCACCACGTCCGGCTCCCACCCACAGGCTTTGCAGCGCCACTCGTCTCGCTGGAAGCACAGCACCCGCAGACGCTGGTGATCGCTGTCGTAGCCTCTCTCAACTCGGCTGCCACGTTGGTTGTCGTAGAGACGCTGCGAAGCCGTCCGATGCTTGCGCGCATGCTCCTCGCACCGCGAATCGCCTGCCGCGGCGACGCCGCCACAATTAGGTTCGCTGCAACCACGTTTCGGAAGCATCGGCATCTAATGCAGTTCTCTTCGCGGGTCCTGCGACGCGCCGACCTGTCTCCGCCGGCCGACTCTCGCGTTTCAGGTCTCAGGGATTTGCCCGACCATTGGCCCCGGTTGCGCCGACTTTGGCCCGTATCGCGTCCGTCGTGTCGGCCTTGGCGTCGGGCTTGCCCGCGCCGGACACCGCCAAACGCGGGCGACTAGAAGCGGCGCGCTTCTGGGCCATATGCCGGCAGCCCGCCTGGCTCTTGCATTTCAACCAACCATGCAATCGGCCACCACCTGCAAGAACACATCGCGAGCGGAGAACGGTACGCCGTCCTCGTCGCGGCCATCCAGCTTGCGTAGCTTCCAGCAGCGCCCGTGCTCCAGCTTCTCGACGACGCTGTACCGGGTGCCCTGGGGCGCCCGCGTCTGGATGGGGTTACCGCCATCGGAGCTCAGCAGCCAGATGGCTCGAAGATTTCCTTTCCTGCCCCACGACGGCTTCACATAGCGGCCTTCGATCAAACGCTTGGCTGCCTCGAGAGTGCGGAAACCGAGCGAGGTTCCATCGGGCGCGTAATAAGGGATCAGCCGTTCAGCTTTCATCGGGGCACACTCCGACTACGGAAAGAAGGGAGGGAGTTTTGCGAGAGTCCCGTCTCTCGTTTGGGGATCCTTCCGGAGGGTGCGCTTTGCGCTGGCCTGTCGAACCGAGCCTCTGCCTATAATCTTACTTTAGAACTTCGCTTTTTGTGCGCTTTTTGAAAACGCTTCGCGGAGACACGGAGGACAGTGTGCTTAGCCTGGCTGCGGTTGTGGGCCAATTCGTCAGTCGGCCGCGGCTTCGGATCGATGTCGCTAACGGGCGATCAGCAAGGTTCTCTATAGCGCACTTCACAACCATAATCCTCGGACGCGCTCGTCAGGACCACAAGTACGGTTAGGGCGTTAGACGTCAAGGTGGCCAACCTTCGGGGGCGGCTCGCACCACGGAAGGGCAGGGATCATCGATAGGCTCATCAGATAGAGATGAACTGCTCGCCGCCGTGGTACACGGTGATATCACCGTCCGAACTGACCTTTACAGACATTCCGTAGTGCGATGCGCCAATGGCCGCCTTGGTTCTGCTTCCCTCCGACCCGTGCAGCCGTCCTGTCCTGCGTGGCCGAAGGACGGCGCCGTAGGCCAGTATGCGTGCAGAGTTGTCTAGCACTATGGCGCCGTCGAGGGACGCAAGTTCGACCATAACCGACCGGGGTATAATGCCGCGCGAACTGTTCAGAGCGCTATCAAACGCGAGGTCCGCCGGAGCACGCCCAGTATCATAGCTAGCATCGCCGCCACGCACGATTTCTCTCAGGTTGTGGCGATTGCGCAAGACTACGAATAGCCCACCGGAGCGACGGAAAGAAATATCCAACGCTGCGCGATAGACGTTACCGACCAGTCGGCCGAGGAACCTCGGAGGAACGTGTTGCGCGCGCGCACGGTCGCGCAAGAGCGTGACGAGGTGCGCATGATTCCAGTATTGCCATCGCCCATTCCGATACGTGAACCGTAACGTTCCTTCATCGAACACAAGCAGGTCGCCCTGTCTGCTGAGGGAGATGCCACACTTGCGATCACGACTTGCGCGTGCCATAGGCTCGGCCCACTGAGGAAAGAAGTGCTTCCCCGTCAGCGAGCGGGGGGCAAAACTGTCTAGATCAACAAAGTCGAGCACTTGCCCTGAAGATGAGAGGAGATAAGCCGTACGATAGCCGTCGGAGAGCGCTCGGTACCTCTTAGCTGTGAAGTCCTTCGGGAACACCATCTCCGACCTATTCCCACTCGTTGGGTCTATGATGCAACCGAAGGTCAGCGCTTTGTTTTCGTAGGTTTGCTCCGCCAGGGTGTGCATCGCTCCGAACACCTCACTCAGTTCCAGAGTGAGTTGATGGTGCTCTCGAATGTGTTCGGCGACGACCTGTTCATCAAACGAAGCGCCGATTGCGCGCAAGGACGCGCCGTTCGCCGTCCCCGAACGGAAGCCCAGGACCTTGGAGAGTTGGAGTGCGATACGCCTGCAGATGTCCTGTTCGCGCAAATCTAAAACACTCGGGCTAGGATTTTGTTGGGTCGGGACGCCTCGCCGTTGCACCACCGCCGTCAAGGACCGACCTCGGCCCTGCTCGCCAATACCCACCGTCATGCGCAACGCGGTCCGCCGATTAGACGTCCACACGGCGTCAGGATGAAGCCACTCGGCGCGTTCGGTCCAGCCGGACACCTCGACGTGCGGGAGGATGCGATTCACCGCGCCCGCCGCGCTTTCAAGAAACGATACGCCCTGCGGTCCGATATCCTGCCTTAGTCGGCTGTTCGCTCGCAACACACAAGTCCCTGAGGATGCCATTAGGATACCTTTTAGACTAAGGACTGAGGAAGGGGCCCATCTTCTGACCCTATGCGTCGCCCGAGGGTTCCAGATCCGTCTGGTACTCCGCATCGATCTCCCCGGCGATTCTCAGTAGCTCATGCATTTTGTGATGCGCGAAATGCGCGAAGATCGACGCCGCCCTCGGTTCCGTGAGCAATCCTGCGCCCTTGAAGTAGTGGCCCAACTCAACGAGCGGATACTCCGCTTCGTCGATTTCGTAACGAATATGGCTTTGCTCATTCAGGATGCCGCGCTTGCCGAGGGCCGCTTTAAATCCTGTGAAGGCGTCAATAATCATCTCCAGGCCGATTTCGCCCATCGGTCCGTTACCGTAGGAGGGGTTGTGAATCGCGGCAAGGATTTTTTCGAAGAAGTAGTCCATCGTGCTTGGGAAGATGCTTGCGAGCTTTTCGCCCTTGAAGGCATTGCGATGCTCCATTTCGATATCCTCCAGCTTCTTCTTGGTTCGGGCCAGAACGCGGAGAACCAAAGCGCGATTTTGTGAGATCAGCGCCGCGGTGCCGTGGTGGACGAACTGGGTGTCGGTCAGATTCGATTCCCGCACAAGCGTAAACCGCTCCTTACGCAACGAGTGCTGCACGATCGCGTGTGACACCTGTTCGCCCGGTCGGCCATCTTTCTTGGGTTTAGTGCCGCCCTGCTTCGTCGGATGGCCGGCCGTGTTGTGCCGAACCTGCCGGATGAACTCAGCTTCGGGTTCGTCCCCGATCTTATATTGGTTGTCTCCCCCCAACGCCTGGACCAGGTTCTCTAAGGCGCCCTGCTGTATATACATCGCCTGAAGAAGCCCGAATAGGACGAGGTAGAGCGTGCCCTTATCCGAGTAGACGCCTTGTTCGTAGCTGGTGATCGCGGACTCGGCGTCGGAAACGACATCCATCGCGCTCGCCAGCATGTTCCATTTGGGCTTGTCTTTGATGAGCGGATCGAGCCGTCTCGGGTGTTGAATGAACTCGCGAATGGAACTCAATAGCCCCTGAACGTCGGCTGCGGCATTCGCGGTGGCCATGGTTTCAATTATGAAGCCTCGACGAGTTACTTGGATGAATCGTCGCCATGTCGGACAGGTGGTCGGAACGCGTATTTGCGGAATGGCCCCTTCCTGGCTGCGGTGTCCGGGCGCACGGGCGCACTATTTGGGAGCCGTTCCTCGTAGATCATTTGCTAAGCACTGGGGGAACCGGGAATACACTTGGGGACTTTTGCATATTTTGCATATTGGAAGGTGTGTCGCAAAGCTGCCGTAATCCCCTAGAAAACAAAGCAGATCTGGCCTTTTGCATATTTTGCATACGATATTGCTTGTATGAAGAACATAACCGGGCAGGAGTGACAGCTGACACCGGACCAAAGTGATTCGGCCAAGCGGTGGCATTGTGCGATTCATACGGGCAGGACTGGCGTCCACTGCTGAGCACGAGGGAACGTGGGCAGACGAGGAGTTTGGACTCCATTGGGACTCCAAAAAGAGGGAATCTCCAGTGTGGTTGGCTGTATGTCTTTGAAAACAGTGGTGGGCCCGGCAGAACTCGAATCTGCGACCTCTACCGTGTCAAGGTAGCGCTCTAACCAACTGAGCTACGAGCCCTTGCGGGAACTTTTTCACTATATCATGCCGTTCGGAGGCGGCTCCAGCGTGACAATTGTGTGGATGTGCAGTTTGGGCAGCTCAACGACCCACGCCGTTTTCCTCTGATCGCGACTGGGAGTTTCCACGGGCTGAAGACGCGTGCCGCCAGGCGTCACTTCGATCTGCCGGGGCTTCCAGGGGAGGATCAATTTGATTGGCCCAACCTCAGGAATGAAATCGATGGCGGAGTAGTCGCCGGCCACCTGCATGCCGGCCGAATTCAGGAGGTGGACCGCCAGGCGCGCGTCCTTGCGGCGCAAGACGACTTCGACCGTGGGCGGCGCGGCCACGCTCACGAGAGGCTGAAAGCGCTGTGCCACGAGGCGCTGAACAAAGTCGCGAACCGCCGGTGCGTGCGTTCCCGCGTAGACTGCGCCGAACGGACCAGGCACCAGCAGGATCTCGCCCTGCCCGAACTTGTGCGCGAGGGCGGCGACCTTTCCGCCAGTCCGCGTGTCGTAGTCCGGGAAGCGCTGCTCGAGCACGGTCGCCGAGCCCGCGTTGACGTCGCGCCAGAGTCCATGCAGGTTCGCCAGCACTTCCGAACCAGGGAGCCACGCCGCTTGCTCAGAGGGCTTGTCGCCCTGCAATCGGATGCCGGCCTCGGCGGCGAACAAGGCGGCGTTCTCAGCGCCGGAAACTACGAGCAGGCCGCCTGCGGCGGTGTAATCCAACAGCGTCTTCTTCGCCGCGTCGCCAACGGCGGTCCACTCGGGCAGCACGGTCAGCGGGTAGTCGTGGACGATGCGCGCGAGTTTCCAATCCGGCAAAACGTTGACCGAATATTGCAGGGCGATCAGCGCATCCACCCAGCCGCGCACCGGGTCCATGGCCGGCCCCCAACTGCCGAACAGCTTGCCGGTGGTCGCATACAGAGATTCCTTCGAGAGGACGACGCCGATCTGCGGAACCGTTTGCGACTGGTGCGACGCCTGCTGGCGCTCACGGCAGAACGCGCCCACGCGGCGCATCACGTTGACGTGGCTGCGCTCGAACCAGCCGGCGCGGCTGGGGTTGTAATACACCTGGAATCCGCCGCCCTGCGCCAGCACGACCGCGGCCTCCTGCTGCAACTGTAACGCGGGCTTATGCACGGTTCCGATCTTGTTCGAGCCCGCATCCTGAAAGCCCCAGGCCATCAGATCCCAGCTCTTTCCGGTCTGAGCGAAGTAGCGCGCATCTACGCGGGCCGTTGAAATACTTGCATTGCCGAGGAAATCGCCGGAGAGGAAGTCCACCGGCAGCGTGGGCTGCTCAGGCACGAATGTCGAGTAGACCCAGTTGCTTGCCACTTGGAAACGAGGATGCGTGCGATGCAACTCATCGGTGTAGTGGCGCACATAGCGGCGGAACTGTTCGCGGTTGAGTTCGAGGAATTGCAGCCAGCCGGGGTCCCGCGGCGCTTGGGGCAGGCGCTCTAAGCCAGTCGCGGCGCGGAATGCCGCTTCGACGGCCGGAGAGTAGTCGGGATTGGTGGCCCAGCATTCGCCATCCACCCAAACGCCGTCCAGATCGTATTTTGACGCGGCTTCGCGCAGTTGCCGGAGCATCAATTCGTCGACGTAGGGCCCGAACGTGGATGTCTGGCGCGTGTCGCGCTTCCCATCCGGGCCGACGCGGGCCCACTCGGGATGGCGTTTACAGGCTTCAAAATCCCACACGCCCGAGAAATGGATGTACAGCGACACGCCTCGCGCCGCGGTGGCCCGGCGCCAGATAGCGAGGGAATCGTTCACAATGCCGGGGGCCGAAGGGCCGACCTGCGAGGGCCATCCGAGCCAGCCCGGATGGCCTTTGGCGTCGTACTGCACATAGTCCGGGCGGACCGCGTCGAGCAACGAGCCCACCATTTCGGCGCTCACATCGCGGCCCAGCACCGTGTCGTCCTCATTCGGGTGCAGATCGAAATGCAATCCGAAGTAACTCTCGGAGCGGCGCAGGCGGACGCGCGGAGCCTGCGCGGCGGCGGCCCATGGGGCGGCCGCGAAGGCGTTAGCGGAAGCCGTGGACGAAATCACGAATTGACGGCGGGTGATGCTCGAAACGGTTCTCATGGGCATCAATCTACTCCTCTAGCAGCGGGCCCGGGATCCGGCTAAGTGGGTTCGCGGGATCGCGCCACCCCTACGACGGGGCTTTTTGTTAGCCTTGCGGTGTTATGGGCTTTTTGGTGGAGCAGCGCGAACGGGACGGGGTGCCGATCCTCGCTTTGAGAGGGCGCCTGGTGCTCGGCGATTCGATTGAGACGCTGCGCGAGCGGCTGCTCGCGCTGCTGAAGACGAGCCTGGAAACAGGCGCAACCGCCGTGGTCCTCGATTGCCGAGACACGTCCTACATCGACTCCAGCGGATTGGGCTTCCTGGTCATGGCCCACTCCAGGGCGATGCAGGCCGGCGGCAAAATGCCGATCTTCGGGCTGAACCGGCACGGCCTGGAACTCATGATTCTCACCAAGCTCACGACCGTCTTCGAACTCTATGAAACCGAGGGCGACGCAGTGAACAGTTGCTTCGCCGGGCGCAAGGTGCAGCACTTCGACATTCTCGATTTCGTGCAGCGGCATCGCGGCGAGAGCGGGAATTTGTGAGGCTCGGCGTGGCCGAAGACGTCGCCGTCGGCCCGCGTTGGTAAACTGGTGGACAGATGGGCAGGGGCACTTTAGGACCACTCGAAAGCGGCGCGACGGCCCCCGATGTGTCGCTCGTGGACGCCGACGGCGCGCGGCGCACGCTCGCCAGTCTGCTCGCCATAGGCCCGGTTTTGCTGGCTTTTTTCAAGGTGTCGTGCCCGACCTGCCAACTCACGCTGCCGTTCCTGGGCCGGCTGGCCGGCGGCAATTTGCAGATCGTCCCGGTATCGCAGGACAGTCCCGCTGCGACGCGCCGCTTCGCGCAGGAATTCGGCCTGACGCTGGCGGCGCTGTACGATCGCGAGAATGACGGCTATCCGGCGAGCAATGCGTTCGGCATCACGAACGTGCCGTCGCTTTTTCTGGTGGAACAGGACCGGCGGATTGCGTGGGACCTGGTGGGCTTCCACCGCCAGCAACTCGAAGTGCTGGCCGGCAGAAGCGGGCAACCGATTTTTTACGCGGGCGACATGGTGCCCGAATTGAAGGCCGGTTGAGGGTCCAAAAACTAGGCCCCCGGGCGGGGCCGTTCGCGGCAATTGTGGAATCGAGGCAGCGGCCTCTGCCATCAGAGAGTATGCAGGTCATCCAGGCGGCGATGGGCAGCGCGATTCAGCGGACGAAGCGAGCATAGAGGGTTATGCCGACGATCAACGAAATCCTGGCAGGCGCCGCGGCGATCGCCAAGGGCATGGGCGTCACGGTCAAAGAGATGCTGAACCCCGTGCTGACGGACGACTATCCCGGCGCGCCGCCGAAATTTCAGCAGCGCTATCGCGGCCTGCACGTGCTGCAGCGCGACGAGAACGGCCTGGAGAAGTGCGTGGCCTGCTTCCTGTGCTCGGCGGCGTGCCCGGCGCAGTGCATTTACATTGAGGCCGCGGACAACACTGGCCAGGCGCGCATGAGCGGCGGGGAACGCTATGCGGCGGTGTACAACATCGACTACAGCCGCTGCATCTTCTGCGGCTACTGCGTCGAAGCCTGCCCGACCGACGCCATCACGCACGGCCACGGCTTCGAGCTCGCCAGTTATAATACTTCGACCCTGATCTACCGGAAGGAACAGCTTCTGGCCCCCTTGCCGGCCGGCACTTCGGGGCAGTTGAAGCTCGAACAGCCTGTGCCGGCGGGCGCCGCGGAGCACTGAAAATGGGCGCGTTCCCTGTCATCTCTTGCGCACCTCCGTTTAGAGGACACTGATCCTGCAGTGACTTTCGGGTACGATCCGCTGGAGGAGCGCGTCCTGGCGTTCGCTGCCCGGCAGTGTGGCATCGCAGTCGGAAAGGTCGATCTATTGTCGAGGCTTGTGGAAGACCTCGGCCTGGATGGAGCTCATGCGCAGGAGTTTTTTGCAGCCTTCGGCCGGGAGTTCGAAGTCAACCTGGATGCGCTGCGCGGAGATCGCTGGAAGCGTCACTTCAGGCCAGAAGGCCTCCCGGCCGGTCCGTCGCTCTTCGCGGTTTTCATCCTGCTCGCCCTGTTTCTGACTGCCTCAATTCTCGGCGGTTATTTAGGCTTGACCTGGCTTTGGTTCCTGGTCTTCGTGGCCCTTTGGCTGTTTGGCTCCAGAGCCTGGCCCCTCTCCCGGCTGGCGCCGGACACGGTCCCGATCACCGTGCAGGACCTCGTCGATGCGGCCATGGCCGGGCGATGGGTCAAACCCTTTTACCCCTGAGTTCACGCGGAAGCGGATGGGGCCAAGTCTTCTGCCGGCGGCCTGCGGCTAGCCATCCCGCGCCTCTCCCTTTGATGCATAGGCACTCTGGCAAGATGAAAGCGTGCAGTTCCTGAGTTTGCTGTCGGCGCTCAGGCAGCGGTTCCGCCGGCGGCGCATGCAGCGCCTCCTATCGGTTTTCCCGTTGCGCGCCGATTGGCGGGTCCTGGACGTCGGGGGTACCCTAGAAATCTGGGGCCATTGTCCAGTTTGCCCCAGGTTGACTCTGCTCAATACTCCACGCGGGGGGGGGGCTGCCCCACCTGACGCGGATGTGGTTTTCGGCGACGGGCGGCGCCTGCCGTTCGCCGATCAATCATTCGACCTCGCCTTCAGCAACTCCGTCATCGAGCACGTCGGCGATGAAGCAAGTCAGATCGCATTCGCGAGCGAAATTCGCCGTGTTGGGAAACGTTATTGGGTCCAGACGCCCGACCGGTGGTTTCCGATCGAACAGCACCTGTGGACACCATTCGTTCATTTCCTTCCGCAGAGTCTGCAGCGGGCCATTGTCCCTCACTTCTCGGTTTGGCAACTTCTCGTGCGTGTTCGAAACGACCAGCGACGGTACTATCTCGATCACTACCTGGGCACGGTGAGATTGCTTTCGATGAGGGACCTGCGGCGCCTGTTTCCGGAGGCCAAGATCATCCGCGAGAGGATCTTCGGCCTTTCAAAATCTCTCGTCGCCGCTCATGGCTGTGAAAATCGGCCGTCGAGATGAAACGCGCTGTTTAGCGCCCCCGCCAGCACTTTCATCGCCCGCCGCGCCACGACCACTTCTTCGTTGGTCTCGAGCACCAGCGCGCGCACCGGCGCATGATCCGGCGAGATGATGCGGTCGCCCTGGCCTTCGAGATTGCGCCGCTGGTCAATCTCGATGCCCAGAAACTCCAGCCCGGCACACGCGAGCGTGCGCAGCCGCGGCGAATTCTCGCCGATGCCGCCGGTGAATGCGACCGCGTCCAACCCGCCCATCGCCGCGGCATAGGCGCCGATCGTCTTCCGCACTTCGTAGGCGAAGACTTCGAGGGCCAGCCGCGCATCTTCGGAGCCCGCGCGTTCGGCCGCCTCGATGTCCCGCACGTCGCCGCCGGGCACGCCCGAGAGCCCCGCCAGCCCGCTCTCGCGCGCCAGTTGCCGGCGCACCTCGGCCGTCGTCCAGGCATGACGGTCCATCATCGCCAGCACCGCGAAGACGTCCAGGTCGCCGTTGCGGGTCGCGTTCTCGAGCCCCGATTGCGCCGAGAAGCCCATCGTCGTATCCAGCGACGCGCCGTCGCGAATCGCGCATATCGACGAACTCCCGCCGAGGTGGCAACTGATCAGCTTCAGGCCCGCGCTCGCGCGCCCGAGCAGTTCCGGCGCGCGCCGGCTGATGAACTCGTGCGATGCGCCGTGGAAGCCATAGCGCTCGATGCCATCCTCGATGCGCCACTCGCGCGGCACTCCGTACAGCCGCGCGTGCTGCGGCATGCTGCGGTGAAACTCGGTTTCGAAGGCCGCCACCAGCGGGACCTCCGGCCACTCGGCCTGGAAGGCGCGAATCGCTTCCAGGTAAATCGCGTTGTGGAGCGGCGCTGCGTCGAGGAACCGCTCCATTTCCAACAGCACTTGCGCGTCGATCGGAAACGTGCCGCGAAAACGCGGCCCGCCGTGCACCGCCTTGAAGGCCACGGCTTCCACGCCCGCGGCTTCCGCGCGCAGCTGGCGCACCGCTTCGGCGTAGTTCGAGACGCGCTCCATGCGGCCGCGCCTCAGCACGCGTTCCTGCGGCATCTCCAGCACTTGATACTTCAGCGACGTGGAGCCGAGGTTGGGAACCAGGATATTCATCGGCCCGCCTGCAATCCCTCCAGGTTCTTCTGGCATGGAGCTTGCAGCGTCCCCTTGATGTCCGCACAGGCCTTCGTGAACTTCTTGGCATCCGCCAGGATCGCCGCTCTGGCGGTCGCTTTCGCCGTCCGGGCCAGTTCGTGATTCGCGAAACCGAGATAGAAATACGTGGGAGCGAGCAGGTCCTTGTCGTCTGGAGCCAGCGGCAGCACGGCCCGCAAGTTCGTGTCCGCGTCGTTCCATTTCTTCTGCTCGTAGGCGGCGCGGCCGGCGATGAAATAGCCGCGCGCCATCTTGGCCGCCTTGGTTTTCTCCCAGGCGGCGGGATCGGTGCCCTCAGGCGCAGGCTTGTTTTTCAATGTCCCCACCAGCAGCGCGGCGTAGGTGGCGGCCTTCTCGAAATTGTTGGTCGAGAGGTTGTAGTCGGCGACCACGGTCATCAGATCTTCGTTCGTCTTCTCGATGGTCAACAGCTTCTCGGCCGCCGCCGCAGCGTCGGCGCCGCGGCCGCTCTGCATCAGCCCGTAAAGATAGTGCGGCGCAGCTCCGGGCATGTACTGGCTCTCGGGATTCATCTGCATCAGGGCGTCACCCAGGTCGGCCTTCACCTTCGCGTCCTGCGACTGCATCAGGGCCGTGGCCAGCGAGTACTCGCAGCGCACAATCATCTGCTTCGCGTAATCCTGCTCCTTGGCCCACTCCGCGGCCTCGTCCTCGTCGGCCGGTTTCGGAACGGCCAGACTTTTCTTCGCGGCGTCCACCGTCTTGACGGCCCAGATCTTGATGGCCGCATCGTCCTTCTTCTGCTCCGCCGCCTGGAGCGCCGCGTAGCCGGCGGTGGCATTCGAAGGATCGGAGGCCAGTGCCAATTCGCCCATCTGCATCACCTTGTCGGAGTTTCCGGCCTTGGCGTAGATCGCCTGCAGCGCCGTCGCGGCCATGACCACGCCGTCGTGCTTTGGGTATTTCTGCAGAAATTCCTCGTACAAGGCCGTTTTTTTGGCGTCGTCGTTCTCCTGACCGGCGGTCTGAAGGAGCACACCCTCAGACGTTTGGGTATTGATTTCAAAGGGTTTTTTCTGAGCCGAGGCCATGCACGCCAGGGCGCAGACCAGAACTGTCGCAAATACTATTGCTCGCATGGGCACCTCGCTGCGATCTTCCGGGCTCGAACCCGGGGGCATCGCTGATATATTACACACAGTCGGGGTATCCCCGGCATTACACGAGGAATTTCAAGTCATGATTCCAGACACGTATACGAGCACGCTGGCGTTGACCATTGTGAGCATGCTGTGCTGGGGCTCCTGGGCCAATACGACCAAGCTGGCCAAAGGCTGCCGTTTCGAACTGTTCTATTTCGACTACACCATCGCCGTGTTCCTGGCGGCCACCGTCGCCGCGCTGACCTTCGGCATGGTGGACATCACCGCGCCCGGTTACCAAGGGCAGGAACTGGCATTTATCGACAACCTCCAGACCACCGGCAAGTCGAACATCGCCTATGCCTTGATGGGAGGAGCCGTTTTCAACCTGGCGAACATGCTGCTGGTTGCCGCCATCGCCGTGGCCGGCATGGCCGTCGCGTTCCCCATCGCCATCGGCCTGGCGCTGATCGGCGGGGTCGTGCTGAACTACGTCATTCACCCGGCCGGCAATGCGGCGCTGCTGTTCAGCGGCGTGCTTCTGGTGCTGCTGGCGATCATCGTCAGCGCCAGCGCACATTCGGCCTACAAGCGCGTCGGAACGCAGCAGCCGCACACACCGCAACCGCGCACGCAGTTAAGACCTGAGCTTTACAAGCCCCGGGTGTCGCCCTTCAAAGGCATCGCGCTCAGTCTCACCAGCGGTATTCTAATGGCTGCGTTTTACCCGCTCGTCGAACTCAGCAAGGGCGGCGATATCGAGCTCGCGCTCTCACCCTACACGGCCGCGTTTTGCTTCGGCGTGGGCGTTCTGCTGACGACGCCAATTTACAGCCTGGTTTTCATGAAGGTGCCGGTCGAGGGCGAGGAGGTCCACTTCCGGGACTATCTCAAACTCCGCAAGTCCGCTCACTTCTGGGGCCTGCTCGGCGGTTTGATCTGGACCGTGGGCACAATCTCCAACTTCGTGGCCTCCAGTGCGCCCGCGAGCGTCAATGTCGGCCCGGCGATCAGTTACGCACTGGGCCAGGGTGCAACGCTGATCAGCGCACTGTGGGGCTTGCTGGTGTGGCGTGAATTCAAGGGCGCGAAGCCCGGCGTCGTGTGGCGCCTGGTGATCATGCTGGCGCTGTATTTCGTTGGCCTGGCTTTGATCTCGATCGCGCCGCTCCACGGCAGGTGAGATTCACGCGCGGCACGCGGAACGACAGTCCGCGGTTTGCTCAGAGCGCCGCCAGCAGTGCGTTGAGCGCGTCCACGCCGGGCAGGCTGCCTTGGGCCAGTTGCGCATTCCCGCCGCCGCGCCCGCCGTGCGCGGCCAGCGCTTCCTTCAGCCGGTTGCCGGCGTGAATTCCGCTCGCCGCCGAAGCCGCGTACACGAGCGACGGCGGGTTATCGCATGCGCCGATGAAAACGCCGCGTCCCACCGCCGTGAAGCCCTGCGCCAACGCGCGCAGTTCGTCGTTCAATCCTTCGGCCGCCCGCTCGACGTGCCGCCGCAACCCCGCGGCGTCCTCGCTCGCAGCGGCAAACAGCTCCGCGCCGCGGCGCAGCGCCAGCTCCACCGCTAGCTTGCGCCGCGACTTCTCCGATTCCTTGGCCTGCTCCTGTAGCGCTTCGACCAACTGCGGCACTTCATCCAACCCCGCGCCCAGCCGCCGCGCCGCAGCCGACAGCGCCTCGTAATCGGCCCTGCTCCGGCGCATCGCCCTGAGTCCGCACAGGAACTCGACCCTCGTATTGCCGCGAATCTTGTCGAGTTTGCGGATCAGCGTCGGTCCGATTTCAGCGGTCGTCCGCACATGCGTTCCGCCGCAGGCAGAGCGGTCGAAACCGTCGATCGTAATGATGCGCAGCGTGCCGGCCCGCTCCGTCGCCTTGCGCAACCCCGCGGCAGTCGCCGAGTCTTCGTACTGCACTCCCACGGCGCGGCCCTCCAGCGCCGCCGCGTTGGCCCGGTCCTCGGCCGCGTGCGCCTGCTCGCGGGTCAGCGACGCCGTCTCCAGGTCGATCGTGCTGCACTCGGCGCCGAGATGAAAGCTCACCGTCTTCATCCCGTACAATTCTTCGAACACCGCCGAGAGCAGGTGTTGCCCGCTGTGCTGCTGCATGTGGTCGAAGCGCCGCGCCCAGTCGATCGCGCCCGCGGCGCGCTCCGCTTCGAGCGGCGATTCGACGACGTGCGCGATGCGCTCGTCTTCGTCGATCACGTCCAGCACGCGGATTCCATTCAACGTGCCGAAGTCGGCCGGCTGCCCGCCTGAGGCGGGGTAGAAGGCTGTCCGGTCGAGATAGATCCGCAGTCCGCCATCTTCGGCACCGACGACTCGGGCTTCAAATGCGCGTTGATAGGAGTCGTTGTAGTAGAGACGTTCGGTCATGGGAATTCGACCCGCCGCCGGCTCGCGTTCAGGCGCTCAGCGCGCTATGCGCTGCGGCTACACCCACTCCAGCGCGCCCTTTTTCCAGGCCCAGATATAGCCGGCGACCAGGATCGCCAGGAACACGCTGACTTCCGTGAACCCGAACCAGCCCAACTGCCGGTAGCGCACCGCCCACGGGAACAGGAACACGGTTTCCACATCGAAGATCACGAACAGGATCGAGATGATGTAGAACCGCACCGTGTAGCGCCCGCGCGAGTTCGACGCCGCCTGGATGCCGCATTCGTAGGCTTCCTGTTTGACCTGACCCGGCGTCGAAGGCCGGATCAGCGCAGCCGCCCACAACAGCACGACTGGAAACAGCAGTGCCACGATCAAGAATACGAACAGCGGCAGGTACCCTTCCGGCATGGCTTCAATATATCAACGTTCGCGACAGCCGGGTCCGCCCCCGGCCGCTGGTAGAATCTAGGTTTGCCTGAGTCGTCCATCGTCTTCACTCCGCGGGCCCGATTCCATCTGCCCGGGACCCTGTTTCTGCGCGTCCTGGTCCAGCGCCGCAACCTCATCGGCCAGCTCGTCCGCCGCGACTTCGAGCAGCGCTTCGTCGGCTCCATCGCCGGCTGGGTCTGGACACTGATCCACCCCCTGGTCATGCTCCTGATCTGGGTTTTCGTCTTCCAGACCGTCCTGCACGTCCCCACGCCGGCCTGGGCGGCCCACAAAAACTTCGCCGTCTATCTGCTCTGCGGCTACCTGCCGTGGCTGCTGTTTTCGGAAGCCGTGGTGCGCTCGGCCGGCTGCCTCGTGGACCACGCCACCCTGCTCACCAAAACCGTCTTCCCCTCCGAAGTTCTGCCCGTCACCATCTTTCTCTCCTCGCTCATCTCGAACGCCTTGACGATCCTCATCGCCGTGGCCTCGGTCCTGATCACCGAGCATCGCCAGCCCTGGACCCTCGTGTTCCTGCCGCTGCTCGTGTTCATCGTCGCCCTGCTGTCGATCGGCGTCAGTTGGATCGCCGCCAGCCTGCAGGTCTATCTGCGCGACACCGCCCAATTCGTGCAGGTGCTGCTCAATGTCTGGTTCTGGTGCACGCCGATTCTCCTGGACGATGCCAACTTTCCGCCGTGGGCCCGCGCCGCCGTGCACTGGAACCCGCTGACAGCCATCGTCCGCGCCTATCGCCAATGCCTGCTGATCGGCCAGTTGCCGAACTGGCGCGACCTGGCCCTCTCGGCCGCGCTTTCGGCCGCCGTGTTTGTTATCGGCGGCCTCTTCTTCCGCCGCTTGAAGCGCGGCTTCGCCGACGTCCTGTAGTCTGGATGATTAGGCTAAATGATTGGAGATCGATCGCGCATGAACTGCACCCGACGGGGTTTTCTCGCATCTGCCGCCACGCCGCTGCTGGCCCGGACCCTGATGGCTCGGAAGGCTCCTGGCTCCGCGCGGCCCAACCTCGTGCTGATCGTCGCCGAGGACCTCGCGGCGTGGATGCTCGGCTGTTACGGCAACCTCGAGATTAAGACTCCCAACCTCGACCGCCTGGCCGCCTCCGGCGCCCGATTTGGCAATCACTTCCTGTGCACGCCCGCCACTTCGGCCAGTCGCGCCACGCTGCTCACCGGCCGCATTCCGCGCCAGCACGGCATCGCCGACTATCTCACCTCCGCGCCGCGCCAGAATCCGGAGCGCGGCCAATCCGCGCCCCCGGCCTCCTTCGCTACGGAAGTGCTGCTCTCCGACGTGCTCGCCACGGCCGGCTACCGCTGCGCTTTCGTCGGGCGCTGGGACCTCGGCCACGACGAGCGCCCCGGCCACGGCTTCTCCGAGACGGTTACGCTCCCGGCCGGCGACCCCATTGCCATCGACCCCTCGCTGTTCCTCAATGGCGAACCCACGCCCGAGACCGGCCCTACGCCCGCCGTCCTCACCCGGCGCGCCTGCGCGTTCCTCGAGCATCAGGCTTCCGCCAACCCGTTCTTCCTCGTCGTCTCTTACCCCGGCGCCGGCCCGGCTTACGACGGCCTGACGGCAAAGTACCTGGATCTATATAAAACCGCGGGCTTCCAGACCCTCGGCATCCAGCCCGCCTCGCCTTCCGCGCTCGACGGGAAAGACCGGCTGGCCGACCCGCTCGCTTCCATCCGCCAGGCGGCCGCCGCGGTCTCGGCGCTCGACGAACAGGTCGGCGCCGTCCAGCGCTTGCTCATTCAGCGCGGGCTGTTCGAGAACACGCTGGTCGTTTTCACCAGCGTCAGCGGGCAATTCCTCGGCCGCCACGGTCTATGGGGCTCGGGCTACGCCTCCAATCCGCCCAACTTCTTCGAGGAATCGATTCGCACCCCGCTCATTCTGAGTTGGCCTGGACATTTCCCCACCCAGTCCCTCCGTCCCGAACTGGTGGGCCTCGTCGATTTCGTTCCGACGGCCTGTGAAGCCCTCGCCGTCGCGCCCCCTTCCGCGCGCAACCTCTCCGGCCGCAGCTATCTGACCATTGCCACCGGGAAACCCCTGCCCAAACGCCACCCCTGGACCGATCTCGTCCTCGGCGAATTACGCGCCGCCGACATGGCCCGCGATAGCCGCTTCAAGCTCGTTGTTCGTCCCGAAGACCAGGGACCGGACGAATTCTACGACCTGCGCAACGATCCCGGCGAACGCACCAACCAGTATTCGAACCAGGCCTTTGTCGACGACCGCGACCGCCTCGCCGCGGCCCTGCGCACGTGGCACGAAAAGTACCCGGGCTGAGCCTTTTCGTGCGCTCCGCGCGCGCGGACCTCGCCGCAGGGTGCCCCATCCGCAAGTCCGTTCTGTGACCGGCCGCAGCCTGCATTTGTGGGTTGCGGCCCTCGCCGGGCAGCATTGCGCGGACCATTCTGAGTCATTATTCTCTATCCATACTAAATATATTTAAATCTATCCGTGCGCGGCTGGCTTTCATCCCTCTGCCAGCCCCAGAATGCACTTGTTCGCGGCGCAATTGAAGTATCTATATTTGGCATGTTTAATTTTAGTACTACTCCCACTCCAGCCCATTCTGAGCCCGCCAATCCTGTTCCCGGCCAATCCTCCAGCGTGCCTGTGGTCAGCATTCGCTTTCGTTAGCCGATCCGGAAGCGATAGGCTTGGCCCGTGGCGCCTGCGTCGGTCCACAAGACCGGCAGAACCACGGCAGGTAGCATTATATTCAAAATAACTAATTAAGAATGAGTAGTTTAGAGAGCAGATCCGCCTCTAAGTGGCGGCTCGGCCGCCACCCCTTCCGCCTCTCCATTTCGACAGATTCCAGACGTCCGTCCCTAGCGCATGGCGCCTCGAACAGGTCGCCTCCTTCCCGATGAGTTTCCCGCCTCCTGACCACCTCCGGACTTCTCTGGCCAGTTCCCTGAAACCGACCTCGGATCAGACAAAGTCCCAGTCGCGGTGAGCGCGCCAGTACTTTGTCCCATTACTGAATGCACTCTAAAATGAGACCAAAGGTCTACTGCCAAAACACCCTGTACCCACTAACCTGTGGGTGGACGGGTCGTTGGACGGGGCAGACAAGACCGGGATACTAAAAACCCGGCAAGCGATTATCTAGCACCCACACCGATTGACTCATTGACTGCGGCGGAAATCGTCGGAAACGACGACTTTGGAGATCTTTGCCCGCTCCCGGGAGACTGTGCCTATGCGTTCCTATACAGACAACTCGACAACCCACTTTTCTCAGACCGCCGCGCCTGCCGCGGTTCTAGCCTCCTCAACTTTGAGGACGGCGATCCTGCGCGTTTTGGGCATGCTGCTACTGACTTTGGCTCTCATGAGCCTGGCCCGCGCTGGAAACATTACTGTGACTCTGGACCCCAATTGGAGCGATTACCACACCTACAGCTACACCGTGGCCGGAGTCACCTACACCAGGTACACGGGACCGTATCAAGCCACCCTCACTGGAGGGATTTACGGCAGCGGCACGCTGGCATACCTCTCCTGCTTCGACATCAACGTCGACACTAGCATTGGCACACCCTACACCGGTTCCCTCACAGCGCCTACCGGCACTACCCAACTTGAGGTGGCCTGGCTGATGAATCAGTTGGGATTGGCCGGCGGCTACTATGCTCCGCTTTCCACCACCGGCCCCATCGGCATGGCCATCTGGCAGTTGGAGGACCCGAGCTCGATCAATCCAGCAACTTTCGTCGAGGATCCCGCTGCGCAGCCCTGGGTCACGAACGCAGTTAATGCGGTCACCAGCGGCGCCTGGACCGCCGCGGATGCGGCGCAGCACCCCTTCTGGACCCCGGATAACCTCTCTGCCGCTCAACGGTTCGGGATTGTGGAACTCGTAGACAACGCGCCTGAGCCCGGCAGCTTCGCCCTGGTGGGCGCCTCGCTCATCGGCGTCGGCCTCCTGCTCCGCAAGCGTTTGACCGGAAACTGAGCGCGATTCCATTCTCTTCCTTCAGCCCGCCGGCGGAAGCATAGGCTCCGTCGGCGGGTTCTGATTATGTGGAATGCGAATTCTGTCCTGCGTTCCCAGGAACGCCTGAAACGCCGCTCAGGCCGCTTTCCCGGTGAGCTTCTCGTAGACCAGCGCCGCTGCGGCCACGTCCTCCACGCCCAGACCGAGCGATTTGAAGATCGTCACCCCACGCGGCCGCTGGAACCGGGCTTCGGCCGCCAGCCGGCCGAGTTCGACCAGCCGCAACTGGTCCCACTCACTCTGCTGCACGGCCAGCAGCAGGTCGCCCGCCTCGATCCTGGCCTGTTCGATGGAGTCCACGGCGATCAGCCCGGCCGAGCGCACCAGTTCGCTCGGAATCTCGCGCCGGTCGGCCTGGTTCGCGCCCGTCGCATTGACGTGTGCCTCTTCTTCTACCCACGTGCTTTCGAGCACCGGTTCCTTGGCATACGTCGCCGTGATCACTACTTGCGCGCCGCGCACGCACGTTTCCGCCGTCGGCGCGGCCGTCACGTCGACGCCAAACGCCGCGCTGGCCCGTGCCGCGAAGCCCTCCCGCTTCTCCGGCTTGCGGCTGTACACGCGCACCGCCTGCGCCCGGCGTACCGTGAGCACCGCCTCGAGCTGGGTCCACGCCTGGGTGCCGCTGCCGATCAGCGCCACCGTCGTTACCTTCGCCGGAGCCAGCAGGTCCGTCGCCACGCCCGTCGCCGCCCCGGTGCGCATCTGGCCCAGGTGGTTGGCCTCGATCAGCGCCAGCGGCTCCGCGCTCGCGGCATCGTACAGCAGCACGTGGAAGTGCATCGCGCCGCGCTTCACGTTGGTGGCGTAGATCTTTGTCCCCAGGTAGCCGCCCCAGGCCCCGGCCATCTGGTGCATCACCGTGCCTGTCGCGAGCATCAGCCGGCGACGCGGGACGTTCACCGCTTCCCCGCGCCCCAGCGCCGCGAAGCACTCCCGCATGCGCGCCACGCATTCGCCCATCGGCAGCATCTCGCGCACCTGTTGCTCGGTGATCTGCAGCATAACCGCCTCCCCGTCTGTGATCTGGAACCCGCGCCCGCTCCGGCCGATGGTCACTACGCCCCGCGGCTGCCGCGCCAGCTCAGTTCTTCGCCGCTTCCTTCTTGTCCGGATCGATGCCCAGATCGTACAGCGCCTGGTGCGCCTTCTGCGCGTCGAATTGGCCCCACCGCGCGAGTTGCGCCAGCGCCGACGCCGCAATCGACTCCGCGTCCACCTCGAAGAACCGGCGCAGATGCGGCCGGCTGTCGCTGCGCCCGTAGCCATCGGTCCCCAGTGCCACCAGCCGCCCGCTAAGCCACGGCGACAGTTGGTCCGCCAGCACCTTCATGTAGTCGCTGGCCGCCGTGATCGGGCCTTGCGTGCCTTCCATCGCCTGTTGGATGTATGGCTTCCGCGCCGCTTCGGCCGGATGCAGCCGGTTCCATCGTTCGACGCTCAGCGCCTCGCGCCGCAGCTCGTTGTAGCTGGTCACGTTCCACACGTCGGCCGGAATCTGGTAGCGCTCCCACAGCAGCCGCTGCGCCCGCAGCGCCTCGTTCAGCATCGCCGCGCTGCCCCACAGTTGCACTCGCGCCGGGCCCTGCTCACTCCGGCTCACCCTGTAAATGCCCTTCAGGATACCCTCGATCGTGCCTTCCTCCTGTGGCAGCGGCGGTTGCGGGTAGTTCTCGTTGCCCAGCGTCAGGTAGTAGAACACGTCCTCGTTGGCCTCAAACATCCGCCGCAGGCCGTCGCGGATGATCACCGCAATCTCGTAGGCGTAGGCCGGATCGTAGGAGACGCAGTTCGGCACCGTCGACGCCAGCACCTGGCTGTGACCGTCTTCGTGCTGCAACCCCTCGCCGTTCAGCGTCGTCCGCCCCGCCGTCGCGCCCAGAAGGAAGCCGCGCCCGCGCGCATCGCCCACTGCCCAGATGGCGTCCCCCACCCTCTGGAACCCGAACATCGAGTAATAGGTGAAGAACGGGATCATCGGCTGGCCGTAGTTCGAATACGCCGTCGCCGCCGCCGTGAAATCCGCTAGCCCGCCCGCTTCCGTGATGCCCTCTTCCAGGATCTGACCGTCCGGCGCTTCCTTGTAGTACAGGAACTGCTCGCTGTCCACCGGCTTGTAGAGCTGGCCCTCGGGCGCGTAAATCGAGATCTGCCGGAACAACGATTCCATGCCGAACGTGCGCGCCTCGTCCGGAATGATCGGCACCACGCGCTGGCCCAGATCCTTGTTCTTCAAAAGCGTCTTCAGGATCGACACGAAGGCCATCGTCGTCGATACCGGACGCCCTCCCGAGCCCTTCAGCGACTCCGCAAACTCGCTCAGCTCCGGCACCGCCAGATGGACCACCGTGTTCAGACGCGCCGGCAGCGAGCCGCCCAGCGCCTTGCGCCGCGCCTTCAGATACTCGATCTCCGGCGAATCTTCCGGCGGCCGGTAGAACGACACCGTGTGCACCGTGTCTTCGGGAATCGGGATGCGGAACCGCTCGCGTAGCTTCAGCAGTTCGGCTTCGTTCAGCTTCTTCTGCTGGTGCGTCGTGTTGCGCCCTTCGCCCGCCTCGCCCATGCCGTAGCCTTTCACGGTCTTGGCCAGGATCACCGTCGGCTGACCGGTGTGGCGCGTGGCCCGCAGGTAGGCGTTGTAGACCTTCACCGGGTCGTGCCCGCCGCGCCGCAGCATGCCCAGTTGGTCGTCCGAGTAGTTGGCCACCAGCTCCCGCAACTCCGGGTCTCGGCCGCACAGCGCTTCGCGCACATACGCGCCGCCGCGCACGCTCATGGCTTGCAGTTCGCCGTCCACGAGTTCCTGCAGCCGGCGCATCAGCACGCCGCTCCGGTCGGCCTGGAACAGCGGATCCCAGTCGCTGCCCCACACCACCTTGATGACATTCCAGCCCGCGCCGCGGAACTGCGCCTCCAGCTCCTGCATGATGTTGCCGTTGCCGCGCACCGGCCCGTCCAGCCGCTGCAGGTTGCAGTTGATGGTGAAGATCAGGTTGTCCAGCTTTTCGTTGGCCGCGATCTGCAGCGCCCCGCGCGACTCCGGCTCGTCCATCTCCCCGTCGCCCAGAAACGCCCACACCTTGCGATCCGTCACCGGCAGCAGGCCCCGATGCTCCAGGTAGTGCATGAACCGCGCCTGGTAGATCGCGTTGATCGGACCCAAGCCCATCGACACCGTCGGGAACTGCCAGAAATCCGGCATCAGCCACGGGTGCGGATAGGAGCTCAGCCCCGGCGTTTCCCGCAGTTCGTGGCGGAAGTTCTTCAGATGGTCTTCCGTCAGCCGTCCTTCGAGGAACGCGCGCGAATACATGCCCGGCGAGGCGTGGCCCTGGAAGTACACCAGGTCGCCCGGCTGGTCGCCGATGCGCGCCCGGAAGAAGTGGTTCATGCCGACTTCGATCAGCGTCGCCGAGGAAGCGAAGGTCGAAATGTGCCCGCCAATGCCGTCGTCGTACTTGTTGGCGCGCACCACCATCGCCACCGCGTTCCACCGCACCAGGCTCTTGATTCGCCGCTCCAGCTCTCTGTCGCCCGGGTACGCAATCTGCTCCTCGACAGGGATCGTGTTGACGTACGGCGTGTTCATGCCGAGCACGGCCGGCGCGCCCTGCTTTGTCGCCGCGATGGCCAGACGCTCCAGCAGATAGCGCGCCCGCTCCGGCCCGCCGTCCTCAATCACCTGGTCCAGCGCTTCCAGCCACTCCCGGGTCTCTTGAGGATTCAGATCCTCGGATTTCGCCACACGCGTCTTCAGCATGCATCTCCAGAGCGGAACGTTACCTCAATCTTATCTACCCCTTACTGATGCGGGCAATCCGCTGCCGGTCGCGTCCAATAGCGGAGCAGGCGCCGCTTCTATCGCATCGCGCGGCCGGTTCGCCCGAAACTCGCCGGTCAAGCGCCGCCGTTAGCCGGTCCCGCGCCGAAGGGCCGCGGTTCGCGCAACGCCTTCAGCCGGTCGCGTAGTTGGGCCGCTTTTTCGAACTCGAAATTCCTGGCCGCGTCGCGCATCTTGCGTTCCAGTTCCTCGAGGAACGAGGCCCGCTGCTCGGGCGTGAGTTGCTGCAGTTCCGGCTCCGGCTCGTCGATCTCCGGCGTGACATAGTCGGCTTCCGTGATCGCAATCAGGTTCGAGTCAATGGGCTTCACGATCGATTCCGGCGTGATGCCGTTCTCCTCGTTGTAGGCCACCTGCACGCGCCGCCGCCGGTCGGTTTCGGCGATCGCCCGGCGCATCGAATCGGTCATCACATCGGCATACAAGATGGCCCGGCCGTTGATGTTGCGCGCCGCCCGGCCGATGGTCTGGATCAGCGAACCGGTCGAGCGCAGGAAGCCTTCCTTGTCGGCATCCAGAATCGCCACCAGCGTGACCTCCGGCAGATCCAGGCCCTCCCGCAGCAGGTTCACGCCGATCAGCACGTCGATCTCTCCCCGCCGCAGGTCGCGCAGGATCTTCACGCGGTCCAGCGTCGAGACCTCCGAGTGCATGTAGCTGCACTTGACGCCCAACTCCGAGTAGTACTCCTGCAAATCCTCCGACATGCGCTTGGTGAGCGTCGTGATCAGCACCCGCTCGTTACATTCCGCGCGCTTGCGGATCTCGCCCAGCAGGTCGTCCACCTGCCCGCGAATCGGCCGCACTTCCACCGGTGGATCGACCAGCCCTGTCGGCCGGATGATCTGCTCCACCACCACGCCGGCCGTCTTCGTCATCTCGAACGGCCCCGGCGTCGCCGAAACGTAGATTGTCTGATGCACGCGGTTCTCGAACTCCTCGAACGTCAGCGGCCGGTTGTCCAGCGCCGACGGCAGCCGGAACCCGTAGTTCACCAGCGTCTCCTTGCGGTTGCGGTCGCCGTGGTACATCCCGCCGATCTGCGGCACGGTCTGGTGCGACTCGTCGATGAACAGAAGCGCGTCCGACGGCAGGTAATCGAGCAGCGTCGGCGGCGGCTCCCCGGGCAGCCGCGACGTGAAGTGCCGCGAATAGTTCTCGATGCCGTGGCAGTAGCCCACCGTGCGCATCATCTCCAGATCGAACCGCGTGCGCTGCCAGACGCGCTGCGCTTCCACCGCCTTGCCTTGCTTTTCCAGCTCCGCATGCCACCACTCTAGCTCGGCGGCGATGGAGCTCATCGCCTGCTCCTTGGTGTCGTTGCTCATCACGTAGTGCGTCTTCGGGTAAATCGGCAGCCGCAGATAGGTCTGCCGCACCTGGCCCGAGAGCGGATCGATCTGCGACAGCGAATCGATCTCGTCGCCCCACAGTTCCACGCGGTAGGCCCAGTCGTCGTAGGTCGGGAAAATCTCGATGACGTCGCCGCGCACGCGGAAGCTCCCGCGCCGGAAATCGCCGTCATTGCGGTCGTAGAGGATCTCCACCAGCCGCGCCGTGATCTGCTCGCGCCGCACCTTCTGGCCCTTCTCGAGCATCAGCAGCATGCCGTAGTAGGCTTCCGGCGAACCCAGTCCGTAGATGCAGGAGACCGAGGAGATGATCACGCAATCGCGGCGCTCGAACAGCGAGCGCGTGGCCGACAACCGCAGCTTGTCGAGCTCTTCATTGATGGTCGCCTCCTTCTCGATGTACAGGTCGGCGGCCGGGACATAGGCTTCGGGCTGGTAGTAATCGTAGTAACTGACGAAGTACTCGACCGCATTCGACGGGAAGAAGTTCTTGAACTCCTGGTAGAGCTGTGCCGCGAGGATCTTGTTGTGCGCCATGATCAGCGCGGGCCGCTCGAGCGCCTCGATCACCTTGGCCATGGTGAAGGTCTTGCCCGAGCCGGTGACGCCCAGCAGCACCTGGTGCTCGTCGCCGTCCAGTATGCCTCGAACAAGCTGCTCGATCGCCTCGCCCTGGTCCCCTCGCGGCTTGTAGTCGATGCCCAGGCGGAAGCTCATGTCTATTAGTCTAAGGGGGCGCGGGAAATCGGCGACGACCCGCTCCGCGCGGCTACTTCTTCCCGGTGCTGCGATCCAGCGCCGCGTTGAATTCGCATCCGATCATGGCCACCAGCGCCAGCATGTACATCCACACCAGGAACGCCACTACGGCTCCGACGGAGCCATACAGCACGCTGTAGTTGCCGAAGTTGCGCACGTACCAGGCAAACGCCTGAGTCAACGCCAGCCACAGAACGGTGGCCAGCATCGCACCCGGCAGCAGCTTGCGGTGGCCCTTGACGTCCGGTCCCAACCAATACAGCATCGTCGTCACCAGGCAGATCGAGGACAGCGCGACGGCGTAGCGGATCAGGCGCCCGAAGAAGCGAATTCCGGGGCGGAGCATGTCATCCGCTCCCAGGACGCCCAGCGATTGGAGCAGGTTGGTTTCCACCCAGTCGCCAAGCAGGATCAGAGCCGTCGCACCCACCGCCGGCAGCATGCTCATCAGCACTAATGCGATTTGGATTGCGAACTGATGGACGGCGCCGCGCGTGTCGCGCTTCTCGTAAGCCGCCTGGAAGGCCTGCATCAAGGTGGACACGACACCGGAGGCGGCCCACAGCGATAGCAGCACGGCTGCGATTCGCAGCGACTGCGGATGCGTAATGTGCTCGGTGAACCAGGCCTGGAGGAGCTGTTCGACCTCGGGCGGCGCAACCGAATACAGCAGGTTCGCGACGCGCCGCGCCACCTCGGGCGCATCCGCCGCAAACAGCGCGGCAGTGGTGACGGCAAAGACGGGGAAAAAGCTCAGCAGCGCCGAGTAGGAGGCGCCCTTGGCGTAGCCCAGCGCGCCGTGCTCGTAGATGTCCATCGGCAGGCGCTTCAGTGCCTGCGTCCACGACACCGGCTTCATGCGGCGCCTCGGCGGCGGAGTTCGGGAATGCGCGGCATCCTTACTCCGTATTATCCGACCCGGAGGAGCGCGCGTCGAGGAAATCGACATTCGAGCCCGACCCAGTGCGCTAGCCTGTGAGGAACGGGAGATGCCTTTCATGAAACGATTGGTGCTGGCAATCATGCTTACGTCCGCTGTGGTCATGGCCACTGATTTTACAGTCACTTTTCCGAAGGCCCGCAGCGAGCGGCCGCTGGACGGGCGCTTGCTGCTGCTCCTGTCCACGGACCCTTCGGCCGAGCCGCGCTTGCAGATCAACGACACGCCCAACACGCAGCTTGTCTTCGGCACCGACGTCGAAAACTGGAAGCCGGGGACGCTCGCGCGCGTCGGCGATACCGCCTTCGGCTATCCCATCCGGACGCTCTCGCAATTGAAGCCCGGCGAGTACACCGTGCAGGCCCTGCTCAACCGCTACGAGACCTTCCATCTTGCCGACGGGCGCATCGTCAAGCTGCCGCCCGACCGCGGCGAGGGTCAGCAGTGGCAATCCAAGCCCGGCAACATTTATAGCCAACCGGTCAAGCTGACCATCGGCCCGGGCGGCCACCCGGTCACACTCACGCTCGATCAGGAGATCCCGCCGATTCCTCCGCTCAAAGACACTCAGTACATCAAGCACATTCGCATCCGCAGTGAACGGCTCTCCAAGTTTTACGGCACGGATATGTACCTCGGCGCGCACGTCCTGGTGCCGGCGGGCTTTGACGAACACCCGCAAGCGCGCTACCCGTTGATCATTTTTCACGGCCACTTTCCCGGGGATTTCGGCGGCTTTCGCATCGAGCCGCCCGATCCGAACCTGAAGCCCGACTACAGCGAACGGTTCCATCTCGCGGGCTACAACAAAATCGAGCAGCAGGAGGACTACGACTTCTACAAGAAATGGACCGGCGCGGATTTCCCGCGCATGCTGATCGTCGAAATCCAGCACGCGAACCCGTACTACGACGACAGCTACGCCGTGAATTCGGCCAATGTCGGGCCCTATGGCGACGCCATCATGTACGAGCTGCTTCCAGAGATCGAACGCCGCTTCCGCGGCATCGGACAGGGCTGGGCGCGGTTCACTTATGGAGGCTCGACGGGCGGCTGGGAGGCTCTCGCGGTGCAGCTTTTCTACCCCGACGAGTTCAACGGCGCGTTCTGCGCCTGCCCCGACCCGATCGACTTCCGCGCCTACACGGTGATCGACATCTACAAAGACAAGAACGCCTTTTTCCTCGAAGGCCCGCACATGCGCGTGCCGCGCCCGGCCATGCGCAACTATCTCGGCCAGATCAGCGCGACGGTCGAGGACACGAACTACCTGGAGCTCGCCCTGGGCACGAAAACGCGCTCCGGCGGGCAGTGGGACATCTGGGAGGCGGTTTTCTCACCCGCCGGTCCCGACGGTTACCCCATGCGGCTGTGGGACAAGACCACGGGCGAGATCAACCACACGGTCGCCGAAGCGTGGAAGAAGTACGATCTGCGTTATCAACTCGAGACCAACTGGCCGACGCTGGGGCCGAAAGTGCGCGGCAAGCTGCACATCTACGTCGGCGAGGCGGACACCTACTACCTGAACAACGCCGTGTATCTGATGGAGGATTTTCTGAAGAAAGCTGCGAACCCTCCCGCCGACGCCGAGGTGGCCTACGGCGCGCGCGCCGAACACTGCTGGAACGGAGACCCCAATCAGCCCAATGCCATCAGCCGCCTGCGCTACAACACCATGTACGTGCAGAAGATCGTAGAACGCATGGAGAAAACGGCGCCTGTCGGCGCGGATCTGAAGAGCTGGCGCTACTGATCCTGCTTCACCGCGTCCTCCTCTCCGAGCCGCAATCTCGCAGCGGAGCCGCGACCGTCAGGGAGCGGATGCGTTTCTGAGCCGCGACTGAAAAGAGCGGTCGTGTTGTGACGGAGCCGCAATCCTGGGGACGCGGTCGCTCATTCTGCTCCGCGAATATCTAGGCCTGCGGCCCATCCCGCTTCTTGCGGCGCTGCAGCATATACAGAACCGCGAACCCAAGCGCGGGCAGCACGGCGGCGATGATGCCCAAGCCCACCGAAAGCCAGTCATGCGAGTTGGGATCGTTGTACGCTTCCTGCTCGACTATGCCCAGATGGCCCAGCAGCGCCCGCGCCTGCTGGCTGGCTGCTGCGAAGCGCGGCTCCTCGCTGACCAGCTCCGCCGTGAGCACGCCCGCGCGGGTCAGGAACAGCCAGAAGCGGCTGGCGTCCTTCCGTCCGCCGCTCTCCGCGGTGTCGAGGCTCCACTCAAGCCGCGCCGTCTTGGGGTCGTAGCGCGGTTTGTCGCGCCAGCCCAACAGGTCCAGCGTCTCGCGTCCGGCCTGGCGGCGTGCCGCATTCGCCTCCCAATTGCCGCGCTTCAGCGCCGCGACGATTTCCTCGACGGTCGGCTCGGGCTTGCTTACACCGAGCTTCTGATACGGTTCGTAGCTGAAGACCAGGAACCAGTCCAGGTTCGTCGGCGCGACCACGGCCAGTTCGTCGCCGGCAGGCGGATTGCCGGTGGCTTCGAGGAAGCGGCGCGCTTCGGCGCGATCGGCGGAGATCATCCCGCGCGGCAGGCTCAGCGCGCCTACCCCGGCCAGCGTCAGGGTGCGCGGGCCGAACTGCCAGTGGATCTCCGGGACCGGCGCCGCGCCGGCGGCGGCCAGCATCGGCAGCATCATCCAGGGCAGCATGCGGCGGGGCCTCACGAAAGGGTTACCCGAGTTTCCGCCGAACAATCTCAGTGGCCGTGTGCGGGTCGGCCTGGCCGCGCGTGGCCTTCATCACCTGGCCGATGAAGAACGCCATCACCGTGGTCTTGCCGGCGCGGTACTGCTCGACCTGTTTCGGGTTGGCGGCGACCACGGCGTCGACGATGCGCTCCAGTTCGCCCACGTCGGATATCGATTTCAGACCCTCGCGCGCGACGATCACCGGCGCCGCCTCGCGCGTCTGGTACATCGTCCAGGGAAGCCATGCTGGTTGCCGGGGGAATCGCCATTTTTACCATGCGATCAGGTGGTCATTCAGGAGATTTCCAGAAGGGGTGGGCGAAAAGGGGGAAAGGGTAAAGTTGATCAATAATTTCACCCATCCACCTTGCAAACTTTCCGGCCCGACACCTTGCCCTTTACACTTTACCCTTTACACTTTAGAAATATGGTTTTCTACTTGCCCGAAAATATCGAAAATGCCCCTTCGCTCGACGACCTGACCCCGCGGCAGATTGTGGCGGAGCTCGACAAGTACGTGGTGGGCCAGGCCAACGCCAAGCGGTCCGTGGCCGTGGCGCTGCGCAATCGCATGCGCCGGCAGAAGCTGGCGCCGGAACTCGCCGAAGACATCCTTCCCAAGAACATCATCATGATCGGGCCGACCGGCGTGGGCAAAACGGAAATCGCCCGCCGCCTGGCGCGCCTGACCAATTCCCCTTTCCTCAAAGTGGAAGCTTCGCGCTTCACCGAAGTCGGCTACGTCGGGCGCGACGTGGAATCGATGATCCGCGACCTGGTGGAAGTCTCCATCGACATGGTGCGCGAAGAAAAAGTGGACGAAGTCGCGGAGAAGGCCGAACAGAATGCCGAGGAGCGCTTGCTCGACCTGCTCCTGCCGCCTCCCCCGCCGTGCGGAAACCGGAAAAGGCCCCGGGAGAAGACGAGCGATGGCCGCGCCGCGCGCGCACGAGCAATTTCAGCGCACGCGGGAAAAACTCCGCGCCCAGCTTCGCGAAGGCAAGCTGGACGAACGGGAAGTGGAAGTGGAGATGCGCGACCGCAGCATGCCCGCGTTTGAGGTGATCTCTTCCCAGGGCGTGGAAGAGATGGATATCAATATCAAGGATATCCTTCCCGGCCTCTTCGGGCAGCGCACCAAGAAGCGGCGCATGCACGTGACCGAGGCCATGGAATACCTGATCCAGGAAGAGGAAAACCGGCTGATCGACATGGACCAGGTCACGCGCACGGCGGTGGAGCGCGCGGAGCAGTCGGGCATTATCTTTCTGGATGAAATCGATAAGATTGCGGGGCGCGAGCGCGGCGGCGGCGGGCCGGACGTGAGCCGCGAGGGCGTGCAGCGCGATATCCTGCCCATCGTCGAGGGCACCACCGTCAATACGCGCTACGGCATGGTGCGCACCGACCACATCCTGTTCATCGCCGCGGGCGCCTTCCATGTCTCCAAGCCTTCCGACCTGATTCCGGAATTGCAAGGCCGCTTTCCCATCCGGGTGGAGCTGCATTCGCTCACCACCGACGATTTCATCCGCATCCTGAAGGAGCCCAAGAGCGCGCTGGTGAAGCAATATATCGCGCTGCTGGAAACGGAAGGCATCAAGCTGACCTTCAGCGACGAAGCGCTGCAGGAAATCGCCAAGTTTGCCGCGGCCGTGAACGAAGCCACGGAAAACATCGGCGCGCGGCGGCTGCACACCATCATGGAAAAGCTGCTGGATGAGATTTCTTTCGAGGGGCCGGACCTGAAGAAGAAGGTCGTGCGCATTGACGCAGCCTACGTGCAGAAGCAATTGACGGACATCGTCAAGAATCAGGACCTCAGCCGATACATCCTGTGAAACCCTATCCTCGAGCGCGGCGAGCGGCCGCGCCCATCTTCTTCTTTCACCGAACCAGCCTGCCGAAACGGATTCTGCCAGGCATTGGTGCTGGCTTCCGCCGCCGGGTGGCTGCTTCGGATGCGGCGTGCAGGGAACTCCCCACCCTCCCCGTCTGGAGCGGCCGGCGAAAATCACCAACCTCACCGCCGTGCAAATCGGGCAAAGCCTGGAAATCCACTTCAGCCTTCCCCAGCAGACCACCGACGGCGAGCGCTTGACCAAGCCGCTGGAGGTCGAGATTCTCCGCGCCATCGCTCCCCAGGGCGCCGGCATCTCCAAGCTGCCGGAGCCGGAGGTTTGGACGCACCTGATCCGCGAGGAGTGGCTGCCGTACGCACAGGGCAATAACGTCTCCTACTCCGCGCATCTGACCGAGCGGGAATTTCACGACTGGCGCGGACAGACCCTGGTGGTGGCGGTCCGCACGCTGACCCGGGGATTCCGCCACCGGGCGCTCGAAAGCGATCCTTCCAACTTTGTCGATGTGCCGATCTTCGACGTCTCGGAACCCGTGGAGAGCGTCAAATGCGTGACCACCGAAAAAGCCGTGGAAGTTCAATTCTCTCCGCCCACCACGACGCTCAGCGGCGAGCCCGTCCATGACCTCGCCGGATACCGCATTTTTCGCAGCTCCGACGGGCCAGGCCGGCAGCTTTGAACTGCGGGGCGAAACGGCCACGCTCACCCTACCGCGACAGCCAGTTCGAATTCGGCCAGACTTATTACTACCAGGTGCGCGCGGTTTTTGGTAAGCCCGGCCATCTGGCCATGAGTGACGCCTCGCCAGCGGTGAAGGTCACGCCGCGCGATGTCTTCCCACCCGCCCCGCCGCAGGGATTGTCGAGCATCTACGCGGCGGGCGCGGTGGAACTGGTGTGGACGGCCAACACCGAAGCCGATTTGGCGGGGTACAACGTCTATCGCGTGGATGATCAAACCGCCCAGCGGGTCAACAAGGAATTGTTGCGTACGCCCATCTTCCGTGATGCCACCGCCGCGCCGGGAAAGACCCTCACCTACTATGTGACGGCCGTTGACCTTTCCGGCAACGAGAGCAAGGCGTCGAAGCAAGAAGAAGTGGAAACGAAGTAAGAGGGTAAAGGGTAAAGGCTGAAGGTATAAGGGTGAAGGATCGCGAGCCGATTCATCCTTTAACTTCTACAGTACCTGTTAACGTGTAAGTACTAATATCTGGAGAATCCAGAAGCTCAGTGACGTTTTCAAAAGACCTGGGAATCGCCGTTGCGGGATCGGCCGCGATCGGCCTCGCGGGAGTGTGGGCGTGGAGAACCGTGCGCCGCTGGCGGCGCAAAAGCCCTGACGAAATCGAACGCTTGCGCCGGTTGGGCGTGAACGCCTGCGGGCGCATTATCCCGGGAAGAATCGTGGAACTGGCGGAGCCCGTGGCCGGACGGTCCCGCCGGACCCATTCTGCTCTATGACTACGAGGTGGCCGGGGTCACCTACGAGGCGGCACAGGACCTGAGCGCGCTGCCGGAAATCGCCGCCGCCGCGCCCTTCCTTCCCGGCCAAACCACGAGCGTGAAGTACGACCCGAAACAGCCCACCAATTCCATCCTCGCCTGTGAAACCTGGTGTGGCATTCCCGACCTGGAACCCAATCGGAACGTCCGCTCGAACACAGGGAAGAACCCGCCCATCATCCACAGAAGAAACCTCATAAATAATGCCCACGCGGGGGGCAAATCTTTCCTCATTTCTAGCGATGCCCTGGGCCGTTATTGCCCATCCGTTTGGACGCTCATTCGCTTGCCCAACCAGCCTTGCCGCCAACATTCTTGTTCCCATGTAGTTACAAGAGGCCCACTCGAAATGGCGCGAACGGAATGCCAGTTGCAGTCAGAAGGGTGCGAAAGCAGGGTCCAGCAATGCCGGAACTTAAGCGGGGCACGGCCGAAAGCTGAGAGTGGGCGTCGCTGGTGGCATGGGGCCCAAGCCATATTGGATTTTGGACTGTCGATTTTGGATTGAAGGGAAGAGCCGCACGCGGCCATTAATCCAAAATCGCAAATCTGAAATCCCGAATCAATTCGAGGTGTACAATGTCCGTATCGAGTATTTCGTCCAGCAGCCATCTGAGCCAAAGCATGCAAGCCTGGCAGGCTAAGACTCAGAAAATTCAAAGTGAGTTTCAACAACTGGGGCAGGATTTGCAGGCGGGGAACATCACCCAGGCCCAATCCGATTTCAGCACCTTGAGTCAAAACATTTCGGGCTCCGTGCAAAACAACAGCACTCTGTCCCAGGCCTTTAGCGCCTTGGGATCGGCGCTGCAATCCGGAAACCTGTCGGCCGCGCAGAAGGCCTACACAACTCTTCAACAGGATGTCCAGCAAACCGGCCAAAGTCATCCATCATCACCACCACGCGGGGGGTAGTTCGGAAAGCACCAACTCCACCTCG